>CAZVBQ010000004.1:31188-42750 GCA_964625575.1 uncultured Ignavibacteriaceae bacterium | reverse complement strand
CTATACCTTTTATTCTTTTATGCTTCCTGTGTAAAATATCTCCGTTTAATCCACAAAGACACATTAACCAGTGAAATAAGCACCGGCACTTCTACTAATGGACCTATCACCGCGGCGAATGCCTCGCCGGAATTGATGCCGAACACCGCGATCGCGACAGCGATGGCAAGTTCAAAATTGTTGCTCGCGGCAGTGAACGACAGGGTGGCACATTTCGGATAACTTGCACCAACCTTCTTGCTCATAATGAATGAGACGAAAAACATGATCACGAAATAGATCACCAGCGGGATGGCTATCCGCACCACGTCAAGCGGGATCTTTACAATATACTCTCCCTTAAGTGAGAACATGACCATGATAGTAAAAAGAAGTGCTACCAGAGTTAAAGGACTGATAACCGGGATGAATTTCTTCTCGTACCATTCTTTTCCCTTCAACTTCAGTCCAACGAAGCGCGAGATCATTCCCGCCAGGAAGGGGATACCCAGATAAATAAATACGCTTTCGGCGATCTGACCGATAGTAATATCAACTTTGAAGGTCTGAAGACCGAACCACTCGGGCAGCACGGTAAGGAATACATAAGCGTACACCGAGAAAAAGAGGATCTGGAAGATCGAGTTGAAGGCAACCAGTCCGGCAGCGTATTCAGTATCGCCGCTGGCGAGATCATTCCACACGATCACCATCGCGATGCATCTTGCCAGTCCGATCATTATCAATCCTGCCATGTAGTGGGGATGATCAGGAAGGAAAAATATCGCGAGGAGGAACATCAATATTGGCCCGACGACCCAGTTCTGAACCAGCGACAGGATCAGAACCCTGACATTCCTGAAGACATCAGGGAGTTCCTCGTATTTCACTTTCGCGAGCGGTGGGTACATCATCAGTATCAGCCCGATGGCGATCGGAATATTGGTGGTTCCCGACTGATAAGAATTCCAAAAAGCCACAACCGAAGGGAACAGGTAGCCTGAAGCCACTCCGATTCCCATCGCGAGGAATATCCATAGGGTCAGGTAACGGTCGAGGAATGTGAGTTTTTTAGTTAGTGTCGACATCGTTTCTCCGTTAGAAAATCATATTGAAAATAAATCCCGTGATCATTATCCCGGTGCCCACAATCGCGGCAAATGCAACGATCAACTGGATCTTCAGCACCTTTTTTAGTATTATCATCTCCGGAAGTGAGAGTGCTATAACCGACATCATGAAAGCAAGTACGGTTCCGAGTGACGCGCCTTTTTCAAGAAGCGCCTGCACAACCGGGATGATCCCGGCAGCGTTGGAGTACATTGGAATTCCGATCAGCACCGAAAGTGGTACCGACCACCAGGCCTGATCTCCCATGAATGATGCCATGAAATCCTCCGGAACGTAGCCGTGGATACCGGCTCCCACAGCGATTCCGAGGATTACATATAGCCAGACCTTCCGCAGAATGTCATTAACGGCCTCGAAACCTTTACCGATCCGTTCGGTGAACGGCTGTTTCTCTTCCGGTTCATCATTTTGCGCGGATCTTATCTGATAGACCCACTCTTCAACGTACCTTTCGAGTTTCAGCTTGCCGATAATGGTACCTGATATTATCGCGATCGTGAGTCCCGAAGTGACATAGATCAGCGCGGTTTTCCATCCGAACAGACCGAAAAGCAAGACAACCGCCACTTCATTCACCATCGGAGCAGCGATCAGGAATGAAAAGGTTACGCCAAGTGGAACACCGCTTTCGATAAATCCGAGGAAGAGAGGTATCGCTGAACATGAGCAGAAGGGTGTAACCACGCCAAGCAGCCCTGCCATCACATTACCGGCGAACTGTCTCTTTCCGCCGAGCAATTTTCTCGTCCGCTCGGGTGAGAAGTACGACCTGATGATCCCCACTACGAACACCACTATCGTAAGGAGGAGCAGAACCTTCGGCACCTCGAATATGAAAAAGAAAACCGAATCACCAAGGTGTGAGCCTTTTTCAAGTCTCAGCACGTCGTAGGTGATCAAACCGGAGATTGTCTCAAGGTTGAAATATGTAAGAACCCAGGCGGCCAGAAAAAGGGGAATGGTCGCGATCTTTCGCTTCATCTTAGCTGTTTTCCTCGATCCAGTGCCTTAGGGTTTCCTTCGTCGGTATCTTGCCCGAGGAGACAATCTTGCCGTTTATTGAAAGTCCGGGAGTTGACATGATTCCCGACCTCATTATTTCCATCAGGTCGGAAACCTTCTCGATATTGGCGTTGATATTCATCTCAGCGACGGTGTCATAGCACAGTTGTTCGAGTCTTTTGCAGTTCGCGCAACCTGTGCCATATACTCTGATTTCAGTCATTATTGTATCCTTTCTTTTTTGCCGGGAAGTGCCGCGGCAACCGTTGATGTCTTGCCTGTTGTCTCGTGAAGTTGATTTGAAATGCTCATATTGTTTCGTTAAATACCGAAATGTTACATAAAAATTTTTTATTTACAGCAGATCACTGCCCGGTCGGTTTGGAGCACCTTGATTTTATCCGCGGCAATGGCGGATTCATCCGATATCCAGAAATCGAGTGAAGAGAGGAGGGCGGTGATCCTGTTATCGCGGGGATTGGGGTTAAGCTCGTAGTTAACCCATTTACCGTCTTTCCATTCAAGGATGAATCCGGCGTTTTTCAGAAGTTTCAGGTGTTGCGAAACAGTGGATGTCGCCAGATCGAGCACGGCGGTTATCTCACATACACATAGCGGCTTCACCTGCAGCATCTTGAGTATCCGCAAACGGTTCGGATCCGACAGCACTTTAAAGAATTTTGCTTTATCTTCCATAATTCATTTCGTTGTTCACCGAAATATAGTGTTTTAAACGTTAGATGTGAAATGTTAAATGTTATTTTTTTTAAGGGACGCGGATACACGCTGATTTCTTCGAAGTGTGAAGGGTGAGGGGTGAAGGGTGAGGTTTTAGTATCAAGTATGAAGGATAAAGTTGACCAATTGAAGAAATCACTCTGTGGGCTCTGTGGGCTCTGTGGTTTTTACAACCCCTTTGCGGTCTTTGCGTCCTTCGCGGTTTAATTCCCACTTCGCCACAGGCGGACCAATCCGCCACAGGCGGACCAAACACTGAAGTTCTGGAGTTCTGAAGTTCTGGAGTTCTCTCGTTCTCACCCCTCCAGGAAGGTTTGGATATAATCCATGATCCTGGCGATTACCCGCTCGGCGGTTTTGCGGCGGGTGAGGACAGAGGGGGTTTCCGAGAGGATGCTGATTATCTGATCGGTTAAAGGGAGCTTCTCGGAGAAGAGGTACTCGCTTATCACATTGTTGAGGTTTTCGGGGGAGATCTTCTCTTCGGCGCAGATTGTATTGAAAGCTTTTTCCCGTTCCGCTTCCCGGAATTTGCGGAATTCCTCCTCAATCTCTTCATCAGAAGGGATACCGGGGAGGTTCTGGAGGATGAACTGCTTTATCATCTCCCGTTTGCTTCTGAGTTCTGGGGTGCCTCTCACGAGGTCGTCAATTGCTTCGGCTATCTTGTTCTTGTCGGCATCGAGGGCGTTCTTGTAGTGGGCGAGGAGTTTCAGGATGTACGTGACATTAATGTCATCCCGGTGGAGAAGCTCCAATTCGAAATCGACATCATTCAAAATCGACTCTTTATTCGGGTTTTCCTTGATCTTCTGCCAGATATCGAGGTATTTGCTTTTGTAGTCCTCGAACTCCTGTTCCGACATATCCAGCGGGTACCAGGAAAAATCTGAGAAGGTAACCAGAATGTTCTTCACGCGGAGGAGTCGCCGGAAAGTGAAGACAAACTCCACATCCTCTTCGCGGGTCTGGTACTCATTCACCGTGTCAACGTCAGGAGCTATCGCGCGGAGCTCGCCGCATATCTCATTGAATTTCTTCACGTAAACTTCATAAGGTTCCATGAAGATGATCTCTTTCGCGTCCTTGTACGAGAAGAGTGCAATCGCTTGGTCGGTGGCTTCTTTAAGGTTTCTGAACGCCACTATGTTCCCCTGCGATTTCTTCTCGTTCAGCACCCTGTTTGTGCGGCTGTATGCCTGGATCAGTCCGTGGTATTGCAGATTCTTGTCTACGTAGAGGGTATTGAGGGTTTTGGAGTCGAAACCTGTGAGGAACATATTAACCACGATCAGAATATCGATCCCGTTGTTCCTCGTTTTTTTCGAAATGTCGTTGTAATAGTTGTAGAACGACTGCGTGTCGGCGGTGGTAAACTTCGTGTTGAACATCCTGTTATAGTCGCCGATGAACTCCTCGAGCTTGTCCCTCCCGAAGAGATTCACCTCTCCCGCGCCGTTTTTTCCTTTATTATTGAAGTGTCGCGTGTCGTCGTCCGTCTCGGGGTCTTCCTCGTTCGCGCGGAAGCTGAAGATGGTGGCGATCTTAAGGTCGTGCTGCCCATTGTTTTTCAGATCGCGGAAGATCTCGTAATATTTCACGAGTGTTTCGATGCTGCTTGTGGCGAGGATCGCGTTGAACTGCCGGTCATGCGTCTTCCGGTTGTGGTTTCTGATGATGTAATCCACAATTTTCGCGATCCGCTCACGGGAGTCGAGCAGTTCCTTCGTGTCGATCCCTTCCACGGTAATATCGAGCGCGTTTCCTGTTTCCTTCTCCTTGTATTTGCCGATATACTCCACCGAGAACCTGAGCACATTCTCGTCGCGGATGGCGTCGGTTATGATATATTTATGAAGGCACTCGTCGAAGAGCTCTTTGGTGGTGCGTTTGCCGAGGTCGTTTTTCACCGCGTTTTCCGCGAATATCGGTGTTCCCGTGAACCCGAACATCTGCGCGCGGTTGAAGAATTTCCTTATCCTGGCGTGGGTTTCGCCAAACTGGGAGCGGTGGCACTCATCGAAAATGAAGAGGACCTTTTCTTCTTTCAGGAAGTTGATCTCGTCACGAAACCTGGGCTTGTGGATGGCATTGTTGAGCTTCTGAATTGTGGTCACTATCAGTTTGGTGCCGTCATCGGCGAGTTGCCGCACAAGTGAACGGGTATCTTCGGTTACATCGACACAGCCCGGTGAGAAGCTGTTGAACTCGCACGAGGTCTGGTAGTCGAGGTCTTTTCTGTCGACCACGAAGATCACTTTTTTCACTTTTGTAAAGCGGGTGAGCACCTGCGATGCCTTGACGAGGTTAGGGTTTTCCCCGAGCCGGTTGTGTGCCAGATGTAACCGTTTTTCTCCGAGTTCTCCACCCGGTCGAGGATAGCTTCGATGGCGTAATATTGGTATGGCCTCAGAACCATGAGAACCTTTTCTGCCTGATTAAGCACGACATACCGGGTGATCATTTTCGAGATGTGGCACGGTTCAAGGAACTCACGGGTAAAAAGCTCGAGGCGGGAGAGTATTCCGTTATCCTTCGTGGTCCAGAAGAATGTCTGTTTAAACGACTGTTCCCGGTTGTTGGCGTAATATTTTGTGTTAACGCCGTTGCTGATCACGAAGATCTGAACGAACTGGAAAAGTCCCTGTGAAGCTCCGAAAGAGTGCCGTTGATACCTGTTTATCTGGTTGAAAGCTTCTTTAAGTTCGATTCCACGGCGTTTTAGTTCGATCTGAACCAGGGGAAGCCCATTGATGAGGAGGGTTACATCGTACCTGTTCTTGAATTTCCCTTCCATTGATATCTGATGGGCGACCTGGTAGTGGTTCCGGCACCAATTCTCCTGTTCGATGAACTTTATGTAGGTGTCTGTGCCGTCGTCGCGTTGCAGGTGCATCCGTTCGCGGAGTGTCGCGGCGCGTTCGAACACGGAGCCACGGTTCAGGTGGTTCAATATCCGGTCGAATTCCTTCGGTGAGATCACCGTTTCATTTAGCCAGCCGAGCTGGAGCCTGAGGTTTTCGAGCAGTCCCTTTTCGTCGCTGATCTCAATTGACTTGTATCCGAGTTCCGTGAGTTCGGAGATCAGTTGCTGTTCAAGCGCGCCTTCAGATTGATGGCTCATTGGTTCTCCCTGTTAAACAAACATCTGCTGAAGCAGACCTTTTTTGTAAAGTTTCATTCCCTCTATCTGCTTGCCGACGAGTTCTATCTTTTCATCTATTGATGAGAGGAAGTCTGCTATCTTTTTTTGTTCTTCCAGGCACGGGAAGGGGGTACCCAGACTTTCAATATCGGCACGATTTATGGCTGTAAAAGTACTCCCTTGGGCAATACTGTCCCATTTGTTCTCAAACAATATAAACCAAAGATATAAGTATATAGAATGTACCTGGCTTGAGGATTTAATACTGCAAACACCTCTACCGATACAAGCATTATGATGTGATAAACTAACCGCACCTACAGGCGCACGAACTGTAAGTATGATGTCACCAATGTCACACAGTTTTGTTGGGGCAGTAGTCCATTGTCGAGGTGATGTCTTCCGATTGTCAATATCGGCATTCCCTTGAATAAGGGGGTACCCAATCTGTTCTATTCCATACGAATCTGATGGCGGGGATTGTCCCATGTTGATCTCTGCAATTTCAACAATCTTCTTCTCCGCCCACTCCGGGAAGTTATTGCCGTTATCGTCTTTGAAACGGAGTTGCTGAGAGAAGAGTTTTTGCATCACCCCTTTTTTATAATTCTCGAACAGGGCTTTTTTCCGGGAGAGGAGCTCGATTTTCTTATCCACGGCAGAGAGGAACCCCGCGATTTTTTTCTGCTCTTCCAAAGAGGGGAGAGAGATGGGGAGAGCTCCATATTCTTTTGCATTTATGCCAGGTTGTCCCGAACGCATAGACATTTTTACAACCCAGATCTGATATTTGCGCGTTAATGTAGAATAGAACACGAAAGCTGGATCAGCTCGATCAATTTTGAATCGTATCAAGAACCCTGCAAAAAATAAATTGCCATCTGAGTTTTTGTATAAATACGATTTTCCGACACTTGCCCCGGTCCGCGCAAACAACAGATCACCTTCCTGCAATTTATAATCTTTTGAGAGCGATCCATCCGGTGAAGTAACCGGGTTCGGAGTAAATAGTCGTGAGACTTCATCAATATCAGTTATTCTGATATATTTATTGTGCCCATCAAATGGGATGGCCGCGGCATTCATTCCATATGAAGAACCGCCACTTATATTATCCAGTTCTTTAAGCTCCCACTCACCATCAAACCCGGGGAACCTTAATTTTGGTACACTCATGCTTTCCCCTCATTGTACTTAAATTGCTTTTCGAGTAGTCTGAGTTCTTCAAAGTCATAACGGTTGACGATACCATCAGCGTCAGTATGTAAGGAATACTTACATACTGAAATAAGTTTTATCACTTCGCCTTTTAATATGTTCGTGATGTCAATTGTGATATTCGCCCACTTCCTGTACTGCTTGCCATCAGCGGCAGTTGTAAAGAAATACTTTACAACTGAATTTTCCTGTAACTCATTACTGCTAAATATGTTACGAACATGACCACCTATATTTTGTTTGGAGGTGTCAAAAAGTTCTGCCATTTGATCCTGACTCAGCCAGACATTTCCGTCTTTAGCCATGAGGGCAACTGAACCTTTGCCGTCGGGGGTGTTGTAGATTATAATTTCCTGTCCGTTGTTCATTTTTTCACCTCATACAGGTCTTGAAATGCCGAGTTCATCACAGAACAGGGCAATGGTTTCATCAACGCGGGAGATTTCAGCCTCAAGGTCAGCGAGTTCGCGGGCAGTAGCGGTGAGATCGATCTCTTCCTCCTCTTCCTCCGTTTTCACATAGCGGGGGATATTCAGGTTGTACTCATTCTCAACTATCTCGCTCACCGGGGCGCGGTAACTGAATTTCTCCACGGTGTTTCTGGCTCGGTAAGTTTCGATGATCCTCTCCACATCCTCATCGCGAATGAAGTTCTGTGTCTTGACCTTCTCGAAGTGACGGCTGGCGTCGATAAAGAGGATATCATCAGGATTTTCACGGCACTTCTTGAAAACAAGAATACAGGTCGGGATGCCCGTGCCGTAAAATATGTTCGGCGGCAGACCTATAACCGCGTCAAGGTAATTCTTGTCTTCGATCAGGAACCGTCTGATGTGTCCTTCAGCCGCGCCGCGGAAGAGTGCGCCGTGGGGGAACACCACAGCCATCACGCCGTTATCGTCAAGGTGGTGCACCATGTGCTGAACGAAAGCATAATCGGCTTTTGAAGATGGAGGAAGCTTACCCGCCTGCGAGAACCTGTCGTCTGTCATGAAGTGGGGGTTCGCGCTCCACTTCGCGGAGAACGGGGGATTGGCAACGACCGCTTCGAACTTGAAGTCCTGATGTTGCGGCCGCTCGAGGGTGTCTTCGAGGCGGATGTCAAAATTTCTGTAATGCACTCCGTGAAGGAGCATGTTCATTCGCGCGAGGTTGTAGGTGGTGCGGTTCAGTTCCTGACCGTAGAAATTGGCAACCTGCACTTCCCGCGCCACACGGAGGAGGAGAGAGCCCGAGCCGCAAGTGGGGTCATAGACCGATTTAAGCTGCGTTTTGCCGGTGGTGACGATCTTCGCCAGAATCTTCGAAACCTGTTGTGGGGTGTAGAACTCGCCCGCCTTTTTCCCCGCGCCGCTGGCGAACTGACCGATAAGGTACTCGTAAGCGTCGCCGAGCACATCCGCCTCTGTTTCTTGGAGTTTGAAATCGATCTGATCGAGTGAGAGCATGATACGCGCGATCACCTTGTTCCGGTCGTCGGGTGATTTGCCGAGCTTCGTTGAGTTAAGGTCCATATCCTCGAAGAGGCTGTTGAAGTCGTCTTCGCTTTCGGTGCCGAGGGTTGAGTCTTCTATGTGTTTCAAAATTCTTTGAAGGTCTTCGAGTATGAACGCGGAGGAGTTATCCGTAAAGATCGAATTGCCTTTCCGGGCGAGTCCGCTGAAGAGTTCCGATGGTTTCAGGAAGAAACCAAGTGCCTCAAGCGCGTTTTCCCTCACCGCCTCGAGAATTTCCATTCCGTCCGGGGAGTTCTCATCCAGATCCGCGTAGAGTATTCCATCGGGTTTAAGAATATTATCGGCATAGAGGTGCATTTTTTCGGAGAGGTATTTGTAGAAAATAAAGCCGAGAACATAATCTTTAAATTCGTCGGCATCCATTTTCCCGCGGAGGGTATTGGCGATATCCCACAGTTTTGTTTCAAGCAGTCTTTTTTGATCTTCAGACATGGCAGCCTTGTAATTTTATTATACGACGGTAAAAAAAACGGTGTCGAAATTTAAGGAATAAACTTGAAAAATATTAAATGTTAAATGTTAAATGTTAGTATCAAAGTTACGCGGATTAAATGGATGAGACACGGATTACACGGATTTTGATTAGACCCAAAGACCCGGAGACCCAAAGACCCGGAGACCCGGGTGTTATTTTAAAGTTACGCGGATTTCACGGAGTTTTTTGAAGGACGCAGATACACGCGGATTTCTTTAGATGCATAGACTAAAGATGACTTTTTTTGAAGGTTCGTTTCAATTGTCTAAAAATTTATTTAATAAAGTTATAACTTAATGTAATAATTATTGCGACAATAAAAAAAATTTTCTGTTAAATGTGCTAATATCTCATTTATATGTCACAAAAAATATCTATATTTATATAGGATAAATTATTTGAATTAAACAGGAATACACAGTCTATTTATAGACCGTCTTCGTGTGGAACTCAATTATGGGATTCCAAACAGACGGTAGTTAGATACTGCTTCTCATGGGATTTTCGTTTAGGAACAAATTTTTCTGTGATGTCCATAATTATCATACAATTGGGATCCTGTTTCATTTTGAATATGTTGACGCAGATGTCAGCAGCTGGGAAATTCGAATACATAATGTTACCCTTTTTCTATATTCATTTTTTTGTACTGTAGGGAATCTTATACTATGCATCTTCAATCGGGAAAGAAAGGAAGGCTTTGGATAAATACCGGTTGATTTGAAGTATTATGTACTTTTAGGATGTTCAGCAGTTTGCGTTGATGTGAATTTATCTCTCAATAATTAATTTAATAATTTAGGAGATAGAAATCATGAAAACACATTTACTCCATGTTCCGGTTATTTTTCTGCTTCTCTATTTTGCAGCATACGCGCAGATATCTAACGGGTTTAGCTATCCTCTCCAAGGAAGTTGGGCAGTAACCCAAGACTTCAATGTCTATAATAATTCATTTCCCGGTTACCATCTCGGCGAAGATGTTTTACAAGCGACTGAGGTACCGGTATATGCTACAGCAACCGGTGTAGTTAAGCATGTTGACAAGCATACAAACTATGGCTATGTGGTTGTAATCGAGCATCGCCTTCCAGATAATACTAGTGTCTGTTCTGTTTATGGGCACCTTCGAGCCCTAAATATTATAGGCTCCGGAAGTTCGGTAACCAAGGGTCAGGTTATAGGATATCTTTCCAGCAATCCTGACGAAAATGGAGGTTATAACTTTGTTCACTTACATTTTGGGATTAGATCAGGTACTTACTCGACAGCCCTTGACCCTGATGGAGAGTGGCGATATCGTGGGTATGGCCCCAGCAGTATAGTCCCAAGTTGGTATGACCCATCAAATTTTATCCAATCCAATAATTCATCAGCATCTATCGTGGTTGACGTATCACAGTATCTTAGTGTCACAGCAACGCGATCAAATCCTTCAACAATCTACGCGCTTCCTCCTTCAAGCGAATATGGAGGTATAGAACCCTTTGAGAGTGAAAAGAACTTAAAAGTTCTCTTCAAAATTAAAAATGCTGGTACATCTAGTGTTACTCTCAATGATTGGGGTGTCATGTTTACTGTTGGCAGTGATTCATTTCGGCTGACCAGTGGATCTAGTTTAGTACTTGGTTCGGGTCAGATTAGTCCTTTGTTTAATAAGCGTGCATACATCACCTCTGATAGGTTGATCGGTGGAGGCGCCACAGGAATAAGTGTAAAGGTTCAAATAAATCAGGGGGGTGTCTGGTCTACTGTAGGTGGCTCAGGTTCAGTTGCGACAACTACAGTCTATCCAATTCCTAGTCTGACAGATGGAAAATTGATCAAGCGTCCCAGGAACATGAATTCATCCGATCCTGAGCATGCAAAAATATTCTATTACCAAAAAAACAGAAAATGGGCGGCAACAGGGGATGCACTCAATAATCTTTTCCCATCCTGGGAGTCTGAATACTATGTGTACCCGATAAATACTGTTGGAAGTTTATCTTATCCGTCAACACCAGCTACGAATTCAACAATCCCCATTCTTACAGGTAGGAACCTTCTCTACAAAAGCACGAATGGTAATCAGATTTATATTCTAGAACCTGAGGCGGGAGGCGGGAGTGTAGTGTCACGCCACTTCGCTGACGAGAATGCATTTTTTACCTATTATCCAGGGGGAAGTACAATCCTTCTTAATGAACCGATACCAATGACTTCCAATCAGTTTATGTGGATGCAAAGCACCTACCCGGCTGGTTCCACAATTTATTCAAATCATACTATTACCTCTTCTTCAGGTCCAGGCGGAACAATAGCTCCACTTGGGAATACGACTGTTACACATGGTGGACAGCAGACGTACACAATAA
>CAZVBQ010000004.1:0-31088 GCA_964625575.1 uncultured Ignavibacteriaceae bacterium | reverse complement strand
TGTCATCTGCAGGTTCAGGCGGAACAATCGCCCCACTTGGGAATACGACTGTTACACATGGTGGACAGCAGACGTACACAATAACACCGAACAGTGGTTATGCGATAAGTCAGGTATTGGTTGACGGCTCGAGCGTAGGGGCGGTATCAACTTACACTTTTCAGTCGGTACAGGAAAACCACACAATTCAGGCCACTTTTTCCCAGATGAGTTATACCATAGTGTCATCTGCAGGTTCAGGCGGAACAATCGCCCCACTTGGGAATACGACTGTTACTCATGGCGGATCGCAGGCATACACGATAACGCCAAACAGTGGTTATGCGATAAGTCAGGTTTTGGTTGACGGCTCGAGCGTCGGAGTAAATAACAGTTTTGAATTTCAAAATGTTATTGAAAATCACACAATCATGGCAACTTTCATTCCAAGTACTTCGATCAGGTATGATAATTCCATATTGCCAGATGCTACAGCAATCTATCAAAACTACCCGAATCCCTTCAATCCCTCCACAACTATCAAATTTGGATTACATGCAAAAAGCGAGGTTGTGATTGTTATGTATAATAGTGCCGGTGAAAAAATAAAAGAACTTGTGTCAGGGGAGTACAATCCCGGTTATTACATGTTCGATGTTGATGCATCCGCAATGTCATCAGGTGTATACTTGTTGCTAATGACTTCCAAAAATTTGAACAACGCACAAGAATATATCTCAGTCAAGAAAATTATATTACTTAAATAGTCCTCATTGCGTAAATCCACGGATTTAAGCTTTTAGGGATATTTCTTGATTTAACTTAAAATATTCAAAAGAGGTAACTTAAGAAGCCGACCGCATTCTTGAGTTACCTCGCCCATAAAACGAAGTGTGTTTCGGTGCAGGCATCTTAGAACACTGTCCCCAAAATAGACCAAGATACATTTGTTGGTTTATGAGTTATTCTACTCTCCTTCAGGGTACTATCGGATTCCTCCATCAAATAATTTAGAAACCTTGCTATTGGTTTGAGTTTTACCTCATTTCTCATACCCCCTTTGCGAGCTTTGCGCCCTTCGCGGTTTCATCCCCAATCCGCCACTGGCGGACGAAACACGGCAGTACTGAAATACCGCAGTACCGAAGTACCGAAAAAAAAGGCTGTCCGTTGCGGAAGACAGCCTAAGATGACGTTGAGTCTAACCTGAAAAGGTTATTTGTGTCGAAAGGTGTACCGTTGGTTGATGGCAGCGGCTCCTTTCATATTTTTTTACTCACCGTGGCAACGAAAGGTTCCTAAAATTTTTCCTGATCCCGGGGATTATTCCACCTCAGCGACAGCATAGCCGGATTTCCCGGTGAACAGGATAGCGTAGGTCTTGCAGATCATCCCCTCTTTTTCAAGTTCTGATCCATACCGTTTTGCCTGTTCGATCGCTTTGTTTTTTTCGGCATCGATAGCATCTTTGCTGCTTCTCTTGAGGTATTTCAGTTCAAGAAGGAAGTTATCTTTCCCCGGGTTGAGCTTTGTCGGGAGAAGAACAAGGTTGGCATATCCATCCCTGTTTTCTTGTTCACTTTTTACGAAGTAGGCGTTGCTTCCCATAAGAAGTGTCATGAAGATCATCTTGATGTTCTTTTCGCTGAATTTTTGCAAGTCACGGTTTGAGAGACTCTTCAGGATCGAGTGGACATACGCGACTAACTTGTCGATCTTGCCCTGAAGTGCCATTTCAATTATCCCATCGTTGATCTTTGAATTATCGTACTGCAAATTCTTGGAAATTATGAAAAGATACCGGAAATATTCCCAGTACATCTGCTTTATGACATAATTCGGAATAACAAAATTGAACTGGCCTAATAACCCGCTCTCGATGGTCAACAATCCATTGTAGAACAGTAACGAGACTGCTTCGGTTTTGGTGTAAGGAAGCTCGAAGTTGTATTGGATCGTAAGTTTCTCGGAGATCCGGTTGGTTTCCAGCACTTCCTGAATTATCTCTTCGGAAGTTTCGCCCGGAAGGGGTTTGAGAATATTGGCGATTTTCTTGTAGTCAGATGTAACATTAATATCCGCCATCTCGTCAGGATATTTAAAGTTTCGACTGAACGCGGACAGGAATGTAATCACCATCTGCGGGTTATAGAGTTTCTCGTTCACCTCCCGCGAAAATCTGCTGCCGTTGTACCAGGCGCGCATATCGGCTATAACAGGGTCAATAACAAAATTTCCCTCTTCATGGATCGTGCCCTCGATCATTCCTCGAAGTTCATCTTCTGTAAATCCTGCCAAGTTGTGAAAATCGGGATGCAAAGTCAGATTCTGAGCCACATTGAACCCACTGGTCATGCTGTCAAGGGTAACGGGAGTAACACCGGTGGCGAAAAACCGGTCGATTATCCCTTCTCCCATATACTGTTTGATCACTTCATAGAACTTTCTGACCCAGCCATTTCTGGAGACTACCTCTTTGAAGTGCCCGGGGTTAAAAGAAAAAAGCTCATTTGTGAAGTGATCGTATTCATCGATCAGAAGATATATTTGCCCATTCGGAACAATTTTTTCAAACAATGTGAAAAACTTCCTGAGAAGATCAGGGCTGGAAATATCGCTGTGGAAAACTTCCTGATCATTCTCTGAACCAATATTGTAGGTGTTCAAAAATCTAATGATCTGGGAAGATATCTCAGAATTAAATTCTGTTTCTATTTGATCAGTGTTTTGAGTCTTGATACCACTGAAATTAAAAGTCAAGATGTGATAACTGTTCCGAAGTGATGTGGTGTTTTCCGGCTTGCCGATAAAATATTCGCCAAAGAGTTGATCGAACCGGTCACTGTACTGAATCCCGTAATAATATTCAAGCATTGAGAGAGTAAGCGACTTACCGAAACGGCGGGGACGAAGGAAGAATAAATACCTGTCGTTGATCGATTCAAGCTTTAAAATAAATCCGGTCTTATCGACGAAATAAGCACTTTCGGAAATCAGGCTCGCGTAATTCGATGATTTGGATGGTATTCGTTTCTTCATTTCGTAGCTCATAGAATTCCGGGAATCAAGAGGGAAATATAACGAATAATTGCATGAGTTAGAGGCAGATGTGAAGTTGTGATCATCGAGGTTCAACTTGCTATTTGATCAGCGGTTTTTTTTTTTACCCGGAGAGAGAACAACACCGGGCGTACAAGTTTTTTTTATTTCCCGCTATTGAAGCCGTACCCTTCGTAAAATCATTATCAATTTATGGGAAAAATGATTATTTTAAAGTTTTTACGAACAAGATTTTTATAACGAATGTCAGTCGATCCAGAATTACTTAAAAGGAAAGAGGAGCACATCGCGCTTTGTTCTTCCGATGCCGTCGCGTTCAAGGGTGTGACATCCGGTTTTGAGCATTATTCGTTCATCCACCACGCGATAACGGAGGTGGATATCGACGAGATCGACCTGAAATCCGACTTTTTCGGGACGACGATCGACTACCCTTTTTTCATTTCCTGCATGACCGGGGGAACTGAAGACACTGTTAACATTAACCTGAAACTGGCGAGCGCGGCTCGCGAGTTGAACATCCCTCTCGGACTGGGTAGCCAGCGTTACGCCCTCGGCACCACGAAGTTTAACGACCATTTTAAGCGCATCCGCGACGCTGCCGGAAGTGTACCCCTGATCGGGAATATCGGCGCGGCACAGATGATAGACCCCGGCATCATCAATCTGCTCGATGAGCTGATAAAGAACTCGGGAATTAACGCCCTCGCCATTCACCTGAACGCCCCTCAGGAGCTTTTTCAGAAGGGAGGCGAGATCAAGTTTCAGGGTCTGCTGACAGCCATAGCGAACGTGAAGAAAAACCTTGATATTCCGTTGATAGTGAAAGAAACCGGCGCGGGGATCAATGATGTATCAGCCGATGAACTTTTCTGGGTGGGGGTAGACATGGTTGATGTTGCCGGAGCGGGCGGCACAACCTGGAGCGGTGTCGAGATACTCCGCAACGGCGGCGACAATTCCCATGACTTTTGGGATTGGGGCCTCCCCACAACATACTGCATCCGGAGGGTGCACGACCTGAGGTGGCAGTACAAATTTAAACTTGCCGCTTCGGGCGGAATAAACACAGGGATGGAGACCGCTAAAGCCCTCGCGCTCGGCGCTGATTATGTAGCCTCCGCGCGGAGAATTTTGCGTGAACTGAACGACGGTGGTGAGACGGGTGTTGTTACGATGGTAAAGGACTGGTTTGAGACGGTTAAGAAGGTGATGTTCCTTACGGGTTCACCCACGCTTGAAGAGTTCAGGATGGATAAAATTAAGAAAAAAACGGAACTGATCTGATAATGAAAGATTTTAATAAACTTTATACCGATGTAAAAACTAAAATCGATGGACTGCTCGCCAATGTAATGAAGGGGAGACAACCCGCCTCACTTTACGAACCGGCGGATTACATTATGGACAGTCCCGGCAAAAGGATCAGGCCTGTTCTCGTAATGTTTTCCGCGAAGGCAGTGGGCGGATCGTTCGAAAGCGTGACCAACGCTGCCATGGCCGTTGAAATGCTGCACAACTTCACACTCGTTCATGACGACATTATGGACAACTCCGACACCCGCCGCGGTAACCCGACACTTCACATAAAATATGACCTCTCAACCGCGATACTCACAGGTGACGTGCTGCTTGCCGCGGCTTACGAGTACCTTCAGAAAGACCTGAAAGGGAACGCACGGGCGGTGGAGTATTTTACGCGCGGACTGATAGAAGTGTGTGAGGGGCAGAGCCTCGACAAGGATTTTGAGGTGAGGGAGTCGGTAACACTCGCCGAATATGTCGAGATGATCGGGAAGAAAACCGCAGCGCTCTCAAGGATGTGCTGCGCGGTCGGCGCGATCCTCGGTGGCGGAAGTGATGCCGAAGTTGAAGCCTTGGCTGATTACGGCTGGCTTGTAGGGCTTGCCTTCCAGATACAGGATGACCTGCTTGATATTACAGCCGATACAAAAACCCTCGGAAAACCGGTCGGGGGCGATATTCTTGAAGGAAAGAAGACATTTCTCTTCCTAACCGCGCTTGCGAAGAGCAGCGGAAGCGACAGGGAAGCGCTTGAGCGTCTTGTAAAGAACAAAGGCGCCAAACCGGATGAAATCGCGTTTTATCGCGACATGTTTGAGAGGCTCGGCGTTCTTGAAGACGCCAGAAACGAAGTTGAAAGATTAACGTTGCAAGCGCTTGACAGGTTGAATGTTCTCAGGGATGCTGATGACAAAGAGCTCTTCGCCGCGCTAGCCAACGCCCTTCTTAACCGCACCAAATAGGTACAACACGGATGATCAACAAGAGAGTTAAGATCGTAAACCGCGCCGGGCTGCACACAAGGCCTGCCGCGATGATTGTTAAGATCGCTTCAAAGTACAAATCACAATTTTACATCTCGAAAGATGGCTACAGGATCAACGGCAAATCGATTATCGGCGTGATGACGCTTGCCGCGGCTCAGGGAACCGAGCTCGATCTTGATTTCGAGGGAGCCGACGAGCAATCGATGTCGGAGGAGATGTGCACCTTCTTTGAAAGGGGATTTGAAGAGTTATGAAAGGCTACGATGTCCTTCTGCGTGGTTCGTTCAACTGGCTAAAGGGAATTCCCGCCGCTCCGGGACTTTTCATTGGCAATGCCTATGTTTACTCAAAGGAAGCCATAGTTGTAAAGGATGGCACAATTGACGACGTGGAAGAGGCCGTGGCAGCATTCAGGGAGGCACTTGAGCGATCGAAAAAAGAGCTTGATAAAATATTCAGCGTCGCCAAGGAGAAGATGGGGGAGCAGCGCGCGGCCATTTTCGAGGCGCAACTGTTGGTGCTTGAAGATCCCGCCCTGGTTGATGAGATAGAAAGAAGGATCATCACCGAAAAGCGGGAGCCCGAAAGCATAGTAAAAGAAGAATTTAACAAGTTTATGAACATCCTCTTCGATGTTGACGACCCATACATGAAAGAGAGGGCGAACGACATTGAAGATATCAGGAACCGTATAATCAGGAACCTGAAAAAAGAGAGATGGTCTTCAACCATAGTGGCGGGCACCATAGTGGTCAGTGAGATGCTTACCCCTGCCGACACCATCCTCTTCTCACGAAACGACGTAAAAGCCTACGTGACGGAACATGGTGGCCTTACTTCGCACGCCGCCATTATTGCAAGATCACTTAACATCCCTGCCGTTCTCGGCGTGCCGAAAATTCTTGAAATGGTGGAAGCCGACACTGAACTGATAGTTGACGGCTTTTACGGCTACATTTTTATAAATCCAACGCAGGAGCAGTTGGATTTCTTCAGAGACAAGATCGCTCACCTTGAACGGGTGAACGAGGGGATGAAAGAGCTTGTCCACCTTCCACCCATCACGCTCGACGGTGTTGAAGTGGAGATCCAGGCGAACGTTGACGTCAGCGGCGAGGTTGAGAAGATCTCGGCGATGGGCGCGAAGGGGATAGGGCTTTACAGAACCGAGCAGCTTATTGAAGAGCTCGGTGAATTTCCCGATGAAGACAGGCAAACCCGGATATACTCCGATCTTTCATCAAGGATCTACCCTGACGTGGTCACGATCCGCGCTTTCGATCTCGGTGGCGACAAAACCAGGCTTTTCCACCCTTCGGAAAAGAACCCCTTCCTCGGTTTAAGAGGTATCCGTTTCCTTCTTGACAACAAAGAACTTTTCAAGCAGCAGATCAAGGCGATAATGCGCTCCGCGATGAATCGCAACATCAGGTTCATGCTCCCGATGGTCTCAACAATAAAAGAAATCAGGGAAACGAAGGAACTTATAAAAGAGTGCAAGGCGGAGCTTGAAGCTGCCGGGCAGAGGTACAGCGACAACTTTCCGCTCGGTATAATGATCGAAGTGCCGTCAGCGGCGGTGTTGGCAACCCAGCTTGCCAGAGAGAGCGACTTTTTCAGCATCGGAACCAACGATCTTATACAATACATGATGGCTGTTGACCGCGGAAACGACATGGTTGTAGATCTCTATCAGGAGTTTCACCCGGCGATACTTCGCACCCTGAGTTACATTCTTGAAGATACAAAGGACTCGGGTATAAAGGTAAGCATCTGCGGTGAAATGGCGGCTGACTCGCTCGCGGTGCCGGTGCTTGTGGGGCTCGGGCTGAAGTCGCTTTCAGTATCACCCGTGGCGGCTCCCTCGATAAAGAGGACTATCAGATCATTCACTTACAGCCGCGCGAAAGAGCTTGCTGACGAGTGTCTGAAGTGCTCATCGGAAGAGGAAGTGATCGAGAAAATTCAGGCCTTTTTCGCCGAATTCAACATTCAGCGCACCCGGTACCTGATCTGAGGGCGACACCTCCGGCGGGTTTAATGAACATCAACCACAATATCTGAACGGTTTTTATCTGCAGAAACTGCTTCTTGTCACAGCAGCCACCTTGATCTTTCTCGCGGTCACACCCGTGAATGCCCAGTATTATTATTTCGGGCGGAACAAGGTGCAGTATGAGGATTTCGACTGGCGGATACTCCAAACGGAGCACTTCGACATCTATTTTGATTCTGAAACCGCGCCGATAGCCGAAACAGGTGCCAGAATAGCCGAAGAAGCATTCAGCGTGCTCAAAGAGGACCTTCAACACACCGTCACCTACAGAATTCCACTAATTTTCTACAATACCCACATAAATTTTCAGCAGACCAATATCTCACCGGGATTCATACCCGAAGGGGTCGGCGGTTTTTTCGAGTTCATGAAGGGGAGGGTGGTTATTCCGTTCATGGGGTCGGTCGGGCAATTCAGACACGTGATATTTCACGAGCTAACGCACGTTTTCATGACCTCGAAGCTCTCACGGATCTCGAAAGACAGGAAGTGGATGGATACCAACTTCCCGCCGCTTTGGTTTGTGGAAGGGCTGGCTGAGTTCTACTCAACCCGTCCCGACGCTCAGGCTAACATGGTGATGCGAGACGCTGTGCTTAACAACTATTTTACCGGCCTCGCGAACATTGATGCTGTTTACGGTTCCTTCATAATGTACAAGTTCGGGCAGGCATTCATGGAGTACGTGCGTGAAAAATACGGGAAGTGGTTCGTTCTCCGGGTTTTGGAGAACATGCACCTTTCGGAGGATTTTGATGACGTTCTCTCCATCACCCTGGGCAAGCCACTTGCACAGATCGACGCGGAGTGGCTTGATCACGAAAGGAAGAAATACTATCCGTTGGTGACCACCCATTCATCGAACGCGATGGCCTCGAGGAAGGTGATAAGTGGAGGTTACAATTTCGATCCGAATGTATTCATCGATTCCCTTAACAATAAATACTACCTTGTATACACCGCCAATAAAGACGGTTATTCATCGCTTTATCTTACTGAAACTGACTCAACCTTCACCAAAACTATAAAAACGGAGCGGTTGATCACAGCCGAAAGGGGGAAAGAACATGAGTCGGTGCACCTCTTCTCACCATCACTTGCCGTTTCGAAGCAAGGTATAGCCGCTTTTGTGACGCGTTCGGGGGAGAGTGATGTGATACACCTTTACGATCTGAATGTTCGGGGCACCACCGGCATGTTAAGGTTTGACGGGATACTCTCGATCTCTGATCCTGGATTTACAGACGGGGGCGATCTGCTCTTCAAAGGTATCAACAGTGAGGGCTCAACGGATATCTACCTCTGGTCGACCACGCGAGGCAGTTTGAAGCAACTGACTGATGACAACTTCAATGACGCGTCACCCGTGCAGGGACGGACAAAGAACGAAATCCTTTTCACTTCCGACCGGCTTGGGGGACAGTTCGCGGGCATCGACAATATTTTCTCCCTCGACACTGAAACGGGCAAAATTGAACCCGTAACCGCTGCCTCGTCAAATTTCGCCTGGCCCAGACTCCTTGACGGGGGGAAGCGAATTGTTGCCGCCAACGACGCGGATGGCGTGTATAATCTGTATGAGATACCGGTTACAGACCAAGGATTTGCTGATACCGCCCGCCCCGTTTCCGCCCTCTATTCAGGCCTCGAGACTCCTTTTTCGTACCGTGACAGCACATTCTTCTTCACTTCAATTGAGAAACTGACATTCGAGATATATGCGTACAAGCCGAAGGAGCGATCTGCACTTCCGCCCGTTATCAGCGACTTAAAGCACGCTGCATTAGCGGAACCATATCCACACATCGATGGCAACGCAAAAAAGGCAGTGGTAAAATACAGGGAGGAGTACACGCTTGACTATGCCCAAAGCCAGATTTCGACCGATCCCGTTTTCGGCACGAGGGGTGGGGCGGTGCTTTCTTTGAGCGACATGCTGGGGGATGACCGCTACTTCCTGCTTCTGTTCAATACCGCTGAAACACAGTCGGAGTTTCTCGAAAGTTTTAACATTGACATCTCCCGGCTTAATACGAAAAAGCGAACCAATTACGGGTACGGGGTATTCAATTACCGCGGGAGGCGATATGATCTGAGGGAGAGCGATGAATACTATTACGAAAAAAGCTACGGCACATATTTCTTTCTGCAATACCCCTTCTCTTCATTCGACCGGGTGGAAACATCAATATCACTCGCGAACGTGAACAAAGACATTATCGGCTTCGGGAACGATCAACGTTCGCTTCTCGTCTCGAACAGTGTGGCGTACGTTTTCGATAACGCCCTGTGGGGGCCGACCGGGCCGCTCGATGGCATCAGACTGCGCGCGCAGCTCGGCATGACCCACGATATCCGCTTCGGGAACGAGAGCTACTACAGCTTTATTTTCGACTACAGGCATTATCTCCGACTGCTTTACACGACAAGCCTCGCCATCCGCGGCTCACTCTACTGGAATGAGGGAACCACCACGCGGCGCTACATCGCCGGCGGAAGCTGGGATCTGAGGGGTTACCCGCGCTTCGGGTTAAGAGGTCAGAAATTCTGGATGACATCCGTTGAGCTTCGCTTTCCCCTTATCGACAGGGTCGCGGTTCAGCTTCCGTTCCTTGGTATGAGTTTCTCGGGGCTCAGGGGTGCACTCTTCTTTGATGCCGGATCGCTCTGGGACAAAACCTACGAAGAAACCCTTGGAAGTGTCGGTTTCGGCTTCAGATTCAACCTTTTTAACATAATTGTCTTCAGGTACGATATCGGGAAGAAGATCGAAAACAATTTCAGCAGGTTTCAGGATGGTCTGTTTTATCAGTTCTTCTTCGGGTGGGATTTCTGATGAAAAAACTGATTTTGCTCGCCATTTCCGTTCTCACCCTTTCAGGTTGTTACTCCTCGATCAAGATCGAACTGCGTGAAACAGCTCAAATTGATCCCGCTATTTTGAAGTTTGACACTCTCTCAATAGTGACTGAACTGGAGACCAACGGGAGTTTCTTCTACAATTCACTTCTTCTTCACGGTGGTTGGCTGTTCGCGGCAGAGGGGAGCGGAAGGATCCACGCCTTCGACGTGAACACCCTCGAGCACGCGGGATATGCCTCGGTGAGGAACTCAACCATATCATCCCCGCCTGTTTTCTTGAACGGAAAGATGTATTACCTTTACAGCAAAAAGCTTATACCGGGTCTGCGCCTTGTGAAATATGATATTTTATCGGGGAAGGAAGAGGCGGATGTAAAGCTGGAAATTACCGGAAACGGTACCCTTTTTGAAGACGGGCGTTCGCTGATAGTGGCGAGTGACCGAAAAGTCACCTTTCTGGATAGCACAGGCTCCGTTAGCGGCTGGGTCGACCTACCCGCGGCAGTGACTTCGAGGATACTTAAGTCGGGTGAGCTGATAATGGCGGGACTTTCAGATGGAAGCATTGCTGAAATAAACACCACGAGAAGAGAGATCAACTGCTTCAAAACCGGGAAAAACGAGCCCGTCACTTCATTTCTGCCCGTTGGCGATAACTATATTGTCGCTCATTTTACAGGAGGATTACAACTTAGCGGCAGGGGAGGATACAACTTCTGGCAGATCGAAACAGGAAGAATACAGTCAATGCCCGTCATTTCTGGCGGATTTGTTATCATTGGCGACCTCAGGGGCGTGCTCTACAAGCTAAACCTTAAGACCGGGGAGCTTAAATTAAAATATGAAACAGGCGGGCTCATTAATCTACCCGTGACCGTTGTTAACGATAAAATTTTACTCCCGGCGAACGACGGGTATCTTCTCCTCCTTGATCCTGTTACTTTCAAGGTGTTACAGAAAATGGAAACAGGGGGCAGGGTAAAGACCCCCGTAATGATCGCGGGCGGGAGGCTCGTGATGGGATGTGACAACGGCAGAATATTAGTGACCCGTTTATTGAATTATTAGCTGATTTTACATTAATTTACTTTCGATTTTTTCTCAGTTTAGCAATGTGCCCTGTCATTTATTAATGGCGGCGGGCGAAGGTTTTAATGAATATAAATTATATTTGCGAATCGAAAACAGGACTTGTCCGCGAGAGTAACCAGGATTACGCGGATACCCTGCAAACGGAAGCAGGATTTCTTGCCGTGGTTTGCGACGGGGTTGGAGGCAATAACGGAGGTGAAACCGCCTCGCGGGTGGCTGTTGAGTCAATAATTGCCTGGTTCACCGGAAATGATGATCTTGAACCTTCGGAAAGATTGCAGGCCTCGATAAAATATGCCAACAGTAAAATAAATGAAGTTGCCAGTGGTGACCGGAGCCTTGACGGCATGGCAACAACGGTTGTGGCGCTTTATCTCGAGAAGAAGATGGCTTACTGGGCATCTGCCGGTGACTCAAGGATATACCTTTTCGACTCGGGTGAGGTTCACCAGATAACCAGGGATCATTCATTAGTTCAGCAAATGATTGATGACGGACTTCTTACGCCACAGGCGGCGGAGAAGCACCCTTTCCGGCATGTAATCACGAGGGCGATAGGTGAAAGGGATACAATAGAGATCGACACCGGAAGACTTGCCGTTGAGTACAAACACGATATTAAATTCCTCCTCTGTTCCGACGGGGTCAGCGGAAACATCTCAACGGATGAACTTGCTCAACTTCTTGGTGAAAATGACCTTTCAGAGATCAGTTTCAGGATTTCCGACAAAGTTGAGAAAAAAGGCGCGAACGACAATTACACTTACATTCTAATCAGTAACAAATAGAAGTATTACCATGGTAGGTGCCATAATAGGCAATTACAAGATAATCTCGAAGCTCGGCGAAGGCGGGATGGGTGTCGTATACAAGGCACTCGATCTGAAGCTTGAGAGATTTTGTGCTCTTAAGATCTTGAACGCGCAGACTGCTCAGAGCGCTCAGTTCATTGAGAGATTCAAGAGGGAGGCGAGGAACCAGGCAAAGCTTAATCACCCGAACATTGTTCCTGTTTATGGCTTTATTGACGAACAAGGCTACCTTGGCATCGCGATGGAGTTCATGGATGGCGAAACACTGGAACAGGTGATCGACCGAAAAGGGTCTCTTGAACTCGGCGAGTCGCTTGATGTGCTGCAGCAGATCCTCAGGGGTGTCGGTTATGCCCACCAGAAAGGCTTCATCCACAGGGATATAAAACCCTCAAACGTGATGATAAATGCCGACGGCGTGGCAAAGATAATGGACTTCGGAATATCGAAATCGATCTACGAAAAAGGGATCACCAAGACGGGTACCAAGATCGGTACACTTCTTTATATGAGTCCCGAGCAGATAAATGCTGAAGAGCCGACAAGGCAGAGTGACATTTATTCGATCGGTATAACATTCTATGAGATGCTCTCAGGTATGACACCATTTGAGTCGGGCACCGAATATGAGATCATGCAGGGTCACCTGAAGAAGCCCGCCCCCAAGCTCTCGGCGTCAATTCCGGGGCTGCCATCGATGATCGATAAAATAATTTCAAAGTCATTGGAAAAAGATCCGGCGAAGCGGTTCGGGAGCTGCGAAGACTTTAATCAGGAAGTGGGTTACGCCCTGAACATAATAAGACAGGGGCCTGTTACCACTTCATCCCGCTCCCCGATGGAAGAGCAGGATGCCGCAAGGAAAAAGAAATCGATAAAATTCGGCATCTATACACTTCTGGCTTTCGCGGGTCTAATAGGCTCGGTTTACCTTTTCTACAGCTTGATCACCGGATTCAGGAACACGATCAAGCAGAAGGATGGCATGGGGATTGATACCTCGTTCTCCTCGCAGGCAAGTCCGCAGTATCAGGGCGCCAATCCATTTGAAAGGTTCAACACCGGTGTCACATTCAACCTTCGCGCGGTTGATTTCGATCCTTCCGGAGCGGGTGTCGCGATTGGTGACAGTGGGAAAGTAATATTCACACTCGATAACGGCACAACGTGGCGTGAGCTGAGTCCGAATCAAACAAGTGAGTTGAACACGGTTGCCCACGTACCTGCTCAGGGATTTCTGATAGGTGGCTCGGCAGGCACCATGCTCGCTTTTGTACCGAAAGACTCGGTAATTAAAAAGTTGAATATCCCCGGTAAGGATGACATATTCAGTATCAGGGTAATGGGAACCGGAAAAGTGGTCGCGCTTGGATCCAAGGGAATGATACTCTTCTCCGACGATCAGGGTGTTACTTGGAAGCAGGGTAAAACGGGTGTTGAGAACAACCTTTATGCCGCCGATTTCATCAATAACAACAGTGGGATCGCGGTTGGTGAGAATGGCACAATTGTTAAAACGGTTGATGGCGGAAACACCTGGACTCTCAGCGGAGCGGTTACCGACACATATCTGAAAGATATCAGGGCTATTGGTGGAGAGGTTTACATGCTTGTTGGAGGTGGCGGTCAGATATTCCGGTCACCGAATGGCGGCACCGATTGGAAGAGGATCGATGTGAACCTTACGGCACCATTGATCGCCGTGCGATTCAATTCACCAAGCAACGGTGTGATCATCTCAAACACCGGCGACATTCTCAGAAGTGAAGACGGTGGCGAGACCTGGAAGTACCAGCCCGCCGTGGCGGGGAGTCTGATCAACTCGGTCACATCCGGCAAGGCAAGGCTTTACATGGCAGCTTCAGGCGGGGCGCTGCTTTACATGAACTTTTAAACGGAATCGAATTGGATAAATTTATAATTAAAGGCGGCAAGGTACTTACCGGCAAAGTGAAAACCGGCGGAGCAAAAAACGCTTCCCTTGCCCTGATTCCCGCGGCATTGCTTGCATCGGGATCTTCGAAGTTGTTTAACACGCCGGCTCTCAACGATGTTTACACGATGCTCAAACTCATCAGACATCTTGGAGTTGAGGCTGATTTCAGCGGCGAGGTTATTTCGCTTGATACAAAAGGTGTGAATGTTCTTGAAGCGCCTTATGAACACGTTAAAAAGATGCGCGCGTCCGTCTATGTGCTTGGTCCACTCCTCGCCAGACATGGATACGCCAAAGTCTCCCTTCCCGGAGGATGTGCCTGGGGTCCGCGGCCGATCAATCTCCATATTGAAGGTCTGAAGAAACTCGGCGCGCACATCGACCTGGTTGATGGATACATTATCGCCAAGGCGAAAAGGCTGAAAGGGAACAGGATAAACTTTGATATCCCCTCGGTTGGCGCCACCGGAAACCTTCTTATGGCAGCAGTGCTTGCCAAAGGTGAAACCATTCTGAATAACGCCGCGATGGAGCCCGAAATTACCAATCTCGCCGAAATGCTTAAAAACATGGGCGCGAAGATTGAGGGTATCGGAACACCGATACTCCACATTCAGGGAGTTGACACTCTCAATTCAGTTGACGTTGACACCATCCCCGACAGGATCGAGGCGGGCACACTTCTGCTCGCGGGTGCCATTACGGGCGGAAAAGTTACAGTTGAGTCTACAAATCCCCTTCATATTTATTCCATCATCGCCAAGATGGAGGAGAGTGGAGTGAAACTTTCGTACGACGACACTTCCGTTACCGTTGATGCCACGGGTATAAGACCCGAAGCGATAAACGTGACCACAGGACCTTTCCCGGGGTACCCGACCGACATGCAGGCGCAATGGATCGCTTACATGGCTATCTCAAAAGGGGTGGCTACAGTTACTGACACCATCTACCGCGACAGGTTCACCCATGTTCCCGAACTCGCCAGACTTGGAGCAGCCATTGAGGTTAAAGACAATTCCGCCGTGGTTAAAGGGAGCAAAAAACTGAGTGGGGCGAAGGTTATGTCGACCGACCTGAGAGCGAGCGCGAGTCTCGTGCTCGGCGGACTCGCTGCCCACGGCACAACCGAAGTGCTAAGGATCTATCACCTCGACAGGGGATACCAGCGTCTTGAAGAGAAACTGAGGGAGCTGGGGGCGGATATTGAGCGGATCCCCGGTACAGAATATTAAAAAAAAGGTGTTTTCACCGGCAGGGTTGATTTTTTCAGTCAACCTCCTCTTTTTATTTCTGCCGGTTCTCCGTTATTTCAGCTATGAAACAGCGCTATTAAATGGAGTCCTGATAACCGCGTTATCGGGACTTCTTTATTTTAAGAATACCGCTGATGAAGGATCAATTGGCAGGTCGGCAGGTTCTTTGGCGATTATTCTCACCATTCCCCCCTTACTTTATTTTATCGCGCATCTACTTCGTGGTGATTGCAGTTTTGTCAGCGGGCTGAAATACTATCTGCTTTTCACTTTAACCGCTCCCGTAGTGGGTATTGCCATCTCGTCGGTTGTGTTGCTGACCGGGATCGAGCTTAAAAAAACGATATTTTTCGTCATCTTCATTTTACTCCTCTTTAATTGGGTGGTGGATTTTTACCTCTACCCGCAGTTTTTCCTCTTTAACGCCATTTTCACGTATTATCCCGGCGTGATCTACGATGAATTCATCCCTGTCACCGAAAAGATGATCTACTATCGCCTTGGGATAGTGGTGTTCTCAGCTTCAATTATCCTCCTAGAACGGAAACTCCGTGAGGAAGGGGTGATGAAAAGGATGTGGTGGGGACTCGGAATTCTCACCGGGGTGCCGCTTCTCTCACTACCTGTTTCGTCCTCCGCGGGGCTCGTGACCCTGAAAGAGGATATGACCCGGGATTTCAGGGACAGCGTGGTGACGGCCCACTTTTTCATACTTTCAGAAGAAAAACTTTCTCCCTCCGAGAGGTATCTGGTGGCGGTTACGCATGAGATATATTACACCCAACTCTCGGAATTTTACGGCATCCAACCCAAAAGAGTGCTCGAATCGATCATTTTCAAGGATAGTGGCTCGAAAAAAAGGTGGTTGGGGGTAGAGAATGCCGACGTGGCGAAGCCCTGGCTTGGGACTGCTTTCACCACGCGTGGAAATCTTGACCAAAGCCTGAAACATGAATTGGCGCACCTCTTTACAGCGGAGTTCGGATGGGGGCCTTTTAAAGTGGCATATCTGTTTGATCCTGCCTTGATCGAGGGTTCGGCAACCGCGGGGGATGGTTTCGTGGGGGGATATGACATCGATGAATTTGTGGCGGCGGTTCAGGCCTCAAAATACAAGGTAGAACCGG
Organism: uncultured Ignavibacteriaceae bacterium; assembly: GCA_964625575.1. Classification (GTDB taxonomy): domain Bacteria; phylum Bacteroidota; class Ignavibacteria; order Ignavibacteriales; family Ignavibacteriaceae; genus UTCHB3. The sequence goes on along the minus strand of CAZVBQ010000004.1, from coordinate 14,617 downwards.
CCTCGATCTTCCCCGGGTTCGGATTTTTTGACGCGAATCCCACGCTTGCTTATGCCTTGAGTGGTTCAATTTCGCGATACCTGGTTGAGAAGGAAGGGAACGCGAAGTTCAGACTCTATCATGAAACGGGTGACGCAGCGGGAGCATTTGGGAAACCGTTTGCTGAACTGTTGGAAGGGTGGGGAGCCGGTATATCAGGAATTAAGAGCAGCATTTCCCCCGAGGAACTTGACCTCTATCTTGAAAGGCAACCCTTGATCCGGAAGACTTGTCCGCGATACCTTGCTGAACTTATGAATGAGGCTGTTTCACTCTACCAAAACAAAAAATTCAGTGAAGCGATTGAGGTTTACGATGAAATTCTCTCATCAAACGACTCATTTGAGGCTTTTTCGGGGAAGATCGCGTGTCTCGTATTATTGAACAGAATCGCTGACGCGTTGAAGGAACTGAAGGCTTTTGATCTGAATGGCAAAAACTACGCCACCCGCGGAAGAGTGAACCTTCTGAAGTACCGTGTCGCGGTGCTCGCGGGCGACACTTCCACTGCCGGTGAGGCTGACAATTGGCTTGGGAGAGTGAACACCCCTGCCGTGTTTTCCGGTTCGCACAGATTCGTTAAATTGATACTCGCTCAAGGAATAAACCCTTTCGTTTACAACGTTACTCCCGCGGTGGAGAGATTGAGAATAATGCTCGATCTTGCCTCGAAAACCGGTGAGCCGGCCGCGTACGAGGAAATAACCGATATTTGTTTCAGGTTACTGTTACCTTTTCCGCAGATCAACGATCTAAAGGCTTATGAAGAAAAGCTTTCGCCCGCGGGGAAACTGAAACTTTGCGCGCTTCTCGCCCGGGCGAATGATCCCGCGGCGGTTGATCAGGTGCTTAAAGGAATTGATCAAAAAGAACTCCCTTCAGCCCGGGATAGGCTAAAATATCGTATATTTAAGGCTGTATTTGAAAAATAAAACGGACATATAATTTGCTCATCGAAAGAACCGGCGCTGAAACACTTGTTAAAGAGAATCTTGAAAAGCTTCCCTTCATCCCTGAAGCGATGAAACTTGGTGATGAGAGGGGCGAACAGATCTTTGTGGTCGGTGGCTACATACGTGACCTGATCCTGGGTGTGGGCAAGAAGGATATTGATATTCTCGTTGTGGGCGATGGAACCGCTTACGCTGAAGAATTGGGGCGCCGTTTGGGAGTTGAGGATGTGCTGGTTTACGGAAATTTCGGAACCGCCAATTTCCATTACGGCGACTTTGACATCGAGTTTGTGGCGGCCCGCAAGGAAAGCTATTCACCGGAGAGCAGGAATCCATTGGTTGAACCCTCCACATTTGAGGATGACATCTCCCGGAGGGATTTCACTGTTAACACAATCTCTGCCTCAATAAACAGCGGTAATTTTGGCGAACTTTTTGATCTTTATAACGGACTAGACGACATCAACGCGGGTATAATCCGCACGCCACTCGAGCCCGATACAACATTTGACGACGATCCCCTCCGCATAATGCGGGCGATCAGGTTTGCATCCCGGTTCGGGTTCACCATCGAACCTGAAACGTATAACGCCATTATGAGGAAGGCACCGCGTCTTTCGATCATCTCGCGTGAGAGAATCACCGATGAATTTCTGAAAGTGCTTGCCTCTGACCGTCCCGGAATGGGGCTCAGGCTGATGTATGAAACGGGGGTTATGAAGGAGATATTCCCCGAAGTACACAACCTTGGCGGGGTTGAACAGGTGAATGAATATCACCATAAAGACGTGTTTTACCATACTTGTGAAGTTGTGGATAATATTTCGCGTGTCACGGATGATGTCTGGTTACGGTTTGCGGCGCTCGTCCACGATATCGCCAAACCCCACACCAAACGGTTTGTTGACGGAACCGGCTGGACCTTCCACGGGCACGAGGAGCTTGGCGCCAAACTTATGAAGGGGATATTTCAGAGGATGAAATTCCCGTTCGCGAAGATCGCCTATGTGAAGAGACTCGTGAGGCTGCACCTCCGCCCGGTTGCCCTCTCCAAGGAAGAAGTGACAGATTCAGCGATCCGTCGCCTCATTGTGGAGGCCGGGGAGGACCTTGATGACCTGATCACCCTTTGTCGTGCTGACATCACGAGCAAGAACGAGAACAAGGTGAGATACATCCTGAAGAATTACGAAAAAGTGATGGCCCGGGTTCTCGAAGTCAGGGAGAAGGATGCCCTGCGGGCATTCCAGTCACCCGTACGTGGAGATGAAATAATGACCACATTCGGTCTGAAGCCGGGGAAGCAGGTTGGTATAATAAAATCGGCGATCGAGGAAGCAATTCTCGAAGGAACAATACCCAATGAATACGACGCGGCCTTCAAATTTATGATGGAAGTGGCGCCATCACTGCTTGAGCAGGGGAGTAAAGGGTAAAATTACGGTTTTGTTCCACCGTTCATAAAACAATATTGCCGTTTGTAAACTAATTTTTTATCTGTACCGCCGTTTCAATATTTTGGGACAGTGATTACAAAAAATAGACAAAAATCACGCCGGAGTGACTAATGACAAAATTCTTTGCAGCATTTTTTGCGGTTGTTCTCTTTCTGAATGTAAATGCACAGGAGAAGAAATTACTGACAATTGAAGAAGCCATCCGACTTGGCTTCCGAAACAACCCGACGGTTCAAAAGTCGAAAAACGCTATCGAAAGCTCGAAGAGCAATCTTCTTTCAGCGAGAAGCGATCTTTACCCCACCATTTCAGGAAATGCTTCCTGGGACTGGTCGAGAACCGACTTCAAAGCGGGCGACTTCGATCTTAAAAGTGAAAGCAGAAGCTGGGGCCTCGGCATCAGTTCTTCTTACACAGTTTTCGACGGCTTTGCCAAGTATACGAACATGGCGATGAAGGCACGCGATATCGAAGGTGCCAGACTTAATCTGAGAAGACTACAACAGGATATCGTTTACCAGACAATCACCCTTTACTACCGTGTGTTGAACCTTCAGGAGCTTGTTAAAGTCCGTCAAGAGAATCTTGACTGGAACAAGGAGAACCTGAAAGTGATCCAGGCTAAAGTTGACGTTGGCGCGGGCATTCTTACCGACGTAAGAAAACAGGAAGTGAATGTCGGTCAAGCGGAATACGACCTTCTTCAGACCGAACAGAACCTGAACAACGCCAAGCAGCAACTCTACTATTACCTCGGACTTGATGTGACCGAGAACTATGAGTTCGCCGACGGCGTGAAAATGCTGACAGAACTTAAAAAAGACACTATAAAAGGTGACAACTGGTACGACGTGCCGCTTGACGACCTTGTGGCAGAAGCACTGAAGAAAAGAGCCGACGTTAAAAAGGCTGAACTCGACCTTAAAAATGCTGAATCGGGTGTTGAAATTGCAGGCAGCGCGAATATGCCTACTATCACCAACAGCCTCTCGTACAGCCTCGGTGGTCAGACACCGTGGAACATCTTCGATAACCGTACGATAAGATTCGGTTTTAACCTGAACATTCCGATTTTCAGCGGTTACTCGATCACAGCGAATGAACAGTTGGCAAAGATACAGGTGAAGACCAGGCAGATCGAACTGACCGATCTACAAAAGGCGATCAAGAGGGACCTGTTACAGTCGTACCTTGAGATAAAAACCGCCGAAAAGAAGATTGATGTCGGGAGAAAAAGCATAACAAGTGCTGAAGCCAGCAGGGCACTCGAAGAGGCAAGATATAAAGTTGGTTCAAGCACCCTTATTAATCTTCAGCTTGCCAACACCGACCTCGTAAGGGTTCAGGTTGACTACGTGAATTCACTCTTCGACCTCATTATACTCGAAGAGCAGTTGAAATACGATCTTGGATCGATCAATACAGAAAATTTTGAATAGAATTCCTTAATTCCGGAGAATAAGATGGCTCAGAAGAAGCGATCAAAAAAGTTAATAGTTTTTGGTGTCCTTTTCGTACTGCTCGCTGTTATTGTGGGTCTGGTAATAATGAAAGGATCAAAGGAAGAGATCATTACCGTGCAGACTGAAAAAGTCTCAACCCGTTCTGTTACTCAGACAGTAACCGCGACCGGGAAGATCGAAGCAGAGTTCAAGGTTGTCATCACTCCCGAAGTGACAGGTGAGATCATTGAGCTCGCCGTTAAGGATGGTGACGCTGTAAAACAGGGACAACTCCTTTTCAGGATCAAGTCGGACATCTATGCTTCACAGCTTGAAAAGGCAGAAGCGAGTCATGAATCTGCAAAAGCACTTAAAGCACAGCGTGAATCCGAACTTCAGAGACTGCAGCTCGACCTTAACAGAACTGAAGAACTGTTCAAAAAAGGGATGGCGAGTCAGGCTGACTATGACATGCTGAAAGCCCAGTGGATGCAGGCGAAGGCATCGCTTGACGGCGCCAACGCTAACATCTTGCAGAATCTCGCGGCTGTACGCGAGGCCCGGGAGCAGCTCGCGAAGACCACCATTTCATCACCCCTCAGCGGAACAGTGACCAAACTCAATGTTGAAAAGGGTGAAAGGGTGCTCGGATCGGGATTCAGCCAGGGTACAAACGTGATGACCGTTTCAGACCTCAAAAACATGGAAGCCATTGTTGACGTGGATGAAAATGACATCGTGAATGTAAAGCTCGGTGACACAGCCAGAATTAAAGTTGACGCGTATGGCGACAAAGAATTTATCGGACTCGTTTCAGAGATCTCGAACAGCGCGAAGACAACCGGAACCGGAACCCAGGAGCAGGTTGTAAACTTTGAAGTGAAGATCAAGATACAGGATGCCGAATCAGGTTTGAGACCCGGTATGTCATGCAACGCCGTGATTGAGACTGAAACCGAGGGAAGCGTTCTCACTGTGCCGATCCAGTCGGTAACCGCGAAGGTCGACGAGTCAAAAATGGAAGCCCAGCCGCAGGAAGGTGAAGCCGTTAACAAGAAGAAACAGGTGGTAAAAAAGAACAAACCTGCTGAAATGGTCTTCGTGGTTGAAGGCGGCAAGGTTAAGGAAGTTCCTGTTACCAGCGGTATCAGCGACGACAACTACATCGTGATAAAAACCGGGCTTAAAGCAGGTCAGGAAGTGGTCAGCGGACCATATCGCGCGATCTCGCGAGAGCTTAAGAACGACATGCTCGTAAAAGTTGACAACGGCGGCGGTCAGGGCAATACCGGCGGCAAGAAAGAGTAAACCGGGTTTACGATGAACATCATAACTATTGAAAACATAAAAAAGGTCTACAAGATCGGCACCCAGGAAGTGCGGGCTCTGGTGGACGTGTCGCTCAAGATCGACGCGAATGAATACGTGGCGATCATGGGGCCCTCGGGTTCCGGCAAGTCAACCCTGATGAACATGCTCGGCTGCCTGGATACTCCATCCGGTGGGCGCTACGAGTTCAAAGGGAACAACGTCAGTCAGATGTCTGACAACGAGCTTGCCGAGATCAGGAACAAGGAGATCGGGTTTGTTTTCCAGACCTTTAATCTTCTTTCGCGCAGCAACTCGCTTCACAACGTCGAACTCCCGTTGATCTATGCAGGTGTTCCAAAGCAGGAGAGGCGCGAGAGGGCAGCGCAGGCACTGACGAGCGTGGGACTCGGCGACAGGATACACCACAAGCCGAATGAACTTTCCGGAGGTCAGAGACAGAGGGTGGCTATCGCCCGGGCGCTGGCTACAAATCCCGCTATCATACTCGCGGATGAGCCGACAGGTAACCTCGACTCCCGCACGGGTGAAGAGATCATGGCCCTTTTCCATGAGATACACCAGCGCGGAAACACGATTATTCTTGTTACGCACGAAGATGATATCGCGCGCCACGCTCAAAGGATCATCAGACTAAAAGACGGTTTGGTGGAGAGCGATAAAAAAGTGGTGAACCGGATCATACCTGAGCCCGGTAAATATGCACATGTTGACGGAATAGTAACACAGTGAACACATTTTTCTATGAACTGAAAGAAGGCCTGATCATCGCCTTCACCGCGGTAAAGGCGAACAAGGTCAGAACGTTGCTTACCACGCTCGGTATTGTGATTGGTGTAACCTCCGTGGTTCTGATGTCGACCGCCATAAAGGGAATTGATGGCGCGTTTCAGCGCGGGATCAGCTCTCTTGGCTCGGATGTGTTGCACATCGACAAGTGGGAGTGGTTCAGCAATGTCGACTGGTGGAAGATCAGAAAACGACCGAACATCTCGATGGAAGATTATGAGAAGTATAAACGTCTCGCGAAGCTTCCGGTGGCTGTTGCCCCGACTATCTGGTCGAATGAAACCATAAAAAAAGATGAACTTTCGATGGAGAACATATTCGTCTCCGGTTCTACTGCCGAGTATCTCGCTACCACAAACTTCACTTTTAAGTCAGGAAGATTTTATTCTGACGTTGAAAGTAAAGGTTCAAGATACGTGGCGGTTCTTGGTTCAGAAGTTGAGAAGAACCTTTTCCCGAAAGGGAACAGTCTCGGAAACACGATAAAGATCGGGGGGCTTGACTTCAAGATCGTGGGTGTATTGAACGAGCAGGGGAGTTTTATCCTCGGCAATTTCAATCCCGATAAACAGGTGTTCGTGCCAATCGGCGTTCTTTTCAAGCATTTCGTAAATTCAAATTTCAGAAGTGTAACCATAGATGTAAAAGCACCGGGCAACGACAAGGTTGCCGAAGTGCGTGACGAGGCGATAGGAATCATGCGCAAAGTGCGCGGTCTCAGGTTGGGTGAAGACAATAACTTCTCTGTGAATCAGCAGGAAGGTTTAATGGAAAACTACAATTCCACGGTCGGTGTAATTTCCGCGGGTGGTTTCTTCATTACGGGACTCTCCCTGTTCGTAGGCGCGATCGGGATAATGAATATCATGTTTGTATCGGTTAAAGAGAGAACCAGGGAGATCGGTGTTCGCAAGGCGATAGGTGCCAAACGGAGAACCATCATGGCGCAATTTCTGATGGAGTCTTCAGCCATTTGTCTTCTTGGTGGTTTCATCGGTTTGATAAATGCCGTTCTGCTGAGCATGCTTGTAAATCAGTTCCTGCCAACCTCGGTGCAGTATGAGGCGGTATTAATAGCCATTGTTATCTCATTGATAGTGGGCGTGGTGGCAGGTTTCGCGCCGGCGTGGCAGGCATCTAAACTCGATCCCGTGGAAGCGTTGAGGTACGAATGATCAATCTTTTTGAATCCCTGAAACTCGCTTTGATGGATCTCAGGGCCAACAAACTGAGAGCAACCCTTACGATGCTCGGCATCGTTGTAGGTATCTTCTCAATTATTGTGATAATGACTGTTATCACCATGCTTCAGACAAGTATTGAAGAAGGTGTGGCATCATTGGCGAAGAATACGTTTCAGATACAGAAATTCCCCGCGATCCGCTCGGGTGGTCCCGGCGCTATGTCGAAGTATCGCAATAGAAAAGATATAACACTTGAAGACTACACCCGGCTGAAGAGCGGCCTCACATCCGCGAAGTTTATCGGTGCCGAGCAGTGGCAGTTTGGCAAGGTAGTTAAATTCCGTAACCGTGAGACCAATCCTAACGTGTCGGTATCCGGAGTTACGCCTTCCGCGATCAAGACGAACGACTGGAAAGTTGAACTTGGCAGGGAGATCAGGGAAACTGATGTTACGAACAGCGCCAACGTGGTGATACTTGGGAGGGATGTCGCCGACAAGATATTCGAGAATGTTGATCCGATAGGCAAGGAGGTACGTGTTGATGGCAGACCCCTCCGCGTTATAGGTGTTTTTGAAGGTCAGGGGCAGATGTTCGGGCAAAGCCGCGACAACTTTGTGACCATCCCGATCACGACGCATCAAGCAATTTACGGTAAGTATAACCGCAGCGTTAATATCACAGTCACCTCCCATTCAAAAGAGGACTACGACAAGGTGATTGAATCAGCAACAGGTATGATGCGTTCGATCAGAAAGAACGCGCCCGGTGAGGAAAGCGATTTTGAGATTTTCAGCAACGAATCTGTGATGAAAGAGATCAACTCTGTTACCATCTACGCCAAGATAGGCGCCGGTGTTGTATCGTTCATCGCTCTTCTCGCGGCAGGTATCGGCATCATGAACATCATGCTTGTTTCTGTTACCGAAAGAACCCGGGAAGTGGGTATCCGTAAAGCAATCGGTGCCAAGAGTTACCAGATACTTTTACAGTTTATGATCGAAGCGATTCTCCTTTGCCTTTTTGGGGGGCTGATCGGCATTTCACTCGGAGTGGGTATCGGAAACTTCGCCGGCTCATTTCTTAACGCCAAAGCAGCCATTCCATACGACTGGATCATGATCGGCATCGGGCTTTGCGTAATGGTAGGTGTCTTGTTCGGAACTTACCCTGCATACAAAGCCGCCAACCTTGATCCGATTGAAGCGCTGAGATATGAACAGTAAGTAAGTGTTAAGTGTTAGGTGTTAAGTGTTAAGTGTTATAGGCTGTGGGTTATCCATTGTTGACGACGCTTGGTAAAAGTTTTAAACCAAATAAGCCGGATCTCGAGACCCGGCTATTTTATTTAGAACAATGCCAGTTGGTTATCATAAATTGATAGTATCGCCTGAAAATAACACCTGACACTTAACACCTGACACTTATCAGGCAGAACAGGGAATAACCAGATCAATGCCCGTAATGTACCATCTGCCGTCGATGAAGGCGAGGTAAATGTGGTATTTATGGTAATAAGGTGGATTTTCTGATTGAAAGACCGACCGGGTGGTCAGTTTCTCACAGCTTTTAATCTTTTCAATTGTGAGTGGGTCATCGCCCCAGTCACCATTTTTTTTGCGTTCGAACTTGGAGAATTCCTTTGTTGAGGGGTCAACCGTAGTGATGAAACAACCGGTTTTGCTCCAGCTTTCGAGCTCGCAGCGGTAAACGGGAGCTTCTTCAAACCGGGGCTGGATCGATTTCGGAACCACCTTCACGAGGGGATGGTAGAGTATCGAGTCGATTTTGTTGTACCAGTCGAGCTTTACATAAGCGCCCGAGTTTTGCATCACCGTAAAGCCAATTCTCGGGTGGATATATTCGTTGAGCGCGCGCAGGTCACCAATATTGTATACGATCATTATGGCATTCCAGGTATTGATCAGTGATGACACCTCGCTTGACACCTCTTCCTCATTCTCCTTCGGTTTGTTTTTGACCGGATCATTCTTCACTGGCGGGGAAGTTGGTTTTTCAGTCTCTTTCTCCTTTGGAGTTTTCGGTTTATTCACTTTTTTTGCGGGAAATGTGGCCACCACTTTCAAGTTGACTGTGAACTCCATTACCCAAAGTTTCTTGAGTTTGAGATCTTTTTGGATCTCTTTTTTATGAAATTCGGCATCAGTTCGACTCGCGAACAGACCTGATACCACTCGGAATCTGTTTTTCTTGCTTTTTTCATCCCGCACAACCCGTATCGTGTAACCTTCCTCCGAATACTTCTTTGCCTGACGCTTGGCATCATCGAGGTTGGGGCCGGAAAGGAGCACCACACCGAAACCTTTCTCAAGCACTTCGAAGGATGAGGTTAAACCGGTACCATTTGCCGGAATTAATTTTCCATCTGATGTTGATGCACTTGCCGTGTGAATTAATGCCATGAGCAACATCAATTTTACGAAGGTGATCAAAGAATTAACCACGGTAGAGCTATTCATTCCGGGTCGGGTTGGTATTATCAATTTTGGATACTTCATTTTTTAAGTCACGTAAAATAACTATAAGGCGTCAAATATCGACAAGGGGCGGTGAAAGGTTATCAATTATTTTAGAAAATTGTATTTAAAGCAGGTAATTATTTCACCCACTTTAGTAAATTGGGGTAACAAAGAACTTTTTTTATGCTTAAAAAGAAGCTTTTAAATTTAATCGGTTCACCGTGGTTCGAAGCAGCCATCTGGACGGTCGCGCTGATCTACCTCGCGGTAATTAATCCGCTTCAAGATTCACAAGTAAGTTTTTGCGTGCTTGACAATCTTGGATTCGAGCATTGCCCAGGTTGCGGTCTTGGAAGATCAGTCTCCTACATATTTCACGGTGACATTGCGGCAAGTTGGGCAACCCACAAAGCCGGCGTATTCGCGTTGCCGGTGTTGCTTTACCGGATCGGGCAGATCTCTTATTTCCAGTTAAAGGTTTCTAATCAGAAAAACGGTTCACAGCCTCTGGCTTGAGCTTCGCACCCGTTTCATTAATAACACGTTCCAACCAAAAAAAGAGGTCCATCATGGCTAAAGTTCATGACTATATTCCAGGTGTTACATTCGAAGAACTCGCTTTCCTCGAGCACTATTTTGAAAAGTATGACGATAATCAGGCAAAAGAATTCGCTATGCTCTACGCGGGAAAGAGGAAGGACGCGACAACCGTGTTGATACTGACACTTCTCGGTTTCTTCGTCGCCGGAGGAATCCAGAGATTCTATCTTGGTCAGATCGGAATGGGATTGCTTTACCTCTTCACAGGCGGACTTTGCCTTATCGGTACAATTCTTGACCTGGTGAACAACAAGAAACTGACAGCAGAATTCAACCAGAAAGCTGCTCAGGAAGTCTCGATGCTCGTAAGGTAGGAAGCGCCTTTTTGCATTTTTATAGTTCCTGATTTTTCGTACCTTTCATTATCGCTTTCACCCAAAAAATGAAAGGACGGGAGATTTGGAGAATATTACATATAATTTATTCGAACGAAAAGAACCCGTGGTACTTCCGGAGAATCTGGGATTCGGCAGGTATTTCACCGATAACGTTTTCATTATGGATTACAGCTCTGAAAAAGGGTGGCACAATCCAAGAATAACAGCTGTCGGTAACCTGCAGATGCACCCCGCCACTTCGGTTTTGCATTACGGTCAAACTATCTTTGAAGGACTAAAAGCATACTTTACCCCAAGTGGTGAGCTTCAGCTTTTCAGACCGGAAGAGAACTTCAAACGCCTCAATAATTCCGCCAGAAGGCTTTGCATGCCCGAAGTGGATGTCGATTTCTGTGTCGAGGCACTGAAGGAACTCATCTGGATCGAACGCGACTGGGTTCCCCGCGGAGAAATGGATTCGCTTTACGTGAGACCTTTTATGTACGGCGAAGACCCCGTTCTCGGAGTAAAGGCATCTGATACGTATAAACTTATATTCCTTCTTTCGCCGGTTGGCGCTTATTATCCGGAGGGTTTCAAACCCGTTAAGATCCTTATTCAGGACGAGTACGTTCGTACCGTTAGAAAAGGTCTTGGCGAGTGCAAAACCGCCGGTAACTATGCCGCCAGTCTTATCGGTCAGGAGATTGCCAAAAAAGAAGGCTGCACCCAAACCCTTTGGCTCGACGCTGTTGAGTTGAAGTACATTGAGGAAGTCGGTACAATGAACATCTTCATCCAGTTCAATGATGAAGTTGCCACCCCGATGCTCACCGGTGGAATTCTGCCGGGGATCACGAGGAAGTCAACAATTCAGATATTGAAAGACTGGGGATACAACGTAACCGAAAGACTCGTTCCGCTCCAGGAAGTGCTGGAGAGGTATGAGAAAGGTGAAGTCCTCGAAGTGTTCGGCACCGGTACCGCTGCCATCATTTCATCTGTTTGCGAGCTGAAATTCAAGGAGAAAAGCCTGATCTTCTGCAACAAACAGGTTGGCAAGCTTGCCGAAAAGCTCTTTGATGAGCTGACCGGAATGCAGAAAGGAAGATTGGAAGACCGTTACGGCTGGACCCAAAAGATCGAGCCCGTGACAGTAACCGCCTGATCCGGATAGTTATCAAATTATAAAGCTGCCTTGCCACAAGCGGGGCAGCTTTTTTATTTTTCCCCCCTCCCTTAAAATTACTAATTTGCGGGACAGAAAATCAGATTTCCAACAATTCCGGGCGTAAAAAAATGCTTCTCTTTTTCAAGAAACACAAACTAAAGCTCTTTCTCTTCTCACTTTTGTTCGTACTTGCCGGTTCACGGATCCCCGACGAGGGGATGTTCCCGCTCAGCGAGATTCCCGGTTTGAACCTTAAGGAAGCCGGTTTAAAGATCGACGTTAAAGACATTTACAACCCCGACGGTGTCAGTCTGATTGATGCCCTTGTAAAGGTTGGCGGCTGTACAGGATCGTTCGTTTCTGCTGACGGACTTATATTGACCAACCACCACTGCTCATTTGATGCTGTGGCAGAGGCAAGCACGGTAGAGAACAACTACCTCGAGAATGGATTCATTGCCAAGGATCACGAAATGGAGATCCCCGCGAAAGGTCTTAACTGCAAGATAACCGTGGGCTACGCCGATGTGTCGGCGGCAGTACTGGCGGCGGCGGATGGAAAAGAGGGTTCCGACAGGATCAACGCGATAAACAGGGTCCGCAAACAGCTTGTTGAAGAGGCACAGAAGGAGCCGGGTGTTAAAGCCGAGGTTGCAGAGATGTTCATCGGTAAAACTTGGGTGCTGTTCAGGTATCGCGAACTGCTAGATGTCCGTCTTGTTTACGTTCCCGCCCGCGCGATAGGCGAGTTCGGTGGCGAGACCGATAACTGGGTATGGCCACGCCATACCGGTGATTTTGCTTTTCTGCGCGCCTATGTAGCCCCCGACGGTTCACCGAGAGCCTACGACAAGGGGAATGTGCCATACAACCCCAAAAAATATCTTAAGGTTAACCCCGACGGAGTTAAAGAGAACGATTTCGTTTTCGTGCTTGGCTATCCCGGTGTAACCTACAGAAACCGCCCGAGTGAATTCCTTAAACTTCACAGGGATGTGCGGCTTCCGTACACCCAGCAGGTATTTGCCGGCATCATATCCGAATATGAGAAACTCAGCGAGGCAAACGCCGCCTGGAAGCTGAAACTTGATCCGCAGATCAAATCGCTCGCGAACACAGAAAAAAACTTCCGCGGCAAGATGATCGGTTTCAACAAGGTTGACATCATCGCCCAAAAGGAGAGGGAAGAGGCTGAAATGGAGAAATTCATCGCCTCCGATCCAAAGCTTAAAACCAAGTACAGCGGTCTGCTCACCAAGATCAAAAAAGAGTACGAACCACTTTACAAACTCACCGCCCTGAACACCTTCGGAATGGTGCTAAGTCGCTTCTCGACCACATATCAGCTCGGCGAGCTCATCACCGAGTATATGGATGCAAAAAAACTGCCCGATGACAAAAGGGCGAACATCTTCAAGGACAAGAACAAGGCAATGCTCCTCTCAACCGTCGATGAGCTCTTCGCCAACCATATCTACGAAGCCGATCTCGCGCAGTTCAAAGTGCTGATCACCGACGCGGCAAAGAGAGCGGAGTTCAAAGATGTGGCAACACTTCAAAAATTCTTTAAGGGACGTGGTGCCGCTATTGAGGCTGAAGACTATTTCAAAAACAAAATGGCAAAATCGGAGCTGGTTAACAAGGCTTACTTCCTCAAGGCGCTTGAAATGAGTCCCGATGTTTTCGCGGAAACGCACGATCCGCTTGTGGAAACTTACAGGCAGTTTGACGCGGAGTTTGCAGCTTACGGTGAACTCGCGAAGAACGCGGAAGGGAATCTGAATTCGCTCCTCGCCGACTTCATCGAAGTTAAAAAGCTTTTCATGGAACGTTCATTCATACCCGACGCCAACAGCACACTCAGGCTAACTTATGGATATATAAAGGGTTACGCCCCATCGGATGCAACCTATTATAAACCTTTTACCACCCTGACAGGTGTGGTCGAAAAAGGACTGTCGGGCAACTCCGACTACACTCTTCTGCCCAAGATCAAGGAACTGTGGCAGAAAAAAGATTACGGCAGATTCAAGGATGAAGCCTTGGGCGACCTGCCTGTGGCAATGCTTTACAACCTTGATACCACCGGCGGTAATTCAGGCTCTCCCGTTCTTGACGCGTGGGGCAGGCTGATCGGACTTAATTTCGACCGTGCTTTCGGCGCCACCATCAACGATTACGCTTGGAGCGAAGACTACAGCCGTTCGATCGGTGTTGATATCCGTTATGTTCTTTGGAACGTTGAGAAGGTCGGCGGGGCACCAAATCTGTTAAAAGAGCTCGGTGTCATCTGATGCTGACCGTAAGGAAGCCGGAGCCACCGAAGGAGCCGACGCGTGAGAGGATAATTTCTACCGCGTCGGCGCAGATCCTCTTGAAGGGGATCACCAACACCAGTCTTGCCGATATCGCCAAGGCGATCAAGATCAGCAAGGGGACGCTCTACTATCATTTCCGGTCGAAGGACAGTCTGATCGAAGAGATCGCCCGCAAGAACTTTGATGAAGTGGCTACCCGCATCAAAGAAGAGCTTGAGAAAAAGCCCGCTAAAAAAGGGAAGGATGTGGTGGCAATCGCGATGGAAGCCCTGACAATCGAGCGGAAGAACGCGAAGATAATTCATCTCATTTTCCTTGAGATACTTCATGGCAACCGCAAGCTCGGCATGAAGATACTCAGGATATATCAGGAAATGAAGAAAACCATATTCGAGGCAGTCCTCCCGTTCTGCAAAGATGAAGTTGAGGCGGTAAGACTCACATCCCTCATCCTCGCCATCGCCGAAGGCGCCAACCTCGGCAACATGCTCGGCATGAACGAGGTGGAGACAGCAGAAGTCGTGAAGTATTTGAAGGT
>CAZVBQ010000003.1:0-299144 GCA_964625575.1 uncultured Ignavibacteriaceae bacterium | reverse complement strand
GAATCAGTTCCGCAGGAAATGACTTACTCCGGTGATGAGCCCGAAGTTGAAGAGCCTCCAGTGTATGAACCGGTAAGCGGCAGCGATCATTTTGAAGTGGTGGAGGAAATGCGAGAAAACGAAGAAGAGCCTCCGCACAAAAAACAACGTATCAGCATTTTTGATGATTTTGAAGAAGAGGTAAAGCCTGCTACGGAACCGGTGGTTCAAGATTCTCCTGTAGAAACCATTGAGACAGTGGAAGCTCCTGAATTTACGGAAGAAACCATTGAGACAGTGGAAGTTCCCGAATTTACGGAAGAAACCATTGAGACAGTGGAAGCTCCTGAATTTACGGAAGAAACCATTGAGACAGTGGAAACTCCTGAATTTACGGAAGAAGCCATTGAGACAGTGGAAGTTCCTGAGTTTACTGAAGAAGAGATATTCGAACATGAGATTCAGGTTGAGGATGAGTTTACCCCGGAAGAAGTCACGGAGCAAATAATCACGGCAGAAACTGAGGAAGAAACTCCGGACGAAGTTGCGGAAGAGGTCATTCCGGAAGAAGTTTCAGAGACGTCAATAACAACTGAAACTGAGGAAGAAACTCCGGATGAAGTTGAGGAAGAGGGCGATCTGCTTTTCAACGAGGATTTTTTCGATGATATTATTGAACCGGAAATTCCGGATGACAGTACCGGGTCAGGGGACACTTCCGAAGAAACAGAAACCCCGGTGAATGGAGATGAGCCAAAAAAGTCTGAACCGGAAGAAGATTCCGGTGAGATTTTTCATCACATAAGCAGGGATTCGATAATTGAAACTGAATCCAAGCCGGATGTGGAACTCATGGCAGCCATTCCGGAACCAATTCCTGTCACAGAACCATTCGAACCGGTAACCGGAGCAACAGCCGGCATCAAGGAGGTAGAAAAACCAATGAGCAGTGAAGAACCCGAAGAAAAAAGCACATATTCAGTATTGTTAAAAATGCTGCTTCTGCTCGGTTTGATGGTGGCGACCTGGTTCATGCTTGATGCAACAGGGTTGCTGAAAGGGAAACCGGCCTCTCTGAACAAGGAAGACCTGGCAAAAGGGGCGGTTGTTGTAACCGACAGCAATTCTCTCGCGGATCAGAGGGAATACCCCTACAATCGGGATACCCAAAATGACGCCACGCTTAAAGGTACTGTGGTTAAAAACGGGAAATATTATGAAGTGGCGGAAAATGGAGTTCTAACCGCGGTGGATTACGACACTTCCGCGAAAAAGCAGATAAAAGTTACCGTACCCCCTGACAGTTTGATAGCCAAAAACACCACTAAAGACAAAAAAAACGGGAAGGGGAAGGAGAGCAAAGATAAAGAAAAGGATAAAGCGACCGGAGCAGGGAACATAACCCTTCAGGACGCGGTAAAAAACAAGGTTAATGAGAAGAAAATAGCTGATTTTGTATTTAAATCGGGGAAGAAATTTTATATACAGATCTCTGCTCACCGCTCATTTGAGACCGCGGAAAAAGTTGCCAAGGACCTGAAGAAAAAAGGCTATAATTCGTTTGTAATGAAAGTAAAAAAAGAGGGCGTGAGGGGAGAAGATGGCATTTGGTACCGTGTGCGGGTGGGTCCGTATGATAAAGAAGAGAAAGCCCTCGAAGTAAACAAGAGTTTAAACAAAAACAAAAAGAGCTAAAGGAAACAGAAGCAAATATGATGAACCTGGTGGAAATGTTCCTTAAGGGTGGTGTGGTCATGTGGCCAATACTGCTCCTTTCAATTATTGGTCTCGCGGTTATTATCGAAAAAATGATCGCCCTTCGCAAAGCCAAAGTAAACGTGCCTAAATTTATTCTAACTGTTGAAACACTCCTTCGAAAAAACGACATTGCCGGCACGATCCAGGTGCTGAAAGGGGAGAGATCTCCCATAGCCGCAATAATCAAGAAGGGGCTTAAGAAACACAAATACGGCTACCAGCGTGTCCGTGAAGCCATCGAAGACTCGGGTAATCAGGAGATCGGAAAGCTTGAGCGGGGCTTGTGGGTGCTCGCCACTGTGGCAGGAGCGGCACCACTTCTTGGATTCCTTGGAACCGTAACCGGTCTTGTCTCAGCCTTCATGACGGTTGAGAGGTTAAAGGGAAATGCCAGCCCGGCGGATCTTGCAAGTGGTATTTACGAAGCGCTTATAACGACTGTGTTCGGGCTTGTTGTTGGTATTCCCGCGTTGATCGCTTATAATTATCTTCTGAGCCAGATAAACAAAGTGGTGCTGGACATGGAAGCTGTTTCCACCGATGTTATCGACACACTTGAAGACGTAAGCCACGGTCAGCAACCTCAGAAATCCGATTTAGATATCGATTTTTAGGTGAAAAATGCGTTTTAAAAGACAAAACAAACCACTGGCTGAGTTCCAGTTCTCATCGCTGACTGACGTGGTGATGCTGCTGCTGATCTTTTTCATGATAACATCGCAGTATGTTGTTCAATCAGGCGTGAAGGTTAAACTTCCTGGCTCGAAATCTTCTGAACAGGTTGTATCCTCCGATTATGTCGTTACCATCACCAAAGAGGGTACTTATTATGTCGGAAGTCAAGTTGTGGCTGAACCTGAACTTGAGCTAAAATTAAAAGCCCTGCGGGAGAAGAACAATGAGGCGAATCTGATAATCGCGTCAGACAAAGATGTGCCGATCGAAAAAGTGGTGCTTGTGATCGATGCGGCAAAAGGATCGGGCTTCGAGAAATTTACGCTCCAGACCGATAAAAAAACTCCGGAAAAGGAACAGTGATTTGAACAGGGATAGAAGTATCTCGGTCAGCGTATCGATACTGTTCCACGCTTTGGCATTTCTTTTGATGTTCTCCCTCTATTTTGGCGGCAACATTCCAACGCAGTCGAAGACCAGCATCGAAGTTGAGTTCGAGGAAGTGCCTCAAATCGGTGGTGACGCCGGGGTAAAAGGGGATCCCGGTGAAAAATCGGATGAAGTTACTGCCAGCGCCGAGAACAAGGAAGAGAAGAAACAGAAAGACAAGGTTAAAACCCCCGAGGCCAAGAATACCGATAAAGACGGTGTGAAAACGGCTCCCAAAGACGACAAAGGGAAGCAGGGAAACCAGAACAAGGGTGGCAATCCGAATCCGGGAACGGGTGGAGGAACCACTTACGGCACCGGTTACTCTATCGGCTGGGGTGGTAAGGGAAAGAGGGCGGTTTTAAGCTGGAATGTTCCGAAGTACCCCCCGGGTGTGAATATCGAGGGGAATGTGGTGCTGTCATTTACAATTCTGCCTAACGGCACAGTTGGAAGTGTGGTTCCTGTGAAGAAACTTGACCCAAAACTTGACAACCTTAGTATAAATGCCCTTAAGACTTGGCGTTTTGAGAAACTCCCGGCAGGCGAGACCTTCGTTCAGACCGTTACAATAACGTTTCCATTCAGACTCCGGTAGAGGGTTTCACCCTCTAACCGGGGCTTTATCTACCAAAGCCTTCCCAATCACTCCACCCAGAAGCCCGAATACAGGGTATACGATCAGGTTATTCATCAGTATCATGAAGGTATAAAAAAGTGAAAATCCATCGTTTATGATCTCATCCCTTGACTGTTCCAGCAGGTTCAAAGCCTCTTTCATAGAAGGGGAATCAGCAGGCATGAAACTGACCGTGCCCAGCATCTTCAGTATCTCCGGGTAGGCGGCTACCAGATCATTTGTGCGTGTCACGAAAGTGATCAATAAATCGAAGGTGGTGCCGAAAAGGGTTGTGAACAGACCGGTGAATATACCAAAAGCAAGAGCGTGGTTCATTTGGATCGGTTCTTCGCAGCCACTTATCCTTTTATCAGCATACAGGGCGAAAGCAACGGCGGCGGGAACCAGCACGCAGCAGGAGAGCGATTTAATAACCGGTACTGTTGTGAGAACGCCCGCGGCGAATCCTGAAACCAGCGTTGGGAAATACTTGCTTTGGATCATTGACACCATTCCGAAAATTGAATAAAAACCGATTTGAAATATATAAAAAGAGGAGGAATCCGCTTAACAGTCCGGTTACCGTGGCAACGGGAAGGCTGTAACTGACCACTCCTGCCCATTCAAGCGCTTTATGTACTGCCACGGGGGAGAATGACATAAGGAGATATCGCCTTTTCAAAACCGGGAGGTATTGCCTGCTTAAAAACAGTGCAGCGAGAGAACCTGCAAGCAGCCCTGAATAAATACCGAGACATCTTGCGCACAAGTGAAGTGGTACCCCTTCGATCTTGTAACACCGGTCGGGTATTCCGTGACATATCCTGGAATAAAGGGATTTAGTGAACGGATACGTCCACGCTGTTGACTCAGAAACGAATGGCAAAAAAGATACCCCTGTAAGCAACATCAATAACGCGGGGATGAGAAATTTATTTCGGAGCAAACGGGAAATTATTCGTTGCCCCTTCTGTATAACAAAATTGAATTCTCAGTGAGAATATAAAGTTTATCGCCCGAAATGATTGAATCGACAAAGTAAACGTGCTCATCGATATCAAGTTTTTTGAAATCAAGGTCGTATCCATCAGGGGAGGCGAGTATCGCACGCCGGGAAGTTAGGGTTATCATCCCTTCGTTTGCTTTCACGGATGTGAATTTCCCGTCCAACGGGTATTTTTGGATGAAGCTGCCGAAGTGGTCAAATATTACAAGTTCCGTGCCATCAAGCACAGCAAGTGAATTTTTCAGGGCTGTAATTTTTAGGGGGTGCTCTAGTGTGTAGAATCCGGAATTGAATCCGCCGAAGTTGCCTTTATAATCGCCAAAAAAGCTGTAATAAACAACACGGTTGTTCTCACCGTCGAGCACGTACAGATCACCTAAAGTGGAGACGGTTACCGACCGTGGGTAGCCAAACATTCCTTCCTGGGGCAGAACATCCCTTCCCGAGACGGTTCCTGCGAGATTCAGGTTTTTGTCATATTTGTTTACCTTGTTGTTATCTTCATCGGCAACGAGCACATAAACCGCTTCCGCGCAAATATCCACCGGTGAAGTCAGTCCGCCGGCATCCCAGCCGTATCCTCCTGCGGTATTAAAGACCGCGCCTTCTTTATTCAGTTTTATCACTTGACTGGCCCCCACGTCGGAAACGAAGAAAAAACCTTCGGGTGAGAGGGAAAAGGAGCTCGCGTGCTTGAAAATTCCGATCTCACCCTCCTTTTTCCACGCAGGTGACTGTGCCCGGAGGATGCCGGAAGTGACGAAGATCATGAAAAGGAGGGAAATTGAAAACTTCATATACTTTTTAAATAATTTTCACATGTTACGTATTTATATTAATTTAGCTTAACGGAATTATGGTTTTTTCGAAAATTCCCTGGAGCCAACTGAAATATAAGCAGTATCTGAAGAAAAATGCACGAAAAAATTGCTGAACTTAGAGAAAAACGTGAGCTGGCAAAAAAGGGAGGTGGCGAGGAGAGAATCGCCAAGCAGCACCAGCAGGGTAAACTTTCCGCGCGTGAAAGAATCGAGCTGCTCCTTGATGAGGGAAGTTTTGAAGAGATCGATGTTTTTGTAAAACACCGTTCAAGAGATTTTGGTCTGGATAAACAGACATATTACGGCGATGGCGTTGTAACCGGATTCGGTACGATAGAGGGAAGACCTGTTGCTGTTTACAGTCAGGATTTTACGGTTTTTGGAGGTTCGCTTTCAGAAACGCATGCCGAAAAGATCTGCAAGGTAATGCAGATGGCGATGAAAACAGGGATACCGGTAATCGGGCTTAACGATTCAGGTGGCGCCCGTATTCAGGAAGGTGTGGTAAGTCTCGGCGGCTACGCTGACATTTTCCTTCTTAACACACTGGCAAGTGGAGTGATACCACAGATCAGTGTGGTTTTGGGGCCTTGTGCCGGTGGTGCGGTTTATTCGCCGGCGATCACCGACTTTATATTTATGGTGAAGAATTCGAGTTACATGTTTGTTACAGGTCCAAACGTGGTAAAAACTGTAACACACGAAGACGTGTCATTTGAAGATCTTGGAGGGGCAGAGACACATTCCGTTAAAAGCGGCGTCGCGCATTTTGCTTTCGATAATGAAATTGAAACCCTGATGAATGTCAGGCAATTAATGGGGTACCTTCCCCTGAACTACAAGGACAGGCCTCTTAGCCGTCCGTTCAAAAAGGAAACTATTAAGCGGGATGAGCGTCTAAATAATATTATACCTGACAATTCCAGCAAACCTTACGATATTAAGGAAGTGATCGGGTTATTGGTTGACGACGAAGAGTTTTTCGAGGTTCATGCCAACTATGCAGAGAACATAGTTTGCGGATTTGCCCGGATGGGTGGAATGAGCATTGGAATTGTCGCCAATCAGCCATCAGTGCTTGCGGGTGTTCTTGATATTAATGCTTCGGTTAAAGGAGCGAGATTCGTAAGGTTTTGTGACGCTTTCAATATTCCGCTGCTTGTGCTTGAAGACGTGCCCGGATTTCTCCCCGGTACCGATCAGGAATGGAACGGGATAATAAGGCACGGGGCCAAACTGTTGTTCGCTTTCAGCGAGGCCACAGTTCCCAAGATCACTGTTATTACGAGAAAAGCCTACGGCGGTGCTTACGACGTGATGAACTCGAAGCACATACGAGGCGATTTTAATTTTGCGTGGCCTTCGGCGGAAATAGCCGTTATGGGTCCCAAGGGAGCGGTTGAGATCATCTTTAAGAAGGAGATAGCTGCCGCTGAAGATCATGAAGCCGCTCTTAATGAAAAGCTTGATGAGTATATTAAAAAATTTGCTAATCCTTACACTGCCGCGGAAAGAGGTTTTATCGATGACGTGATAGAACCGGCGGACACACGGGTACGGTTGATCAACTCATTTCAGTTGCTGAAAACCAAAAAAGATAAAAATCCCGGGAAAAAGCATTCAAACATTCCTTTATAGGAAATTTAATCGAACCAATAACTAATTATTTGTTCATTCAAAAAAAACAGAGGAGGTCTAATGCGTAAAGCAGTACTCCTGATATTTGCAGTTTCAGCCTTCGGGTTGTCCGGTTGCTTCTGGAGCACGGGGTCCGAAACCGCAGATACACAGGTCACAATACCTGAAACGCAGCAGAACATCAGCACTCAAGACATCGTACCGCAGGAACTCGACAGAGCCTACGCTTATTACCAGCAGGCGGTTGAGAAATCAAAGAAGAATTCGACCCAGGAGGCAATAAAAAGCCTTACTTCGGCTGTCGAAATTATTAACGTGCTTGACAATTACCCGGGCATCGAGTCCAATCCACGCTTCGCGGAGCTCAAATTCCTTATTATGGAAGAGACCGGCTCCCTCGTCAATAATATTGATGAGAGCATCGTGGATGTTTCCGTTGACGCTTTTAAGGACATCCTTAAGAACGGCGACAAGGATCTCGTGGCGGGGCACCTGCTTGTCTCACAGTCCGAAATAGAAATGGTCGCAGCCGCGAACAATTCTGCCGGCTACAATTCTCACGAAATTCCGCTTGTAATCAACGATCAGGTTGAAAAGTGGATCTCATTTTACACCGGAAAAGGAAAGAACTTCTTCAAACAGTGGGTTGGCAGAACCGGTAAATACTTCCCGGTTATCATTCCAATTCTGAAAGAAGAAGGAGTACCCCTCGAACTTGCTTACCTTACACTCATCGAAAGCGGTCTTAATCCTAACGCGCGGTCAATCGCCGGCGCCATGGGTCTTTGGCAGTTCATGAGAGGTACGGGTCAGATGTACGACCTTAGAGTTGACTACAGCATCGACGAAAGAAAAGATCCCGTTAAGGCCACCAGAGCCGCCGCGAGACATCTCCGCGATCTGAAGAACTCACTTGGTGATTGGCATCTCGCTCTCGCTGCTTATAACGCGGGAGAAGGTCGTATCTCAAGAGCGATCAAAAGAGGTGACGGAACCGACTTTTGGTCAATCCAGCAGTTGCTTCCGCAGGAAACAAGAAACTACGTTCCTGCATACATCGCCGCCACTCTTGTCGCGATGGACCCTGTTAAATTCGGTCTCGGAGATATCAACTATCAGGAATCGTTCGATTATGAGTCGATCAAGGTTAATCAGTCAACACCTCTGATCGCCATCGCCAATTATGCCGGTGTATCGCTGACAGATATAAAAGACCTCAACCCTGAACTTCTTCAGAACAACACTCCCGCCACCGGTGATTACCTCCTAAGAGTTCCAAAAGGATCAACTGACAAAGTGATCGCGGGTTTACAGGGGAATGGTTCAAATGTTCAGTTTGCTTCGAACACCGAACCAGGTACAGCGACTCTCAAGTATACAATAAAAAGCGACGAGAACCTTCTTCAGGTTGCTCAGAAATTCAACGTGACAGTTTCTGAACTCAGGAAGTGGAACAATATTTCAGCTTTCGAAAACGCGAGAAGCGGTCAGGAACTGGTTGTTAACGTTCCTGCATCAAAACTTGATACCTACTCTGCACTTACCGGCACAACCGTTAAATCAGGTGTGACCACCGCCTCCGCGATTGAGTCGAAAACATATTACCACACTGTAAAGTATGGTGAAACTCTTGCAGAGATCGCCGACAAGTACAAGGTTTCAGTAAACGATTTGAAATCATGGAACGGCACCAAGATCAGAAACGGTCTCGTTTATGCAAACACACAGCTTACAGTCTACACCGGTGGCAGCGCGCCTGTTACCTATGGTGACAACACCGCGAGAAACACCGCCACTTTGAATACTTACAAGGTTCAGTCCAACGACAACCTCGCGATGATCGCCGCTAAATATGGTGTGAATATCGATGACATCAAGGCCTGGAACAACCTCACCAGCGATTATCTGCTCGCCGGTCAGAACCTTAAGATATATTCAAATAAAACCGTGACCGATGTTAAGACTCCGGTTGTAAACAAGAACAACACTTATTACAAGAATAACGCGAACTACTACAAAGCGCCTGCCAAGACAACCAAGTCTAAAGGCAACACCTATGGTGCAAACTATAACAGTTCGAAGTCGAATAAAAAAGCCGTAACCTCGACCAGCGGTAAAACCAACAAGCCTGCCGTAAAGCAGAGCACCACCGGAAAATCGAATAACAAGGCAACAACGAAGACTAAAACCGGAACCACTTCAAAAACATCAAAGAAGAAATAACGGTTCTTCGAAGACAGATTGATCGTCAACGAGAGTTGAATGTAGGGGTGCCCTTTACGGGCTGAGATTAAACCCTTGAACCTGATCCGGGTAGTACCGGCGTAGGGAACAGATTTAAGCCGCTTTTCAGCCACCCCTCTGGAAAGCGGCTTTATCATTTTAAAGCAAAAAGGAACGTAAAATGATCAGGAAGTTACTGTTCGTTTTAATTTTCATCCCCGTGATCATCACTGCACAGGTTTCCTCAACCCTCGAAATAACAGTGCGTGATGCTGCCACAGGCAACACTTTACAAGGGGCGGTGATAAAATTTGAAGATCTCCCGTTCGCCGGGGTGACCAACAGCGAAGGCAGGTTCGTTTTAAGAAACATGCCACCCGGAGAGTGGCGTGTTATCTGTTCATACGTGGGTTACAAGACTCTCAGGGAAGTAATCACTGTTTCAGGCGATAAAAGCACAATTGGTTTCAATTTAAGTCAGGATGTTGTATCGATTCCTGAAGTGGTGGTTACAGGAACAAGAGCCGGTGAGAAAGGGAGCAGCATTTCTTTCTCAAACCTCTCAAAAGCAGAGATTGAAAGGTTATCAGTAACAAAGGATATCCCTGCGATCCTGAACTCACTCCCCTCTACGTCGTTTTATTCGGAATCAGGCACGGGAATTGGCTACGGATATATCAGGATCAGGGGTTTTGATCAACGGCGGATATCTGTTCTTGTAAATGGTGTGCCCCAAAACGACCCTGAAGATCATTCGGTTTACTGGCTGAATTTCTATGATCTCGCCAATTCTCTTGAAGATGTGCAGGTTCAGCGGGGAGCCGCCCTTTCTTTTTACGGTCCCCCCGCGATTGGCGCCTCAATAAATCTTGTAACCAACAAACCCTTCGTTGAACCCGGTGCCGCCTTCGAGGTGGGTACAGGGAGCTTTAATACCCGGAAGTACTCCTTGAGTGCAAACTCGGGTCTTCTCGGTGACAGATTCATGATCAGAGTAAGGGGGACAAAAGTTGAAACCGATGGATACAGGGAGTGGTCGTGGGCTCAGGTTTACAGATTTTTTGTGAGTGCCTCATATTTTGATGATCGACAGTCGGTTTCGATAAGCGCGTTTGGTGGGCCACAAGAAGACGGGCTGGCATTTTACGGGATCAGCAAGAAAAGCAATGATGATGAGAACCTAAGACGCTATAATTATGGCCTTGCATCAATGGACAGGGAAGTGTTGAATCAGCCCCAGATATCATTAGTGCATGATCTGAAACTGAGCGATAACCTGTGGTTTAAAAACACCTTCTTTTTTATGTCGGGTGACGGATTTTTTGATTTTAACGCGAGTTATGGTTCAAATGATTATTTCAGGATCGATCCCTCAATCACAATTCCATCCGACATCATGATGCGTGCTTTTGTTGATAACGACCAGTATGGCTGGCTTCCTCAGATCGAGTACCGGTACAATTCAGGTAAATTGCTCGCCGGTGGTGAAGTACGTATTCACCGGTCACTCCATTGGGGAAGGATTGAATCGGGTTCTGGGCTTCCTTCAGAAATTGTGGGCGACAAAGGGAATAAACACTTTTATGATTATAAAGGGGGAAAGGATATTTATTCCGGTTTTGTGGGGCTTCAACATAATATCAATGAGAAACTTGGACTATCTCTGAAACTCCAGATGGTTTATCAGAAATACAAGTTGTTCAATGAGAAATACGTGGGAACTGGTTTTTCAACTCCTTATCTGTTTGTTAATCCTCAAGCCGGCGTCAATTATCGTTTGAACGACTTTGTTTCTCTTTATGGGTCAGTTGCCCTTACTAAACGGGAGCCACCCCTTAAAAACCTCTACGAGGCAGAGTCAGCAAGCTGGGGCGTGGTTCCACAGTTCAACAAGAAGACTGATGGTTCATACGATTTTTCCGATCCACTTGTAAAACCCGAGACACTTCTTAATATAGAAGTGGGCACGAGACTCGCGTCCGGGCGATTTAATGGCAGCATAAACTTCTACTACATGAACTTTGAAAATGAGATCGTACCGTCGGGAGGGCTCGATATTTTCGGACAACCGAGGGTTGGTAACGCCGGTAGAACCCTTCATCTGGGTCTTGAGATTGAAGGCGTGGTGAGGCTGCCCTGGCATTTACAGTTGGGTTTCAACGGAAATTTCAGCAGGAACAGATACGTTGAATTTACCGAATATGATGGATCGGGGAACCCCCTCTCAAGGGTGGATAATTACATCGCCAACGCTCCCGAATTTATTCTTAATGCTTCACTTGAATACGCGGGCGAGCACTTCTTTGCGGGCATACATCTGAACCACACAGGGGTTCAGTATACCGATAATTCCGCGAACCCGGGTGCCGCGATTGCTGATGAAATTACGGTTGATCCGTTCACGGTTGTCAATCTTTCAGCAGGTGTCAATTACAGATTCTTCGCCACGACAATCAGACTTACACTCGAGATGAACAACCTTTTTGATAAAAAATATCTTATGAATGGCTTCGGTTGGGATAACTTTTTCCCAGCCGCGGGAAGAAATCTGATGACCACCCTAAAAGTGGAGATATAACGTGACAGGTTGCATTATCCTGGCGAATGGAAGAGCACCCGCGAGAAGATATTTCGACCATTTCTATCTGCACGGATACTCGTATCTCATCTGCGCGGATGGCGGCGCCAACTCCGCCCGTGAAATGGAATTGGTACCAGACCTGATCGCTGGTGACCTTGATTCGATTTCGGAGGAAACCGTTGAGTTTTTCAGCCGGTTCTGCGATATCAACCGGATCGAAGGTCAGGATGATACTGATGTCGAGAAGTGTCTTAAACTCGCTATTAATATCGGTTTTACCCATTGTATTTTAATGGGGGGAACCGGTGACAGACTTGATCATTCTTTTAACAACATCGGGATCGCGCTGAAATATAACGACCGGATAAAAATTTCGATATTGAGTGAAACCTCCATGATGATGGTGATTGAGGGAAATACCCTGATCAAAGGAGTGAAAGGGGAGACGGTTTCCCTTTTTGGCATGGACAGGGAAACTAAATTCACCACGACAGGATTGAAGTACCCTTTGAATCATGAAACTTTGAAATTTGGTGTTAGAGACGGAACGAGTAATACCGTAACTGATGGAGATTTTACAGTTTTGGTTGAGGGTGGAGCGGGAATTCTCTTCAGGGAAGTGGAAAAAGTTATAGAAAGCAGTGCTCTTGACTCCAATTGACTGGGTAATAATAGGTTTTGTTCTTGCCGGTACCGTTGGTATTGGATTCTATAATGCCGGCAAGAGTCGCAAAACAGATGATGATTATATTGTAAGTAGCAGGGAAATGGGGCTTTTCGCTTTTGTCGCGGTGAATGTCAGTACATGGTACGGCGGTATCCTCGGAATAGGCGAATATTCTTACAGGTACGGAATATCTTCATGGTTTACTCAAGGTTTCCCATATTATTTATTCGCGTTTCTGTTCGCTTTCGTTTTCGCGGGTCGGGTCAGGGCAACCGGACTCCTTTCGATACCGGCCAAGATCAAAGCCGAGTATGGCAGCAGAATTGCGATCATTGCCTCGGTTCTCGTTTTCATCATTACCTCACCAGCCCCATATCTGCTGACCGCGGCTCAGATAGTTGCAACCATTTTTGGCACCTCAGTTGATCTTATGATGATACTGATTCCCATCCCGTTAATAATTTATCTTTCGATCGGGGGATTCAGGTCGAACATCAATGTTGATGTATTTCTCTTCTTTTTCATGTTTGCCGGATTTTTTGCCGCCGTCATCTATTTATCAGGTGAGCACGGCGGCGTTGAGTATCTGAAGAACAATCTTCCACCGGAACATCTCTCACTCACAGGAGGCAGCAGTTTCTTCTATCTGCTCGTCTGGTATCTCGTCGCCGCTTGGACAATTGCCGATCCCGGATTTCATCAGAGGGTTTACTCCGCAAAGAGCGCGGGTGTTGCTCGTAACGGTATACTGATATCTATTCTGCTATGGTCTGTGTTCGACTTTTTTACCAACACTTCCGGTCTTTATTCGCGCGCCCTTGAGCCGGGGCTTGCAGATCCGGTATCAGCTTTCCCGGTGCTTGCACTTCAGCATCTGCCCGCGGGCATCCGGGGGCTCTTTCTCGCGTCACTTTTCGCCACAGTTTACACCACGCTTAACAGCTTTATTTTCCTTAGCGGGGTTACCTTTTCCAACGATATAGTCAGGGAAGTGGTGCCTAAAAACAAATTCAACTTAAAAATATATTCCTTTATTGGCATGTTCATCTCAACCACCATCGCGGTTGCGCTTGGTATCGGTTTCAGGTCGATAGTTGATATCTGGTATTATATCGGGTCGCTTTTTGTGCCCTCACTGATATTTCTTATAACCGGAGCATACTTCCCAAAAGCAAGACTCGGCAACACTGCGACTATTGTGCAGGTGGTATCCGTGCCTGTCTCGGGAATACTTTGGCTTGCGATCAGGAACGGGCTCGATCCTTCAAGTTATCTGTACGAGATCGAACCCATGATCGCGGGATTAGTTACCGGTTCGCTCTTTTATCTCCAATTACTCGCCAAAAAACAAAAATAACTCGCCTTACTTTCGTAAATTGTAAATTATTTCTGAATTAATTTTAAGTAACATGACTACCAGAAGAGAATTTCTCAGAGCGCTTGGCGTGGTTGGCGCGCTTGCAGCCACCGGCGTTGGCACCATCTCACTTTCCGCATGCAGTAATGGAAAAGGCAAGCCAAATGAAAAGGCTTTGGAGGGGCCTGAACCAAAACCACCGGTTGATAATCCGTGGAAGGATGGTGACACAGAGATAATGATGGCAACCTTTCTCGGAAACGAATTCCGCCGTTTCTATGGAAAGGGAGACGTGAGCAAACTGAGAGTAAAATCCAAGTTCCGGCTTGGATGCTCCACTTCCGTTGTGGGGAGAAACAAGAAGTCTTTTTGCGGCGCGGGATGGACCGGACAGCCGACAGTTTACATCGAAAACGGGAAGGTTATGCTCGTTCTCGGTGCGTACGATCAGTACTTGCGGAAGTTTGAGGCCAACGGTCTTAAAGAAGTTTGGCGCTACAAAAACGATGATATTATGAAAGGTTCCGGTACGGTTTATATTGATAAGTCGGCTCCTGAGCAGGACCGGATAGTACTTCTTCAGGGGAGCAGGCTTGGAAACGGAAACACTGTAGCGGGCTCAAAGATTGTTCCGAGTTTCAGGGCTGTTTCTTACAGAACCGGTAAAGAGCTGTGGCGCTTCAATGTGCCTAAAACCGTTTGTTACAGTCGTGATAATGACAGCTCACCACTTGATCTTGGTGATGGCGTCCTTTTTAACGCTGTCGAAAGCGGATATGGATTTTTCCTTAGCAGCAAGGTTAATGATGCCGCGCTTCTGGATGGAATCAAGCAACCCAAAGTTCTCGGAAAGGTTAAGCTCTACGATGATGCTGACGCCGCGAAACATGGTAACAATATCGTGGTAGAAGCGAGCCCTTGCCGGTTGGGTGACAGGGTGTTCATTGCCTCAGGGGCGGGACACATCTACGGTGTGAATATAAAAACGATGGAGATTGACTACGACTATTACACCGGTTCCGATATTGATGGTTCAACCGTGGTCACCAAAGAGAACATGATCCTCGCCTCGATCGAGAAACAGTATATCCCGGGCAAGGGAGGCATCATTAAGCTTGATCCCTCGAAATCCGCGCAGGATTCCGTGGTATGGTACTTCCCGACACGCAACGCTAATGTTGCAGAGTGGGAAGGAGGCGTGATAGGAACTGTAGCCATCAACGATGAATACAATCCAAACAAGGAATACCCCGATATCTGGGTTACTCTGGCTATCGATGGCAATCTCTACGTGTGCAGTCAGCATGAACTCTCAAAGGAGACAACGCCCGACATGCTTAACAAAGGCAAATACCCTGTTCCGAAATTGCTCGCGAAACTTAACGTGGGTCCCTCGATCGCAACTCCGATAATTACGAGCGGTAATAAGATCGTGGCTCCGACCTATAACGGATTGCATCTGGTACAAATGGAATTTGTGAAAGGGAAAGCGGGAGATGCCGGTACAACTGCAAAGAATGCAGCCGGTGTTGAGTACGGAGTGAAGTTGAAAAAACTTGATACATTTAATCCCGGTTCATTTGAAGCCACCCCCATCGTTTGGGATGATACCGTTTACTGCTCAAGCAGGGATGGTTATCTTTACGCGCTTGGATAATTGATATAAAAAAAAGGGGTCATGACAACGATCATGACCCCTTGAATCTTAAAAGCAGGAACCTACTTCTTAATTCCCTTCATAATATTCGATTCTTCTTTTTTCCATCTGTAGCAGATACCAAAAGGCATGTGTTTAACTTTTGATTTGTCGCTGTAGATGGTTTTCATCTGTGCCTGATAAGCCCACGGGAAATCACCGATCGGTTTGATGTAAGTACCGTAGTAAGTCATGTCCCACTTCCCGTTTTCAAGGAATTTAACAGGAATACCTGTATCGGTCTGAACCAGGTAGCTGGCATTCTCGAGTATGAAAGCGCGAAGAGCGGAAAAACCTTCGCCATGCAGAAGATATGACGCGGCTTTGGTAAAGAAGATAACCGGAGCGTTCTCGGTTACGAGTTTCTGAATGTTCTTCCTTTTCGCCCATGAAGCATTCTGAGTGTCAGAACTGAAGTAGTAAAGCTTTTTAACTTCCTTCTGATTCTTGTCGGTGAAATAGATCACGCAACCTTTGGCGCCGCTCTTAAGCTGGTCACCGGAAAGCAACTGATCATCCTGGAGAAGGAAGTCACCGTCTTTGTTGGTGGTGATATATTTAACATCGAGTACAGTGTTATCTGTTCTGGCGAGGAAGAGGAACATAACCGGGATAACTCCACGGAAAATGCCCTGCTGAAGATCGCTGTTCATCTGTTTTGTTATGAAATAACCGCGTGTGGTAAGAATTCTGAGTGACTGCTGAAGATCATCAAGATAATCTTTAAGACTCGCGTCGGTAGCCTTGATCTCATCGGGCAATTTGTTCACAGGTTCAAGACCCTGGAGAATGTAGAGATTGGCATTAGGGAAGAACTTGTTTGCGAACAGAAAGTCAGGACCACCGAAGGGGTAGAAAACTGTTTTAGCCATGGGATCAAAATCCTTCAACTCAGTGGATGCCCAGTACTCGACCGAGTCAAGGATATCCTTTTCAAGTTTTGACCAACGGGTTGTGAAGAATTTCTGGTGTTCCTTCCAGCCTTTGTCCTGAGTTAATTTGTAGTATTTGGACGTAGCCGCCACTTCAATGCCCCCAAGGATCTTTGCCATGTCGTCGTAACGCATGTCATATTTTGAGAGGTCGAGCTTTTGTGTGGTTTCGGCAACCGGTGCAGATGTTTCCTTTTTAACTGTATCTTCTTTCACCGGGGTGGTTGACGCGGTTTTCTGACACCCGGAGAGGATGACAAAAAGAGCGATCAGGAGGAAGGAATTTACAGGGATCAACTTTTTCAGCATTAGAGAAAAATTGTTTTTCATTACTGTTTAACCTTGTTATTGATTTTCGAATTTTTTATTAAAATGACCCGCGATATAGTAAACCGCAACTCCGGAGAGTACTGTGGCAAGTCCCGCGAGAGACTCTGCCGGTTTGTCCATGAGAATGTGAGTAAGCATCCATAACTCAAACAGGATGAAAATAATCGGGGTTACGGGATACCCGAATGTTTTATAAGTTCTTGGGATGTGTTTTAGTTTGGTGCGAAGAATAAAAATTCCAAACACGGTTGCTGTAGTTGACAAACTCAACGTAAAACCAATGTATACCAGCACCTGCTCAAATGTATAGGTGACTATCATAAATACAGCCACTGCACTCTGAAAAAGTATCGGCACCACCGGGACTTCTTTCCTGAGACTGCGGTATCTGTTATAGATGTTAGGTATAACATCCTTCATCATGGTTTGCGTAACTCTTGGCCCAATAAAAGTCATTCCGGAGATTGCTGACATAAGACATACGGATATGAGGAGCCCGACAATTACCGCGCCGGAATCCCCAAATACTCCCTTCGCGGCGAGAAGCCCCACATCTATCTGTCCTTTAAGTTGATCAACCGGCACAATGTACAAAAACGCGAAGTTAAGTAGTACATATAACACCATCACGATCATCGTACCCAGAAAGAGAGCGAGCGGAACGTTTCGTGTTGGATTCTCCACCTCCTCGGTTATGTAAGCGGCACCGTTCCACCCCGAGTAAGAATATGAAACGTAAATTAATGAGACGGCAAAAGGTGTGCTTAACAGGGCCGCAAAATCGTAATCGAATCCGAGAAAGGGAAGTGGTGTCGCGTTCCCGAACACAAAGGCCGACCCGATAAGCCCCACTATTAATATTACCACCAGTGAGGTGATATATTTTTGAAAATTACCGCTGACACTAACCTTGATAATATGCACAACTGTCATCACAAAGACGGCACCCAGCGCGATCATCATTTTAACCGATTCAAAATTTGAATCAGCCTTGTCTGATATCACTCCGCCAAAGTATGTTCCGAGTGCCATTCCGGCGAGAGCTATCGGTGCCGCGAACGCGACAGTAGCCGAGACATAGCCGGATAGAAATCCGACGATCGGGTGATACAGTTTGGAAAGGAAGTTGTACTCGCCACCTGAACGGGGGAACGCGGAGGTAAGTTCACCATAGGTGAGCGCTCCCGCAGTGGCGATGACCCCGCCTATGATCCAAAGTGCAAGCAGTGGGGGTACCGACTGAATATCGAAAACCTGGAACCCAAGGCTGGTAAAGACACCGGTACCTATCATTGTTGAGATAGTTACCGTGGTCGCTGTTAATAAACTGTGCTTTTTGTTGTCATTTGGCATTAAAGTCCCGAAAAAAATGTAGTAAACACAAACTTAAATTTACTCAATAACAGTGATATTTTAATCCGTATTTTTCATGGTTACCGCGATCGGCGGGGGATTTCAAGCGCGCTGACTCCATGAATGCAAGCGGTAAGAATTCTCAACCGGCCAACCGGCCGAGCAATCACTCTGGCGAAAAAGGTCATCATAAGATGACCAAAACAGCTCAATCGGCCGACCGGCCGAGCCAAAACAGGGATAAAAATGTTAAAAAATGGCTCGGTCGGATGACCGAACGGTCGATTTTTCTTGCATAGAGACCTACGTGGCAGTAAATTTGAATCAAAGATTTTGATAAATATTTCAATCACAAGTTTTCGAGGTAATGATGTCTGTTAAAAAACAGTTCTTAAAGAGCGAGCCTGTCTGCAAGGTGACCTTCAGAATTGAGAAGGAAATTGGCAAGCCGTTCCAGAGCGCCAGCGTTGTTGGTGATTTCAATGGATGGAATGCTGAGGCTCACCCGATGAGCAAACTTAAGAAAGACGGTTCATTCTCTTTAGTAGCTGAAATTCCAACAGGATCAGTTTACCAGTTCAGATATGTTCTCGACGGTAATACCTGGGTAAATGACAATGAAGCCGATGGATTTGTAAGTTCACCTTACGCTGATTCACAGAACGGTCTTCTTGATCTCACCAAATAAGAATTGATCTCCCGTATGTATCCGGCCCTGGTTTATCCGGGGCTTTTTTATTTTAAAGGATCAATATTTTTATTTTCCGGTAAATACAGAAACTGAGTGATGGAAATAATAGAGTACTCTCCTGAATGGAAGGAAAGGTGGGACGCCTTCGTTGACGGTTCAAATAACGGAACGGTCTTTCACAAACAGGTTTTTTTCGACTATCATGTCCCCGGCAAGTTTTCATTCAACCACCTTATTGTTCTCGATAGAGGAAATATCAAGGCGGTTCTCCCCGGCAGGATAATGCCCGATGGATTTTTCGAATCGCCTATTGGGGCGAGCTACGGTTCAATCGTCACTGATGACATCCGTTTCGCGGAAGCTCTTGACATCATCGACCTGCTGATCGAATACGGAAAGCAAAAGGGGTTCAAGGGGTACACACTGACCGCCGCTCCCGACATCTATGAAAGAACACGTAACCAGAGTCTCGACTTCGCGATGCTCTGGCGGGGTTTCAAATACGACCTTCACTACATTTCCAGTTGCATAAAACTTGATCCGAACGAGGATTTCCTCGAGAAATTCGCTCCCACAACACGTCGTAACATCCGCAAAACCTTCAAAGAAGGTTGGCTGGAAGTTGAGGTTAACAACAAATATGATGAATTTTACCCCATTCTTCTCGAGAATAAAGCCCGTCATAACGTAAAACCCACCCATTCCCTTGAAGACATCTACAGAATTGATGAACTGATGCCCGGAATGATGAAGCTTTTCATGGTTTATCATGAGAAAAAACCTATCGCCGGCTCGTTGATGTTCAACACCAATAAATATGTCACACTTTGTTTCTATAACATGCTCAGATACGAGTATGAATATATGAAACCGATTCAGCGCGTTATGTATGAAGTGGTGAAGTGGGCAACAGAGAGCGGTTACAAATATGTGGACATCGGAGTTTCTCAAGACACCAAAGCCGCAAATCCCATGACTCCCAGCATGAATCTGATCGAGTTCAAAGAGAAGTTTGACGCGAGAACGGTAATGAGGAACACGTTAAAGATTGAGCTCTAAGACGGTGAGCGGGAAACGGGTAGTAATATCCTTCCTCGGTAACATCAATTACGACACCAGAGCCAGGAACCTCCTCGGCTCGATGCTCGAAATGGGGCATCAGGTTGACACCATCAGCTTTGACTGGTACGACCGCCAACAAGGCGGCACAGTACCTGTTGTAAAATTAAGTAAAGCCGGTAGCTCACTCTTCTTCTACGCGAAATTCGCGGTTACGCTAATTCTGAAGCTGATATTTAATAAATACGATCTTTACATAGCTTCTGATATCTACAATCTTCCCTTTCTTTCATTTTTTGCCAAATTCAGATCAAAACCGCTTTACTACGACTCCCGGGAGCTTTTCAGGTATCTGGCGGGATTGAAGGAGAAGCAAAAAGTACAATCCATTCTTGCTGCTATCGAAAACAGCTATATAAGGGATTGTGACAAAATAATAGTTACCGGAATGATGGATGCAGAAGTTCTGATGGAGGATTACGGCATCCCGGCAGAAAGATTCATTCTTCTGCGCAATCTTCCTCACCGTGTCACATCCATTGAGTGGAAAAATCTGCGAAACAAATTTGGCTTCCGGCCTGATTCGATCATTTTGATCTATCAGGGAGTGGTGCTGAAGGGAAGGGGGCTACTGGTTTTGATTGAATCTCTGAAACATATTCACACCGCGTGTTTGGTGATACTGGGCGATGGAGACTTTCGCGTTGAACTTGAGAAACTTGTTGAAAAAGAAAATTTGAAAGACAGGGTGGTATTCACCGGCACGATTCCGCAAGATGAGATACTCTCATACACGGCAGGCGCTGATATTGGCTGCACCCTGATAGAAAACATCAGCAAAAGCTACTATTATGCCCTGCCAAACAAAATGTTCGAGTACATTGCCGCGGGGATTCCCGTGCTCGCCAGCAATCTGCCTCAGATGATGCAAGTGATCGACAAATACAAAGTCGGGAAATACACGGACCCTGAATACCCCGGATCAGTGGTCGCGGCCATCAGGGAGCTTTCTGATCCTGTCACGCGGGCGGATATTGCCGAAAGTGCCCGGAAAGCGCATGAAGAGCTTAATTGGGAATCCGAATTTGAAGCAGTGAAGCACCACTTCAGTTGATCATTTGGTGTATTTGATCAGGATGTGAACGGGCTTTCTGAAGAGCAAATTGGCTGCCGAATCCTTTAATTTCCACAAGGGAAACGGGAAAAATCGAAGAATTACGTAAGTCCGCAGAAATATCAGAAGTTTGTTGCCGAATGTAGCCCATTCAAGTTTTGAGTGGGGGATATCCTTGAAAAAGGAGAGCAAAACCCTCTCATCGAACGAGTGGATGTGCGCGTGCAGCGGGGTGGGTTTGTTGCAGTGAATGCAGAGAGAATATTGCAGTTTTTCCTTGTATGGGGTGGTTATCAGCAACTGCCCGCCCGGTTTCACGACGCGAGTGAGTTCTTTCACAAAACCTTCGGGATCAAAAACATGTTCGATCACTTCGCTGGCGATGACCAATTCGAATGAGCCATCCTTGTAGGGAAGTTTGAAAGTGTCGCTGCTAACACACGAATGGTTGGCGACGGGCACTTTTTGCTTCGCTTTTATCAGGTTAGTGAGTGAAATGTCCATCGACACCACTTCAAAACCTTTTTTTGTGAATTTTTCCGCCACCCAAGCGCTTCCGGCGCCGACATCAAGCACCCTGCCGTTTTTTACATCCACTTCCGAGATGATGTACTCCCTGACACGTCTCTCGTCGTGAGCGGTTGCCCCTGAACGGTGCTCGAAATAATCGAACTCTTCGGCATCCCGTTTGTAATGGTCGATGTAGTTAAAACCGGCTTTTTTCATTTTCTTGAATGTTTTTCCTAAATTTCAAAATTCAAAAAGAAAGATAACGCAATTTCCGCAAAATGACCGAGAAGAGAAGATTCCTTGTAGCCCGTATCGACAGAATAGGTGACACCGTTCTTGCCACGCCAATTCCGCGTGAATTAAAGCGATCATTTCCAGGTTGCGAAGTGGCGGTTCTCGTAAGAAGTTACACCCGTGATATCTTTTTTGAGAATCCATACGTTGATAATATCCTTGTTTGGGATGATTTTGGCAAGGGGCTTAAAAAGATCATGGATCTTGGTCACTTCCTGCGGGGATACAAGTTCACCGATATCTTTATGCTTTTACCGAATGAAACGCTTGCGTACGCCACGCTGATCGGCGGAATAAAGCGGAAATTTGGAACGAGCCGAAAACCGTATCATTTTCTGACCGGAACTAAAGCACTCACACGTGGCGCGGATGCCTCAGTTAAAAGTGAAGCCACCTGGTGTCTCGAATTCGTAAAGGCCGCCGGTGGAACCGCTCAGAGCGATGCCACGGAAATTCATTTGAGCCATGAAGAGAAGGCGAAAGTTGCCCTTATCAGATCATCCCTTGCCCCAAACGGCGAGAAGCTCATCGGTCTTCATGTTACAAGCGGTGGCAGCGCTCCGAACATGCCTGTATCTGGATATCTCGATCTGATCAAGAAATTAGCAGTGAAACCGGGGGTGAAAGTGGTGGTTACCGATAACAACCTTCCTGATGGGCTTCATCTTCCCGGGGAGATCACGACACCCAATATTGGCTCCACTCTCCGGGAGTCGATCCTGAATTTCGCGGCGCTGGATCTGTTGATCTCATCCTCAACCGGTACCATGCACATAGCCGCTGCTTTGAAGGTTGAGACCCTCTCATTGTTCTGTCCACTGCCTGCCTGTGCGCCTTCATTATGGGGACCTGTAGGGAACAAATCCCGCTTCATTTTACCCGAACCGGATTACTGCCAAACCCGCTGCCCCGGCGACCCCAAGAAATGCGACTTCTCCGGTCCCGGGGGTATTGATTCCGGGAAAATAATGAATGAGATCTTTCAATGAATTCTTTCCACAAGAAGCATAAAAGAATAGAAGGGCTACAAGTCAGTTTTTCCAAAGGAAGAATAAAAGTATAGGAGGAATATAAGCTAACATTTAACATTTCAAGCAGCCGCTGCCCCTTAAAACTCATCGCTCATAGCTTGTAAATTGGTTATTTGCCAAAATTTCCGTATATTTCCTGACTATGAAAAAAATGTTTACTATAGCCATAGACGGTCCCGCGGGTTCGGGAAAAAGCAGTACGGCAAAGCAGGTCGCGAAGCGGCTGGGGTATCTTTTTATTGATACCGGAGCGATGTACAGGGCTGTAACTCTTTTGGCTATAAGGACCGGCAAACTGGATGACAGTGAAGCGTTGTTGAAGCTGTTGGCTGACAACGCAATCACCCTGAAGCCCGGAGACGATGGAAATATTGTTTTTATGAACGGCGAAGATATCACTCAGACCATCCGCACCGAAGAAATTAACAGAAATGTTTCAAAGATCAGTTCTTATCCTGAGATAAGGGCGGAATTGGTGAGAATGCAGCAGGAAATGGGGAAGGCCGGCGGCGTCGTAATGGAAGGTCGCGACATCTGCTCGGTAGTTTTTCCTGATGCCGACTTAAAATTCTATTTTACCGCGAGTGTTGAAGAGCGGGCAAAAAGAAGACAAAAAGACCTTGAAGCGATAGGTACCTACATTTCACTCGATGAAGTTAGGGAAAGCATTATCAGACGCGACAATTATGACTCCGGACGCGAGGTATCACCTCTTAGCAAAACCGCCGATGCCATCGAGATCAACACCACTTCGATGACCCTTGAAGAACAATGCGATTATATTGTTAAACTTGTCCGCGAAAAGGAACAGATTGAGGCTTAATTCGGTTTTAACCATAAAAGAGGAGAACTGATGAAAGTCACGATCGACAAAAACGCCGGCTTCTGCTGGGGTGTGGTTAGAACGATAGATATCGCTGAAGAATCGCTTGGAGTGAAACCAAAAGTTTACTGCCTCGGAGACATTATACACAACACCGAGGAAGTTGCCCGTCTTAAGAAGCTCGGGCTTGATACAATAACAGTTGAAGATTTTCCCCGTCTCGAAAGGGGAAGCACGGTGCTCATCAGAGCGCATGGTGAACCGCCTGAAACCTACAAAAAGGCACTTGAATACGGACTCGAGCTCATCGACGCCACCTGTCCGATAGTAACCAAGGTTCAGGAAAGGGTTCGCAAGTTTGTTGACAAGGGGTTCCAAGTGGTGATATTCGGCAAGAAGAATCACGCCGAAGTTATCGGGATCAACGGTGTTACAGGTAACACCGCGATCGTTGTGCTAAACAAGGATGAGGCGCTTGCATCCGTTGACTTCAACCGGCCCACGGTTCTATTCTCGCAGACCACCATGGACAAACAGGAATTCAAGGAAGTGGCGGAAGCCCTCAAACAAAAACTTGAAACGCTTGTGATCGGCTCGATAGAGGAGACAGCGGTTGAGTATCATGCCAAGGATACCATCTGCGGTCAGGTATCGGGTCGTGAAAAAAAGCTTCAGCAGTTTGCTGCTGACAACGACATTATAATTTTTTCGGCCGGAAGAAAGTCGAGCAACGGCAAAGTGCTTTACCACATTTGCCACGATGTTAACGCGAGAACCCACTTCGCGGAGACAAAAGAAGAGATTGACTGGAACTGGTTTGAAGGCGCCACTTCCGTTGGAATAACGGGCGCCACTTCAACACCCCACTGGGTGATGAAGGAGATAAAAGAGCTTATCGAACAGAAGTTCGGGGTGGAAGAAGAAGTTTCCTAATACATAAACTGCAGTTAGTTAACTGATGTAAAACTAACAATCATTAACGCCGCGAGCCCTTTGGCAGTTTTGAGCGAACGGCAATAACCGTACATTGGAGGATTGATGTCCGACGAAATGAAGACCCCAAAGAATGATCTTGAGGTCTTGTTTAAAAAGTCAAGGAAGAATTTCTTTGACGATGAATATTCACAAGAAGAATTTTCACAACTCGCGTCACTCTTTGGCGATTCTTTCAGAAACGTTAAAGAAAAAGAGATGGTCAAGGGTAAAATTGTTCGTATCCAGCCCGACTATGTTATCGTTGACGTTGGATTCAAATCAGAAGGTCAGATTCCGATCTCTGAATTTGAAGGAATGACTGATCTCGCTCTTGGCACCGAAGTTGAAGTGGTGCTCGAGAATGTTGAAGATCAGGAAGGTAACCTTGTCCTCAGCAAAAAGAGAGCTGACTTCCTCAGAGTTTGGGAAAGGGTTCTCGCCGCTCACGACAATGGTACCATCATTCAGGGTAAGATCACCCGCAGAATCAAAGGCGGTATGGTTGTCGATCTTATGGGTATGGACGCGTTCCTTCCCGGTTCACAGATCGACGTTCGCCCGATCAGGGATTTCGACGCTTTTGTTGGAAGAGACATGGACTTCAAGGTTGTGAAGGTTAATATTCCAACCGAGAACGTGGTTGTTTCACACAAAGTACTTGTCGAAGAAGAACTCGCTGACCAGAGACACGCAATTCTACACAGCCTTGACAAGGGACAGATCCTTGAAGGTACAGTTAAAGCCATCACAGACTTCGGCGTGTTCGTTGATCTCGGCGGCGTTGACGGTCTCATTCACATTACCGACCTTAGCTGGGGCAGGATCAATCACCCGAACGAAGTGGTTAAACTTGATGAAAAGATCAAAGTTGTTGTTACCGACTTCGACGAAGAGAAGAGAAGAATCTCACTCAGCCTTAAAAAGCTCCTCCCGCATCCTTGGGAAAACATCGCCGAAAAATATGAGATCGGCAAGAAGGTTTCAGGACGTGTTGTATCCCTTACCGAGTACGGCGCATTCATTGAGATCGAAAAAGGTATCGAAGGTCTCATTCACAACAGTGAAATGAGCTGGACCCAGCACATCAAACATCCTTCACAGATGGTTTCGATGGGACAGGTTATCGATGCAGTAATCCTCAGCCTCGACGCTGAAGAGAAGAAGATCTCACTCGGCATGAAACAGCTTGAGCCCGATCCATGGCATGAGCTTATGGCTAAATATCCTATCGGCAGCAAACATTCAGGTATCGTAAGAAATCTTACCAACTTCGGCGTGTTTGTTGAAATGGAGCCCGGAATTGACGGTCTCATTCACATCAGTGACCTCTCATGGACAAAGAAGATCCGCCACCCCGGGGAAGTTGTCAAAAAAGGTGAGAGAATCGACGTGATGGTTCTTTCAGTTGATACCGAACAGAGAAAGATCTCCCTCGGACACAAACAGATCATGGACAACCCATGGGATAAATTCGAGACCCTTTATGGTACCGGAATTGAAACCAGCGGAAAGATATCAAGACTGATCGAAAAAGGTGTTATTGTTGAGCTCGAAGAAGGCGTTGACGCTTTCGTTCCGACCTCACAGCTTTCACCCGGTAAGATCAAAAATGTCGCTAACCACTTCCAGGTTGATCAGGAACTGAACCTTAAGGTTATCGATTTCGACAAAGAAAACAAGAAGATCGTTCTTAGCACTGTTGCTTACCTCAAAGACAAAAACGATGAGGAAATAGCCGAATACATGACCACTCACAAACTTGAGAAGGTTAATGTAAACGACTTCAAGAACGCTGAGACATCAAAGGTTGAAAACGTTGATTTCCCGACTTTCGAAGTTTCACCCGCCGCGGGAAAACCGAGAAAAGAAGGAAACTGATTTAAAATCAGATAATTGATTTAGAGGCTGCCCTCAAAGCGCAGCCTCTTTTTTATAAAGAGCAGATGAAAAAAGTAGCACTACATACACTCGGTTGTAAACTTAATTTCTCGGAGACATCCTCCATTGGCAGGCAGTTCATTAAGAACGGCTTCGAAGTGGTCGATTTTAACCAAGCGGCCGATGTTTATGTTATCAACACGTGTACCGTAACAGAAAATGCCGAACGTGACTGCCGTCAGGTGGTAAGAAAAGCGCTGCGTACCAATCCGGGTGCTTACGTCATGGTTACGGGTTGTTACGCCCAGCTCCGTCCCGAGGAAATCTCGAATATTGAGGGTGTTGATGTGGTGCTTGGCAGCAAGGAGAAATTTGATGTATTCTCCTTCATAGACAATTTCGAAAAGAAGGATCTTGCCTGCATTTTTGTTTCTCCCACGGAAGATCTGAGCACAGAGTTCGGATTTGCTTCCTCAGGAGAAGCCGACAGCCGCACGAGAGCCTAC
The DNA here is from genome assembly GCA_964625575.1 of uncultured Ignavibacteriaceae bacterium. Lineage (GTDB taxonomy): Bacteria > Bacteroidota > Ignavibacteria > Ignavibacteriales > Ignavibacteriaceae > UTCHB3. The sequence goes on along the minus strand of CAZVBQ010000003.1, from coordinate 272,199 downwards.
TTCAAGATCCAGGATGGTTGCGACTACAAATGCACATTCTGCACTATCCCTCTCGCGAGGGGAGCCAGCCGAAGCATGGACCCCGGTAAAGCTGTTGAAAAGTTCTCAGAACTTCTCGATCATGGTTACAAGGAGATAATTCTAACCGGAGTTAACGTGGGTGATTACGGCAAGAATGTTGACACCTCATTTTACGATCTTCTGCTAAAGCTCATCGAGGTACCCGGCGACTACCGCCTCCGTATCTCATCTATTGAACCGAACCTGCTCACAGATCAGATATTAGAGCTGACAGCCGGTTCAGATAAAATGGCAAAACATTTTCACATTCCTTTGCAAAGCGGAAGCCCTGCCATTCTCCGGCTTATGCAGAGGAGGTACACCACGGCTTTTTATGAAAAGCTGATCTACAGGGCAAAAAAGAAAGTTCCCGGTGTGGGTATCGGTGTTGATGTAATCACCGGATTCCCGGGCGAAGGTGAAAAGGAGTTCATGGAAACCCACAATTTCCTTCTGGGGCTGCCTGTTTCTTACTTCCATGTTTTCACTTACTCCGAGCGGCCAAGAACCAAGGCGATCAACATGCCAGGAGTGGTTGATGTGGCAGAGAGAAAACGACGGACCAACATGCTCAGGATTATGAGCCAGAAGAAAAAAGATGATTTCTATGCGGGCATGACCGGGAAAACGGTTGACGTTCTTTTCGAAAATTCCGATCACTCGGGAGTGATGAAAGGTTTTTCATCGGAGTATGTCAAGATAAGCCATCCTTTTGACCCGGCATTCACAAACAAGTTTTCGAAGTTTAAGATTCTCTCCACCGATGGTGAACATTGCCACGGTGAATTGTGTGAATAAACCACAATGAACCTGGATATAAGTTACACGGATTACACGGATTTAACACAGATTACACGGATTTTTATGAAAAAAATCACATTTTTATTGCTGTTTCTTGCTGTGGTTGTATCAGCACAGGATGCCACGAGTATTGCCGCGCTGAAAGCCGGAATAAATCCCGGTGACGGTTATACTTTGAATGCCGCGAAAAGTGAGCTTTTGCAGCCCGCGGCGGCAAAGAAAAACGCAGGTCTGGCAATTCTTTATTCAGTTATTCTCCCCGGAATGGGAGAACTGTATGCCGAAGGGTATGAGAGCGGTAAATATTTCACAATAGCCGAGGCAGCCCTTTGGGTAACCTACGGTGGAATGAAGTATTACTCTAACAGACAGAAAGACAATTACTTCTCTTATGCCGAGTCTTATGGCGGTGTAACAAACATGGCAGGCAAGAGTGGTGACTACTATGCCGACATCGGTAACTACTTGAACATCAACGATTTCAACGATGATATGGCAAAGCAAGGCCAATTCAGCAAGATGTACAATACATCAACCCATTACTGGAACTGGAACAATAATACCGACCGCAAGAGCTACCGTGAACTTTGGACATCTTCCGAAAGCTGGAATAACAACCTTCGCTTTGTTGTTGGTGGCATGATCCTTAACCGTATAGCCAGCGCGATCAACGCTGTCAGGCTCGTCTCCAGATACAATAAAAACATAGAGACAACTTGGAATTTCTGGTTCGACTATAATCTTTCCCAAGCCGCCCCGGCTAACATCTCCTTGAACTTTGTAAAAGTGTTTTGATAGTCTTAAGTGATTCCCACAGGAAGAATAAAAGAATATAAGGTGTAAAAGAGATTTTTTAGAATTTCTCCCTTCTATTCCTTTTATGCTTTGGTTCTTCCTGTGGAAAAACCTTTCCAGCCTCGCCCCTCAGTGGTTAAGTGAAACTATTATACCCCGGTAAAGGTTTTAATATTAAAACAAAACGGGCCTATGAGATATTTAATATTCATCATCCTTCTTAGCAGTACAATATTCTCTCAGACTAAAATATCCGGTACCATCCACTCCGCGCAGGGTGAGGTGTTGATGGGTGCCAATATTTTCATTAAGGGGAGCTATGATGGTGCCTCAAGTGATGCAAAGGGCAACTTCGAGTTCATCACCACCGAATTGGGTGAACAGGTGCTGATAGCCAGTTATATCGGCTACAAGACGAAGGAAGCGAAAGTTACCCTGGATGGAAAACCACTCGCATTTGAATTTAAACTGGAGCCCGATTCCAAGATACTTCGCCCGGTCACAATTTCAGCCGGTTCATTCGAAGCATCTGACGAACGAAAATCAGTCGTTCTCCGTCCACTCGATATTCTTACAACTGCCGGTTCAAACGGTGACCTCTACGGCGCTCTGAACACGCTTCCCGGCACTTCACAGGTTGGGGAAACAGAGGGGCTGTTCGTTCGTGGTGGCTCCGCTGCTGAAACCAAGACCATCATAGATGAAATGGTGGTGCAGAATCCTTATTTCTCGAACGTGCCTGATGTTCCGCAGAGGGGTAGATTTGCCCCTTACGTGTTCAAAGGAACTATCTTCAGTACAGGAGGCTATTCGGCCCAATACGGTCAGGCGCTCTCTTCCACATTGCTTTTAAGAAGTCTCGATTTGCCGCCTGATACCAGAAGCTCATTCGGTTTGCTTGCAGCGGGATTCAATGCCGTTCACACCCAAAGGTGGGAGAAATCTTCCCTCGGTTTTTCGGCTGATTATTTTAACGTCGGACCTTATAACAATATCGTTCCTCAGCGCGTCGACTGGGATCTCGCCCCTGTCACCAAATCAGGTTCTCTGATATACCGTTACAAACTTGGTGAGTCTGCAATGTATAAATTCTATGGTACATTCTCACAAACGCAGCTTTCGCTTTATCAGCCCAATCTCGATAATCCCGGCTACAGGTCCCGTTTTGAGCTCGATAACCAGAATATTTATATAAACACGAACTACACCGACATCCTTTTCGGCGACCTCGCTTTCTTCGCGGGTTACTCATACAGTAACAACAATGACGACCTGCACATCAACACCTTCCCGGCGAACAGGGATGATCAGCTTCATCAGGTGAAGATAAAAGGTACGAAGAATATTTTTGAGAACGCCTTTCTTACTGTCGGTGGTGAAACCTGGTTTCTTAAAGCGGATGATTCATTCTCTTCGCTTAAAGCAAATCTTGAGGACAAGTACTATGCAGGTTTCGCTGAGACCGATTTCTTCCTTTCAGACTGGGCGGCATTTCGTTTGGGCGTGAGATACGAATACGCCGATTATATAAAGCAGTCGAACATTGCCCCGCGTGCTTCTTTTGCTATTAAAGTCCGGGAAAACGACCAGATCAATTTTGCTTACGGGCAGTTCTACCAGACTCCTGAGCGGATTTATCTCTATCAGGCAAAAGACCTTGGTTTCGAGCGGGCTGACCACTACATTCTGAACTACCAGTACATTGGTGAGAGACAGACTTTCAGAATTGAAGGCTACTACAAAGATTATCAGACTCTGGTCAAGAGGAACTACACCAATCCGGGCGTTTTCACCCTTCCCGATTACAGGAACAACGGCACGGGTTACGCGAAAGGCATCGACATTTTCTGGCGTGACAGGGGAGCAACCTTCGAAAATGTCGACTACTGGATATCATATTCCTATCTTGATACAAAAAGGGATTACCGCGATTATCCGACGCTCGCCACACCAACATTTGCATCAGAACACACCCTGTCGGTTGTTTACAAGCAATTTTTCAGAGCGTTGAACTCATTCATCGGGTTTACCTACACGTTTTCATCGGGAAGGCCTTATTACAATCCTAACAACCCGGTATACAACGGCGACAGAACGCCCGTTCAGCACAGTCTGAGCTTCAACGGCAGTTGGCTGACCACCATTTTCGATTACTTCACGATCGTGTATGTGTCAATTACCAACCTGCCTGGATACGAAAACATTTACGGATACAGATTCTCTGCCGATGGCAGCAGGAGTCAGGAAGTGATCGCGCCGGCACTTCGAACCTACCTCCTGGGCGTGTTCATTTCGTTCGATTATAAATGATAAACAAAATTTGAGAGAATCATGAGAACTCTGATTTTAGCATTTCTGCTGGTTTCTGTTTCACTTTTCGCGCAGAGCGAGAAGATGATAAAGGCGATAGAGAAAAACCTTACAATACTTGACACCGCTTCGACAATCGAAACCGCGCTTCTTCTGAAGAACAATTTTGAAAGAATAGCCGACGCTGAAAAAGGTGAGTGGATCCCTCAATATTACGCCGCGATGGCGAACGCCACTCTTTCGATGCGTGAGAAAGATTCCCAGCTTCGTGAAGAGATCGTGAACAAAGCCGAAATGTATATCAATCGTGCCGACTCACTTGAGCCCGACAATTCCGAAATTTATGTGGTGAAAGCAATGACGGTGTATTCGAGGATCACTGTAAGTCCGATGGAGAGGTTCATGAACCTTAAACCGGTGGCTGATCAGTTAATGGCAAAAGCGGAAGAGCTAAATCCCGATAACCCCAGGATCTATCTTCAAAAAGGCCTTGTTATGATGTTCACTCCCGAAATGATGGGCGGCGGAAAAGAGAAGGCAATGCCGCTGCTTCTTACCGCTATCGAGAAATTCGATCTGTTCGAGCCTGAAAGCTCCATCCATCCCAATTGGGGAAAGAAAATCGCGGAAGAGATGATTAAACGGCAATAAGTGTTAAGTGTTAGGTGTTAAGTGTTAGGTGTTAAGTGTGCAATTTTTATAGAGTTATACGTGCCGCAGGCATCCCTTTGGGACATTTCACAGATTTCACACGGATTTAGCGGATGCCATTTTGGACGCAGATACACACGGATTTCGCAGATAGACGCAGATTGGGCCAAATGAAAATCCGTGTTTATCCGTCTAATCGGTGTGTATCCGCGTAACTTCTTCTAGCTCTTCTTTGTGTCTGTGTGGTAAACAAAACAGTAATCAGGCGCACCCCTCACTACTCACTGCTGATAACGGGCAACGGGCAACTCATCCCTCACTACTCGCTACTCACCACTCACTACTGATAACGGGCAACGCGCAACGGGCAACTCATCCCTCACTACTCACTACTCACCACTCGCTACTGATCAGAAAACTTGTGAATAATCCTCCTGGTGGTGATATTTGCTTTATATCCGCTGATGACACCTGTGACCATCTGCATGAAGTCGGTTTTACCTTTTTGGGCGTCGCTGTTTTTGTAGGTTGCCCAATCCGGAATATGCTTTAAGGGGATGTTCATTCCGCGGGAAGAGACAAGACGTCTGTTATCAAGTTGCAGGAAGCCATTTTTGTCGGTGCAGTCAACAGGTAGCCAGCCAAGTCCGGGGAGTTCAACCTCCGTCCAGACATGATAGCTTACAGTATCGGGCGCGAGCATGAATCCTGAGACCAATCGCGCCGGGATTCCCGATGCCCTGCTCAGGGCGATGAAAAGATACGAATACTGTCCGCAATCCCCCTTGCAGGTTCTGAAAGCTTCCAAAGCTCCTCTTTTAGCAACGGGCCATTCATACTTCATGTTGGAATTAACCCAATTATAAAGCGCTTTCGTTTTGATCACAGGGTCTTCGGTGCCCGCTGTGATCGTCGCGGCTTTCTGCTTAATATCATCCGTGATTTCTATGAACTCCTCTTCTCCAAGGAAGCGGGAAGTGTTGCCATTGCTGAAGAGGGCAAGCCCGGGTGTTATATCATCCGGCACTTTTATACTGTAAAGATCATAGCTCAATCTGCGGGAAATGACAATAGAATCACCGGTTTTAAGTTTCTTCTCGAGCTCCCAGTAGTAGATCAGGTTTCCGTTCTCGGGGTCAGTGAAGATGTCATCTGGCGTGGGATTTGTAGCATTATACTCGAAATTCCTGATATTTATGTATTCCTGAGGTTGGGCTGACCAGAGTCTGAACACCGGAGGAGTATTTGCGGGCAGACCCTTCTCCTTGTTATCGGTGACAAGTTCATTGCCTTCGAGCTTTTTCACATTTTTAATCACAACCTGCAATTCCACATCCACATCCCTGCCTTCAGAGAGCCAGCTTCGCACCAATTCCTCATGTAGTTTTTCCGGGGAAGGGTTGTAAAGGGCACAAGTGCTGAAAAGGAGTGGAAATAAAAGGAGTGACGCGCGAAAAAGTGCTGATGATCTCATTTCAAACATCGTTTCTTACCGGTAAAATTATGTTAACCATGAATGATCTTTCCGCATCCATTATCTCAAATTTGAAGTTTCCTTCATAGAGAATTTCAAGTCGCGAGCGGATCTGCTTCAGGCCCTCGCCCGACTCAATAGCCGTTTTATGGTACTCTTGAGGCCGGCTGTTGCTTACTCCAATCGAAATATTGCTTTCTGTCACGGCGACATTCAGATCGATCTCCACCGGGTTTGGGGAAAGATCAACATTGTGTTTGATGCAATTTTCAAGAAGTGGCAGCAGAATGAACCTTGGCACCTTCACTTCGCCACCCATGCCCGGGAGATTCATGCTTTCCCGGATGCGATTTCCGAACCGCATTTTCTGGATCGAAAGGTAGTTTCTGCCCGTTTCGATCTCTTGTTTAAGAGGGATGAACTGGTTCTCGGAGTTTGAAAAAGTGCTCCGGAGGAGTTCACTGAGCGATGAGAGCATTTTATCCGCTACGAAGGGGTCTTTGTGTATCATTATCGATACCCCCTGAAGCGCGTTAAAAAGGAAGTGAGGGTGAAGACTGCCGCTAAGGTTCTGAAGTCTTGCTTCAAGCAGGTGGCGGCGGAGTTCTTCTTGCTTTACGCCTTCGGCTTTTACAAATAATGTATATTCAATCGTCAGAGCCGTGAGGGTTAAAATAACAGCGAGGCTAAGACTGTCGGCAGCGAGCGAAATGAGGGGAAGCACCACTTCACCCGGACTTGAAAAGAGTAAACCCAGTGTTGAACCAAGATTTCCGATGATCACGCTAACGATCAGGAAAGTGACCAACCGGTGAAGAAACGCGACGAAAACGATCCACCCCGTCAACCTGATCGCCTTGTTGAGGAACTCACTATTCGTGCCGAACATCATCCGCGCTTTTGTATGCAACAACGGTATGAAGATCAGCCAAACCAGATAACTTGGCAGCCTCTGCGGCAGGTTGATGATCCAGTTGATCGTCCTGTCATTTCCGAAACTGTAAATAAACGACGGCACATTCGACGCGATCCCAAAAAAGAGTGCCACGCCGAACATCACAAGCCAGATCCTGTATCTGCTGCCGAAAAGGTTGCTGTCTGAAGGTAGAATAAGGGCTCCTTTTTTCTTCGTTATTTCCATGTCCTGTTTTTCCTACTCCACATCCTTTATATATTTCTCTGTCTCCGACTTCAATACCTTCCCGAGAAGGATCAGGGAGATGACATTGGGGATTGCCATCAGACCATTGGCGAGATCGGCAAAATTCCATACGAGGTCGAGGGTTTGGACGGAGCCGACATATACGAAGATGACCCACAGAATTCTATAGGGAATGAGGGCTTTTTCTCCGAAGAGGTATTCAGCGGCTTTTTCACCGTAGTATGACCAGCCGAGAATTGTGGAAAATACGAATGTCAAGAGTGAAAATGTTAACAGTATCGGACCGAACACACCAACGTGGGTGAAAGCTTCACTGGTGAGCTTCGCTCCGTTTAAACCTTCGGTCGTCCAGTAACCGGAGTTGACGATAACGAGTCCGGTGAGGGCGCAAACGACAACTGTATCCCAAAATGTACCGGTGGAGGAAACGAGTGCCTGTCTTACAGGGTTCCTGGTTTGTGCCGCGGCGGCAACGATGGGGGCACTTCCGAGTCCCGACTCGTTACTGAACAATCCGCGCGAAACACCTGCTTTCACCACTTCTTTCATCGCGGCACCCGCGAAACCACCCAAGGCGGCACTTCCGGAGAAAGCCGATTCAAAGATCAGTGAGATAGTATTGCCAAGTTCGGAAAAATTCATGATAAGAAGCGTCACGGTTCCAATGATGTAAACGATCGCCATTAAAGGCACGAGGGCTTCGCAAACCGTCGCTATTGATTTGATGCCACCGAGGATAACGAGCGCGGTCAGAGCTGCCATTATCAGCCCCGCGATGTGCGGGTTCAGTCCGAGAGTATCCTGACTAAGGTGGGCGATTGAGTTTGCCTGAACCATATTGCCGATTCCGAACGCGGCGACGGCGGTGAGCGCGGCGAAGATCACTCCCAGCCACTTCATGTTCAGACCTTTTTCAAGCACGTACATAGGTCCTCCGGCGAATCCTGAACCGGTGTTCACCCTGTATTTAACTGCAAGGAGGGCTTCAGAGTATTTTGTGGCGATGCCGAATATGCCGGTCAACCACATCCAGAGAACTGCCCCGGGTCCACCGGCAACGATAGCTGTGGCAACTCCGACAATGTTACCGGTACCAATTGTGGCAGCAAGCGCAGTGGCGAGGGCACCGAACTGAGTTACATCACCCTCGGCGCCTTCATCCTTTTGAAATGAAATTTTGATCGCCTTAAAAAGGTGTTTCTGGATAAACCCTGTTCTGAAAGTGAGGTAAAGGTGTGTGCCAAACAACAGAATGATGAGTGGCCATCCCCAAAGAAATCCGCTCGCGGCGGCAATCGCGTCTTCGATGAACGAAATAATTTCCATTTATATCCCGGATGGATTGAAGAGAAGAAATGAATTACAGTCTGACAAAATTATAACCTTTTTCCCTCAGGTACAACAAAAGTTGCTCAAGTTTTCCGTAAAACTTGTCGGTTCTCTCGGGATGTGTCCCAAAATGGGTGAGCAGAAGGAATCCGCTCATCCCCGAAGGGGCTTTTGCTTCGAAGGAAGTGATGGTCTGCAAGATCGAATCGGAGGAAAAATAGTAATAGCCGGAGGGGATCGTCCAGTCCTGATTCGATTTAGTGCCGGGCGTAAAGTTGATCAGTTTCAGCCCCAGACCGGTAGTCCACGAGGCAATTTCTTCATTGTACCACTCAAACGGCGGCAGGAAGTACGGCGCGTCCTCTTTTTTGATACCGAACCTCAACATCTCTTTATAGTTATCGACGACATCCTTTTCGAATTGCTGCCGTGTCACGAGGGTTGAATCCCTTTTCTCCCACGAATTGTATAGGATGTGGCGGTCGGAGTGAGCCCCGAGGTAGTGACCCTTGGCTTTGAGGTCAGAGATCATGCCTTTATACGCGGGATTCCTGTAAAAATCACCCGTGAAAAAGAAGTTTCCCTTCGCGTTGAATTTCTCAAGTGTTTTCGTGATCGTTTCATACCCATCGGCAAATTCGTGTCCCGTGAAAACGAGAGCGATCTCCTTCTTTGTGCTGTCCAATCTTTGAAGGGCTCCTTTGTAATAAGTCGAATAGAACACGGATGACGCGGATGAGACGGATTTCACGGATTGTTTTGATTTTTCCAATTCCTCCTTCGTGCCTTCGTGACTTTGTGGTGAATGAAGCAACCCAAAATACACTGCAAGTCCGGCGGTACCGTCATGGGTGGGTTCGTTGGTTGAGTAATCACCCCAGTCGTCATGATAGACAAGCCTGCCGGGTTGGAACTTCTCATACTCATCCGGCTCCGCAAGATGGATACCGATTAGTTTTCCGAAAATGGTTGAATATATGGGTCCGTCAACCAGACCGCCGTCAATCGGGTAACCGTAAACATGCGTGAATGCCGAATGGGGGTCTGAGGGTGTATCGCCCCACTTCGGGAGTCCAACTATCATGCTCATACCCCAGGGGTTGCATCCAAAAAGCCAATCGCGGAGTGCCGCCTCCATCTCGAGGTAGCGGGTGTCGCCCGTGATGCTGTTGTAGAGTCGTGCCTGGGTCATCGCTGCAGAAACGAGGTTGTTGGAGCACCAAATGAAGGGGATTCCCATGAAAAACGGATCTGTCGTGCCACGCTGATAAAGCTTTTCGAGCCCTTCGCGGTAAAAACCTTTGAAAGTGGAAGATTCATCACCCCCGGTGGAAGCTAAAAGAGCGTGCCCAAGATTGATAAAAGGGTACCACTGGTAATGTGATGCAGTATCGGCACCGATCCACGGCGTGACAGGCTCTTTTTTGCCGAAATTCACCGCGTCATTAAGAAATTTCTTGTTACCCGAAACCGAGTAAAGCTGCGCGGCGGCAAGCTCCATGTCATCCACCCAATTCTCCTCCTCATAAAAATAGGGCGCGCGGCAAGGCGCGGTCTGAGAGTAACCGGGATATTTCAAACCGTACTGATACGCTTCGAGGGCTTTTGATTGAAGTGTTGCCGAGAATTCAGGGTAGTATTTCTGCAATAGCTCCGAACCAAGCGACATGGTTGATGCAAATTTGCCCGCGATCGAAGAAACACCTGTCGATCTGCTCTTGTGTTTGAACAGTCCCTGCGGTTTCCCCGTGACCCTGTAAACAGGTCTGCCCGGACCCTCCCGGTATTTCACGGAGTCTTCGGTTGGGAGGCGGAACATCATATGATCGCGGTCGTCAGCGATCTGCTGATACATCTCCTCACCGCCGGGGTACATACGGTTCAGCCAGTCGAGGCCCCACTTCGCTTCATCAAGAACATCGGGGATGCCGTTTGCTCCCGGGTCACCGTTCGCGTCGAAGTTGTCACCGAATGCCGAGGGATTCAACTTGTACGCGTAAAGCAGGTGATAAACCACCGTCGCCGAAGTTGTGGCGTAGCGGAGGTAGTCGGAAGCGTCGTGCCAGCCACCGGTAACAGGGATGAAGGCTGAAGGCTGAGGGATGAACGAAGTGTGATCCGCCCGCGGCGGAGTGAACTGTGATCCGCTTGGGGCGGAGTGAAGTGAATTATCAGAAGGCTGAGGGCTGAAATCTGAAGGCTGAAGGCCAAGGGCTGAATCGCCATAGACGGGGAATCCGTCGTGGGTGTGGCATGAATCTTTGAGGTATGGGTTGTAGCCGCAGCGCTGTTGGCGCATGTATTGGAGGATAAAATCAGCGGTTGAGTTGTAAACGGTGTCGGAGATGCGAAAGATGGGAGAGGTCGCGTTTCCCGCGGTTATTTTGTAGGTACCGTCGATTTTAAGGTCTGAGAAATTTAACCGGGCAGTGTTTTTGAATTTCCCGAGTGGTCCGAATGATTGGAGTTTACCCGATGCATAAACCGTCTCCCCTGTGAAAACATCTTTGATAGTGAATTTATCGGGTAGTGTTTCACCTTCCCACATGAGGACAGCCACTTTTATGGCATCATGCTGGTACCCAAGCTGGTTTATCCGTATAACGGATTGGGGGAGGAGGGTGGTAAGAAATAAAGCGAAAATCGCTTGCGATAAAAGTAAAACACGCATTTCGACTCCAAGATTTCTGCTGAACTATGAATTATAGATTATGGATTATGAAATGGAATGAACAATTGGTATTCAGAACCCAACAATCTCCTTCAATTTCCCCTTGAGGTCTACCTTGGCTTTACTCATCCGAACCAACGCTGCCTGAGTGGAAACATCAAAAACCTTCCCTATTTCCATTGAAAAACGGTCATAAAGATTCTCATTCGAGACATTCTTCAGAATCTGCCTCAAGCCCTCAAATTTAGTCTTGTTGGTATGGATAAAGTTTTCAATACTCATTTCGAGTTCACTGGTGGGTATTAAAAGATAGCTCGCAAACGAGTTGGCCTGCAGTTCCGCACGATCGATGATTTTTGCAGGCAGACTATTGATTTTTTCTTTGTATCCGCTATAACTTTCGCTACGTAACTCATTGATTATTGCTTTGTGAAGAACCATGTGTCCAACTTCATGTGCCATCGAAAATCTGATTCGAGTCTCAATTGTATCTGAATCGTAATAGATTTCTTTCATGTTAATTGAAATAAATGCCTCAATCCCGTAGTCAGGTTTCATTTGAGAAACAGGGATAAGGTCCATCTTAAGCTTCTTTTCAATTATCAGTTCAATATCAATCGGGATAACCGCGTTCCAATATTCTTGTCTAAAGTCATTAGCGATATTCTCTATCGTATGTTCATTCAAGAAATCAATTTCATATTTATCCTTCACTCGAATGCACTTTCTTTAATAATTCGACCAATTTTTCAAGCTTTTCATCAGTCAATTCAGTTGATGAAGCAGCGCGGTAAAATGCGGGGAGCAGTTCCAATATCTTTGGATCATTGATTATATAATGAGGAATTTGCTTCTGTGAAATCGCTGCGAGATCCATGAACTCGAACCAGTCCTCACTCTCATTCTCAAAATTAAGTATTGAGCAAATGTCAGTGAGAAGTTCGTAGTCATTTGGGGCTGAAAGCAGGCCTCGTTCAATTTTGCTCCAATTGCTTGGGTCATAATTAAGTTTTTCACAAAACTTTCGGAGACTTAAATCTTGCTGAAGTCTCTTTTCTTTTACGAATTCTCCAAATGATTTGGCCATTTCTTACTCCGGTTGATTTTTACGCAAAGTATATATTTACTGTGGTAAATATATACCACACGAGCCACCAATGCAAGACAATTATTTGGGATGTCTCATAAATTCTCCTAATACCCCCCAAAAACACTGCTGTCGCCGCCGGGGTAGTAGTTTTTAAGGTGATCGAGTAGGCTGTTGGTACGCGTGTTGATATCGTCGATATCATAAGCAGGGTAGGGGAGCTCTTTATGAAGATTCTCGATGATGTATTTCTCAACCCGGGCCGCAAGTGTGGTTTGTTCAGACCAAGCTGGAATCCTGAGCTCAGACTCTTTAAGTTTCTGCAATAGGGAAACTGCAATATCTCTTACTTTCTTCCTTTCACTTTCAGTAAGCTCGCGTTTTCGCAGTATATCAAAGACGACGGCTTCTTCTTCTGAAAGCCCTTCGCGTTTTCTTTCCAGTTGATCATCCGACTGGTTTTTGAGAGCGATCATCAATTCATAGAAGGCCTTTTCGACTGCCTCTCTGGATTTGCCGCTATTGTAGGCGTCTATTATTTCTTCATATTTTTTATGATAATTCAATTGGTTTGCATTTTTTACTGGAGCTTCCTCCATATACTTTTTGCAGGCGTGTACCAGGCTGAAAGTCAGGCTGTTCTTGTTTTTCTGTTTGCTGTACATCTTTTTCAGAGCCTCGAAATCAAGATCGCTCAGGTCTATTAGTTCATCTTTTTCTGCAACGCTTTCCGGTTTCTCAGTCGCTATTGACTTGTCTACCAGAGCTTGAATTTTCGCAAGTATCAAGCTTAGATCCGCTTCCTGAACTTTGATTTCAACCTGCCTGTATAGTTTGTTTATTACCTGCTTGGCAGGACTGAATTCACTAATTCGCTTATCAGGAAGGATTGCCTGATATATCTTGAATACTTGCCTGGCGAGTTTCTGAAATTGTGCAGCAGTCGCGACATTTGCCATGAGCGATTCGGATGAATTCTTGATCATTCTGAGCAGTTTACCACCGTGATTAGTATTGATCAAAGCATCCATGTCGATGCCACAATTTTTTAGAAACACTCTGACGGCGTGAATTGCCTTCCTCAACTCTTCCATCAACTTCGCGACATCATTAATTGGGTCCCCGGTTGTGCTACCACCCGTTTCGCCGTATACACTCAGAGCTTCCAGCAGTGCCTTATATGTTTCAATATAATCAACGATATGACCGTTGTTTTTCCCTTCATAAACCCTGTTAGCGCGAGCAATAGTTTGCATAAGGGTATGCGCCTTAAGCGGCTTATCAATATAGAGCGTGGAGAGGGATGGAACATCGAATCCGGTGATCCACATCGCGCAAACGATCACAAATCTGAACGTGTTATCAGGATCCTTGAAGTCCTTCTCAAGATCACGGGTGTTCATCTTCTCCCGGTGAGAATTTATATCAAGACCGAAATTTTCAAATTTCCTGATCTCATTCTGTTCACTGCTTACCACGACGCAAATTTCAGTTTCCCGGACCCATTCCAAATCACGGACCAGTTGCATCTCTTCCTGGTCGTCATATGACTTTCCCCTGATCTTCTTCTCGAGTTCCTTCTCGAACAGGGCTTTTTCTTTGGTTATGAAGTTGTACATTTTAACCGCGGTTATTTTGTCGATGGCGACAAACATCCCTTTCCCTTTGTAACCCCGGGAGAAAAAGTGGGAAACAACATCTTTCGCAATGGTTCTCAACCGTTCTTTTGCTGTAAGTACCGGATATTCCTTATAAAACCTGTCGCCGATCTTTAGCTGCTGTTCCACGCTAAGATCTTCATGAGCGTCGATTTCATCGACAATATCCTTGGTGATGCCCGGATTCTTAAGATTCAGGTATTCACCCCGGTTTTCGTAATATAGCGGAACAGTAGCCCCGTCTTCAATGCTTCTGCTGAAATCGTATTTCGAGACATAATCACCAAAGAGTCTTTTTGTTCTCTCATCATCCTTAAATATGGGGGTACCTGTAAATCCGATAAGAGAGGCGTTGGGAAGGGCAAACCTTAGATTTTCAGCAAGTTCACCACCCTGGGTTCTGTGAGCCTCGTCGGTGATCACTATTATATCACTCCGGATTGAGATCACCTCTCTGAAGTTGAATTTGTGGATCAAAGTGAAAATGTATCTGTGGTTTTGGGAGAGTAATGACTTGAGATGTTCGCTCCCTTCAGCTCTGATTCCGTTCTTCCCCCCACCCGTAATTTTCGGCACTGCACCTGCTCCTGAGAAAGTGCCATAAATCTGATTCTCAAGCTCGTTCCTGTCGGTAACAATCAAAAATGTTAGAGTCCCGCTTGACTTCCTCAGCAGTTTTTGGCAGAAAAATAGCATGGAGTAAGATTTACCACTCCCTTGCGTGTGCCAGAATACCCCAAGTTTTTGTTTTTCTGTACTGTTTATTTTTCCGGCATTGAATAATTCTGTTTTCCGGTTGAATTCCGCAACCGCCTTGTTCACCCCCAAAAACTGGTGGTTCTTTGCTACGATCTTGCTTTTTGATCCTTTCGAGTCATCAAAGAGGGTGAAATTCTCAAAGATGTCAAGAAAAGTGTTTTTATCGCAAACACTTTTCAACATGCTTGTCAGTTGAACATCACCTTCATCTTCTTCAGTGTTTCTTTTCCAGTCATGGAAATGGACATACTTTCCCGTGATTGAGCCGAGTTTGGCTTCCAGTCCATTGCTCAAAATTATAAGAGAATTATAATAAAAAAGTTCAGGTATCACATCGAAGTAGTCGCTTAAATTGTCGTTGTAAGCCGCTTCAACAGGTATATGAGTGTTTTTCAATTCGATGAAGAGAAGTGGTATGCCATTAACAAAGCCGATTATATCAGGTCTTCTTTCCCGGCCGCTCTTTCCCTTGATCCAGAGTTGCCTGATTATATGGAACCTGTTTCTTGAGGGATTCCGGAAGTCGATCACGGTAATACGGTGATGATGCTGCTTTTTCTTCTTATGATCATGATAAACCACCTCTATGCCATCGCGGATCATCAGGTATTTAGAGTAATTGATCTCAACAAGGGATTTGGAGGAGGAGCCTTCTGTCAGATTCTCGTAAGCGTTCTCATATGCCACTTCCGGAAGGCCGGGGTTTATATCCTTTATCATTTCGAGGAATTCCCGTTTCAATACTACCTGGGCCTTATTTGTCCTCCCGTAAGTGCTGACGGATCCGTAGGTTTCTTTGTTGTAAGCGTATGAAACATCCCATCCCAAACCGGAATAGAAAATTTCCGCGGCGGTGCTTTCTACAAGTTCATCTTCACTGAATTTGTTTACCATTTATACCTCTATTTCTCCTGACATGAGTTTGGGGAGTAGTATATCCCGGGCACTTTTGAGCGCCTCGTTAAAAACACTTAAGTTATATACTTGTTCGATCAATGGCCAAATTAAATCATGGAAACTACATGAAATCTCTTTGTCAGGGATAATTAAGTATGTTTCGGCAATGAATTCTTCAAATGCAAAATTCATGATATTACTGGCACTCAGCTTCTGATAAGGGGAGAGTTGGTTACTCTGGTACGCGAAGCGAAAAAACAAGTACAAATAGGTGGATAAAAACGCTTGTTTAGGTCGGAGCAACTTGCAGAAGCTTGCACACATGAATTCTAAATTAAATCTACCAGATAAACTTGAAGTAATTATCGTTGAGCGTCCGACTGGTTGATCCTTGCTTCCACCGGATACCTCAAAAATGATGTCGTGAATTTTTAGAGCACGGGACTGCAAGTTACTTCGCTTGTGAAATCTGTACGGGACCGATTTAAAGGAACCTGTTTTTAATGCTTGAAAATCTGTTCCGCGAATAACATATGCCGGTTCACAAAAATCATAACTCACAGAATCTTTCCCCCAGCCACCACCAATAAAGTGTTCTAATAAATCAGCAATATTTGATAGAAACCACCCTTCGGGTATGCCATCCATGAATTTTGTGTTTTTATATCCTGGGAAGCGGAAATTAACGAACCATTCCCTGTAAATCAGGTCGGCGGCTTCTTCGAGTAGTTTGATCCGTTTGAGATTGACCTCAATTAAATCATCGTATGCTGAGAGGATTGAGGAAATGCGCTTTTGGACTTCAATACAAGGAATTCGCACTTCTAATTTTTTCAGGATATTTTGTGTCAATAATGGTTGCGCAGCTCCTCCCGCAAAAAACTCCAATCGATGATACTTTAAAAGGTAGTAGAAGAATAGCAAGTCATAATCACCCTTTGGAATCGCAACAATTGTATTATCTGTTGGCCAGAATTTCTTCTTGACAAGGAAAACTGAACCACAGTAAGCACCCACTCGACCAATTACGAGGCCTTTATCAAAAAGAAATTTGTCAGATTTTCCAATTATCCCATTGCTCCCAAATACATCATAGGTACCATCTTCTTTTTTCGCAACAGCTTTTCCATTGTAGAGTCTTAGACAATCTGCGAGTCGAAGCACTTCGGTCATACAATAATACTCCTAAGGCTTCTTAACACACTATTACTGAGCTCATTGGATTCTTTTTCTAAGATTGCCAGGGTATCATATATTTCTTTAATTCTTTCTTGAAAATTCTCGTCATCAGTTTCAGTTGTGGAAATCCCCACATACCTCCCTGGCGTGAGGCTGTAGTCGTTGCCTGCAATCTCATCCCTGGAGGCAATTTTACACAACCCCGGAACATCGCAATAAACTCCTTCGGGAAAGCGCGTTAACAACCATTCAATCTGCTCAAGGAAATAGCTTACTCGATCAATAGCCCCAACAAGATCATCCTTACATGATTTGAGTTGATCAAGTTTTCCTTTGAACAGTTTCAGGTTCCATGCCGGCAGTGATTTAGCGGTGAATCCACCTGACTTCACGGCGTTTTTAGTCTCTACAAACAGGGAATCGACGGATTTAACGGTTTCCTCGATCCACGGTTTTGTGGCTTGAATTTTTTCATTGAGTGCCGTAAGTGCCTTTTGTCGTAAACCGGCCAAGGTGAGGAAATCAGGTTCATTATCAGGTTCCTTGTCCGGTGAGCGAGCAATAATCAAATCTTCTTGTAACGCGTTAAATGAAATCTTGACTTCATCCAATTGAAGCGAATTCAAGGGCTCAGTTATCTCATCTATAACCAAGGCTACAGACTTTAGTGATTCTGCCGTATCAGATAAAGAATCGAACCACCTCTCTGCTGCAGGAATGATCGCGTTTAAACCACCGTCCACTTCGGCGATGTAATGGGCAATTGTTTCAAAGAATTTTCCCTTTTCACCACGGTAGAGATGGACGATCGAGGTAATATTTCGTAACTGCTCGGGAGAAAAATCATTGATCTTTCTGGTAACCACCCTAAAAATTGGCCTCGCGTCAATCATCAATGTTTGCTGAGAGCGGGTTTCATCCTTCGCCTTCGCGCGGTCAAAAAACCAAAGTGTGCATGGCAGTGTTACAGTATAGAAGAAGTTAGTACCTATTGAGATCATCACATCAACAGAGCCAGATTCAACCAATAGTTTCCTGATCTCTTTCTCGGAGTGTCCGGCATCGCTCGCGCTTGCGGCCATTACGAAACCTGCCCTACCGGTATCGTTCAGATAACTGTAGAAATATTGTATCCACAAATAGTTTGCATTGTCGTTTTTGGGGAGGCCGAAGGGAAGTCTTGGGTCGCTCATTACAAACCCATTATCCTTTTTCACTCCGTCAACATTGAAAGGGGGATTTGCCATCACATAATCGCACTTACCAACCAGCTCGAAACGGTCTTCATAAAAAGTGTTGGCTTCCTGTATATTGCCTTCGAGCCCATGAACTGCCATGTTCATTTTTGCAAGACGGGTGTTGACTTCGGTTTTCTCCTGTCCGAAAAATCTAACCTGTACCTCCGGTTGTAACCCTTCTTGCTCAATGAAATGGCCCGTTTGCACGAACATACCCGCGCTTCCAACAGCAGGATCGAGCACAATACCGTGATCCGGTTCAATAACATTAACAATCATTTGGACGAGAGCCGACGGAGTAAAAAACTCACCACCTTCCTGAGCCCCGCTCATGGCAAAGCTGCCGATGAAATACTCATAAATACGTCCGAAGACATCTCCTTTAAGCTTCTTCATTTCATCATTAGTGAAAGTGCGAATAAGCTCACGCAAAACAATACCCGAGAGTTTCTGGTAGTCTTTTGGAAGAACACCCTTTAGTTTATCATTTTCCTCTTCAATGAGGGTCATGGCTTTGTTTAATTTTTGGGCGATATCCTCTTCCTCAGGCAGGGAAGCAAGATACTCGAAGCGCGATTCATCTGGGAGGTACAACACATTACGTGAAAGAAAATCAGATTTGGATGCAGGAAGCACACCTCTACCGGGATGGACCGGGCGGTTCGATTCAATTTCAGTCTTTACCGCCTCGAAACGATTATCCGCGTGACGGAGGAAGATCAGTCCAAGCACCGGCATTGAATATTCAGAAGCTGTTAGTTTACTATTCGCGCGAAGTTGATCGGCGGCATCCCATAAATCTTTTTCGAGTTTTTGTATCTGCGTTCCTAGCATGGATCAGGACTTTTTCAATTTTATTAATTATAAATTCGATGACTTAACTTTTGACAATTAACTTGATCTAAAACTTATAGCGGAAATTAATGCTGTTGGTGGTGGCTTTCACCTCGAATGATTCAATCGCGATATATAAAGAAACCACCGCGGTTATTCCGCAAACGGCAGTATAGAGCAACTTTCTTGTTCTTTCTCTTTCAAGTGGGCCGGTATCATATCCTTCTATTTCTTTGGCATCGTCGATGGCCTTCGATAAATCGGAAACTTGGATTGCATAATCCCAGGTTAGAACTGAGGATATTGCCAGCATTGCCAGCGAGGAGAACTTTATGCCAAAACCTGAATCCGATCCCTTGTATTCTATGGAAGAAAAACTGTTAGGGTTAACCTCAGGTTTGAAGATCTTCCAGATACCATTTTGGTTTTTAATAGAGAGTGATTGGGTTTTTAGGAGGTTTTTACTATAAAGGTCATTCAAAGTTGAATCCACGATGGCGAAACCCATGTCGACCAGTAGTTCCGCGTAATCTTGTTGACCGTTGAATCTCTCTCTGAGTAACTTGGAAGAGAAAAGAGAAGGTGCAATTGTATCTATAATTGATATTGTAAATTCCTGCCCCAATAGATATTCAGATATCCAATCATTAATTTCCATAATGGTTGATGTCCCGAACTTTTCCGATTCGGTTTTTGCCGGAATATGGATGGAGTAAGGTAAGATTGTATCTCCGCCTGAAGTCAGGTATTTACTGTTATCAATTATCTTTACGATGGTGGTGGACTGCGGAAGTACAGAGAAGTTTAATGCGGATAAAACAAAGATCAAAAGTAAGCTTTGTTTTTGGAGAGGTCGAATTGTGTTTTTTGCGGACATAATATCCTCACCTGAAAATAATATTTAACGTCAGTAAAATAATTACTTCAGGATGAATAAAAAAATATCCGTTAGGTGTTTTTAGATTTTTGTCGATCCACACGGTGATGAATATTCGACTCTTGGTTGCACCCCTGGCGGGGTGCCGGTGTCTTAGGGAATGCGGGTTCTACCCCTGTATAATCCCTGACGGGATTAATTTGTGTTCCGGAGTTCCCGTCGACCCTAATCCTGATAAACCTATAATCCTGTAAATCTTCTGAAGGGAGGCCTGCGGCAATGATTCAGACAAAAAAAAGAGGCTGCCTTGTTCAGACAACCTCTAATTTGGTTTAATTCAATCTGTTGAGCTAACAACTCATCACTCATCACTCATCACTCATCACTCATCACTGACCTCTAACCTCTGACCACTGACCTCTATTAATCCCCGGCTTTTCTCATCAGCTTGAGGAATTCCTCTCCATTTACGAAGCCGGTGAGGCGTTCAACTTCTTCGCCTTTGGCGTTGAGGATGAGGACGGTTGGCACGCCCTTGATTTTGAAGTCTTTCACCATTTTTTTAACAGTTTCGTCGCCGGCTTTGGTGAGATCGGCTTTGAAGCTCACGAAATCCCTGCTTGCGGCCACGACGGCGGGGTCGGTGAACGTGTTCGCGTCAAGTTCCTTGCAGGGGATGCACCAGTCGGCATAGAAGTCGATAATGATCTTCTTTTCACCTTTGGCGGCAGTGAAGGCTGTATCGGAGTAAGTCTCGAATTTTACTTTTGTACCGGCTTCAGCGGAAGTGTTGGCGGGGAACCACCAGACAGCAAGTCCGATGAATACTACTGATAGCGCGTATTTGAAAATTCTGAACGCTTTCATCTTCTCATCGAGTGGATCGAAAATGGCAAGGTAAGGCACCGAGATTATAATATAAACAGGTAACAGGTAACCCGACCACTCCTTCGGAAGCAAAGGCAGAATGAAGTAGATTGCCATACCGATCATTATCACGCCGAAGATGTGCTTTATTCCTTCCATCCACATGCCCGCTCTCGGGAGGCTCTTCAGTTTACCGGAGAAGAGGGCGAGAATGAAGTAGGGTGTACCCAAACCAACGGCAAGGAAGAAGAAAAGGAGGAACCCGGTGGTAACATCACCGATCTTTGCCACGTAAGTAACGAGTCCGAGAACAAAGGGACCGATACAGGGAGCGGCTACAATTCCCATGGTAAGACCCATGAAAAACGCGCCATAAAGCCCTGATTTAGCACCACCTGCCTTGTTCACGAGTGAATCGGGGAGTTTGAACTCATAAAATCCGAACTGTGAAAGTGCCAGCGCCACGAAGATCAGGGAGATTAAGACGAGCACGTACCACTCCTGCAACAGGGAGCCGAGTATGCCCCCGGTGAGGGCTGTAACCACGCCGACCACTGAATATGTGATCGCGATACCGGCAACATAGAGGAGACCCATCATTGCAAGGCGGGAGGTTTTACCTTCAGCCTGTCCGCCAAAATAACCGATCGTGATCGGGATCAGAGGGTATACACAGGGGGTAAGGTTAAGCGCGAGACCACCGAGAAAAACGAAAAGAAGCGAGAAGAGTAAACCACTTTTCTCAAGTGTGGATGAAACGTCATCGTTTTTTGCTTCGGCAGTTTTGGCGGTGTCCTTTGATTCAAACGATTCCAACGACACAGAATCTTTCTCAAGGGCTTTTAGGGAATCGAGTTTCGCGAGAGAGTCTTTTTCTGCTTCCGCCTTCTTTATTGAGTCGGCTTCTGCATCCTTGTCTTTTGATTTATCGTTGTACTGAAGTCCAGAAGAGGCAAACGCGCCTGCGTTAAGTTCGCGGATTGAAGCATCCTTGTTCCCGACTTTTATTGTGACGCTTGTTTTCGCGTCGTTGGGCGGCAGGCAAGAGTGATCGTTGCAGGCTTGATACTCAACCGAAACATCCACCTTGTAATTTCCCGGTTTCAGATTCTCGGGAATTCGCAATTTGGCAAAAATGGTGATGTTCCCCTCGTAAACCGAGACGGGTTTATCAGAAAACTCAAAAGTGTAGTCCTTCGCGGCGGGGTAGCGTGTACCTGTGGTTTTTATTCCGTCTTTCGAAGTAATCGAAATAACGGTGGCGATCAGATTCGCCTCTTTCGGTTTGTTGGAATTGATGTGGTAGCCCGACTCAATAGTGGCGGGAACGGCGATCTTGATCTCGTCGCCGGGCTTCACTTGATCCCGTGAGAGGAGGGGGGTGCCGAGTGTGAGTTTATCGCCACCTCCGAACTGAGGCATGGCAGTGATTGAGATCAGTGCAACTAAAAGGGCGGCAAGCACCGTCATTTTCTTCATTATCTGCTCCATCTTTGAACGATTGGGAATCTTCTTCCGTAACCAAAAGCCTTGTTTGAAACACGCAGCACGGGGGCTCCCTGTTTCCGTTTGAACTCGTTTCTGTCGACCATGTTGAGAATCTTCTTCACGAGGCTCTCATCCCCGATGACGGGGGCAATTTCGTCAACTTCCTTGTTCTCTTCGAGATACATTCTTAGAATGTGATCAAGAACGGGATATGGCGGGAGGGAATCCTGATCGGTTTGATTTGGCCTTAATTCGGCCGAAGGCACCTTGTCAATTATCTCCCGGGGGATTATCTCCTCATTCCTGTTAATGTACTCGCAGAGTCTGTAAATATCTGTTTTGTAAACGTCCCCGATAACCGAGAGTCCACCGCACATGTCGCCGTAAAGGGTTGCGTATCCGGTTGCGAGCTCTGACTTGTTACCTGTAGTAACAAGTAAATGTCCGAATTTGTTGCTTATCGCCATCATATAGAGCCCACGGATCCGTGACTGAATGTTTTCTTCGGTTACATCCTCCTGCCGGTCACCGAAAACGGGTTTGAGCATGGTTTTCACTGTTTCAAACACCGGCTGAACTGAAACCAAAGAGTATGAGATGCCAAGATTCTCGATAAGTTTCAGCGAATCATCAATGCTTCCCTGACTTGAGAACTCCGAAGGCATCAGATTCACGAAGACATTTTCCGCTCCGACCGCTTTCACAGCGAGATAAGTGACAATCGCGGAATCGATTCCACCGCTGAGTCCGAGGCAGATCGATTTAAAATTCAGCTTTTTGCAGTAGTCTTTCAGACCAAAGATCAGCGCGTTATGAACCTCTTCTTCGAAACTTCCCTCAACGGCAGTAACTGGTTCACCCTCTGAAGTGGTGTCGTAAACGAAATAATCCTCTTCAAATGTTTTGCCGAGGTGCATCAGATCGCCGTTATTTCTGAAGCACATGCTCGCGCCATCGAAGATGAGTTCTGTTTGCGCGGCCGCGCAGCATACGTAGACGATGTCCACCTTGTCTTTCCGGGCGATCGTCTGAAGCATTTTATATCGCGACTTTCTTTTACCGTATGAATAAGGACTTGCCGAGATGTTAACCAGAAGTGTCGCCCCTTTTTCGATCTGCTCTTTCACCGGATCGACGGGGTAGAGGCGCTTTTTCCAGTAGTCTTCATCGTTCCAGATGTCTTCGCAAACAGAGAGTCCGATCTTTTCACCTTTGAACTCAATCACCTTCACTTCGTCGGCTGCTTCAAAGTAGCGAACCTCATCGAACACGTCATAATTCGGGATAAGTGATTTATTCTGAACCACTTCGATTTTCCCGCCGATGCAGAAGATGGCACTGTTCTCAATGTTGGTGCCGATATTATCCTCAAATTCCGTGATCGAACCGAAGACGAGGGCGGTCTTGCCATTGGTCAGGGACGCGATCTCAGAGGCAGCTTCAGCCACTTTCCGGCGGAAAGTCCGTTTTTCAACAAAATCGAGTGGGGGATAGCCCGTCAGAGCGAGTTCGGGGAACACCGCCAGATCAGCGCCATCACCGGCAGCACGTCCATAACCTGAAATTATCTTCTCTTTATTTCCATCGATATCACCAATAACCGGGTTTATCTGGCAAACTGCAATCTTCATTTTCTCGGGAATTTAATAAATGCAAAAGGTAAATATACGCATTCATAAAGGTCTGACACGGGTAAAGGGGTTTGCACCGCCTAAGGGAAGTGAAGCCGAATTAACATTTAGATAATTATGGCTTAACATTGGCTTAACATTCAGGGGCGAAATTTGGAGCGTCGAAGAAAAATAATTTGAGGAAACAAATGTTAAACAACTTCACCATGAAGAAATTCACTTTTTTAATACTCTTTTCGTTGTTCATGCCCTCTGTGTTCGCGCAGACAGGGATGATTTCCGGTAAAGTCACCGGAAAAAACGGAAATGACCTTCTCACCGGCGCGAACGTGATCGTGGAAGGAACCAAACTCGGTGCCACTGCCGATCTTGACGGTAAATATACCATCGCGAAGGTACCGGAAGGCACATACAAGCTTAAAGTTTCATTTATTTCGTACAATACCATAGTAATCGAAAATGTGGTTGTAAAAGCAGGGCAGACCACCAAAGTTGACGTGACGCTTGAAGAAGCATCCGCGACAATGAAAGAAGTGGTGGTGACAGCGGAAGCACTTCAGAATACTGAATCTTCCATCGTAAAAGAGCAGAAAAATTCACTCGAGATAGTCGAGGGAATTTCAGGTGAGATGATCAGCAAGAACGGAAGCTCCGACGGTGCCGATGTGCTCAAGAAAATGACCGGTGTAACCATTGCCGACGGCAAGTTTGCCTACATCAGGGGAGTAGGTGACAGATACAACAATACAATGCTTAATGGCGCGAACCTTCCAAGCACAGAGCCGGAGAAAAAATCATTTTCATACGATATCTTTCCCGCGAACCTCATCGAGAGCATAATTACAGCAAAAACTTTCACGCCGGACAAACCCGCTGATTTTACCGGCGGCCTTGTTCAGATCAAAACCATCGAATTCCCTGAAAAACTCTTTGTCAATCTCAGCTTGTCCTCATCTTACAACACTTTTGGAACGGGGAAAGATGCCTTCACATACAATGGTGGCTCAAGATGGCTTGGAAACGATGACGGCACAAGAGCTCTTCCTTCACTCGTACCGGGGACACGGTTGAGCAGTGCAGACCCCGTGGCTCTTCAGACGATCGGAAGATCATTTTCAAATACCTGGGCGCTAAGCTCCACTTCACTTCCTCTGAACGCGGGCTTTAATCTTTCCTTCGGGGATAAATTCTCCTTTTATGGGAACGATCTGTTAGGTGTTATTGCTTCATTGACTTATTCAAATTCGAATGAAGCGCAGCAAATGGAGAGAAACAATTATACTTTTGACGGTCCGCGTTATGAATATAACGGGCGAAACTACAAAAATTCCGTAATGATCGGTGGATTGTTGAATATATCATATAAATTAGGGTTAAACAACAAGTTCAGCATCAAGAATGTGTTCAGTCAGAACTCTGATGACGAGGTGACCAATCTCGTTGGAGCCTACTATAATAATCCCGACTACCGTGACCAGACCTCGATGCGATATGTTACGAGAAATCTTTTCTCAACTCAGGTTATCGGTGAACATTTTCTTGATCTGCTGAGCGGTCTGAAGGTTACCTGGAATGCCAACTATGCCCAGTCGAAGAGGGATGAACCCGACGCGAGACGGTACATCTACTCAAAACCGCTTGGTGAAGAAGAGCCTCTCCGTTTTCAGCTCGATCAGTCGCTTGCCACCCGTTATTACGGCAACCTGATCGATATTAACAGGGGAGCGAACATCGATTTTCACTTCAAACCATTTGAAAACCCCAATCTTCCTGCTATTAAAACCGGGTTTGCCTATGACCT
Organism: uncultured Ignavibacteriaceae bacterium; assembly: GCA_964625575.1. Lineage (GTDB taxonomy): Bacteria > Bacteroidota > Ignavibacteria > Ignavibacteriales > Ignavibacteriaceae > UTCHB3. Next base: position 246,630 of record CAZVBQ010000003.1, on the reverse strand, counting down.
CAAGAACCGTGATTTCAGTGCCCGCAGTTTTGGGTTCAAGAACAAACCCGGTGGTAATTTCATGGCAAAAGACAGCATCCTGCAACTTTCAGTAGACAAGATTTTTGACCCCGCGAACTTTGGTCCGAACTTCATAGAGATTACCGAAGTGACGAAGCCTTCCGACTCTTACAACTCGAATCAGTCGATTATTGCTTCATATTTCGCTGTTGATTTTGCCTACGAGAACACGTTCAAACTCGTCACCGGTGTACGATACGAATATTCACGCCAGGAACTTGCTTCAAAAACCCTTACAGGTGAGGAAGCCAAAACGGCTCCTGAGTACCACGATTTCCTCCCGGCTGTGAACTTCACTTATCATCCGACTGAACAGATAAATGTACGAATGGCTTACTCAAAAACACTTGCCAGACCCGAGTTCAGAGAAATCGCGCCATTCAGCTACTATGACTTCCTCGAGAATGAGATCGTTCAGGGTAACATCAACCTGAAGCGCACGCTCGTGAACAATTACGATATAAGATTTGAATATTATCCCGCGAGGGCAGCTGATCTGATCGCCCTAGGATTCTTTTACAAGAGCTTTACCGACCCGATCGAGCAGGTATTCCTGCCATCTTCATCCTTTGAGCCTATCCGCTCATTTAAGAACGCGCAGAAAGCCAACAACTATGGTGTTGAGCTGGAAGTGAGAAAATCACTCGATTTCATCCATCACTCCCTCTTTGGTCTCGCTTTTGTTGGTAACGCGAGCTATATCAAGTCGGAAGTGGAGTTTGACAATCAGAACCAGACCGGCACCACCTATCAGGAAACCACCCGTCCGATGCAGGGTCAGGCTGAATATGTACTTAATGCCGGACTTTATTACGACAATTACGACGGTGGATTTTCCGCTTCACTGGTCTACAATAAAGTGGGCCAGAAGATCCTTAAAGTTGGCTTCGGTGGCTTGGGTGATGTTGTCGAAATGCCGAGAGACCAGGTTGACTTCACAGTTTCACAAAACATCACAAATGATCTCACCCTGAAATTTGCCGCGAAGGATATCCTCGCTCAGGATTACCTGACAGTTCAGAAGGCTCCGGGTGGTGACAAAACATCGCTCAGAATAAAGAGAGGGGCGGATCTTTCACTTGGCTTTTCATATAAGTTTTAGTGTGGAGTGTCAGAGGCTGAAGGCTGAAGGCTGAAGGCTGATGGCTGATGGCTGAAGGCTGAAAATTTACAGCTCGCAGATGAACACGGATTTTAGTGATTGACGCAGATTTTTCGATTAACTAAACAAATAGAGGCAATATGTACAGGTTGTTCGTTTTTATGTTGGTTTTGGCTGTTGGTGCTTTTGCTCAGATCCCGTTACAGGGTGATATTACGAGCAATACCACACTGACATCCAATAACACTTATGTTCTGAAGGGATTCGTGCGTGTTCAGGCCGGTGCCACTCTTACCATTGAACCGGGAACCGTTATCTACGGTGAGAACAGTTCACAAGGTACACTCATCATCAAACCGGGTGGAAAGATCATCGCTGACGGTACAGCCAACGCTCCTATCGTTTTCACGTCAGAGTTCACCAAACCCGGCGCTTCAAGAACTCCTACTTACGGCGATTGGGGTGGAGTGATCATACTCGGTAACGCTCCTATTAACGTTCCAGGTGGTACCACCGCGATCGAAGGTCCCGGTGACTCTTACGGTGGTAACAATCCTGATGACAACAGCGGAATCTTAAGATATGTAAGGATCGAGTATCCCGGTATCGCTTTCAGCCTGAACAATGAGATCAACGGTCTTACCTGTGGCGGTGTTGGAAGAGGCACCACACTTGACTACATTCAGGTTAGCTATAGTGGTGATGACTCTTTTGAGTGGTTCGGTGGAACTGTTAACGCGAAGCACCTGATCGCTTACAGAGGCTGGGATGACGATTTCGACACCGATTTCGGTTTCAGCGGCAAGCTCCAGTTTCTCGTCGGCTTCCGTGATCCAGCAATCGCTGACCAGTCACAGTCGAACGGTTTTGAGTCAGATAACGACGGAACAGGTTCGAACAACACCCCGCTTACCTCACCTGAATGGTTTAACGTTACACTCATCGGACCTATCAGCTCGCCTGGTGTAAACATTAACTCCCTCTATAGAAGAGGTATGCACCTCAGAAGAAATTCACAGAACAAGATCGCCAATGCAGTGATCGCAGGCTGGCCAACAGGTATTCTTCTTGAGAGCACCGGTACCATAAATGGCGCTGTGAACGGTAACAACTACGTAAAAAATTCGGTGGTCGTTCAGTCAACCAAGGCACTTGACACTGCCAGATCAAACGGCACATTTGTAATCGACAACTGGTTTACCACAAGCATGAACGGAACAATTTACTCATCCATTGCTGATGTGCAGATGGTTGATCCATTCAATCTTTCGATGCCGAAGGCGACACTTCAGAACGGTTCACCGCTTCTTACAGGCGGACTCGTTCCTCCCGCGGATGGTTTCTTCGATCAGACAGCCACCTTCAGAGGTGCTTTTGGAACAACTGACTGGACAGCAGGTTGGGCTCGCTTCGACGGCACCACTTCAGTTGAAGAATTTGGCACCGAAGCTCCTGTCAAGTTCGAATTGTCGCAGAATTATCCAAATCCGTTCAACCCAAGCACAGTTATCCGTTACTCGCTTCCAGAAGCAAGCAACGTAAGACTTAACGTGTACAACGTGATGGGTGAAAAGGTTGCTGAACTCATGAACGGGTATAAGACAGCAGGAACTTACAACGCCGAGTTTAACGCCGCGTCACTTCCAAGTGGTGTGTACGTTTACAGATTAGAAGCGGGTAACGTGAACATCACCCGCAAAATGAATTTGTTGAAATAGTTTCCTTTTCAACAACCTTCGACTCTCAAGCCCTCGTGACCCGGGGGCTTTTTTTATTGCTTAAACGGTAAAGACCCATGGAACTGGGTGATGAGCCAGCGGGTGCCGCGCTTCTCGAGCACTCCGGTGTACCGGATGTTATTATTCTCAAACACTCCCTCTGGGGTTTGGTATTGCTGATCGGCGACCACAGCAAACCAGGCAACAGTTTTTGATTGTGACATCCTGATCTCTTTGCAACGGATCGTAAAGTGTACCGCCTGCATAAAGCGTGAGGACTGTAAAATGTGGCTTCGCATTTCCTCCCAACCGAAATATTCAGCTTTGTCGTAAATACCAAACGCCACGAGCTCGGGCGATTTCAGCCAAAGGGTGTCGTGGGCGAGAGTGTCCCTCTGTTCAAAAGCCTTGAACAGTTTGTCAACCGTCATAAAAACGGCATACTCCTGTGAGGGTGGTGGTGTGTTTTCTTTTACACATCCGGTGAAATAGAACGAAATTATAATGGATGAGAATAATATTGTTTTCATATCGCGGTAGATTTTTTTATTATGCATTCCAAAATTTAACAAAAACGGACATAAGAATGAACCTCAACGAGATCAAAGCGTGGCTGGAAGAAAACAAAGACGAGAGGGGAATCAGATCTTGGGAGAACGCTGGTCTCTCAAACATGTCAACTTACGGGATCGGCCTTACCAAAATAAAGGCATTCACTAAAAAGTTGAAACAAGACGTGGTGCTTGCCCGTGAACTTTGGGAGCAGAGAAATTACGACATGCGGATCATCTCCGTTTTGATTGACGATCCAAAACAACTCACCCGGGAACGCGTCGAAGAGCAACTTAACGACCTCGACTTCTGGATGATGTCTTACGCCTATGTGTCAAACCTTTTAAGTGCCGTACCGTTCAAGAAAGAACTGGTTTTGGAGTGGATCAATGAGAAAAACGACCTGAAACGGAGGATCGGATTCAATCTTTTGGCAGGTATGATCAAGGGTGAAAAACCCGTTAAGACTGAGTTCGCTTCACAAATATTGGAGAGGATCGAGAGAGAGATTCAAGGCGAAGAGAATTTTGTGAAGGATGCCATGAACAACTGTCTGCTTGGGCTGGGTCAGATAAACAAGACGCTAAATGAAAGGGCTCTTGGAGTGGCGAGAAAGATCGGGAAAGTGGAAGTTGATTATGGATTCAACTCATGTCAGGCGCCCGATTGCGTGAAACATCTCTCTTCACCGCGGATACAGGCGAAACTGATCTAACCGATACCGTAGAAGCTATCGCCTGATTGCAGTAATTTTTCGAGGGTGCGCGCGATAACCGCGTTCTCCTCTTTTTTTAGATCCGGATCATTGTCAAGAACCGATTGAGCCTGCTCCTTGGCGGCGAACATTATTCCTGAATCGTTAGCGAGATCGCAGTAGCGGAACTCGGGGATCCCGCTCTGTTTCTTCCCAAAAATATCGCCGGGGCCCCTCATTTTAAGGTCGATCTCTGAAAGTTTGAACCCGTCGCTGCTTTGCTCCATTGCTTTCAGGCGGGTTATTGATCTCCAACGGTCAAGGATGTGTTGAGGCAGGTACTCGATCTGCTGGTGAAGTCTTCCGGCGGAGGCAACTATCTCATCCCGGGTGACGAGAATGCAATATGACCTTTCCGCGCCACGTCCGATTCTTCCTCTTAGCTGATGCAGTTGCGACAGTCCAAATCTGTGAGCTTCATTTATTACCATCACAGTGGCGTTGGGGATATCCACGCCAACCTCGATCACCGTGGTTGATACGAGGACATCGTACTCACTTCCGGCGAAGCGGTTCATCACTTCCTCTTTTTCCTTCCATTTCATCCTGCCGTGCAGCAGTCCGACCTTCAGATCTGAGAGGTGACGCGTTGAGATCTCTTCATAACCCTGTTCGGCGGCTTTCAGATCGAGCTTCTCCGACTCTTCAACCAGCGGGAATACGATGAATGCCTGTCTCCCGTTCTTTACCTCTGACCTGATAAAATTATATACCCCTCCAAGTGCCGATTCACCTCTGATCGCGGTTCGTATTGGCACACGGTTGGCAGGGAGTTCATCGATAATTGAGACGTCAAGTTCGCCGAAAACCGTCATTGTCAGCGTGCGGGGTATGGGAGTGGCAGTCATTACAAGAACGTCGGGCATCTCCGATTTCCGGATCAGGCGCGCGCGCTGTTCAACCCCAAACCTATGCTGTTCGTCGATCACGATCAGTCCGAGTTGCCGGAATTCGACATTATCTTCGAATAACGCGTGCGTGCCTACAAGTATGTCTATCGTCCCATCAGCGAGCGATCCCGCGATTCTTCTCCGTTCTTTCACCGGCGTGCTTCCGGTGAGGAGTTCGATCTTGAGATCGTGTTCACCGCCTTTCCCTTTAAGTAGATCGAGCAATTTTGAAAGGCTTTTGAAGTGTTGCGCTGCCAGTACTTCGGTTGGGACCATCATCGTGGCTTGATATCCTGAATCAATCGCGATAAGCATTGCAATCAGGGCAACTACCGTTTTTCCGCTTCCGACATCACCCTGAAGAAGGCGCATCATCGGCTGTGGTGCGAACATGTCATTTTTTATTTCGGTCAAGACGCGAAGCTGTGCCTTGGTGAGTTGAAAGGGGAGGCTTTCGATCAGGGCTTTCACAAGCCCCGTTCTTACCCGGAACTGAATCCCCTTATTGGTACTTCTGAATTTCTCCCTGTTTGCCAACGCGTTTATCTGGAAGAAGAAAAACTCCTCGAATTTTAGCCTCTTACGGGCTTTTTGAACATTGATTGTGGAAGTTGGCTGGTGCAGTTCGCGAATTGTTTCCTTCAGCGGGGCGAGATCGTGCTTCTCGATTATCGTGATGGGAAGTGTCTCTTCAATATCGTTAAAATAGGTGGAAAGCGCCCGTTCTATGATCCTGCGGATACCTGTTTCGCCAAGACCCGCTTCCTTGAAGAACTGATTAACAGAGTAAACCGGGATGATCTTGCCGGTATTGAAGAAATTGACGCTCTCGTCATCGGTGAGTCTGTCAAAAACGGGATGGATGATCTGGAAGTCACCCCTTTTCGAAAGAGATGGCTTGCCGGATATGGCGAGTGTCTGCCCTTGTGAGAATGCTTTTGAAAAATATTCGATTCCTTGAAACCAGATACAGTCAAGTTCGCCGGTTTTATCCGTTACCCTGACGGCGAGAATCTTTCTTTTACCCGCGTTAACAACCTTTGATTCCTGCACTTTCCCGATCAGGGTGAGTTCATTCGAAAAGCCTGTTCTGACGAGATCATGAGCCTTTCCTATGGTGAGGATCGTTGTCCGGTCGATGTGCCTGAACGGGAAATACCAAAGAAGATCGCGAACGGTGACGATCCCGGCGTTCTTGAAGGCCTTGGCACGGGCAGGGCCAACAAGTTGCAGCTTGCTTATCGAGTCATTAAGTCCCGCCACTTCAACCTGTCAGTCGAATTGCTTGTTTTTAAGCCTGTCAGCTATTCTGTTATACTCGGTCTCGATCAATTCCCGGGAATATTTTCTTTCAAGCCTTCTGATGGCAAAATGAGCCGTGGCGATCTCCTGATAGAAATCGGTGAAGAGGTAATTAATGGTTGCGCCTCCGGCAGCGCCGATGATAGGTGTGGCCTGACCCACGAATTTGATCAGAACGTTTTGTGAAAACCTTTCGGTGATCTTGGCGAGAAACTTGCTAAGAACGCTTGAAGCGGCTTCACCCGCTAGAATCGATTCAAGTCTACCGGCAAGGGCAGCGATCTCACGGGCGAGGATAACGCGAATTGCATAATATGACGAATTCATCGCGTCGTCATCGCTGTTTCTCGATCCAAAGGCGAAAACTTGCACGCAGTTAAGTCGTGATTCAAGACTGGAAAGGTTTTCACCATTCATTTTGGCGATCTCGGCGATCGATCTCAACATCACGGTAGTGGTAAGAGGAAGTTCGATCGCCAGGGCAGTGAATCCGAAAAGGCCGGCACCGCCACCAAGAACACTTGTCACTAACTTGTGAATTTTTTTCGAGTCATGCTCTGAGTTTGATTCCACATATTCCAGCGTTTTAACAGCAAGGTTTGTGCCTTTTAGCAACGCGTCGTTTGTAATATCGGAGATCTTGTTACGGCTTCCTTCGGGGAGCTTATCTATAAGTTTTTCGATCGGACTGCCGATAAAATTGGAAACCTTGATGAAAAAGGAGGGCTGTTCCATTGTCTGAACAGCCTTTTCAAGATCGAGGTAGTCACTGTACTCAATGCCTGATGAAAACAGTCTCGCATCCTCACTCATTTTAAACCTCCGAGGAAATTGGTCAGTAATCTTACACCGAAACCGGTCATCCATGTTTTGGAATAACTGGTTGAACTGTTGGCAATGGCGGGACCCGCGATATCGATATGCGCCCAGTTCTCTCCATTCTGAACGAACTTCTCGAGGAATTTCGCAGCCGTGATAGCTCCACCGTATCTTCCACCGGTGTTTTTAACGTCGGCAACATCACTTTTAATGTATTTGTTGTACTCATCCCAGAGGGGCATGCGCCATACGCGTTCCCGGGTGAGTTCACCGGAGGCAATGAGCGATTCTGCCAGTTCATCGTTGTGTGTGAAGAACGCGGCCGTTAGTTCGCCAAGAGCCACGGCGGCGGCACCGGTAAGCGTGGCAAGATCAAGAATGATATCGGGAGTTTCACCTGAAGCGTACCAAAGCGCGTCGGCGAGAACAATCCTTCCCTCGGCATCGGTGTTATCAACTTCAACGGTTTTACCCGAGTAGGTGGTAACAATATCGCCCGGTCTGTACGCTGAACCGCCAAGCATGTTCTCTGCCAGTGGAAGGGCGGCGATCACCTTCAACGGGAGTTGAAGATTAACGATGTTCAGCATCGCGCCTGTAACAGCAGCGGCTCCCGACATATCGGCCTTCATCCACCCCATATTCTGGGCAGGTTTTATTGAAATACCACCTGAGTCGAAGGTTACACCTTTACCCACCAGCGCGATGTGCTTTACGGGATCAGGGTGTTCGTACCTGATAATGGCAAGTCTTGGTGGTGTGTCACTTCCTCCACCAACGGAGAGTATGCCACCCATTTTAAGTTCATTCAATTTCTGGCCGTCAAATATTTCAACGGTGCAGTTCGGCAATCCGGCAAACACTTCAACAATTTTTTCAGAAAATGTAACCGGATTGATAACGTTCGCTGGTTCGTTAGCGAGTTCACGGGCAAGCATTACACCGGCGATGACCTTGTTGGTCGTATCAAGTATTTTTTCAGTCGATTCGACAGATGTCGTAACGAGATTTACCTTCAGAGGCAACACTTCACTTTTGGAGAGGTACCTGTTGAACTGATAGCAACCGAGGTGGATACCTTCGATAAGCGACTGATAAAGTGCATCAGGATCGGAGAAAATCTCCTCGTAGTCTTTATGGCAAGGGAGAATAATATCAACTGATGTCACGGTTTCGTTAAGGTCGCTGAAAAACCGGGTTGTCCGCTCTCTGAAGAAATCTGTGTTTTTCTCTTTTGAGGTTAATTTTAAGATGGAGAAATGAAACTCACCGTTTGTACAGTTAAGGTGTTTTGATTTTCCGGTGAATGACTCACGAGACAGGGGAGTGACTATCAAGCTATGCTCTTCTATCAACTTGTCGAGATCACCACTAAGAGAGTCACCCTCTTTAAGAAATATCAGGGTAATCCCCTTGGGGTCATGGGTGAGTTCTTTCGTAACAAAAATTTCAGGTTTAAACATTTTCATTCTCCTCTTCAGTTTGTTGAAGCATATAGTTGATAATTTCGTCAAATTTATCAGAAAGGTGGAAATCCCTGATCCTGATCCCGGACGCGTGTTTGTGACCCCCACCTCCGAAATGGGCGGCAATTTCGCGGATATCGTAGCCTTGTTTAGACCTTAACGATACCTTGAATCCCTCTTTCAGTTCTATGAATATCGCGCCGAGTTTAACGCCCTGAATCGCCATGCAAAGGTTGATGAAACCTTCGGTGTCTGATTCGATCGCGTGAGTTGCTTCAAAATCGTTCTGCGAGAGTGTCATAACGGCGAGTCGACGGTCGTCTCCGTAGATGTGGAGTGAGTTAAGTGCCCTGCCAAGGAGGGCGAACTTGCTAAGGGAATCCTGTCCGTAGATCATATCATTGATCTCGATCGGTACAACACCTTGCTCAAGCAGGTAAGCGGCGATACGGTGAAGGTCAGGTGTGGTTCTTTCGAATCTGAAATTGCCGGTGTCGGTGGCGATACCGGAGTATATAGGCACCGCGAGTTCGTTGTCTATTGTGGTCACCCCTGTTTTCTCAATCAGATCGAACATAAGGTGGGCAGTTGCCGCGTAATCCGGAATAGCGATCATGTGGGTGAATTTTTCAGTCACAGGTTCGAGGTGGTGGTCGATGCAAAGCTTTAACCCGGTTCGCTTGTCATAAAGGGGTGCCATCTTTACCGTACGATCGGGGTTGTTGAAATCGAGCGAGATCACAACATCGCAATTAATAAAATAATCATCGTGAAGTGAAGATTCGTAATGTTCGATCGCCCTGTCCTTATCAAGAAATTCGAGGAAGGGAGGTGTCGGGCTGAAATTTACAATCTTGACATCCTTTCCTAATCGTTTGAGTACGATATACATCGCCATTTCCGAACCGATGGCATCGGCATCGGGGTTAACGTGCGTGGTGAGGAGGAATGTCGTGTTATCCTTCAGTATCTGTACAATTTCGTTAAAATTTATCATATGGTCGTATAGAGTAAGTCAATTTCTGATTTTCCGGTCAGGGGTGGTTCTTTTTGCTATTTCAGTCAGGGTCTCGTCAAGCGAGCCGAAGAAATTATCTTCACCGATCTTGTCGTAAATTCCGCTTCTCGTCATTTCGAACAACGGTTGTTTGTGGATTCCGGAGATCACTAATTCCGTACCTTCTTTTTTCAAGTCATCCACGAGGTCTTCTATCGCTTTTAGACCCGAACCGTCGATTACGAGAAGTTTACTTACTTCAAGAACAAGTATCCCGGGCTTTTTGTTCATGCCGCGGATTGTATCCCTGAACTGATCAACGGCACCAAAGAAGAGGGTTCCGTAAATCTCGAATATTTCAACATTCTTTGGCACGGGTAAAGAAGTGGTGGTGATTTTGTCTTCACCCTCATCCGGAAGGTGAAAGCTTTGCGTCACAATGTTGGTTTGAGTGACATCGGACATTTTCTTGATGAATGTAAGCGCCGCGAGCACCAGCCCAACTTCAATAGCCACGGTCAGATCGATGAACAAGGTGAGCAAAAAGGTATTAAGAAGTATCAGCTTGTCAGCACCCGTTCCCTTCAAGGTTCTGAAGAAAGCGTGGAGTTCGCTCATGTTCCAAGCCACGTAGATCAATATCGCCGCGAGCACCGGAAGCGGTATGAGTGAAGCAAGATCCGCGAAAAGAAGCATGGTAACAAGTATCACCACGCCGTGTATTATAGCCGCGACAGGGGTTTTTCCTCCGCTTTTTATGTTCGTTGCCGTTCTCGCGATCGCGCCCGTGACGGGTATACCCATGAAAATGGGAGATATTATATTACCGACCCCCTGAGAAACGAGCTCCATGTTGGAACGATGACGCGAGCCCATCATACCGTCAGCAACCACGGCTGAAAGGAGTGACTCTATCGCCGCGAGCATCGCTATGGTGAACGCGGGGGAGAACATCTGGGTGAAAACCTGCCACGAAATTGTGGGCATCCTCGGCTCGGGAAGGGAATTGGGGACTGACCCGAACTTCGAACCTATCGTCTCAACCGGCAAGTTAAAATAGTAAACCACCAGAGTGCCGATTACGATGGCGATCAGAGAACCGGGGATCTTAAGATCGAACTTGCCCCATACAAAGATAAAGACCAGGGAAACGGCACCAATCGCGAACGCGTAAAGGTTTATCTTGCTGATATTTTCGGCATAAACTATCCATTTATCCACGAAGTCGGCAGGTACTTTCGCGATGCCGAGTCCAAGCAGGTCGTTGATCTGACTCGAGAAAATAATTATCGCTATACCGGTGGTGAATCCAATGGTCAGTGAATATGGTATAAACCGGAGGAGTATTCCGAACCGGAGAATTCCCAACACGACCAGGAAAACGCCGGCAAGAAGTGTGGCGACGGCGAGTCCGTCGTATCCATACTGCTGGACAATTCCATATATAATTACGATGAAAGCCCCGGTTGGTCCTGAAACCTGGGTACGTGATCCGCTGAGTGCAGCGACAAAAAAACCGGCTACGATTGCCGCGTAAAGTCCTTGTTCAGGTTTAACACCGGAAGCGATGGCGAAAGCGATGGCGAGCGGCAGGGCGACAATTCCTACTATTACTCCCGCGGTAAGATCAGATACAAAAGTATCTTTTGTGTAGCCTTTAGTAAGGAGGGAGTATATTTTTGGCACAAAATCTTTATGCCATGAAAGTTTGAAGTTCATTTCTTGTTTCTGGAAAGATTAAATATTCAAACCTTAAATATACCGATATTTTAAGTGTGAAGGATGAAGTAAGAAGTATGATTCGCCTGCGGCGGAATGATGTATGACGGCTGAATTCACTTCATTGCGGTTAGGACTCTTTCGTGTGTGTTGAGTGACAGGGTTTCGATCTGTAGATGGTTTTGGGAAATATCGATAAAATTTGCTTTGGCGCTTGGGCCCGATCCGTTTTTGATGGAGCCACCGGAATTACTGAAAGTGACGTCGCCAATTTTATACACTTTTTGTTGATGGAAATGACCGTGGAGAACGGCCGTGAAATCGTTTTCTTTGATCCAGCGGATGAGTTTTTTCTTTCTCCTGAGTTTCATTGTGCTATTCTCGACCCGGGTAAGAACCTTACCGGCGAATGATTCCTTGGCCCTCTCGATCTTGTAAAAATGATGATGTATTGCCAATAAAAGGGGAGAACCACTGACATGGTGATTCTCAATTAGTTTTTCTGCCTCCACTCTTTGCTCTTTCTTTACGATTCCATTTGATGCCGCAAAATTTCTGGTACTGTATTTTTCGATCGAATTCATCCCCAGGATAAAAACGTCACCAACTTTTTTAAGGTATGGGTAGAAAGATTGTCCGCAGAACAGGTTTGCTCCCTCAAACAATTCCCTGAAATAAGATGTGAAGACCAATACCCTTTCTTCAAAGTCGGTGTGTTTACAGCGGTCAGGGTATGAAAGCGCGTCTTCTATATTAATTGCAGTACCGTAGATATCGTGGTTACCGATAACCAGGGTTGTTTTCAGGGGATCAAGAAGATCAAATTTTATCAGGAGTTCGCGAAGGAAAAGGAAGTCTTCTTCCCTGCCATCTTCGGAGACATCGCCCGAGATGACCACGTGATCGGGTTCGCATTGAGCAATCTTTCGGAGGAGTTCTTCCACTTTATTATAATAAGTGGTTTTCCCCTGATAATTAAGATGGAGATCGGAAATGTGAGCGATTATCATACGACAACTTTCTTCCGGTTGTGAAAATTTGTTTTAAGCGACTCTGTCAACTGGTTTCTCCCGCAGATATCTGGCTTTTTTTTCTGCTTTTATCTTTTCCACTTCCACCAGAATCAGCCCATCCACGCAGTTTGAGAAATCGGGATCGATACCGAAGTCAAGGAATTTTACTCCGTCATCATAACAAAGGTTCGAGTAATGTTTAAGAAGTGGCGGGATTGAAACATTAAAATGCCTTAATGCGATTTTTAACTCTTTCAATTCTGTGTTGTAGTCACAGTGATTAAATTTCTGAACGAACTGCTCTTCGAGCTTGGGAGGAACCAAAAACCTGTTTCTGGAAGTGGCAAGCTCTTCATCAGAACCAAACCACTTTTTAAAGAACCAGACGATCATCGTGGTGGCTTCCGGTGGGAACGCGGAGCTGATGCTGACACCGCCAAACAAATATTTTATATGCGGTTTCATCGAGAGATAGCTGCCGAGACCCTGCCAGAGCAGATCAAGGGCGTTGCTGTTCCAATATTTTGCCTGAATGAAGCTTCTGCCGAGTTCAATCGCCTCGGGCAGGTAACCTTTGAATTTCCCCGAAAAATCAAACAGGGTTGAAGTGTACATTCCATTTATCCCTTTAAGTCTGATAAGATGCTTGCACAGACCGATCCTGTATGAACCGATGATCTCTGATTCGGCATTATCCCACAACACGAGATGGCTGTAGAATCTGTCATATCTGTCGATGTCAGCTTTGGTACCGGTTCCTTCACCAACTCTTCTGAATGTGATCTCGCGCAGCCGGGCGATTTCCTGAAGGATAACGTAATTATCTTCAGGTTCAACAAGAAAGACATGCTTGTCATCGGGCGTTTTCATTATAAGCTCCGACTGCATCAGTTTCTTTCTGATGAGTTTAACAGGCATGGGGTGGACAATGGGTTTGGTGGTTTTATAGATACCTGTTCCTCCTTTGCCGATCTGATGAACGTGTTTCCTAAGCAACTTTATCTGATGCTTGGGTTTATCAATTCCGTTGAAGATCGATGCAGTTGAAACGGGTTCTCCGATCCTGAAAGAAATATTCGCTCCCTTTTTCCTCAGCATTTCGCCGGGCAAAAGAAACATTGAAAACTTCTTCCACACAATTGAAAAAAGATAGAAAAATATTGAGTTTCTTCCATGAATGTAGACGGGCAGAATATCAGCCTTGCTCATTTTGGCGAATGCCAGCACACCTTTGTTCCATGACCGATCCCGGATTCCCTTCGAGGTAAGCCTCGATACCTCGCCCGCGGGAAAGATGATCACGGCTTCTTCTAAATTGAGTGACGAAAGAATTTTAGTCAGACGTGAACTCTGCACCTTTGCCTGATGGATATCAATCGGGAGGAACAGGTCCTTTAAATTTTCGATCTCTGAAAGAATATCGTTAACAACGATTTTAACATCAGGCCGCACTTCGCTGACCAATTTCAGAAGGGCGAGTCCATCCAATCCACCAAGCGGGTGATTGGCAACAATAATAACCCGGCCTTCGCTGGGGATGCGGTCTTTTTCCTTCTTCGAGACGAAGTAAGAGAAATCGAGGTGATCAAAAAGCTCATCAATAAAATCGATTCCTTTCAGCTCGGGATTCTTGTCAAGGAACTGATTCACAGGGTTGATGTAAAGAATCTTATTCAGGAAAAAGAGAAAAGGATCGACAATAAAGGCAGGGTAGCGGTTGAGAAAACCGGGGGCTTTTGAGTCAATTATTGATTTTAAGTCGATCTTGGGCATTTCCGGGCAACTTTTATTAATCTTGCAAGTAAAATTAACCTGGCAGTTTTACCGGAATGTTACGGGAATATTACAGAATTGTTAAATAAAAAAAGCCGGCACTCGCGCGCCGGCTTTAATCACTGCATTACCGCGGGGGAAATTACTCGACGGTCCAGACGTTGCCTTGACCGATGAGCGCTTCGAAAGTGGTAACCTTTTTGGTCTCTTTAATGTGTTCGATCTGTTCGACAACGAGGTCTTCATATGTCGGTTTTTCATACCGTCTGAAGACACCGATCGGAACAGGAAGTTCAGGATTTTCGATGAACTCAGCGAGGATGAAAGCGCGCACGGGGGAAGGATCCACTTCCTTGTGCACCCATACATCGGAGATCGAGTGAACGCCGTCATTAAGATCGATGACTACAGGAACATCGCCGTCAAGTTTAATGCCTTTGTCGCGATTCGCGCCAAAGATCATCGGTTTGCCGTCTTCAAGAACGAGAACTGAATCAGGTTTTGTCTCTTTATCAGTAAGTTTCGAGTAAGCACCATCGTTGAAGATGTTGCAGTTCTGATACACTTCAATAAGAGTTGTACCGTGATGTGCGGCGGCTTTTTGCATCATCTCTTGCATGTGTTTGGCATCCCTGTCGAGGGTGCGGGCATAGAAGCTGATACCGGCTCCGAGGGCAACCATCGCGGGTTTGAACGGATAGTCGACACTTCCGAACGGGGTTGATTTTGTCTTTTTGCCCTGTTCAGATGTTGGTGAATACTGACCTTTTGTCAGACCGTAAATACGGTTGTTGAACAGGATCATTTTAACGCCGACATTTCTTCTGCAGATGTGAATGAAGTGGTTGCCGCCGATCGAAAGAAGATCGCCGTCACCGCTCGCCATCCAGACAGCCAGTTCGGGTCTCGCAATTTTCACGCCACTTGCTATCGCGGGGGCGCGTCCGTGGATTCCGTGAATTCCGAACGTGTCCATGTAATAAGGGAAACGGGATGAGCAACCGATACCGGAAACCCAAACGAAATCCTCTTTTTTTACACCGAGTGAAGGTGATACTCTCTGCATCTGAGCAAGAATTGAATAATCACCACAACCCGGACACCATTTAACATCCTGGTCCGACGCGAAGTCTTTGGCAGTCAGTTGTACTGTTGGGATCTGATTTTCGTTACTCATTTTCTACTCCGAGCAGGTTTAATATCTTTTCTTCTATCTCAGAGGCTTTGAAAGGCAAGCCCTGGACCTTGTTATACTGAATAATATCCACGAGATACTGGCTTCTGAGGATCATGGCCAGCTGACCAAGATTGATCTCTGGAAGGAGTATCCTCTTGAATCTCTTGAAAATATCACCGAGATCTTGTGGAAGCGGATTGATATACTTAAGGTGAACTTGGGATACTTTCAGACCTCTGTTCATTATTCGTGTGATGGCTTCATTTATCGCGCCATAAGTTGAACCCCAGCCCAGAACGAGCAGGTCGCCTTCCTGTTCCCCACGAATCACTGTTTCAGGGATATCATTAACGATATTCTTGATCTTCTGGTCACGGAGGTTGATCATGAACTCGTGATTTTCGGGCACATAGCTTACGTTGCCGTAAATGTGTGATTTCTCGAGTCCACCGATCCTGTGTTCGAGTCCAGGAGTGCCGGGTATCGCCCAAGGACGTGAAAGATTTTCATCGCGGAGGTAAGGGTAAAATTCCTCTTTTTCCGTTCTGAATTCAACCTTCATTTCCTTCAGTTCATCCTCTCCCGGAATACGGAAAGGTTCCGAACCTTGTGAAAGGTAGCCATCAGAGAGCATGATGACAGGTGTCATATACTTAACCGCGATTCTTGAAGCTTCATAAGCCGTGTGGAAACAGTCGGCCGGGGTTGCTGCCGCGAGAACGCAAACCGGGGCTTCACCGTTTCTGCCGTACATCGCCTGTAAAAGGTCGCCTTGTTCCGTTTTGGTAGGAAGACCTGTACTTGGTCCGCCTCTCTGAACATCGATAATTACCATTGGCAGTTCGGTCATCACGCCGAGACCAACAGCTTCCATCTTGAGCGCGAGGCCCGGGCCGGAAGTTGTGGTAAGAGCGAGGTCACCGGCGAAGGCTGCACCTATGCACGCGGCGATTGAAGCTATTTCATCTTCAGCCTGGAAAGTCTTCACTCCAAAATGTTTGAAAGAGCTGAGTTCGTGAAGAATCTCCGAGGCCGGGGTGATCGGGTACGAGCCGAGGAAGAGGGGAAGACCGCTTTTCCATGAAGCTGCAACCATGCCAAGCGCGGCGGCTTCATTACCGGTAACGTTTTTGTACTTTCCGGGAGGGAGTTTCACCGGCTCGAGGAAGTAACGGGTTGTGAAAAGCTCGGTCATCTCGCTGTAGTGATAACCGGCCATCAAAGCTTTTTTGTTTGCCTCAAGGATATCAGGTTTAACGCGGAACTTGTTTTCGATCCATTTAAGTGTTGGCTCAACCGGTCTGCTGTACATCCAGAACATTATACCGAGAGCGAAGAAGTTCTTGCAGCGTTCTTTCTCTTTCATCGAGACGTTAACACCGTCAAGAGCGTTCATAACCGCTTTTGTCATCGGTACACGCAGTACGTTATAACCTTTGAGTGACTCATCATCAAGGGGGTTCGATTCATACTTCGCGAGTGAAAGATTCTTGTTGTCGAATGACGACTCATTCACAATTATCGTCGCGTTTTTCTTAAGATCTTTCAGGTTTACCTTCAAAGCGGCGGGGTTCATCGCGACCAGCACATCGGGATGATCGCCGTGCGTGGTGCTTTCGCCACTTGAGAAGTGTATCTGGAAACCCGAAACCCCGTTAAGTGATCCGGCAGGGGCGCGGATCTCGGCAGGGTAATCGGGCAGTGTATTTAAATCGTTTCCGGCAATAGCAGAAGAAGTCGAAAACTGCAGGCCGGTGAGTTGCATACCGTCACCGGAATCTCCCGCGAACCTGACGGTAACATCTTCAACCTTGACAAGTTGTATATCAGCCATTTCTCTAATCTCTTGGTTTTAAAAATGTATCCCCGCTCTGAATAATTTCTTCAAAGTGGTGTTGAAATTTAATAAATGTTGTTATTAAAAAACAACCAAAAAACGATCTTTTAAAAATTATTTTATCGTGTAAATAAAAATTGTCACCCGTAACGGTACCTGACCCGTTTGATGAACGGAAAGTCACAATAATTTTGTGATCTTAACTAAAAATTTATTAGTTTTAACATCACTCAAATTTTCCGGTACGGTAAATCAGAGAGGTTTTTCAGAGATGAAAAAAACCATTTTGCTGTTCATTCTGATCTCATTGGTCAGTGTAAGGCTTTTCTCTCAGTCACTCACAGACGATGAGAAGATATTTATAACATATTTTGCCAACTCGGCGGGTATGATCACGGTTTCCGGCGGGGACGCGGGGCAGGACTCAAGTTATTCAAAGGCAGTTGAAGCCCTCGAAAAGATAGTGGCCCAAAACCCTGAACGGCGGCTACTCCAACTGATACTGATAAATCTGAAAGGGGGAGAGGAGACCAAACAATCCCTGCTGGAGTTCGCCCGAAAAACCCCCGGAGAGTCTGGTGATCTTAGAATGCTTGCCCTGTATGAGTATATTACCACAGAAAAGGAGTTCTATACTGAGGTCACGCTTCTTTTTTCAGGCCTCAAAGGTGACATCCCGTTTTCCATTTCCCCCTCTTACCTCTATTTTCTTGAATGTTGGTCTTCACTTCCCGCGGAAGAGGCTGATCTTATCCCACACCCTGATGATCTTGGGGTACTCTCCGACAGGGTTGAAAGAAACCTAAAGATATACCCCGATGAGAAAGAGTATTTCAGGGATAATTATAACAAGGGAATGGCATATCTCGATTCACTTCAGATCGTGAACGATCCCGGTTTTCCCCTCAGCCTGTTTGAAAAGTATGAGCCCTCGCTCGCGGCGGAGATAATAAAACTTACAGGCAAGGAAAAGTGGACAGATGTTTCGATGGTAGAAGATTGGGAAACAATTCCGCAGGTTTACAATTCGCTTTTCGTGCCGATGTTCGCGGGGATTTTTGATGAGGAATACCTTCTAAAAACTGCCGCGTTGGCTGATGACGGCACAACAGGTTCCCTGCCGACTGTTGAAACGGTGTTCAGATACCTCGCCCGTAACAATATTAAAAGCGATGTGCTGCCCAGGCTTGAAAAACAGCTCACAACATCAGTCACAGATATTCAGGGAATAACCTTCGCGTGGCTGGCAGCTTATAAAGCTTTGAAGCACCCCGATCAGCTACTTAAGTCAGTGGATAAATATCTTGAAAAGTATCCACAATCTAACACCGCGTGGGAGTGGCGCAAATATTATTATACAACAGTGTCTCCTGACAAGCAAAAAACTTCCGAATGCGAGAAAAAGTTAGAGGAATTAACGCCAAAAGAGTGGTCGGTAAAGATAGCGCTCGATAAAATTAACATGATGATCGATTCACTCGATTATAAGACCGCCGAAGATTCTCTCTTACGCCTGAAAAAACAGCTTGAAAACGATCTGCTCTACATTTCAACCGATTACTTTGCCGTGCTTTCAGTATTGCGGGGACTTTATATTAAAACGGGGCAATATTCAAGATCGCTTGATGTGCAGACGGCAAAATACAAGATAATAACGCAATATTTCCTCCCCGGAAACGAACTCAAAATGAAAACGGAAGTGGAACTGGCCGAGAATTACCTGTTCCTCGGAAAGTTCATTGAAGCAGAAAAATTGTTAAAAGCCTTGCTTGCGGATATTGATTCGCTTGGGCTGCATGAGAGTAACAGTTTTCCTGAGGCTCTCTGGAATCTTTCACGCGCGCTTGCTCAGGCAGGTGAGATAACATACTCAAACATCGCTGCTGATTCAGTTTTTTCATTACTTAAAAACGGAAATATAAAATCAAAAGAAGAATCACTGAAGTTGGTGCCCCCTTTGCTTGATCACTACAAAACAATAAAAGACGCGGCAAAGATTGAAGAACTGATAAAACTTTTTGAAACGCTATCGGCTCCGGGTGATTCGCACGGGTCGTTGCTGAAATTAAGGATGAACGCTGAGCTGGCGACAATTCTTTACAAGAATGGCGAAAAGGAGAGAGCAGGCCAGCTTCTTGGTGAAATATCCGCGGCTTTTGCAGCAATGCAAGTTACAGCCGACCGGAACTGGATGGATGCTTTCGGACTTATAGCCGCGCTTCACAACCGGATGCCTTACAACAAAGGGCACAGGGCTTTTTACAAGTTCCTTAAGTACAATTCCGCGAAGATCATGGAGGTGCGCGATCCACTTTTTATAAATTCGCTCACAGATATTGTTGAGTTTTATCACCGGGAGGGTGATTTTAATCCCGCGCAAGACCTGCTCTTGAAAGTGATAAAGAGGCAGAAGGAAAATTTCAGTGAATTGAACCCTGACTACCTGTTAATGACTGTGAAACTGATTGAGCTTATGGGCAGGAGGGGGAAAGGGGATGAGTTTTTCTCGCTTTACAAGGAACTGATCGACCTTCAGGCTCGCTACTTAAGGGAAGTGCTGCCGCTGCTGTCAGAGGATGAAAGGGAAGTGATGATGCGGAAGTTCATTAAAATTAATGAACTCTGCATGTCGGTTTCGATGAAATACTTTGAGTTCAATCTCGCCGCGTATGGACTTTATTACGACAACCTGCTACGGATAAAAGGGTTAAAACTTGCTGCCCTTAAAAACGAACGTCAACGGATGAGAATGATCCGCGATCCGAAACAAAGTGAAAAATTAAAGGAACTGAACGATCTGAAGAACCTCGCGGGTAAACTCTACAACCTGACACCAGTAGAAAGAAAAAAGACAGGGCTTGATCTGGCGGATATCGAATCAACGATCAAAAAAATACAACAGGAACTTGCCGATTCCTCAGGTGGCGCGCCCGACTCCCTGATAGATCTTTCAATTAACTGGCAGGAGATCAGGGAAAACCTGAAAGAAGATGAGGCAGCCCTCGAAATATTCAGGTTCAAACCTTACGGCGATGAAGAAACGGATTCCGTTTATTATCTATATCTCATTCTAACTCCCCGCACGCTTGAGCATCCCGAGATCGGTTTTCAATATCTTGGCAGGGAGCTTGAGGGTGATGCCTTGCATCAACTGCTGGATGCATCGAAGGCGACAGATCCCGAATATTTCGATCAAAACGATCTGAAAACCTTGAAAAAAGCATATAATCTCTACTGGTTGCCGATAATGTATCACCTCGGCGGAGTGAAAAAAATATACTTCTCTGCTGACGGGGTATATCACAGGATCAATCCCGCTGTACTTGTAAATCCGGAAACAGGAAGATATGTTTATGAGGATTTTGAAATAGAACACGTTACCAGTACCAAGGCAGTGGTTGAGAACAAGAAGAAAAGAACAGGGGATAAGGGGAATTATCTTTTTGGTTACCCGAATCTTTACGGTAACGTGCAGGATTCACCTGAATTGGAGAGTGAGGCTGCCAACAGATCAATTGTACCAAAAGAGATCGGATCTGACCTGAAGAGATACTGGCTCTCTGATCTGCCGGGCACGCTCACGGAAGTGAAAGGGATCGACTCCCTTTTCAGAGTAAATGGTAAAGCTTCGAAACTATTCACGGAAGGACTCGCGAGCGAGACCAACATTAAAAAGGTGAAGGAACCGGCCGTACTACATATCGCTTCACATGGATATTTCATAGCTGATCAGGATGTGCAGGACGAAAAGTTATATGGATTCGACCGGGGAATTGTCTCCTCAAATCCTCTTCTGCGCTCCGGTTTGTTCCTCGCGGGTGCGGGCAGTTACCTTGACACCGATCCGCTTCAATGGAGATTTCAGGATAACGGTATTCTTACCGCGCAGGAGTGTCTCGATCTTGACCTCGAGAACACTGATATGGTGGTACTCTCCGCGTGCGAAACGGGTTTGGGTGAGATTCAAAATGCCGAAGGCGTCTACGGCTTGCAGCGGGCGCTGATGGTGGCAGGTACACGTTCGGTGGTGATGAGTCTTTGGAAGGTACATGACACCGCCACGATGGAATTCATGTTGGCTTTTTACTCAAACTGGTTGAAGTCAGGTGACAAACTTACGGCATTCGATCTCGCGCGGCAGACGGTCAGAGCCAAATACAGACTGCCTTACTACTGGGGAGCTTTTATCCTGCTACAATAGCGATTATTACTGCCGCCGAAAATTATAAATTTGAAGTGGCGTGAAAACTCCGTAAATTTGTACTTTGTTTCAGAAAAATTCAGGAAATATGGGCAGAATATTTGAAAAGCGTAAACACACGATGTTCGCGCGATTTGCCAAGATGTCTGTTGCGTTCAACCGCGTAAGGAAAGAGATCGAAATTTCGGTTAAAGCCGGCGGTCCGGATCCAAAGACGAACTCAAAACTCCGTCTCGCGATGCAGAATGCCAAAGCTGTTAACATGCCGAAGGACAGGGTTGAGGCTGCCATCAAGCGCGCGTCTTCCAAAGATACAACAGGTTATCAGGAAATTATTTATGAGGGAATCGGACCCGGTGGGGTATCGGTTATAGTTTCATGCGCGACCGATAATCCGACAAGAACCGTTGCCAACGTAAGGCACCACTTTAAAAAAGGGAACGGCACTCTTGGTAACTCGGGAAGTGTCGCGTTCAACTTTGAACACAAGGCATTCTTCAAGATCAAAAGCTCCGCTGTTGCCGATATTGATGAGTTTGAACTTGAACTTATTGATGCCGGTCTCGATGAACTTGACAGCGATGAAGAATTCATCTATATCTACTGCGCTTTCGAGGAGTACGGTACAATGCAGAAAGTGCTTGAAGAAAAAGGTATAGAGGTTGTGAGCGGTGAACTGCAGTACATTCCGACTGTTTACAAAGAGATCAGCGGAGAACAACTGACAGAGATGAATGAACTCGTCGATCTCCTCGAAGAGGATGAAGATGTGGTTGCCGTCTTCCACAACATGCAGGAAGCGTAAAAAGCATTGTTAGAATGAAAAAAGCCGGTTGATGCCGGCTTTTTTTGTTAAATACTTTTCAATCCTGTAACTGTGATGTCATTACCGGTGCCACATGGCAACACCAATTGCAGCATGAAATTGCCCATTCCCCATATCATTGCTGTAGTAAACCCTCAAAGTATTTCCGGTCTTGATCATTCTTGGATAATCGATCCATCTCTTTGATCCGCGCAGGGCTTTATTGCTGAAAACGGGTTTGTCGTATTTATTCCAGTTTATTCCATCTACTGAAGCAGCCATTCCGAAATAGTGGATCTCGTTGCTGGTTGAGGCATAAACCATGATCAGTGAATCGCCTTCGTCAACTACAGTGGCCGTCGAAGTTTTTGTTCCTTCCCAAGGTAGTCCGGGTACCATCACAGGATTCTGAGGATGTTTTGTCCAGTTTATCAGGTCAGTTGAAGTCGCAACCCCGATCTGATAATTCGCCGAGTTAATACCGGTGTAATAAAGGTAGAATACCCCGTTACGTTGAATGATTGATGAAGGAGCTATCTGCCGTTCCCAGTTGAGGCCCGCGTAAAGCACAGGTTGGGCTCTCTTTGTCCAGGTAATTCCGTCGGTTGAGGTAGCCAGTCCTACATGCCATTGCCCGAATGGTGTGTTGTAGCCCTGATAGAACAGATACCTGGTGCCGTTATGTATTATCGTCGCTCCCGGTAACACCCCACCATGATCCCACGCGGCCGGATTCGGATCAGCGGTTAGTATTGGGGTCGTTACAGGGGACGACCAATCATACCCGTTTACCGACTCGGCATAATAAATTCTGGAATCGGCCGCCACACCAACAGCGGCGTAATACATTCTGTATTTTGTCCCATCATCAATAATTACAGGATTCACAGCGTCATAGTATACATTATAGAAGGAGTGAGTGAGCACCGGGTTCAATGTATATTCTTTGAAGGGATAGCTTGTATCCGGCAATGCCACCCAACGGACTCTGATCCGGATGCCGCCAACACCTGAAGATACCTGTGTGAGGGTTAAATCAACTCCTGTAATTTGATCTGAGATCACATTTACGTCAGCTTCTCCCGTGAAGAGAAGTACATTGTTCTGGTTGAAGGCATCAACTTTAATGTGCCACGTACCTTCTGCCAGACCGGAAACGGTCACTTCAGCGGTTGTGTCGTCCATGAGGTCGAGTTCGGCCCGGACTGTTTGATAACCGGATCTTGTGAGGGTTAATCTTACGAGGGTTACTGCTTGCGGAACTTCCTGCTTGTCAAGTTTGAAGAACACTTTCCCTTCTCCACCCCCGGAGACCGGATTCTCTTTGATGTTACTGCAAGAGGATACAATTAAAGCAAAAGCTAAAATTAATATCACTGATCTATACATTTTATTACTCCTGTAAACTGTAAATTCGGTTATCTAAATTTATGTTTTTTTTTGCTCCGGCCAAAAATATTTAAAGAATTGGAGGTCATCAAATGACCAAAATAAAGTTGGAAATCCCTGAGAGACCGGCAGACATCGGAAATTTCGCGGTTGGAAGAATCCTGCCATTCAGGTCGAAGCGAATGGTGGGCCCGTTTATTTTTATTGATCACATCGGTCCCGCGATTTTGGGTCCTGATAAAGATCTGGATGTGGCGCCACATCCCCACATCGGATTGGCAACCCTCACGTATCTTCTTGATGGCAGCATCATTCACCGTGATTCATTGGGTACCGAAATTGAGATTAAACCCGGTGAAGTTAATTGGATGACGGCGGGGAAGGGGGTTGTACACTCTGAAAGAACCCCGGAATATTTGCGCGGGAAGGAGAAACGGGTTCATGGTTTACAGATATGGATCGCGCTTCCAAAGGATCTGGAGGAGATGGAACCAGATTTTTATCACGCGGAGATCGATGAGCTTCCCGTTTGGGAGAGAGACGGTGCACAGTTCACCTTGATAGCCGGTAACGCGATGGGGAAGAGTTCATCCGTCCCTGTTTACAGCAGTCTTTTCCTCTTAAGGGTAAATTCGGCAATCGGTGCCAAGATTGACCTGACCGGTTCGGTGAAGGGTGAAGTGGCGGTTTATATTCTTGACGGAAATGTTACTGTTGAAGATCAGACATACGAGCCAGGCAGGGCTCTGGTTTTTGATGAAACGGGAGATATCTCATTCGAACTTGCGGCAGGCAGTGATGTTTTTGTTTTTGGCGGTGTACCTTTTCCGGAAGAAAGGCGTATCTACTGGAACTTTGTTTCTTCGGAGATTGAACGCCTTGAAAAAGCCTCGGAAATGTGGAAGAACCGTGAATTCCCCGAAGTACCGGGAGATGATGGCTACGTGCCACTTCCCAAGCCGGGGTTTAGAATAAAGAGATAGAAAAAGCAAAAGGCTGTCAGGGTTGAATCCCGACAGCCTTTGTACTGTTAACGCAATGTAATCGTTCTTTGATCAGTTGTCAGACAATCGTTGTTTCTGGCACTTCGATCATCTCTCCCAGATGGTTACACCGATTCTGGTCCATTGATTTCCATTGTAACCGCCGTAATATACTCTTAACTGGTTACCGGCTTTAACAAGTCTGGAGTAATCGATACTCGTTCTCGCCCAACCGTTGGTTGTGTTCAAATTGCTGAATACAGGGGTGCTTTTCTTCACCCAGGTCATGCCATCCACAGAAGTTGCCATCCCAAAATAGTTTTTGTCTCCTTGAAGTGAAGAATAAACCATGATCAGTGAATCACCATCCATGATTACGGATGCCGTGGAGACCTTGGTGCCTTCCCATGGAAGTGTCGCGGAGAGGATGGGATTTAAACTGCTTTTTTGCCAATTTATCCCGTCGATTGATGTGGCTACGCAAGTAGTGTAAACGGGGTAGTTTCGTGATGTATAATAGAGATAGAAAACTCCATTCTTTTTGATCACTGAGGTGGGGACGAGTTGGTTTTCGGCTCCGCCTGAAGCCATAAGCACAGGTTGAGGACGTTTGGTCCAACTCATTCCATCAGTGGAAGTGGCAAGTCCAATATGCCAAGTACCGTACTGATCGCTGAATCCCATGTAATATAGATACCAAACATTGCCATCTTTTATTACACCGCCCGGCGTGATGCATTGTGAGTCCCAACCGTTAGAGCTTGGAAAGATCATTGGCCCGTCGAATGGGCGGGTCCAGGTCAGTCCATCGGGCGATTCAGCGTATCCGATCGCTCCTCTTGCTCCATAAGTCATCGAGGAGTAGTACATCCGGTATTTTACTCCATCATACATAACCAAGGGTTGGCTTACATTCACATCCCATCCTGAATCGAGTGGTACGAGAATTGGATTTGCCTGATAATCCTTGAAAGGATAAGCCGAAACCGGTGTTGTGCCCCAATTCACCATGATCTTGATACTTCCGAGACCTGAAGATACAGGATTCAGAGTAAGATTGATCTGGGTAAGTTGGTCGGCAATAACGTTCAGGTCGGCTTCACCGGTGTAGAGGAGAACATTGTTGGAGCTGGTGGCATCAACCTTTAGATGCCACAGGCCGGAAGGTATTCCGTCCATGGTGAGTTCCGCTGTTGTGTCGGTCGTCAGGTTAAGTTGAGAAGTTATTGTTGTGAATCCGGATCGTGTCAACCTCATGGTTACGAAGTTAACCGCTGCCGGAGCGTTCTCTTTCGAAATTTTAAAGAGAATTTTTCCCTCTCCCGGGCTATTCACAGGGCTTTCTTGCTGTGTGCCGCAGGAGGCAAAGATAAAAGCCAGAGCGATAATTGTAAATATCATTCTCCGCATGATTCACCTTTTAATTATGTTAATTTGACTAACAAATATAGACTAAAAAAACACTAGATCAAAATATTTCTCAAAATATTCAGTTAACATTCTATTTTGAAAAAATCTCGCGTCTGCAAAATTGATAAATTCCTCCCTGACAATAATGTAAAGTCAAATAATGGTATTCAGGACTGACACTCAATCCATTTTCTGAGAAAGAAATTTAACCTCTGAAATGCACACATCCTGCCAAGTTTTACCGGGGAAGATCTCGCGGCAGATGAGTCGAACAAAAGAAGTTTTCACGGCAGGAAATTCGACGGTTTGCATCCCGTCAAAGATCTTCAGTTTTAAGTTAACCATCTTACCGTCCGAAAACTCAAGGGTCGCGGCAGTAAGAATCGCATTATGGTAATACAGATCGCCATAATATACCCCACCACTTGTGCATTCAGGCCAGTGAGATCCATTCAGAATTTTAATCGCGCGGATAGTTCTTGGTTTATCGAAATTGTACTTGATCCATTCTCCTTCATATCTTCCTCTTGGAGTCCACCATGTGAACCAATCATTATCATACGATGCCTCAGGAGGATAAGTAAATCCATAATTTGGTAAATCAGTCGAACTGGCTGATGATGAAACCGGTACTATCTCAACAACTGATTTTTGATTCGTCGAGTCAGATGCCACATTTTCAGTTTTCCGGGTGGCTTTGTTGAAGTTAACATCCCTCACTAATATTACAGTTATTAACACTGCCAGTAGCAGAATTAAAAGCGCCAAAAGAGAGATGATAGTCTTGTTGTTAGTTGCCATGATCATGATTCGATCTGTTAATCAAAAAAGTGATTGCCGGTGATGTCATTTCGCGAATTTCGCGTAGAATGGATTTGCACTGATCGCGCTATTTTTTGCCATTAAAGCTGCCTTTTCGTCCTTAAATTCAGATGAGGAAAAAATCTGAAACAATTTGAAAGAGAAAAAAGCGTAATCGAACACCGAACCGTTATCTTTAACTTTAAATTTTAGATCCTTGTTCAGGATATCGATAAACCCGGTCAGTTTCGAACTGTTATTCGAGCCGATTGCATCAAGAATCTCGAGGAAAACGTAATACTTGTATACGGGATTATAGTACTCCTTTGAAAATCCGTACTTTGAAATAATATCTTTGAATCGCGCGACGATTTGTTCGAGTGTTTTGTAGTCTCCGCTCTCAAATGAGATCATGCCGCGAAGCCACAATATTTCCGGGAAATTCAACACCGCCGCGGGTTTATCAGCAATTCCGGATACTTTGTTCAGAATGCTTTGTGCTTCTGCCAACCTGTTGGCTGAATAATTGTTGAACGCCATGTAAAAATCTGCTTTGTTACTTAATTCTTCATTACCTTTAACCAGGGTCGCAAAATTATTGAAGGCCAGAGATGCTTTTTCGTAATTCCGGTTGAGGGTGTAAAAAAGTCCCATCCCGCTATACAGGTATTCCAGATTCGGGTCAATCGAAATTCCTTTTGCCTTATAATAAATTGCACTGTCAACCATGCCGGCAGAAAAAAAGCAATCTGCCAAACCATCGTAGGCGTTGGCCGAGTTGTCAAGTTCAACATACCTTCTGAAACAATAAAATGCTTTCTCCACTTCGAATTTGTTCATATAAGAATACGCGAGATGATTTAACGCCAGTGCATAGTTAGTATCTCTTTCAAGTGCTTTCAGATAGTATTCAATCGCGTTGTCATCGTCTCTAAATTGGTTGTATGCTCCCGCGATCTCGTAAAAACTGTACTTATTCTGAGGAAGTTTTTCTGCAATTTGGCGGTAATACGGAATTGATTCCCTGAATTTGCCCTGAGTTTTTTTCTCAACTGCCAAAACCCTGATTGAGTCAATCGGACTTAGAGTGCTCAAACTTGTTTTCAGGTCTTTCATCAGGGAATCTGTTTCTGTGGTACTTCCTCCCTCAAATTGGAGCACTTCAAAATACTTTAGTTTTGCTTGAGTATAATTGGGGTCAAAACTAATGGCTTTACCAAAAGCACTTTTTGCCGTGGTCTTATCCAATTTATACCATGCGTTAATTCCAACCACAAAATTTTCAACAGCATCCCAGCTGTCAGTGATCGGGATATTTTTAACAAGAGGAATCTTTTTTAACCGTAAAATTTCAGTGACGAGCGGTTTTACTTCTCCGGTCAGGAAAGTTGACGGTTCAGTAAAACTGATCTTCTTCTCCTTGATCGTGCTGCCATTATCAACAATTGATAACCCCAATTCATAACCCAAGCTTGATCTGGTTACACTTCCTTTGATCCATAACCTTGGCATCAGCGTCATGTTACCGTTTGCTTCTCTAAGTCTTTTGAATTGGCTGCCTGATAAAACGGATAGATTGGCTGAGCGCAAAATTTCTTCTTCCATCAGATATTCCACGACATCTTTAACTACCGGTTTGCCAAAGTCCGCACTGTCCTGACCAATTGAAATATCGACTACAATTTGATCAATGTCCTTTTTCCCACCCATCGCGTCAATCAAGCTATTAGAATAGAAAAAGGCGAAATAGACTATAACCACAAGAAGCACGCCTGCCGCTGATTTCAAGAGATATTCAAGGAGGCGAGTGTTAACGGGTTCGCTTGCGGGCGCTGTACTTTTTTCTTTGATCTCCTCCCGGGAGTCAATATATAGTCCGTCTGCAAGTTTCTCAAGGTTGACAAGTAATTCATCAAGATTTGCGAACCTTTCATTCGGGTTTTTTCTGAGACATTTATTGAAGAAAGCTACCAACGCCTCATAATTTCTGAAACCGCGTAAATCAATAAAGTCGAGATTGTTGCGAATAATCTGATCCTTTGCCTTTGCAGGATGCAAATTTGAGAAGGGAAGAGAGTTGGTTATCAGATTATATAACAATATCCCTATCGAATAAATATCAGACCTGGTTGTTGGTTTGCCTTCAACAAACAGTTCCGGAGCAGAATAGTAAATTGAATCGTCGTATATGCTCTTGCAATTATTTTTAAGAAATCCGATCAAGTTTGAATCGAGCGTGGCGAGTTTATAACTTCCATCATTTGATTCGATTATTGCTTCCGGTGTGATGTAGTTGTGGATTATATTGTATTTGTGGAGTTCATTGAGCCCTGAAATTACTTGCTTCAGCAGACGAAGACAGTTCTCGAGATGGGTGTCATTTATCTCGATCAGCAGTTCCCGCATCCTTTTTCCTTCAAAGTAATCCCATTCTATCAGAATTGAATCATCAAACTGCCTCACAGCCTTAGCTTCAACTATGTTGACGTGTTGAATCAGACTGTTCCTTCGGGGTGGAAGTTCTTTGGGGTTAACCTGAAGATACTCAACTATCCTGAGTTCGTCATTCTGATTCCGGACCTGAAAAACATATTCAGAGAGTAATCCCCAAGGGAGAAAGCGTTCGAATCTGTACCCCAATTTCGCAATGGAAGTGACCATATTCACGCAAAAATGGACATCCTCATTCTTAAAACCCCAACCAATTGCCATCGATTTTGCAATATTCATTTCCGATTCTGAAATTTCACCGTCAGCGTGGGATAGAATCAGCACATCGATCAACTGTTGCTTTTTAGGTTTGATCTTTTCTTCAAATGACTCGGCTTTCACCCATTTGCCATCTTCAAAGTATAGCCACCCATTCTGCTGATACTCTGTCACTAAATTTACTAAATTACCAGGAAGACCTTTGGAATTGGCAAACAGGGTGTAGTTTTCAGACTCACTAAATGTATTCTCCCCGAAAACAGGACTTAACATTTTGCGTGGAAAGCCTTGATCGAGGTGACTCAGATTTATTCGTTTAATTTTGCCGGTGTTTATGAAATCACGAATAAACTTTACAGCATCGTAACTGTCGCCCTCACTGTCATTCATTTCAAAGATCAACGCCCCGCAGAAAGAGGCGGGGTTCTCAACCACATTTTCTATCAGTTTGAGTGAGAAAAAATCGAGATATTGGACGTCTTTGATGTAAAAGATAATGGGAGTTTTGCGCGTTACTCTTGAAAGGAATCTCGTATAATTCTTAAATCGTGCTATTTCCTCTTTGGTTATGTCCTTGTCACCGCTGTTTTTCAAAGTTTGAGATAACTCAACCATGGCACTCAACGTGCTGTCAATTCCCGAGAAGGTCAATATAATTTTGAGCAGTTTTGAGTATATTAAACGCTTCTTTTGATTTTCGAGAATTTGATTTGTGATGAAGATGAAGGCGCTGTAGGGCTCTTGACTTGATTTTTTATCACATTGGAAGGTGACGACATTTTTATCAGCATTAAATTCAGGTACCCTGGAACTAATCAGGATATCAGAACTGATCCGTTGTATAAATTGAGATACGAGTCCGGTTTTCCCGGAGTTTTTTTGTCCCGTAATTACACATTCAAAACTCTTACCGTTTAGCGACTCTTCTTTGAACATCTTCATAAGAAGCGCAAGCTCTTCAACTCTGTTATAGAATGGTAAATTCATGATCTATTTGAGTTAACAGTGTATAATAAAATTTTCAGTCTGAATAAATTATTATTTGTAAATAAGTTACCTTAAATTAATAAATTATTTGCTATTATTTACAAAAAATATTATAACATGGCGATCCGCGATGCCGGTTATTGCTTTTCCAAGGGAGTAGGGATTCAAATTTCTGGAGGAATACGGGATTGAACATCAATCTTGGAAGGGGAGTGAAATATTTAAAACAAAAAACCCCCGCGTTTCCGCGAGGGTTTCAGTTGTGACCCCAAGGGGATTCGAACCCCTATTACCGCCGTGAAAGGGCGATGTCCTAACCTTTAGACGATGGGGCCATCTAAAGTCAAACAACAAAAAAGGGAAATATGAAAGTTCCTGTCAGTGAAATCTTGTGAGCCCGAGTGGACTCGAACCACTAACCCTCAGCTTAGAAGGCTGATGCTCTATCCGATTGAGCTACGGGCCCATAAAATTCACGCAAGACCTTGCAGTGGTCGGGGTAGCAGGATTCGAACCTGCGACCTCCTGGTCCCAAACCAGGCGCGCTAGCCGGGCTACGCTATACCCCGGGGAATCCTGTTTCTTAGTTTCTATGGGCGGTTAAGCCCCACAATCATCATGTTAAGGAACTAAAAATAAATAGACTACAAATATAGGCTTTTTACCATTTCTATCCAAATCTTTTCTGAAAAAAACTTAAAAATCCCGGATTCGGATTATACAAATTTTGGGTGGTAGCATGTCACAGCATGGTGAATAAATTTCCCCTGAAACAAAACAACTCCCTTTCACGTTAAATGGGTAAATTTGTGGTTTGAATCAAAAAAAATCCATTTCGAGGAAATAATGCGCAAACTCCTTAGCGGTATATTGTTTTTAACACTTTTTCAGATGGCAATTTTTGCCCAAGGCGGGTACAAGGATTTATTAAATGAGGGCGACAGATTGCTTGCTAAAAGGCCGCCTGACGTCTTGAATGCCAGGATGAAATATCTTGAAGCGCTTGGCAAAGAGACAAAAGACCCCGAGGTCTACATAAAAATCGCCATCACATTCATCTACGCGAAAGATGAACGCTCGGCAAATTTATACCTGAACGATGGATTGAAGCTTTTCGGTGCCGGCAAATCGAACATGAAAGCCATTCTCACATATTATAAGGGAATGGTCAAGGAGTTCATTCCACCCGACACCAAGGATACCAACAAGATAAAAGCCCACTTCAAAGAGGCGATGAAATTCTATCTTGAATCTCTTGACTATCTTGAGACCCCAACCTTTACCTGGAACGACTTTGAGTTCTCAAAGATCAATGTTTACAATGACGCGGGACGTGTAGCCATGCTCATCAGTGACGCGGAGAACGGAAAGAAATACTTCAAACTTTGTCTCGACGAGATTGGCGCTGACAAGCAGAATCGCTACTACCTGATATCGCATTTCGGACTCGCCCAGATATACAAATATCTTGGTTTAACTGATTCCGCGGTGTACCACTTCAACACGGTGCTTCAGGATGATCCTCAGAACATGAACGCGTTAAGTGAGCTATACGGGCTCTATTTTGATATTGGGGACTATGACAGCGGGCTTGCCGTGGTTAACAGGATAGACTCAATGATGACTTCAGTGTACAACGGCTTTATTGCCAGAAAAACCGCTCCGAAAGATTCTGTCAGTTACGTTGCCAATATTCTCTATAATACCAAAATGGAGAAAGGGCATTTGATGTTCAACTCCAAGAAATATAATCTTTCTCTTGACTACTATGCTGAAGCATACAAATATAAAAAGAACAAGAAGTTGCTTGACCTTCTGAAAAAGATGAACATTTTAACCGAAATGTCGCAGAAAGGCTATATGCCTGTAGTAAAAGATGCTGCATTCATTCTTCGGGGGAATGAATACTTCTTCTATGACCCTGCATCGGTAAAAATAAACGCTGATTCGTCGGTAACGGTTATTCTTCGATCAGTGGTCACCGGGGATGTTGATCTGAACATGGTCAACGTTTTTAATGCTGACCTTGATCCGGCGGCTCCCGACAAGATTGATAATGTCCTAAAAACAAAATATGGACAGAATGAATACAGTTTTACCGTGACTTGCGGGAAAAATGACTACATGCAAAATTACGAGAAAAAATTTGATCCCACGGGCAAAGAGGTTACAAAGACCGGCACCGGTGGTACTGTGAAGAAAACCGCCTTGGCTGACAGTCCCGATCAGAATATTCTTAAGTTCATTTGCCGCGCGGCCGGACTCTAAGTTTTGACGCTCCTCTTTCTCCTTAAGCGGTATCTGAGACCCCGGAATAAAACGGGGACGTACACCTTTTTCTCCCTCGCGGCGATCGGTGGAATTGCACTCGGTGTTGCCACCTTGGTTGTCGCTCTGAGCGTGCTCGAGGGATACGAAAAGGTTATCAGTGAAAAGCTTACCAACTTTGACTCGGATATTCAGGTTTTCTCCTACGGCAATCAGGACATTCCTGCGCCCGACAGCGCTGTTGCCAATATTAAGGCTATCCTGGGTGGTGAATTGAAGAGGCTGGATCTTTCCGCGCAGAAGATCTGCATCCTCGGGAAAAGAAGGATAAATGAAGGAGTGACCTTAAAAGGCGTGGAAACCGGATACCTTGAGAGCAGGCAGGGCTTGCAACTACTGGAAGGTTCATTCGATCTTGCCATTGGCCCCGATTCGGTAATGAAAGTGGTAATTGGAAAGACCCTTGCTACAAAGCTCCGGGTTAAAGCCGGTGACGTGATCAATTTTTTTGCTATCAATGCTGTAAATCTAAAGGATCTTACAGCATTGCCCGCGGTTGAAAATGTGACAGTCGCCGGAGTATACCAGTCGGGGATGGGAAAGTATGATGATGCTTTTGCCTACACTTCGCTGAGCACGCTCCGCAAACTTTATGAGATGGACAAAAATGTTAATCTGATAGAGATAAAATTGAAGAGTACCGGCATGGTTAATACCTTTCGCGACAAGATTCAACTTGGGTTGCAGCACCCTCTGACCGCGGTTACTTATTTCGACGCGAACAGGCAGATGTTCAACTGGATAGAACTTCAGCGAAAGCCGGTTCCTATAGTGCTCGGTCTGATAATTATTGTGGCAGCATTCAACATTATTAGCGCGCTGTTGATGCTGGTGCTTGATAAAACCAATACCATCGGAACTCTGAAAGCCCTGGGTGCCTCACCCGGATTTGTAACCGGTATTTTTCTTGTACGTGGTTTTTTACTCGGATTAGCCGGATCAACCGCGGGGGTAATGCTCGGTCTGATCCTCTCTTATCTTCAGGCGGAATATGGAATAGTGACACTGAACCCACAGGTTTATTTTGTCGACAAGGTACCAATAGCAATTGATCCAGTTAACTTTGTGGTTGTTTTTCTGATCTCGATAACCCTTAGTTTTCTTTCGTCTCTCATTCCGGCATTCGCGGCGTCGAGAATAGAAGCTGTCAAGGCGTTGAGGTTCAACTGATGAAAAAACCATTATCACTATTTTTCGCGGGCCGTTACCTTCACAGTAAACGAAAGATCAATTTCGTTTCGATCATATCGTTTTTATCTGTCGGGGGCATCACCCTCGGAGTCGCGGCACTGATAATTGTGCTCGCCATTTTTAACGGTTTCGCGGGTATGGTCAGATCGTTCCTTGTGAGTTTTGAACCGCATCTTCGGATTGAAACCACATCAGAAGAGCCGTCAGAAATTCTCACAAACGTGAAAACTTTTCTTGATTCAAGTGATCTTCGCGATAAATACACCCCGTTTGTTGAAGGAAAAACCGCTGTTATTTCCCGTGAATACAACCGGATCGCCAGATTAAAAGGAATCAGGGAAAGCAACGGAAATGATGTTTACGGGATCCGGGAGGCGCTTAAATTCGGCAGTTACAAGTTTGATCCTGAAACACCATCGGCTTTTATCGGCATCAATCTTTCTGAACGACTTAATTTGGCGATTGGCGATACACTTACGGTTCTCTCTCCAGCGGGGATTGAAAACCTTGTTGGCGGGGCCGGAAATATCCAAAACCTCCGGTTAGTGGTAAGGGGCGTTTATCAGTCGAAGAACAATGAATACGACGGCGACTATGTTTTTACCGATGTTGAAAGCGCTGCTTTCGTACTTGGATATGGTGATGAAGTGCAGGGCTATGAGATCAGACTTGATGATTACCGGGATGCCGACATGCTGAAGGAATCGTTGATCGCCAGATTTGGTGAAAAAGAACTGATCTACTCAACCTGGTACGATCTGCACAAAGACATTTACAATGTAATGATGCTCGAAAGGCTCGTGGCCTGGTTTTTATTATCGCTGATAATTCTTGTTGCCGTATTTAATATTCTGGCATCACTGACCATGTCGGTGATCGAGAAGAAAAGGGATATCGGCATCCTGACGGCAATGGGCATGGAGAGGGGAACGATCATAAAGGTGTTTATGATCCAGGGTTTCCTCACGGGAGTCGCCGGAACGATCATGGGCGGACTTCTCGGTTTGGGAGTTTATTTCGCTCAGATCGGGTACCACATAGTACCTCTGGATCCACTTCGATTTAAATTGGACTATCTGCCGATGGAGCTGCATACGCTCGATTTTATCCTGATTCTCACTGCTTCAATAGGTCTCTCTCTTGTGGCATCGATTTATCCGGCAAAGAAAGCTGCATCGATCGATCCCGTGGAGGCGATCAGGTGGGAGTAAACCATATAACTTTTGAATGAAATTGGTATGGATCATATAATTAAAGGCACGGCACTTAAGAAGTCGTACAAAGTTTCCAAGCAAAACACACTTGAAGTTCTCAAAGGGGTTGAGATAAACATTCCCGGAGGGAAGATATCGGTTATTGTAGGGGCTTCGGGTGCCGGTAAGAGTACCCTGCTTCACATAATCAGCGGTCTCGACCGTCCCGATTCCGGTTCGGTTGAATTACTGAACACGGAAATATTTTCGCTTGGCCAAAAAGCCCTTTCCCGTTTCAGGAATCAGAATATAGGTTTCGTTTTCCAGTTTCACCACCTTCTGCCTGAGTTCACGGCGCTTGAAAACGTTGCAATTCCAATGATGATCGGCGGAAAAGGGAAACGCGAAGCAATGAAACGGGCGGAGGAACTTATAGCCATCACCGGACTGGAGAAAAGGAAAGATCACAAACCCGCAGAACTATCGGGCGGGGAGCAGCAGCGCACCGCTCTCGCGCGAGCCCTCAGTAACGACCCCAAACTGATACTTGCCGACGAACCAACAGGCAACCTTGATTCAGCCAACGCGAACTCAATAAATGAACTCTTCATAAACCTCCGCGATAATTTCGGGAAAACACTGGTTATTGTAACCCACAATAAAGACTTGATGGCGATAGGTGATAACCTGATCGAAATGGCTGACGGAGTGGTGGTCAGTTAATTAATTATTGTAGAGTGCATAAAAAAAGGCTGCCCGGGACCGGGCAGCCTTTTTTTTGTAATTGAGACCGTTGGATCAGTAGGCTCTGTCGCTTCCGAAGAGGCGAAGTTTACCATCCACGTGAACTTTTGTCGAATCAATCGTCCAAGTGGTTGTTCCCGCGTCGTATTTACCAATATTATGGCAGCCGAAGCAGTTATCGGGATAGCTGGCATGCGATGCACCGAGCGGTTTTGGATTTCCGGTCGCGGGGTTTCCGTGGCAGGTTCCGCACTTTTTACCATTCGCGCCATCAGTCCACTTCACAGTATTGTTTTGATTACCATTTTTGAAGTAACCGTGGCAATATGTGTTAGCGCAACCGTTGGTGGTTGAGTAGGTCGGATCCGGCGTATAAGTCGGAAGCGTGGCGGTGTAATTCTGTGTCCCCGGAACGTTGGTCTGGGTTTTAACAAATGCACCAAAAATTACTTCAGCGTGGCCGTCAGCGTTATCGATGTGACCGGGAGCGTAGTAAGTGGCAGGAACAGTATGACAATCAGTACAAGCCACAACTTTACCTTGAACATTGGCATAGAGGTGCGGGTTGTGGGCTCCGTTGGCGGTTGGCGCGATTATCGCTGGGTTCCTGTAACTTCCGTGACATGTGTTACATGCTTCGGGACCTTTGGGTTGCGTATGACATTTTGTGCAATTGGCATCCGCACCAATGATTCCGCCTTTATAGTCGGCACCATGACATTTCACGCACGCGCGCATGTCGAATTTGGCGTTCTTAATGAGGACCGAATGATGATCCGTGGCGCCTCTGGTTACAATTCCTGGTCCATGTGCACCGGCAGCAACATTCACGGGGATATTTTCTTTTATGTCGCTACAGCCGGCGATCAGGAAAGCCAACGAAACTGTTAACAATGCAGAATAAATATATAATTTTTTCATTTACTTCACCTCAGCGATCATTTATGGCAATAACCGCAGAAACCTACACCGGCGATGCCGTTTGGTTTTGCGTTTGCATCTGTGTGACAACTATAGCAGACCGAATTCATATCATTGTGCCAATCACCCTTGTCTCCTTTTAAGAAACCGGAGACGTGTGTTTTCGGATTTGTGCCTTTGATACCGTCGGCATCATTATGGCATCTGACACACACAGGATCCGCGCCGGCAGCATCATGACATGACGCGCAGGATGAAAGGTCTCTCTTCGCGAGGAGCGCATGTTCGCCACCACCAGAACCAACACCAACTGTAATAAAATTGTATGTGGTGTGCGAAAGGGGAACGAATCCGCCGGCCGCGATATCAGAACCATCTTTGCCGTGACAGGTTGAACAGAAAGTTTCTGTCTGATGGCATGACTGGCAGTCGGAAGCTCTTCCTCTGAAATCGATTCCGTGTGAAAAACGGTAGTTAAGGTCGTGAACCCGTGAAAGTTTCTGAACCTTTGTTCCATCTGTGAAATTGCTTGATTCACCCGGCATGTAGTGGCTTTCAGGCGTGTTACCTTCGGTCATTACAGCATTGGCAAGGTGGCATTCCTGACACGAGCTGTTGTCGTGGCACATCATGCAGTTCGCACCGGGCGCCATGGCAGCAAATTTATGTCTGGTTGTGAACTCTGCAAGTTCATGGGTTTTCGGTTTGAGATTCGCCGTAGAGATGTGACAAGCTTCACAAGCATTCGTGGCTAACTTTGTATCAGCATGGCAGGTATAGCAAACATCCATTGCCGGGTTGTATTTGCCTCTGGCTTCAACACCGGTTGAGAGATTGATATCTTTGTGGCAGCCGAGACATTTTTCGCCATTCTGAGCCATCGGAGCATTTTTAAGGTGCCACGCGTGGTTGAAGATGAGAGCCGATGTTTTTTGTTTCAGCGGTTCAAATACATCTTCAAAGTGGCAGGTTGAACATTTGTCGGAGTTTTCGACATCATGACATCCCGCGCAGGTGGCTTTTTCGGGGAGCAATCTCGCGTTCAGTGATGAAGCGTTTGTAACACCCGTGTGACAATCTTCGCACGCCATCACCGAAGAGTGGAGTTCATGCGAAAATTTGATGACCTTCGAGGTGGCTCCGGTTTCTATGTGACTTCTTGAAACGAAGGCTGAGAAGACCAGGAACGCAACAGCGAAGACCGTCAGACTGAGATAAATGTGTTTTGTTTTCATAGCTTTTTATCTAAAAAATTGTGTTGAACCAGTAATTAGCTTTGAAGAACATTCTGAGATCGTTCTTGTAGATCTTGTTGTTCAGGTATTGAGCCTGAAGATCGAAAGACAACCATCTGATGGCTCTTATATTAAGCCCACCCATAATGGTAGTCAGACTGTTGGTTTCTGCATCCCTCGATAATTTGTAGCTTGTGAAAGCAACACCGGCTGAAGGGGTTATCAGTCCGTCAAAGAAGGATTTCGCGAGGTATAGAGAAATGTTATCCTGCTCACCGGCGTATCCCATGCTTTTTCTATAGCTGAGGGAGCCAAATCCGGTGTTGGCGGAGATGGTGAATCTGCTCGCGTTGTCACCCTGGTAACTGACCACGCCGACACGCCCGTTAAGGGTGATATGGTGCGTCAGTTCATAGCCGGCTCCAACCTCAACCTCGGTGGTATTCGCGAAATCGAAAACCGAGAATATTGAGTTATATCTTATGGTTGGCGCAAGATAATTGAAATAAACGTTGAAATTCCATTTATTAACGGGTGAAGAAGCAGCGTCAAGCTCTATCCGTGAGGTCTTTTTATAGTTCAGGTCGTATTCGTATCTGCCGTTGAACTGGAACTCTTTTCCCCGATCGTAGCTTACACGTCCTTGTACGAATTTGAACTGGTTCGACTTCTCTTCAATCAGCACCTGGATCGGGTTGAAAGCCTGATCAAGCCTTGTCGCCGTGTACTGGCGGGGCTTGAAATTCTTTACGAAACCGCCGGCTGCCAGGGTGAGTTCGGGTAATACCCTCGCTTTAAGCTCACCACCGAGGAGGTAGTCTTCACTCCACTTGTCAGTGATCTCGAGTTTCTGGTACTCGGGGACATTGCCGCCGTAGTACGCGTCGAGACCGAGCCATTTATACGAAGCGTTAACGGAGACACCGTCGAACACGCCTGACGCAACCGAAGTGATCAAAGGCTGGCGCCCGAGCTTTACAGTTGCAACGTCGAACAATTTTCTGGCTTCAAAGAAGAGGTTATAGACCCTCAAACGGGAGTCTGTACTCTGGTTGAAATAGTTCTCGTAATTAAGATAGGTTCTCAGCGAATACTTGTCGTAATTCAGATTGAGAATCGCGCTATGGTAACCTCTCGCGTTAAAGCTTGAGGTGGAAGGTGTTTCGTCCCTTTCATAAAGGTAGAAAGCAGATGAAACCCTGCCGTTGATACTCTGGCTCAACAGTGGTGTCGCCAGGAAGAGGAGGATGCTTAGAGTAGCAATTGATCGCATAATTTAGAACCGATATAATTATAACAATTATGACATGGCAAAAATTACGGCATTTTTTCGAGACTAACAAACATTTTTTCCGAAAACGAAAAAAATATTTTTTTTCTCTCCAAAAATAGTAAAATTGCATTGTTTTAATATACTGAATTATTATAATATAAAGCTAAAAATAAAATTTTCTTTACCGGAATGATCGAATGAAAAAGATATTCGGAAGCCTGAGTTTCAAACTTGTTTTTATCACTTCCTCGGTGTTGGTGGTACTCCTTATAATCCAGACCTTCCTAACGACTGCAAAGTTGAAAGAGGACATGATAGAAACCCTCACGACCGATGCCTATAACTTGAGCGAGATAATAAAGAACTCAACCCGTTACAGCATGATCCTGAATGCCAAGGAGCAGGTCAGCGAAATTTTCAAAAACCTTGAAAAAAAGGATGGGATCATATCGATCAAATTGTATGACAAACAAGGGTATGTGAGATTCGCCGGCGACAAGTCAAAGATCAACCAAAGTGTCAGTATCGAGTCTGAGATATGTTCCCCGTGTCATTCGGTTGACCAGCAGCCACTTGAAAAGCTGTCGCTGATCGATCGGCGCCGGATAGTAAACGACGGAAAGGAGAAATACATGCTTCTTCTAAATCCGATCGAGAACGAGAAAGACTGTTCGACCTCGGGATGTCACACGGACGAGCACAAAGCGAAGATACTTGGGATTCTTGAAGTGAAGACATCGCTCAAGAACATCGATGAGATAGTGAACAGCAACGTTCAGACAGTCATAACCAATTCACTTATCGGCACCATCCTGATCTCGCTCGTTATCGGTGTGCTGGTGACCATTCTTATCATTAGACCGATCAGGAAGATCACAGGCGGTCTGGAAGAGATCGCGGGCGGCAACCTCAACTACAGGATAAAGCTCCGGAGCAAGGATGAGTTTGGTGACATGGCGATGCAGTTCAACGAAATGTCGCAGAAACTGAATGAAGCCTACAAAGAGATTAAAGAGTGGAATGAGACCTTGAACACCAAGATCGAGGAAAAAACCGACGAGCTGAAAAATGTCTATGCCGGTATCATTCAGGTCGAAAAGCTTGCCTCGCTCGGAAAACTCTCTGCTACCGTTGCGCATGAACTTAATAATCCGTTGGCGGGAATACTGAATTATTCGAAACTGATAGTCAAAAAATTGAACAAAATGCAGCGGGAGAACGAGTTTGAGGATATCATCAGTTATCTCAAACTCATCACAGAGGAATCAGAGCGGTGCGGAGGCATAGTTAAAGATCTCCTTCTTTTCTCGCACAGGGGTGACGAACAGAACAACTATACGAGCCTTTCAGAAATAATAACAAAAGCGGAGATGCTGATAAATCACCATCTCGAGATGAACAAAATCAAACTTGAGAAGGAACTGCCGGATGAGCCGGTGATTGTGCACGGCAATCCGCAAAAGATACAGCAGGTTCTTCTCTCACTTCTGATCAACGCGATCGAGGCAATGTCAGGGGGCGGAACAATAAAAATAAAGGTGCAGTCTGATGGCGACACCATCTCTATCAGAATTATTGATCAGGGAACCGGGATCGCTGAAAAAGACCTTCCCCACATATTTGAACCATTCTACTCAACAAAAGACGCTGTTCGCGGCACCGGGCTCGGGCTTTCCGTGGTCTATGGTATAATTCACGCGCACGCCGGAAATGTTGAAGTGGAAGAGACCTCTAACAGAGGTACGACAATCCTGATAACCCTTCCGGGAGTTAAATAATGACAAAGAAAATACTCGTAGTTGACGACGAAAAAATATTCCGTGAGTCACTCTTCCACTGGTTTGAGGAAGAAGGATTCAATGTTACCCCGGTTGACAGCGGGGAAGAAGCGTTAAAGGTTTATGATGTTGACAGGTTCGACATTATCCTGCTCGACATCAAGATGCCGGGCATGAGCGGTCTGGAACTTCTTGCAAAGATCAAACAAATTGACCCTCATGCAACCGTTATTATGATAACCGCGTTCGCTTCTGTATCAACGGCCATTCAGGCTCTGAAAGAAGGGGCGTATGACTACGTCACCAAGCCGGTTGATCCTGACGAGCTTACGCATCTCATTCACAAAGCGCTTAAAGATAAAGAGCTTCTTCGTGAGAATATCAAACTGCGTGAGAGGATCGACGACCTTATCAGGCCTGACAATCTCATTGGTGAATCCCCACAGATGAGAAAGATCTACGAACTTATTAACACGGTTGCCAATGCAGACACCACAGTTTTAATATATGGTGAAAGCGGAACCGGAAAAGAACTCGTAGCGAAAGCGATACACATCAATTCACCCAGGAAGTATTTCCCGATGATCACGGTGAATTGCGGCGCCTTGCCGGAGACGCTTCTTGAATCGGAACTTTTCGGGCATGAGCGCGGAGCATTCACAGGTGCCCAGTATAAACGAAAAGGAAAATTTGAGATTGCCGACAATGGAACGGTTTTTCTTGACGAGATCGGCCTGGTTTCACCGAAAACACAGATCGATCTTCTTAGGGTAATCGAGACCAAGCATTTTACGAGGGTTGGGGGAAACGATCTGATTCCGAGCAATTTCAGGGTTATATGTGCCACAAATGAACCACTCGACCAATTGGTAAAAGAGGGTCGGTTCAGGGAAGATCTCTATTACAGACTCAACGTGTTCAGTATCACCATCCCGCCACTTCGCGACAGAAAAGAAGACATCCCGCTTCTCGCCGATCACTTCCTTAAAAAATACGCGGAAGGAATGAACAAGTCGATCAGGAATATATCAAAGGACGCGATGGAATTTCTGGTTAACTACGGTTGGCCCGGAAATGTTCGCGAACTTGAAAACGCAATTGAGCGCGCGGTGGTGATAAGACGAAGTGGTGATATTAAAGCCGAAGACCTGCCATTCAACATACATGACCATAAAAACGATGTTGAAGAAGATCTGGAATCGATGGAGAAGCAACACATCATCAAGATGCTGGAAAAATACAGTTACAACATCTCGAAGGTTGCAAAGGTGCTGGGGATCGACCGTGTTACCCTGTACAACAAAATGAGCAAGTATAACATCGAACGGGAATAACAGGGGTATCCCATTGTTCGGTTCATTTTTTAGAAAGAAACCGCCGGCCACCAGACTTGAGATTGAGCTGCTGGGCTTTTATGATTCTGTCTTTTTCAAACGATTAAAAGAGGATATCGAAGAGCGCCTCCCATTGGATGTTGAACTGTTTGAATCACTCTATGACATCGATGAATCCTTCGATGAGGGGAGGAATCAATATTATACCCCCAAAATTTTGCAGCATCTCGTTGACAGGAACAACGGTAAGTTGACCTACCGGATGGCGATACTGAATGTTGATATTTTTAATCCTGTGTTCAAATATGTTTACGGCGAGGCACAGCTAAACGGCAGGGTTTCGGTGGTTTCACTTTTCAGATTGCATGAAGAGCTGTACACCGGTCAGGCAAATCCTGATCTTCTATTCAGCCGCTCAATGAAGGAGATATATCACGAACTTGGCCATAATCTTGGTTTGGTGCACTGCCTTGACTGGGATTGCGTGATGCACACTTCTACCTCCGTTGAAGAGATTGACATAAAAGGGGCATTCTACTGTTCCAACTGTTTTCGTAAGACCAAAATTTCTTAGATTGAAGCACTAAAAAAAGAAATTTCACTTTTGTGCCGCGAACATCCCGCGTTTGCCGGATTCAGCAGCCACTCAACCCGGAAGGACCTCACAATGAAGCAAATTAACACGGCATTTTTAGCGCTGACAATTATCTTTGGAACCATGTTGTTCGGGGGATGTGGCGGCAAGGAGAAACCGGCTGCTGAAAACAAAACTTCTGAAGGCGCGGCGGTTGCCGGATTTCGCTCGGCACAATGGGGCATGACCGCGGAAGAAGTTAAAAAGGGGGAAAAGCTCAAGCTCGTTAAGGAAGATTCCACTGTTCTCATTTACTCGGGTGAGATCTACGGTAAACAAGGGGAAGTATTTTACTCGTTTGATGAATCGGGAACCCTTTTTTCGGCGACGGCTAAATTCAAAGTTTCTGCCGCTGACCCCGAGGGCGCTGTTTCAGCCTATAATACCGTGAAGAGTGCCCTTGTAAAAGAACTTGGGAAACCATCAGTTGATGAGGTCATTCTGCTTGATTCAACAGAAACGGATGACCTGAAAATACCTGAATCCGGAATTACGACCGGAAACAAGATATTCACGGCTGACTGGAATGACAAACCGGGTTCACAGATCGGTATCATCCTCTCGAAGCCTGAGAAATCCGAGCTGAGTCTGGGAGTGGTTTACCAAAGAAAATGATTTAAAGTGTGATCCGCCTGCGGCGGAGTGAGCTATGAAGTGTGAGCTGTGAGCTGTGACTCGCCGCGGCGAGGTGAAGTTTTAAAAGTTACACATATAAAAGGTTAAAAGTCAAGAGATATAAATCTCCTGCTCAACCTTTTATTAAAAAAGGTCTCCAAAAGTGCGAAGATAATTCGGTATCTCTTCGACTTTCCTGATTCAGGATAACACGAACTCTTTATTTCTTTATCGCGAGTTATGCCCGACCCCGTCGCACAGTCAGTGCGATCAAGTTCGCAGATTTCACGGATGTAAAATCCGTGTAATCAGTGAATCATCCGTGTAATCCGCGTAACTTTTTTAAAACATTTCTACCGATTTCAACCGGAGACAACAGGGTGGCCGTTCTGAATCCAGGCATTGATCCCGCCGGTAAGATTGGCAACATTATTGAATCCCATCGAAAGGAGGAGACTCGCGGCAATTGCTGATCTGTCTCCACCCGCGCAATGAACAACAATTGTCTTGTCTGAAGGAAGAGTTTCCACATGATCAGTAAGGTATCCCGCGAAAATGTGGTGAGAGCCTTCAATTCTGGCAAGTTTCCTTTCAGATTCATTTCTTACGTCAA
Organism: uncultured Ignavibacteriaceae bacterium; assembly: GCA_964625575.1. Lineage (GTDB taxonomy): Bacteria > Bacteroidota > Ignavibacteria > Ignavibacteriales > Ignavibacteriaceae > UTCHB3. The sequence goes on along the minus strand of CAZVBQ010000003.1, from coordinate 202,307 downwards.
GTACAAATGAACCATCCTTGTGAGCCAGAAGGTCATCGCAACTGAACTGATTCATAGTTTCAAGCTCAATTCCGTTGCCCACTACTTCCTCAATATCATCAAGGTAACCGTAAATGTTATCCAGTCCTATCCTGATGAGTGCTTTTGTGAGTGCCTCAACCCTGTGCGAAGGCGCGATAAGAATGAAAGGATCCTGATAATTAAGCATCCATCCTGCCCAAGTGCTGAACGCGGAATTATCCTGAATATTGATGCTTCCGGGAATGTGACCACCTGAGAAAGAGATCTTGTTTCTGGTATCTACAAGATGCACACCATTTTCCATCGCTTCAATCAGACCGGCAGTATGTAACTTCTTGGGCTGAGGCACCGAAGTAAGCAGCGGTCGAACGGTTTTGTTTAGCTTTTTCATCATCGCGAAATACTTGGGAGGTTCGGGCTGTCCCTCAAGCAGTGCCTCTACAAATTTTTCTTCGTCGTCTATCTGAAGAGCCCAGTTAACAAGTTTTTCATAACCAACTGTGGAACTCGGTACGGCACCGAGTGCCTTGCCACATGCAGAGCCGGCACCATGCGCGGGCCATACTTGAATGTGATCGGGAAGTGCCTTGAATTTCTTGAGTGACTCAAACATCTGGCGGGCACCGGTAACGGAAGTGCCGCTGATCCCGGCCGCTTTCTCGAGGAGATCTGGTCTTCCAACATCGCCAACGAACACAAAATCGCCGGTGAACATCATCACGGGATGTGGCGAAGCTGGGGTATCAGTGAGAATGAACGAAATATGTTCGGGTGTATGCCCGGGAGAGTGCATCACTTCGATTTTAAGATTGCCTACCATGAAGGAATCTTTATCCTTTAAACCAACATGTGGGAAGCTGTACTGCCAGTCCGCGCCTCCTTCATCGCTTAGATAGAGTTTGGCTCCGGTCAGCTCAGCGAGTTCCCGCGAACCGGAAAGAAAGTCGGCATGAATATGAGTTTCCGCGATGTGGGTTATCCGGAGTTTTTCAGCTTCCGCGATTCTAATATAAGCTTCAACATCCCTTTTGGGGTCGATAACGAGGGCTTCACCCGTTTTCTGGCAACCTACAATATAACTTGCGTGGGCAAGGCCCGGCTCGTAAATATTCTTAAAAAACATTATCTCACTCCCTGGTTCTTAATTTCATATTTCCAGCTCATAATGCCGCCGGAAAGGTTGAACAGCTTCTCAAACCCTGCTTTGTGCATCATTACACCTGCCTGATAACTGCGGTTACCACTTCTGCAATACAGGTAGTAACTTTTGGATTTATCCAGTTTTTCAATCTGTCCCATGAAGTTGGGTGACATCAGATCTATAACTTTTGCGCCGGGGATGTAACCCATGGCATACTCACCGGAGGTTCTTACATCAATAAGAACCGCGTTGGGATCATTTTTGAATCCATCGTGAAATTCGGAAGCATTAAGGTTTTTAACCGCTCCGCCTCCAAACAATCTACTGAACATGATTTTTACTCCATTCTATTTATATAAAAAACTCTTTAAGCACTATGTAAGCCGCTACCAAAAGAATAAAGACGCCGAAACCTTTTTTTAAGATCATGGAATTGATCCTGATGGTAAAATATCCTCCGGCGATAATTCCGGCGATCATTAAGGCTGAAAATTTGATCAGCACCACCCAGTCGATCTCCTTCAAGGCACCAATTCCGGCCGCAAATCCACTAAGAGCGTTTACTGATATGATAAGCAGGGAAGTGCCGATGGCTTTCTTCATTTCCATTCCCGCGAACAACACCAAAACGGGAACAATCATGAATCCGCCACCGGCACCGAGGAATCCCATAACCGTACCAAGAACCGCCCCTTGAATCAAAAGTCTGTTATGCGCGTTCGGCCCGGTTTCACTCTTCGCGGGATTCGCCGGCCCAGAGATGATCATCCTTGATCCGGCGTAAACTATCAGGATCGCGAACAGGCCCATCATCAAGTTTTGCCTGTGCAGGGTGAATCCCTGAAACTTCATTATAGATTCAGGTAAAAGCGGAACAAGAAGTCCACGGCTAATAACCACCATTAAAAGTGAGGGAACTGCAAAATAGAGCGCGGGTTTCAGGTCGATATTCCCGGCACTGTAATTTTTGTATGCACCCGCGACTGATGTAACGCCAACCACAAACAGGGAATACGTTGTAGCGGTCACCACATCATATCCCAAAAGATAAGTGAAGACCGGAACGGCGAGTATTGAGCCTCCGGCACCTGTGAGCCCGAGTGTCAGGCCAATCACAAATGCAATTGTTAGTGTGATCAGTTCCATCAGTAATTATTTTCTTTCAGTATTAATCAGATGAATCAACCAAAAAATGGATTCAGGTGGTATGAGAAACACTCTTGCCTTTGAGTTCTCGGGGAAACTGCATAAATTTAAGTTTATGTTTTTATAAATCATTAATAAAGAAGAACGAAAAGAATGATCCGCAAATTGTATGTTTTTCTGTTCCTTGCTGTTTTCTCATCCACCGCGTTTTCGCAATTAGGTGATTTTCTCGTAAAGACTTCCGAAGGCAGGCTCCTGTTTCAGATAAAAGGTGAAACAGTCGATCCATTTGCCAAGTATGATGCCCCGTCATCGGTTCAGAAGTTAAAAACCTCCGCCAAGCCGAAAATTACTGACAAGAAATTTACATTTGACTCAGCGATGGTCAATTTCAGAACCTTTGAGACCTCAGTCAGCAATCTCGTTGACCTGAAATTTTTCTATCTCGAGAAAAATGAACCATACCTTGTTCAGTTGCTTTTCAAGAACGAGAAATCATTCAAGAATTTTCAGAGCTTCACTTCCACTCTCTTTCAGGAGATGAAGATTGTAAACGGTGATCCGGGTTTGTCTTACCGTGCGGCCAATTACAAAGTGGATCCACAGGGAACAGGTTCGTTTGTCGTTATTCCATTAAGTGTTTTGTTGGATACAAGAGGGGGTAAAAAAGAAGCGTTTATCGGCGTTTATGACAACCCGCAACTTTTCTCTTCGAGTCCCGAATTCGGATTCCCCAAATTTGAAGTGGATCACAATGCCGTGTCGCAGCAGAAATTGTTCGAGTACTACAATCTAATGGCTTCAGAGCTTTATGAAGTGGTTGCAGACGCTCAAAACTGGTATAAAACCAATGGAAAAAGCACTTTTGTAGGTTACAAAATTCCCGATAAAATGAAAGAAACCCAGAATTGCGTTTTTTCGATCGAATCAGTCAAACCGGGAGAAATTGTTTTGCTCGCCACCTCGAAACTTGACCTGAAGGGGCAGGATGGTAAAAATCCTCTGATGGTAAGATTTACCACCAAACCTGAAGACATGCAACCGGAAGTGGCAAACTAACGAAGGTTGAAGGGTTAGGGCTGAAGGCTGAAGGCTGAAGGCATCCCTGCGGGAGAGTAGCGGTGTGGTTAATTTGCGAGTTCGCTGCTCCTCAGGAACCCCTATATTTCGAAGTGAAAAAGAAGAACTTTACGAGAATCCAGATGAAGAAGAGAATTCCATCCCTGACATCAAATTATGCAACTCTGATTTCAGAGAACGCGTATTTTGTTGATAAAACTCAATTTATAATCAAATTAGAGGAATTGAACTTCAAGTATCTCTTCTTCCTTCGTCCCCGCAGGTTTGGGAAATCACTTCTTCTCTCGGTGCTTGAGTATTACTATGGTATTCAGCACAAAGACCGGTTCGAAGAACTGTTTGGCGAGTATCATGTAGGCAAGTCGGGAAATGCCACACCACTCCGGAACAGTTATTACATACTAAAATTCAATTTTAGCGGAATAAATACTCAAACAGAGGCGGAAATTATTCATAATTTTGACGCGGAGATTGAGAGGGGGATTCAAGATTTCACGATAGCTTACCGCTTGTTCTCAAAGGATGAAGTAGCTTCAGTTCTTGCGATAAAAGGAAATGTTGAGATGTTTAAGAAATTCATCTCGATGTTCACGCAAACAGTACCGCAAGGGAAAATATATATCCTTATTGACGAATACGACCATTTCACGAATGAGTTGTTTTCTTTTAACTTAAATCATTTCAAGGAAGTGGTGTCCCGTAATGGATGGGTCAGAAAGTTTTACGAGACGATAAAAATCTATATGGGAGAGGGGGTTGTCGATCGCTTTTTCGCCACCGGAGTTACCCCTGTTACCCTCGACAGCATGACCAGCGGATTTAATGTGGCACAAAATATCACTCTCGATTCTGATTTTCATAACATGGCAGGATTTACAGAGTCTGAATTGCGTGTATTGATTGAAAATACAGTATACGAAGCGGGGAAATTCAATCTTGATACAGTAATTTCTGACATGCGTTCCTGGTACAACGGCAGCAGGTTTTCTAAAGACGCTGATCAGAAATTGTACAATCCCCAAATGGTAATCTCATTTCTGTCGCAATTTTCAAGGCGGTATGAATATCCCGACGAAATGGCAGATCACAATGTGACATCGGATTATAAGAAGATATCAAACATTCTCGCGCCGCTGCCCCAAGAGTTATCAGACCAAATAATTCAGGAGGTTCTGGAAACCACAAAAATATCTGAAAGACTGACACTTCAATACAATTTCGAACTTCCGTATACAAAAACTGAAGCAGTCTCTTTGCTCTTTTATAATGGATTGCTTACTATTGAAGATGCCGTAGTGAATTCATACAATTATGTTATCCCGAATTATGTAATAAAACAGATGTACTGGGAATATTTCAGGTATGTTTTCACCACTGAGAAACAACTTCTTTACGATAATACGAAAATCGACCGTTCGATCATGCAAATGTTCAGGGAAGGGAAGGTTGACAATCTGGTGGAGTATGTCCATTCCATCCTGAAGAATCTCTCAAATCGTGATCTGCAAAAGTTCAGCGAGAAGAACATAAAGATGATCTTCATGACCCTTCTGATGGGGAATAACGCCTATTTCGTGAAGAGTGAGCATGAGAACAACTCGGGATATGCCGATCTTTTACTTATCCCGACAAAACTTAACCCCGGGAAAGACAACTTTCTTCTTGAACTGAAATACCTGAAAAAGAGCAGCAAAGAGAACCTGGAAGCGGAAAAGGCTAAAGCAATTGAGCAGGTTACCAGATACAAAGCTGAACTCACATCAGAAGGATTGGATTGCAAAACATTCGCTATAATTTTTGTTGGGAAATCGGGTTACACCGTAGCAGAGTGCTGAATTGTTGAACACGATTAACAGGATTTGAAAAGATTAACAAGATTAGATGTCTTGAACACTGCCGAAGGCATCTCCGCGGGAGTGTCACGAAGTGACAGAGGGGAGTGGAGAAGCAAATTAAATGTTCCTGAGCATTTGAAATATTCAAGTGCTCAGGAACTAAAAAGAGGGGGTTATTTTTTCTCGAGGATCTTGGCTTCTTCAATGATTACATTGTACTTGTATCCGGCGCCGAAATCCTTGTCAACTGAAAGTTTTCCTTCAACGAGGATGGTCTGACCAACTTTTGGAGCTTCCGCTGAAGTTAAAGTAAGATCGAAATCCTTTCCTGATGATGTACCATCCTGAATGTGAATCCAGTTGGTGTTCATGATACCTTCGTTAACTTTGGTAACCTTGCCACGGATCTTAACAGTTTTGTCTTTCAGCTCATTCTTCTTTGTGAAGATATCAGCAACGGTAACACCACCGGCGGCTTTTTCAACTTTAACTTCTTCTTTTGGAGCGGTTTCCTGCTCAGGATGTTTGAAATCCTTCGGAATATCGCTTGGTCCGCCTGCCTGACCGCCGAAAGTTGCCTTGTCTTTCGCTGGATCCTGAACGAAAAGAATGCTTTCAAATGTTCTTCCGGCTTCTTTGCCTTCAAAATTTTTCATTTCCATTGACTGGGTAAAGAAGATGTTTTCACCTTCTTTTACATCGATCTTTGGAACCGCTATCCAAATTTCACCTTTACCTTCTTCTTCAAGTTTGGCATAGGTGTAAGTGGTGGTTTGTATTATTTCGAGTACCTTGCCGCCTCTTACATTGGCCGCGCCGGGTGCTTCTGGTTTCTTTGGTTCTTCTTTACCGCATCCCGCGAAAAGGAAGGCGATCGCCAATATGGCTAAAGCTGCTTTTTTCATCTTATTTCCGGTTATCTTTTTGGTTGAATTTTTTAAGAAATAACAGTTATTTTAGGTGCTAAATTAAAAAAATAATTGTTGAAATGGATTGTAAATTTAATAAATAACAGTATATCAACAAACCCATTTCTAAGGGATTTTTCATATATTTGCTACAGAAAAAAAATAAAATCCGATGCTGGAAACAATAAAACTTCTGAACGTAACCCTGCCGCTGCTTTACGCGGTAGTTTTTGCGGTTTATCTTATCGATTTTTACAAAGATAAACCCGCACTTCACAATGTGAAACGCGTGTTTCTGTTTGTTACGCTGATAATTCACACGGCCTATCTGCTGTTTTGGACGATACACTTTGACCATCCTCCGATCACCACAAAGTTTGAAATATTCACGGTACTGGCGTTTTCGCTGGCATTCTCATATTTTCTGATCGAGCTTTCGTCGGATATCAGGGCAACCGGGGCTTTCATCATTGTAATATCTTTGATATTTCAGACGATCTCCTCGTTGTTCATTGAAGACCTTGTGGATGTACCGGGAGTGTTGCGTAACAGGTTGCTCGGTCTTCACGTTATTTCAGCCCTTTTGGGATACGCCGGAATTACGATATCGGCAGTTTACTCAATACTGTTCACTGTCCAGTACAAGCGGATTAAGCTGAACCAGTTTGGGTTGATATTCAACAGACTTCCAAGCCTTGAGATGCTCGAACGGCTTTCAGTTAATTCGATATTTGTTGGTTTCGCGCTTCTGACCGTTGCCATTGTTATAGGCACGGTCTGGTTGCCACAGGCGTTCCCTGATTACAGTCTGCTTGATCCAAAACTTCTCATGACAGGGGCAGTGTGGCTCATTTATGGATCCGGAATAGTGGTAAGATTCACATCCGGTTTGTACGGGAAAAAGTTCATGATATTTTCTGTCGTGGGCTTTGTTGCCGCGATCATTGCCCTTGCCGCCACAGGTATAATGGGCTCATCATTTCACCAATTTAAAAAATAGAGTTTGATTTGCCCGGTACTACCGGAGACACGATATGAATCTTATTGGTACATCAATAAATCATCACACTGCCACTATTGAACAGCGTGAAGCACTTCACCTTTCGAAGAATGAGATAACCGGATTTATCGATATTCTCAGGCGTGAATATCTCACAGACGGATTTGTAATATCCACGTGTAACCGTACAGAGATATTTGGTCTTCCGATGGAAAACGACCTGAACATTGCTAAAATTCAGGACGCCCTTCTTGATTTTAAAAAGGTTGAGGGGCTTGGCAACAAGAATTTCCTGAATTTCTTTTCTTGTGGAGCCATCAAGCATATTTTTTCCGTTACATCGGGGATCGATTCCCTTATTTTGGGTGATTCTCAGATTCATGGTCAGATGAAAGAGGCATTTCAGCTTTCTATCGACATGAATTTTTCAGGCACCGTCATGCGGAGGATATTCGATACCGCGGTAAAAGTCGGTAAAAGAAGCATCAGTGAGACGGGGATTGGCGAGGGAGCCGTTTCAGTCTCTTACGCCGCGATACAGGTGGTTGAGAAAATATTCTCAACTTTCGAGAACCGTTCAGCGATCGTGATCGGAGCCGGCGAAACAGGGGAGCTGGCAGCTGTCCACTTGAGAGACAAGGGGATAGGCAAGATCACCATTTCCAACAGAACCCTTTCAAAAGCTGAAGAACTTGCGAGAAAGATACATGGCGAGATAATCCACTTTGACGACCTGAAGCAACAGCTCCACAATTTTGATATTATCGTTTCAGCGACATCTGCCCCCGGATACATACTGAATTATGATGAGGTTAAAGCCATCGTGAAAAAAAGAAGGGGGAACCCTGTTTGTCTGATGGATCTGGCTCTTCCGAGGGACATTGATCCCGCTGTCGCGAAACTTGACGGTGTTTTTTATAATGATATTGATTCCCTTGGTTCGATAATCGACCAGAACATCAAACGCCGTGAAAAAGAAATTCCCGCTGTTGAGCGGATCATTCTTGAAGAGATGCAAAATCTTTTCGCCTGGTATAACACCCTTGAGGTGATCCCAACCATAAAGAAGATCAGGGATTTCTTCGAGGAGATACGTCAGGAAGAGATCGAAAAGATCAGATACAAAGTGCATGAAGAAGACCTGAAGAAACTGGATGAGATGACCAAGCGACTCGTCGGCAGGCTTCTCCACAATCCCACGATCCGGTTAAGACATGTGGCAGAGAGCGGACTGAATTATCAGGAAGTGGCAAACTACACTTCCGTTATCACGAGCTTATTTGAACCCCAGATTGAAAACGAACCCGTAAAGAAGAGCTAAATGAAAATTAGAATCGGCACCAGACAGAGCAAACTTGCCCTTTGGCAGACAGAACACGTAAAATCTGAATTAGAGAAATTTCATCCGGGTATCGAGGTTGAAGTAATTCACATCAACACGAAGGGTGATAAAATACTTGATGTGGCTCTTTCGAAGATAGGTGACAAAGGCCTTTTTACAAAAGAACTTGAGCACGCGCTATTAAACAATGAAGTTGACCTCGCGGTGCATTCATTGAAAGACCTCGAGACAAACATGCCTGAGGGTCTCTCGCTCGCGGCAGTTTCGAAACGTCACGCTGTCAATGATATAATTATCGCTAAAGAAAAAGGCGTGACAATTGATTCGATACGCGAAGGCGGAACTGTCGGTACAGGATCACTTCGCCGCCGCTCACAGCTACTGAATCTTAGACCTGATCTGAAAGTCACGGAACTCAGAGGTAATGTACCTACAAGAATTCAGAAGTTTCTCGACAGCGATTGGGATGCCATCATACTCGCGAGGGCGGGCGTCGAAAGACTCGGACTCGAAGAACACATTTCGTCAATTATTCCGATCGATACCATGCTACCCGCCGTTGGGCAGGGGGCACTTGGTATTCAGATCAGGGAAGGCGACGAGGCCACTCATAAGGTGGTTCAATGCCTGCATGATGACAAAATATTTGCCGCTGTTTCGGCAGAACGCGCTTTCTTGCGTGAACTTGAAGGCGGGTGCCAGGTTCCCATAGCCGCGCACGCCATAACCAAACCAAACGGACTGTTTCTGAAGGCTTACATCGGTACAGTGGATGGTTCAGAGGCAATGCGTGGTTACGTGAAAGGTTCCAGATATGAAGCTGAAGAACTCGGCATCGGGTTGGCACGCGACATGTTCAATGATGGTGGAAAAGAAATCATTGCCACCATTGACAGGGTTGGCTAAAATTGAATCAGATTTCCCGGCCTGAATTCCCAGTGGCAGTAACATTCAGGGCATATGAAGAGGGAGAGGAAACAGAATCCCTCCTGCGAAAAACCGGGTTTACCGGGCGAAACATCCCGTTGATTGTGATCGACCCAGTATATGATGATGACTCATTCTCGGCGTTTTCAAGGCTTGAAGATTTCGATATAATAATTCTTACCTCTGTACATGCCTTGTACTCATGCGTGGCTGTAATGGAGATGCTTGAACAGTCGTTCGCGAAACATCCGCGCTTGAAACTCGCCTGCGTGGGTGAAAAAACCGCGTTGAAGGCACTTGAGTATTTCGCTGAAAATGATCTGATCATCCCGGAAACTTACTCCGCGGATGGGCTTGTTGCCATTTTCAAAACCCTGGGAATCAAAGGCAAGAAACTGCTCCTGCCCGTCAGCAACCTCTCGAAAGAATCGTTCGCTCATGATCTCGTGGCGCTCGGTGCCACTGTTGAAAGGGTGGTGATTTACAGGACTGATCCGCCACCCCGTGAATCATGGTCGCTGATCAGAGGGGAATTAGACATCTCATCGCCCGATTTCCTGATCTTTACCAGCCCTTCAACCTTCAGAAATTTTCTGATGGTTTTCGGAGATGAGGCGGAATTGGTGCTGAACGATTGTTACGTCTGCGCCATTGGGGATGTGACAAAAAAAGCGATCGAAGACAGGGGATACCATGTATTTATGACACCCTCTGTTTATACACTTGAAACTCTATTGACAGAACTTAAACAATATATTTTGGAGAATAATTTTTGAAAAGCTTTAAGAATGACCTTTTTCTTCGTGTGCTCAGGGGTGAGAAAACTGAAAGAACCCCGGTCTGGGTTATGCGTCAGGCCGGAAGATACCTGCCTGAGTACAGGGCAGTGAGGGAAAAGGCAGACTTCATCACCATGTGCAAAACCCCTGAATTGGCAACCGAAGTAACGATTCAACCGGTTGATATTATCGGGGTTGATGCGGCTATCATCTTTTCCGATATTCTTGTAATCCCCGAGGCCATGGGGCTTGAATTTATAATGAATGAAGGGACCGGTCCCGTTTTCCCTCACCCTGTAAGGAATTCTTCCGATCTGCAGAGGATAGCTGAATTTGATCCGGCTGACAAGTTAAAATATGTAATGGACGCGGTATCACTTACGGTTAAAGAACTGGACGGAAGAGTACCGCTGATCGGATTTTCCGGTGCTCCATGGACGCTTTTAACATACATGGTTGAAGGAAAAGGTTCAAAGAATTTCTCGAGGATAAAGGAATTCGCCTACAATGAGAGAAAAGCCGCACACAAAGTGCTAGACATGCTCACGAACGTGATCATCGGTTATCTGAAAGAAAAAGTGAAGGCTGGAGCTGACGCGGTTCAGGTGTTCGACACTTGGGGTTCGATACTTTCACCCGCGCAATTTGAAGAGTTTTCGATGCCATACATCAAAAGGATAGTCGAAGAACTGAAGCCTCACGCTCCTGTTATCGTATTCGCCAAAGGTGTCAATTACAATTTCAGCAAGCTTGCAGAACTCGGCGCCAACGGATATTCTGTCGACTGGACAGTCGACCTCGCGGCTGTTAAAAAAGAGATCGGCGACAAGGCTGTAGTGCAGGGGAACATGGATCCTACCATTCTTTACGCCCCGCACGAAACAATAAGAGAAGAGGCTGCCCGGATTTTGGCCTCGCTTGATTCCGGAAATGGTCACATATTTAACCTTGGCCATGGAATTTTACCCGACGTAAAACCGGAGAACCTAAAGGCGCTTGTCGATTTTATAAAGACAGAGAGCCATAAATATCACAATTAATGGAAAAATCAGATGTTTGAACTCGATTTTGATTTAGAAGTTATTAAGAAATACGACCAGCCCGGTCCGAGGTACACAAGTTATCCGACGGCGCCACACTTCCATGAAGGATTTACAGCCGAGAATTATCTGGACGAAATAGTTAGAACGAACACAGCGGCTGAAAAACCGCCACTCTCGCTCTACTATCATCTTCCGTTCTGCGACACATTGTGCTATTTCTGCGGTTGCAACATGATCATCACCCGGAACAGGGACAGGATCAAAGAATATATCAAATACGTGAAGAATGAGATTGACCTCCTTCGTACATATCTCGATGTTGACCGCCCGGTGACGCAGCTTCACTGGGGTGGCGGTACTCCAACCCACCTTGATCCGGATGAGATCGCTGATCTGGTTTCGTACATCAACACTTCTTTCAAGATCGATCCCTCGATCGAAGCAGGTTGCGAGATCGACCCACGAGGATTGACAAGACCGCACCTTGAGGCACTCAGAAGTGGTGGTTTTAACCGTATTTCGATGGGAGTTCAGGATTTTACCCCCGAGGTACAGAAAGCCGTAAACAGAATTCAACCTGAAGACATGACCCGTCAGGTGGTAAACTGGGTGAGAGAGCTTGGTTACTCAAGTATAAATCTTGATCTCATTTATGGTCTACCGTTTCAGACAAAAGAGAAATTCCTCGAAACGGTAAAGGCTGTAATTGATATTTCACCAGACAGGATCGCGGTATTCAATTACGCGCATGTTCCCTGGATGAAAAAGCACATGGGCCTCATCAAGGCTGAAGACCTCCCGAAACCGGAAGAGAAGCTTGACATCCTTAAGTCAACAGTTGAAACTTTGATGAAAGCGGGTTACGTTTTCATCGGGATGGATCACTTCGCGAAACCGACAGATGAAATGGCGATAGCCCTTCAGGAGAAGAAGCTTTACCGCAACTTCCAAGGTTATTCTACCAACGCGGGTGCCGATCTGTATGGATTTGGCATCACTTCGATCAGTCAGATCGGAAGGGTCTATGCCCAGAACTTCAAAAAGGAAAAAGAGTATTTCGATTCTCTGAATGATGAGAAGCTCCCCGTTCACAAGGGTGTTTACCTTACTGATGATGACCTCCTCAGAAGGGAAGTGATCACCAGAGTGATGTGCGACTTCGAACTTGATTTCAAAACTATCGAATCACAGTTTAAAATCAACTTCAAAGATTATTTCGCCAGTGGCCTGAAAAACTTGTCTGAGATGGAGTCTGACGGACTTCTTTCGATCGGCGATGACGGTCTGAAAGTTTCAAACAAAGGAAGACTTCTGATAAGGAACATTGCGATGAAGTTTGATGGTTATATAGAAAGGAAAGAGGACCAAGGCAGGTACTCAAGAACCGTTTGATAAATTTAGACACTTGTGATAGAGCAGAGACCGTATGAGCAAAATTGCTGTAGTAATTATGAATTTGGGGGGACCCGACTCACTCGCCGCGATAGAACCTTTTTTGAGGAATCTTTTCAGCGATCCCGATATCTTCAATCTTCCGTTCGGGCAAAAGCTTTTTGCCAGGATCATCGCCAAGAGGCGCGCGCCTAAAGTTTCTGAAGAATATGAACTCATCGGTGGTAAATCACCGATAAATGAGTGGACTGAGCTTCAGCGTTCAATGCTTGAGGCACGGCTGCGCGGGATCGTATCTGCTGATACCACTTCGAATGATCAGATAGATGTTTTCACCGCGATGCGTTACTGGAACCCTTTGACTGATGTTGTTGCCGCTAAAGTCGCCGCCGGAAATTATGACAAGGTAGTGCTTCTTCCTTTATATCCGCACTATTCCATAACCACCACAGGGTCATCATTCAATGAGTGGAAGAGGGTGTATAAAGGCGACATGTCGAAAGTTCTTTACGTACGAAATTACTACAATCATCCTCTCTACGTAAAAGCAATTAACGAAAGAATAGATGAGTGCCTTCTGAAGTGGCCCGAGGAGAGACGCCAGATGGTAAACATTCTTTTCAGCGCGCACGGAACACCCGTAAGCCTCGTAAAAAAAGGAGATCCTTACAGTGGTGAGATACGAAACACGATGGAAACAGTGATGAAACTCAGAAGTTACTCACACATGTATCATCTCTCGTTCCAAAGCAAAGTCGGCCCGGTTAAATGGCTTGAACCCGCTACCGATGACAAACTGATGGAGCTCGGTTCCAAAGGAGTGAAGGATGTGCTGGTGGTTCCGATCAGCTTCGTTTCCGATCATGTTGAAACTTCGTTTGAGCTCGACATTGAATACCGGCACAACGCCGAAGAGGCGAAAATTGAAAATTATATTGTAATGACAGGTCTGAATGATTCAGCCACATTTGTCGAGTGTCTTGCTCAGCTTGTGCTCACTAAACTTTCAGGTAAAAAAGAGATATTGAATCCGTAATGAAAAATGTAATTATTCTTGGTGCCGGAATCTCCGGTCTCGCCGCGGCGCATTGGCTTCACCGCGATGGCATTGATTTTACAATTCTGGAGTCAGGCTCGAAACCGGGCGGTTCGATCAGAACAGAAACGGAAAATGGTTTCGTAATGGACTTTGGTCCCAATTCCGGACTTGAAACAACGCCACTCATCAAGGAAATGGTTAAGGATCTTGGCCTCGAGAGCGAGATGATCTATTCAAATCAGGAGGGGGACAAACGTTACATACTTAAGAATGATGAATTGGTGCCACTTCCGATGACACCGGGCGCGTTTTTTAAATCGAAGCTTTTTACGCTTTCCGGTAAACTCAGGGTTATGAAGGAGCCGTTTGTTGGCAAGTCTGCCGATGGCTACAACCAGAGCCTCGGTGAATTCGTTGCAAGGAGGCTTGGCAATGAATTTCTTGATAATGTTATCGATCCCTTTGTTTCTGGTGTTTTTGCAGGCGATCCGATGAAACTTAGTGTGAAATCGGCATTCCCAAAACTTTATCGTCTTGAGGAAGTTTACGGCGGTCTTGTAAAAGGAGTGATCGGAGGTGCCAGGGAAAGAAAAGCCGCGAAGAAGAGAAATGAAGAGTCAAAGCAGAGCGCGAGGATGTTTTCGTTCAGGTCAGGAATGGGGATACTCCCAAAGACCATCGCTGCTCAATTCCCTGAAAAGATCGTTTATAATTGCAAGGTAATGTCAGTGGTGCCTGATGGCAGTGGCTGGCTTATAACTTATGGCAAGGGTGAAGATGTTAACACTTTAAGGTGTGATGTGGTGCTATCCACAATTCCCGCTCATATTTCGGCGAGTATATTCAGCGGGTTCGACCGTAACCTGAGCCGGCACTTCAGTGAGATCTACCATCCCCCTGTTAAAGTATTGTATCTGGCATTCCGTAAGAGTGACATACGCACACCACTTGATGGATTCGGATTTTTGATCCCCGGAAATGAACGGAAGATTTTCCTCGGAGCGATCTGGAGCTCGGTAATCTTTGTGAATCGCTGCTCTGACTCTCAGGCAGCATTTACTTTGTTCATTGGCGGAGCCAAAAATCCTGATATCTTCAGAAGATTCGGTGATGAACTCGATGGAAAAGTGATCGAAGAGTTCAAAAAACTGATGAAAATTGACGGTGATCCTGTTTTCCATAAATCTGTAATGTGGGAGAATGCAATTCCACAGTACGATCTTGGATACAACAAACACGAAGAGTATTTCGACAAAGTTGAGAGCGAAAACCCCGGATTGTTCTTCAGTGGCAATTACAGGGGTGGTATTTCGATAGGCGACTGCTTCAAGAACTCAAGGCCGGCAGCGGAAAAAGTAAAAGAATTTTTAAAGAACTCTTAATATTTTCTGTAACTTCTAAAAATTCACTAATTTGTTATTAACAAATAAAAAATTAGTGAAGTCACATGAGTTCATCACTTCAAACACAGTTTGCTCCACCTGAGCGTACCCCCCAAGAGATACTTCTCTACCAAATAAATACCTTAAAGAATCACACCGAACTGACAAAAGTTCTCGATGCAATTCCCGAATATGTAATGATCCTGAACAAGGAGCGTGAGATAGTCTTTGCCAATAAAAGTCTGCTGGAATATGTTAATGCCGGCGATGATTTTTTAAGTAAAGGTTTCAGGCCCGGTGAGGCGATCAATTGCCAACACGCCTTCGAGAGTGAGGCAGGATGCGGGACAACAGAATTTTGCAAAACCTGCGGTGCCGTGATTTCGATACTAAACACCCAGTACGACAAACTTGAAGACTTTCAAGAGTGCCGAATCACCCAAAGAGACAATTGCACCGCCCTCGACCTGAGAGTAAAATCGACCAGAATGGCAATTGAAGGGGAAGATTTCACAGTTTTCACCATTGCCGATATTTCGAACGAAAAAAGAAAACAGGCGCTCGAGAAGATATTTTTCCACGATATACTTAACACAGCCGGCGGTATTCTCGGTTACACGCAGATTCTCAGGGATGCTGATCCCGAGGAACTTACGATTTTCAGTGAGAGCATTCAAGACCTCTCGAAACGGTTGATAGAAGAGATTCAGGCCCAGAAACAGTTGATCGCTGCGGAAGGTGGTTCCCTTGAGATAAGGCGGAGTAACATCAACGCCCGCATCCTTGTTTATGAAACCATAGAGCTCTTTAAAAATCATGTGGTTGCGGAAGGCAAAAAGATAGAAACCGGAGAACTTTTCGATATTGAAATGATAACCGACCGTAGTCTTCTCGGCCGGGTTCTGGGTAATATGTTGAAAAACGCTCTGGAAGCTGATCCGGTTGAGTCAGTTATCACCATGTCTTGCAGGCCTGAGAATGGCAATGTGGTTTTCGAAGTGAATAACAGATCCTACATGCCACGAAATATCCAGTTGCAGATTTTCAACCGTTCCTTCTCGAGCAAGGGGAAGGGAAGGGGATTGGGCACTTACAGCATGAAACTTCTTTCGGAGCGCTACTTGAACGGTACTGTCACTTTTGAGTCGAACCATGAGAAAGGTACCACATTTAAAGCGACTTATCCCTTAAGGCTGGAGAGGTAACCGAGAACATCGTGCAAGAGTAATCCTGTCGTGCATCGGACTCAGCCCGGTTATGATCTTTACGGGAGTCCGCGACACCCGTATTTTCAAATAATGAACAAAAGTCGAAAAATTACTTGCACAGATGTAAGCGTTTGCTTAATTTTAACCGTTTCAAATTTTTGAAATGTTAAAAACCTTATGACAAACAAAGACCAGATAAAAACAGAGATGATCAGCCGGTTCGGCGAAGCCTACAAAGCCTTCGGACTGAACAAATTGATGGGGCACATAGTGGCGCTTTTGATATTCAGCCCGCAACCTGTTTCACTGGATGAAATCTGTGAGGAATTGGGCAGGAGCAAGGGACCTGTCAGTCAGATCCTCCGGAGATTGAGGGATAAAAAACTTATCAGAAAAGCATGGTTCACGGAAAATAACAGGAAAGACTATTATGAGATAGAGCCTGAAATCTTTGAGAATGCTTTTTTGAACAATTTTTCGCTGATCAGAAACAATACCCGCATTGCCGGAATATTGAACGACATGGCGGATAATGCCGGATTTGACAAAGGCGATCTTACACGAAAAAGAATTGAGGAAATGGAGAAGTTCTACCACCTGATGGAGGTACACTTCACAAACTTTCAGAATGAGTGGGAAGAAGAAAGAAGGAAAATATACTCCTGACCGTGCTTGGTCTTGAAAGAAGTATTATTTTTCCTTAAACGTTTTAAAATTTTGAAACGATAAAAATATTTGTGTTTGGTTGATTGTTCATGAAACAGGGAACAGGATACCGGGGGTGATATTTTTTGAAGAATTTAATTTGGAGATCAAATAAATGAACAGATTAGAAGGTAGAGTAGCTATAGTAACCGGTGGTGCCCGCGGGATCGGGAAAGCTGCCGTTAAAAAATTTGCTGAAGAAGGTGCCGCGGTTGCAATATGGGACGTTAACGAAGAGCTCGGGAACGCCACCGTAAAGGAACTTACCGATGCCGGCAAAAAGGCATTTTTCGTTAAAGTTGACGTTACCGATCTGAATTCGACCACCGAAGCCGCTCAAAAAACAATTGAGGCTCTTGGCGGCGCGGATATCCTTGTTAATAATGCCGGTATCACTCGCGACGCGAGTCTCGCGAAGATGACCGCGGAACAATGGAAACAGGTTATTGATGTAAACCTTACAGGTGTTTTCAACTGCACAAAGGCAGTTATGAATTATATGGTTGAAAGAGGACGCGGCAAGATCATCAACACCTCCTCCGTTGTAGGGCTCTATGGCAATTTCGGTCAGACCAATTATGTCGCCACGAAATCGGGAGTTATTGGGATGACAAAAGTCTGGGCAAGGGAACTGGGCAGAAAAGGGATATGTGTTAACGCGGTTGCTCCCGGATTCATTGCCACTGAAATGGTGGGTACGATCCCTGAAAAAGTAATAAACATGCTCGTTGAGAAAACACCACTCGGCAGACTCGGAGCCCCTGAAGATATAGCGAACGCGTACCTCTTCCTCGCTTCCGATGAGTCGAACTTCGTTAACGGAACCGTCCTCAGTGTGGATGGCGGTTTAGTAATGTAGGCGGGTGGTAATGAGAAGAGCTAAAATTACAGGAATTGGTGCTTACGCGCCTGAAAAAGTTGTTCCAAACAGTTTCTTTAACGAAGTGCTCGGTGAAGATGTTGATACTTGGCTTCGTGAGAATCTGACGATCAGAGAGAGAAGATGGACCACCGAAGGTGAATCAACCGCTGATCTCAGCGAAAAAGCCGCGCTCGCGGCTATAGCTGATGCCGGAATCACACCTGCCGATCTGAATCTGATTATTCTTGCCACTGACACACCCGAATTCGTCTCGCCATCGACCTCGTCAATAGTGCAACACCGGATCGGCGCGGTAAAAGCCGGAACATTCGATATTAACACGGCCTGCGCCGGATTCGTGACCGCGCTTAACACCGCCTCAAAATTCATCGCGGGTGATGAATCGATGCAGAATGTCCTTGTTATTGGTGCCTACAACATGAGCAAATTTCTTGATCTTCACGACAAGAAAACAGTAACACTTTTTGCTGATGGCGCTGGCGCGGTTGTTCTTTCACCTTCTGAAGCCGGAGACGGTTTCCTCAACGGTGAACTTTATACCGAAGGACAGTACAACGAATGGATGGGCATTTATGCCGGAGGTACCAGAATACCGGTTACGAGAGAAGTCGTTGAGAAAAATGACCATCTGTTAAAGTTCGTCAAGAAATTTCCAAAGGAATTGAATCCTGAGATCTGGACCAAAATGGTGAGAACCGCTTGTGAAAAAGAGGGGATCACTCCGGAGCAGGTCGGCAGATATTTCTTTACACAGATAAACATCAACTCTATCTGGCAGACCCTTGACAATCTTGGTATTGACCGTGAAAAGGGTGAAGTAATAATGTCTACTTACGGGTACACCGGATCAGCCTGCATCCCGATGGCTTTGAATGAAGCTTACAAAGGAGGCAGGATAAAGAGAGGTGATTACCTTATGTTTGTTGGATCAGGCGGCGGACTCGCTTTCGCCTCCGCATTAGTGAAGTATTAGAGAAGGAAGGATAAATATGGGATCAACTTCCGAAGATCTGATTATCGCGGGTTGGGTGTTGATGGCGGTCTATGTTGCCGTCACACTTTTTTTTGTGATCAGAGGAGCGTTAAAAGTAAAGACGATCGACGATTACACAGTGGGAAACGTTAAATTCCCACCGTGGACCATCGGTTTCGCGCTTGCCGCGTCGATGACGAGTGCCGCGACATTTGTGATAAACCCGGGGCTTGTCGCCAATTTCGGCATAAGCGCGTTCATTTCATATGGACTGGTTTATCCGGCAGCGGCGATGGTTTCACTTGTCGTGCTTACCATCGGGTTCAGAAAATTCGGTTCATCCGTTAAAGCCGGCACACTCGCGCAGTGGATGGGTAAACGGTATGAAAGCAAGGGGTACGAACTCTTTTTCGCGTTCCTTTCACTTTTGCTCTTGACCTTTATCGTCCTCATCGCCGTGGGGCTTACCAAGGTAATAGCGCAAACCCTGGCAGTTCCTGAACTTTATGTACTCATTGCCACGGTTGTCTTTATCTTTGGATACATGATGTTCGGCGGTGCCAATTCGATGGTTTACACCAACACAGTTCAGGCAATTATAATGCTTGTGGTGGCGTTCATTATGCTTGGCTCCGGTTATCACTATTTCAATGATGGAATTGGCGGGTTTATGGATAAGCTCGGGAAGATCGACACAAAACTTACCGGTGTTTACAATGAATCAAGTTTTCTGTTCCGCGACTTTTTTGAGATATTCATTGCTCAGATAGTCATCGGTATCGCGATAGTTTGCCAGCCGCACATCATTACAAAATCTCTCCTGATAAAAGACCCCAAAGGTGTAAAATCATATCTGATAAGTGGAGTAACTGTTCAGTCAATCTTCTTTCTTGTGGTTTTTGCCGGTCTCTATGCCAGACTTCAGTTTCCTGACCTGATGGTAAACGGTGCGCCGCTTAAGAACGACGGTATCATTCCTGCTTATGTTGTGAGTGTTTTTCCTGTATTTGTATCACTGATCGTCGTTTTAGGTTTGATCTCGGCGGGTATCTCAACACTTGAGGGACTTATTCAGTCGCTTTCGACCACGATAACCCAGGATCTGATTAAGCCTCTCTATTTTGATAAATTCGCCCGAAAAGAAGCAACGCCGGGTCAGTTGATGACAATCAACAAGGTTGTTATCGCGGTGCTCGCTGTGGTTTCCATTCTTATGTCTTACGATCAGTTGGTAAATCCAAAACTAAGCGTGGCAATTTTCGCGCAGAACGGTGTTTATGCCTATTTCTCGGCAGCATTCGTACCGATTATTTTCGGAATGTTCGTTAAGGGAGTAACCACACGCACGGCTGTTATTTCCTCAATTGTGGCTGTAGTTGTACATTTCGCCATGTACTACGGGAAATTAACGGTACCTTTCACCGTGGCAACGGGTGAGAACCCGGGTGTCGCGGCGGCTGTGGCGATAATCCTCTCTGTAACTGCCGGTCTTGTTATTCACTTCGTGGGAGGATCACGAAAATGAACAGGACATTAGCAACAGACTGGTGCGAAAAATGGGCACAATACTCGCCAAACAAACTCTTTTTGAGAGAGTACTCGACCGGACTTGAGTGGAATTACAAGGATTTCAACCGGCGTGCTGAAGCACTTGCCGGGTATCTAACCTCGGATATTGGTCTGAAAAAAGGTGACCGGATCGGTATTTATTCAAAAAACAGGGCTGAGTTCATATTGCTTTATGTTGCCTGTGTAAAAACGGGTGCCATTCTTGTACCGTTGAATTTCAGGCTCACACCCCGGGAGCTGGACACCCTCATAGGCGACGCGGAGCCTGAGCTCTTTCTTTATGAGGAATGTTTTTCGGAAGAAGTGAAGAAGCTCAACACTCTCGGAAAAGTGTCTAAGAAGATGCCAGTTGAAAGCCTGCGGCACTTCCTTTCCGGTGAGGTTAGTGAAATATCTTCAAAAAGAGACACCGGAATTCAGTTTGATGATACCGTGATGATACTCTACACCGCGGGGACCACCGGTCTCTCGAAAGGTGTAATGATTACGCACAGACAGATATTCTGGAACGCGGTAAACACGGTTCTGCGACTGAATCTCACAGAAAATGACCACACGCAAAGTTACGCTCCATTCTTCCATACCGGTGGTTGGAACGTGCTTTTTACGCCATTTCTATTCGTGGGTGGTTCGCACACGCTTCTTAACTCGTTCGATTCTGACCTGATACTCGAGTTGATGGAAAAAGAGAAAACCACACTTTTGTTCGGCGTGCCAACCATGCTGCAAATGATGTCGGATTCATCCAAATTTGCCACAACAGACCTCAGCAGTGTCCGCTTCGCGATAGTTGGCGGTGCGCCGATGCCGATCCCGCTCATAAACATTTGGCATGAGAAGGGGATCGCGATCCGTCAGGGTTTTGGTCTTACGGAAGTGGGGCCCAATTGCTTTTCGCTCCATCAGGATGACGCGATAAGGAAAAAGGGCTCAATAGGGTACCCAAATTTCTACATCGAAGCCAGGATCGTGGATGACAAAGGGAACGACCTGCCGCCTGACACCCCCGGTGAACTGTGGCTTAAGTCGCCTGTGGTCACTGCCGGATACTGGAGAAAACCCAAGGAAACCGCGGAAACGATAACTGACGGGTGGTTCCACACCGGTGATATCTTGATTAAAGATAAAGACGGCTATTTCTTTGTGGTAGACAGAAAGAAGAACATGTATATTAGCGGTGGTGAAAATGTTTATCCTTCAGAAATAGAAAAATATCTCTATCAGCATCCTGCTGTTAAAGAATGTGCCGTCATCGGCGTTCCGGATGAGAGATGGGGCGAAACCGGGAAGGCATTCGTGGTGCTGAATCAGGATCAAGTCTTCACCACTGATGAGATAATTAAATATTGCCGGGAGGGACTGGCAAAATATAAAATTCCTAAAAGTGTGGTCCTGCTCGACACTTTGCCAAAGAATGAGGCAGGAAAGATAAACCGGCAGGAACTGGTTAGAATTCACAATCAACAATCAACACAATAACCTAATTTCGGGAGAAAAAAAGATGAAGAAGCTTTTTTCTGTATCCATTCTCATGCTTGCAGTCGTACTGTTTTTATCCGGCTGTAAAAAAGATGATAACCCTGTAGAACCACCAACACCTGCAGCAGATCCCCTCGTTGGAACATGGGTATCTGAAGGCAGCGATGTTGCCCCTGGTCTCGCCTCGGTATCAAAAACCAAAAAAGTGGTTGCAACCTTCAACTCAAACAAAACTTACAAGGTTGTTTCAACCGATAGCTCGAACGTATCTGTTACATTTGAAGGTACATGGAGCTACACTGAAAATTCAGGAACCACAATTAAGAGCATCGTTCTTAATCAGTCAGTTCCGGCTGCCCTCACTTCGTCAGGTATATTTCAGGTTGACGCTAAAGGTTACATGACCTATGAGATCATCCAGACCAACCCTGCAATTCAGGGTTTCACTGCACCTACAGCCGCTGAAGGATTTGGTTCGACCAAATATAACGGCATCGCTCTTGGCGCTACCTGGATCCAGAAGTATGTCCCACAGAATCCGGCCACTGAGCCACTCGTTGGTACATGGCTTTCTGAAGGCGCGAACGTTGCACCCGGTCTCAAATCTGTTTCGAAAACAAAAAGAATCGACGCAACTTTCAACGCGAACGGTACATATAAAGTGATCTCAACCGACTCAAGCAACGTGCAGGTGACTTTTGAAGGTACCTATACTTCAAGAGTTGTAGATAACACCTCGATCAGAGAGATCACCTTGAATCAGACAGTTCCCGCTGCGCTTACCTCAACCGGTATCTACAGAGTCAACACTTCCGGCATGTGGTATGAAGTTATCCAGACCACTCCTGCCATTCAGGGCTTCACAGCCCCCACCGCGGCGGAAGGTTTTGGAAGCACCAAATACAATGGCTTTGCCCTTGGTGTTACCTGGATTCAGAAATACGTGAAGAACTAAACACACTTTAAACCGGGGTTGAACGGGTTGGCCGACGCGAAGAGGGCGCGGTCTGCCCGTTGACCGGTTTTTTGGAGGATCAATGAAACTATTAAAACTCTTCATTCTTGCTGTCGCGCTACCTGTTGCGGTTTTTGCTCAGGATACACGGCTCGAAGAAAAGCCCCCCCGCGAGTTCCAGTTTATCGGTTACTCATTCACCAGAATGACGTCCGGTAACGTGACTCCCACCAACGATGTTCTTCAGGGACAGGTTATTGGCCGTCTTTTCGGTCAGAACTCAACTTTTACTGTTCCTCAGACCACTTGGTACTTCGAACAGAGGTTTGTACCAATGTTCATCTACAAACCCCAGATCCTTGATGATTTTGCAACATTTCGCGGTCTTTTTAAGATCGACTATACCTGGGGTGATCAAGCATACGGCGTGGGGAACAACCGCGGCGGCGCTATCAACGGCGGGCAGATCAACTTGCAGACATTGATGGCAAACGTGGAACTCAGACCCGAAGATGCCAACTATAACTTTGTTATCGGTATGCAACGCATCTTTGATGGGCCCAGGGATCCAAACGTTAACGCTCTCGGGTTGTTTCAGAGCAGCGCCTACAAACTTTCATACTGGGGCACTCAAGGCACCGGTATCAGTTCCTATATTGATTTCTCATCCGGAAGCAAACTGAAACTCGGTATGTACCAGCTTTGGGAAAATGAGATCAAACTTGATGATGATGTAATACTTTGGATGGCCGATTTCATGTGGAGACCGTCCCCCACTATGGAAGCCGGAATCGATGCCTGGTATGTTTATGACAAAGGAAAAGGCGGTAGTGGTATTTCGATTCTCGGTCAGGGGCTTACGAGCCAGCTCGCCGACTATAACGGAGCCACGCGCGTCAGATTCCCCGGTGTGAACCAGAAATATGAAGGCCACATTGGCTGGATCGGTGGCAACTTTGCCTATAACCGTGATTTCCTTGCGTCGCGCTGGTGGATCGATGGATTTGTAATGGCAAACATCGGTATTCTTGATACCGTGGGTGCTTCAACCGGCAAGGCCGCGGATATTTTTGGTATCGCCGCCAACGCCTCGGTACAGTATAAATACGGAATGACCTCGAACGACAAGATCAGCCTTGAAGGTCTTTTTACTTCAGGCGACAACAATGGCGTGAGTGACGGTACACTTAATTCCGTCATCACCGGAAACGTTTACGGTTCACCCGTCGGAATCTATAGCAATCACAGAGCCTTTTTGCTCTTTCCTGACCCGCAAGTGGTCAACAGATATTATTCAGCAGTTCATGACATTTCAAACATGGGGCTCGGTGTCACAGCCGGTTTCCTCAACATATCGAAGGATTTCATCCCGAACAGGATGTACGCGAAGCTCGGATTTGCCGCCGCGCTCTCAAACAACAGTCTGAAAGGCGGGGGAAATTTCATCGGAAGTGAAGTAAACTTTGAAATGAAGTATAATCTGAAAGTTTTTCTTACCCTCGGTGTTCACGCCGCTTACATGATGACGGGTGATTTCTACGATTCACCTCTCTCAACCTACACCGGAGAGAAACCAAAAGATCCATGGACATTTTTTACAACGCTTAGCTGGATGATGTTCTAAAGGAGGATACGATGAAAAGAATTTATGCAATTGCGTTAACGGCTCTGATCCTCTTCTCAGGATGTTCCGGTTTCAGATATGCGGATGCCCCGGCTCTCGAGTTTCAGGACGTTGATTACAGCTACCCGACTAAAACAGTGCTTGAGAATCCATCAGTGGCTTACGCTGACCTCGGCTCCGGTGAGAACACCATGATATTGATTCATGGACTCGCCAGCAATGCCGGGTTTTGGCGATATGTAGCCCCGGAACTTGCTAAAAATAACCGCGTTATCGTGGTTGATCTTCCCGGTTACGGCAAGTCACAAAAAGGAGACTACCCATATACCTTGAGTTTTTATGCCGAAACCATCAAAAAGATGATCGAAACTTTAAAACTTAAAAATGTCACACTCGTTGGTCACTCGATGGGAGGACAGATATCGATAATCTTCGCCCTAAAGTATCCTGAGTTGATCAAGAACATTGTTCTTGCGGCCCCGGCAGGATTTGAAAGATTCCAGTACGGTGAAGGGGAGTGGCTCAGAAACGCTCTTACACCAAAAGGTGTACGTTTGAATCCCGAAGACGGAATAAGAAGAAACCTGACAGGTAATTTCTACACCTGGGATGACAAATGGGAGTGGATGGTAGAAGAACGTGCCCGAAACGCCAAGGCGAAAGATATGAAAGAGTTCACTTATGCCGTGCTTAAATGTGTTGGTGCGATGCTTGATGAACCAACCTGGAACAGGATTCAAGGTATTAAGGTGCCGACTCTTATTGTCTATGGAAAACAGGATGGATTGATTCCAAATCCCTATCTGAATCCGGGCTTCCCGGCTGATATTTTCAAGTCAGGTGCCGCGAAGATCGCGAACAGCAAGCTGGTTGAGATCGATGAGTGCGGGCACATGCTTATAATTGAAAAGCCGGCCGAATTCACAAAGGCAGTGTTGGAATTCGTAAAATAGATGGAATTCGAAGATTTCAAATACCCATTTGAAATTACGAAGTCTGAAATTGAACCGGGATTAGTCATCGCCCATACTGACATGGGCGATGGCGAACCGGTAGTCTTCATTCACGGTCTGGGAAGTTACATTCCCGCGTGGAATAAAAACCTTGAAGAGCTCTCACGCCACTTCAGGTGTATCGCTCTCGACCTTCCAGGTTATGGCAAGTCATCGAAACCACTTCACAGCGCGACGATGGATTATTATGCTGAGGTGATCATCAAACTGATGGACAAGCTCGGTATCGGAAAATTTTCAGTTTGTGGACATTCGATGGGTGGCGTGATCGCGCTGAAAATGGCTATCGACTTTGGTGACCGCTTAAATAAACTGGTACTGGTCGCCCCGGGTGGCGCAGAAACTTACAGCGATGATGAAAAGTTGCTTGTACGATCATATCTGAATTCTGAACGGATAATGAACAACGACGACGAACAGATCGCGAATAATGTAATAGTGAATTTCCACAACTTCCCCGAAGACGCGCGGTTTATGATCGATGACAGGAAAAATATGAGGAAATTCTCCCTGTTTGAGAACCACGCTGAAATTGTTGCCCGAAGTGCCATTGGAGTGGTGAATTCTGACGTGCCTTCCAGGTTGAATGAAATAACCCTTCCAACTCTTGGAATTTTTGCTCAGAATGATAAATTGATCCCGAACAGATTTGTTCATCCCTGGTTATCAGTTACGGACATCATCAACACCTTCGAAAACGGGATTAAAGGTCTCAAAACCGTTCTCCTCGAAGAGTGCGGGCATTTTGTTCAGTTCGAGCTTCCCGGCACCTTTAATGACCAGATGATCAGGTTTGTTAATCCATCCTAAAAATTGTTCCTTCTATTGTCCCACTGCCATCTAAAATGATACACTACGGGATCAAATTAATTTTTGATCTCATAATGAGACAGCCCTCATAGTCCGGACTACGATTCCGAAAATTCTCGAAAACCCCGATTTCACGCTATAAATGAATATTCTTTTAATTTGGCACACTATTTGATGAACAAGATCAACTTTTAATCAAATTGAGGTCTAAAATGAAGAGATATTTCTCTGTGTTCATTAGCGCGATACTCCTCGTTTCTAATCTTTTCGCGGTTATTCCTGACTCTGTTGCCAACAAGCCATACAGTGGTCAGAAACCTCCGGTGATACAGTCATCTGGAACAACAGTGAAAGTATACGGAATCGATATCGGACAAAATGTGAGTTTCCAATATCCAATCGGCACTAACATGCAAGTTTGGGCAGGCACATTAAGTGGTGATCTTAATGGAAATGCTGCAAAGTTTTACTGTATTGACATTTCTCACTATCTTGCCACATGGAGCAGCTCAAGCCCAAACGAATATACTGACGATGGTCCCACGAATCAGTATATTTCATACATCCTGAACAACTATGCTCCATTTACAGGTACGCCGACAGCCAGTCAGGCTTCCGCGGTTCAGACTGCAATCTGGCATTTCAGTGATGGAGTAGATGTAAACACCATTACAAACGCGACGGTAAAAGCCCTCGCGATTCAGATAGTTAACGACGCATACGCCAACGCGAACAGTGGCTCTATATTATCCACACTCATTTTCAACCCTTCAAATCTTGTATTACCAGTCGGTCAGAGCGCTTCATTCAATCTGACGGCATATAATTCGACATTTCAGCCAATGCAGGGGATAAATGTTGATTTCTCAGCCACATCCGGTACACTCGGATTTTCATCCGCTGTCACAGATGCCACGGGTGTCATCAGTGGTATCACAATTACCAAGGGAGCGAGCAACAGTGCCACGGTTACTGCCACCGCTCATCATATAGTGCCCCAGGGAACTCGATACATTCACAAGATTTCTCCTAACCAGTATCAGAAGATCGTGCTTGCCACCCCGGTAAACGCGGCAATTGCTACTAATGCCACCGTTACATGGGTTGAATCAGCGGATCTTTCAATTTCAAAAACCGCTTCTTCATATTCCGGTAACAATGGTGATGTAATTACATTTACAATTACGGTGACAAATCACGGTCCAAGTCCGGCAACCGGAATCAAGGTTACCGATGTGCTCCCTTCGGGACTCAACTACACTTCCCACAACGCTTCACAGGGGAGCTACAACACCGGCACAGGTGTCTGGACTGTTGGATCACTTGGAAATGGAGCCTCGACAACACTTCAGATGACCACGGCGGTAAGTCTGCAATCTCTGAACTCCACTTATTTTACTCTCGGTCCTGCAACAGGTTACAACCTGTTTGTGTTAAATGATCTCTTCCAACCATCATCAGACACTGAAGGCAAGGTCGCTGTAGGACATGACGCTCATCTTTCGGGATACAGTGTTGGTGACAAATTAAGTTACGCTTTCGGCGCTGAAGATGTTCTTGTGGTCGGAAACGATCTTACTTACGTTTCAGGTGCTGTTTATGGCGGAAACGTGGTTTACGGACATTCAACAAATCTTCCCTTGAATTCTGTGAGCATCAACAATGGTAACTTGAGGCAGGGAAGTGTCGTAGATTTCGCGGCAGCCTCATCATACCTGCTGAATCTTTCAAACTCACTCTCAGGTTACCCGGCCAACGGCCAGACACTGTTCCAGTGGGGCGGTCTGGAACTAACCGGTACACATCCTCTCTTGAATGTATTCGATGTAAGCGGCGCGCAGCTTTCACAGGCGAACAACGTTGCTATCAACGTTCCAAATGGAGCTGTTGTTCTCGTGAACATCGATGGTACAAACCCGACTTGGAGAGGCGGACTCACAGTAACCGGCACGGCGATCTCAAACGTGATCTACAATTTCCATGAAGCTACCGGTGTGACCATTCAGGGAATTGATGTCCGTGGAACGGTACTTGCCCCTAAAGCTGACATGAACTTTGTAACAGGCGTTATCAATGGTCAGATGATCTGCAAGAATTTTACCGGACAGGGTCAGATGAACAACACAATGTTTTCCGGCAATATTCCGGTTGATGAAAATGTTGTTAACTCCGCTGAAATCACCGAGGTTGATCAGAATGATCCCGATTCCACTCCGAACAATGGTGTTACAAGCGAAGATGATTACGCTTCAGTAACCATCAATCTCCACAATTACACCGGTGGATCGGGCGGAAGTGGCGGTTCAGGAGGTTCAGGCGGAAGTGGCTCCGGAACAGGTAACTGGAACAGCCAGGGACAGTTCATGGACAAGGAATTTATCTGGGCGATCACATCCGACAATAGTGGCAGGCTCCTGCTTGGCACGATCGGTGGAAATATCTGGAGAAAAACCGCGACAGGTTTCGAAAAGATCAATCCCTCAATGACTGCCGGTTACATTTGGTCGCTCGCCGTTGATGCAAATGGAACGATTTATGCCGGTACAGAACAGGGTCTTTTCAAGAGTACAAACGACGGGGCTTCATGGTCACTTACTTCACTCAGCGGTAAAGATGTCAGGGCGATTAAGATCGCTCCCAACAGCGACCTTTACGCGGGAACCTGGGGCTTTGGTGTCCTTAAATCAACCAACGGCGGAACAAGCTGGACTACACTTCCAACAGGAATGCTGAATACAGCGGTTCATGCCCTCGCGATAGACGCGAACGGAAACATCTACGCCGGTTCTTTCGGTGGTGGAATTATTAAATCAGTTAATGGTGGTGCTGACTGGACTGATCTTAACGCGGGTTACCCCTACATCTGGTCACTTGCCATTGCGCCTAACGGAAGTATTTACGCCGGTACCTATGGTGGTGGTGTACTTGCTTCGCACAATTCAGGATCATCATGGTCAATCTCACCTGTGGGTCAGGCATTTATCTATGGAGTTACAACCGATGCAAGCAACAATGTATATGCAGCCTCATGGGCGAACGGAATATTTGGAAGCTCTGATAATGGCGCGAGCTGGACAAATCTCGGGCTCTCAGGCCTCGGAGCGGGTTCGGTTTATGCCACACCGTCTTCCAGCACAGTATGGGCAGGAACTGATGACGGAATGCTCTACTCTCTCGATTCGCCAATGTCAGTCGAGAAAACAGGATCAGAACTGCCGGCAGATTTCACCCTGTCACAGAACTATCCGAACCCGTTCAATCCTTCAACCGTGATCAAATTTGCTCTGCCGGTTGAGAACTTCGTAACAGTGAAAGTGTTCAGTATTACCGGTGAGCTGGTGGCAACACTCGTTAACGGCATGATGACTGCCGGAAAATATGAAGTGAATTTTGATGCTTCAACCCTTGGTACAGGTGTTTACATCTACCGCCTTGAGGCAGGAAACTTCACCAGTACACGTAAAATGATGCTCGTAAAATAGTCGTATCTTCCGGATTAAAAACCGGAAAAGTGAATAGAAATGAAGCCGCCCTGCATACCGGGGCGGCTTCGTTCGTTAAAGCAGGGCAGGTGGAAAGATTCGATAAATAATTTCTTGTCAAATAGTTATCTTGCATGATTATTTTGAAAAATTTTGCAGAATAAAGGATACAATCATGAGCATTCTTGTTGACAAGAAAACTCGCCTTGTTGTTCAAGGCATTACGGGCGGCGAAGGATCATTCCACACCAGACAGATGGTGGAGTATAAAACAAAAGTAGTGGCAGGTGTCACTCCCGGTAAAGGCGGAACCGAATTTGAAGGGATTCCCGTTTTTGATACAGTAAAAGATGCTGTTGCCGCGACAAAAGCCAACACTTCAGTTATATTTGTTCCGGCTTCATTTGCTGCTGATGCCATACTTGAAGCAGCAGACGCGGGCATTAAAGTTATCATCTGCATAACTGAAGGCATACCTGCCGATGATATGATACCTGTCTATCATTATATAAGAGCCAAGGATATTGTGCTGATCGGACCGAACTGCCCGGGAGTTATTTCACCCGGAAAAGGGAAGATCGGTATCATGCCCGGATTTATACACAAACCGGGAAGAGTCGGTGTTGTTTCCCGCTCAGGAACCCTCACTTATGAGGCAGTAAAACAGCTTTCCGATCTTGGTATCGGGCAGTCGACATGCGTTGGAATTGGTGGCGACCCCGTTATCGGTTCGAGATTCATCGATATTATAAAGCTCTTCAATGAAGATCCTGAAACAGACGGTATCGTCATGATCGGCGAGATCGGTGGTTCTGCTGAAGAAGAGGCCGCTGAATTCATCAAGAAGAATGTAAAGAAACCGGTGGTTGGATTTATTGCAGGACAGACTGCACCTCCCGGAAGAAGAATGGGACACGCCGGTGCCATCATCTCCGGTGGTAAAGGCACTGCCACTGAAAAAATGGAAGCGATGAAAAAAGCCGGTATTAAAGTGGTAAAATCACCCGCGGAAATGGGTATCACCATGAAACACGCGCTTGATGCTTATTACAAAAAGAACGTTAAATCATAAAGAATAAATTCAAGGAGAATCAATTGGGCAACCTTACATTTGCCATTATTAAACCCGACGCGGTAAGAAACAACAACATTGGCCAGATCCTAAGCATGATCACAGAGGCCGGTTTCAAAATTAAAGCGATGAAGATGACCAGAATGAGCCTCGACTCAGCCAAGGGCTTCTATGAAGTTCACAAAGAGAGAGGATTCTATCAGGAACTCGTTGAGTTCATGTCATCAGGTCCGTGTGTTCCACTAATGCTTGAAAAAGAGAACGCTGTTGCGGATTTCAGAACTCTTATCGGTGCCACGGATCCTGCTGAAGCAGCAGAAGGAACCATTAGAAAGAAATATGCCACAAGCAAAGGTGAGAACGCGGTTCACGGTTCAGACAGTGATGAAAACGCCCTCATCGAGATCGCTCATTTCTTCTCACGTGACGAGCGTCTGAACAACTATCCGCTTTAATGCCGCTATCGCGCTGGAAAAAGCTTAAGAGCCGGGAGTATCACAAAAATCCTTACTGGACCTACAGGATTGATGATTTTGTAATTCCTTCAACGGGGTTCAAAGGAACTTATTATTATGTGCATACTTCCGGCTCTTCTATGGTCATTCCTGTTACAAATGATCGAAAGATCCTGCTTGTAAAGCAATACCGCTATCTTAACAAGAAGTTTTCGCTTGAATTCCCGTGTGGTGGAAATAAAGAGGGGATGACTCCTTTGGAAACCGCGGAAGTTGAGCTTAGGGAAGAAACTGGTTTTACCGCGGATAAATTAATACCGGTGGGGAAATTCTGTCCATTCAATGGTGTTACCGATGAAGACTGTCATGTTTTCATCGCCACAGACCTGCGAATGGATCCCAAGAAGGCTGATGACTCCGAGGAATTCTCGCTGCATGCTTATACTCCCGAAGAAGTTGATAAAATGACGCGTAACGGGAGCGTTTTCGACGGAATGACAATGGCTGCCTGGGCACTTTCATGGGAAAAGGTTCTGGAAGTTGCAGGGGAGCCCAAATGACCCGGTTAAAACTGCTCACTCTCTTGCTTCTATTGACCGTCACAGGCTGCACGCAGGATCATGTAAAGTTTCTTAACGGACCCGACGTATTTTTGCAAAATTATTACTCCAAATACTCAGGCAAATCATTCGGCGTGGTAACCAATCACACCGGGGTTACTGTTGATGGAAGACATCTCGTCGATGTTATTCACTTCGAGAAAAAAGGGAAGATAGCTGCTGTTTTCGGTCCTGAACACGGTTTCAGGGGTGATGAATCAGCAGGAAAAAAGATAGACAACGCCCGTGATGAAAAAACGGGAATTCCCGTTTATTCTCTTTATGGTGAGACACGAAAACCAACCCGGCAAATGCTTGAAGGAGTTGATCTTATGATCTTCTCTATAAGAGATGTCGGCGTACGATTTTATACTTATATCTCAACCCTCTACAATGTCATGGAAGCTTGTGGAGAGGCCGGGATTCCGGTGCTTGTGCTTGATCAACCAAATATCACCGGTTGCACATACGTTGAGGGACCAGTGGTTGAAGACAGCCTCTTTTCGTTCATAGGGATAACAGCATTACCAATGTCGCACGGAATGACCGCGGGAGAACTGGCCCTGTTTTTCAGGGAAGATATTAAAACCCGCAAGGGTATAAAATGTAACGTGGAAGTGGTAAAAATGGAGGGCTATTCCCGTGAAACCACTTTTGCTCAAACCGGATTAAAATGGCTTGACCCTTCACCAAATCTCCGTTCGGAGCTTGCTTGTCTGGTTTACCCCGGTACTTGTATTCTGGAGAACACAAATATTTCCGAGGGCAGGGGAACAGTCGATCCGTTTCTCATATTTGGTGCCCCTTTTATTGATGGAGAGGCCCTCAGAAAAAGCGTGGCAGCATTTCCCGGAATCAGATCTGTCGAGGCAATTTCTTTCACCCCTGTCTCAGGTAAAGCCGCTTCAAAGCCCAAATACGAAGGGGAAGTTTGTCACGGGGTGAGAATTACAGGGATACAAGACAGTTTTGAACCGATAAAATTCGGCTTTTGGCTGATCGATCAGTTGGCCAAAAACTATTCAGGGAAATTTGAGATCAAAGAAAAAGGATTCAGGCTAAAGACGGGTAAGGGCCTGTTAAAAGATCAGATACTTAAAGAAGGCTGGGAAAAAGTGGTCAGTTCTTATGCCGGGGAACTTCAGCAGTTCATGTCGACCAGAAACAACTTTTTATTATACACTAACACAAGGTAAAAGAATGTCATTAAGAAGAATGATTCTTTCATTTATTCTCCTTTCAACCGTCGTGGTATACACAGGATGTGATTCATCAAAATCACCCGCCTCAGTGGCAGGCGACTCTTCAGTTGATACCAATTATCTCAAGCTTGAAGATGTAAAACAGGCTGAGGGCGAGTCCAAATTCGGCTACAAGTTAGAGAAAGGTGATAAATTCACTTACAAGATCGCTTTTGTTAATACTGTAAGTCAGGAAACAAAGATCGACACAGTAATGAAGCAGAGCATGGATCAGCAGAATGTGCTCGTGATCGATTTTGAAGTAAAAGATGTTGATAAAGACACGATCGCAGAGGTTGAAGTCTCCACGAAAAGCATCTACGTCAAGTCAGAGATGAACGGTGAGAAAAAAGAGTACAAAACAGGCGACAAGCTTGATTCTTTAAAGAAACTTGATTTCGGATTTTACGAAGCGATCACTTCCAATTCATTTTATGCCAGGATCGACAAAAGAGGAAACATCCGCGAGATATTCAGAGTAGACAAAATTGTTGAAGCTGTACTGCCTCAGGGAAAAGACTCTATACCTGCGCAGCAGAAGGAAATGGCAGCCGATGAGATAAAGAACAACCTTAAAGGTATGATCATGCAGGTGTTCAGGTCATTCTCGCCGGGTACACTCAAAGCCAATGAGACATTCCGGGATGTTAAACCTCCGGTTAATGATCCAAGCGGAATGTACCAGTTGCTCGCAACCCAGCTTTACACCCTTAAAGAAAAAGGTAAATTCAACGGCAGTAACCTCTCGGTTATTGAAGCTGGCTACGATGCATCATATAACTTTAACCCTGAACTCGCGAAACAGGGTATCAAGGTTGACAAAAGCGTGATCACCGGTGGTGGAAAGGTTTTCTACAACGATGATCAGGGCAAACTTCAAAAATCGAAGACCAACCTTATCGAGGAAGTTGCTTTCAGTGGAAAGATACCCGACAAAACAGGCAAGCCAACCGATTTCACAAGCGTGAAGAAATCACGTGTTGTTAACGTGGTTGAACGGATTAAATAGTCCCCCAACCAAAGTGTTTGACATCAGTAAGAGGCTGTTCCGCGGGGAGCAGCCTCTTTTTTTTATCCTAATCTTTTTTCTCGACAACTATTCTCATTCCTTCAACTTTTAGCACCCGGATGTTTGCGTCTTTATCGATGTAATCGCCTTGGGTAACCACATCATATCTTTTGTCATCAATCAGTGCTGTTCCCGCGGGACGGAGTACTGTTAGTGCCACGCCACCCTTGCCTACCAACCCGGTGTAGTCGGGGGCTGAGGTAAATCCCTTTTTTGATCCTGATTCTGTATCGAGTACAAAAGCCTTGAAACTCCTCGTATTGGGCAGAAATTTGTAGGCGAGGAAACCCAGGATGAAAAATCCGGCGAGAGCTCCTCCCAATTGGATAATTGCCACTTGGATCAGAGAGTAATCGAAGTAGCCACCTGTGTTAAAAAGTGAGAAGAAAAGCGCCGCTATCATTAGCAGAATACCAATTACACCGGCAACACCAAAACCCGGGATTAAGAATATTTCTACAAGTATTGCACCGAGCCCAAGAATAAAGAGTACCACTTCAAACCAGGAAGCGAGATCAAGAATTATCGAAGAGCCAAAAAACAGTGCAAGAAATAAAATACCCATTATGCCCGGCAATCCAAAACCCGGGGTTTTGATCTCGGTGTACAAGCCGGCGAGTCCGAGCATTATCAGAAGGGAAGCAACCAGCGGGAGGTTCAGGAACTTCACAAATTCCTCTGCCCAGTTGGTATTGATATCGATAATGGTGGCATTCTTGAATCCGAAAGCAGCCGCGGCTGCCTGTGGTGAAGAAACTATCGTGTCGGCCATCTTGTATTGTACAGCCTCAACATCATCAAGGGAAACAAGCTGGGTAGAATCAACTAATCCGGGGATCACGATTCTCTCATCCACCATTCCTTCGGCGATCTTCGGATTCCTTCCATTTTTTTGCGCGGTTGTTCTCATTTCAGCCCGCATGTACGATTGATATTTTTCAGAAACCTTTTTCCCCTCCTGATCGACAACAGTTGCCGCTCCCATCGCGCTTCCGGGTGACATCGCGATAAACCGGCATGAAAGAGCTATAAGTGCTCCGGCCGAAACGGCACGTTTATTAACAAACGCTATTGTAGGGAGCTTTGAATCAAGAAGGAGGTCTTTCAATTGGGTGGCTGCATCAACCCTGCCTCCAAAGGTATTTATCTCCACAAGCAGTGCGTCTGCTTTCTCTTTTTGCGCGGTTTCCATCGCCCTTTTTAGATAAGGGACGAGCGAAAGGGAAATCTCATCATCAAACTTGACGCGATAAACAGTCGACTGGGCATAAACAGAGGAACAAAAAATAATTAAAAGGGTAAAAAATAAAGTTCTTGACATGATTTTCATATAATTAGGACTGATTATTGTATTTGATAACTGCGAATATAACGTGATTTTTGCTAATATTTTAGTAAATTTGCGGTTATTGCATTCCTCATTCTATGTCCAATCGGACAATTTTTAATACGGAGAATAATATGTTACAGAAAAGTGGCGGCTTTAGATCGTTTTTCATGCTGGTTTTTGCAGCGATAACATTTTACGGATTCACATTCGTTCCGGAAGGTATCGTTGTAGGACCGTTCAGCACAAAAAAGATCGATGTTATTTCCGATGTAAGGCAGGATGCTGCCTCGATCAGGAACGAACAGTATAACTATTTCAGAAATCTTGCTGATGCTTATGGCGTTTTGGTTAACAATGATGTCCTCAGCACTTCCAAATTTTTATCTGAAACTGTAGTAGAGAGGGAATTGCAGGCAAAGGTACCGATATCCGGAAACACATCCCAGCTTAAATCATTCGCCACCGCGCTGAAGGGTGCAAAAAGCGGCATGGTAAGAATAGCTTATTTTGGTGATTCCGCTATCGAAGGTGATAACATCTGCGCCGATTTCAGAGAAGCACTTCAGGATAAATTTGGCGGTCAGGGTGTAGGATTCGTCGCAATCACCACCCAGGATAAAGCCTACCGTGGAACAACCAAGCTTGACTTCTCAAGCAACTGGGAGTCACAGCTTGTGATCAACGGTAATCCAAAACGCGGTGCCGGTATCTCCGGTGGTGTTTTCATCCCCAAAAGCGGTAGCTGGGTGAAATATGAAACCACATGGAAATATAAAACAGTAAGAGCCTTCGACAAGGTAAGAGTTTTCTATACCGAGGGTTCCGGAAACTTTGATTACGAATTTGATAAAGGCGGCTCACTTTCTGCTCCTTTCAGATCGGGAAGCGGTCTCCAAGTAACAGATATTACCTACAAAGGATCGAAATCCTTCAAACTTACCGCAAATAAAGACAATCAGGCAGCCCTTTACGGCGTTAGCCTTGAATCAGCGAACGGTGTTTACGTCGATAATTTCCCGCTTCGCGGCGATGACGGCAACGCTCTTAAGAGGATTCCCAAAGCAAATCTCACAGCGTTCAATAAACTGCTCGGCTACGATCTCGTTATTCTTAGCTTCGGTTTGAATTCGGTTGACAAAGTTAAGAACACTACAAGCTACGAAAAAGAGTTCACCGAAGTGGTCAATCATATCAAGAGCGCCATGCCCGGTGTGCCGATCCTTATTGTTGGAGTTGGTGACAAAGGAAAGAAAGTCGGTTCAAGTTTTGAGACCAATGCCAATGTAATGAAGCTTGTTGAAGTTCAGAAGAACGTTGCCACAAAAACAGGTGTCGCATTCTGGGATCTCTTCTCGGCAATGGGCGGTAAAGGTTCGATGGAGAAGTGGGCAAAAGATAAACTCACCACCGCTGACATGACCCACCTTAGCGCGGAAGGTTACAAAAAGGTTGCAAAACTCCTTTTTGACGCCTTGATGGATTATTACGCAAAGAACTGATCAGGAAAAAGATTGAAAAAATTTAAAAATCTTTGGGAACGCTGGGAGGATAACTCCCGGCGTTTTCCCGGTAAAGACGCCATAGTACACTGGAAGGCAGGAGAGGAACCATTTCGGTGGTCGTTCAAAGATCTGTTGGAAACCGCCAACAAGTTTTCCGTTTTATTGCAAAAACAGGGGATCAAGCGAAATGAGGTTTGTGCCATCATTATACGCCACAATCCAATGTTCTTTCCTCTATATCTCGGGGTAGCAGGACTTGGTGCCATACCCGCCGTTCTCGCATATCCCAATCCAAGACTGCATCCTGACAAATTTAAATCGGGTGTCGAGGGGATGTCGCAAAGATCGGGTCTTGACTGGATCTTCACCGAACGTGATCTCGAACCAATAATAGCGCCACTGGTGACAAGGGAAGGAAGCACCATAAAAGGACTTCACTACCCACTTGAGTGGGACAAGGATTTTGAACTTACCGGCGGTGATATCAAATTGCTGTCGGATATCAGGGCCTCGATACTTGAAACAGATCCGGTGCTTCTGCAACATTCTTCCGGCACCACAGGTTTACAGAAGCCTGTACTTCTTTCACAACGCGCGGTTCTCGATCATGTGGACAACTATGCTGAATCAGTAAGTCTCACAGAAAATGACAAGATCGTAAGCTGGCTTCCCCTTTATCATGACATGGGGCTTATCGCGGCTTTTCATCTGCCGTTGGCATACGGCATAACCTCTGTGCAGGTTGACCCGTTTGAGTGGGTACTCGCGCCTTCACTCCAGTTTGAAGCATTGAACGCTGAAAAGGCAACCATGTGCTGGCTGCCGAATTTCGCTTATAACTTCATGGCCGACAGGATTGAGGAAGATGAGATGGAAGGAATCTCGCTTGAATCACTCCGTTTGGTCATCAATTGCAGCGAGCCTGTAAGAAATGAAAGCCACAGGAAATTCGTGGCAGCATTCGAGAAATATGGATTTAATCCTCTCGCTCTTTCAGCATCATACGCCATGGCCGAAACAACATTTGCCGCAACACAGACAGCCACCGGAAAACCTGTCACCACCATCGAAGTTGACCGTGAGAGTCTTGCTCAAGGCAAGGTGGTGGCACCAATCCCCGGTAAAACATCAAGAATATGTGTGTCATCGGGCAAGGAGATAAAAGGGTGTGAAGTAAAGATCGTTGATGAAAACGGAAACGGATTGCCTGAACATGGAGTGGGTGAGATCATAATAAGATCGGTATCAATGTTCGACGGATACAGGAACTATCCCGAAAAAACCGCGGAAGTGCTGAAAGACGGCTGGTATTACAGTGGTGACTACGGGTTTAAACTGGATGGTGAACTTTATGTGATAGGCAGGAAAAAAGATATCATCATTGTTGCCGGTAAGAATATCTACCCTGAAGATATCGAAGATGCCATCGGCGTGGTAGAAGGTATCATCCCAGGAAGGGTGATCGCGTTTGGTGAAGACAATGTTGAACTCGGAACCGAAGAGATCAGCGTTGTTGCCGAAACAGCTTATGAGGATGAGAAGGAGAAAAAACACCTGATCCAGCGGGTGAGGGAGAAGGGTACATCGGTTGATCTGACGATCACGCATGTCTACCTTGTTCCCCCCAGATGGCTGATAAAGAGCTCCGCCGGTAAACCGAGCCGCAAGGCAAACAAGGAGCGTATCGCTGAAATGAAAGAATTGAACAAACATTAGAAAGACAAATAATGATATCAGAGAGATTAAAAAACACAATATTAAAGCAGCTTGAACTTGAAGAATATGATATTCAGGATGAAACAAAGGCGAATACGGTTCCGGGTTGGGACTCCCTCAGCCACGCTAACGTAATCCTTGCCATAGAAAAAGAATTCAAGATCAGGCTGAAGCATATCGAGGTTCTTAAATGCAAGAACATCGGTGATCTTCAAAAGCTCGTCGACTCCAAACTCTCATAAAGGAATTTTCCTTGGATCTGAATATCGATTTTTCCAAACTGGCGGGATTGTTCGTTTATAACCCGGACAATCCCCTTCAGTTTGGTACGCTCACATTTATGTTCTTTTTGGCCCTCGGGCTTTTGGTGTATCATGCGGTTTACCCGAGATACCGGCTAAGGGCGACGGTTCTGCTCCTCTTCTCGGTCTTTATTTACTACAAGATCGGTGGATTGTCTTTATTGCTCCTGCTCGGGGTTGGCGTTGTCAACTACCTTTTCGGGTACATTCTTTTCAAGATAGAAGATATAGACAAGAGAAGGTACGTTCTGTGGGGAATGGTACTTGTTAATTTGTTCCTGCTTGGGTACTTTAAATATACCAATTTCTTATTCGCGCAAATCGCCACGCTACAGGATGCCGAATTCACAGCTATTGATATCATCCTCCCGGTGGGAATATCGTATTATATTTTCAAAGTTTTGAGCTACCTGTTCGATATTTACTACGAGAAGTTTGAGGAATTGCCGCGGCTGGATGATTTCATGTTGTATGTCACCTTTTTTGGAAACGTACAACTGGGTCCTATAGACAGGGCAACAGATTTCATCCCTCAGATTAAAGAGAACTTTCTTTCATCGGAAGAGGGAAGGAAGGTCACAGGACTTGCCGTTTTCTTTATTGCTTCCGGCATAATCAAGAAGATGATAATAGCAGATTACATCTACCTCAATTTCATCAGTCGTGTTTTTGAAGATCCTCTGCGCTTTACGGGTGCTGAAAACGTGATCGCGATTTACATGAATTCGATCCATATCTACTTTGACTTCTCCGGTTATTCTGATATGGCGGTCGGGTTGGCACTTCTATTCGGTTACAAGATCATCGACAACTTTAACTCACCCTACAAAGCGACAAGTGTTGCCGAGTTTTGGCGGAGATGGCACATATCACTCTCAAGATGGTTGCTCGATTACCTCTTCACTCCTGCTCAAATGGGGATGAGAAGAATGGGCCAGTGGGGTAACGCCATCGCTTTACTGATTACGTTCGCCCTTTGCGGTCTTTGGCATGGCGCGACATGGGGATTCATCCTTTGGGGCACAGTGCATGGTCTGATTATGGGTGTTTCTGTTCTTACAAAGAAAATGAGATCGAAAGGTCTCGCCAAGACAGGGATCAAGGAGGGGAAGGGATTGAATTTCTTCCGTGGGTTCATCGCGTTCCACATAATTACAGTAACGTGGATACTTTTCAGGGTCGATACCCTTGAAAAGATACCAATGATCTGGACGCAAGTGACAGAGAACCTTTATGCCACGGTTTTTTCGCAGTTTTATACCGGATTCCCGGGTGTGGTAATACTTTCACTTGCCGGGTTAGTGATCATTTTCTTCCCCGAGGGATTAAAGGAAAAGTTCAAGAATTTTCTCACTACACTTCCGGTTTGGGCACATGGCCTGTTGCTTGGTCTGGTGATATACCTCGCCTCCCAAATAATGATGGCAGAAATGGTGCCTCCAATATACTTTGAATTTTAAGCAGAGCTGAAGTCAGCATCATGAGAACAATATTTCTATTCCTAATTCTGGGATTTTCAATGTACGCGCAACAACTATCGGTTGAGCAGATCAAGCAGGTGATCGACCGGGTTACAGTAAAACACGCTCCCGACAAGAGAACCGCAATTTTCGCTGTGGAGGCTCAGCAGCGGGGTGATGAAATGGTGCTGAAAGGGGAGACAAACCTTCCCGCCGCCAAGGAGGAACTGTTACTCGCGCTGAAAGACCAAAAGGTTATTGACGGTATTGAGGTTCTTCCATCAAAAGAACTTAACGGTTATACAAAAGGGGTTGTGACACTCTCTGTGGCAAACATAAGGTCAAAGCCGTTCCATCCCGCGGAACTTGTAACCCAGTCACTCCTGGGAACACCGTTGGAAATATTAAAATCCACAGAGGATAACTGGTATCTTGTTCAGACACCTGATGGTTACATTGGCTGGCTTGATGATGGAGGTGTTCATGTTTTCACTGAAAAGGAGATGAACGACTGGTCGAGGGCCGATAAAATGATCTATACCGATGTTTACGGTTTTGTGATGACCTCAGAGGATTCCAAACCAGGGACAGTGTCTGATATTACCGCGGGCGCGATCCTGAAACTCTCGGGTACAACCAAGAAATCGTTCAAAGTGGAGTTCCCGGACGGAAGAACAGGTTTTATTCCCAGAAAATCAGGTTCACCGTTAAAAAAGTGGCTAAAGGGACTTAAAGCCGACCCGAATGAAATTATCAAAACCGCAAAGAAATTTCTCGGTGTGCCTTACTTGTGGGGTGGTACTTCACCCAAAGGGCTGGATTGCAGCGGCTTCACCAAAACTGTTTATTTCCTGAACGGTATTCTTTTGGCAAGGGATGCTTCGCAGCAGGAATTGTATGGTGAGAATGTTGATGTATCAAAAGGTTATGATAACCTGAAAAGAGGAGACCTCCTTTTCTTTGGTCCAAAACCTGAACCGGGAAAACCACAGCGCATAACACATGTTGGGATCTATATCGGAAATCTCGAGTTCATTCACGCCGCCGGAATGGTTGGCATCAACAGTTTCGACCCCAAGAGCCGGGTCTTCAGCCAATACAGAACCGGCATGCTGGTTTCTGCCAAGAGAATACTGACAAGCCTTGACACCCCCGGTATCAAGAAGATTACCCCTGAGAATTACATAAAGTGAATAAAATGGACTCACGAAGAGATTTTATCAAAAAAGCCTCGCTTCTTGCCGGAGCAGCAGTTGTTTCGGGAAGCGCCGGGAATATTTCAAATTTCGCGATCAATAAGATGAAAAAAGACAAACTTGTTCTCTCGTTCAGGCCTTACACGCTTGAATTGAAACATGTTTTTACCCTCGCGGGCAGTTCGAGATCAACAACTCCCGTAATGCTTACAGAGATCAAATATGGTGATCTCACCGGGTATGGTGAGGCTTCAATGCCGCCATATCTCGGAGAAAGCCATGAAACCGCCACTTCGTTTCTTTCAAAGGTTAACCTGAGTGGCTTCAGTGACCCCTTCAAACTTGAAGAAATTTTGGATTACGTCGACACGGTTGCACCCGGAAATCCGGCAGCGAAAGCCTCGGTGGATATAGCCATGCATGACCTGGTGGGGAAGCTTCTTGGTCAGCCCTGGTACAAGATCTGGGGTTATGCTGCTGAAAAAACACCCAACACCAGTTTTACCATCGGGATCGATACCCCTGAAGTGGTAAAGCAGAAGGTAAATGAAGCGGCTGAATACAAAATCTTAAAAGTAAAGCTTGGTCGTGACACTGACAAGCAAATGATCGAAACGATCAGATCAGTGACAGATAAACCAATTTGCGTTGATGTGAATCAAGGCTGGAAAGACAAGCAATTCGCACTCGACATGATCCACTGGCTCAAAGAGAGGGGGGTGGTGTTCGTCGAGCAGCCGATGAATAAAAAAGACGTTGATTCAAACGCCTGGCTTACCGCCAATAGTCCGCTGCCGGTTATTGGAGACGAAGCCGTTCAAGGTGTCAGTGACGTTGTAAAAGCCAAAGGGGTCTATTCCGGCATCAATATTAAGCTGATGAAGTGTGGCGGAATGAGGAATGCCAACAAGATGATCAATCTTGCCGAGGGTCTGGGACTGAAAGTGATGGTAGGCTGCATGACTGAAACTTCATGCGCCATTTCTGCCGCGGCGCACCTCACTCCGAAGGCACTTTGGGCTGATCTTGACGGCGCCCTTCTTATCAGCAATGATGTTTATAAAGGTACAACAATAGTTGACGGTAAAATCAAGATCGCGGACCTTCCTGGTATCGGGATCGAGAAAATCTAACAAGGTAGTTATCGGATGAAAAACAGCATTTTTACAAAAATCTTGGTCATATTGGTCATCATGTCTTCAACAGCACTTTTCGCGGGGGGTGTTTTCCCTTACAAGGTTCAGCGGGTCACCCTGCCAAATGGCTTCAAAGCGATCCTGATCCCTGTTCAAGGGAGTGGATTGGTGTCTTACTACACTGTGGTGAGAACCGGAAGCCGTGATGAATGGGAACCCGGGAAAAGCGGGTTCGCGCATTTCTTTGAGCATATGATGTTCAGGGGAACCGACAAATATCCCCTTTACGATTCGGTTACAACCTCGATCGGCGCCGATGCCAACGCTTACACAGATGATGATCTTACAGTTTACCATCTTAATTTTGCCGCGGAGGATCTTGAAAAAGTGATGGATCTCGAGTCTGACCGTTTCATGAACCTGAATTATAAAAAGGATCAGTTCATGACGGAGTCTGGTGCTGTGTACGGCGAGTACAGAAAGAGCGTTACAAATCCTTTCTCGGTACTATTTGAGAAGTTTCAGGATATGGCATTCGACAAGCATACTTATAAGCACACGACCATCGGGTTTGAGGCTGACATTAAAGACATGCCAAATCAGTATGAATACAGCCTTTCATTCTACAAAAGGTATTACAGGCCCGAGAATTGCGTCCTGGTGATCACGGGTGATTTTGACCCCGCGAAAACCAAAACGATGATAGAGAAATATTACTCATCGTGGAAACCCGGGTATGTCGCTCCAAAAATAGAAGCTGAACCCAA
Source organism: uncultured Ignavibacteriaceae bacterium (assembly GCA_964625575.1). Taxonomy (GTDB): domain Bacteria; phylum Bacteroidota; class Ignavibacteria; order Ignavibacteriales; family Ignavibacteriaceae; genus UTCHB3. The sequence goes on along the minus strand of CAZVBQ010000003.1, from coordinate 158,726 downwards.
ACAGACCGCGCCGCGTGAAGCCAAAGTAAAGTATGATGGTAAAACATTGCCGGTAGTCGCGATCGGATATAAATACGATGCTTTTGACGTGAATAACAAAGATTTCATGGCGATGTTGCCATTCGCGGATCTGGCATTCGGCGAGAACAGTGATATTTACAACAAACTTGTACTTGAGGAGCAGAAAGTTCAGTTTATCTCTGCCGGGGCTCAAACGAGAAGGGATCCTTTCCCGTTTATGATCTACTCCCGCGTAAAGTCTGAGTCTGATGTTGAGTATGTGATCTCTGAAATTGAGAAGACTATCGAGAAGTTCAAAAAAGAGCCGGTCGACGTCTCAAAACTTGATGCCTTGAAGAAAAGAATGAAATATCAATTTCTTATGGGCTTGGACAGTCCGGAGGCAATCGCTTCAGCATTGCCTGTGTTCATCACTCTTACAGGTGATATAAATGTAATTGATGAATACTTCTCAGCACTTATGGCTTTAACTCCCGAAGACATTCAAGCGGCTGTAAACCGTTACTTCGTTAAAGAGAGCAGAAACCAGGTAATTCTCACAGGAAATTAACATGAACAGAACCAGTTTTTATTTTACTGCTATATTAGCCGCATTAGTTTTTACAATGAATATTTACTCCCAGGATAAAAGTCGCACAGTTCTTTTAAAGACCGAAGAACCTGTTATCAACTTCAAGGTGTGGTTTAACGTCGGTAGCAAAGACGATCCGAAAGGAAAAGAAGGGCTGGCTTACCTCACAGCAGCAATGCTGAATGAAGGCGGCACATCGAAGCTGACCTATTCAGAGATCATTAACCGTCTGTACCCTTTGGCGGCGGGTTATTACGCTTCAGTCTCCCACGAGAATACAGTCTATAATGGGTCGGTTCACAAAGACAACCTGAAAGAGTATCTTGAACTGTTCACTGAGCAACTCCTTCACCCCGGATTCAGGGAAGAGGATTTTAAGCGCGTGAAGGAAGAGGCGGAAACTTTCCTCTCGACCACACTTCGTTATTCAAGTGACGAGGAGCTCGGTAAAGCCGTTCTGTACAACGACATATTTGCCGGAACACCCTACGGCCATCTCGCTCAGGGAACCATCGGATCACTCAAAGCGATAACCTTGCAAGATGTCAAGGACTTCTACGCGAAATTTTTTAACAGGAATAATTTTATTCTTGCTGTTGGTGGAGGATATGACGATGCCCTGTTAAAAAGTGTGTGGGGTTCACTCATGTCGCTTCCTGACGGAAAACAGAACACTTCTTCAGTGGTTGCACCAAAGGAAGTGAAGGGACTTAAAGTGATAATAGTCGAGAAAAAGTCGAATGCCACCGCAATCTCAATGGGTTATCCGATTGATCTTCTCAGAAGCAACGACGAGTGGTATCCACTTGCTGTTGCAAACTCATGGCTCGGTGAACACCGCAATTCAAGTTCGCACCTTTATCAGGTTATCCGTGAAGCACGAGGGCTGAATTATGGTGACTACAGCTACATAGAATATTATCCAAACGGGGGCAGGCTTTCAAAGCCGCCTGTGAACGTTCCGCTGAAGAAACACCTTTTTGAGATATGGATAAGACCTGTTCCAAACGAAACCAGGCATTTCGCCTTAAGGGCTGCACTTCGCGAATTCACAAAACTTTCGAAAGAAGGTCTTTCAGAAGCTGATTTTGAGATGACAAGGAAGTTCCTTCAGAAGTATGTTCTGCATTATGCTCCCAACACTGAAATGCGGCTTGGTTACGCCCTTGATGACCGCTTTTATGGTACGGCCGAGCCGGGTCATCTGCAGAAATTCAGATCGAAAATGGGGACAGTAACCCGTGATCAGGTGAACAAGGCGGTTAAGAAATATTTCAGCCCTGAGAACATGGTTATCGTGGTAATCACGCCCGACGCTGAAAAATTCAAGCAGGATTTGCTAAATAATGCACCATCGCCGATAGTTTATCAAACTCCAAAGCCCGAATCTGTGTTAGAAGAGGATAAGGAGATAGTCAATTATCACCTCGACATTAAACCGGGCAATGTTACCATCGTAAAACTGGAAGATCTCTTTAAATGACCGGTTCCGGGTTCGGATGGCAACAACCTTTGTGACGTGCACGAATTATAGCGCAAATTTAAAGAACCTTTTTACCGGTATACGATGAGCAGAAAAACCCTTATTATATTTATTGCCGGTTTCCTGTTTTCCTCCTGTTTCTTCTCCGCGAAGAACAAGGCTGAGGATAACGTGAAACTATTACCCGTTGTAACTGACGACAGGGGAGATATGGTGGCTGATGCCTTTATTAGACTGAATCAATTGGGATTCAGGAAAAGTGACGTTAAGACCGCCGTAATTCTCAGCAAAAGTGACATGGGACAGAAAAAATTTATCATTAAGGATTCAAAATCCGGAAAAGAAGTTTTTTCTGCCAAAGTGCCACCGAGCGTCGCAGGTTGGGGAGGGTTCAATTTCTGCCACATTCTCGATTTTACCGGACTAAAAACTGATGGTTCTTACGCGATAGAGACGGAGGGAGTCAGGTCACCGGTATTTCGTGTTGGTGAGAATATTTACAATACGATAGTCGATTCTCTGTTGCTCTTTTTTAAAGTTCAGAGGTGCGGCCCTACCAATCCGTTCATGCACAATGTATGTCATCTTTACGACTCACCGGTAGTGGTGGGTGATGAAGGTGTCGGCAAGGTTGATGTTACCGGTGGCTGGCATGACGCGGGGGATTTTACCAAATTTCTGAACACCACTGCCTTTACAACTTACATGCTTCTTTTTTCTTATGATTTCGACTCAAAGAAAATGGAGTTTGACCGCAATAAAGATGGTGCTCCCGATGTTCTCGAGGAAGCAAGGGTTGGACTCGACCTGCTCCTCAGAATGAATTATAAACCGAATAAACTTATAATTCAGGTGCAGGACAGGAGGGATCAGACCGTGGGTTGGCGACTGCCGGAAAATGATACTTTAAAATTTGACAGACCCGCCTTCGCCGGAATGGGGAAGAATCTTATCGGTATCTACTCTGCCGCGCTCGCAATGGGATCCCGTATCTGGCGTGATAGATTCAAGGAGAACGCCTATGCCGATAAGCTTCTTGCTGCCGCCAATAACATATTCGCGATGCGAAAATCGGCTCCTGACGTTGACACAAACCCAATAGGCCTTTATCAGGACAGTAAATACGAAGGTAAACTCGCTCTCGGCGCGCTCGAGATGTATCTTGCAACAAAGAACAGCAATTACCTGACTGAAGCGATCAATCTGGCGAAGAAAGCCGATTCAGATTACTGGTGGAGCTGGGGAAATATCAACTCATTGGCACAGTACCGGGTCGCGAAGTATTCGCAGGACATGAAACAATTCATCGAGAATAACCTGATCGCTTTTAACGATAACCGGAAGAAAACTGCCTTTGGTGAGGGTACCGCTTTCTCGTGGGGAACAACTCACACGTATCTCGGTATCGCGATGCAGGCGATCCTTTTCAGGGACCTGACAAAGAGTAATCTTTATGACTCACTCGCTGTCTATCAGAGAGACTATGTGCTCGGCAAAAACCCTTGGGGCGTTTCGTTCATCTACAACATTGGTAGCAGATTTACGAAGAATTTTCACTCGCAAGTGGCATATTTCAACAAGGGGTATCTTCCCGGAGCGGTGGCTGCCGGTCCTGCCCCGTCTGAAATTCTTAAAGGATATAATATTTCGCGCACAAATTCGATGTATGACAGGTTCAATTCGCATGATGTAAAATACTATGACGACGCGCAGGATTATGTGACAAATGAGCCGACAATTGTTTCCAACGCGACGGCTGTGTTTGTATTTTCTCATTTTTACAAATAATGTACCGAAATGAGACACTGAATTAAAGTGTATCATAATGAGAAAATACTTCGGGGCTAAAATGTAAAAAGCTCTAAAATGGGCTTAAATCAAACAATTTTATATCGGAATTCAATGGCATGATTATTGCTTACTGATATAAAGATCATAAAGAGCAGAAAGATGGCAAACGGAAAAATTAATCTTGTAAACACCGGTATTTCTATAGTAGACACTTCATGGGGAGGGTTCTATCGCGGTGGTACTTACGTGCTGATAGGCCCCAGAAAGTCCGGAAGGACAACATTAGGATTGCAGTATGCAATGGCCGGAATTCAGCAAAAAGAAGTGTGTCTATACTTTACGAGCATGCGCCCGAAGGATCTGATGATCCTTGCCGCTTCAGTTGATTTTGACCTCCAGACACACATGGACAACGGTGAGCTGATCGTTGTTAAAGTCACTCCACCACTCGACGTTTATGAGTCAGGCAACCCTGATACCTACCTTGTGGAATATCTGAACGATATTGTAAATGTGGTAGAGCAGTATCAGCCATCACGTCTCGTTTTTGATGAACTGACATATTTTGTTGGTTTTGAGAATATAAGTTTGCTTCAGCAGGCATTCCTCAGAATGATTGAAAGCATCGAAGACAAGAATGTAACCAGCCTCTATATTCTTGGTGAGCCGGCAACTCCTTTTGCCCAGAACATAGTTGACAATATAGTGCAATACACAACAGCTATCATCTACCTTCAGAAGGGGGATGGAAGCCGTCAGGGCGGAAAAGCCACGATAACCCCAAATATTGGTCATACTGAAGGGCAGTTTACAACCGATTTTACATTTGAGCCTTACAAAGGTGTTGTTTTCGGAAATGTTCCCGGTGGAAGAACCGAGATACTGGATCCATCACCATCAGCGAATCTCTACCAGCAGGGAGGGGTTCCTGTTGCACAGGCGTTTCCGGTCGGAACCACCACTTCCATGCCATCACCCGGAATGAGCACGGGGCCCGTTAGTCCAAATATTCCACCAAAGTACAGACAATTGAGTGAAGTTGAAGTGGTTCAGGCATCGATGATACACACGAACCAGTACAGCAAGGATGAGTTCAATCTGATTCTGAACAATCAGGTTGCACTTTATAAAAGCACAGGACAGCCTTTCACGCTTGTCTCGTTGAAACTTGATCCGCAGGCAGAAGCCGCGGGAATTATTTCGATGAGTCAGCTAAGTAACGCGGTCCGGCTTTCACTTACCCTGAAAGAGAAGATCTGTGTGGATGGTTACACCATCATGGTACTTTTCACAAAGGCTGACGATAAAGCCCTTCCGGTTCTCGCGGCAAAGCTTCGTGCGAATCTTCAAAGCAATGACCCCGGTTTTCTCAATCGTGCATTTCCGTTAATCTACTCTTATTCATATGTTTCAAACGCGTCCACTGAAAACGCCGACGGAATTTTGCGGGAAGTGTTGTAGGAGACAAATGACCGCAGCGCGACACTTCCTCCTCGTCATAATCTTCCTGGCTTCGTTTTCACCGGTGATTTTCTCGCAAGGAAATCCGGACAAATACAAAAACGACGCGATCGCAATGATGTCTGCCGGCAAATATGGCGAGGCAATAGATCTACTGAACAAGTATGTGGGTGCCTTTCCCTCGAAACCCGATGGGTACAACCTTCGTGGTAAATGCTATGAACGTCGTAATCAGTTGGTTAACGCGCAGAATGACTACAGAATTGCCGCCAAACTTGAACCGGGCAACAAGGAATATCAGAGCGATTTAAACAGGGTTAACCAAAAACTTAATAATGACCTGAACGCGAAAATAAAGGGTTATCAGCGTGAAATCGCGATCAACCCGAAGAATCCCAAAAATTATCTTGAAATCGCCAAGTGTTACAAGTTGATGTTCGACTGGGTTTCATCAGAGACCTGGTACGACAAGTATCTTGAACTCGAAGAGCCCTCAGCGGATGAAGTTATCAGATATACAGAGGTTCTAAGTTATCTGAAGAAATACGCGAAAGGTGAGCCGATTCTCGCGAGATTTGTAAAAAAATACCCAAATGATCACAGACTTTGGAGCCGGTATGGTTACTTTCTTTATTGGCTCGGCAAAAGTGATGAGGCGAAGACGGCTTTTGAGACAGCTCTTAAACTGAGACCATACTTTAAAGAAGCCCAAGACGGGCTTGACATGGTTTTGGGAAAATATTTCCAGAATCTATACAAGGATACCACCGGCAACTGGCAGGTTCAAAATCAGAAACCACCGGTTCCTCAAGAATTCGCGATTGACAAATACTACAGGATACTTCGTTATAATCCGAAAGATGATGCAACCAGGTTTCTGCTCATTGACGAGTTGATAAAGTATAAAAGATGGGAAGAAGCTTATCAGCAGCTCCTGATCCTTCAAGACAAGTACAAAGATGATCAGAAGTGGGTTAAATATTACGAGACGGTAACCAAGATCAGGGAAGAAAACTACAGTAAAAGGATCATTGAGATCCAAAAATTGCTCGAGAGCAGACCCAATGATGTAAAATTGATCACCGAACTTGTCGAACTTCTTAATAACCTGCAAAGAAATCAGGAAGCCTACACAATACTTGGTGAGTATTTTGACAAGAATCCCAATTCTGAAGATTGTAAACTTCGCAAGTTGTACGCGAGGATCGCTTCTGATAATCAGGATAATTACAAAGCCATTGAACAGCTCGATTTTTGTATTCAAAAAGATCCTAACGATCTCGAGTTGAAGTTACAAAGAGGTATCATTTCCGTCTGGCTTGGCAAGGATACTGATCTTGCATATGGATACCTGAATGAAGTTCTCGCGAAACAACCCAAGAACGTAACCGCCCTTGTCGGGCTTGCGTCTCTTGAGATGACAAAAAACGATTTTGAAAAGGCACAGCAGTATATCGATCTGATAAAACAGTATGAGCCGACTCATCCTGAACTTGAAACCCTGCTTTCAAACCTTGAAACTTCTAAAAACAGGGCGGCGGAAGAAGCTCTGTTTCAGAGTCTCGAAGGAGGAAGGGAGAAGATCAGGGCCGGTGACTGTGAGGGGGCACTTCAGGTTTATGACGACTTCCTCAGCAAGCACGAAGGTAATAGAACCATTCTAAAAGAGTATGCCGATATTAATTCATGTCTGAAGAATTATGATAAGGCTCTCGCAATTTATGACTCGCTCCTTGCGGGGGAATATGATTATCTGATCGATCTTGAAAGGGCAAAAGTTTACTTCTTCAAAGGTGACTATCAGAAATCGATATCGGAATTTGAACGGCTTGTAAAAGAAGATAACGCTGATTTTGCGGCAAAACTGTTTCTCGGCGATGCATACGCTCAAACCGGTGACTACGATAAAGCGAGTGATATCTATGACTCGTTGCTCGTAAACAACACCGACACCACACAAATCGCACTGATAAATCAGCGAAAAGGCTGGTTGCCTGTTACAGGAGTTGGCGCGTTATTGGGCTCGTTTCCGCAATACATACTATTGAATCCCTTTATCTCGTACTTTGAAGACAATGCTGATTTCAGCTATCTGAATTACGGAATCGCGTCGGATATGGGAGTTACATCATTCCTCTCCGTTGGACTGATGGGAAGTATCGGCAAGTTGCAGGGGAAGGGGATAAAGTCGGATCTGAACACCTGGAAGGCTACTTTATTTGTCCGGCCGTTAAGTTTTCTAACGCTTGCAGCCTCATACGGTGAGCAGGCTTTCATGTCGCCTAAAAAGGCATACCCTCTCTACGAGGCATTCGCGCGGGTGACCAAAGAGAAGGAGTATTTCGCTCAGATCACCTACCTTCAGCAGGAAGCGGCTACAATGCTCTACTCTGCGTTGCTTGTATACCCCTTTGGTGCCATAAAAGACAGATTAAGAGCCGAAATGATAAAGGGGGAAGGCTGGTACAACCTCCCTTCAAAGTACAGGGTTTCAGGTTCATATCAATATTTGATGATCAGCGACGGTAACCGTGGCGCCAACACCGAGATCAGGATCGGGAAGTATTTCTATCCTGAGTTGCTGGCCGGTTACGAGTTTTACTCAACCATCTATGCAAGAAAATCAATTTACTATTATTCGCCACAGAGCTTTTTGTCACACTCATTATTCGCTGATTGGAACTTCTACAAAGATGACCAGTTTGACCTTAGTGGAGGCGGCAGGATCGGGTACATTCCAGAAAGCGCGTACTGGCTTAGAGAGTTTTATCTCCAGGGGTCGTACAGCCCTCTGGAAAACCTCAGAATTAATCTGAGAGGACAAATGGGAAGCACCACCAGAGAGACCACCGGCTACAGTTCGAGAGCCGTCAGTGCCTCTATTTTCTGGATGCTTTAATTTTAAGGAAATTCGATCAGAATGTCACAGAACAAGATACGATCAACCAAGATCACCGTTAAAAACACCGAGGCAACTGAAGCTCATGGTGAGAACAAAAAAGCGCAGATACTGCGAAGGATGATCATTAACGGTATAGCTTCGCTGGTCATGATACTTATCATAATCACCACCATGCCCTTAACGGTCTTGTCGTACTCGGCTCTCTTTGAGTATGCTACCATGATCTCGCTTCTTCTGTTCCTTCTGATCCTGCTTATCAGATATTTCGCCCTTTTGGGGATGGCCTACCTGTGGCTGAATAATTACACGTTTACGAAGCGACCGGACTTCCAGCCTTTTGTTTCGGTTCTCGTTCCTGTGTACAATGAGGGTATCCTGCTAAAAGACGCTGTAATGTCGCTTCTTGAACTTGATTATTCCAATTATGAGATTATTATAGTTAACGACGGCTCGACGGACAACACTTACGATGTGGCAAAAACGCTTGTCGGGTTCCAGCAGGGGATGTACGGCAGGGTGAAAGTCTCTCTTATCAGCAAACCTAACGGTGGTAAAGCGAGAGCGTTGAACGCCGGGATCAGTTATTCGAAATCCGAAATAGTTTTATGTATGGACGGAGACAGCCAATTATCACCTGAAACCATCAGAAATGGTGCCCGCCACTTTATCGATCCAAGAATCGGGGCAGTTGCCGGTAACGTAAAAGTTTTAAATCGTGGCAAGTTTTACGCCGATCTTCAGGCACTTGAGTATATCGAAGGTCTGAACATGGCACGAGCCGCGCAATCGTTTCTGAAGCTGGTAAATATCATACCCGGGCCGATCGGTCTATTCAGGAAAAAAGCAATTGAAGAAGTTGGTTACTACTCCAGCGACACATTCGCCGAAGACGCCGATCTTACCCTTAAGATTCTTTCAAAGGGTTGGAAGGTTTATTATGAACCAACCGCGATCGCGTGGACTGAGGCACCTGTCAAGCTGCAACAACTTCTTAAACAGCGTTACCGCTGGACGAGGGGTATCCTTCAGGCGATCAGAAAGCACAAGAATCTGCTTTATAACCCGACCATCAACTTTGGTGACACATTCATCCTCTGGACCATGTTCTATGAAGCTCTGATCTGGCCGACCATGAACATTGTTGCTAACTTTTTCTTTATAGTGGTTTCACTGTTTTATGGTTATACCAGTCTGATTTTCTTCTGGTGGGTGTTTTTAGCATTGCTTGATACTGTAACCGCCCTATATTGTGTGGCGGTGGAAGATGAAGAATTGAGGCTTGTTCCTTACTCATTGATATACAGAATGTTCTTCGTTTTCGCCATTGATATTTGTAAAATGATGTCCACTATTGAAGAGTTTCTCGGTCTCGATATGAACTGGGGTAAACTCGAACGAATTGGAACAGGAAAGTAAATAAATAAGGATTTATTATGGAACTAATACCTATTCTGGCAACAATCATCCTGGTCGCCACGATCAGTACCTTCTTTCTGGCTATTGGTGCGTATATCCTTTACAAGGTGAGGGAAGCCCAGGGTGTAAGAGCAAAGTCGGCTCCTCCGGCAACCATTCAGGCAGAGCTTGTAACACCGGAACTGGCTTCAGAACAAACATCGGCAACCCGTGCAACTGCTGAATCGGGTCGTCGTACAGGTACCGCGTTTGATACCACTCATGCTCCAAATTACCGTTCGACCGGTGCCCCAAGCAGGGTGACCGGAAGTTTTGGAGCCGAGGCACCACCTCCGGCGCAGCCATATGTCGCGCCAAGGCGTGAAGCCCCGATTTCAGCGGTGACAACGAATGCCAAAAAATTTGTTAAAGTAACTTCAGAAGGCGCCCAGGAGCAACAGCAACAGCAGGCACCACAGCAACAGGTAAGGCAAGGCGGGAATCTTAAGTGGCGTTAAAGAAGAGAAATTTCTTTTTTACCTTCTCGCTCATCATGATCTCGGGTGGGCTGATGCTCGTTACATCGGTGCTGATCTATAACTATATCCTTCAGGGTGTGTTCGGATCTTACGCCTTTGCTTCTGATGGTTTCAGCATTGAAGCTTTCACGAAGATCTTCGGATCCGACCAGGTAAAAGTCGCGATTTTTCAGTCGAAGTCCACAGAAAATTATCTTCCCAAAGGTTCAACCTGGGTTAAAGATAACGTGGCTGCCTGGGAACGTTACGTTTCAGGGAATAAATTTTCGGTGCAAGTGATAACCGAGGATGACATTGACAAGGGCGCCCTTACCCCGGAGAATTTTCAGATATTCGTTATGCCCAGTACAAAATCGATGAGTGACAGGGAGATCCTGACTATCAAGGAATATCTGGACAAGGGGGGCAATATCCTTGCAACCGGTGCCACCGCAAGTTTCTCCGCCGACGGAAAATGGAGGGGGTGGGAATATTTCAAAGAGGTTTATGGTACCAATTTTACAAAAGAGATCCCTAAGGTGCCTTCACCGCGGCTCCTTACCTTAAAAGGTGCTTCCCCTGTTACTTTTGATGTGCCGACAGGCTACAGGTTGAAGATCGCAACATGGGACAATATGGTTGCCACGCGAGTGCTCGATCCCCGTACGCAGCAGCTCAGTTTTTGGTACGATTTTACTTTGGACTCCGGTCTTGTTAAAGAAGAAGTGCTCAACACCTCCGGACTCTGTTACGGTACCTATGGGAAGGGAAGATTCGTTTGGTTCGGATTCGACATTATAACCGTTGTGGGTCAAAGAGAAGACTACATAGTTCTCGATAAACTGATCCGGAACTCATTATACTGGTTGGCCAATAAGCCAAGTGCCTACATGGTCGATTGGCCCGGTAACAAGAAAGCCGCGGCGATAATTCTTGCCTCCGTGGGTGAGGAGCCGGAGAATATTAAAAATCTTTTACCTGTCCTCTCACAAGAGGGGGTAAAGGCAACATTCCTTGTAGATGGCGGCGGGCTATCCCAAAACTCCGCGCTATTCAAGAGTTTGACGGGGTATGGGGATATAGTTGGGATTGTCGACATAGGTTTTATGCAATCGGTTAATGACACCGTCAATAAACTGAACAAGCTCGAAGTGCAGGAAGCGAACTTCAAGGGCGCTATAAGCACTTTCAAGACCGGTACCAACGCGATGATCAAAGGCATAGCGCCTGCACATGGTCTCTTCAACGACAATTCCCTGATGGCCGCGGCTGCAACAGGAGTGAAATACATCATAACCGATTCCCTCACTGACAGATCTGTTCCAAAATATGTTGTAAAAGGTGAGGAAGCAATTCTGACGATCACAAAAACTGTGAGAGATGATAAAGCAATAATAGGTGATTACGGTCTGGTCGAACATGACTTCCAGCTCTATACCTATTTGGAGGATGTCGACCGACTGATCTTTGAGGGCGGGTTGTACGTGCTAAAACTTCACACCAATCTTCAGTTAAAACCTGAGTATGTATCGGTTGTGAAAGATGTAATAAAATACCTGAAGGAAAAAGATGTATGGATCACCAGCATGCCCGTGCTTTACAATTGGTGGACCAACAAGAACAAGGTTGAACTCAGAGTTGAAGCGAGGGGCAACAGCCGTATGGTAATCGCGATTTCAAACGTTGGCAACACGACGCTTAAAGAAGTGTTGGTACCGGTTGACTTCACTTTGATGCCGAAGACCTACAAACTTTCAACCGAGATCATAAACACACCATTACCGGAAATCGCTGTTGACAGGGATACAAGAAAACTTACTCTGAAGATCAAAGATCTGAAAGAGTCAGAATCAAGAATTTACTACATAGACTACAAGAATTAAAAACGGTTTTTAATAATGATGAACAAGATTGGTTTATACGCGATCTTTCTGATGCTTCCACTATTCCTTACATCCTGCATTGAACCTGTAGGTGGAAGTGACTCAATACCGCCTCAGATCACGGTTTACTCGCCCGCGTCAAATGATACCATAATTTTAGCACCCCGTGAAATAATCTACGACGCGTACGATGATCAGGGAATCGCGAAGGTTGAACTTTACATAGATGGAGCACTTGCCGGATCATTCACCGCTGAGAACGGTAACAAACCAAAAGTTACACTTAACCTGGATTCAGCGACATTTGTCGACAAGTCGTTCAGTTATTATCTTAAGGTATATGATCTTGGGGGAAACTCAAGTAACAGTGAAACCAAGACCATGATAACCGTTGTAACTTCAAAATCACCACCCGCGTCTCCATACGGTCTTGAAATTATAGAACCTGAAGGTGCAACCGATATCATTCTTTCATGGAAAGACTCATCAAAACTTGTTGATGGATACGAAGTGTGGCTGAGTGAAGTTAATACTGATAACTCATCATTCTACCTCTTTACCACCGTTTCGGGTAGCACAAGGCTCCTTCCGCTTCCAAAACCCGCGACCATAAATTACTACAAACTTAGAGGTTACAATAAAATTGGGAAGTCGGCCTTCAGTACGATCATTAACTCTGAAGGTGGAACAGGAAGCGGGGTACTCGGACCTTCCGGGTTAACTGCCACTGCCTGGGGCACCAGGGAAGTGGAGCTTAACTGGACCAACCGCGCCACGAACGCGATCTTTTTGAATATAATGAGACGATCTTCAAGTTCAACTTTCTGGGCAACCATAGCAACGCTCTCGGCAGCCCGTACATCGTATACTGACAATTCGGCAACGCTTTCAGCGGGAGGAACCTTTGTTTATAAAGTGCGCGTGATTGCTCAGTCCGATTCGGGATTCTCAAAGGAAGTTTCGGTTACCACTTGGCCATTCGATCTTACTCCTGCTTCCAATCTTGTAGGTGTTTATGCTGATACTCCCGCAGTTGCCAAGAAAATGGTAAAGCTGACGTGGAAAGACAATTCTAATCAGGAAGAAGCCAACATAGTGGAACGCAAGGAGGGAGTTGGTGGTACTTACCAAGCGATCGCGATCCTGTCACAGGATGTTACTGCGTACGATGATACCCTTGTTCTTAAAGGGAAAACGTACTACTACAGGATCAAACTAAGCAGGCAAAGCTATGTTTCAAAACCTTCAAACGAAGTCTTTGTCACTGTTGGCGGTCCCTCAAAGGCTATAATCAGGAATGAACAAAAAAGAAGATAACTGAAAGAAATTTAATGGTCGACAAGTCCGGGCTGGAAAAGGTTTTTGACGGTATAACGCGAAGTCTCGCCACACCTTGTGTCATGGTAGACGGAAGCGGAAGGCTTGTTTCATTCAATCAGTCCGCGATCGAACTGTTCGGTATCAAAGAGAGCAACAACACCTTTGCGGATTTGTTTCTGATCTCAGAGGGTGTAAAGGTAAAATCATTTCTGTCTTCACCTGAATCAGTGGTCTTCGGTGATTCAATAAATCTCTTTCTCAGAAACGGGAAGGAGATTTCAGTATCATTCACCAAAACATCCATTGAACTTGAAGGAAGCTCCTATCTCTGCTTTCACATCAAGGAGGCATTCAGCCGTGATTCCGAGAGACTGAAAGTCAGACTTTCCAGCCGTGATTCCGGGGAGCTTGGTTTGAGTGATGGGCTTACTTCCCTGATAAATGAGATAGAGTCATCATATCCCTTCACTTACATCACCAAGACCAGAATTCAATCATCAGCTAATAACCTTGATGAAATGGTCTGGATGAAGGATAATGAGGGGAAGTACGTTTTTGTGAATGACAAATACGCATCGTTCCTGAATCTTAAACCGGGGCAGATGGAAGGACGTTCAGAAAAGAACTTCATCCCTCAATTCGTGCATGAGTTCAATCATTCACTTGACAAATACCTTCGCGACAGCAATGCCGTGGCATCAATGGTTAGCAGGAGAGTGGCCGGCGTACCGGTTGACCGTCCCTATTTGATAGTCACGATACCCCTTCTTGATATCGACGACAACCTTGTAGCCGTGCTTGGAATCGCAAGACCTCACATCGAAGAGTCACCCGAAAGTGAGACAGTATCGGATAATAACCTTATATTTGACGATGTCAATAATTTTAATCTGGAAACCGTCCTTAAGTTAAAAAACACGATGTATGAATTCATAGTTAGTAAAAATCCCGATGCTGTGTTCGTTTACGATCTCAAGTCATTCAGATTTCTCGATGTGAACGATGCCGCGCTGGCTATTTACGGATACAACAGGAACGAATTTCTGCAGATGGATCTTACCGATCTCTACCTGCCCGATGAAATTCAGACCATAGCTGATTCAGCTAAAAACGAGGAAGGGAAGTTTGTCGGTCCCTTTAATCACAGAAAGAAAGACGGTTCACTGATTCAGGTCGAGATATGCAAAATATCATTCAACTATGAAGGTGACGAAGCCCACTTTAACATCGTAAGGGATATAACAGGACTGCTTGAAAAAGAAGAGCAACTCCAGATGATGAGAACGGTGTTTGAGCACTCACGGGATATCCTCGTGGTGACCGACAATACAGGGTTTATCAACTATGTTAATCCTGCCATTGAAGAGCATCTTGGATTTAAACGGACTGAACTTCTGAGCAATTCTATTGTCAGTTTAACAACTGAGAGTTCGAGAGCGGACTTCTTAAAGAAGAGCATCACTCCGGTCAGTTTCCCCGCTGACATCAGGAAGAAATCAGGCGAGTCAGTTGCCGCTGAAATAACTTCAATTGCCTTTCAAGGTATAGATGGTGAAATAAACCAGATAGCATATATCTGCAAGTTATCCCAGGTTCAGATCCAACCAAAGGAAGTGATAGTTGAAAAACCGGTTGAAAAAATTGTATACGTGGAGAAGCCGGTTGAAAAAGTGGTTTATGTTGAGAAAAAGATACAAGGAAACCACGAGATCAAAGCCGGTGGCATCGATCCGGGTCAGCTTTCCTTTATTTTCCATGAAATTCTTACACCGATAAATGTAATTGTCGGATTTATCGCAGAATTAAAAGATTCAATTCCTTCGCCCACCACGGAGCAGGAGGAAGCCATGGATTTCATAGATGAGAACCGTAAAAAACTTCTTTTCACAATGGACTCCATTTCGGAGTATGCTCAGATCGAGCAGCATTTCGCCGAAATAAACAAAGCAAGTTTCGCGCTTGACCACCTGCTCGAAAGGGTGATAAAGGAAGCGAACGATACCCAAAACACCTGGAGAAAACCTACCTTTGCCGACCGGAAGACCCCGGGTCTGATGGTGGATTCTGATGAAGAAAAAGTAACAAATCTTGTTCTTCTCCTAATTAAAATTATGGCTCACATCACGGATGAAAAAGAACTGATCATCAGCGGGTATCAGGTGGATGAGGAGAATTTCATCATCACTTTCCGTGATCACAACCTTAAAATTCAGCAAAAGCTTCTTTATCTTATTCAGAATATATTTGTGGATTCAGATGTCTCAAAGCTTCGCGCTTTCGGAGTCTCCAGATTCACTATATTTTCGGCGCAGCGGTTGTTCAAACTTCTGAAAGGGAAGTTTGAGATCATTCAGCGCTCCGGGACACCTTATGAAATAGGTTTGGTGCTTCCAATAAACGCAGAGTTTGACTTGCAGGATGCGAAAGATACCGATGAGAAGGAAAGAATATTCAAGCCGGCGATTGTAGCTGACAAAATTTCCTTTGAGAGGGAGAGAACTGCCAGTCCACCTGAAACTTACTCAACCGGGTCAGCGGCTGCCTCATCTGAATACATGCAACCGGAGCAAAGACAGCCAAAATTACCGGAGTTTGAAAAAAGTGATTACACTGATTTTGACTTCGACAGTGAACTTGACTTCCTGAACCGGAGAAGAAGGCGGGAGACTGATATTCCGCAAGAGAAACCCTTCAGAAGGACAGTTGAGGAAGAACCGGTTAAAAAAGATCAGTTTGAGCCTGCACCGAGAAAACGTGACCTTTTTGAAAGCGGCAGCACCTCGCGTGACACTTCATTCAGGCGCACATACGAAGATATTCCCGCCAGAAAGCCGGCACCACCTCCTGTTCAGGAACCGGTGAGACGTACGCCATCTCCGGTAGAGGAGAGAATTCCCGAAAGAGCCCCGGTTAAGCCCGAACCTTCTTATGTGGAGACCAGACAACCTCAACCAGCGCCACCGGTGCAACGAACTGTTGAGCCAAAGGAAGCCGCGGCTGTTGATCTTTCTAAATTGAACTGTCTGTACATAGAAGATCAGCTCGACTCACAAATACTCTTCAAGGTTCAGATGAAAGAGTTAAAATCGATAAAATTCTCTCAAAGTTTTGAAGACGCGATACCCTTGCTCGAGAGTGAGAAGTTTGATTTCATTGTTCTCGATATAAACCTTCAGGGTGAGTATAACGGACTCGACGCTCTCAAGATCATCAGAACAATGGAGGGTTTGGAGGAAACTCCAATTATCGCGGTTACCGCTTACGTACTTCCGGGTGACAAGGAGAAATTCATTGCCACTGGTTTCAACGATTTCGTCTCAAAGCCGATCTTCCGCAACAAAATGGTTGAAGTGCTGGGTAAAATTTTCTAAAATTGTGACAGATGCTGAATAATAAAAAAATAGTTGTTGTTCTTCCCGCTTACAACGCGGCAAAAACCCTCGAACAGACTTATAATGAGATCCCCTTTGATATAGTGGATGATGTGGTGCTTGTTGACGATGCCAGCAAAGATGATACTGCCGAGGTTGGCAGAAGACTCGGAATCAGACATGTGATCAAGCATGACAACAACAAAGGCTATGGCGGAAATCAGAAGACCTGCTACAAGAAAGCACTTGAGATTGGCGCCGATATCGTGATCATGCTTCACCCTGATTATCAGTACACACCCAAACTCATCCCCTCGATATCGTGGATAATCGCGAACGGACTTTATCCGGTGGTACTTGCTTCCAGAATTCTTGGAAAAGGCGCGCTTAAAGGGGGGATGCCGGTTTACAAGTATATCGCGAACCGGATTCTGACACTCGTTCAGAACTGGCTCGTTGGGCAGAAACTATCCGAGTACCATACAGGTTACCGTGCATTTTCCGCGGAAGTGCTGCGCGATCTGAACCTGGAGGCAAATTCTGATGATTTTGTGTTCGACAATCAGATGCTCTCGCAGATCATCTTCAAAGGATACGAGATAGGGGAGGTAACCTGTCCTACAAAGTATTTTGAAGAGGCTTCATCTATCAATTTCAGACGCAGTTCCATCTATGGAATTGGTGTGCTCGTAACTTCGCTGAAGCACAGGCTCCAGAAAATGGGGCTCGCTAAATTTGACATCTATAAATAGCTAAAATTTTCTTCCGCCCGAATTCCCGCCCTTAAGTTACTTCTCCGTTTTTCTTCTTAGAAATATAAATCCGTTCTTTTCATACATCACTTCCAGGGTGGGGATTGAAGTCCATTTCTCCCTCTCATTGATCTTTGTTACAAGATATGACGGTTTTTTTACTTCGCCATTGATCAGGAAGTTCTCAATTTCGCTGTGCTTTATTCCGATACCTGATGCACTGTTCTTCTTTTCCTTGCCGCTGTAGTAAATGTCAGCGTAACTTCTAAATCCTACTGATTTCACGTAAACATCTTTTCCCTTGAGTGACTCATAGAACTGAACAGGCGCGCCCTGAACGTAGTTTTCGATCTGCGGTAGCATTAACGGAAGCATAAGTGAGAGGGTAACCGCCGTTCCTCCGAACAAGATCAACGCGCCCTCGACCACTTTCTTTCTATTGAACAGAACCACGGCCGTTATGGTTGCTCCGATCAGGAGAATACCGATGGCGGGTTCAAATCCGTACCATACTGAATCCGCCTGCAGGTTTGCCTTTACATAATCATCGGTCAGGTGGGGGATTATATCATTCTTGTAAATGCCAAGCAGCGCGAGCGCGGAGATCAAAAGTCCGATAAATGCTGCTGAAACCAAAAGCGATATCTTCAATCCTCTGAACGATTTCAATTTTCCTGTGTATAAATTATACATCGCCAGAGTACCAAGGTAGGTAACCGGATAGTAAGAAAGTGAAGAGTAATGCACTATTTTTGTTTTTACAATAGAGAATATCACGATAACAACCGTGAGAAGGATCAGCATTAAGACGCGAAAGCCACCGGTTGCTTCGGAAATGTTGTTTTTTTTCTTCAGCGCGTAAAACAGAAAGAATGAAGCCGGGAAGCACCCAATAAGGACAACTACTAAGTGATAGTAAACCGGTCCGCTGAAACCGGCATCGCCGGTTGTGAGAAGTCTGACCTGATACTTGAAAAATGCTTCAAGAAAAGCTGGTCCGTTTACGGTGTATTCAACTCCGAACCAGATCCCGGCTGTTGCCATGGCGACAATTCCGAAGAGGAGCATCTGCAATATTCTGAACTTCTCCGTCTTAATGTAGAGCAAGTTGAAGATCACAAAAGTCAAACCGGGCAGGAGTAAACCAACGGGCCCTTTCACCAGAACAGCCAATCCCGAAAAAATCCCTGCGTATACATGATGAAGATTTTTCCCTTCATTTTCGGTGAAGAACCTGTAGACGTACCAAACCGAGAGAAACATGAAGAGATTAAACAGGGGATCCAGAATTCCTGACCGGAAATAAAAATAGGGGAGTATCGACCCGGCATAAGAGAGTGCCCAAAACACGCCGAAGGTCCGGTCATGTAATTTGGAACCGATGGAATAGAGGATCAACAGCGCGATTATACCAATCACCGCGTTTGGGAACCTCGCGGCAAACTCGTTCACTCCAAATATCTGCATCGATGTAACCTGAACCCAGAAGAAAAGAGGCGGTTTCTCATAAAATGGCTCGTAATCTATATGGACGCGTAGATAGTCGCCGGTCTCAATCATCTCACGGGATGCCTCGGCGAAGTTTATCTCATCCCAGTCGAACAGATGGACTTTCCCGAGAAACGGCAGGAAAAGCAGTGCGGCGATGAAAACTATAAAAAATTTGGTTTTGGCTGGTGAGAGGGCTTCAAAATTCAGGTTCATTGCTTAAATATTTATTATTTGAGTTCAAATTTAGCTGAAAAAAATAAAACTTTTCTCCCCAAAAGTGATGTTACAACAGTATCAGAAACAAATAAGAGAGTGTAATGATACATGGCTATGCTGCCTGGAAGGCAAAAGAGGAATTAAAAGAGTTTTCATACGAACCAAAACCGCTTGCGGAAAATGAAGTGGAGATCAAGGTAAGTCACTGCGGTATATGCCACAGCGATCTTCACCTGATAGATAACGATTGGATGATGAGCAATTATCCCTTCATTCCGGGGCATGAAGTTGCCGGAACAGTGGTTAGAAAGGGTACGGCGGTTTCTCATTTACAAACGGGGGACCGTGTAGGTCTCGGATGGCAGTCAGCCAGTTGCCACACATGCGAGCAATGCGAGACGGGTCATGAAAACCTCTGCTCTTCCTCACAGGGTACATGTGTGGGAAGGCATGGCGGCTATGCTGATCACGTTATAGCAGATGCAGCGTTTGCCATCAAACTTCCAGACGCGATCGAGTCTGAATATGCCGGTCCATTGATGTGTGGCGGTGTTACCGTATTCTCACCGCTTTGGAAATTCGGAGTGAAGAAAGGCACAAAAGTGGCGGTCATCGGAATTGGCGGACTTGGCCATATGGCGATACAGTTCGCAGCGAAAATGGGTGCCGCGGTAACCGCGATATCCACCAGCGACGACAAGGAAACTGAAGCCCGCTCACTTGGCGCTACCGGTTTCATCAATTCGAAGAAAGAACCTGATTTCGCGGCCTACGCCGAGAAATTTGATTTGGTACTCTCAACGGTGTTCGCGAGCATGAACTGGCAGGCACTCGTGAACACTTTAAGACCGCGTGGCGAGCTCTGCTTCCTGGGTGCTCTCGGCATCCCGGTGGAGATAAGTGCTTTTTCACTGCTTACCCGTGAGAGAAAAGTGTCGGGGTCGGCAACAGGTTCACCTGAAATGCTTCGTGAGATGCTTGATTTTGCGGCGGTTCACGGTGTTAGACCGGTGATAGAAAAGATGCCAATGCGTGATGTGAATCTGGCGCTCAAAAAAGTGTCTGAAAACAAGGTAAGATATCGGATGGTACTGGTTAACGAATAAAAAGAAGATAGTACATAAAAAAAGAGGTTGTCCGTTCGGGCAACCTCTTTTTATATAAACCGATCAAAAGATCACATGTTCAGTTTTTCGATGTTTGCTTTAACATCATTGGCTGACCGGTGAAGTTCCGCAAGTTCCTGATCCGTCAGTTTCAGTTCGATGATCTTTTCGATACCGTTGCTGCCGAGCTGGACAGGTACACCAACATACATTCCGTTCAAACCATACTCACCCTCGAGGTAAGCAGCGCAGGGGAGTATCCTCTGTCTGTTCTTCACGATCGCGTCAACCATTTCAACAGCAGAAGATGACGGAGCATAGTAAGCACTGCCTGTTTTAAGGTAGTTAACTATCTCGATACCGCCATTTCGTGCCCTGTCTACCAACTGAGCGATTCTTTCTTCGGGGATGAGTTCTGAAATTGGAATACCGGAAACTGTGGAATATCTGACAAGGGGAACCATCGAGTCACCATGACCGCCAAGAACGAGGGCCTGCACATCCTTTACGGAGACGTTCAGTTCCTTCGCGATAAAAAGACGGAAACGGGCAGAGTCAAGTATACCTGCCATACCAACCACGCGATTTTTAGGGAAGTTACTCTTCTTCATGGCTACCCATGTCATAACATCCAGCGGATTGGATACCACTACTATCACTGAGTTTGGTGAACCGGTTACGATCTGTTCGGTTACTGAACCGACGATCTCGGCATTTTTCATCAGGAGATCATCACGGGTCATTCCGGGTTTTCTCGCGAGACCCGCGGTAATAACAACTATGTCTGAACCTTCGGTATCTTTATAGTCGTTAGTACCAATGACCGCGCTGTCAAAATCTTCGACAGGAGCGCTCTCCCACATGTCAAGACCCTTGCCTTGTGGTATGCCCTCAATTACATCAAGCAGAACAACATTCTCAGCGAGGTGTTTCTCTGCAATCCTCTGAGCGGCTGTAGCGCCCACGTTACCGGCGCCGACAACGGTGATCTTCTTCATCTTGTTTTATTCTCCTTATTCAACGGGAGGAATAATGGAAACGAACTGACGATCGTTGGCTCTTGCTCTAAACTGTACGGTACCGTCGGTAAGCGCGAAAAGGGTATCATCCTTTCCTTTACCAACATTCAGACCCGGATGGAATTTAGTGCCTCTCTGGCGAACGATGATCGAACCGGCCTCAACAAACTGACCGCCGAAAGCCTTAACACCCAGTCTCTGGGAATTACTCTCTCTGCCGTTCTTGGTGGATCCTTGTCCTTTTTTATGTGCCATTACTAACTCCTTATCCGATTTTTAAGATTTCAATTCTGGTAAGATGTTGTCTGTGTCCGTTCAGTTTGTCATAGTCTTTGCGTCTTTTCTTTTTAAAGACAAGAACTTTATCATCTTTGACGTGAGTGAGGACTTTCGCGGTAACTTTTAAGCCATCCACATAAGGCTTGCCAACTTTAACGCCGGCGTCGTCTGAGTAAAGAAGTACACTGTCGAATACTACTTCACTGTCAGGCTCAGCGTTCAGAAGGGAGACGTAGTGCTTCTCCTTCTCTGAAACTTTAAACTGCTGTCCTGCGATATCTACAACTGCAAACATTGCGGTCCTTTATGGTTAGTAAATAAACATTTTTAACAGAATACAAAAATAACCATTTACTGCCTAAAACAAAAATTTCTTTTAAAGAACCCTTTTTAATTTCTCTAAAATGTAATAATTTTGACACCTGATTTTTCCCTCAACTTGCCAAAAATAATTTCGCCAATAAAATAGCCTAAAATCATTACTTAACGACTAACCTTACGAGGTCACATGTTCAAAAAACTTTACGTTCCAATCTCTTTGTTGTTGTTAACGGCTCAGGCAAGCGCGAGTGAGGCCGAGTTAAAGATACCAGCGCTGAATCCGGCGCAGAACACCCTGCTTTATTGGGGGTTACTGATCTGTTTACTCGGTCTGTTGTTTGGCATTTATCAGTACCGCAAAGTCAAAGCGCTTAAGGCACACAAACTTATGCTTGATGTGGCGCAGACCATCTTTGAAACTAGCAAGACATATCTTTTGCAGCAAGGTAAGTTCCTTGCAATACTTTTTGCTTTTATAGCAGCATGCGTCGCGTTCTATTTCGGGTTCCTTCAAGGTTATCCCGTAGGGAACGTTCTGTTCATCCTTGGATGGACAGTGGTTGGAATTCTCGGCTCGTACAGTGTCGCCTGGTTCGGTATCAGGATGAACACCCTCGCCAATTCCCGAATGGCTTTTGCCTCGCTCGAGAGACAACCGATAAAGCTTCTTAATATACCTCTCGACTCCGGTATGAGCATCGGTGTAATGCTTATCTGTGTTGAACTGGTGATGATGCTGATCATTCTTCTTTTTGTTCCCCGGGATCTTGCCGGTCCGAGTTTTATTGGCTTCGCCATTGGTGAATCACTTGGCGCCAGCGCTCTGAGAATTGCAGGCGGTATTTTCACAAAGATCGCCGACATCGGCAGCGATCTTATGAAAATCGTATTCAAGATCAAGGAGGATGATCCGAGAAATCCGGGAGTTATTGCCGACTGTACCGGTGACAACGCGGGAGACAGCGTTGGGCCAACAGCTGATGGTTTTGAAACATATGGCGTTACCGGAGTGGCACTGATCAGTTTTATAGTGCTTGCAGTTGGTTCTGTTGAATATCAGAAAGAATTGCTCACCTGGATATTTGTAATGAGAATTCTCATGATCATCACCTCAATAGTCGCGTTCGGTCTAAACCGGGCGATCAGCAGTCTGGTATACGGAAAGACTGATGATCTTGATTTTGAGAAACCTCTCACCAATCTTGTTTGGATCACTTCCATTCTTTCAATAGTGGTAACATTCCTGATCAGCAAAGTGCTTATAGGGCACCTGCCTGACAATCTGTGGGTAACCCTTTCAGTGATAATCAGTTGCGGAACATTGGGTGCCGCGTTGATCCCCGAGTTTACCAAGATTTTCACGAGCACCAAATCGAAGCACGTTGCAGAAATAGTTGCAGCCTCGCGTGAAGGCGGACCTTCATTGAATATTCTTTCGGGATTTGTAGCCGGAAATTTCAGTGCTTTCTGGAAGGGGATCTTGTTCATTTTCCTGATGTTCATTTCATTCGCGGCTTCCAAATACATCCCGGCCGATATGATGGCTTACCAGGCGATCTTTGCTTTTGGACTTGTTGCCTTCGGTATGCTTGGTATGGGTCCTGTCACGATCGCCGTCGACAGTTACGGGCCTGTAACCGATAACGCTCAGTCGATCTATGAACTTTCACTGATCGAAGAACAAAAAAATGTAAGTGCCGAGATCGAGAAGGAATTCGGATTCAAGCCCGATTTTGAAAAGGCAAAACATTACCTTGAGGCTAATGACGGAGCCGGCAACACCTTCAAGGCAACCGCCAAGCCTGTTCTAATAGGTACTGCCGTGGTTGGTGCCACTACCATGATATTCTCGTTGATCCTTGTTATTAAACAGACTCTGGGCATCGAGCCCGAGGCGCTTCTGAGCCTGCTAAATCCCTACACCATCTTCGGTTTGATTGCAGGCGGTTCGGTTGTTTACTGGTTTACCGGAGCTTCCACCCAGGCTGTAACCACCGGTGCGTACCGCGCTGTCGAGTATATCAAGAGGAATATCAATCTCGATGAAACCGCTGAAAAAAGCGCCTCGATCGAGAACTCGAAGGAAGTTGTGCGAATCTGTACCCAATACGCGCAGAACGGAATGTTCAATATATTCGTGGCTGTGTTCAGCTTCGCTCTCGCTTTCGCCTTCCTATCAGCACCTGCTCACGGTGATAAAGAACCGGTTGCATTCTTTGTTAGTTTCCTGATATCCATTGCGATCTTTGGACTTTCACAGGCTGTTTTCATGGCTAACGCCGGAGGTGCCTGGGACAATGCCAAAAAGTTTGTGGAAGTGGAGCTTAAAGAGAAAGGCACACCAATACATGACGCGACTGTGGTCGGTGACACAGTGGGTGATCCTTTCAAAGATACCTCCTCTGTAGCACTCAATCCGGTGATCAAATTCACCACACTTTTCGGTTTGCTCGCGATGGAGATCGCCATCGAGGAGAGTTTCCGTGATACCGCGCCTTACGTGGGTGTACTATTCTTTGCCATAGCGCTGGTATTTGTCTGGAGATCTTTCTACTCGATGCGAATCGTAAATAAAGAAAGCTAAATATTGTTGACGTGGAGCTGCCCTGTAGCCGGGCAGCTCCCTCCGGCAAAATCAGGGGTGCCGGGTGTTGTTATCCTGTTCTCAAATTAAAGTAAAGAAGGAATTTAAGTTGAAATTTCAAAGCAGACAGAAAACAGCGATTGTCTGGAAAGACCGGAAGATATCTTACGATGAATTCTACAGGCAAGGAAATTACTATGCTTCGTTATACTCAGACTTAAAACCCGACAAGATCGCGATATTCTCACCAAACAGGCCCGAATGGGTTTTCGCCTTTTATTCAGGATGGATAAACGACGCTATACCTGTCCCTGTTGATTTCATGTCGCAGCCATCAGAGGTAGCGTATATTCTTAACGACAGCCGGCCCGCGGTAATATTTATCTCGGCTGAAAACCTGGAGATGTTCTCAAAGATCGAACCACTTATTGAGTTCAAAATAAAGGTGTTTGTTTTTGAGGATATCCCGGATGAGCATCAAAAATTTGAGCCCTTGATTTTCGACCAGCACGATCAGGATAAGGTTGCTGTTATCACCTACACTTCGGGTACAACAGGCTATCCAAAGGGTGTGATGCTTACTTTCGATAACATTATGTACAACATCGACGCGGTGAGCAATCAGGTTCCCATATTTACACCTGAACGTGTTACCCTTGCCTTGCTTCCCATGCACCACATCCTGCCGCTCGTCGGTTCTTTCATTGCCCCTCTTTATACCGGTGGAACGATGGCATTTTCACCATCGATGGTTTCGGATGACATTATTGCCACACTTCAAAACAATGGTGTCGCAATAATGATCGGTGTGCCAAGGTTGTATGAGGCGATCAGGAAGGGGATAATGGACAAGATCAACGCGAGTCCTGTTGCCAAAACCCTCTTCGCTGTGGCAAAAGCCGTTAATTCAAGGGAATTTTCAAAGAAAATTTTTGGCACGGTGCACAAAAAGTTCGGCGGAAAAGTTGAATTCATGGTATGCGGTGGCGCGAAACTCAACGAGGAAGTTGCGAGTGATTACAAAACCCTCGGTTTTGAGATGCTCGAAGGTTTCGGGATGACCGAGTGTGCTCCTATGATAACATTCACCCGTCCGGGTAAGTGGAAGATAGGTTCGGCAGGGCAACTTCTTCCCGGTATTCTCCTCGAAACCCGGGATGGCGAGATCTTCGTGAAGGGGAGAAATGTTATGAAGGGCTACTATAACAAGCCTGAAGCAACTGCTGAAGTACTGCAAGATGGCTGGCTTCGTACAGGTGACATTGGACATCTCGACGACGAGGGTTTCATTCACATCACGGGAAGATCAAAGGAGATAATCATTCTCTCTAACGGGAAGAATATTTCTCCTGAAGAAATAGAAGGAAAGCTGAAGGAAACATCAGATTTTGTTTCCGAAGTGGCGGCCTTTGCGGAAAACGACAGTATCTCGGTTGCCATTTATCCCAATTTCAAAAAGCTGGCTGAGAAGAATATTCATAACTTTGAAGAGACCTTCCGTTGGGAGGTCATCGACAAGTACAACAAGACTGCCCATCCTTCTAAAAAAGTGGCTAAGTTTGTCCTTTTCAAAGAAGAACTCCCTAAAACCCGCCTCGGAAAGATCCAGCGATTCAAGATCGCCGGAATGATCGAAAATTCGAAAAGAGAAAAGGATATCACCCAAAAGCCGCACCCTGAATTTGAAGAGTACACGGTAATCAGGGAATACCTTCAGGAACAGAAGAAACAGGATGTTTATCCCGATGACCACTTCGAGATGGACTTGGGACTCGACAGCCTTGATAAAGTGAACTTTCAGGTTTTCCTTGAATCAACATTCGGTATCAAGGTGAAGGAAGATATTTTCATCCATCACCCCACGGTTGAAAAACTCTCTAACTTCATGAAAGAGAACAAGCAGAAACTTCAGGTTGAAACAATCAAGTGGGGAGAGATATTCAAAGAAAAAATAGATCTAAAGCTTCCCAAGAGCTGGTTCACCCAAAATCTGTTCAAGAATTCTTCAAAGATCTTCTTTAAATTCTACTTCCGTATAAAAGGGGAGGGGATTGAGAACCTGCCCGACGGACCATTTATTTTGGCACCAAATCACCAAAGTTTTTTTGACGGGTTGTTTGTGTCTGTATTCATAAAAAATTCGGTTTTCAAGAACACATATTTCTACGCCAAAGAAAAGCATGTTAAGGGGCCACTTCTTAAAGCGCTGGCGAAACGGAACAATGTCGTGGTGATGGATATTAATAAAGATCTGAAGGAATCGCTTCAAAAACTCGCCGTTCTTCTTGAAAAAGGGAAGAATATCATAATTTTCCCTGAAGGAACACGTTCGAGAACCGGAAGTCTTGGCGAATTTAAGAAGGCCTTTGCGATCCTCGCGCATGAAAAGCATGTTCCGGTGGTTCCGGTAACTATCGATGGCGCAATTGATGCCCTTCCCCGTGGAAGTGTGTTCCCCCGTCCCTGGAGAAAGATCAAAGTGAAATTTCACAAACCCGTGTACCCTGAAGGTTATGATTACGACTCTTTGGTTGATGTAGTGTTTGAGAAGGTGTCAAGCGAATTAAGCAAAGCTTAAATGAAAATTCCCGGGTAATAGTTCATACCTTATATTTGGTTTTTTTTACATCGGTTTATTTGTTAAATTAAAGGTGTAAAATGCACTCCGGTCGGTTTGCGGGATCTTTCATCAGGTGGGCAGACCGGTCATCATTCAAAAACAATCATTCATTCATCAAGCAAGGTGGTTTATGCAAAATAAACTTACTTTTAGGTTTGGTGCCTTTATGCTTGCAGTATTCCTTTTATTGGGAATAACGCAAACGCAGGCCCAATACCGCACTACTCTTTGGGAAAAGAGTGCTAAACTCACATCTCTGCCGGCCTGGTTCGGCACGACTAATACGGAGCGTGGATTTGGAGTCGGAAACGGCAAGATCTATGTCTCAACCAACAAGTATGGTACACGTATTCTCATCCTAAATGCTACCACGGGAGATTCTCTCGGTGTCCTTGACATGACAGGAGTTTCAGGTGGCTCAGGAGCCACGATAGCTGATGTTGAAGTTGATGCAGATGGCGCGATTTACGCGTGTAACCTCGTAACAACTGCAACAACATCTGCTTTCAAAATTTACCGGTGGGCAAACGATGCTGCAGCACCGGTTAATATTATATCAACCACCGGGCCTGCAGCAAGATTGGGTGATAAGTTCACAGTGGTTGGTGGAACATCCAACAACACATTGACCATCTATGCTGCCACTTCCACAACTAATAAAGTTTATAAGTGGTCGACCACCGATAACGGTACATCATACCTGATGGATTCAGTCACCCTGGTTGGCGTATCCACGACAGCTCCCGGTAGTTCACCGGCTGTTTTCCCGCTTACAACCGGAGCGTCAGAATTCGTTTATAACTCGAATGGTTCATCAGCCAGACGTTTTAATGCCGATGGATCAGTAATAGACACTATCAATACAACTCTTCTTCCATCGGGTTCAAACTCGATAGCTTACTTCACTGAAGGTGGAAGAAAATATGTGATTGCTTACGTTTATACAGGTACCCCGCAAAACGGGTTAAGGTTGATTGATGTAACAAATCAATACAACACTCAACATGTGGTTCGTGATGTTACGCCTTCAATTGGAACAACGACAAACACTAACGGTACCGGAGATGTTGAAGTTGTTTCTTTGGGTGGCGGTGTTTACACTGCTTACATGCTGGCAACAAACAATGGTTTGGCAGCTCACAACTACTATTTTTCCGGTCTGCCTGATGTCAGTACGGTATCTACCTTCCCGTATACGGTTGATTTCTCTAATGGTTTGATCACCGATGGAGGATGGTCAGGCGCATTTATTGACCGTGGAACTGAATCACGCACGAACTATTCTGCGCGATTCCTTTACAATTATATACCTACCCCGACAACCCAGGCTGAAAGAGTACCCGGTTTACTGGTTTCACCAAAAATTCAGTTACCGGCTGCTCACAGAGTCAGGTTCTGGTGGAAAGATGACGATATCACTGCCATTATCAGCAATGATACCACATTCTTCGAAGTCTCAACCAATAATGGCTCAACATGGACAACCCTCGGTTTCCTGTCGAGAGCCTCTTCAATGACGAATTACGAAGAAGCCGTTTTTGACTTGAGCGCTTACGCCGGTAACAACTTCAGAATGAGATGGAGAGATGTTACCAACTCTTCTACGAGTGCATACGGCTTTGGACTTGATGATATCCTTATCGAACCTGTTCCCCAGATTCCCGTCATTGGGCTTAACCCTGCTTCCACGGCATTTGGTGCCACTTATATTGGTGGTAACATGCAGAAGACAGTTGTGGTTAGTAATACAGGTGGAGTTGCTCTTACCGCGACTCTCACGCTGCCTTCAAGAGTAACTGCCAATACTACATCTTTGAACGTACCGAACGGCCAGCAGTTCAATCTCGTATTGACATTTACTCCCACTGATACAGCGGCTCTTAACGACTCGATAAAGTTTGTTACCAACGATCCTTCTGCGGGAACCTTCTATTATAAGGTTAGCGGTACTTCGGTTCAGCCGTTCATTCTGCCAACGATTGTTCAGAACTTTGACACTTCGACAGGTACTATACCTGCCAACTGGTCAGGTAACTATACAGTGAGTTCAAACGGTGGCGTGAACTGGTCGAAGAGACTTACAAAGAATCTGTACGGCAGTTCTTTAACAGGTTTCTTTGCATCACCATTCTTCTCTGCCACTGCCACATCGCAGTTGAAATTCAAATACAGAGTGGTTAACTATACCGGTTACGGTACATCGACCGCGGTTGGTACTCCTAATACCGACTTCAAGCTCTACGTTTCGGTTTCAACTAACTTCGGTGGAAGTTTTACCACAGTTGATTCCATCGGCGCGCACAACCATACAGCTGATACCAACTATGTTGAAAAATCATGGAACCTTTCGGCCTATGCTGGAAAGACCATTCAGGTAAGAGTAGACGGCGCCAGATTTAACGGTGACTTCTATACTGATTTCGACGACTGGTTCATGGGTACACCGTCAGTATCTGCGATCGATTGGGGTAACCTCCAGTGGCCTGCCACTGCGGCAATAACCGCCGGTGACTCCGTCGTTGTATATGGTCAGGCCTACAAAGCCGGTGTTACTGATTCCACAGGTCAGGCTTTCGGCTTGAACGCGTGGGTTGGTGTAAGCACAACCAATACGAATCCCGCAAACTGGACAACATGGGTACCTGCAACCTTCAATGTTCAGGCCGGAAACAATGACGAGTTCATGGCTACCATTGGTAAAAACCTGGCCCCTGGAACCTACTACTATGCCTACAGGTATGAGTATTTGGGTGGTCCGTACCGTTACGGTGGTTACAGCACGAACGGTGGTGGATTCTGGGACAGCACATCCAACATAAGCGGTGTGTTAACGGTTAATCCATATTCAATAACTTCACTTCCTTATTTTGAGGGATTTGAAGGGACGACTTTCCCTCCAACCGGATGGACAAGGGAAGACAAGAACGGTGGTACAACCTGGTCGAGAGCCACTGCCCAGCCAAGGACTGGAGTTGGTCACGCCCGCTACTCATACAGCGGAACACTCCCCGGTAATGATTACATTATTACTCCGGGTTTGCAGATGACTGAAGGTCAGGCTGTTCAAATAACATACTGGTATAAAGCGCAGGCGGCAACCTACCCCGAAAAACTTAAAGTTTTGGCGGGCAGGGCACAGTTGGCTGACAGCCTTACTACCGTGTTGGCTGATCATCCAAGTATAACCAATACAGTTTACACCGACAACACAGTATTCTTTGTGGCTCCAGCAAATGGAACTTATTACTTTGGTTTCCAGGCATATACTCCTGCAGATCAATGGCTGCTTGACCTTGATGATATTACCATTTCAGCACTGAAGCCGGTTGATTACTCAATGGTTTCATTCACGCAGTCGGCAAGCGCGCCATCTGAAAAATCGGGCGCCTTCACACTGTCGAAGAAAAACCCTGAGATGGCCATCTCCTTTGACGGAGTTGGCAGACCATCATCAGACGTGAACAACAGTAAAGTGCTGTTCTCAGAGATCCCGACAACTGACCTTGCCGGACTTCTTCCTGTTTATCTTAACGCAACCGTGAAACGTCTCGGTTCAACCGGACCGGCTTTCACAGTTGGCGCGAACTTTAACGGAACTCCTGCGACACCTGTAAACAGAACCGGTATCGGAACGATAGGTGGAACGGATCTTATTCCTTTCACATTTAACGGCACCGCGAGAGGTACATTCACGGCACGGGCATTCGTTACTGCTGCCGGTGACTCTGTATCAAGCAACGATACACTCACTAACTTCAAAGTGAGAGTATATCCTGATTCAGGTATTGTTGTCAAAAATGATGATTATGAAAACAATGCAATAACATCAGTCGGTTTTGGTACAAACAACTTGCCAATGACTGCCGGTACAAGATTTACCGCCGGTCAGAACATGCGCCTTGCCAACATCGATGCTATCTACAGAAATGAAACATCTGTTGATTCAATAGTCGTAAAGATCTGGGCAGCCGGTACTGATACACTCGCTCCAGGAGCGGTTCTTTACACAAAGAGCTTCGCGGGTGAAAACTACATTAACCCAGGAGCCGGTCCACAGCTTGTAACCCTGCCACTTGACAATAATGCCCCGACCTTCCTTGCAGGAAGTGATTTCTGGGTAAGTATCTCATTCGTGGCAGCAATTCAGTACCCGATGGGTGCTCATTCCGGCACAATCCCGATGCCGGGAAGAAGCTTTGGATCATCCGATGGTGGTACTACTTGGTTCCCATTAGTACTCAGTTCAGTTCCTTATGCTTGGACAATGAGGGCTATTGGTATCCCGTACACACCTCCACCACCACCAGTGTACTCAACCCTGTGGGAGAAATCCCAGGCTCAGGGAACACTTCCTTCATGGTTCTCAACCGCGAACAATGAAAGAGGATTCGCTTACGGTCGTGTAAATGACGGTACAGGCAACATGGTCAGCAGACTCTTCATCGTATCACGAAATGGCGGTAACAACGTCAGAGTGGTCGATCCTGCAACAGGAAGCGACGCGGGTACCCTTCTCATGGATACCGTGATCAATGGTGGTCTCATCATTATCAATGATATCGAAACCACATACGACGGCAAGATTCTTGCCTCCAATGTGGTTGGTTCAACTGTTACAGCCCAAGACTGGAAAGTCTACATGTGGGATAAACTCACTTCGACTCCTGTTCTGGCACTGAAGTATGTCGTACCGGCTGTTACTCCTGCTACAAGACTTGGTGACAAGTTCAAAGTTACAGGTAACTTCTACAATAACACAGCAGTTATCTGGGCAGCCGACGCCAACAACGCGAAGGTTTACAAGTTCTCAATGAGCAACGGTGCCTTCAACCCTGTTCCTGAGATCATTACTCTCAGCAATAACGCGTTTGGTGGTTCAGCTTCAGTGGCTCCGCTTCCTGACGGCTCGTTCTACTACAATGCCACAGGTAAAAATGTTATGAAGTTCTCATCGAATGGTGCTATCATTGACACCATACCGGGAACTGTTATTGCAACTGGCTCAAACGCGATATCGTATCTGGGCTCGGTTAACAGGGCATTTGATGAGTTCATAGTTTCCTTCGCTTTTGGCGCGGGAAATGAAAACGGATTCATGGCGAAGATTCCTGACGGTAATCCTAAATTGGGTTCACTCTACGGGAAAACCCCGCAGCTCGGTAGCAACAGCAACGCGAATGGTACCGGTGACGTTGCCTTCATGTTCAATGATGACAATACAATAACTGTATTTGTGCTTTCATCAAACAACGGTTTCGGTGCGTACAAACTCGTGAACATTGTTCCTGTTGAACTTACATCGTTCAACGCGACCGCGATCGGCAACAATGTTAATGTATCATGGGTTACTGCAACTGAGACAAACTCATCGCATTTTATCGTTGAAAGAAAAGTTTCAGGTGGTAACTGGGAGAGCGCGGGTTCTGTAAGAGCCGCGGGAACCAGCACTTCAACTGTTTCTTACGCATTCACCGATAAGAATGTAGCTACCGGAAAATACATGTACAGACTGAGACAAATCGATCTCGATGGTACATCTGCAACATTCAACTCAATTGAAGTTGAAGTTGGTGTTCCTAACGTATTCGACCTTAGCCAGAACTATCCTAACCCGTTCAATCCGAGCACAAGAGTTAACTTCTCAATTCCGACACCGGAAAATGTTACTCTCGAACTGTTCGATATTTCGGGTCAGAAAGTGGCTACCATTCTCTCAGGCATGTTCGCTGCCGGATATCATTCAGCCGACATCGACGCTCAGAAGCTTCAGCTTTCGTCAGGTATTTATATCTATAAATTATCTGCCGGCAAGTTCACTTCTGTCAAGAAGATGATGCTCATGAAATAGTGTAGAGTGTGGAGTGTGGAGTACGAACTCACCACTTACCTCTAACCACTAACCACTTAAAAAAGGCTGTCTCAGAAATGGGGCAGCCTTTTTTTAATTTTAAATCATCGATATTGTGATTTTTTTCACGTCTGCTTTTTTATATGTTTTATTTTGTTTAACTTTCACGTTCATGAATAATTATTATTCTAATGGCATTTTTAGTCATTCAATTCACTAATAACATACGGAAGGACGAGTTATGAAACGACTTGTTACTTTGATCATTTTTCTTGTGGTAACAGGAGCATCAACCTTTGGACAGGTTCCATACAAGCTTGATGTTTCCAGCACCACGTATACCGGAATCACCGGCGGGAATCCATTCACATGGACAATGGGTACTACAGTTGGTGATGAAGGTTACACTGCTCCTGTGTTGATCGGGTTTCCTTTCAACTACTGCGGGGTAGCGGTAGATACTTTTCAAATTTCAACGAACGGATTCTTGCGATTTGGAAATAATCTTACTGCTGCTACAGCGGCCAATGCCCTGAACGGTACTCTGCGCAAGGTAGTTGCTCCTTTCTGGGACGATCTTGCTATCGCCGATACCAATCTCGTAACGTATCAGATCTCCGGCACCTCACCTAACCGTGTGTTAACGGTTGAGTGGAAACAGGTTAAGGCTCCATATAACAATACAACCGCGAACGCTGAGTTTCAGATAAAACTGTATGAAACCACTAACGCTATCGAGATTATCTATGGTAGCACCGCGGCCCCTGATTCAGCCAAAAATACCAGCGCGTCAATGGGTCTTTCGAATGCAACCACGATTCTGACAGCGGGACAGGCTACAGGTCAGTTCTTTTCCCTCAACGTTGCCGGCGTTCCCGGTAACAGATCTTATCATCAGACAATGGGAGGCGAATATAACTATGTTCAGGTGCTCCCTGATGCCGGTACAAAGTTTAAATTCACCCCTGTAACTCCAACCCCTTTGTCGGGTAGCTACACAGTTGGTGGTTCAGGAGCAAATTTCAAGACTATCAGTGATGCTGCAATAGCACTCAACGTTAATGGAGTTTCGGGACCTGTCACAATGACAGTAAATGCCGGAACATATGATGATATATTCCATCTCATTGATGTTGCAGGTACATCCTCAACAAATACCATCACACTGAAGAACAGTGGAACAGTTATTCTGTCACCAACCAATGGCAGTTACTCAACCACATCTCCGGGTGCTGCATCAGGTGATGCTTTTATTCGTCTTGAAGGTTCGCAGTACGTTACTATTGACGGTTTACAACTTATTGAGAATACTAACAATCTGAACACCAGAACCAAATTTAACATGGGTGTTCTTCT
Source organism: uncultured Ignavibacteriaceae bacterium (assembly GCA_964625575.1). Classification (GTDB taxonomy): domain Bacteria; phylum Bacteroidota; class Ignavibacteria; order Ignavibacteriales; family Ignavibacteriaceae; genus UTCHB3. The sequence goes on along the minus strand of CAZVBQ010000003.1, from coordinate 124,418 downwards.
CCGTAATTCTCTTTATCCTGTTGGAGGTGTTGCCACATTTAAAGGCGCCCGTTTTAACACCATTAAAAATGTGTTTATGGACCTGAACGCCATGAGCGGACAGCCTAACGCGGGCACAATCGGTGTAAGAATTGGTACAGCAGGCACTAACACTGCTGATACACTCGCGGCAAACAGCTACAATACAATTCAGAATACCATTATCGAAGACTTTTGGAGAGCTGCTGTACAGATGTACGGTTTTGCCGGTGTCACGAACCCCGACAGGGGCAACAGGATCATCGGTGTTGATGGCGGTTTCTGCGAATTCCGTAATGTAAACATTAACTCCGGTGCCGCTGCCGACATCAGAACCATTGAGATGAATGCTGAATTGAATCCGACGATTGAAAACGTCAAGATTTCAAACATCAAAGCATCGATTATGGTCACCAACGGTGTGTATGGTATCAGATTAAACCCTGCCAACTCCGCTACTGATCACGTTTCAGGTAACATTGTTATCAGAAATGTTCAGATCGAGGGTATTTGGAGTGATGGAACCACACCTACAACCAGTCTTGCGGTTGGTATGGATATTCAGCAGTTGGGCTTGAACTCCACACTTCTTATCGATAAATGCTCGATAAAAGACATTTACAGCAATGGAAGTACAACCGGTAGAGCATTCGGTCTTCAATTAAATAACGGTTTTGCATCCGGTGCAAATGTTACCAGAATACAGAACTGCTACATTTACGACCTTAGAGCTCCCCGTTCCACAGCTTCAGGAACCGCGACAGGTCCTGCAATCCATGGCATGAACCTTCAGGCAACAGCCGGTGCTGTTACTTATGAGGTTTATTACAACACAGTATTCCTCGATGGAAACACAGCTCCTACTCTGGCGGCCATGCATTCAACAAACCTCTTCTGGGGTAATTTTGGATCAGGTGTCATCGATCTTAGAAATAACGTTCTTGTGAACATGACCCAGGGTGGAACAGGAAGAACTTCCGTACTTTTTGCTTCATCAGGTACAAACTTCCTGAAGCTTGCTGCTACAACAAACAATAACCTCATGTATGCTGACACAGCTCAGACTCTTGACGTTATCGCTTACAACGCCGCCACTGATTATGTAACCCTTGCTGATTACAAAGCCTATGTAACTCCGAGAGATACATTCGCGGTTACAGAGATGGTTCCTTTCATGAGCTATGCTGCTCCTGTTAATCCAAGGATCAACACAGGATATCCGACACAGGCTAACGCGGGCGCGCTTCCAATCGCCGGAGTGACAACCGACTATTTCGGCAACTTCAGAAACGCGACCACTCCTGATATTGGTGCTGAAGAGTTCACGAGTGAAGTTCTTGCTCCATCGAACCTTTTGGCTTCCGGTCAGAACCAGGGTTATGTTCAGTTGAACTGGACTGACAACTCGGGTAACGAACAAGGCTTCTACCTCGAAAGAAAAGACGGTGATTCAACAAGCGCGAATGCTTATAGCGTGATCAAAACCCTTATCGCGGGTGCAACATCAGTAAGAGATTCATCAATTGCTCCTCTTACCACCTACACTTACAGGATCCGTGCTTATAATGGCATCATCACTTCAGCTTACTCGAACCAGGCTCAGGTTGTAACTATTGTTCCTGTTGAACTTACATCGTTCACCGCGACAGCCGATAAAAACAATGCCAACATTGCTTGGGCAACAGCTACCGAGACCAACTCACAGCACTTTATCGTTCAGAGAAAACTCGGTAACGAAGAGTGGGTGGACGCGGGAATCGTTAAAGCTGCCGGTACTTCAACCGCCACCAGAAACTACAACTTTACTGACAGGAATCTTGCCACAGGTAAATATTCCTACAGATTAAAACAAGTTGATTTTGATGGTACTTCAGAGACATTCAATGCCATTGAAGTTGAAGTTGGCGTTCCTAACGCTTTCGATCTAAGCCAGAACTATCCAAACCCGTTCAATCCTTCCACCAGGATAGATTTCGCGATCCCAACTCCTGCTAATGTTACTCTTGAAGTATTTGACATTTCAGGACAGAAGGTAGCCACTCTGGTTTCAGGTTACATGAACGCCGGTTATCACTTTGTAGACCTTGACGCAGCCAGATATGGCATGTCATCAGGTACCTACATCTACAGGATCAGCGCTGACAAGTTCTCTTCAATAAAGAAGATGATTCTTGTTAAATAGTGTAGAGTTTAGAGTGTGGAGTGAAAAACTTACCACCGACCTCTAACCACTGACCACTTAAAAAAAGCCGCTTGTGAAAACAGGCGGCTTTTTTTATTTAATTAAAATCAAAAAGGGGAGGTCAAATATCAAATTCGAGGCAGATCTCGGTACCGGCGAGAGATGGATTGAATGTAATGGAGCGGGAGTAAGCACGCATCAGGAACAGGCCTCTTCCGGAATCTTTAAGGAGGTTTTCAGGTTGGGTTGGGTCGGGTATACTCACCGGGTTGAAGCCGGGCCCCTGGTCTTTAATGGAAACGGCAAAGTTATGCCGGGTAACGGTAACAACTACAGTTACGGATTTATTGGCATCTTGCTTGTTAGCATGATAGATAGCGTTTGTGGTCGCCTCCGACACTGAGAGCATGATACCATAAAGTTTGTCTTCTTCGATCGAAAATTCAGAAGCTATTTTCAAGATAAACTCTTCGACTGAGTAAAGACTTTCGGGCGTGCTTGCCACTTCAAGAAAGAATGTTTTTGATTCCACTAATACCAAAATTTTTATTGCAAAATAACAAATTCTGAGCTTATTTCAAGTAAATTATGCTCACAAGTACCACTTGGCTCCAAGGTTTAATGTGGTAAGGTAACGTCTGTTGTTGCCTCTTGAGTCGATTGTCTCATACCAGCCTCTCAGATTAAGTTGAAATGTCTCATTTACAAAAGCGCTTATTTCAACCAGAGGGGCGATACCCTTGTAGAAATTTTCTTCCTTATGTTCTTCATTCACGATAAGATCAGAAAAATATGAATAATATCTCAGCCCGAGTTTGAATGTGTACTGCCCGAGCGTGGTAGAAAGGGCGGGTAGAAGCAATACTTCAGTTATCTCCCTGCCCGGTTTTATTTTGTAGTCGCTCCATCTGAGGTCACCTTGCTCGCTGAGTTTGTAGAATCCGGTTAATTCAAAACTCAAATCGCGCGTTATTTCGACCGTGAGAGAATCGGAAAGCGATATCTGTCTGAAACTAAAACTTTTGAAGCCTGGATTTAAGTCTTCAAAATCATAAACGAGATAATTCGCGATTATCTCAAAATTACCGTGATTCCTGAATCCGTTTCCTTCATAGCTATAGCCTGTGTTAAGTTTGAATATCCTGTTCGTGTTATTGTTTGAGCTACGCGCGGCGAGAATATAGACCAGTTTTCCGTATGACAGATCGAAACCGGCGAAGACCGCCAGCCGGGAATTGAGCAATCTGGTATACCTGATCCTGAACTGTGAAAGCAACTCGTCCCGCTCGTCGATATTATCGACTGAGGGGGTGTCGTATCGAAGTTTGAAATGTGAGAGATTCAGATCGATCTTGTCCTGCTCCGTCAAATAAATTGTTCCGGTAAACGAGATAAACACCTGAGAAGCAATGTTGTTCTTTATACCCTCATTTTTTTGTTTCTGCTCAAAGTAGTCAGAATTTGCTCCCGCGGCATTGATTAAAAGGAATTTTTCATTTCGCTCGGCATAATTCATGTTAAACTTGAGATCAATGAATTCGGAAGTGTGGCTGATCAGCGTGTTGATATCAAACTTTAATTCCTCAATCTGCGAGTCAAAGGAAGTAGGGAACAGATCACCCGGTTTTTTATATTTGGTGGTTCTTTCAACCAAACGGTCTGAGAAATTGAATCGCAAACCCACCGATGTATTGTTCAACAATCCCGAATAGAGAAATTCATCCGATATTGAATATTGCCGGTCATTTCTTCTCTGTTGGTTTTTCTCGATCGCGAAGATTTCTTTAATTGACGAGTCGGCATCGAAGAAAAAGTCCCGTCCTGTTTCATGAAACTTCACTGAAAGCTTGTTCTGTATATCATTGTCAATAATATTTTCTATAGAAGCACTGATATCCCGTATCGTGTTTTTCCGGGGAGCAATGTCTTCATTCCTGAATTGAAACGCGGAACCGACCAAAAAATCAGAGAAAGAGGTTTTGTCGATTCCCCCTTGAATTCCGTAAACCATTCCATTGTTAGAGATTCCCGACTGCACATCTTCGATGTAACCTGCGAAGGGGAGGAGGGTTAATACGTTCTCCAGAAGCATCCTGTTGTAAAGGAGTCCAAAATTTGAAGCCGCCGTATTAATATCTGTAGTCCTGGAATCACTGTATAACTGGCTGCTAACCAGAAATCCGGGATTCAGATAGATGCTGTTATTGTATTCCCCGGAGAGTTTGAAGACGTTTTCATCTCTGGTGGTGTTGCTTCCGGAATATTTGAGGAGGCTTGAGTTCAGGTCCTCGCTCAGTTTGAAGTTAAAATTACCCGAGGATTGCGAATAATGAATCTTGCTGAGCAAGGAATAGATACTCAGTTCCTTATTGAATACGGTAGAGATTGAGTTCCGTGTGGAGGGAGGAAGCAGTGTCGCTTGTAACGAGTCGGAATCTGACTGTCCGTTCACGCTTACAATCAAAAATGCCAGCAGCGGCAGAATTTTAACCGCGAACTTCAATTGAACCGTGTGAGCTGGAATGAAGAAAGGCCGGACCAAATTACGGGGAGCGCGGCACCCGGCTCGTAAGCCACGACCCGCCAATAATATTTTTTATTCAGGCCGATATACGCGACAACAAATGGAATATAAAGCTCCCCCGAAGAGGATGCCCTGTAAATCGGCGAACGCCACACTTCTGAAAGAGTGGGTGAATCATACAGGATTATTCCATAATCAAGCTCATAATCGAGCGTTTGAAGCGAAAAGGCATCAAAAAGTGGAAGAGCCGCGTCATTCACCGGGAAAATCTTAGTTAACGCAGGATAGAGGAACACCTTTTTTTCATCTGAGAAGGTTGAGAAACGCCCCCCCTTGTCGGCGACTCTGAATCTATAATAATAACTCACTTCCGATGAGAAGGCGAGCGAATCGGTATCTTTCACCGTGTCAAGAACCGCAACCAGATCATTGGGTCCGGGTGTAAAGCCCTGTGAAACGGAGCGATAAACTTCGAGACCTTTAAGATCGGGATTTTCATCCTTGCTCCACTCGAACATAACTATAGGTTTGCCCTCAAAATTAACCGGTTTGGTGATAATATAAGAGGGGAGTACGGGGTCGAAATTATTTAACGGATTGGCACGTACTGTGAGAGATTTTCTGCTCTCAAGTCCGTTCCGGCCTACTGAAGTGACCGCGTAATAATAGGTTGAATCGTAATACAGCCCATCATCCCTGAAAAAATTGGTACGGACCTCCTTGAATAATGTAAGACCTGTTGAGTCGTTGACACTTCTATAAATTTTGTAAGAAGAAAACTCAGGATCAATATTCTCCCACCACCTTAGAATTACCACACCATCCGTAGCGGTAACAACCCGGACGTTCTCGGGCACTGCAGGCGGAAGCCCCGAATTGAACGGAGCCAACGGCGGAGTGCTTTCGCATCCGCCGATTAGAATGGCGATAAAAACGATACCGGTGAAGATCTTCCTGATTTTGGTCATGCCTCCAAATTAAGACTTCATACGGTAAAATATTCTCCCTTTTTCGGTATCTTGACTGACTTGAAGTGGTTCAATGTTAACCGGTTGGCGAATTTCTCCTGTTGGTCGGGTTCACCATGCACAAGGAATATTTCTTTCATCTTCTCCCGGTTGAACTTGTTCACGTAGTATATCAGCTCATCAGAATCAGCGTGCGCTGAGAGTGAGTTGAAAACAACCACTTCCGCGTTCAACTTGTGAGGTTCACCAAAGATATTCACTTCCTTGTTTTTCTCGATTATCCGTTTTCCCAAGGTGTTTTCCGCGCAGTAACCTGTCATCATAATGATATTAGCCGGATTCTCGATATTGTTGGCCAGGTGATGCAGAATTCTGCCTGACTCAGCCATTCCCGAGGCAGAGATGATCATCATGGGGCCTTCACGGTCATTGAGCTGTTTCGACTCTTCAACAGCGGTGATGTATCTCAGTTTTTTGAATCCTAAAGGATCTTCATTCCGGAGAATATGAGCAGATATTTCAGCGTCAAAACACTCAGTATGATCCCTGAAAACCTGAGTGGCATTAAACGAAAGGGGAGAGTCAACATAAACCGGGATGTTTGGTACCAATCCCTTTTCAAAAATGGTATGCAACAGGTAGACCAGCTCCTGAGTTCTTCCGAGACTGAAGGCAGGGGTAATTATCTTTCCCTTCCTTTCAATAGCCCGTTTAATTATATCCACAACCTTTGCTTCCGACATTTCGAAATCTTCATGGAATCGACCACCATAAGTGCTTTCACAAATGAAGTAATCAACGTCGGGGATTATCTCCGGATCGCGGAGAATAGGCATGTTGGGTCTGCCAAGATCGCCGGAAAATCCCAGTTCCACTGTCTTGCCATGTTCTTCTATGCGCATATACGTGACGGCACTTCCGAGAATATGTCCCGCGTCGTAAAATGTAGCGTTGATCCCGGGCAGCACTTCGAACTCATGGTGGTAGTTTACACCCACCATCAGACTGATCGTGGTATTTACATCTTCCTGAGTGTAGAGGGGCTCAAAGAGGTTTTTGCCTTGTTTGGCTCTTTTCTTGTTTACAAATTCAGTATCTTTCTGTTGAATGTGCGCCGAGTCAGCGAGCATTATCTCACAAAGATCTTTTGTCGCGTGAGTGCAGTAGATCGGACCGCTGAAACCATTCTTCACAAGATTAGGCAAGTTGCCGGCATGATCGATATGAGCATGCGATAATATCACTGCGTCAATGTTTTTAGGGTTGTAAAACTCAAACGTGCGGTTCAGTTCAAAAGCTTCTTTTCTTTTACCCTGATAGAGGCCACAATCGAGCAGTATCTTGCCTTGTTCTGTTCTTAAAAGATGATTCGACCCTGTGACAGTGCCCGCGGCACCAATAAATTGAACATCCATAATTCTCCCGTGTAAGTTGTATCGAAAGTTACGAAAAAGTTGGGAGAAATAGTGCGAAACAATTAAAAAATTGACTATCTCCCAAAATAGTGATAAATTTAAGGTTTGAATTTTACGAATTAATTATCGGTCAAAAAATGCTCGAAAACTACATTCCGGTACTGGTTGTGTTCGGATTTGCTTTGATATTCGGAGTGGTGATGGTTTCTACCTCGTCGTTATTTGGACCACAGAGGCCAAATAAGATAAAATCATCTCCATATGAAAGTGGTATGAAACCGATCGGTTCGACAGAGGAGAGGGTATCGATAAAATACTACGTTGTAGCGATGCTCTTCATCATTTTCGATCTTGAAGTTATCTTTGTATACCCTTGGGCGGTGGAATTTATAAAACTTTACAAGGATTTTGGAGTTGCTGCCTTCTGGTCGATGTTTATATTCTTGATAGTGTTTGAATTGGGTTTTCTCTATGCTTACAAAAAAGGAGGATTCAAATGGGATTAGAAGCCAAGCTGCAGAATGAAGGATTCATCACCTCGACGATAGACGCCCTTGTAGCGTGGGCGAGGGAAAGCTCCGTATGGCCAATGCCAATGGGTATCTCATGCTGCGCTATCGAAATGATGGCTACCGCCGGACCGAAATATGACATATCGCGTTTTGGATCAGAAGTTATGCGTTTTACACCTCGCCAGTGTGACGTGATGCTGGTTGCCGGAACTGTTACATATAAAATGGCACATGTGGTAAAGAAGATCTACGATCAGATGCCCGATCCCAAGTGGGTGATCGCCATGGGAGTTTGCACCTCCACCGGTGGCATGTACCGTTCATACCCGGTTGTACAAGGAATCGATAATTTCCTGCCTGTGGATGTTTATCTTGCCGGGTGCCCCCCGCGTCCGGATAACCTCCTCCACGCGCTCATGAAAATTCAAGAGAAGATAAAAAATACCAAAGCAAGAGAGTTTCAAGATATTCCACTTTTGGAGCCGGTGAAAATAAATGGAAAGTAAAGAAAAATTAGAATCACTTCTCGCTGAAAAGTTTCCCGGAACTGACTTTGAGTTTGCTGAGTTCAGGGGAGAAGTGACTGTTAAGTTCAATAAAGCGATGGTTGTACCCGTTTGCGAATTCCTGCGGGACAGCAACGATCTGGCCTACGATCAGTGTGTGGATGTAACCGCGATCGACTGGGCAAAGAAGAAAAACCGCTTCACTGTGGTTTATCACCTTTCTTCAATAAAGTTCAAGAGCAGGTTGCGTGTATCGTGCGACGTTGAAGAGCACGAGCCACACATCAACAGTGTGAGCTCGATCTGGAAATCTGCCAACTGGTATGAAAGAGAAACCTGGGACATGTACGGTATTAAATTCGACGGTCACCCTGACCCGAGAAGAATGTACATGGCAGAAGAATTTGAGTATCATCCTCTCCGGAAAGAATACCCCTTGATGGGTATTCCCGGTGATCAGCCCCTTCCAAAGAAATAAGAGTTTGTATGGAAAGATTAACTAAAGATGATGTACACCCGAGTATCGTAAAAGCGCTGCTCGATCAGGAAACGAATGTTACTTTTGAGGATGCTCTTGAAAATGAGATGATCCTGAACATGGGGCCACAGCACCCGGCAACTCACGGTGTTCTCCGTGTTTTGCTCCGTTTGGATGGTGAAACAGTTGTGGCGGCAGTTCCCGAACTTGGTTACCTCCACAGGGGGTACGAGAAGATGGCGGAGAACATGTCGTATTATGAGTATTTGCCTCATACCGACAGGCTCGACTATATCGCGCCTCCCGCGAACAACACTGCTTTTTCGCTTGCTGTAGAGAAACTCTACGGAATTGAAGCTCCTCCAAGGGCTCAGTGGATCCGGATGATCATGAGTGAGCTCTCCAGAATGACCTCGCATCTGGTCGCCATTGGCGCTCTGGCTATGGACGTTGGCGCGCTTACAGTTTTCCTTTGGGCACTCCGTGAGAGGGAAAAAATACTGAACACTTATGATATCATCTGCGGTGCCAGATTTACCACCAGTTACGCGCGTATTGGCGGAGTGGCGGCTGACATGCCTGATGACGCGGCAAAGATGATCAAGGAATTTCTTGATCAGTTCGACGAAAAGCTTGAAGAGATGGAAAACCTCCTTAACACCAACAGGATATTTGTTGAGCGACTCGAAGGAGTCGGTGTCATGTCGAGGGAAGATGCCATTTCGATGGGAGCGACTGGGCCAACACTTCGTGGTTCCGGTGTCGAGCATGATATAAGAAGGGCAAGCCCTTACATGTTCTATGATCAGGTTGATTTCAAGATTCCTGTTTACAATGAAGGTGATAGTCTAGCGAGATATTTCGTGAGGGTTGATGAATTACGCGAAAGCGTGAAGATCATTTATCAGTGCCTCGATAAATTGCCGAAAGGTGATATCATGGCAAATTCTCCGAAAAAGGTTCTTCCCAGAAAAACCGAGATATACACCAAGATGGAGGAGCTGATCCACGACTTCATGATCATCAACTTTGGAGTTAAACCTCCGGTGGGTGAGGTCTATCATTCAGTCGAGAATCCTAAAGGTGAACTTGGTTTCTACATTGTCAGCAAAGGTGAAGGTCACCCTTGGAAAATGAAGATAAAATCACCATCTTTCAGCAACCTTCAGACGCTTGGACACCTTGTTAAAGGACACATGATCTCCGATGTTGTAGCTATTATCGGAAGTATCGACCCCGTTATGGGCGAAGCCGATAAATAAAAAGAGGATACCAATGGAATTCAAATTCACAGAAGAAAATCTTGAAAAAGTTAACCGGGTTTTAGCGAAATACCCTACGAAGAAAGCAGCGGTGATGGCTGTGCTTTATATCGCCCAGGATCAGAACCGCTACATTTCCGGCGAAGTTGTAAAAGAAATAGCCGGAATCCTGGAGATATTGGAAGAGGAAGTGATGGGCGTGGTCACTTTTTACACAATGTACCACCAGCACGAGCCGGGAAAGTATCACCTGCAAGTTTGCACAAACGTATCGTGCATGCTCCGCGGGGCGTACGATATCTGGAACGCAGTGAAGGATCGTACCGGGCTTGAGCACGGTAAAACCAGTGCCGATGGACTCTTCTCACTCGAAGAAGTTGAGTGTATGGGCTCTTGCGGTACTGCACCCATGATGGCTATCAATGAAGATTTCTACGAAAATCTTACAAAAGAAAAAGCCCTTGAAATAATTGACTCGCTAAAGTAGAAGTGGTGATATGGAAAAAATAGTACTACCCGATATAGAAAATTTACACATACTTGACGTCTACAAAAAGAACGGCGGCTACGAGGCAATTAAAAAAGCGCTCGCTCAGACTCCCGATGAGATCATCGACACCGTTAAGAAATCCGGCCTCCGTGGTAGAGGAGGTGCCGCGTTTCTGACCGGTCTTAAATGGTCGTTCATGCCGAAAACCACTGATAAACCGAAGTATCTCTGCATAAATGGTGACGAGTCTGAACCCGGTTCCTTCAAAGACAGACAGATATTTGAATACAATCCTCATCAACTGATTGAAGGTATACTCATAACTTCTTATGCCATCGGTGCAAACAATTGTTACGTGTACATAAGAGGCGAGTACCACAAATGGATCAAACTTTTTCAGAAAGCGCTTGACGATGCCTACGAGGCCGGTTTGGTTGGCGATGCCATGAAGAAGACCTTTGGTACAAACTTCCATGTTAACATCCACGTTCACAAGGGAGCCGGAGCTTATATTTGTGGTGAGGAGTCGTCACTAATGAATTCGATTGAAGGAAAACGTGGATACCCGAGGGTTAAACCTCCATTTCCTGCTCAGAACGGTCTCTGGGGTAACCCCACAACCATCAACAACGTTGAGACTGTAACCAACGTGCCTGCAATCATAAATAAAGGATGGGAGTGGTTCTCAAAAATTGGTACCGAAAAGCATCCCGGAACAATCCTTTTTGGTGTCAGCGGTCATGTGAACAAACCGGGTGTGTATGAGCTACCTTCAGGTACTTTACTCACTGACATTATCTACAATTACGCCGGTGGAGTGCCCGGTAACAAGAAGATAAAGTGCATCATCCCGGGTGGATCGTCGATGCCACCACTTCGTGGCGATTCCATTGAGGGTCTCCGCATGGATGCCGAATCATTAAGGGCGGCCGGAAGTGCAATCGGAACTGCCGGTATCATGGTTATGGATGAGGATACTGACTTGGTGAAAGTGCTCGCCAGGATCACGAGCTTCTACTACCATGAAAGCTGCGGTCAGTGCACCCCTTGCCGTGAGGGAACAGGCTGGATGCTCAAGATTCTCAAGAGGATGGCAGCCGGAAACGGTCAGAAGAGCGATATCGATCTTCTTCTCTCAGTTGCCTACAATATCGACGGAAACACGATCTGCGCTCTCGGTGAAGCTGCTGCCTGGCCGGTCGAGCATATGGTTGCCCGGTTCCGTGACGAGTTCGAAGCTAAAATGAACGATACCGTTGATCTTCCCGTGAAGAACAAGGTTCACTCAATGCGAGAGACAAAGATCGGGGTCTAAGGGTTGAGAACCTGAGAACTTGAGAACCTGAGAACTCGAGAACCTGAGAACTTGAGAACCTGAGAACTCGAGAACCTGAGAACTTGAGAACTTGAGAACTCGAGAACCTGAGAACCTGAGAACTATAGAACTCGAGAACCTGAGAACTCCAGAACTTGAGAACTCCGGCACTTGAGTGTTAGAAAAAATTAAGCCCGTGAAGAGATTTGCGGGCTTTTTTAATGCCATTATAGAGAAAAAGGCTGCCCAAAACTGAACAGCCTTTCCAAAATCACTCATCACTCATCACTCATCACTCATCACTCACCGTTCAGTGTTCGTTATTCTTCACGAGGTAGCGTTTGATTTTCTGAGTGGTGGTCTTTTCGAATTCTTTTTCCCTGAGATAGAATTTCTTGATCTGTTTGTAAGCGGCGAGATGTTTGTTTGCCTCTTTCACAATGTCGGCGACGAGTTTGTGCATCATTTCTTGATCGATCTTGATCTGGTTCTTATCTGAGTATTCGATGAGGGTTTCAGCATTTAGAACGATCTGGGCGGCAATTACCTCGGTGTGTTTTGAGTCTTCCTCACCGAAAACGAAAGATTCGAGCACAAGGGGGTTGCGGTTAAGAATATCCTCGATCTCTTCGGGGAATACGTTCTTTCCGTTACTGGCAATTATCACATTTTTTTGCCTGCCTCTTATGTGAAGGAATCCATCGCTATCGATATATCCAAGGTCTCCTGTCTTAAAGTAACCATCTTGGAAGGCTTGCCTGGTAAGTTCCTCATTCTTGTAATAACCTATCATGACATTATTTCCTTTTACCAGCACTTCGCCAACACCATCGGCATCCGGTTCCGCTATTTTCAGTTCCACCCCAGGAAGTGGTAGTCCGGCAGCCTCATCCTTAAAAGCCACCAACCGGTTAAGGGCAACAATGGGAGCTGTTTCTGTGAGGCCATAGCCTTGAATGAAAGTAAAGCCGAAATCCCTGAGTCCTTTTGCCACTTCCGGATCAGGGGCAGCACCACCGGCGATGAATATCCTGACGTGACCGCCGAACTTCTCGTGCATTTCTTTGAAGACTTTCTTTTTGATATCCTTCATCCCGACCCTCTGCAGGAAGCCTGTCGCTTTTACAAGCGGGGGAACGATCTTCGATTTTACTTTGTCATCTTTTATAGTTTTCGATATGCGTTTGAACATTTTATCGAAAAGGAGGGGAACACCAAGAAGAATTGTAGCCTTCACCGTCTGGATATCATCAACAATCGTTTTAAGGCTTCTGGCATAATGTACCGATGCCCCGCGATAAAGCGGGCAGAGCATTCCACATGTGCACTCATATTTATGGTGCATCGGGAGAACAGAGAGGAATCTGTCTGCTTTGGTGATTTCAATCATGCTCGTCATACTGACCAAGTTGGTGGCGATATTACGCTGGCTCAACATCACGCCTTTAGCCCTGCCGAGTGAGCCCGAAGTAAAGATGATCTCCGCCATGTCATCGGGATTGATCTTTGGCAATTCGCCCGGTTTGACAGGTTTGCTGTTATTTATGAGGTTAACCATTGAGATAAAGCCATCTTCTTCGGCCACCAGATCCATGCTGATCTTGTATTTTAATTTTTTAATAGCAACGGCTTCTTCATCCATCAGGTTGTTGAATGACTTTGTGAAGAAGATAACCTCGGAACCGCTTTCATAAATTATATTCAGTATTTCATTGGATGTGAGATTCCGGTCAATAGGGACAACCACATAGTTAAAAGCCATCGCGGTAAGGTAGGTAAGTGACCACTGAACCCTGTTCTCGCCGATCACCGCGATGTGAGTCCTCTCTTTTACGCCCAAATCTTTAAGAGCGGCACCAAGGCGGAGGATCTTGTCGAGCATTTCATCAAAAGTAACCTTACCGAGCGGGGTTGGGGAAAGGTCTTCCATTGCAATTTTGGAGCCGAATTCACGGCTGCTGTTCAGGATCATCTCCTGAACGGTATTTATACGGGGAACGTTAAAAAGCGGATGCTTTAGATCCATGGTTCATCCTCAAAAGAAAAAATGTAAAGGAAAACCTAAATTAATTAAAGTTTGCTAATTATTAATATTTGATTTATAGTTAGCAAGTGTTATTTTAACAAGTCTTTTTTATCCGATTTAGTTAGTAACCAATACAGAGCCATATGACCGTAATTTTTTCAAAAAAATGTGAACTTGGACTGCAAGCAGTTCTCTATCTCTCGACCCTTGGTGCGGGTGAACGCGTGAGCGCCACGCAAGTGGCTGAGAAATTAAAAGTTCCGAAGGAATTCGTATCAAAAGTTATGCAGATACTGACTGACTCAGGAATTGTAGCCTCGAAGAAGGGGAAAAACGGGGGGTTCTCTCTCGGTAAGAAAGCATCGGAAATAAAATTGATCGATATTGTAATTGTTCTTGATGGTCCTGAAGTTTTTAATTCATGCGTCATGGGATTTCCGGGGTGTTCGGTAGCGACTCCATGCCCCATGCACGAAGAGTGGGGAAAGATACGTAATACAGCCTTCCAGATGCTGAATTCAGAGACACTCGAAGGTCTAAGAGCGAAATCGATCAACAAGATCGAGTCGTTATAGACTTACTCCTCTTTCCTGTAGAGGTTCAAGACAGCTTCGGAGAGCAATCTTGAAATGAGAGACATTCCGTTCGAGGTCAGGTGAAGGTAGTCTTTGACGGCGAGACCCGCTTTCACCCATGCTGCCATCGAAGTATCACCTCCCATCACCGCTCTCATATCCCACCATGCAAAATTTTCTTTCTCCGCGAGGCTTTCGAGCCGCTCCCGGAAAATATTGATATTCGGTGATGGGAGAAATTCTTTTTTCAGCCGGGTATAGAACCCCGGCGGTGAAAGATACAGTACCGAAGTGCCGGGTGATGCCCTCCTTATCTTTTGTAAAAGATATTTAAGCTCGATATCTGCATATGACCGGTTGAAGTTTGGACCGGCGCAATCGTTCAGGCCCAAATTTATTATCAAGATCTCCGGTTTATAAATCTCAATCAACTTAAAAATATTGCCTAACTGATTGTTGTAGGTGCGAAGTGAAGCGGCTACAAGCCCAAAATAACCCGAAATTATCCCGGGCGAATCATAGTAAAGAATCACCCCTGAAGTATGAACAGATGGAACATTTTTGGCACTGGAAATGTAAAAGCAGCTTAAAGGTTCGTTGAAACTGAACAATATTCCGCCCTCGGGATGTGGCTCCGGTGTTACTTTCAATGTTTTCCCATCGCATGATGAGAGATTTATCTCTCCGGTTCCGGCTGTTGTAAGTATCCTTGCCGCACGAATCGGCGGGCCTGAAGACCGTACAATGGTTTTTGAAGTGGTAATGGATGCCGGGAATTTTTTATTGACGCTCAATAGTGATTCACCGGCTTTTCCTATTGAACGCGACAGTTCTCCATCGAAATATCCGGCGAATTCACCCGAAGCGAAGTATGAATCACCGATCATTAAAATATTCAGGACTGATTTATTCCCGTTTCCGCCTAAAACTGTTTTAAGTTTGTTCTTCAGGGCAGCAGAGTCCCGAATGTAGTTCTCGGTACTGTCAAAAACCGGGATTGAACCGTAAAGAGTTTGCGGTGTGTTGACCTGACAAAAAAATGTTATAAAAATAGTGGTTAAAAGCAATTTGGAGAGAAAATTCATACATCGGGGATATTTAATAGTACAACAGAAAAAGGGTATATTCCTTAAATTTAAGGTTTGAATTAATGGATTATGATGAATAAATACTCTCTTCAAATACTGTTCAGTATCCTGATAGTAAACGGAATATTTACCGTTTTGGCGCTGGCGGGACCTGAATTTACGATCGTTTCACCGCTTGACGGTGAAGAAATGGTAATTAGTTTCCCTGATATCAAAGAGAGTTTGTTTAAATCAGCACAACAAAATAATGAAAACGCGGAAAACTTTCTTAGTAAATATGAGGATTCCGACGAGCCAACTCCAGAGGAAAAGCCAAGTGATGAAACAGCAGGCTATTTAATTAATCCGGAGACTGGCTCCGGTAAGGCTCTCGACGCGTTTTTTGAAGCGCTGCTTAAGGAGAGCCCCAATAAAATTGTGAGGGTTGCTCACTACGGCGATTCGCAGATTGAAGGTGACCGGATCACAACCTATATCCGTGAGCAATTTCAGGAGCGATTCGGCGGCGAAGGTATTGGTTTTGTTCCGGTGGATGATATCACAGATAACGTGAATTTCTATCGCGCCACTTCCGAAAACTGGGAACGTTTTAATGTATTTAACCATGCTTATAAATCGGGTAAATATTCACTCGCCGGTTTGGTATTCAGATATGGAAATGGTAAAACCAAGAGTGATGAAAAGCGTAAAGATGAGCCCGGGGGTGAGGGGCAGGAACCGAAAGATCCGGGTAAAAAGGGACCATCCACTGATTCATCCACTGTCTCAATGAACGGTGATGCATATCTGGCGGACAGTTATAATTTTTACAAAAAGTCGTTGCTGGCGCAGAAAAAGCAAAAGATCAACGGCGGCTCGCTCAGGGGAAATGTTACGTTGAATTTGGTGAAAAATGTAAAATTCAGCAAAATTAAAGTATTTTATGGCGAGGTTGGTAGCGGTGCCGAGGTCAGAATAAGTGACCAAAAAAGCGGAAGCGAGATCACTACATTACAGCTTGATGAGGGCGGCTCTTTTGGCCTCTCACCCGTTGATTTCCCGGGGATGGGTAACACTTTGAGGTTCGATTTCAGATCCGGAATAAACCCCGAGATATATGGCTTTTTTCTCGATGGCAACAAAGGTGTTCAGGTCGATAATTTCGCTATCAGAGGTCACTCGGGCGACGGATTGTTAAAGATCGACAGGAAATTCCTCGAGCAGCAATACAAAGAGCTCAATGTCAAATTGATCGTTCTGCAGTACGGTATGAATGTTATGCCTACAGTAAAAAAGGAGAAAGACCTTGAACGCGTAAAAAAATATTATA
This sequence comes from uncultured Ignavibacteriaceae bacterium, assembly GCA_964625575.1. Taxonomy (GTDB): domain Bacteria; phylum Bacteroidota; class Ignavibacteria; order Ignavibacteriales; family Ignavibacteriaceae; genus UTCHB3. The sequence continues at coordinate 107,750 of CAZVBQ010000003.1, read as the reverse complement.
ACGAACTCTTTTCCGGCATGAGGAAACGTTCGAACGGTGCTTCAATCCTTGTTATGGGCCCAGGTGACATGGGTGTGATAAGGCGAGGAAGTAACGTTTCGCATCCTTATATCGGGAAGGTGGTTGAAATAATTAAACAAGCCGCCATTGATAACGGATGTGCCTTCTGGAACACTTATGAACTTATGGGGGGTGAAAACTCGATCTCAGCCTGGGCACAAAAAGGATATGCTGCCCGTGACGGTCATTTTATAAATCGTGGACAGAAGATCATTGCCACCGAGATGTTCAAAGGGTTGATGGATTCGTTCAATAATTACAAAGACAGAAAAAACAAAAGATCCTGAAACATAAAACGGATGATAACATGATGAAAAAGTTACACGATATTGGCGGAGGCATGAAGAAAAGCAGTTTGCTTTTCTTGATGGTTCTGCTGGGCATTGTCGGAACTTTTGCCACTCCCAACCTCCCAATCCCGGGAAAAGGTTCAACGGTTCTTCCCCCTCCTGATTCGATCATTAAGACCGGAAAGGATGACGCTCAAAACAGCACGCCTGACGAAATGTCGGGAGCTAACGACCCCAACAGCTCCGGCTACACAAGGCTTGGCACTTACCCGTTTCTGAGAACAAGTCAGAACTTCATCGAATGGAAAGATGAAGCTGCTGCTCAAACCTTTTTTACCAAACTTGCTTCTGCTGACAAGAAAAAATTGAGGATACTCCACGTTGGTGATTCGCATCTTCAAGCGGATATTTACACCGGCTACTTGAGGGAGGAACTTCAAAAATTGTACGGAAAAGGGGGCAGGGGTTTGGTCTTCCCGTATTCGGCGGCAAAAACCCATTCCGCTTATGACTATTTTACCTATTCCAAAGGAAACTGGTCGTTTACAAAAAATACCGAGGTAAATCCCGCTTTCGACATCGGGCTTGCCGGATATTCGATTCGTACTTCTGATTCTTCAGCCAACTTCAAGCTGGTATTCTCAAAAACGATTCAAAAGCCGGAGAGAACCCGGATAAAAATATTCGTTTCAAATTCACCATCATCATACGACATGGTGTTGAAAATAAAGGGCGTGGACGAACCTTTAGTCCTGAGTCCCTCAACAAGCACAGAGCCATTCCTCGAGACTGTTGTAAATTCCGATTGCGAGAGCATAGAGGTATCTCTCAGAAAAAGCACTCCCACGCAGAACTCATTCGAGTTTTATGGAATGGTGATGGAAAGTGACACGGAAGGGGGTGTTCTTTACGCCAGCACAGGAGTTAACGGTGCAGTGTTATCAAGTATTCTCCGTGAAAAGCGGTTCCCGGAAGAGGTGAAAATTTTCAATCCTGACCTGTTCATACTCGATCTGGGTATAAACGACTTTTTTGGCGGAGGTTATGACGCGACGAAACTGAAGAGTAACATGGTTGACATCATCAATATAGTCAGGAAATCTTCGCCGGAATCAGTGATAATGCTTGTTAACGTGCAGGATGCCTTTAACAAGAGGAACAATGTGCAGTCATGCAAAGATTTCGCGCGGTTGGTTCAGGAAACAGCGTTCGAGAATGGATGCCTTTTCTATGATATCTATAACGTTAGTGGCGGTAGCAATTCAATGCTGAACTGGCGGTCAAATTTCCTCGCGAACGTCGACCAGATACATCTTACCTCAAAAGGTTATAACCTTAAAGGCGAGCTTTTTCTTAACGCGTATAAAAATTCACTTGAGCGTTTCGTATCGGGTGAAAAAACACTTGTCTTGAGCAATAAGGACCTCGAGGGGAAGATACCTGATAATCTTGCCATATACGTCGACAATAACGAGGCTCAAAGTCTTTCCGCTTCAAATACCACTGTGATAAATGGCGGAAGCAATACTTCCACTATGAAAGATGACAAAGGAGCCTACAAACTCCACAAGGTTTTGGGTGGTGAGTCGATAAGGTCGATCGCCAAATTGTACAATGTTGAAATAAGCGATATCAGGGAATGGAACAATTTTTACGGCGCGTTGGCTGTTAATCAGGAACTCAAGATATATGTTAAACCTGTAAAGAACCAACCAGTGGCAACAACTCCCCGGACAACCGCTTACGGTTATCAAGGCACTAATGTCACCAGTTACTCCGGTAGAAACGCTTATTACGGAAAAAACTATGCCAACAACACCAGAAATTACACTCAACCCGCTCCAAAGGTCACTGATTACAGCGTGAGAAGTGGTGATACCTGGTACGCGATCTCACAGAGAACCGGAATTCCTGTGAATCAGCTTAAAGCCGCGAACGGGGTTAAGAATGATAACATCCGTCCGGGACAGAAATTAAAGATACCGGCTAAAACAAACACTCCCACTTATAAGTCGACGACAAAATATGGCACAAACTATAATTCAAACAAGTCGACAACCAAACCGACGGTAAAGGCGAAGACGGGAAATACCCAAAAAACCAACGTTAAGCAGGGAAACACCACAAAAAACACGAAACCAGCTGTAAAACAGAAAACCGGCACAACACAGCCCAAGACAACAACTAAACAATCCACTAAACCGGCTACAAAAACTCAACAGAAACCGGTAAAGAAGAACTGAGCAGTGTAATTGGAAATATTAGAGCTACTGAAGTACAACCCGGGAAATCCATTATTATTTAACTCTGTACTTTTTTTCTTTTTGTTCTCTGTGCTTTACCTGCTTTTCGCGGCGCTTTCAGTGAACGTAAAGGCGAGAAACGGATTATTACTCTTCTTCAGTCTTTATTTTTACTATAAAATATCGGGTGAGTATATCTGGATCCTGCTGTTGGTGGGAACCGTTGACTTTTTCATGGGAAAACTGATCGCGAAAGAGAGTTCTCTAACTAAGAAACGGATATTCCTCGCGGTTTCGGTGCTCACAAATGTCGGGATATTGGTTTATTTTAAATACACTTTCTTTATCCTGAACCAGTTTGGGCTCCAGTCTTCACAGTTTTTCTCTTATTTTGCAAAGGAAATTCTTACCCCGGTGGGGATTTCCTATTTTATCTTTAAATCCCTTGGTTACATACTCGCGTTATACAGGGAAGAGATAGAAGAGCCGGAAGGGAACTTGTTGACTTACCTGCTCTACCTCTCCTTTTTCCCGACAATAGTTGCCGGCCCGATAAGCAAGGCGTCTAACCTTCTGCCACAGTTCAACGCGCCCACAAGTCTGACACGGGAGAACGTTAGCAAGGGGTTCTTCCTGCTGATCACAGGAACTTTGAAGAAGGTCTTGATCGCCGATTTTATCGCGTTGAATTTCGTCGACCGGGTTTTTGAGAATCCGGATCTTTTTACCTCGTTCGAGTGTCTCATGGCAGGATATGGTGCCTTCCTTCAGATTTACTTCGATTTTTCCGGTTACACAGATATTGTACGCGGAATGGCTTATCTTTTTGGTTTTGAGGTTGAAGAAAACTTCCGCAAACCATTTCTGGCAAATTCAGTGTCTGAATTTTGGCGCCGATGGCACATTACATTGTATACTTTTCTCAGCGAAAATATCTTCAATCCACTCAGTTTTTCGCTCCGCCGGATAGGGATCTTTGGAATTCACATCTCAATAATTGTTACATTTCTGATCTCAGGGCTGTGGCACGGAGCAAACCTTACTTTCATTGTCTGGGGTCTGATACATGGTGTGTGCATAGTATTCGACACCCTCTTCAGAAACACGCGCAAGAAGATCATCACTGTGATAAATGAACGGGTTTTCAGAGTGATCGAGATAGTAGTGACTTTTCACGTGATAGCCCTTTCGTTCATTATCTTTAAGGCACCTTCCCTCGAGAGCGCGGGTGTCTTCCTTTCAAAGCTTTTTTCAGGTTTCAATCCTGCTCACGTTGAGAAATGGATGGGGTACTACCTGATGCCGTTTCTTGTAATGGTCGCGGGACTCGTTTTGGCACTCATCCCTGAGCGAGTTTATAAAACACTATTCGTCAAGTTTGCCGCCACTCATTGGAGTGTGAAAGCCATCTCCTTTGTGGTGGTTATCTTTTTTGTTTACCAGGTTCTCGGAGCCTCCACTCTTCCATTTGTTTACATCGAGTTCTAAAATGAAGAAATATCTTCTGTGCTGTTTAGTCGCTGTCTCATTTTTGGTATTCCCTCAAAGCTTCATCGAAAAGCTGACCGGAGTGGCATTCACAACCAATTCAGGCTATGAGATGCTGCGGGAGGTGTGTGATAATGCCGGAGGGAGAATGATGGGTTCACCCGGAATGGAAAAAGCGTTAGAGATTCTTGAGCGCCGGCTGGAAGAGAATGGATTGAAACCGTTCCGTGATTACTTCACTTCACCTGCATGGTTCAGGGGGAATGATGAAGTTGTTATGAAACTTCCCTATGAGAAAAAGTTACGCGCGTTCGCTCTCGCGTGGGTGACACCGGCGAATTTTAAGGGAGCGGAGGCCATATATGTAAATTCAGGATATGATGATGACTTCGATACGATCGATGTAAAGGGGAAGGTGATTCTTGTTGATCAAAAGATTCCTCCGGGAAAGCCTGAAAGACTGAGGGCAGAAGTAATTAAAGCAGCTTCCTCGAAGGGAGCCTTGGCCTGTCTTTTTGTGAATGAGTCGCCAAATGGCAAAGTTTTGTGCGGGGCCGGTAACTTCAAAGGGATTCCACTTAATATCCCTGCGTTCACTCTCACATTCGAAGAGGGGAGCAAATTAAGAAGACTTTTGAAAGCCGGAACGAAAGTTGTCTTAGACATCGTTTCCACATCAAAAGTTGAGACGATAAAATCTCCAAATCTTGTCACCAGAATCGAAGGAAGCAAAAATGAGAAAATTGTCATAGGCGGGCATTTCGACAGTTGGGATCTTGGGGATGGCGCCGTGGACAATGGACAGGGAAGCGCGGTGATCTTTGAAGCCGCTCTTTTATTGAAGCATCTTGGGATAAAGCCCGAAAGAACCATCGAATTTGTCTGGTTTAACGGCGAGGAATCAGGTTTGTGGGGTTCAAAAAAATATGTGGAAGCTCATAAAGCCGATTCAATTTTCGTTATGGTCAACCTTGATATGCCGGGCAAGGTAAATGGCTTCAACGTAATGGGTTTTGACACTCTCAAAAAAGCAATTTCAGAAGTGGTTGCCGGCTCAGGCAGTTTTAATCTCTCCGGTTACTCAAGCACAGCCTGGACCAACAGTGATCACATGTATTTCATGTTCGCGGGGATCCCCGTGATAACTCCCATGGGGGGCTTGACTCCTGAAATGACGGCTCACTATCACGACTTCGGTGATACATTCGACAAGGTTGATAAAGACTACATTTCGCATGCTGCCGTAGCCGTTGCATTTCTCGTAGACGGACTCTCGAAGTCATCTCAGCCATATTATAGAATGAGCGCCGAAGGTGTGAAGGAACTGCTGAAAAAGCACAATCTTGAACGGAGACTTAGGAGTCAGGAAGAGTATCCTTTCTGATGGCCTGCCAAAAGGCTTGAATTTAAGTTAAAAATTGATTAGATTTGCAATGCCACACCCGCAAAGTTTTTGCGGGAGTGGCAATTTTTTTTATTTATACAAACCGGGAGCGATATGCAAGATTTTGTTTATCTATCACAGGAAAGGCTAATAGAGCTCGAGAAAGAGCTCGCGGAGATGAAATCATCCGGCAGGAAAGAAATTGCCGGTAAAATTGCTGAAGCAAGAGCGCATGGTGATCTCTCAGAGAACGCGGAATACGATGCCGCGAAAGAAGCGCAGGGGCTGTTTGAACTCAGGATCCACAAAATGGAGTCGATCCTTGCCAAGGCAAAAGTGATCGATCCTTCATCAATGCCAAAGGATAAAGTTCATATACTTGCCAAGGTAAAGATCAAAAATCTGAAAACCCTGAAAGTGATCGAATATCAGATCGTTTCGAATGAAGAATCGAATCTGGAGCAATGCAAGATCTCTGTCTCATCACCTGTAGGTCAGGGTCTTCTCGGAAAGAAAGTTGGAGAGATCGCGCAGGTTAAAGCCCCCGCGGGACTAATTCAATTCGAGATACTTGAAATAAAGTAGTTCATGGACTCAAAAGACCGGGCGTACCTTTCCCGAACGTTTACCCTTGCAAGGCTGGGTTCGGGAAAGGTTAGTCCGAACCCCCAAGTGGGATGCGTAATCGTAAAAGGCGGAAAAATAATTTCTTCAGGTTATCACCGGAAATTCGGAGGTGACCATGCCGAGGTTGACGCGATAAAACGCAGCACGGAAAGTGTTGAAGGGGCCACCCTTTACGTAAGTCTTGAGCCCTGCTCTCATTTTGGTAAAACCCCTCCCTGTACAGACCTGATTATCGCTAGCAAGATCAGCAGGGTAGTGATCGGAATGTCTGACCCGAATCCACTCGTATCAGGAAATGGTGTCAAGAAACTTCGTGATGCAGGGATTGAAGTGGTGGTCGCGGGCTTTGAAGAGCACGCCAGATTTTACAGAAAGTTTTCCCGTTTCATCACGTCTCCTTATCCCTATGTTACTATAAAGTCAGCCGTTACCCTTGATGGCAAAATTGCTGAACTGGACGGTAAATCGAAGTGGATAACCAATGAATCGTCCCGCTCGTTTGTTCACAAACTCAGAAGTGAAAATGACGCCATTCTAACCACCTCCGCTACTGTACGCGCTGATGATCCAAGATTGAATGTAAGAGGAAGAGCGGGCACTTCACCCAAAAGGGTTATGCTTTCTTCTCACCTTTTTTACGATGATTGTCTTAATTTCTTCCGTAACGATGATAAAAAATCTATTGTTGTTGCCCCTGAATGGGAGCGGGTTAAACCGGAAATTATCGACCGGCTCGAAAAAAGGGGAGTAGAGGTGATCTTTGTTCAGGCCGACCCAAAAGGTCGTCCCTCGATTGATGAGGCGCTCGTCAGGCTTCACCAAAGGGGTATTGCCTCGGTGATGGTAGAGGCAGGGTCCGTTTTTGTCTCTGAAATCACAGGACAAAGGCTGTTCGATGAAATGGTGGTATTTATCGCGCCTAAACTGATTGGGCCCGGCATCAGTCTGTTTAGTGATCTGAAATACTTTGGGCTTGATTCGCCCTTGCAATTAAAATTGAGAGAAGTTAAAAATCTTGATGGTGATGCCGTCTTGTTTTTGGAAAAGGTTTAAGCATGTTCACAGGACTTGTAGAAGAAACCGGAAAAATCATTGATATCCGAAGGCGGGGAAATGAGATATCCTTCGCGGTAGGATGTTCGCTGATCCTCAACGATCTCCACACTGGTGACAGCGTTAATATAAACGGGGCGTGTCAGACCGTTGTAAAAATTGAGGGAAACACGGTTTGGTTTGACACAGTGGAGGAAACACTAAAAAAAACCACCTTCGGTTTGTTCCGGCCCGGTCGCGAGGTTAATCTGGAGAGAGCGTTAAGCGCGAGTGCCAGGTTGGGAGGGCATTTTGTAGCCGGACACGTTGACACAACGGGCAGGGTTACAGAGGTAAGGCAACTCTCCGGAAGTTGGAATTTGGGAATGGCATTCGATCCGAAATTTGATAAATATGTCATCCCCGTTGGCTCCATCTGCATTGATGGCGTGAGTCTTACCGTGGCGGAAAAACATAAAGGCGCGCTGAAAGTTGCCGTAATACCGCATACATGGGCAAATACCACTCTGGCCAAATTAAAACTTAATGATGAGGTAAACCTCGAGTTCGATCTGCTTGGAAAGTACATCCTGAATTTTGTTGAAAGTACAAACCAAGGTGGATTAAGTCTCGATAAACTTAAAGACACCGGCTTTGCCTGATATCACCTTTCTTAAATTCCGTCGTTTCTGTCTGGAAGAAAAACTCATTTCCGGAAATGACAAACTGATCATCGCCCTCAGCGGCGGGGCAGACTCAATACTGCTGCTGCACCTCCTGCTAAAATTACAAAAAGAATTGGATCTATGTCTTCTTCCCGTGCATATTAACCATGGATTGCGGGGGGCGGAGTCAGAAAGGGATGCAAGTTTTTGCAAAATGACCTGTGAGCAGTTACGGTTGGAGCTTATAACTGTTGCAGTTGATATACGGTCGCGCATGAAGGAACAGAAACTTTCACTCGAAATGGCTGCAAGAGAGATCCGGTACCGGGAACTCGAGAAGATCAGGAGTGAAAAAGGGTTCACCAAAATTGTGACCGGTCATAACATTGATGACAATGCAGAGACCATACTTCTTAATCTGATAAAGGGGAAAGGTCCGGAAGCAATTGCCGGTATTCCACTGAAGAGGGGCGCTATCATCAGGCCACTGCTGCCTTTGGCAAAGGCGGAAATTGAGAACTGGTTAAGAAAACACAAGATTGAATGGGTGACCGACAGTTCAAATAACGATACAGTATTTCAAAGGAATCTGATACGCCACCGTCTTGTGCCTGTGATTCGTGAACTGAACCCTTCTTTTGCCGGTTCAATGTTTAACCACTCGATTATGATGCGCACACTTTTGGAAGGTGTGCAGCGGGATTTCAGGATCACAAAAACGGATGAATCCGGTAATATTCTGATCGATCGAAATCTGGCATTCGAACTTGGTGAACATCAATTACACCATGAGTTATCCATTAGATTAATTGAAAATTTTAGCTTAAATTTAAAGTTTAAAAATTTTCAGAATCTGAACAAGCTGATCAGTTCACAAGCGGGCAGGAAAATTGATCTTGGTGGAGGACTGACCGCGTTTCGTACCAGGGATGAAATTGTTATCGGTTATGAAATTCCGGGTGACTTTGGAGAAGTGGCACTGGTTCCCGGCACATCAATTGTGTTTGGGAAAATTACCATATCGTGCAGCGAAGTCCCACTTGACAGCTTCTCGAAAAATGCCGGTAATCAAGTCGCGTTTATAAACGCCGGAAAAGTCGGAACGGGACTCACCGTGAGGGGGGCGGGGAAGGGTGATACATTTCACCCATTAGGTGGACCCGGTAAACGGAAGATTTCAGATTTTTTTAATGACATCAAACTCAACTCACTGGCAAAATGGTCGCATCCGGTTGTGTACGATTCCGGTAAAGTTGTTTGGGTTTGTGGCTTCAGGCCGGATGAGCGATACAAAATCACAGCAGAGACAAAGAAGATTTACAAGTTAGAGATCGAAAAATGGACAGAATTACGATAAACGGTGAAACCTTTGAAATTTACCTTACTGAGGAAAATATACAAAAAAGGGTTTCTGAACTGGGAGCACAAATCTCTGAAGACTATAAAGGGAAGGTTCCAATCTTCATTTGTATCCTTAATGGAGCATTCATGTTCATGGCGGATCTCCTGAAGAATTTTTGTGGCGAGTGCGAAGTTGATTTTCTAAAACTCTCAAGTTACCATGAAGCAAAAGTATCTTCCGGGAAGGTTGATCTGCTTAAGGATATCAATGCTGACTTGAACCAAAGAGATATCATAATTGTTGAAGATATAATTGATTCAGGGCTTTCAGCCGAGTTCATAATCTCACATTTAAAGAAGCATAATCCGGCTTCAGTAAAGATCGCCTCATTACTGCTCAAGCCTAAAAGTGTGAAATACAACATCACGGTTGATTACGTTGGATTTAACATTCCTAATAATTTTGTAATAGGATACGGACTCGACCTTGTGCAGAAATACCGCAATCTGAGAGCGGTTTATTCAATGGTCGAAGAGTAAAGCAAATAAGGAACAGACTATAAAGATGGATCAGAAGAACAAAAATAATGGTAACAAGCCGGACGACAATTTCGACTGGTCAAAGATCATGCGAGTGGTTTTTGGCTGGGGAGTGGTTATCGTCGCGGCGGTTATCGCCATGCAGTTATTTAGAAGTGAAACGGCTTCCTATTCCGAGATACCATATTTTGAATATGAAAAACTGCTTCAGGACAGTGTAATTGAAAAGGCAGAGGTTAACGTTACTGATTCGAAAGTGCATGTTTTCAAGGGTACTTTAAGAACCAGCCGTAACATTACCGTTTCAGGTAAGCCTGTGTCGGTAAAAGAGTTCGCGGTTAACATCGCCGAGCCTGATTTCGAAGCGGAAAAGAAGAAGTGGGATGCCAAAGGGATAAGGCTTACCTATAATCAGCAATCGAACAGCTTTGTTACACTTCTTATCAGCATGATCCCCTGGGTACTTATAATCGCCCTCTGGTTCTTCTTCATGAGAAGAATGCAGGGAGGTGGTGGCGCAGGTGGTCAGAGAGGTATTTTTAATTTCGGCAAAAGCAAAGCCAAGCTGATAAATCAGTCGAACAATAAAGTTACATTCAGAAATGTTGCCGGAGCGGATGAAGCCAAAGTTGAGCTTCAGGAAGTTATAGAATTTTTGAAGGAACCGAGCAAGTTCCAGAAACTTGGCGGTAAAATACCAAGGGGTGTACTCCTTTTAGGACCTCCGGGAACAGGGAAGACCTTGCTCGCAAGAGCTGTAGCGGGTGAAGCAGGCGTACCTTTCTTTTCTATCTCGGGTGCTGACTTCGTTGAGATGTTTGTCGGTGTTGGCGCGAGCCGTGTTAGAGACCTGTTCGATCAGGGGAAAAGAAACGCCCCTTGTATCATTTTCATTGATGAGATCGATGCCGTGGGCAGGCACAGAGGTGCCGGACTTGGCGGCGGTCATGATGAAAGGGAGCAAACCCTCAACCAGCTTCTTGTTGAGATGGATGGATTTGAGCAGAACAGCGGCGTTATTATTATTGCCGCTACCAACAGGCCTGACGTTCTCGATCCCGCGCTGTTAAGGCCCGGACGTTTCGACCGTCAGATCGTGGTTGACAGACCCGATGTTAAAGGCAGGGAAGGCATTCTTAAAGTGCATACCCGTAACACCCCTCTCGCTGATGACGTTGAACTTTCAGTGCTCGCGAAGGGCACGCCCGGACTCGCGGGTGCTGAACTCGCAAATCTTGTAAATGAAGCTTCACTTCTTGCAGCCAGGAAGAACAAATCGAAAGTTGACATGGACGACTTCGAAGAGGCCAAAGACAAGGTAATGATGGGGATGGAGCGTAAAAGCATGATTATTTCCGACGCGGAGAAGAAGACCACTTCGTACCACGAGATCGGTCACGTGCTCGTCGCGAAAATGCTTCCCGAAGCTGATCCCGTGCACAAAGTTACAATCATTCCGCGTGGAAGGGCACTCGGTGTTACGAGCTATCTTCCCGTTGATGAGAAGCATACCTACTCAAAATCATATCTTGAGTCGGTAATTACTTACGCTTTGGGCGGAAGAGCGGCTGAAAAGATAATTTTTGATCACTACACAACCGGAGCAGGGAATGACATTGAACGTGCCACCAACCTTGCCCGCAAGATGGTTTGTGAATGGGGTATGAGCGACAAACTTGGCCCGCTCAACTATGGAACCAAGCACGAAGAGATCTTTCTCGGCAAAGAGATCCAGCAGCACCGAGACTACAGTGAAAAAACTGCGATCGAAATTGATGAAGAAATAAAACACATCATCAACACATGCATGGATCGCGCGCTGAGAATTCTTGAAGAGAATATAGACATGCTCCACAAACTCTCTGCTGAACTGCTTGAGAGAGAGATTCTTGACGCTGAAGAAATTGATAAAATAATGAGAGGTGAGGAGCTTCCTCCGCTACCTAAAAACGGAAATAAAGACGAACTTCCCGAGCATGTGAAAGAAATGCTTAAGACGAGGGGATCTTCCACAAAAGAGTCAAATGACCAAGCCTGATTCATCTCAGATCGACTATAAATTTGAGATTTACAGGAAGCTGATCCACATTTGCAGCCTCTCAATTCCGGTAATCTATTATTTTATTCCCAAAAGCACCGGACTCATAATTTTGAGTCTGGTGCTGTCGGCTTCCCTCATTGTTGATGTTGGCAGGTATTTCAGTCCAAAATTCGCGTCGATAATTTACACTATTTTTCCTGTCTTCCGTAAACACGAGCTCAACGAGTTGAAATTGCAACTTTCCGGATCGACCTGGTTGCTCGCTGCGGCGTTAGTATGCATCGCAGTTTTTCCTAAAGTGATAGCGATCATATCGCTCGCGTTTCTGATCCTCGGTGACACTGCCGCGGCTCTCATTGGGCGGAAGTGGGGTAAGACACCTTTCCTCAAGAAAAGTCTTGAGGGGACACTCGCGTTCGTTTTCATGGCAATTCTGATATCTTTCTTCACCCCAAAGATCACACATTCCGGCCTCGAGGTGGCGTTGATAATTTTCAGCGGAATTGTAGCCGCTATCGCGGAGAATATTGCTTCCGGTATTTTTGATGATAATATCGCAATTCCACTTTCATCCGGTGTGGTACTTTGGGCAGGATATTACATCTTGTTCCCGAATGTCGAGCTCGTTCTTAAAAATGTCCCTGTTTAGTCCGGGGAAGCCTCTACTCCTCAGCCCCGCTATATTAATCTTTCTTCTTGCGATTACCGGTTGTGATAAAAAACAGGAAATCCCGCATTCAGACCTCACACATCTGGAAGTATTGGTATCCAACGGCACAACTTCCACACTCACCGAAAAAATTGACTCTCTGTTCCGGGGCGTTTACCTTCCGGGTACGAAGGAACCATTCTTTGACGTAGTGCCTGTTAACGTCTATCAGACAGGCAAAGTATCCCGCGTTTCGAATCTGCTATTGATCGTTTCCACCTCCGCCATAGCGAAAGACACTTTGCTCCAACGGATATTCACCAAGACACTCCTTGCACGGGTTACCCGTGGAAGCAGGGCTGAATTCTTTATGAAGGAGGATCTGATTTATACCGGTCAGACGCTCTGGGTGATTGTGTACAACAAACCTGCTGAATTGGAGGAATTGATCTCATCGGGGTTCAATTTGGTCAGCGCTACGATGGTGAGTACTTGTATCAACAAGATGATTAAACGCGAGACGGTTAAATCAGGGGAGGAATCTTCATTATCGGAAGAGATTCAGTCAATTTGGGGACTCGAACTGCGGATACCGGAAGGCTTTGAGAAAATAAAAGGCACCTCCGCAGGATCAGCGTTGTTAAGGCGTGGCGCAGGTACAAAGACTGAAGAATGGCTACTCATCCACGAATTGCAAAATGGTAGTGACACTGTTACCGCGCGTTTGAGGGACAGTATCATCATGAAGCTTATAAAATATCAAGATGGTTCGGTAATGAAGACCGTTTCAATGTTCAACTATCTTGGTGACAACTTACATTTTCGTGGTTCATGGGAAACACACCCATACCCGATGGCGGGGATATTCACTTCGAGAGTCTTAATCAGGGGTAAAAAGCGGATTTACGTTGAGGCGGGGATTTACTCGCCGGGCAGGAACAAAACATTGAACCTGCTCCGGCTTGAAAAAATGATCCGTGATCTTAAGTGATCACATTTTAATTATTATCTTCACTCAGTTGCTTCTTGAACGTCAGCTTCAATACTTCCGCGAATACCAGCACAGAAACCGATGTTATCGCGGCTGTGATGATCTCTCCTTGACTAACAGGAACCAGTTCAAACGCGTCGCGTAATGGCTCTACAGCAAAAACAATCGCGGTAATTCCAATCGAAACAACTATGTTCCATATCAGTGATTTGTTGCTGAAGAACGGTACCGTGAAGATCGACCGGGTAAGCGAGCGACAATTGAATCCATTAAAGAATCTCGCTGCCACCAGTGTAATGAAGAAAACGGTTGACGCCTCTTTGTCAACATAAGTCTGAGCCAACCCCGGTTGCGCGTACACCTGAGCGTAGACGTATGAAGCAGTGGTGATTATCGCGATCCAGAAACTCAAGACGCCTATCGACCGGAGGGCGAGTGTATTCAGTATGCCTTCTTTTGTCTTTCTTGGCTTCCTGTCCATAATTCCCGGTTCGGGGGGTTCAACTCCAAGGGCGATGGCTACAAGTCCATCCATTATGAAATTGATGAAAAGTATCTGCACCGCGTTTATGGGGAGAGAATAGCCGAGAAAGAAGGTCATTAATATTCCGAACACGGTACCCAGGTTTCCGCTAAGGAGATATACAAGATATTTTCGGATATTTTCAAAAATTGAACGACCCTCCTCAATAGCGGAAACGATGGAGGAGAAGTTATCATCCGTCAGGATCATATCAGCGGCTTCCTTGCTCACATCGGTACCTGTAATACCCATGGCAACACCAATGTTGGCTTTTTTCAGGGAAGGTGCGTCATTAACACCGTCACCCGTCATTGCCACAATGTTCCCTTTTTTCATCAGAGCTTCAACTATTTTTAGTTTGTGTGCTGGTGATATTCTTGCGTATACGTCGGTATTTTCAACGCTTTCAACGAACTCTTCGTCGGTTAATTTATCGAGTTCCTGACCCGAAAGGGCACCACTGTGTTTAAGGATTCCAAGCTCTTTGGCCACGGCAACGGCAGTATCTTTATGATCACCAGTGATCATTATTGGCCTGATGCCGGCCTTGTCACATATCTTGATCGCAGCCTTCACTTCCTCTCTTGGAGGATCGAACATGCCAACCAAACCGTAGAAAACCAGATCAGACTCTACAATTTTCATCAGGTCTTCTCTGACCGTCTCCTTTTCATTAGCTTCTTCAGCAATGGTTTTGAAGGAGTCAATATCCATTTCGATCCTTTTTCCACAGATCGTAAGAACGCGCAGGGCATCCGAGGCAAAAGATTTGTAATTCTTGTTGATCTCATCCACATCCCCATTGGTGAGCTCCCTGATCCCGGTTGACGAGTGGATGTACTTGCACTCTGCAAGAAGCATTTCGAGCGCTCCTTTGGAGGAAACCATGAGACCATTCTCGCTCTTGTTTACGGTGGTCATTTTCTTGGTTTCTGAGGAGAAGGGTATCTCATAAAGCCGGGGATTATCGGCCTTGAATTGCGTATTGCTTACACCGGCTTTTTCCGCGACCACAACAATCGCGCCTTCGGTGGGATCGCCGATTATTTCCCAATCGTTATCTTCCTTGGTAAGCTTTGTGTCGTTGCAGAGCACACCACTGTATATCAGATGGGCGAGGGGAGCGGGAAGTGTCGTAACTTCCGAGTCACCATTTAAAATTTTGCCTTCAGGCTTGTAACCATTTCCTGTTACTGTGTAGACAGTTTCACCGGCGTACATTTTCTTAATGGTCATCGCGTCCTGAGTGAGGGTACCGGTCTTGTCAGAGCAGATTATATTGGTTGCTCCCAAAGTTTCCACTGCCGGCAGCTTTCTGATCAATGCCTTTCTTTTCACCATTCGTCTCACACCCAAAGCAAGTGAAATGGTGACAACAGCCGGCAACGCTTCAGGAATTACCGCCACCGCCAAGGCAACGCCCCAAATGAATATTTCCATCACACTGTCAGTGGTAATTGACCCCGCGGAGAAAATTTTTACTATCTGGAACACAGACATTATAGCGGCAAGCGCGAGCGCAAAAATTCCAAGTTTTTTGCCAAGTTGATCGAGATTGAGCTGTAAAGGTGTGCGTTCGTCCTCCGTGTTCTGGAGCATCGCGGCAATTTTTCCAAATTCAGTTTCCATTCCGGTGGCAACCACAACAGCGGTTCCGCGTCCGAATGAGACGGCAGTACCAGCAAACAGGATATTATTCCGGTCGCCAAGCGGGATATCACTACCCGGTACAGGGTCGGTGTGTTTGTCCACAGGCACGGATTCACCGGTGAGTGCTGCTTCTTCAACCTTAAGGTTGGCGCATTTGATAATACGCGCGTCGGCGGGAATTTTTGCACCCATCGCGACCTTAATGATATCACCCGGCACCAATTCCCTGGATGGGATCTCCTGCTCCTTTCCATCTCTTATGACAATAGCCAGCGGTGCGGCCATTTTTTTTAGTGCCTGAAGGGCTTTTCCGGCACGGAATTCCTGAATGAAGCCCAGAACTCCGGCGAAGATCACTATGGTAATGATCGAGAGAGCTTCAGGTATTTTACCGAGAACAAGCGATATAACCGCTGCCGCAAAAAGAATTATTATCAGAAGGCTTTTAAACTGTGAAATGAAAAGTGCGAAGGGTGATACTGCTGCTTTTTCTTCGAGTTCGTTATAGCCGTATTTTTTTATTCTGTCTTCTAATTCTGCTGAATCCAAACCTTCGGGATGAGTTCCAAGTTTCATCAGTGTCTCATCTGACCGAAGGGAGTGCCATTGTGTGCTCATAGTCTTTACCTGATAGTTATAAATCGATAAATCCGGGATTAAATACTGTCTGTTCCAAGAATAAATTTCATGGACTTGTGCAAAAGAAAATATTAAAATATCCGACTTTTAATATATCTTCTAATTTTAGATATTTGTACATGAAAAAAATAAAAACGTCGAAACCGACAGTTATAATATCGGCATTTTTTTTGCTGATATTTCTCTCAGGTTGCAAGAGTGATTTCGAACTCAAGGAGAATTTGAAAGGATTTTCATTCCACCTTTATGATCAGGATGGCCGAAAAGTTGATTTTCCCTCTGAATTTAAAGGTAAGATCATCATCGCGGGATTTATATTCACTCATTGCCCTGATATATGTCCTTTAACAGTTAATAACATGCAGTTGGTTCAAAAAGAACTCGAAAAGAGGGGAGAGGGGGATGACGTTGTATTCGTGACTATCACATTTGATCCGGTAAGGGATACGGTTGCCCTGTTAAAAAAGTTTGCCGGGCTGCGTGAAGTTAATGAGAAAAACTTCCGTTTCCTTACCGGTGACAAAAAGCTCACTGATTCATTGATGTCAGTTATGCGAATTGTTGCCGTACCGGAGGATTCCACGATTGTGGATGGTGATGTTTCTTACTTCTTCACACACACAGACAGGATATCGCTGATTGATAAAAAAGGGTTCCTGCGGAAAGAGTATCAGGGGAGCAAAGCAAACATTGAAGAAATTATTAACGATACCGGAAAATTAAAATGACTGTGATCAAGCTGTTAACGGCACTCTTTGTGCTGTCATTCGCGGCCCCAAATATTCAGATATCAGACGCGTGGATGAGACCGAATGGTGAAGGTATGAATACCGCGGTGTTCGCGAAAATACAAAACAACAGTGACAAGCCCGATACACTTTTCGCGGTCGGGAGTGACCTTGCCAAAACTGTTGAGATACACGAATCTTACGAAAAAGACGGCAAAATGAAGATGCGGAAGATTGACTACCTTGTCATCCCCGCAAAAAAGCGCGTTGAAATGAAACCGGGTGGTCTGCACATAATGCTGATAAAACTGAACAAGGATATCAGAAAAGGTGACAAGCACGAATTGACGTTCAAGTTCAGAAAAGCCGGCAGTATAAAAGTAAAAATGGCTGCAAGCGACAAAGCCCCCTCTACGAAAAATCAATAGAAAATTCGTATCTTTGTTTTGCAAAAACGGAAGTTTTTGGGGGTATAGCTCAGTTGGTAGAGCGTTTCGTTCGCAATGAAAAGGCCTGGGGTTCGAATCCCCATACCTCCACTCTCAAAGGTTGCCCGCAAGGGCAGCCTTCTTGGTTTTAAAGCTTGCTGCCCGGTTTTGCCCGGATTTGGTGTTTAGTTGGTGGTTCAGACCCTTCTTTCGTGTTCCTCTCTTTTAAACATTGGAATTTTATATTCCTCGGTTAGAGTGAATAGAAGGGATTCAACTTTTTGAAGTCGTTTGTTGAAGTTATTGTACTCCCTCAGCAGTGATGAAAACTCCTTCCTGAGCCGTTTGAATTCTTGAGAGATTGATACGTCTTCAGTCTGAACTGGTTCAGACTCTCCGGTCATCAGCCACTCAATGTCGCATCCAATATCACGCAACCTTGATTGCATGGTGTTTCCGGGGATACTTTTTCCGGTTGTATACTGAGAAAGTGTGCTCGATGTGACTCCAAGGTGTGCAGCAAGTTCCTTAAGACTCCCGAACCGCATATGAGCAAAATACCTCAATCTTTTTGAGATTTCCTGTTTAGATTTGTCATCTAACATCACCCGCCTCTTAAATGATTATATGTTCACCAAATGATTAATTGTTACAGTAATTTAATTTAATTCTTATGTGTGACAAATTACGAAATTATCGATAAATTACAACACCCTTTTTTAACAATTAACGGAATATTATGCGACAAATATTTTTCACGCTGCTACTTGTATACACAATCAATGCTCAAAACTGGCAAGAAATGAAGGGGATATTCAATCCGACAGGTTTGGAAATGAAACACTTCACGGCACCGTTCTTCTTCGATGTTGATGGTGACGGTGATAAAGACCTGAATCTTTGCTATTTAAGCAGCAGATCGAAATTCTACGTTAATCAACCTGTGAACGGGCTGCCTCACTTTGTCGAGGACACCAATTATCTCTCACAGATAGCTATAATCGACCCTCAAAATTACTATTCATATGCAGTTTTCGGTGATCTGAACGGTGACGGAAAAATGGATATGATAACCGGCAGTTTCAACGGTTTTAGCTGCTATTACAATCTTGGCACTTACGAACAGCCGCAGTGGGTAAAGGATGATTCCGTGTTCATCCCGGTGAACCCGCTGATAGGATCGGATGCAAAACCTGCTTTGGGTGATCTTGACGGCGACGGCGACCTCGACCTTCTTGCCGGTATAGGGGAATCATTGCTGGGCGGTCCTACTGCCGGAATAACGAGAGGATTCAGAAATGTTGGAACGGCCACAGCTCCCAGATTTGAGGAGTACACGCCATTTGTTAACAATATTCCTGATGTAGGGCTTAATTCATACCCGACTCTGGCGGATATTAACAATGACGGAAAACTTGATCTTCTCGTCGGACGTGATCTGGCTACATTCTACTTTTTCAGGAATGATGGCACAGTGAACGCGCCTCAGTGGACATACATTAATCAGTACATCAACACGGAAACCTCACACTATTGGAAAAACCCGCACCTTGTTGATCTTGACAATGACAACGACTATGATCTGGTTTATGGTACAGATGACGGCAATCTGAATGCCTATCAGAACAACGGAACATCTAGCGCTCCATTGTTCCAGTATAACGGCTCATGGTTCCCTGTCGTTAAAGTTTCGGGACATTCCACCACTTCGTTTGCTGATATAGATAACGATGGTGATCTTGACCTTATATCAGGAACCTCGACCGGTGAGGTGCGTATGATCCAGAATAACGGAACTGCTCTTCAACCGCAATTTGCCCTTACAGCGGGAAATTATGGCAATATTTCCACCAGTTCTAATTCGTTCCCAAGATTCGCGGATTTTGACAACGACGGGGATCAGGATGTGATAACCGGAGCTACAGACGGGAAGGTATACCTTTACCTGAGGAGTGGAAACACTTTCACCCTGGCGAACTGGTTTTCAGCGTTCGATGCCGGTTGGACGAGCATACCCGCCCCTGTGGATATCGACAATGATGGCGACATCGATCTGTTGATTGGGTGTGAAACCGCGTCAGAGGTTATATTCCTCGAGAATACCGGGAACAACACTTTTGTAAAAAATCAAAGTTTTATTGCCGGGATAAATTTCGGTTCTTATAACAAGCCGGCTTTCGGTGACGTTGACAACGATGGGGATCAGGATCTGATCATCGGAAACCTTTTCGGCTCCCTTAAATTTTATGAGAACACGGGTACCGACAAGTTACCGTCATGGCAGGAGAAATCTTCTTTGGTTGCCGGAATAGAAAGGGATCAGAATTCAACCCCGTTCTTCGCGGATATTGATGGTGATACAAAGAAAGACCTGATCATCGGTGACTCAGACGGCAATTTTATTGTTTACAAAAACCTTTTTGCCCCCGTGAGCGTAAAAGATGTTCAAAACTTGCCATCCACTTTTCAGGTCACGGAATCCTATCCCAATCCGTTCAATGGTTCAAGCCGTTTCGGAGTATCCGCCTTTAAGCAGGGTGAAATGGTGGTAACCGTTTCAAATGCCTCCGGTGAATCGGTAACTAAAGAATTTGTAACCATAGATTCTCCGGGAATGATAAATTACGATTTCAACCCCGGAAGATACGCCCTTCCTTCAGGTGTATATTTCATTGTTTTTGATCTTGACGGAAAGAAAGAAGTCAGGAAAACGGTTTACCTTAAGTAAGTGTGAAGGGTGAAGGGTGAGGGGTGATCCGCCGAGGCGGAATGAAGTATGAACACCTCACCCCTTGGCGTTGAGCGAAGCCCGTTCATCTAAAAAATTAAGGCTCCTGAGAGATCGGGAGCCTTTTTTGTATTAATCTTGGTCAGCCTTCGTCGCTGAACCGGCGGAAGGCGAATATGAACTGCTTAAAGAAATTGGCAGGGAAATCAACCGGGATACCATACCACTTCGGTTTTTCTCTTCCCGGAAGATAAGCGGTGTTGAACAGATAGTCCCAGAAGGCGAATTTTGTTGCGAAATTCATGTTGTAAGCCTCTTCCACCCTGTCGGAGTGATGCCATCTGTGCATTTCGGGACCGTTTATGAAATACTGTAATCTGCCTGTGTTCACATCAATATTCGAGTGTATCCACATACCCCAAATAGCGGAAATGGCGCCTTTTATTACCGCCGCTTCTGCCGGGGCACCCAAAAGGACAAACGGTGCGAACTCAATAGTCTGGTTTATCATTATCTCGAAAGCATGTGATCTTGAGCCTGAGAGCCAATCGACATCTTTCGTTGAGTGGTGCGCCTCATGGAGCCTCCACAGATATTTATTGTTGTGCATCCACCTGTGGAACCAGTAGATATAAAAATCATGAAAGAAAAGTGACCCAACCACTATCATCCATACCGGAGTGTCCGAGAGAAGTTGCAGCCTCTGAATTCCTGTTTGATTATCTATGAATTTAATAAATTCGCCGATCACCAGACCCAATACATAACTTTGTACTATTGTGTATAGCACAAGGTCGTTGAAAAAACCTTCACGCAGGAACTTCTGACCTTTAGTATATGGGTATTTTCTTTCAAACAGGATCAGAGTGGCGGCTGACCCAACTATCAAGAAGGAAGTGACAACAGTGGTTGTATCACGCAGAAAACCATATATGTAGCTTAGAACCGCTTCCATTTATTGAACCCTTCTCAATTTCTTTCGTGGGCCGATCTCACTCTCGTATATCTTTTTAATGCCATCACCCAGCGCCGTCTCGATATCCCTGATGTTGGCAACAAGTTTCGCGAAACCACCAACTTCAACAGATGCCGCCTGGTCCGTTCCCCACATTGCCCTGTCGAGGGTTATGTGTCTTTCTACGAAAGCGGCTCCCATTGCAACCGCTGCTTCACTCGGAGCGAGACCTGTTTCATGTCCCGAATATCCGATGACAGTTGTGGGATACATGTTTTTCAGGGTGTTGATCATCTTAAGATTCAGTTCGTTCAACGGACAGGGGTAGGTCGAGGTCGCATGCGCGAGCGCGAGATTCTCCAAGCCAAATGTCGCGACCGCTGTTTCAATTTCTTCAATTGTCGACATCCCTGTTGAGATTATCACGGGTTTACCCAATCTCCGGTGCTTCAGGAGGAGGGAAGTGTCAGTCAGCGAAGCCGAAGCAATTTTATAGAGATGAGGATCGAACTGTTCAATAAAATCGAGAGCCTCCTCATCCCAACAAGAGGCGAACCACTCGATCCCTTTATCACGGCAATGTTCAACAATTTCGCCGAATTGATCATGAGTGAACTCCATCCTGTGGCGGTAGTCGATGTAAGTCATCCTGCCCCATGGGGTATCACGTTCAATGCCCCACTGCTCCTTTGGAACGCAGATCTCAGGTGTTCTTTTCTGGAATTTAACCGCATCACATCCGGCCAGCGCCGCACCGTCGATAAGTTTCTTCGCGTTATCAACCGATCCATTGTGATTGATCCCGATCTCGGCAATCACAAAACAAGGTTGTCCGTCTCCGATAAAACGGTCACCGATCTTCAACAGTCTTTCACTTTTCATCCATTCCTCTAAGATAAATTATCAATTCAGCAAAGTCTCTGAAGGCACCATACCCGGCATTGGTGGCGCAGACATAATCGACCAATGATCTGATCCAGGGCATTCCATCAGCAGGTGAAGCAGTAAATATCGCTTCATCGATTATACCTGTATCATTGTAATCGTCGCCGATAAAAGCGATCTCATCCGCCGCGAATGCCCCGGAAGCTACTATTTCCTTGAACACCGACCGTTTGTCTTTAATGCCGGGGAAATAGTTGGTGATCTTCAATTTTTCGGCTCTTTTGGTAACGGCGGGGGAATTTTCTCCTGTCATTATTCCCGTGTCAATACCACACACCGTTCTTAGGCGTTCGACACCCATTCCGTCACGGATTGAAAACCGTTTCATGACTTCACCTTCGGCGCCGTAAAACACCCCTGTATCCGTAAGAACACCATCAACGTCGGTTATAATGATCTTAAGTTTTGAAGCCCTGCGTTTAGCTTCTTCGACCGGTATTTTCAACCCTTTTAAGTCTACCATATTGTAAATCCTCCATCAACCACGAGATTTGACCCTGTCATGTAAGAAGACGCGTCCGAAGCCAGAAACACAAGCGCGCCTTTGTAATCATCCGGTCGCGCCATCCGTTTCAGTGGTGTGCGTTTTGAATATTCATTAATAAAAAACTGATCCTGGCTGTTCTCAACTCCACCGGGTGTCAGCGTGTTAACCCGCACACCTTTTTCCCCCCAGTAAGCGGCGAGGAACCTTGTGAATGATATTACCGCGCCCTTGGTAACAGGGTAGGCAGGGGTTTTGTAGAATTTTTGGACACCTTTTTCGTCGATGTAGAGGTCTTGATTTGGAGCCACAACTCCATAAGTTGAGGCAACATTAATAATGCTTCCTTTGCCTTTGTCAGCCATTACTTTACCAATGATCTGAGAGCAGAGGAACATTCCCGTAACGTTTACATTGATCGACTGATTCCAAAGTTCAAGCGGATAGTTCTCGAATTTTGATTGCTCAAAAAGCGCGGCCGGGTCCTCAAATTTATCATTTATGGCCGCGTTGTTTACAAGTATGTCAACTGTTCCGAATTCTGCCAAGGTAAAATCACGCAGTTTTTCCACATCCTGAGGAGAGGTGATATCCGCACCAAATCCGCGAATTTTTCTGTCACTGAATGAACCGGAGAGAAAATCCGCGAATTTTTCACACTCATCACCGTTAACATCAGTGACAACAAGGTCAGCACCTGCTTCCACGAGGGCCTGACAGTGGTTCTTGCCGATAAGTCCGAGTGAGCCTGTAACAATTGCCACTTTGCCGTGGAGATCAAATAGTTCACCCATGTTATGCCTTGTTCTTCGGTTTCATGTTGAAATTTGATGTTTTCCTGAAGACCGGGCCCACAGGTTCTCCACGCAGCAATTCTTTTACTTTTCCTTCATCAACCGCTTTTTTCAGTAAAGGTAACACTTCACGATAGCAGGCAATCACGTGCTCGATATCTTCATTGGTGAGTGAATAGCTCACGTTATGGAATCCTCCCCAAAGCACTCCACGTTTTATCATCTCCTGCTGTACGAGTGACTTCATTTCAAGTGGATCACCCGCAGATGCATCGAATGTCATGATGGTTCTGCAATCGAAACCTGAACAGGAAGTGTAGTTCATCCCAAGTTCCTGGGCGATGCTGTTATAGCCGTCTTTCAGTTTTTTCCCTTTTTCCGCGATCACTTTCTGAGCTTTGTGTTTTCTCATGAATTCAATGGTCGCTTTCGCGGCTGCCAGTGAGAGTGCCTCACCACCGAAGGTAGTGAAGAAGAAGACTTCCTTGTCAAGTAGCGACATGATATCCTGCCTGCCGGTTAGAATGCCAATTGGCATACCATTCGCCACCGCTTTTGAGAAAAGTGCCATATCAGCATTCACACCGAAATACTCCTGCGCGCCACCGAGAGCCACCCTGAACCCCGTCCACATCTCATCGAAAACAAGCAGGATATTCTTTTCGTCGCAAATTTTTCTAAGTTCATGCAGGAAGTTGTTCTTCGGCTCCTGAAACACGAAAGGTTCAAGAATTACGCATGCCACGTCTTCGTCAATCGAGTCGATAACGGATTGAATATCGTTATAATTGAACGTAAAGCTCATATCTTCGATCACTTGTGGAATCCCGGCATTCCGGTCGGTAACCGCGATGTACCAGTCGTGCCACCCGTGATATCCACAGCAGAGCACTTTGTTCTTTTTAGTGTATGCTCGCGCGAGCCTGACAGCGGCACTCACCACGTCGGCACCTGTCTTACTGTACCTGACTGACTGGGCGTTTGGCACCACTTCGCGAATCAGTTCCGCCACTTCCACTTCAAGAGGGTGCATGAGTGAAAAAGTTATTCCATCTTCAAGCTGAGCTTTTATCGCCTCATCGATCTCCGGAATCGCGTAACCTATTGAAAGGGGACCGATAGCCATGTTCAGATCGATATATTCATTTCCGTCAACATCCCAAACGTGGGCGTTTTTTCCCTTTTGCAGGTACTTTGGAGCCACACCGTTCACGTATTGCGCGGGGCCTTTTGCGAGGGTTTGTGTGAAGGCAGGTATGAGACCTTTTGAGCGTTCATACAGTTTGTTTGACTCTGTAATATCAGGGTAATTCTCGTTAAAAGCTATTTTATTGCTCATTTTTATACTTTCAATATTTGAAATTTTAGATAACCTTGGTTTGTTCACCGGAGACCGTGCGCAATTCTCCCAAGTGATGCCGGTACCAGTTAACACCCGCGAATTTTCTGTTTATTGCCGCGATTGAGGGCTTCCTGTCAATCAGATTAAGTATGTCGATGAGCGAGAAGTGCCCGTTGGGCCTCCAAAGTTCATCATAAACAGTTTTTATGAAGAGGTAATCCTCTTCGTAGTCAATGGTCCACCTGTGTGACATTGAGTAATCAAAACCCGTTTCCCATGCAACATTGCCGATCCGGAAAAGATGAGGGTTCTCCCAGAAGTAGGGGGTTGTGTGTTCGCGTTCCAGGTCTCTTGTAGCCTCCACATTTGCCCGCCTTAGTGCTTCAATAGTCATGATCTCAACATCATTTCCATCGGGATAAGTCGGTGGGTGGAGATTTGAGACGTAGTCAAATCTGTCGGGATCTCTGAAAAAATATCCCACCACTCGATTTATCACGTCAGGATCAATCAATGGAACGTCAGAAGGGATCTTCAGCACATAATCGGCATCCACGCTCTCCGCGGCACCGAGATGCCGTTGGAGCAGGTCAGTGAGGCTGCCACGGTAGCATCTGTAGCCTTCTTTCAGACAAAACTCTGCAATAGGATCGTCGGATGTTTCGGTGGAAGTGGCGACAATTACTGTTCCATGCAGTATGGAAGCATTAACACGCTCAATCAACCGTTGGAGGAGTGGTTTTCCGGCCAGCGACATCATAACTTTGAAGGGGAGGCGGGAAGATGACATGCGTGCTTGAACAACTGTGGCTATTTTCAAAACAGGGATCAACTGATCAACTCACTTGTTAAAATTTGTTGCTAATGGTATGGAAATTTTTCTCCGGTTATTCTTCCTGAAATTTCTTCCGGAGCTCCTTCCTCTGGTTTTCAGTATATCCAGAGGAGTCTCGAGTAATTCCTTGCCTACTTTGGCAATTCTTCTCGCTGAGTCGCCACCATTCTGAATGGGCATCATTCGTTTGAGTTCTTCGATGTTAAAATATGAATGAACTTCTTTTCCCAGCGCAAGCCCCACATAAACAGTGGAGGAGTATTTCGTGATGAGTACGTCAGAGTTTGCGATCATTTCTTCAATTTTCCCCGAACTGTAAACCAAGGCACCGGGAGCGAATTTATTGATCTCGGCGGTGGCGCGTTCAACATTTTCGTTGGGATGAAGTTTGAAAATCAATTTTCTTCCCTCTGCTATCTTTACAGCCTCGAGAATGAAAGCCTTTCTGTTCTCAAATTTCCATGTTTCACGCGCGTCGGAAGTGGCGACGAGAACAAAGTTCTTGTGGGGGAAACTGTTGTTCAGAAACTGTTCACAGTCATCAAAATTCGGGATCCCTGTCACGGTAATTTTTTCGGGTTTAACACCTTTTTTGATGAAGTGTTCCCGGTAGCCCTCAGAAGCAACACAAAATCTATCGTAACCGTGAGAAAGACCGGTTACGGAAGTGCTGGCGAAATATCGCGGTAATTTCAAGTATTTAACCAAATAATAGACGAGATTCTCGGGATCGGTCATCCCTTCCTGGACGAGCACAACCCTGGACCTTCTGATATTCTTCGGCAGGATGAGATCCTGACAAGTGAATACAAGATCATACTCACGGGATTTCCCCCGGTAGTCAACCTTAAGGTTATTCTCCTTAAAATAATTCATTGTGGTTTCGAAAAACTTGCCACCAAGTATCGAGAAATCGAGCAAGCCGGCCCTTCGTAGAAGGTGGATATATCCTTCACCGTAATAGGGTGTGAAGTAGAGATCGTCTGACGGAAAATGCTTTGATATTTTGTGCATCATTGTGGTTTGGTTCAGAGAACCGCCAATGAATAAAATATTTCTTTTTCTTGCGAGAACTTGCCTCAAAGCCGTGATCGCCTTAAATTATTAATGAGAAATGTAAAATTACTGATTAATGAATTGTCAATCAATTCAAATACGATTTTTTACGAAAAATTAACATTGAGACTAAACATGAAGCCAAAAAGACTGCGGGAAGGTGATCTGATCGCTTTGATCACACCTGCCTCCGCGCCTGCCAAACAGGAAAGAATAGAAGCAGGCATAAATTATTTACATGAAAGGGGTTACAGAACAATCGTGATGCCTAACGCCGGTAAACGGAGGGGCTACCTCGCGGGCACCGACCGGGATCGTGCCAACGATATTCACGAGGCATTTGGTAACCCGGATATCAAAGCGATCATCTCAATGAGGGGTGGATATGGGGCCGGAAGATTGCTCCCTGGCCTTGATTTTGGCTTAGCGGGCAGAAATCCCAAGATTTTTACGGGATACAGCGATATCACCACTCTTCAGATGGCAATGCTCACGCAATCGTCGCTGGTTACATTTTCAGGTCCGATGTCGGCGGTTGATTTCGCGGGTGAATTATCCGGTTACACTATCGACAATTATTTTAAAGTGGTGAGTGAAGGCTGGAACGGGGAAGTGACCCCTCCGACCGGTGAAACAATGTCAGGCAACAGAAAGGGACGGGCCTCCGGTATATCGGCAGGCGGAAATCTGGCGGTCTATTGCGGTATAATGGGGAGCAAATATCTTCCATCGCCCGAAGGAAAAATATTCTTTTTTGAAGACGTTTCGGAGCCCCCGTACAGGATCGACAGGTTTCTGAACAATTTACGGCTGGCGGGCTATTTCGAGAAAGCAGCGGGATTTGTATTCGGCAAGTTCACCGAGGGTGACCCGGGTGACGGACCAACGCTGACCCAAAGTGAGGTTTTTGAAGATTATATTTCAATGATAGAAAAACCGGTGGTCACCAACTTCCCGTTTGGACACATCAAAGATATGTTCACTTTGCCTTTTGGGATAAAAGTGGAGATAGATTCTGATTCGGGAAGTGTATTTTACTCCGAAAGCGCGGTAATCTAACTCCCAAGTTTTCTATTCTTCTCAAGCACCATTTCACTTAAGGAATTTTTGTAGGCTACTATCCGCTCCATCAGTTCAGGGGCGGATGTTGCCAGAATCTGTACCGCGAGGAGCCCCGCGTTTTTGGCCTGGTTTATAGCCACGGTAGCCACCGGCACCCCTCCCGGCATTTGGACGATCGAGAGAAGTGAATCGAGCCCGTCCAGCGATTTGAGTTTCACAGGAACGCCGATCACGGGGAGTGGCGAATAAGCAGCAGTCATTCCAGGAAGGTGCGCCGCGCCGCCTGCCCCGGCGATGATAACCTTAATGCCCCGTTTATGAGCATTAGTGGCATATTCTGCCATTAAAGAGGGGGTTCTGTGAGCAGATACAATTTTAAGCTCGTATTCAACACCAAATTCTTCCAGAATCTTTGCGGCATCTTCCATTACGGGGAGGTCTGAATCGCTACCCATTATAATTCCAACAAGCGGGGATGGACTTTTCATCTATTTATCCTTTCCGATTCTAATTTTTCGCTCCAATTCGGTTAATTCGCTCATTATTTTTACCGGGTTGTCACCAATTTTTGTAATGTGCCCCATCTTACGTCCTTTTCGTGATTCCTTCTTGCCGTAGAAGTGAAGGTGAACATCCGGTTTGAAAAGAATTTCACTCAAATTGAATATTTTCCCCTCACCGTCATGTTTGCCGAGAGTGTTAACCATGACCGCGCATGGTTTTACAAGATTGGTCCGTCCTAATGGCAGTTCCAGGATTGCCCGGATGTGGTTCTCGAATTGTGAAGTTGTGCACCCTTCAATGGTGTAATGTCCTGAATTATGGGGCCTTGGTGCCATTTCGTTAATCAGGATCTCTCCTTCGGCGGTCAGGAAAAGTTCCACGCCGAAGATACCTTTACCTTTAACGCTTTTAACGGCTTCAGAAGCGATTTTGGCTGCTTTCTCAGCAATAGCTCCGGGGATATCCGCGGGAGCGATCACGAATTTGCAGATATGGTCTTCCTGGATTGTCTCAACCACCGGATAGGCTGCCAATTCATGTGAATTTACCGCCACCATCACCGCGAGTTCTTTTGTGAATTCGACAACTTTTTCCGCCATAACCGAAGAGTGTCTTCCGGTAAGTTTCTTCATCCCCTCGAGCATTTCGGACTCATTGCTGACGAAGTGGTTCCCGTAACCATCATAGCCCATTTTCCTTGATTTCAGGATAAACGAGGTGCCAAGTTCTTCTGCTACTTGCGCGTATGTCTCGTTTCCGGATAAAGCGATAAAACCGGGGACTGGGAGCCCGTGATTTTTTAAAGTCTGTTTCTGGATAAGTTTATCCTGAATAAGCTCAATGGTTTCGGGGGAAGGGAAGACTGGCTTGCCCAGTGATTCGATGAAGCGCAGCCGCTCAGGATTTACAAACTCATTTTCAAGTGTAATAATATCGCAAACACTCGCGAAATCCGCAAGGGTTTTGTCATCAGACATGTCGCCGGTGAAGTCAAGTTTGGTCATCATACCGGCGGGTGAATCTGCTTTTGATTCAAAAACCGCTACCTTAAAACCCATCCGGTACGCTGCAAGCGCGGACATTTTGGCAAGCTGGCCTCCGCCGAGGAACCCGATTGTTGTCAAACTACACTATCTCCAGTCTATTTGTAAAATTTTATTTGAATCTATCTGAATAACAAAGCAACCCTCGAGATCAGTTCTTAAAACTCTGATCCCGGCGTCATCAAGCCTGTCGATCACTTCCGGGTGGGGATGGCGGAATCTGTTCCCTGCCCCAGCGCTGATCAGTGCAATTTCAGGATTGGTTTGCTCCAGAAAGGCTTGAGATGTCCCGGTGATGCTGCCGTGATGACTTACTTTTAGTAAATCACACTCCAAATTTATCATTTTTCTCATCAAAGAATTCTCCCCCTTTTTATCAAGGTCACCGGTGAAGAGTATTTTTTTACCCTTCAACTCGACCATCATCACAGCGCTTCTGGTATTGCTTTCCATGCCCGGCGTCAGATCATTGAGATGCACCGTGAGTTTCATATCGCCGGCAGAGAAAACAACCCCGTCTTTCAGTATGATTGGTTTCTTAGCGCGGCTGAAGATATTCAAGAAAGCGATATCATTCTCAACGAGGGTGTCGGGCGGTGGCACCGCGAGTTTTTTAATGATACCTGACTTGTAGAGTGAAAGAATACCTCCGGAGTGGTCATTATCATAATGTGAGATGAAAGCGAGAGAAATGGAATCGATTCCAAGCTGTTTAAGTAGCGGTTTGATGATATTCTCACCCGAGTCGAATCTTTTTGAAACGGGACCCGCGTCAATCAGCCAGGTTTCTCCGGTGGAATTTCTTAAGAGAAAACTGTCACCCTGGCCAATATCCACCGCGATCAGATACGCTCTTCCATCCCGGAGAATGGGTTTCCTCAAAACGAAATGTGATGTTATTATCGCGAAGGAGCATGCGAGAATGATCACGGTTCGCCGCTTGAATGAAGGTACGACGGCAATAAGCACGGCGGCGACCAGTATTAAAGTATAAAACAATACCGCTTCCGTGGCAGTACCACCTGTTATTTCAATGCTTCCCCAGCCGGTGGATCGTAGTGACGATGTAACAATGTTGATGATTTGATTGGCGGCAGTGCTTGCCACCGCGATGGTTGATGCCAACCCGGTGCTGAAAATTGAAAAAAAGAGGGTAAGTATTCCGTTGATCAGCATAAATGATGATAGTGGCACTCCCACGATGTTTGCGGGAATTGAGAGCAGGGTAACCTTTCCAAAATATCCGATCAGAAAGGGGAGCATGAATAATTGTACCAGAATGGTAACGGTCACCAGTTCGAAACCATTTCTGAATATCGCTGAGTGGGTTATCTTCTCGAGCGCCGGTTGAGATTTCCCTTTCACTTCAGCAATACCCCGGTAGATCGCTCGCAAAAATTCCGTTTTCATTCTTTCAGCGATGAAGAGACCTGAAACCGCAGCCACTGAGAGTTGAAAACTGGTGCTGAAAAGATCTTGTGGATCATAGATCAGAGTGATAATCGCGGTGAGCGAAAGGGTGTTCCAGCTGTTTGATTCCCGCCCGCTGTATTTTAGGATGGAATGAACAGCGAACATCACAACGGCCCTGACAACTGTTATCTGAAATTGAGTGAGAATCAAAAACAGGAAAAGAATGATAAGCCGTGCCACCAATTCTCCATTCCTGCTAACAGGTTTGAGTTTCTGAAACAGCAGAAGCGAAAGGAGATAGATGATGCCAACATTGAACCCTGAAACCGCGAGAATGTGGGCGATGCCGGTATCGATGTAATTATTAAGGGTTTCCTGATCTATAGAAGCGCGGTCGGCAATAACCAAACCTTTCATGATCGCGGCAGTTTGGGGATCATGAAGTTCATCTATTTTACGCGCGATCGACTGTCTTATCGCGAATATCGTGCCTTGCACCGGGTCGGGATCACCGGCGACACCAATCGACGAATCAGCATAAACAAAAACAGATGCTGATATCTTCTGTCGCTTTAAATACGCTGCGTGATCGAACCCACCCGGATTTCTGCGGTCAAGAGGCTTGAAGAAACTTCCGGAAAGAGCAATGTACCTGCCGGGTGCCATTTTTTTTGATAATACATCGAACAAGGTTGGTGACGGTTCACGCAATTCGAAAATTAACTTAACCGGAGAGTCGAATTTTACATTTACTGTTTTGACGTGCTTCTCTTTGATCGCTCGTTTCCTGACCCGGAAGGTTGTATCGTAACTGATTCCGGCGACATATCCGGTGAAGGATATCCGGTCACTGTTTAATTCCCTTATCTCGTCGATTTCTGTTGTCACATTCACGTCTGATTGCCTGATCTTTCCGAGAGGATCAGCATTGAATCCGGAATTGGAGAATACAATCAGGGCACCGCCAAGAAAAAATGCGGTTGCTGCCGCTAGTGGGGCTGCTACTCTGAACAATTCATTTACGGCAAGTGTGGTCAACCAAATAAGTGACCCCGCGAAAGCGGGAATGAGAAACCAGAGGGGGAGGGGATGGAGATCATTCAAATAAATGCCAAGTGCCAGCGAGGGAGCGGCAACAATGGCGGGGAAGTGCTTCAGGTCATCAAGCCGTAGCTTTTTCATTTTTTTGCAGGATGCTGAAGATGAAATCCTTTATATGAGAGAGGTTCTTTATCCGCTCGGGGGCTTCCACGGAATGTTTGCCGAAAGCCATGAATAGTGATGGGTTCAAAGTGTGGGTTTTGATCGAAATATCTTCGAAGTTTCCATGGTCGGAACAGATGAGAAGAGTATCGTCTTCATGGTCGAAGTTTTCAATAAGATGACAGAGAAATCTATCGAGAATTTCACAAATTTCGTGTACGTGTCCGTCGTATCGTCTGTGTCCTGCATAGTCGGTGAGATAGTATTCAAAGACTGAGAGGTCACTCTTTTTAAGATTCCTTTTGAATACAACCGCTGCTTCCTCCGGTGTAATAGCAGGCACCTTGAAGCCAAGTTTCTGCTTCCAGCGATAGTTTGTGATTTCCGCGGTAAGTGCTTGTTTCTTATGAACATGCAATGATTTGTTAAAGGGGATTCCTGAAGAGATCATGCAATGCGCGGTGACGTTCAAGCGCTTTGGATTTTTCCTGAGGTAATTGAAAAAAGGGCGAGGGTAGGCGTTAAGAAATTTGAACGAGTAACCCAGGTTTATCGAATCCTTGAACAGGTTCGACTCATGAATAAGATGCGCGAGTGATACGGGGGCATAAGGTCCGAAGTGACCGCCGAATTCTTTAATCGCGTCGAATCCGCCAAAAATTGAGAGCTGACCCGTTCCGCTTTGGGGAAAACCGGGGTAGCCGTGCGCGGCGTCGACCGGGAAGAGGGCACCGGTTTCACTTCTTAGAGGGACATTTGCCGGTTGAGGCGGTTCGTTGAAAATATCTGAAAAGAGTTTGAAAGGGTATGAGAAGAAGGGGTTTTTAGCTGGATCAGGCTCCCCGATGCCTACTCCGTCGATGAATATCAAAGCGACCGAACCATCGCATTTTTTGGTTTGCATCTATTTTGATTCCACGATGAGCGTTACGGGACCATCATTAATTATTTTTACGGACATCATAGCCTGAAACACACCCGTTTTAACTTTTTCACTTCCCAAATTAAATCTCATTCGATCCACAAATTTTTCATAGAGGAGATTGGCAATTTCGGGACGAGCCGCGAGTGAAAATCCGGGACGGTTACCCCGGGCGGTTTCGCCGTAGAGGGTGAACTGGGAGATCACCAGCACTTCACCTCCGGTTTCCTTGATCGAGATATTCATTTTACCCTGATCATCTTCGAATATCCGAAGATTTGAACATTTATCCGCTGTGAAGATGACATCCTGTTCGGAATCGCCGTCTTTTACTCCAAGAAGAATCACCATTCCGTTTCCAATCTCTGCAATGTGGGGAGGATCCGTAATGTAAACCCCGCCTTCTGAAACCCGCTGAACAAGCGCTCTCATCTGTGCATCACCCCTTTAATGAACCGCGATATCTTATTGTAATCCTTGTATATCTCAATTTCAGCGAGACCTGCCGATTGCATCAGTTCTTTCAATTTTTGATCCTGCCCAAGCGCCATCTCAAGGTAAACTTTTCCATCATTACCGAGAACAGAGGTGGTGTTACCGATGATATTTCTATGGAACTTGTACCCGTCAGAGAAGTCAGTTACCGCGATCGAAGGTTCATATTTTGCCACTTCCTCCTGAACAACGGAGTAGTCGGTCTCCGATACGTATGGCGGATTTGAGATGATCAGATCGAAGGTATCTCCCTTGTCGGAAGCGTCGCGGAGGAATTGGGTCATGTCAGAAAAGACGAAATTGATTCCCCCGACTCCATTCTTTATCGCGTTTGAAGTGGCGAGTTCCAGCGAAGCAGGACTAATATCCACCGCGGTGACACTGCTTTCCGGGAGGTTTTTAGCGAGAGCGATGGCAATGTTTCCACTTCCGGTGCCGAGATCGACTACTCTCAGGCCGGTTTTTCCCTTGTTCTCGTTGATAATAATGTCAACTAAAAGTTCGGTTTCCTGTCGTGGGATAAGCACCGCGGGCGACACATCCAGCGTTAAACCGAAAAACTCGACATTTCCGACAATGTATTGAAGCGGTTCATATTTAATTCGTCGCCTTATGCAACCCCTGTATTCTTCCAGTTCAGGTTCCTTTAGGGGACGGTCGAACATCAGGTAGAGATCGAGGCGTCTGCATTTTAAAACATGAGCCATCAAAAGATCGGCATTCAGCCGGGGGGATTCTATCCCTTTTTCATCGAGAAACTTTGAAGAAACATCCAGTATTTCGAGTACGGTAGGCATCGGAACTTCAAAAATTGTATAACTTGATCAGAATTTATAGATTTGTAACTGTGAAATATATGAACAAGGTTTAGAAAATCAGATATGCTAACCCCAAAAAGCCCTGTCTCCCGGATATTACTGATCAAATTCAGAGGAATTGGCGATGTTATTCTGAGTACCGTTGTGCTGAGAAATATCAGGACAAGATATCCTGACGCGAAGATCGATTTTCTGACCGAAAAACCTTCAGCGCCACTCTTGAGAGACCTTCCCGAAATTAATGATGTGCTGGTTTATGACGGCTCACGGAGTGCGGAAAGCTTCAGAAAGATCATGTTGATCAGGAAACGAAAATATGATCTTGTGATCGACATGTATTCAAATCCGAAATCAGCACAGATGACATTCGCCAGTGGAGCACGGTTCAGGGCGGGTTTCCCGTACAGGGGGAGGCGATATGCCTATAATCTTTTTGGCCCACCTGAGAGAGGTGTTCATCATGCCGGTGACCTTCACTTGAAATTTCTTGAGAGCATCGGTATTCCCGTGGTCTCAAAGGAGCCCGTGATATCAGTACCGGGCTCTGACCGGCTCTGGGCCGAGGAATTTTTTGCATCAACCAGGAACGGAACTGATTTTGCTGCTCTCGTTCCGGGTGGTGGATGGGCATCAAAGAGGTGTGATCCCGGAAAATTCGCCGAAACCGGACTGGAGATCAGCCGGAGATACGGGGTTAAAAACCTGATTCTCTGGGGCAAAGGAGATCTGGAAGAAGCACAAAAAATTGCCTCACTGATGGGGGAACACGCGGTACTTGCTCCGGAAAGCACATTTTTACAGATGGGAGCACTCGCGCTAAAATGCAAATTCGCCGTTGCTAACGACAGCGGACCTATGCACTTTATTTCGTCATTGGGTGTGCCGGTGTTGGCCCTTCATGGACCAACAGACCCTAAACTACAAGGTCCATTCGGTGAGAGACACGAGACTGTAAGGCTTGATGAACTCGACTGCATCTGTTGTAACTTGTTAGAGTGTAACAGGAATCATGAGTGTTTCCGCGATCTTCCACTTGAAAGGATCATGACAAAGATAGAAACCATAATCGCCAAAAACGGCATCCGGTTCCGAAATTGAAAAAAGTAGAAATATTCTTCAAAAATCTGTTTTTGCGTTGGGTTCTTCTTCGGGGACACAAGAAGAAATTGAACAGTATTATCGAACTGTCGCCCGGTGATAAAGTTGCCTGTATCAGATTGAACAGGATTGGTGACGCTCTTGTAGTTACCCCCTTTCTGCATAAGTTAAAGGAAGTTACAGGCTGTTCGATAACCGTGGTGGCTGACAGGCACAACCATTTCGTTTTCAGAAACAACCCCGATATTGATCAGGTGCTGATCTTCGAAAAAGGAACCAACGGCACGAAATCAATCATCAGAAAATTAAACAGTGGAAACTTCAAAGCATTCATCGATCTGCATGATGATGTGTCTGTGACGGCGAGCTTCA
The DNA here is from genome assembly GCA_964625575.1 of uncultured Ignavibacteriaceae bacterium. Classification (GTDB taxonomy): domain Bacteria; phylum Bacteroidota; class Ignavibacteria; order Ignavibacteriales; family Ignavibacteriaceae; genus UTCHB3. Next base: position 72,362 of record CAZVBQ010000003.1, on the reverse strand, counting down.
TTATCTCAAAGTTGAAGATAAAAGAGATAGCCGGTCTGGAAAGAGGTAACAGAAGTATCTTTACCCACACGATAGCGAGACCCGACTCGAAAAAGTACCATGTGATTGAGCGATCATTGGCTCTGGCAAGATTGTTCGCGGGCAATGATGGCACTCCAATTGCGACAACGGAAGAAGACGGGGTTATCAGGTACTTCCCGACAGTTGAGAATGATGAAACAGTCTCAAAATATTTCGCTTCCAAATTCGGTTGTGATAAATTCGTGGTTGGAATCAATATCTCGGCCGGAAGTCTGGCACGATATTGGGGAACCCGGAATTTCAGGGATCTTCTTAAATTTCTGAAGGAGAGGCAGGTTGAATATCTGTTACTCTGTTCAACCCGCGATATAAATCTGGCGCTTGAGATAGACCCTCGCTCGGAAAGAACTTACTACACCCCCGATTTCGGTGAATTTTGCGCGATGATCGGGAAGTTAAACCTGTTATTCAGTCCGGACACGGCGACAGTCCATTTAGCGTCGATTTATGGTGTCCCGGTGTTTGGGTTGTACGTAAAATATGATACTGAGGATGTGATCTGGTACCCTTATAAAACGAGGTACGAAGCAATAGTTACCAAAGAGCCTTCATTGAAGGACGTTAGATTTACCAAAGTAATTGAAAAATTTGAACCATTTATAACGAATGAGCTTAAACTCTATGAAAATTCCCGATTGTAAGCATTTCAATGGTTACAAACCATGTTTTCCCGGGCATAACTGCCTTGAGCAAGGATGCAAGGAAAACATCCCGATGGGTACGAAAATATTGATCATTAACCTTGATGCCATGGGTGACGTGTTGATGTCGACTGCCCAGCTTCCACTGTTAAAAAAGAAGTACCCCGTCTCTTCAATCTATTGGATCACGGAGAAACTTTCGGCGCCGCTTCTCGCGAACAATCCGCTGCTTGACAAGGTATTCATTTACAATTCGGAATCAATTAATATTCTCCGGAACATGCAGTTTGATATAGCCGCAAATCTTGACAAATCGCACAAGGCGGCGGCGCTGCTGAATTCTGTTCAAGCAACTGAAAAGAAGGGTTTTGGCTTGAACGGGGACGGCAAGATAGTCCCCGTAAATGACGGTGCCAACTACAATTACATGCTCGGACTTGATGATCATCTTAAATTCAGAGTCAATAGAAAAACCAAGCAGGAATATGTGGCCGAAACGCTCGATCTCGAGTATGAAAAAACGAGATACGTCTTCTCACTAACACCGGAAGAGGAAGAGAAGGCCCGCCAGATAAAACGCCGTTATGGATTTCACGAAAAAGATACCGTGGTAGGCTTCAACACCGGGTGCTCCACACTGTTTCCGAACAAGAAAATGAGAGTTGATCAGCACATCTGGATTATTGAGCAGATACTAAAAGAAACCGATCTGAAAGTAATGTTATTAGGTGGTCCGGAAGATAGAGCCCGTAATCTTGAGATTGCAAACGCGTTTCCCCTTGAGGTTATAAACACCCCTACAAATGAGGGGGTAAGAATGGGTGCTGTTTACGAATCCCTCGCTGATATTGTCGTAACAGGTGATTCATTCGGTATGCACCTGGGAATCGCGCTTCAAAAATATATTGTTTCGTGGTTCGGACTGAGTTGCTGGACGGAGATCGACCTCTATGATCACGGTGTGATGTTCTACCCTAAAGACCTTGAATGTGCCCCTTGTTGGAAGAAGACTTGCCCCTACAACCTCGAGTGTATTGATCAGATAGATCTTGATGGTATTTACAGGGCGGTGGTGAAAGCTGCCGTCAGGGTTATCGAAAAGTAAGGCACTTTCAGCGGATGAAACTTATAATTAACTCTCCGGCGAAGATCAACTTCGGGTTGTTTATCACAGAAAAACGTGCTGACGGCTTTCACAATATAGAGACGATATTCTATCCGCTCGGGTTGAAAGATGAGGTAACGATCAGGGAATGCGACCACCTTTTGGTCGAAACCGACAGTGCGGCACTGAATGAAGACCCCGGATCAAATCTAATGACCAAAGCGGTCAAATTGCTGGAAAGGCAAACCGGTAAAAAACTGGGTTGCAGGATCACCCTTAAGAAACTGATACCAATGGGAGCAGGACTGGGTGGTGGTTCTTCAAACGCGGCCTCGGTTCTCCTTGGTTTAAATGATCTTTTCGGGCTGGGCTTCTCAAAAGATGATCTTAAGAAATTCGGGTTGGAGTTAGGGTCGGACGTTCCTTTCTTTATACACCCATACCCTTCCATCGGCAAGGGAAGGGGAGAGTTGCTCACTGAAATTGATCTGGAACTGAAGGGTACAATGGTGGTTGTAAACCCCCGGATCCATGTGGAAACGGGAGCTGCCTACAGGTCATGCAAACCAGAAAAAGCGGTAGTTGACCTGGTGGAACTGAACGGACATAAGATATTGGATTACAAGGAATTAAGGGATGTCGTCAAAAACGATTTTGAAAAGACTGTATTCTCCGAATACCCGGCCATTGCAGAACTGAAAAGCAAATTTTATGAAGCCGGAGCGGAGTTTTCATTGATGAGTGGAAGCGGCTCCACGGTTTTCGGAATTTTCGCGGATCAGGAAAAAGCGAAAGGTTTTGCTGCCGCACTTCCACAAGAGTATTTTATATACAAAGAGGAATTATAGGACTACTCAACCTCAAGAATTTTATCCATAAACTGTGACCGCATGTAGTAGTTGGCGACTCCCTCATTTTCGCCGGAAAAGCTCAATTTCCCTTTGATGGATTCAATATCTAATATTCCATGTCTATTCATCCACCTCTCGATGTCGCTGAATATTGAACCGATAACCTGTGGGCCTTCCTCATAGAGGAGGGAAGCAACCTGAACACCCGATGCTCCCGCGAGAATGAACTTTATCACTTCCTCAAATCCTTTAACCCCCGTTGATGCCGCAAGACTGCATTTTACCTGACGGTAGAGAATAGCGATCCACCTTAGCGGCACAAAAAACTCGCGCCTCTCACTGAATTCGAATGCTGCCTTGAACTGGAATGAATTAATATCGATGTCAAGATCAGTGAAACGGTTGAAGAGCACGATTCCATCCGCGCCCGAGTACTCAAGATGTGAGATAAAATTTGGGATAGAGCTGAAATTTTGGCCGATCTTTATCGATACCGGTATTGCCACGCATTTTTTTACACCTTTTACGATATCTGCATAGATTTTCTCAATGTTTGGGGAAGCGAAGTTCCGGGAAGAAGCGTAATTAAACACGTTCAGCTCAATCGCGTCCGCGCCGGCTGCCTGAAGCTGTCCGGCGAACTTGAACCACCATTCGGCTGTCACGCAATTTATGCTTGCTATAACAGGTACCTTCAGAGTGGCTTTTGCCTTCGAAACCAGATCGCAGTACTCTCCCAAACTCAAGTATTTATCGCTCTCGTACCCGGAATGCTCAAAAATTTCAGGGGAATAGTGTTTGCCGGAGCCCGGTTTGCCTGTTTTAGGCATCGACTCCTCAAAAAAACTTTTAAGAACCACCGCCGCTATACCGTTCTCTTCGAGTTGCCGCAGATTGGATATATTCTTCGTAATACCGGATGATGCTGCTATCAGCGGATTGGCAAGTTTTAAACCAAGATAATTTGTACTTAAATCAGGCATCATTTACCTCATTTTTCTTTCAGTATAACTCGTAAACCGGTCTTCCCGATGCTTTTTCCTCATCCCAGTTAAAATCGATCGACTGGGCTGAACTTCTTTCCGCGCAATTCTCGTGAAAACAGAATCTGCAAAGCTCCGGTTTACAATAATCGAAGTGTATCATCACATCTGACTCGGGGAACACTTTTTTAAGTTCACTTTTTATCCGCGTCTCCTCATCATGTGCCTCTTTTATAGTGGAATACCAGGGGAGGATAAGATGGAAATCGATCGCGACAAAACTTCCGGAACGTCTGCAACGGAGTTCGTGGATGTCAATCCAGTCGGGACGCTTGAGATCAATTATGGATTTTGAGACCTTTACCACAGTTGCTTTGTCGGCTTCGTGCATGAGACCTCCAAAAGCTTCCCTGATAAGTTTGTAACCGGTAAAGATAATATTCATGCCAACGAAGATCGCGCACAATGGATCGATGATCTGGATATCTGTAAAAAATACAATGGTGATGCCAATTATTACACCGAGGCTCGTGTATGAGTCGGTTAAAACATGTTTCCCGTCAGCCACCAGAGTGAGGGAGTTGGTCTGCTTTCCGGTTCTGACCAGGTACAAACCGAGGAACAGGTTGATAAGACCGGCAAAGGCGACAATTCCGATACCGATGTCGAGCTTTTTGATCTCCGGTGGGTAGATAAGATCCATGGTGGCATAGTAGATTATGCCCAATGCTGCCAGCAGGATCAGCAATCCTTCAACTCCCGCGGAAAAGTACTCCATATTACCGTGTCCGTATGGATGCTCCTTGTCGGGTGGTTTCGAAGAATAGATAATGCTGAACAGAGCCATCGAAGTGGCGGCAATGTGAACTATCGATTCAAGAGCGTCTGAAAAGATTGCGGCGGAGCCTGTGAGAAAGTATGCCCCGAACTTCATGAAGAGCATTGAGAGGCCGATCACGAGAGAGATTGTGCCGGCTTTAAGTCTTTGAGAATGCATTTTGTCCTGATTTAAATGTTTACACCTTGTCTAAAATAGTGAAAAGTCGGGATCAAAAAACAAAAATATGCTTAAAATAGCGCTCAAAATTTGGTCAGCTAAAAATTTTTCCGTAATATTAGCCAATAAATTTTTGAGGGTTCACGGGGGAACCTGCATAATCGCGATCGAGAAATTTCAACAAATCATCAAATCATCAACAATAAGGAACAAATCATGAAAAAATTCTTCGGCGTTTTCATGTTAGCCGTTTTGGTCATCGGCTATGCCCAGGCTCAGAATAGAGCAACAAATATTAAATCATGGCAGAAATCAGAAGCCCCCGAATTTACCAGAGGTCCTTGGATTGAGAGCTCAAACTCGATTTCCGAGAATTTCGAAAGTGCTACTTTCCCTCCAGCCGGATGGGCTAAACTCACACCTGACGGTGGTACAGGTTGGGAAAGAGGTACTGTAGGTATAACCCCGATTCCAGGATGGACAGGCGGAACCAATACCAACCCTCCGGGAGGTTCAGGAACAGGAAATGCTTTCTTCACATACACACTCGGTGGAGCGGCATCCAATGATTCATGGCTTATTACCCCCCAGCTTCTCAATGTTCAGGCCGGAGATTCACTGAAATTCTGGTTAAGAAAATTCGGTGCGTATGTTGATAAACTTGAGATCAAGATCTCAACCACAACCAACACTTCCACCAGTGCTTTCACAGTGGTTGTGGCTGATCTTCCTTTCTCTGCGGCTGATTCAGGCTGGGTTGCAAGAGCATATGCTATTGGTTCACTCGTTCCTGCCGGTTCAAACGTCTACATTGCATTCAGAGCAGTAGTTGCTGACAACTTTAACGACGGTGCAGCCTTCTTTATCGACGATGTTAAGGCGGGCGCGGGTGTTGTTCCTGTTGAACTCGCTTCATTCAATGCTTCAGCTAACATTTCAGATGTAAAACTTAGCTGGGCAACTGCTACCGAAACCAACAACAAAGGTTTCTACGTAGAGAGAAAAGTTGTTGGTGGTGAATACGCCGCCATTGGATTTATTGAAGGTGTTGGTACCTCATCATCCACAAAAGAGTATTCATTTGTCGACAGAAGCCTCCAGAATGGAAAATATTCATACAGACTTCGTCAGGTTGATTTTGACGGAACAACCGAGTACTCAAAAGAGATCGAAGTTGACGTTACCGGGCCAACAGCTTTTGCTCTTAGCCAGAACTATCCTAACCCGTTCAACCCTTCAACCATGATCAATTTTGCTCTCGCGACAGATGCTAAAGTTGTTCTTTCGGTTTACAACGTTCTTGGTCAGGAAGTTGCCACACTCGTTAACGGTAACCTCGCTGCCGGTTCACACAGCGTAAGCTTTGATGCTTCGAAGCTCACATCAGGTCTTTACATTGCAAAGATCAATGCTACCGGTATCAACGGTCAGAATTTTGTTTCGAACATCAAAATGATGCTCAACAAGTAATCTTAAAACAAGATTTAATTGGAGAGGCTGCCTCGGAAGGGGTAGCCTCTTTTTTTATTTACTGCAATGCTTAAATTTCCTTTTTTAATAATCTTAAGTTTGTGATATGAACCGGAAGTTATTTCTCTTCTTTTTAATACTTGCAATTAATGGAATACCTCAGATGGAGCAAACTCTCTACAAGAACGGCAAGATCTACACGGGCGATGAAAAAGCAAAGTATGTGCAATGTGTGGTGACGGAAGGTGAATACATAGTTTACGCCGGCGATCATGAGGGCGCGGAAGGATTGCTTGGAAAAAATCATGAGACCATTGATCTGAATGGAGCACTGATGCTCCCGGGTCTTTCCGATAATCATGTTCATTTCATCTCAGGTGGTGAATATCTCGGTGGACTTGATCTAAGACCTGCCAAAAGCAGAAAAGAATTCAAAGATATCCTTAAGAAATTCATAAGTACAAAATCAAAAGGGGAGTGGATCACTGGTGGCGATTGGGATCATGAAGCCTGGGAAGTGAAAGACCTTCCAACAAAAGAGATGATCGATGATATCTCACCGGATAATCCTGTTTTAATCTACAGGTTTGATGGACATATCGCTCTTGCCAACTCAATTGCCCTCAAGATGGCGGGTATTAACAGTGCAACAACTCAGCCTGCCGGTGGTGAAATAGCCCGTGACAAGAAAACAGGAGAGCCCACCGGAATTCTTGTAGATAAAGCCATTCCACTGGTTTCCTCGCTTATACCCGACGCAACCGAAAAACAAAACGAAGAATCTCTTGAACGTGCCTTGAAAGAAGCGGCGCGTCTTGGACTTACGATGGTTCATGATATTACTTACAGAAATGATCTTAAAGCGTACCAAAAATTTGAAAAAGCAGGATTGCTGACTTGCAGAATTTACACTCGACTGCCGATTGCTGATTTCAGAAATCTCTCTTCGATCGGGATTGAAAGTGGTTTTGGGTCAGACATGTTAAAGACCGGTTCACTTAAAGCGTTTGCTGATGGTTCGCTCGGAGCAGCCTCTGCCTGGTTTTTTGAGCCCTACGCGCATGATAAAAACAATACCGGACTCCCGATGGATATTATCACAAACGACAGTTTAAGAAAATGGGCAATTGAAGCGGATGCCGCCGGGCTACAATTGTCAATCCATGCCATAGGTGACAGGGCAAATAGTTACATTCTTGATCTGTTCGGAGAGATAGTATCTAAAAATCCCCAAAGGGACAGAAGATTCAGGATTGAACACGCCCAGCACCTCAGAATTAAGGATATACCCAAATTCAAGAAATTCGGTGTCATCGCGTCAGCACAGCCTTACCACTGCATAGATGATGGAGTATGGGCATACAAACGGTTAGGTGAGGAGAGAGTGTCATCCTCTTACAGGTTCGCGGATCTGTTGAAATCAGGAGCGCACCTCTGCTTCGGTTCTGACTGGTCGGTTGCCCCTCTGAATCCGTTTCAAGGAATTTATGCCGCGGTTACGCGGAGAACACTCGACGGTAAAAATCCGGACGGTTGGATACCCGATCAGAAGATATCCGTTGAAGATGCCGTAAAATGTTACACCATTGAAAACGCTTACGCTGCTTTCATGGAGAGTAAACTCGGCACCATTGAGCCCGGTAAGTATGCTGATTTCACGATAGTCGACAGGGACATCTTCAGCATTGATCCTGAACTGATCAAAGATACGAAGGTTAAAATGACAGTGGTAAACGGAAAAACCGTTTACCGGCAGTGATCATTTATTAAATTCAAACACAAGGCTGATCCACTCGTTTTCGCCCGTTTTTTCAATGAATCTGTACCCAAGGTTCTGATAGACGGGCATTATTATTTCTTCGTCGGTGATTAGTAGTCCCGAAAGTATCAAAGTGCCGCCAGGAGCCTGACGCGCAACGAGATCGTTCGCGATCTCAATCAGCACATCCCTCTGGATATTCGCCACGATAAGATCAAAATCCCTCTCCTGAATGTCGTGGGTTTCGCATATCCTTATCTCAACGACATCTTCCACGCTGTTAAGCTTAACATTTTCGAGGCCATTCTCAAGGCACCAGTCATCATTATCAAACGCGATAGCCCTTTTTGAGCCGAGTTTTATTGATGCAATAGCGAGAATAGCTGTACCGGCACCGGCATCGAGTACGAAATTTCTGTTTCGTCCATACTTTTCGAGGAGTCCAAGAATGAGCCGGGTGGTTTCATGTTCACCTGTTCCAAACGACATTTTCGGATCGATCTCTATCACGATCTCATCCGGTTCAGGAGTGTACTGAACAAAAGTGGGCTTAACGGCAAACATGGTGCCTGCCTTCAACACTTTCAGGTTCTTCTGCCACTCTTCATTCCAGTTGTGTTTCTCGAGTTTCTCAACCAGCATGTCGAACTTTTCGATCGTACCGGTTTCAACAAGCCCGTTGAGGCTGGTTCTGATCTCTTCGGTTTTTGGAGGATCCAATTCAGAGAAAAAGAGTTTTATCGTGTTGTCGTCAAGGTTCATTCCATCCGGTTCGAACATCCAAAGGAAAGCGGCGTTCTCATTATCAAGAGAGGGGTCGGTAGTGATATTTATTTGGAAAAAATATTTCATATTTCTAAAATTAATTTGTTAGTTTGGCAATAAATAAAGATTTTAGAGCAGACGAATTTTAATTTAATTTACAGTAAAGTAACGTTAAAAAAAGAGTGATCATGGAGAGACATCTACGATATTCTCACAAAAAAATCTCTTTCTCGCTGACAAAAATATTCTTTTTTGTGATACTTATCGCAGGAACGACAATTCTTCAGGCGCAAAGAGGGAAACTCTCGGGAGAGATCCGGGACGCTCAAACGGGCGAAAGGCTGCCCGGGGTTGCCGTCAGGATTGACGGAACGAACCTTGGAGGTGTTTCAGACATCGATGGTAAATATTTTATTCTTAATATTCCCGCCGGTAAGTACTCGGTTACGGCAAGTTACGTGGGATACGCGAAGTATCTCGTATCGAACGTCGAGATCTTCATCGACCGGACGACACAGCTTGACGTAAAACTGAAACAATCGACACTTGAAATGGATGAAGTGGTTGTTGTGGCTGAAAAGCCGAAGATCATCAAAGATCAAACCTCATCATCATCGACGATCGATAATGATCAAATTGAAGCCGCTCCCATCGAAGGTCTGCGTGGCATACTTGATCTTACCGCCGGATTCCAAAAGAACGAAAAAGGCACCTACTCCGTGAGGGGATCGGGTTCTTATGAAGTGAATTATCAGATCAACGGTGTTGACCAGATAAATTCAGCCACCACATCGCCCGGTTCGTTCGGCGTTGAGAAAGCGGACAACTCGTGGAAATACGACGTTAACCCGATCGGTGTTCAGCAGATGCAGCTTATTTCGGGCGGTTTTTCCGCTGAATATGGCAACGCTCAGGCCGGTGTTGTGAAAGTTGTTCTGAAGGAAGGTTCACCCCGTCTCTCCGGTGAGGTCAGAGTGGAGTACAGACCACCGGGTCAGTACCACTTTGGCACGTATCTATACGATAAATCACTTTATGAGTGGCAGAGGTGGGGCACGCTTGACAGGTGGATGGCGTACCGTGACTCCTCGTTCTTTCTCCAGGATCTTGGAATAACCTCCGAAGGCAGATACAAATGGCTTTATGACAAAGTCAGGAATGGCACAGCCACACCCGATCAGATCAATGCCTGGAACAGCATCCTCGACAGGGAGATAAACTGGGCTTATAATACCTGGTTGAACAACCACACCCCGGGAGACAACAATCCGTTGGGAGTTTACGACTATCGTGAAAGAGCCTACACAAAAGTGATGGTTGGAATTGGTGGTCCGCTCGGAAAAGACCCCGATAAACTGAAGTTTTTCTTCTCCGGTGAATACAAGAAGAACCCTACCAGGCTTCCCACCTCGGAGAAGGATCAGATCTCACAGAATTACATGTTGAACCTCACATACACCCCTACTACTGCTCATAAATTGAAGCTTTTGCTCGGTTACCAGCTTTACAGGGGAGGCATTTGGTCTGGCTCAAGCGATATCAGATGGGCAGGTTTGGCTTTCTCGCCACCTTCCACTTCGTATAAATATTACGTGTTGATCGATCCAATCAGAACGGAGCAGACGGTTACTCAAAGTCTGAACTACGTTTACACGATCGATGCCAAGTCGTTTTTTGAAGCCACGATCACTCACATGAGTGAAAAATATGAACTTCCTTACGAGTATCTGACAAGTTATTCGCAGCAAAGGGATGTTCTTGACTCACTTTACGACGTAAATGGTGGTAATCTTCTTAAGCCGGGCGCTTGGTGGGACACCCAATACTTCAGGGCTCCTGACGCGTTCAGTACCCTTTACTATCAGGATACAAGAACCGAATACTGGGCTGCAAACCTCGATTTTACCAGTCAGATCAACCAGGGCAATCTTTTGAAAGCCGGATTGCGCCTCTACTACTGGGATCTCTACAACAATGGTGTAAACTCGCGCTTTAAGGCTAATGCCCTCGTCGCCACAACCGGTGTCGCGGAGTATTACACTGCCCAGCCCTACAATATTGCCTTTTACATCCAGGACAAGATGGAATATGAAGGAATGATCGCCAATATCGGTGTGAGGGCCGAGGCTTACAATTTTGGCTCCGATATTCCGGTTGATCCCTTTAATATTGTATACGTGGGAACCGAAGGACCAGAGACAGGCAACCTGAGCACTGAGAAATCGAAGACCTACTTTATGCTCCTCCCAAGGATCGGGCTTTCATTCCCGATCGGAGAAAACACTGCTTTCAGGCTTCAATATGGTCACTTTACTTCGATGCCAACATTCAGCCAGGCACTCTCGAACCGTGGAAACAAGGGAATCGTGGGTTATGGAAACGCGAATCTTGAGCCAAAGAAAACTATTCAATATGAGTTCGGACTTCAGCAGTTGATCGATGATGATAACAGGATCGACCTCGCCCTTTACTACAACGACAGGGTGTCGCAGATCGGCCTTTTAAGATATGCCGCCTTTACAGGTACTGTGCTGAACAGTCCATCAGCCTACACATCCGATAATACGCCGCTGTTCAATTACACAACCTTCTCGAACAATGCTTTCGGTGCCACCCTCGGATTTGAAATTTCCCTTGAAAAAGTGAATCCGAAGAACTGGATGTACAGACTCACATACAGCATCTCGCAAACCTCGGAAGGTAACTATGGTGCTCAGGTGATTTATCCGACTGCCTCAGCCGCCGCGGAATCACGTGATTATACAGGTGAGTTTCTGTCAGGAAACGACAGGACACACAATTTCAGAGCCCTTCTTCAGTATAACTGGGGAACGGGAGAAGGCCCCGAATTATTCGGTGTGAATCTTCTTGAAAACTCAAGTATAAGTTTCATTTACTCCGTACAGTCAGGTACTCCATTCACTTACCGTACTTCGTTCGATCTGAAGGATATTGTTAATAACAGGCGTTATCCACTTGAGTCGAACTTTGACGTAAACTTTACGAAGAATGTAGTACTTGAAGGGGGATACCGGTTTGTTATCGGACTCAGGATCATGAACCTGTTCGACAACAAGTGGCTTACACCTGTGACCGGAAATGACCTTATCAACTGGGTTGAAGACGGTACCACCATCGATCAACCGGGTAACGATCCTTCAAGGATCAGCTACATTTCCTCTTTCTACAAGGCTTTCAAAAATATTCCGAGGCAGGTTTTCTTCACAATCGGATTTGGTTTCTAAAATCAAGGTATTGCAAAACATGACAAGAGTTAAATTTAAAATATTATTGCTGATGCTCGTTCTGGTTTCAGGAGTGTATGCTCAGGTGGAATCACCTTTGCTCATTCTGAACAGGGGAGCTTTGTGGCACTCGCTCTCACCCTCAAAATCGGGTCCAGCGTACAATAACTGGGCTCCCACCGGACCAACACTTGACTGGCCCGGGTTTGATGCATCCTGGATCGCTGAAAATATCGGTGGAACAGCCAGTCACATGGCTACAGGTGGATTTTGGATAGGTGCCAAGAATAAAAAAGACTCGGTTATCACAGTGGAAGACTGGGCGATCTATGGCGCATCTGTTTCAACAGAAACTTCATCCAAATATTCGCTCAAAACGCACAGGAAATTGTTTCCTTCCGGTGAAAACTACTGGCTACAGGCAAATCCGCTGGTAGGTGAGGAGGTTGTCGAATCAATTTGGGAGTATAACCCGAATTTCTACACTCCGAATCAGTCGGATGAACTTCAGCTCCCTTTAAGGGTTGTAAGAAGGGCGCACCAATGGAGTGGCTCGAAAAGGGATGAAAACTATATTCTTTACGAATATTATTTTATCAACATCTCTTCCGAGATCAAAGCAGCTTATCCGGCAAAAAACGTGACCGACACCCTGCACGGCGTGCAGATGCTTCTCACTTATGCCATGCAGGCAAACTCAAGGTCATGGAGGGTTCTCTTCCCTCAGGAAACCAATGGTGCAAGAAACACCAAGGTTGTTTATGACAGAACCAACAAGCTTTTTCAGGCTGAAAATGCCAACTATGGTTTCACAAATTCGCTAGGAAGAGTGGTAAATGGCATTCCACAAGGTGAATGGCTTGCACCGGGTTATGCCGGAGTAAAACTTGTTTATTCTTCGCCGGATTCAACCGGCATCGCGACTCGTGTTGACGAGACCAAACTTGGCTGGTCACAGGGTGAGACCACTCTCGATCTTTCCGGCCCTTTCAATGGTGTTGCCGGATACAATGAGGATAAATACCGCGCGATAAAGTACCCGACAAATCTTTTCAGGTTTGTTCAGTTTCCGCGGAACCTCACAGATACTACATTTATCAACAATGCCAGAAAATGGTCGGTTATGTCACTGGGTCCATGGGAAATGAAACCGGGCGACACCGTAAAGATAGTTTTGGCTGAGATAGTTGCCGGAATGGATTATTCTTATGCTCTCGACAAAACAATCTCGCCGAGCGTGATTTTCAATCAGAGTTATACGCAAAACTTTATTCCTGCCGTAAGAAGGGCACAGCTCACTTACGACAATAAATTCAATCATCCTGATCCACCGGCTGCTCCGAAGTTCAATGTGAACTTTTATCAGGGAGCAGAGAGGAAGGTGGCGAATGTCATCACCTGGGAAAACAGTGTTGAAGCAATCCCTGATCCCGATGACGGAGTGCTTGACCTCGCGGGATACAGGATCTACCGTTCCGATTTTCTACCCGTTGGCCCTTGGACCATGATTGCCGATATCAAGAAGGGTGATCCCGTTTATAACACGGGGACAACATACTCTTACATTGACTCGACCGTTCAGATCGGTACAGGCTACTACTATTCGATCACCGCTTATGATACAGGCAAGGCTTTCTGGACGATAAATCCCACGCAGAGATTCCCCGAGACGGGTAACACGGTACGGGTGCCCGCGATGGAAACATCGATCTTCGCGAACAGGACCACACGGCCGTTCCTGGCAACACTTCCCGCTCCCGCCAACGTGAATGAAGTGCTTGTTGTTCCTAACCCCTTCGTTATTGGTGAGGGGTCAAGTCAGCCCGGTGAAGCTGATCAGATACAGTTCGTAAATGTACCGAATCCGAGCGTTATCAGAATTTACACAGTAAGGGGTGATCTGGTAAAAACCATTAATGTTGACGCCAACAGGGGTGGAATAGTTACATGGAATCAGGTAACCGACTACGGGCAGTACGTTGAAAGCGGTGTCTACATTTTTCATGTAGAGTCGCAGTATGGTAATTCCACCGGTAAATTCGCGATCGTGAGGTGATAAGAGTTATGAAACTGAAAAATTTTATCCTTTTGCTTCTTATCATGCAGCCCCTGCTCTTCGCGCAGGAGTTCAAGAAGACCGCGACGGCCGGTTTTGTTTTCCTTCAAATCCCAGTTTCTGCAAGAAGCGCGGCTTTGGGTGAGTCGTCAGTTGCCCTTTCTGATATGGGTGCATCGTCTGTATTCTCGAATGCGGCCGGTTTGGGCTTCAATCAGGGGCAACACTCGTTCTCCGCTTCATATTCCCCATGGATTGCAGAGATTAAACACTACGCGGCAGCGTATGCCTATAATTCCGACTTTGGAGTTTTTGCGCTCAGTGCCGTGGCTGTTGATTATGGCACGATGAAGAAAACAAAGAAAACCACCGGACAGAAAGTGTATGATGTGCTGGGCAACTTCTCAGCCAACGCGATCGCCCTTGGGCTCAGCTATTCAAGAGCGCTGACCGATAAATTCTCTTTCGGATTGACTGTGAAATACGTCAGGGAAGGTATTGATGATTACTCCGCCAGCAACGTTCTGTTCGACGGAGGAGTGCTCTATTACACCGGATTTAAATCCCTCAGAATTGGTGCTTCGATCCAGAATTTTGGAGTCGAGACCAAGTATATCAACGATCCGTTCAAGATGCCCTCCGTTCTCAAACTTGGACTGGCAGCGGAGATACTTGGCGATATGAAATCGGAGTACAGGGTTACAGGAATTGTTGAAGCCCTTCACCCGAATGATGGTGATGAAAGAATGAATGCCGGACTTGAGATAGGCTGGAAAAACATGGTCATGCTTCGTGGAGGGTACAAATTCTTCTACGATGAGGAGACCTGGAGCGTGGGTGTCGGGGTAAGCCCGTCGACTCAGATCCCTGTTTCGGCCGATTTTTCCTTTGCCGACTATGGCCGTCTTGGCAACATCCTTCGTTTTACATTAAATCTGAATTATTGAGGAGGATGAAATGAAAAACAGAATTACCACATTCTTTCTTGTGCTTTTGTTATCCACCGGATTAAAAGCGCAGCTATCTGACATCGAAGTCACGGGTTCTTTCTCAACTGCCGGCTCACTGAAATATGCTTTAACAAAAGCAAGTGGATTTGGTGGCGGAGTAAAAGTGAACTTCAAGACCTTCGACAACTTTTACATCTCAATTGTTGCCGGTTATCAATCGTATTCAATCGATCAGGATTCCGCCTTGACCCAATGGAAGTGGAATTTTTGGGATAACAGATACTATGGCAGTATCAGAGCGGATCTAACTGACACGGCAAAATACAAGTTGACCATAACTCCTACACAGGGAATGAACACTTTACCGGTATCTTTGATGGTTGGTTACGAAGCCAAATTGGGCGACCTGAGTATCAAGCCGTATGCCGGTGCAGGTATTCTCTTCTTTACCCGGTGGTTTTACGTGGTCGAAGATTGGACCAAGAAACTTTCAAAACTTGACGCGCAATTCAACTATAATTACCGGAATTTTGCCCCATCGAAATACGGGAATCCATTAATGCTTCATGGGGGACTCTCACTGAAGTATCCGGTATTCGACTATGTGAGCTTGACAGGTGACCTCAACTATACCTATTTCGTTGAAACCGACGGGATGGGGTACAGTGAACTGCCGTTCAGGAACAACCTGAACTTCAAATTAGGACTTTCATTCAGTTATTGATCAGAATATGAAAAGATTTATTGCAATTTTTGTGATCCTGGCTACAGGAATAATGGCTCAAGGCAAATGGTCCGCGGGGGTGGGATTTTCATACCTCTCGCCCGTGGGTGAGCTTAAGAACAGATTCAGTCCGGGATATTCAACTTCGGCTTCTTTTACCAAGGAGGTGTCAGCGAAGTGGAGCTGGAGCGGGAAACTTGAGTACGTCATTTTCGACAAGCTCAATGAAGACAAAATGTTCGTTGACCGTGAGTATTTGATCGGTACACAACAGAAAACGTTTACTTATCCGATTAAATCACTTAGAATGGATCTGAAGGCTTACGGAGCCTCAGTACAGGCTGATTATTATCTGCTTCGTGACAGTTGGTATGAAACCAAACTTAACCTCGGTTTTGGCGTTTATTACTGGAAGTTTTCACGAGGCAGCTACTCCGATTCACTTTTCGCGCCGGATACAGCGGGTGTAACCAAACTTCAGGAAGTGCTTGCAGTTCCTTCATTGGATCAGGAGGACTGGAGCGGCACATTCAATGCAGGTGTGGAAGTTGGGATCCAGGTCTTTGATCCCGTTTGGTTCTCCATTTCCGCGAACTACAAGAACATACTGGGTGAACTGTGGTCGACTCTTAAACTCGACTTTGAAAACGTGGCATCTATGCAGATGATCGAGCTTAAAGCCAATTTGAGGGCACGATTCTGATGGTTTACAGGTTCCAAGTCACGGTTATGCTGGGAGTGCTGGCAATCTTGTTCGCGGGCTGTGGAAGTGTTCCACAGTCGTCAAACAAAGGTTCTGATGCCGGAATGTCCGGCGAAACATCAAACCAGTCGAGTGCGTCCGGCCGGAGTGCTGTCCGGGGTGTCTGGTTGACAAACGTTGATAGTAAGGTTCTGAACTCAAAGGCCGGAATTGTTGAAGCCGTAAAAAACTGCAGGGAGATGGGTTTTAACACCATTTTTCCGGTGGTCTGGAACAAAGGATACACCCTCTACCCAAGCACGGTAATGAAAAAGGAATTTGGGATAGAAATCGACTCAAATTTTGCCGGCAGGGATCCTCTGAAAGAGCTGATAGAAGAAGCTCACGACAATGGAATTAAAGTTATACCCTGGTTTGAGTTCGGTTTTGCCTCCTCTTTCAAAGCCAACGGGGGACATCTGCTCGCCATGAAACCCCACTGGAAGGCCCTTAACAGGAATGGAGAACTGGTCACCAAAAACGGTTTCGAGTGGATGAACGGTTTTCTGCCCGAAGTTCAGGATTTCATGCTCTCACTCATAAAAGAAGTGGTTACAAATTATGATGTTGACGGGGTTCAAGGAGATGACCGGCTCCCCGCCATGCCTTCAGAGAGTGGGTATGACCCATACACGGTTGGGCTTTATAAAGCTGCAAGAAACGGCAAGGAGCCCCCTGCTGATCAGTATGAACCGGACTGGCTTCAGTTCAGGGCCGATCTTATGACTGAATTCGGTGAAAAGCTGCACAAAACCGTAAAATCGATAAAACCTGAAGTGCTAATTTCACTCTCTCCCTCGATATATCCCTTTTCAAAAGACGAATACCTACAGGATTGGCCCGAGTGGGCAAGGAGAGGTATTGTAGAACTTTTATGTCCACAGGTTTACAGAAAAAGCATTGAAGCTTATACCTCGACACTTCACTCCGATTTCTATAACATCCCGAAAGGGAAGGAGCATATTTATTATCCTGGCATTTTGATCAAACTCGGATCCTATTATCCGGAGTCGGAATTTTTACTTCAAATGATCGAGGAGAACAGAAAAGCCGGAATTGGCGGCGAGGTCTTCTTCTTCTACGAAGGACTCAAGAACTTCAAGGATCTCTTCAAGACGAGGATCTATCCAGACAGGGTTAACTTCCCTAAATTAATGCAATAGGTATATGCGCGAAAGATTATTTTTGTTTTTAGTTCTTTTTCCGGTTTTGCTGATCGCTCAACCCAAGAAAGAAATGAGAGCCGTATGGATCACAAATGTTGACAGTGATGTGCTATTTGATGACACGAAAATTGCCACGGCGATGGATTACCTTGCGTCAGTGGGTGTTAATGTGGTTTTTCCGGTTGTTTGGAACAAGGGATACACCCTTTACCCAAGCAGGATCATGGATTCCATTTTCCAGGTTCCGATCATCCCGGCCTTCGCCGGTCGTGACCCCCTTAAAAAGCTGATTGTTGAGGCTCACCGGAATGGAATTGAAGTAATTCCCTGGTTTGAGTTTGGATTTTCATCCAGCTACTCTCTTAACGGCGGGCATATCATCGCGGCCAAACCACATTGGGCGGCAAAAAACGCTCAGGGACAACTTGTGGTTAAAAATGGTTTTGACTGGATGGCAGGCACAAATCCCGAAGTGCAGGATTTTCTGATCTCGCTTACCTGCGAAGTATTGGACAATTATGAAGTTGACGGAGTGCAGGGTGACGACAGGCTTCCCGCCATGCCGATTGAAGGAGGCTACGACAGCGTCACCGTTTCGATCTACAAAGCCGAGAATAACGGGCAGAACCCTTCACCGAACTTTTACGATCAGAATTGGAAGAAATGGCGGGCAAATAAACTCACGGCTTTTCTTAAAAGATGGAGAGACAGCGTAAAGACCCGCAGCGAGAATTACATACTCTCCGTTGCTCCGAGTGTTTATCCATGGGGGTACGATAATTACCTCCAGGACTCAAAAACCTGGATGGACTCGACACTTCTCGACAATTTTATTCTGCAATTGTACCGGCAGGATATAATATCGTACAGATATGAACTCGGTTCCTCTCTTCAATATGTTCCCGCTGGTAAGAAAGATATCTTTTTTGCGGGAGTGCTGGGAAAAGCAGGCAGTTATGTAATTGATCAGCAACTTTTGAAGGAATCGATCCAGGAGAACAGGGCTCAGGGTGTGAAAGGAGAGAGCATCTTTTTTTACGAAGCTCTGAAGGCAAATAACGGTTTGCTTGGGGATACTTTGCGCAGAATATACAAGGATCCGGCAACACTTCCTTACCGCGGTGATAATCTTTGGCGGCCAAAAGGTTCGATAATAAATGAGGACAGCACAACAAACACCATTAAAACAGGTCATTGGGATCAGGTGAATGTTCTTGGGTTCAACCCTAAGATATACTGGACGAAGGATACCGTTGATGCCTCTTTCGAGTGGCAGTTTGACGTGGAGTGGCCTGCCTGGTACAGCATTTATACTTACATGGTACCAAATTTTCTGTTTACAGATAGCGCGAAATACACGATATTCGCGAGTGGTGGTACGGCGGAATTGGTGATGAGTCAGCGGAACAATGCCAACAAGGCATGGGTAAAACTGGGCGATGTCTACCTGACCCCGGGGAAGAAGACGGTGCTGAAAGTGGATAATTCACTCGCTGAACCGGGTAAATACGTTATCGCCGACGCGACAATGTTGATCCTGAACAGGAAGCTGTCACCGGATGTAGTGGTTACATCGGTTGGTGGTGAGAATGAACAGATTGATACTGAATTACCCGGTGAATACCGGCTAAGCCAGAATTACCCCAATCCATTCAACCCTTCAACAATGATCAACTTTTCAGTTCCGACTGATGGAAGAGTTGTGATAAAGGTTTACGACGTTACAGGGAGTCTCGTGACAACCCTGTTTGATGAAATTAAGAGCGCCGGTAATTACGAGATTGAGTTCGATGCCGGTAAGGCAAGGCTCTCGAGTGGGGTTTATTTCTATCAAATGGAGGCGGGCAAGACAAGGCTCACCCGCAAGATGGTGATTTTAAAGTAGATTAAATGATCGCGAATTTACAAGTCAAATTCTCCGGTCAAGAACACCATAAATAAGCACTAAAATGGAACAACAGACAAACACACGGCTTGTATCTCTGGATATTTTCAGAGGCATTACAATAGCCGGAATGATCCTGGTGAACAATCCCGGGTCATGGGGTACAATTTACCCACCACTGGAACATGCCAAGTGGCATGGTTGCACTCCGACTGATTGGATATTTCCCTTCTTCCTGTTCATAGTGGGTGTGGCGATCACACTCTCACTCACTAAAAGAAAAGAGCGTGGGGACGATCAGAACAAACTCATACTGAATATTTTCAGAAGAGCGGGAACAATCTTCCTCATCGGCCTTCTGCTTACCCTGTTTCCGTCGTTCAATTTTGCCGAAGTCAGAATTCCCGGTGTGTTACAAAGAATCGGCGTGGTGTATTTCATAACCGCCGTGATCTTCCTGAAAACATCACTTAAAACCCAGATATGGCTGACCGGTGGATTTCTTGTGGCATATTGGCTGATGATGGCCTTGATACCCGTTCCGGGTGTTGGGTATGCCAATTTCGAGATGGGAAAGAATCTTGCCGCGTGGTTAGACAATCAGTTGCTCGCCGGGCACATGTGGAAGACCACTAAAACTTGGGACCCTGAAGGTGTGTTGTCAACCGTTCCGGCTATCTCGACAGCGCTGAGCGGTGTGCTGCTCGGTCACTTTTTACGCACAAAGCTTAGTGACGCTGAGAAGGTTGCATGGATATTCTCTGCCGGAGCGTTTGCCATTTTCGCCGGTTCTGTCTGGAGCATCTTTTTCCCTTTGAACAAAGGACTTTGGAGCAGCTCGTACGTGGTTTACACGTCAGGAATAGCACTGATCTTTTTTGGCTTCTGTTATTGGATTGCTGATGTGCAGGGCTACAAAAAGTGGGCGAAACCCTTCATTATCTACGGTTTGAACGCGATCACTGTATTCGCGGGTTCAGGCTTGATGGCAAAGATCATGGGTATGATCAAAATAGCGGGACCGGATGGTAAAGAGGTGTCATCGAAAGAATACATCTACCAGACATTCCTGCTGCCGTACCTTGATCCTTATAACGCGTCGTTGGCTTTCGCGGTGTTGTTCGTACTCTTCTGGTTGGGAATACTCTACATTCTTTACAGAAACAAGTGGTTCCTGAAGATATGATCAGAAAGAGGTGATAGCAGAGATTATCCCGGCCTTTATCGTTTCTTTTCTTTCTTTCGATTCTGTAGAATCAAAATTGAGTTGAGCGACGGCAGGGGCCGGGTTCTCAAAAAACTCCTTTAAAGCTGCTTCCAATTGAGAAACCCCGGAAATGTTATTGTGCTTTATTCCGTAGGCTTCCGTCACCTTCCCAAAATCAACCCCTGTTCCGGTTTTGAAGTACTGCTTAAACTCGTCACTTCCGTCATTTACCGGAAGATATTCGAAGATACTCCCTCCGCCATTATTTACAAGGACGATGAAGAGAGGGATATTGTATGCTTTAAGCAATTGCAGCGAATTTGAGTCGTAGTGAAAAGCAAGATCTCCCGTTACAAGAACGGATGGTTTAGCCTTTCCGGTAGCTATTCCGGCTGCCGTGGCTATAATTCCATCTATGCCGCTCGCGCCTCTGCTTATATAAACCGGATTTTTGAAAAGCGCTCTTAGATAGTCGAAGTCTCTCACAGGCAGACTGTTGGAGAAGAACAGGGGAGTGTCTAAATGTTCTTTCAGCAAGAGAGAGAGGGTTGCTATAAGTTCGATCTCGGAACCAATACCGGGTTTTTCAAATTGTGTTTTAAGCAGTTTGGTGAATTCCTTGTCGGCTTTGGTCAGGAACCCGTAAAAAGCGACACGACGGCTGCCTGTCAAAGGGTCAGAGTTGATCAAGGAATTAATGGCATCAAGATCATTTATCTGGACTGTCCGTTTATTCGGTGCCGGCTTCCCGAATCCTTCACCCTTGATGCTGATGTTTATCAGCCCCTTCTCCCATTTACCGAAGAACCTTTCAACGTTTTTCGAAGTAAAGTTTCTGCCAAAGATCACAATTCTGTCGATATCAAGTAAATCATGGAATTTATTAGATTGTAAAAGATTTCCAAAATTGCGAATAAACGGATATTCCTTCCTTTCGGCTAAAGCTGACGGTGATTCCAGACATACGGGTATCTTCAATTTGTCAGAGAGATCAGCGCACTTGTCGAGGAACTCCTCCGGATAATTACCATTTCCAAGTACAACCATTATGTTGCTCTCAGGAGCGACAAGAAGATTAACGTTTTTGCTGAAATCCCTCGGAAAAGGTGAACCAACCGATGCGTTGATCTTTTCATCAAGCAACGAAATTGTTTCGTCGTTTATCTCACAGTCGAATGAAGCTGGCTCAAGAGGCTTTTCGAAGGGGAGATTCAATTGAACCGGTCCGGCGAATGGACGTCTGCAATTCTCCCAGATTGATTGGGTGGCATTGATAGTATCAATAAAATCAGACTCTGTATTTACCGGCAGACCGAAGTCGTAATAATGATCGCAATTCGCGGCAAATATCTGCTTCTGGTTGATCGTCTGATTTGAACCCGAATTCTTAAGGTATGGTGGCCTGTCAGCAGTTAACGCGATAAGCGGGATACGGGAGTTGTAAGCCTCGATGATCGCGGGGTAGAGTTCGGCAACAGCAGTTCCTGATGTGCAGACTATCGCCACAGGTTTCCCGGTAGATTTTGCCAGACCAAGCGCGTAAAATGCCGAAGCGCGCTCATCAACGATCACATGTTTATTTAGTCCGGTTTCTTTAGCGAAGGCGAACGTGATTGGGGTGTTTCTGGAGCCCGGGGAGATGCAAACATGCTCGAGCCCGAGTTGTTTCAGAGTTTTAGCGATCAATTGTGACCGGAAAAAATTAAGGTTGGTTCTCATCTGTAAAAAGTGAAGTGAGAGGAATAAATTTCAAATTGGTTTCTTCGTATTCGCTGTAGGGATCGGAGTCGGCGACAATTCCACAACCGGCATAAAGAGTTGCTTCATTTTTATCGATGAAACCGCACCTGATCGATACGAAAAATTCGGAGACACCGCCATTTGTGATGAATCCTGTTACGCCACCATAGAGGTCTCTTTTTCTTTTTTCAACCGAGTTGATCAATTCTGCCGCCACTTCCATCGGCTCACCGCACAGCGCGGGAGTGGGGAAGAGGAGCCTGCCAAGATCAAGGGGGGTTATGCCTTCCTTCAGTGTGGCTTTGATCCCGGTTCTCAAGTGTGTCACGTTCGCGAGTCTTTTGACTCCCGGATTGGGTTCATACTCGATGGAGGACGCGACTGGTTTGAGTCGTGTGAGCAGATAATCCCTGACGATCAGGTGTTCGTTAACATCTTTTTCTGAGTGGAGCAGGTTATCATCAGCGATCGACTGATCAGGTTCATTGTCGCCAGGTTTGATTGAACCGGCGAGCGCCTCGGTGAGAACCGTGTTTCCTTCAAGCCGGAAAAGCCTCTCAGGGGTGGCGGCAATAAAATTGCGTCCCGGGTAATTCGTGAAGATAACGGTACAGTCGGGGTAATTAGCTTGCAAGGTTTGTAGTGCCCCGGCGAACGAAAAGACACCTTCGAACATTATTTTTCTGTCGCGTGAAAAAACACCCTTGGATATCATGCCGGCACAAATCGCGTCTTTGATCCGGTTGACTCCATTTGTGAAGTACTCCGGTGTATCATCCACGATGGTCTTCCCGGCGATCTTATGTTGTACTTTTACGGTAGCCCTGAGAGAGTCCAAAAGTCTCTGAACCCTGAGGGTAAGATCAAGCCGCGACGAGACTTCCTCTTTTCTGACATTCATCCTTATAAGGTATTCTTCACCGGTCCTTTTAATCACAAATTCGGGCATGACAAATTTAGCATAGGGAATGCCGGGATTGCTTTCGAATGGAAAGGAGACATAGGCGAACCTGTCAGGAAGTGCTTGGGCGTTGCCGGTAATTGCGGATGCAAAGACACTTTTTCTGATACCGGTGAGACTGAAGTAGTCATCAGCGGTCACCACATCAACTTCACCCAGAGCAAGAAACTCGGTTTCTCCACCGGGAGTGGCGCAGTAATAAATCGCGAGTTCAGAACCACCCGGAATGTCGTGCAGATCGAAACCGGGATTTTCTATAGCGAAGTGGGATACTGTAATTCCATCGACGGTAGCAAAAGGCTCGACGGGGGTAATTGTCAGGTCAATAACTTCATTTGTTTCGGAAGGCATCATTTTTTTAACTTAAAGAAAAAAGTGGAACCTTCACCGTAAGTGCTTTCAACTTCTATTTTTGACTCGTGGGCTTCAAGTATGTGTTTAACAATAGCCAATCCAAGCCCGGTACCACCAACATCCCGGGAGCGGGCTTTGTCAACTCTATAAAATCGTTCAAAAATCCTGGGCAGATCTTCCTCTGGAATACCAACACCGGAATCCTTGACTTTTATTGTACATTCTTCATTGTCTTCTTCAACTATTATTTCAATTTTACCTTGCTGCGTA
Source organism: uncultured Ignavibacteriaceae bacterium (assembly GCA_964625575.1). Lineage (GTDB taxonomy): Bacteria > Bacteroidota > Ignavibacteria > Ignavibacteriales > Ignavibacteriaceae > UTCHB3. The sequence goes on along the minus strand of CAZVBQ010000003.1, from coordinate 48,410 downwards.
TACTTCGCGGCGTTTTGAAGAAGATTTATCATAACCTGTCTGAACCGGGCCTTGTCGCTGTATATTTGAAGTCCCTTACGGATCGGGTGGACCACCAACTGAATATCTTCGCTTTCAATTGTAGGGTCGAACTCATCAACCAGTGACTGAATTGCGTTCTTCAGGTTAAAATATCGAAAACTCATCCTCATCTGACCTGACTCAATCAACGAGATATCGATCAGATCGTTAAGCAGACTGCTAAGGTTGCCTGTATGCTCGTAGGCTTTTGAGAGGAAGTGCATGTTAACCCTCTCATCCCTGATCGCCCCATTAAGCAGGGTTTCCAGATAGCCACTTATAGCGAAGATCGGGGTTTTAAGTTCGTGGGAGACATTCCCCAGAAACTCCCGTCTCATCTGCTCAAGTTTCTTCAGGTAGATAAAATCTTCCCTGATCTTTCCCGTCATGGCGTTCAATTCTGATTGAATATCACTAAGACCCGGATTCAATTTCAATTCACTCGAAAGGTCTATTTCCCTCGCGGCAACCAACCTCAATGTGGTCTTGATATTGTTAATATCCCCAAGTCTTTTTTTTCCCACCAGATACAGGAATATAAAAAGCACAACCACTCCGTCAACAAGAACCGCGACGGCTCCCGCGTCAAGAATGACCAACGGGATTGAAGTCAGGAGGAAAATACCCGAGGAGAGGGTAAATTCCGCCAGATAGCGGGATGAAGCCTTGAGATACTCAATCGATCTCTTTAAAGCGGTACCCGACACCTTTAACCGTTTCGATCAGATCCTGATAATCTTCAAGTTTCTCTCTGATTTTCCTGATATGCACATCTATTGTTCTGTCAACCACAAAAACATCGGTTCCCCACACATCCCTCAGGAGGGAACTTCTTGAGAATACCACACCCGGATTACTCGCGAGGTAGAATAGCAGTTCAAATTCTTTTCGTGGAAATATCCTCTCATGCGAATTTATGAGAACCGTGTATTTCTCCCTGTCGATCTCGATGGGTCCTATTTTTACAAACGAACCTGATTCTTCAGCCTCGGGCTCTTTTCTAGCAGAGTTTCTGAGGGTGTTCTTAATTCTTGCAACCAGCTTAACGGGTGAGATGGGTTTCACGATAAAATCATTGGCACCGAGATCGAGCCCTTTTACTTCATCATACTCACTCGATCTGGCAGTCAGAAAGATGACGGGTGTACCGGCAGTTTCTTTATTCTCTCTGATCCTTCTACAGACTTCATAACCATCCATTTTGGGCATCATGATATCCAGAAGTACAAGGTCGGGTTTTTCATCCATCATTTTAAGACCTTCGATCCCATCGGTAGCTGAGATCACAGTAAAGTTTTCGAGTTCAAGATTGTATCTCATGAACTCAATAATGTCTTTTTCATCTTCAATGATGAGGATCTTGGTGTCCATTTAGAGCAGGATTTCCTTTCCTTCCTTGGCAGACAAGTACATTTTATCAAGTATCTTTAGACGCGCGGCCGAATCTTCAGCGGAAGAGAGAAGGGGATTATGCCCCTTGACGGCACCTACAAAATGATTTAACTCATTCTGGTACGACTTTTCGAAATATGCTTTTCTGTTCTCGTTGATCATCGGCTTCATTTCGATGGTCTGTCCATCGATTATTTTTGTTATCCTCAGCGGATTAATGAAAGCATTACCTTTTGTGCCATAGATCTCGAGGTTGAAAGAATCTTTTTCTGCCGACATCGCCCAGGATGATTCGAGATAGATCAGGGAATCGGAAGCGGTTCGGATCAAACTGATCGATGAATCTTCAACATTTCGGGTATTCACGGAAAAATTCTTGGTGGAAACTGATCTGACAGCCGGAAAATTGAGGAGCCAAAGCGCCACATCGAGCAGCACTATGCCGAGATCGAAAATAACCCCGCCACCGGCCTCATCCTTCTTGGTAAACCATTTGCCGGAGCTGGATTGTGTTTTGAACCAGGACGATTTAATAAAATATGGTGTGCCAATGTCACCGGAGCCTACTATACTCTTTAGCAACATGATGTCTGGGCGGTATCGAAGATTCATCCCGACCATGGCGATCAGCCCTTTTTCCTTAGCGAGATCAGCTATCTGCCGGGCTTCTTCCTCCGAGCGTGCGAGAGGTTTTTCCACGAGGATATGTTTTCCCGCTTCGAGGCAGTCAATCGCGATGGCTGTGTGTGATTTCGTCGGTGTGGCAATAATTACGGCATCAAGTTCAACCTCTTGGAGCATTTTCCGGTAATCGAGGAATGATCTGTCAATTTTGAATTTGCTTGAGACCTCATCGAGAGCGCTCCGGTTGATGTCTGAAATGGCTGATATTTCAACTTCCTTGTTTCTGGAGAGATCAGGGAGATGCATCAGTTGAGAGATGCCACCCAAACCAATGATACCGATCTTCAATTTTGGCATCAGACAACCACCGCTTCAATGTTGTTGTCGATATTTACAAATTTCAATATTCTGCCCACGATTCCATCAGGGTCCATATCCAGCATCCTGTGGAGTTCCTGCTGAGTTCCATGATCAACAAAACCATCAGGGAGACCGACTCTCAAAATGTCGTTCTTATAGTTTTGATCGATGAAATATTCAGCAACGGCCGAACTGAATCCTCCAACGAGGGTGTTCTCTTCGAGAACAACGATTTTCTTGTGGGTTTTTGCAATTTCGTCAAGCAGATCAGTATCCAAGGGTTTAACGAATCTCATGTTAACGAGTTTCGCCGCGATTCCATGCTCCTGAAGTTTGGGACGTGCTTTAATTGCATAGTCGACCATTGAGCCCACAGCGAGAAGTGCCACGTCGGCGCCTTCTTCAACCACTTCAGCCTTACCGACAGGGTATTGTTCGAGGTTTTCACTCAGTGGAACTCCGAGAGCATTACCGCGAGGATACCGGATGGCAACAGGTCTGTCTTTAAGATTAACGGCTGTAAAGAGCATGTTCCTAAGCTCATTCTCATCTTTTGGAGCCATGATGACCATACCCGGAATCATTCTTAAATAAGTGAGGTCGAGTACACCGTGATGGGTTGGACCGTCAGCACCGACAAGGCCCGCGCGGTCGAGAACGAAGACCACATGAAGCTTTTGGAGGGCGATATCATGAACGATCTGATCAATTGCCCTCTGGAGGAAGGTTGAGTATATAGCCACAACCGGGATCACGCCCTGCGTCGCGAGACCTGCAGCAAATGTCACTCCGTGCTCTTCGGCGATACCGACATCAAAATAGTTTTCCGGACATTTTTTCTGCAATATGTTAAGACCGGTTCCATCAGGCATGGCAGCTGTTATCCCGACAACCTTCGGATTATCTTTCACGATCTGAACGAGAGTTTCGCCGAAGATGGTTGTGTATGCGGGCGGCGCGCCCTCTTTTTTGTAGGCAACACCTGTCAGTTTGTCAAAAGGAGTCGACGCGTGCAACCTCTGCGAGTGCTTTTCGGCAGGAGCATAACCCTTACCTTTTTCGGTGTTGGCATGGATCAGAATGGGACCTGACAGATTTTTTGCAGATTCGAACACCTTGATAAGCTGGTGTATGTTATGTCCATTTACAGGACCAAAATATCTGAAACCGAGTGCTTCAAAGAGCATGCCGGGGGTGACGATGGATTTAATTCCACCCTCAACTTTGCCCACCACCTTCCTGAGCCTGTCACCGAAATTATCCATTTTACCGGTGAGGTCCCAAACGTACCCTTTGAATTTATTGTAATCGGGATTTGTGATGAGGGAAGTGAAGTAGTTTGAGAACTGCCATACATTCTCAGCGATAGACATGTTATTATCGTTCAGCACAACAATGAGATTTGAGTGGAGCATGCCGGCGTTGTTCATTGCCTCATATGCCATACCGCCTGTCATGGCGCCGTCGCCAATCACGGCGATCACTTTTTTGTTGTTCCCCATGAACTTGTTCGATTCGGCGATGCCCAGTGCAGCGGAAACCGAAGTGGAGGCGTGACCGGCACCGAAAGCATCATAGTCGCTCTCATTTCTTTTAAGAAAGCCTGAAATTCCGTTTAACTGCCGGATTGTGGGCAACAATTCTTTTCTTCCCGTCAGGATTTTATGCGGATAAGCCTGGTGGCCCGTGTCCCACACGATCTGGTCATGAGGAGTATTAAAAACCTTGTGCATCGCGACGGTCAGTTCGACCGCACCTAAACCACCACCAAAATGCCCTCCCACCACTGAGATGACATCTACCATGTACTGTCTCACGTCAACGCATAGCTGCTTGAGTTCAGCGATCGAAAAATCCCTGAAATCTGCCGGCACATTAACTTTGGAGAGGGCAGGGTAGTTGTTCATGTCGATCATTTTATCTCCGATATAGAGTGGCTTTGCATGCCATCAGTTTGTTTTAAAAGAGTTCTTTAATTCGGTTATTTTGAGTTCAGCTTCCTGAAGGGAGATGAGGCATTCCTGTGAGAGTTTCATGCCTTCCTCGTAGAGTTTAATGGCCTGCTCAAGATCAAGATCCTGATCTTCAAGAAGTGAGGTTATCTCCTCAATTCTTTCGAGTTTTTCCTTGAAGCGCGAAACTTCGTTTTCAGGTTTACTCATTATCTCCTTTAATAAGAATTTTATTGTCAAAAAAGTTCAAGTTGAAAGGCCTTAATGTATCCAATCCTGTTGAAATCTTAACTAATTTCTCATCTTGGGTCACAAAAACGAAGCCTTTTTTTAGAATCCGCTTATGATCATTCGCTTTAAGATGTAGAAGCGCGGCATTCACCCTGTTTTTAAGGTCTTTGATCATTCCCGACATTGAATTATCAAGTTGTGATACTGCCATGTCGAGTTTTTGGGAATTAAGCTTAATAATATTCACCGGTGTGGCCACCACCGGTGAGGTGACAAACCTGTTTACAAGTTCTTTTTTCCGGGTCAGGTTTTTTTCAATCAAAGATGTCAGATTTGCCCGGAGGGCGTTCATTGTCGCGGCAGTCTCAACAGAGTCGGGAGTTACAAGTTCCATCGCGGCGGTTGGTGTTGCCGCGCGAAGATCGGCGACAAAATCAGATATTGTAAAATCAACCTCGTGTCCCACCGCGGAGATAACCGGAATACGTGAGGCAGCCACGGCTCTTGCCGTGACTTCTTCGTTGAAAGCCCATAGATCTTCCAGGCTTCCACCACCACGTCCCACGATCAAAACTTCAATATCATCAAAAGTGTTCAGCTCCGCGATCGCGGCGGCAATACTCTCGGCAGAACCTTCACCTTGCACTCTCGCCGGAGCGAGCACGAGTTCAACCATCGGGAACCTGCGTTTAGCGACAGCAATTATATCCTGCCAGGCAGCCCCGGTCGCCGAGGTGACAATCCCGATCTTTGCCGGGAAAACGGGTATTCGCCGCTTGCGGGAGGCTTCAAAAAGTCCCTCTTTTCCGAGCTTTTCCTTCAGGAACTCAAAAGCGATCTGAAGATCACCAACTCCGACATTCTTCATCTCCTGAACGTCAAGCTGATAATTGCCCCTGGGGGGATAAACAGAAATTGAACCCGTTACAATTATCTGCATGCCGTTTTTAGGCATGAAGCCAACTTTCCGGTTGTTGCCCGCCCACATTGTGCACGAAAGCGCAGCACCGGAGTCTTTCAGTGTAAAATACCAGTGTCCCGAGCCATGAGCAATAAAATTTGACACCTCTCCTATAACGGTTTCGCGCCGGAAATTCATCTCCAACGTGGCCTTTATCTCAAGGGTCAGATTGCTTACGGATTTATACTGGGGAAGTTGCATAAAGAATCAAATTTTTCGAATTATAATTATACGAAATTAAAACTTTATGCTAAAACCGAGTGTGGGCAGAATCGGAAACATTGACGTCGGTTTTACGCCAAGTTGCTTGTCTTCGGTAACATAATAGTCGTACCCGATGATATTGGAGCGGTTGTACACGTTTATGACGTCGAGATAGAAATTCCAGTCGAGCCCCCAAAATCTCGCGAACGCGGTAACACGCAGATCGAGTCTGTGATATTCCGGTTTTTTCGAATTGAAACGTTCACGGTCATCGAAGGCAACATCGTAGATCACCTCCTTGAAACCAATAGTGCCGGTACTCTGCCTCACTGCAACTACCGGTGCATCAGGTTTAAGGTCACCATCGGTATCGGTCATCATGATGCGCGGAGTAAGCCCATATGGAGTTGAAAGAGGGAACCCGGAACCATATTGCCAACGTATCCCAAGATTCCAAGACCGCGCGAATTGCCAGTCGAGCACAATATTAATGGTATGTCTTTGATCGAACCGGAATGGTACCGTATAGTCACGCTCGAAACGGTCTGCAACCGCGAAGGAATATGCGATCCACCCGCTGAGTTTTGAGTTTCTGTCAAGATTCTTTTTAGCAAGAAGCACCTCGATACCGTAAGACTCACCGTAAGAGCCGTTCACCGGAATCTGAGTAAGTGAATCAGCCCTTATAGCGACGGGTCTTGTCCACCCCGCGGAAGTATTGGGATCTTGACCCGGTACCCGTTCAGTATAATATCGTGTACCTTGAACGGTTTTAGGCACGATCAGGTCACGAAAATCTTTGTAATATCCTTCGATCTTTAGATTCCACTCGAAAGAAAGCCATCGCTCGATGCCGAGAATGTAATGAATGGCTTTTTCCGCCTGGAGTGGTGCCACGTTTTCGGGTGTGAAATCGTAGATGGTTGCCCTGTCCTGAAGTTTTTCATACCCGGGAGACTGATAGAAAATTCCCCATGAAGCTCGAACGGTCGTGAGATCATCATATGCCCATGATAGTGACAACCTTGGAGCAATATAGGTTTTACCAAGAATCTCGTAATGGTCGAGTCGTACCCCTGGATTTATATATAACTTGTTCCAAAGGTTAAACTTGTTCTGCGCGTAAGCCTTATACCGGTTATAAGTTTTTGTGTCCCTGACATCGTCAATCGAAGATCTGAAGTTCGGATTCGAAGAGAAAAACGCGAGCAGTTGGGGATCGAACTGAAAATCAAAGATCAGGGTTGTCTCGAGGATATCCATACCTGCCCCGGTCTCAAGAATATTCCCGTTTCCCCACAGCAGATTGGCTCTCGTTTCCCATGCATATTTCTGGAACTTGAACTGGGTGTTAAACCTGAAATTCAGAAGGTAAGGTCTCACGGTATCCGCGTTAAAACCTTTGAACGCGTCACGATTCAGTGAAGGATCGAGTATCTGAGAATTGAAAGCGGCGTCACCGCCATTTCTGTACCACGACAATGTGGTTTGAAGAAAGAAATTTGATGAGGGGGTGTAATCCCATGTTATCCCTGCCACGTCGTTTCTTGTCAGGTTGTTAACTGAAATACTGTCAGGTGAATTGCGTTTCTCGCCTGAGACAATGTCGACACCGTCGGCGGAGTATATCCCGAAAATATTGATCTTGTGGCCGTTGAAAGGTCCGAAAGTTACCTTCGCCTGTAGATCGTAAAAGTTGGGAAAAGCCGAGTTCTCGTCAACAAGCCCGGCACTTTTTACGAAAGGCTCAAGTAGAAGGTCATAATATGTTCTCCGGCTGTTCAACATCCAGCTACCTTTGACATTGAAGGGATTCTTCCCTTCGAGCACAAGGTTGGCATTGGTTACGGAAGCATTAAGGCTTCCTGTGATTCCCGACGCGGCGTTACCTTCCTTGTTGGAAACATCCAACACTGCTGACAATCGGTCGCCGTATCTTCCCGGAAAGCCGCCGGTCAATAAAGTGATGTCGGAAACCGCGTCAGGATTGAACATACTGATAAAACCATAAAGCCTGTATGGATTGAATATCTCCACGTTATCAATGATGATCAGGTTTTGGTCCGGACCTGAACCTCTTACGACGAGTTGTGATGAGAAATCATTAGGTGCCACAATTCCGGGAAGTGCCTGAAGTGTGCGCAACACATCCTCACCGGCTCCGGGTAGAACTTTAGCCTGACCGGGTTCAAGATCCAAAAGACTTGTCTCGGTATCTGAGGCATCACGGGTTTTTTCAGTGATCACAATTTCATCAAGCATTACCTGGGTTTCAGAAAGGGAGATATTCGCGGTGAGAACGGTTCCCGGTTCTATTGTCACCGTTTTTTCAACCGGGGAAAAGCCTAAAAACGAAAAGCGAATTACTTTGGGACCCGCGGGGATATTCCGGATCTCATAGAAACCATCAAGATCGGTAACCGTGCCAAGTTTGGTATCTTCAATTGTGACGGTAACACCGGGGAGGTGCTCACCACCTGCAGAGACAATTCCTTTGATACCACCTGACTGAGCATTGATCACTACAGCAATGAATAGAAAACTTAATACAATTCGCTTGAACATCGTTCCTCAAATATAGATCACATACATGTTGTAACATGAGATGTGATCCATAAATTCCCGAAAAAGCGGGGCCGGGAAATTAAAACGCGAGCGTAAGGAAGTAGGAGGTTAGTCCGATATTTATATCAAAATTATCGAGATGACCCGCTGAAGGATACCAGTTGTACCTCGCCTTGATATTAAGATTGATCACCCTGAAAACATCTATCAGACCAAATGATACCTCTGGAGATACTCCGTTTACTCCAAGAAAATTGGTCGAGTAGCTTACCCCCGGAGCCAGATATTTGAGAACAGGGACTTCAAAAGGGAATTTGAGACCCGCAAAGAATCTGTTACGGAATTCGATATCAGGAGTATGAGCGTATTCAATGGCGAGCGCCATCCAGGGAAGATTTGAAATTTCACTCTGAAAAACCAACAATGGCAATTCCTTGAAGAATGAAAATCTGCTTTGGTCTTTGAAAAATGAAAAACCTGGGGAGGGGATGAGAAATGTCAGTCCTCCGAGGGTACAGTCTGCAAGGTAACCAAGCGCGGTTCCTTCAATTTCCGGTTCAAAAGGTAGCTTGATCTCAAATTCTTCACATGAACTTTTCTCACCTTTGGCATTCTCAACGAAGACGACCGCTTTCAGGATGTTGGATGAAGCCTTTATCCTGGAAATATCCAAAGTGAAACGGAAATTCTCCGCCAAAGTATCTGAGACAACAAATCGCTGATTGCCGTCGAAAACGATGTAGGACTTGACAGGTTCAGAAGCAAAGAAGTAAACGACGATCTCCGTTTTTTCTTCCTGACGGACATAAGACTCGATCACGTTTACCGAGATTGAATCACCCTCCGGCCATGACGCGGTGGTATCGCCGGCGGTTTCAACATACTCATCTTCTTCCACTTTGGAAGTGTCAGGATTCTCCTGAGCGACTGCCGATAGATTAATAAAAAATAGAAAAGCAAGTGCTGCAAAAACTGTTTTCATGGTCCGGGAATATTTTCAAAATTGAGAATTGGCAAGTGTAATTTTCTAAAAAGAGAATAATCTCTTCTGGAAATTTGGCAAAATGTAGCGTAAACTGCAAAAAAACGCTTAAAAATCAAACGTTTTTATTTTGGCACTAAATTCGCTTATAGAAAGTGAAACAAAAACTGAAAATGAAGAACATACTTTTTTATTCACCCGATCTTAGCTTCTGCGCGAGCGTGCTGATGTACTTTGAAAAGAAGTACTCGGTGACGACCACAAATGATTTTCATCAGATCGAGGTGTTCCTGAAAAATTCAGAATTTGACATGCTGATAATCGATTCACAACCGAACGAAAAGATCGAGCAACTGATCACCAGCATCCGTCCCATTCCTATCGTCATGACCTATGTGTTCACACGGAACATTTTAACGCTTGAGTCGCAGATCAGAAGTAACGTGAACGCCATTTTGTACAAGCCGTTTGATTTTGAAGAAATGTCGGGGAAGATCGACATCCTGATGGCAAACTGAGCCTCCTGTCCCTTTTTACCCTTTTTATTGCACCCGCAATTTATATATTAAACCTTTCAAATACTATATTTTGTTCAATAAAGTAGACAGTTGTTTGTTTCATTGAACACGATACAGGACAGTGAGCTCAAGTTTTAAGCGATTTGGGCGGTTTATTCCGGGCACGATATTTGCTTGGTTAATAAAAAAAAGGATTTTGCCATGAAACCAAAGATTTTGATAACAATGCTGATGTTTGCCTTTTGGGCAACCGGTTGCTACACCCAGTTCGAGGTGCAGAAGCCCGAAAGCGAAGATGTTACTGTGGAAGTTGTGACTCAGGATTCTGAACCGTCACAGCAGATACCCGGCGACACTTCCGAAGCGGTGGCTGACGGTAAGAATTACGAGATAACGATCGAAAAAAAATACGTGATCGAGGATGATTACTGGTCGCGTCCAGTTATTACATTCAATCTTGGCTATGGTTATGGTTACGGCTACTCCTACGGATTTTACGTGGATAATTTTTGCTATGATCCGTTCTGGAGTTGGTATTACTACCCATACGTCTACTACCCGCGCTGGGTTTGGAATCCGTGGTACTGGTACAATCCATATCCTTACTACAACGCCTGGTACTATCCCAACAACTGGCATCACAACCATCACGGCTATGGATTTAGCGGTTACAAATACCGCGATCGCGAGATCAGTTCGATCCGTGGCAGGGATGGCGGAAGAGGGTCGGCGGTTAACGGTGGTGGTTCCGGTGGCCGGACACCCGGCGTAACCTCCGGAGGTGATCAGGTGGCAAAAAGGGCGGGTGTAAGAACTGACGGCTCACGTTCCGGCTCAAGACAAGATGGAAATGATGTAAAAACAGAGCGTAAACGGAGCGCGTTCGACACCTGGGACAGGAATGATGAACCTTCTATCAAGCGCAACACTGCCAGGGATGATAACCGGGGCACTACAGGAAGAACCGGCGTCAGGAATGACAACTCGGGATCAGGAAAAGATGTAACAGGCACCCGTTCAGGCAACAGGAACGACGGTTCTGGTACTTCCACCAGGAAAAAAGATGTGAGAAATGAAGACCGTTCACCCAAGGTAACACCCCGTACTGGAAACAGGGATGATGGTTCAACTGAAAGAAAAGGCACCCGCGCGACCAAGAAGGATGATAACAGCAGCAGTCAAGGAAGAGAAGGCAAACGCCCCTCAAAAACTGATGGAAATTCGGGTAACTCCGGTAAATCGTATAAATCACCATCGAGAAATGACGGCAATTCAGGAAGCTCGAACAGGGGCTACAAGGCTCCCTCGAGGAACGATGGCGGATCAAGCGGTTCTTACCGGTCACCTTCTTCGTCATCGGGCAGAAGTAGCGGAAGTTCGTCACCCTCGCGCTCGTCAGGCTCAAGTTCAGGTTCAGGAAGCAGTAGAAGATCAGGTTCCAGATAAGGATGTGTGAGATGAAAAATATAAAATTTTATTTGACAGCCGTTTTGGCTCTACTCTGGTTCCCCGGTTGCTATACAATAGTTGACATGGGGCAGCCGCTAAGCGATTCGCAGATTGAAGAAATTGAGTCAGACTATCAGGAAGAAGATGAAGTCTATTCATTTTACTCCGAAAGGTTTTATGGCGGGTACTCCGGTTATCACGCGCTGCCCTGGTGGTACGATGTAACACCCGTTACTGTAAGCGCGGGTGGTTCCGGAAGTGGTAACGACAATGATCAGATGGTCACTCGTAAAAGAGAAAAAGACATTCAAAATCTCCGTAACCGTGATGGCGGAAGGGGAAGCTATGACAGTTCAACCGGTTCAGCTTCAACACGAGGGAGCTCCGGCGGTTCATCGGGTTCTTCCGCCACTTCAACCCCGGCTACCAAATCCGCCTCAAATGACAGTGGAAGCCGCAGCAGTGGTTCAGAAGATAACAAGAGCAATTCAGGAAGAGGAAGCACGGGAGGTGGAAGAAAATGAAACGGTTATTTTTGATCTTTGCAGTAATAGCCGGTATAATTTCAGCTCAAACAGTGGGTGACGCGGTCAGACTTGCCGTGCCGGGATTCGGTTCAGGGGCAAGAGCCGTTGGTATGGGTAACGCGTTCGTGGCGATGAGCGATGATGGACTCGGAATGGCTTATAACCCCGCCGGTATAGCGCTTATGAGAAGATTCGAGCTCGGAGGTGGATTCAAATATGGTGTGAACCGCAATAGCACCACATTTTTGGGAAATCAGATAAATTCTGAAAGTTCAAGAGCCGATCTCGACAATTTTACGTTGATCTTCCCGATACCCACTCTGAGAGGCAGTCTTGTGATAGGTACATCATACAATTCCACGATGGATTTTACCGGGAAATTCGAGTTCAATGGTTACAATTCCGGCAATTCGTCGATGATCCAGGACTTGAATGGTTATTCAGAGATTCCTTATCAATTGTACCTGACTGACGACACGTACCACACCAAGATAAATGGAAAATTAAATCAGTCCGGCTCGAGAACACAAACAGGCTCCGCCGGCGTCTGGAATCTCTCGGCGGCGTACGAAGCATATAAGAACTTTTTTCTTGGCGCTACAATCTCCATTGGTGGAGGGAGTTATCAGAATAACTTCAATATCAGCGAAGAGGATGTGAATAAACTATACAACGGTACTGAACTCGCTCCCGGTTATCCTTTTTCTTCAACCTTCAAGAGGTTTAACTACAAGACAGTTCTCGACTGGGATATAAAATTTTATGAAGTGAAGCTCGGATTGCTGTACCAGGTCCAGAATATCGCAAGGGTTGGCATGACAGTCGAGTTCCCGAAATCATATACGATCAAAGAGCAATATCAAGTGGATGCTTCTTCAATCTGGGGAACAGGGAGGGTTGTGGATATCGATCCTGCTGACTATAAAAGTGATGTTGAGTATGAGATACACACGCCATTCAAATTCACAGGCGGGGTTTCTTTTAATGTCCGTGGGTTGATCCTCTCCGCGCAGGGTACTTTCATCGACTACACAAATTCAAGCTTTAAAGATGTTTCCGGACTGGGAAGTGTGTTCACGAGTGATCTGAACCGCGATGTAAATAACATGCTCCGCTCTGTATTAAATTACAATGTCGGGGCAGAGTATACCTTTCCATTTATTGATATGCGGCTTAGAGCAGGATACTTTATCCAAAAGTCACCCTATAAGGATGATCCAACAGAATATGACAGGAAATTTGTGACATTTGGAGCAGGATACCTCCTTGATGGCGAGCTCTCATTTGATGTTGCTTACATACATGGGTGGTGGAAAGACTTTGGCGACAATTACGGATTCAATCAATCTCGGACGCTTCAGGATATTTCCTGGAACAGCGTGTTGTTTGGCGTTTCATTCCGGTTCTAAAGGGTACTGATATCACCGGACTGCTAATAAGGATAGAAGGTCAGAGCCACTGGGTTCTTCTTGAAGAGGAAGACAAACTCATCAGATGCGTGCTCAGAGGGAAGTTCAAGCATGATCTGAGGATCAAAAGGGGCAAAATGCTGAACACCGATGTGGCGGTGGTGGGTGATTATGTGGATTTTGACATGATAGATGGAGGTGAAGGGGTGATCCACTTCGTGCACCCCAGAAACAACTTCATCTCGAGGAAGGCCCCGAAGATCAAAGGTGCCTCTCTGAGAGGGGAACGCCTCGAGCAGGTTATAGCTGCAAATATTGACAGGCTGTTTATCGTTGGCTCTTTTGGAACTCCGCCGTTCAATAATCGCGTTATCGACCGGTTTATAGTTATCGCCGAGAGTTCAAACATCAGACCCGTTCTGGTTTTCAACAAGATGGATCTTGTTGATATTTCCGAAGAAGCTGAATTTTGGACCAGTCTGTATACCGGTCTCGGCTACGAGGTTTTTCAGGTCTCTGCAACGACCGGCTCGGGGATCAGTGAACTTAGAAATGAAGTGATGGGCAAGATTTCGATGTTCTGGGGGCACTCCGGAGTGGGGAAGTCATCCATTCTTAATTCCCTTTTCCCCGATCTGAAACTCGCTACGGGCGAGGTGAGCCTCTACTCACAAAAAGGGAAACACACAACTGTTATTGTTAACATGAACAGGATCGACCGCTCAACTTTTCTGATTGATACACCGGGTATTCGTGAGATAGCCCCCTTTGGGTTAAAGAAGGAAGACCTGGCACACTACTTTCCCGACCTTGCTGAATATTTGCAAGACTGTAAATACAAGCCGTGCACTCACCATCATGAACCCGGTTGTGCGGTGATTGAGGCAGTTGAAAATGAGGAAATTTCGGTTGAGAGGTATGAGAGTTACCTAAGATTGCTCGAGAACATAGAAGAAGACATGATTTATTGATGCCGGTTGTCACAATTACATATTTTTTTCGTTTTTTCCTTTGATTTCTCTTTCAAACAGGTTATATTTCGAACATGAAAGTAAAAGTAGTTTTTCTGACGCTCATAATTGCTGCCGGATCATTGATCGCGGGGGCATTTCTTGACTTTTTCTACGCCAAGAGCGAAGACGGAAAGGTAAAAATCGAGTGGAAAACCACTTCCGAGAGCAATCTAAAGGAATTTGTTGTCGAACGTAGAACTCACAACACTCCTTTTACAGAGGTCTCACGGGTTTCGCCCAAAGGCAACAATTCGTACTATGTGTTTTATGATGAAGGCGCCTACAAAACCACAGACGTTATTTACATTTATCGCTTAAAGATAAATGAAAGAGACAACTCTTCTTCATACTCCCGGGAAGTTTCAGTAAGTCATTCAGTTTCGGGCTTTAAGAAAACCTGGGGCAGCATAAAGGCTATGTTCCGTTAAAATTAGTGTTTTCTTCTCTTCTCTTTCACAACTCAAAAGTTTTCCTCCTTCTTACAATATTTTTAGTTTCATTTTCTTCCTGTGCTTCCACTCTCAGAAATCAGGAAAAATCTGACCGGTCAACCAATTTTAAAGAACCTTCCAGGCTCCGGCAGAACATCCGCGTTTTAATTGATGAAGAAACGAAACCTTTCCGGTATAAAATTGACGTTAGTTCACTGATAAGTTCAGGTGATCAAAATTCCGTCCGGTTAACTGAAGATGAAGAAATATCCCTCTCTGCCTCAAAAGGCATGGTTTCCGTTTCAACTTCAAAAGGTACATTCAATGCTGCCACTGTAAAACTAAGACCGGCAGGCAGAGAGGAATTATTGAATTTCCGGAAGAAAGTTTACAGGGGCGAGATCTGGTTTGTGGCACAAAATTCGAAGATACTTGTAATCAACTACCTTGATATCGAAGATTACCTTCTTGGTGTGGTCCCCCTTGAGATAGGGCTGAAAGATAACTATTTTTATGAGGCGCTTAAATGCGCTGCTGTTACCGCTCGAACCTTCGCGATAAACAGGCTTTCAGAAAACAGGGCGCTTTATGACGTAACTGACGGTGTTAAAGATCAAGCCTATGGCGGCATGGACGTGGAGACCGGAATTGACAGCAGATCTGTGGTTGAAACCCAAGGCCTCATATTGACCTACAAAGGGAAGCCCGCGCTGGTTTTTTATTCTGCCAATTGCGGTGGCTACACGGAAGATATCGCGAATGTTTTTGGCCCCGTTGACGTACCATACCTGAAGGGAGTTCAGGATGGCGATCCACCAAACTGCAAGAAATCACCTTCTTTCAAATGGTCTGAATCATATACTCCGTTTGAGATAGTGCGGTATCTGTTCGACGCGAAACTGATAAAATCAACCAATTATGTCCTTGACGGATTGGAGATCAGAGAAAGATACCACTCCGGCAGGGCAAAGGAATTGATAATCTTCTTAGCGGGTGAAAAACCTGTTTCTATCCCGGGTAGCAAGATCAGGGATGTAATAAAAAGTAAAAATGACAATTCAATATTGCGAAGTTCCAACTTCGAAATTGAACTTATCAGGAAGAACGGAATATTAAACAGGATCAATCTGTCGGGAACGGGTAACGGTCACGGTGTGGGGATGTGCCAGTGGGGCGCCTTGAATCTGAGCCGTGGTGGTACACCGTATCAGGAGATACTCGAACACTTTTTCCCGGGAACCCAACTTACACAAGCTTATGATAATTGATATTAAAGTAACCCTTGCTTCCAGATCGCCCAGGCGACACTTCCTTTTAGGACAACTTGTCCGGGAGCTCGAGACAATTTCCCTCGACACGGATGAATCTTTTGATGACACAATGCCGGCAGAGGAAGTTGCCCCGCTTCTCGCGAGGCGCAAAATGGATGACGCGCTCTCACGGGGGATTGAAGGGATAATAGTTACTGCCGATACGATAGTTGTTCTTGGCGGTCACATTCTTAACAAACCCGCGGATGAAGCCGAAGCCAGAAAAATGCTTGGCATGCTAAGTGGCAATGAGCACACGGTTGTTACAGGATTTTCAATCGTAAACACGGAGACTGGGAGAAGAATCGATTCCTCAGCTAAAACCCTTGTACGTTTCACCCATCTCACCAAAGATGAGATTGACGGTTATATAGCCACAGGCAGCCCTTATGACAAAGCCGGTGGGTATGGCGTTCAGGATGGATACGGTTCAATATTTATGGAGAGCATAACCGGTTGTTATTACAACGTAATGGGATTGCCAACGAATGCCGTTTATAAAGCATTGAAGAAGGTTTTAAGTTGAAAAATTACAAGCAGAAGATAATCTGGTCGATTGTCGCCTCTGTTGTTATTTATATAGGTTTTTCCATTTATGCCGACCTCGACAAGGTCGCCCACGCGCTGGCCGGTTTCAGCCTTTGGCTATTGCCTGTAATTCTTCTTCTGGTTTTCTCCAATTACGTTTTTCGTTTTCTGAAGTGGCACTATTATCTTGGGCTGATCAATGTTAAGATCAGAGCGGGCGAGTCTTTCTTGATTTTCTTAAGCGGATTTGTGCTGAGTGTTACACCCGGAAAGATGGGCGAAGTGCTGAAGTCATTCTTGCTGAAAGAGAGATACGGGGTTCCGGTGGCCCGGACCGCTCCGGTGATTTTTGCCGAGAGAGTGACCGATATGACCGCCTTGATGCTCATAGCTCTTGCCGGCGCGTACAGCTTCAATTACGGCAGGGTTTTCGCCGTGGGGGCCATCTTCGGCTTCATCTTGATGATCTTCGTGATATCTCACAGGGGTATTGCCTTAAAGATGATCGGTTTGATCTCAAAGATCAACTTCATGAAGAAGTCGATTCCACACATCACGGAGCTATACGAAAGCGCTTATACTCTGCTAAAGCCGAAACCGATCTTTTTAATGACGATTCTCTCTCTTGTCTCGTGGTTTTTCGAGTGTTATGCGTATTTTTTGATCTTGAAAGATTTTTCTGTTGACATTTCGCTCTTCAGAAGCTCGTTTTATTATGCTTTTGCAACAGTTGCAGGTGCCCTCTCGTTTTTACCGGGCGGACTTGGAGCCGCTGATGCCCTTTTTACGTTTTTTATCAGATCGCTTGGGCAGTCAGAGGCAGTTGCAGTATCATCCACAATTCTCATACGTGTGGCAACGCTTTGGTTTGCCGTACTTGTGGGGCTTGTGGCTTTCGCGCTTTTTCAGAAGCGCTCAGGAAATGTGGATTTAAACAAACTTAACGAAAAGGAGGTCAACTAATGGGAGACTACAAACATGTGAAGGTTCCCGATTTCGGTGAAAAAATAACGGTGAAAGAGGGAAAACTCGTTGTTCCTGATCAGCCTGTTCTTCTCTTTATTGAAGGAGACGGTACAGGTCCCGATATCTGGAAAGCTTCACAGCACGTATTTGATGCAGCAGTTGAAAAAGCCTATGGCGGCAAAAAGAAAGTAGCCTGGGCGGAAATATACGCCGGTGAAAAATCACTCGAAGTTTACGGCGAAAATGAATGGCTGCCCGAAGAGACACTTCAGGCGATCGACGAATATCTTGTCGCGATCAAAGGACCATTGACAACACCGGTTGGCGGTGGCATCAGAAGTCTTAACGTGACACTTCGTCAGCGTCTTGATCTGTTCGCGTGCGTTCGTCCCGTAAAATACTATACCGGCACACCGAGCCCAGTTAAATCACCTGAGAAACTCGATATCGTGCTCTTCAGAGAGAACACGGAAGATGTTTACGCGGGTGTTGAATTCAAAGCCGGTTCTGCCGAAGCGAATGAGATCATCGAGCTGATCAACGGTAAGTTCGGAAAGAACATCCGCGAGGCATCCGGTATCGGTATCAAACCGATGTCAGCTTTTGGCGCGAAGAGGCTGGTTAAAAAAGCCATCGAGTACGCGATTGCCCATAACAGAAAGAGCGTAACCCTCGTTCACAAAGGCAATATCATGAAATTTACCGAAGGCTCATTCAAAGAGTGGGGATATGAACTCGCAAAAGAAGAGTTCGGTCATGTCACAATTTCTGAAGATGAAGTATGGGCAAATCATGGCGGTAAAGTACCTGAAGGCAAGATCCTGATCAAAGACAGAATTGCTGACAGCATGTTCCAGCAGATACTCCTGAGACCGGATGAGTATGATGTTGTTGCAACGCCTAACCTTAACGGTGACTATCTTTCTGATGCGGCCGCCGCGCAGGTTGGTGGTCTTGGTATAGCTCCCGGTGCAAATATGAGTTATGAGATCGGTTTGTTCGAAGCCACTCACGGCACAGCACCAAAGTACGCGAACCTCGACAAGATCAACCCAGGATCAGTTATACTCTCAGGTGTGATGATGTTCGACTATATCGGTTGGACAGAGGTTGCACGCATGATCGAATCAGCACTTCAGAAAACCATCTCAAGCAAAGTCGTAACATATGATTTTGCAAGACTTATGGATGGCGCTAAAGAAGTAAAGACCAGCGAATTCGCGCGCGAGATCGTAAAAAACATGTGAGAGTTATGAGCGATGAGTTATGAGTTGTGAGTAATTTTGACTGATCTGAAACTTATCGGGCATTTTTTTTGAGAAAGGAGGCATTAGCCTCCTTTTTTTATTTGATGTGAACTCATGAACTATTATTTTAGAGAGTATTATATATTTTTATTTTAAAGTAAGACCAATGATAGCCTTTGATTTTATTTCAAAATGGAAGTATATTATAGTGTAGATATAAATTTGTTGTAAACCCATTAACAAAATTGGAGGTAGCTATGTCGAGCGACAGAGATCTTAGCAAAGGATTACTAATAGGCCTGCTGGCAGGAGGATTGGTGGGCGCCTCTCTGGCTCTGCTCTTTGCCCCAAAGAGCGGCAAGGAACTCCGCAAAGATATCCAAGACAAGGCGGATGAATACAAAAAGGAAGCTGAGAGTCAGCTTAGCAAAGCAAAGGAAAAAGCACAGGAAGTGCTGAATGAAGGCAAGAAGAAAGGGCAGCAGATGATCGACGATGCCAAGAAAAAGGCTGAAGAGATCAAGGCTGATGCCGAAAAATTAATGAAAAGCGTAAAGGAAAAACCGGCAGCAGAGCAGGAAACCGAAAACGCGTAATGACCAATTGAAAGAGTAGCTTATGTTCACGGATATTTTTCTTGTCATCCTCTATGTAAGTGCCTCGGCACTCTGTATTGCACTTATCTTTTATCTGAAGAAGCTCACTGAGAGTGTTCAGCAGATGCAAAAGGACGTGGGGCAACTTACTGACAGGTTTGAGCCGTTGATCGATTCGATGCAGTCGTTGTCGACTTCATTGAATCAGACATCTGACGAGATCCAGGAACAGCTCGAGAAGTCAGGCTGGATAATTGATCAGGTTAAGATGAGGCTTGAAAGTCTGTTTGGCTTTGAGGAGAAGGTCAAGGAGAGTTTTGAATCACCCATTGAAAAGCTGCTTTCAAACTTAACAGCTCTGAAGGGCGGTATTGCCGCCCTTTTCAGAGCCTTTTACTCTAAAAAATAAAGGAGATCACCTGTGAAAGATTATACTCCGGACGCCCTCCGGAATATTGGTCTTTTTGGTCACGCCAGCGCCGGAAAGACGACATTCAACGAGCTGGCATTGTACACCGGTGGTGAAACCACCCGTATCGGCAAAATCGAAGAGGGAAACACAATTTCCGATTATACTGCAAACGAGATCGAAAGAAAGATCTCAATATCCCTCTCCGCATGCCACCTCGAATGGAAAGATACCAAACTTAACCTTTTAGATGCTCCGGGAACATCGGATTTCGAAGGTGAGGTGCTTGCCGCGGCAAAAGTTGTCGATACGGGTGTTATCTTCGTTAAAGCAGTCGAAGGTATCGAAGTCGGTACCGAGCACGCATGGGATTATATAAGAGCCGACAAAAAACCGGCAGCAGTGGTGATCAATAAAATTGATCATGAAAGATCCGACTTCGAAAGAGTGGTTGCGCAGGCACACGAGCGCCTTTCACACGGCGTGGTTGTGGTTACCTTCCCGGCAAAAGAAGGGCTGCAATTCGATACTGTCATCGATGTTCTGAAAATGAAAGCTTACAAATACGGCGCGATAGGTTCGAAGCAGGTTACCGAAATGGAAATTCCCGCGGACCTGAAAGCGAAAGCCGAAGAGTATCACACTCAATTGATCGAGAAGATCTCAGAAGAAGATGAAGAGATCATGAACCATTATTTTGAGACCGGGGATCTCAATATGGATGACGTTCATAAAGGTTTAAAACTGGCGATCGCGAATGGTGATCTGATCCCTGTGTTCGCCACATCCGCTGCAAAAGGGGTTGGAATGAACAATTTCCTCGATTTTGCTGTGGAATACTTCCCGTCACCAAGTGAAATGCCTGCTGCAAAAGGATTAATGGGAGACGGTAAAGAAGTTGAAGTGGTTGCCGACAAAGATGGCGAACCCGTTCTTTTTATATTCAAGATCATAGCTGAACAGCATGTCGGCGAGCTCTCACTTTTCAGGGTTTATTCAGGCACACTGAAACCAGGTATGGATCTGGTGAATCAAGTTAGTGGCAAAGGTGAGAGAATGAATCAGTTTTTCATGCTCAACGGCCACAACCGGAAAGAAATGCCAACCGTTGTTTGCGGTGATATCGCAGCCGTTGTAAAACTTAAAGATTCGCACACAAACAATACACTCAGTTCGAAGAACTTCTCGGCCAGGATAGCTCCTATCGATTTCCCTGAGCCATCGATCAGAGGCGCGATCATACCTAAAGCCAAAGGCGATGAGGACAAGATCGCCGCGTGTCTACACGCGCTTCACGAAGAAGATCCTTCGTTCAACGTAAGATTCGACCCCGAGATCGGACAGACGATCATCACCGGACAGGGCCAGACCCAGCTTACACTCGCAGTTAAAAGGCTTAAAGAGCGTTATAATGTTGACGTTGATCTCGTTCAGCCGAGAATCCCTTACAGGGAAACCATTAAAGGAAGAGTGGACAGTGTCGACTACCGCCACAAAAAACAGTCAGGCGGTCGTGGTCAGTTTGCTCATGTCTTCTTCAAGATGGAGCCCAATGAAAGAGGAGCCGGTTTCGAGTTCGTTAACGCTATCGTTGGCGGTGTCGTACCTGGAAGATTCATCCCCGCGGTTGAAAAAGGTATCGTTGAGCAGATGGAGAAAGGTGTTATCGCCGGCTACAATGTGGTTGATGTTAAAGTAACACTTTTCGACGGTAAATTCCACGATGTTGACTCTGATGAAATGTCGTTCAAACTTGCTTCATCACAGTGTTTCAAAAAGGCATTTGCGGAATCGAAGCCTGTACTTCTGGAACCCATTTACGAGGTAACCGTAAAAGTGCCTGAAGAAAACATGGGTGATGTTATGAGTGATTTCACTTCCAGACGAGGGAGAATTCTCGGCATGGAATCAGATGGCCACTTCCAGATCTTGAAAGCCAACGTTCCGCTTTCATCAATGTACAAATATTCAGTTGACCTTCGCGGTATTACTGCCGGTCGCGGTACTCATAAAGAGAGATTCTCTCACTATGAGGAAGTTCCGAAAGAACAGGAAGTAAAGATCATCGAAGAGTACAACAAGTCGAGACAGGAAGAGGATTAATACCCGTTCCGGATCGTTTTATGAAAGGCTGCTTCAAAAGGGCAGCCTTTTTTGTTAATAATAGCTATTTTTGCAATATTGATTAAAAACTACAGGAAGAGAAATGGAAAAATTATGGTCGCCGTGGCGATCGCAGTATATTGAATCATTCAAGGAGAAGAAAAGCGACTCGAAAGGGTGCATTTTTTGCGGAGCGCAGAACGACGATCTAAACGATGATCAGTCGCTGTTGGTTTTCAGAGGGGAGAAAACATTTACAGTTTTGAATCTTTACCCTTATAATAATGGTCATTTGATGGTTGTGCCCTACAGGCATGTTTCTGATATCTCTGAACTAACAGTTGACGAGATGACAGAGGCGATGACCACGATCCAGAAACTTGTTGATGCTCTAAGGGCGATCAGCAGTCCTGAAGGATTCAACATCGGTGCAAACCTCGGTAAGGTAGCCGGTGCCGGTATAGCTGACCATATTCACTTCCACATTGTTCCCCGGTGGAACGGCGATTCAAACTTCATGCCTGTGATCGGCTCGGTGAAGGTTCTTTCGCAGGATCTGCTCGCCACAAAGAAGCAGCTTCAGCAATATTTTGGAGTGATTTGAGTATTTAAAACACATAGAGCAAGTCACCTTGGTGGTGGCTTGCTCTTCTGCTTCAAAATAACAGTCTTTTATTTTAACAGAACCATCCGCTTGGTCTGACTGAAACTTCCTGCCTCCAAACGGTAAAAATATACCCCGCTTGCGAGTCCATCCGAATTGAACGCTATCCTGTATCTCCCTTGGTTTCTGTAGCCCTCCGAAAGAGTTTTTACAACCCTTCCCAAGTTATCATAAATAGCGAGTGAAACTAAAGAGGCAGCAGGGATTGAATATTCAATTGTCGTCACGGGATTAAATGGATTCGGGTAATTTTGCCCCAAATCATAGCCATCAGGCGACCCGGCGTATTCCTCCTGAACCGACGCGTAAACAAATTCGGGATGGATTACTTTCACCCTGCCAGGGAAAGTGAATTTACCGAGCTGGACGACAGAGAGATCAAGCGAACTGGAGGGAGCGATCTGCTTTACAAGCCAGTTCCCTTGAGCGACATAATGAGTGTCGGGGATCGTTATCAGCGTTATCGGCAAAATCGGAATAAGAATGTAACTCACCGAATATGAGAGTACGAACTTTTTGCAGTTGAAATTACCGATATCTGTTGAAAGCACTCCATCATTGACCCTTTTTGCCCTTACCTGAAAACGGAGGGGAAGGGAAGTGGAGTCAATGGTTACAGTGGTATCCTTTGTAAAAAGTGTGTAGTTTGAGTTAAGTGTATTCGCCAGCCTGTAAGTGGAATACCACCCCTCAACTGAAGCGAGGAGATTGAAAATACCCGCAAATGTACTGTCCAAGGCTGTAGTGTCAACAATTCCTATAAGTGAATTTAGCGCGCCCAAACCAAAATACGTTCTTCCTTCTGTCCCCGAGAGTGAAACAAATGTGGTATCGGTGTAGGGCTGAAGTTGCACAGGATAGTATCCACCGGTCTTACCCAGGATATATTTTGCCTCATAGCCCTTATAAGTCATCTCTCCGGCAAGAGAATCCATCGAATAAGTCGCTAATGAATCAATCTCCTGATTCAACGAGTCAAGCATGGTTGTCTTGAAGTACCACCGGAACCCGTTCGAGGCGGGGAAATACTCAGTAGCCTGCTGGGCAAAAGCCGGCAACGCGAAGATCACAAAAAACAATAGTTTCAAATACTTCATCTTCTTCCAAGTAGATATTAAAACAAAGCTAAAGATATGATATTAAACTTCAGTTCGATATGCAAAAATTCACATCGACAAATAAAAAAGGAGTGATGCCCGGCATCACCCCGTTAAAACTTTAGAAACTTACTTTTCCCTCTGGAACTTTAAGCGGGGCGCCAACAAATCTTTTGGCCTCAAATGTACCACCAAATTTCTTTTCATGTTCTGCCATGAGTTTCGGGGCATCATTGTCACGATATTTTCTTAAAGTCTCAATCGAATCGCACTCATAAATCACAAGAAATTCAACTTTTTCGCTTGTTGGTTGGGGATCGATCACCTGCTGGAAGTAGCAGTTTTTAAAGTGACCGGTAGCCACCACTTCGGGAATATGGGTTTCCATCATCCACTGGATCCAGTCGGTCTGAACAGCAGTATTAACCGATATCTGTACATAATAATAGATCATTAGGTTACTCCTCGTATGTTGGGAAAATAAAATGAAAGTCAGTTACATAAATATTTATTATATTTGAGATCAACAAAACTTTCAGTAAAAATAAGCAAAATGACCGAAAAAAAGAAGAAAATTGCCATTTACCCCGGAACGTTCGACCCCGTCACGAACGGGCACATTGACATAGTGTTAAGGGCAAAAGATATCTTCGAGAAGGTGTATGTCAGCATAGGCATCAACCCCGCGAAGACCCCTTTGTTCACTGTGGAGGAGAGAAAGGAATTGTTGCTTCAAAGCCTTGAAGGTGTGGATGGCGTGGAGATCAGCAGTTACTCAGGCTTGCTTGTAGGGCATGCCCGTGAGAAGGGTGCAGTGGCTGTGATCCGTGGTTTAAGGGCTCTTTCCGACTTTGAATACGAGTTTCAGCTTGCTTTAATGAACCGGAAGCTGGCAGAGGAAATCTCAACAGTTTTTCTGATGCCGCACGAAAAATACACATATGTTAATTCATCACTTATTAGAAATCTCGCCCAACTCGGGCAAGATGTCTCTGACTTTGTTCCCTCGCCTGTGCAGGAAGCACTGAAGAGAAAATTTTTTAAGTAGTTACGGGAGATAGTCTTGTCAGATCTGTCAAAATTGATTTCATCTGTAGAGGGTAGCGCCACTCTGGCGATAACAGCCCTCGTTAAAAAATTAAAAGCGGAAGGGAAGGATGTTCTTAGCTTCAGTGCCGGTGAACCCGACTTTCCCACGCCCTCATTCGTAAAAGAAGCTGCCATCGAGGCAATAAAGAACAATTTTACCTACTACACTGCAAACACCGGAACTCCGGAGTTGTTAAAGGCGATCACAGGCAAGCTTGAGAAAGAGAACGGGCTTGTTTACACTCCCCAGGAGTTACTTGTATCCAACGGGGCCAAGCACTCACTTTACAATGTTCTGATGTCCCTCTGCAATCCCGGTGATGAGGTTATTTTTCAGGCGCCATATTGGGTGAGTTATCCTGAAATGGTGAAGCTTTGTCAGGCGAAATCCGTAATAATCAGCGCCGGACCTGAAAGTGATTTCAAGATCACCCCCACGCAGCTCGAAGCGGCCATCACTCCCAAAACAAAGGTGTTCCTCTTTAATTCACCTTCAAATCCCACAGGCGCTACATATACTCCTGAGGAAGTGCAGGCTCTCGCGAAGGTTCTTGTTGATAAAGACATTATCACTGTCTCTGATGAGATATATGAAAAGATCACTTTCGACGGTGTGAAGCATTATTCAATCGCCCAATACCCGGGAATGAAAGAGAAGACCGTTGTAATAAATGGACTCTCAAAAGCCTATTCGATGACCGGATGGCGAGTGGGCTACGCCGCTGGTCCTAAAAAAATAATCGACCTTGCTGCCAACCTTCAAAGCCACAGCACATCGAATGCCTGTTCAGTATCGCAAAAGGCTGCCACGGCGGCTCTAACGGGCCCACAGGACGAGATTGAGATGATGGCTCGCAAGTTTGAGGAGCGGCGCAACCTTGTTATGAATGAAATCGCGGGCGTGAAAGATGTTGTCTGCCCTGTACCCGGTGGCGCGTTTTATATCTTTTTCGATGTCTCCAGATTCTACGGAAGATTTTTTAACGGAACTACCATCAAATCATCGGCTGACATGTGCACATACCTGTTGGCAGAAGAAAACATCGGGTTGGTACCTGGAGATGCCTTCGGAAATGATAACTGCGTAAGGATGTCATTCGCTTGCTCAGACGCGAACATTATTGAAGGAATAAAAAGATTGAAGAGAGGGCTGGAGAAGCTCGCTTAAGTTGCTTAGAACTGTGGAAGGAGTTTTTTAACTTCTTCCACAGGCATTTCAATACCTGTCCAGATCTTAAAAGACTCTGCCGCCTGGTAGAGTAGCATATATAATCCATTTGATGTCATACACCCCGCCTTTTCAGCCTCTTCAAGCAGTTTTGTCTTAACCGGATTGTAAACCATATCAAACACTAAAGAATCACGGTTGAGCGAGCTGAACGGCAGGTCAACCACTTCATTTACATTCGGATACATTCCGATTGAAGTGGTGTTTACCACAATGCCTGATTCGGCAAGCGCGGTGGCGATGTTGGGATCATCAAACGGATAAATTACAAACTTCACATCTTTGAAGTGCTCAAGAAAATTCATAACCAGCAAAGCGGCGTTCCGCAGGGTACGGTTGGTCATGAATATCTTTTTGACCTTGTACTCAACTATTAGCGAGTAGATGGCAGCCGCGGCTGCACCTCCAGCGCCAATCACAAAAGCCGGCTTGCCCATAAAGAAATCGCCGTAAAGTTCGATCGCTTTCGTAAAACCTTTGATATCTGTGTTGTATCCGGTCAGTTTTCCGTCATAATTCGCGATCGTGTTGGCAGCACCGGTATATTTTACTTCGAGACTGAGGTGATCAAGATATGGCAATACGCTTTTTTTATGGGGAAGTGAAAGGTTAAACCCTTTAATACCCATCGCTTTCATCCCGGTAAGGGCATCTTGAAGCGAATCTGGCTCCACATCGAAAGCCAGATACACCATGTTCAGTCCGAGTACTCTGGCAGCAGAGTTCTGAATTGAAGGGGAGAAGGAGTGCTTTACCGGGTGGGAGAGCAATCCCGTTATTATGGTACCGGGGATAAAATTCAGGTCGGTCATTTGTCGTCCGTCAGATCGCCGAAAAGACTCTGGAAAATCCGGGAGTAGTATACGAGCTGATTTTTCTTCTTGAATTCCTCAATCAGCGATTTATCCGACCGGAAAGCCGCGCGAAGGTAAGCAAGACCTTGCTTGTTGTTGCCGAGCCGGTACGCCAAACGGGAGAGAAGGAAGAAAGCTTTTCCGTTCAGTGGTTTACCCGCGAGCGCGTTATTTAACGCGATGAGCGCGTGGTGTGGATTTTTGTAGTCGAGCTTTATCTCAGCCAGTTGAAGCCATGTTACAAGACTGCCCGGATCGATCTCAAGAATTGCCTCAAAGTGCGAAATGTACTCTTTGTCATCATCGCCAAGTTTGAAGCCCCACTTGCCGAAGCCTCCCCAAAGACCTTTACCATCACGTGAAGAGTGAATGAGGGCGTCGTGAAGATCGCTCAAGGCAAGCCTGTATTCGCCCGTTTTCAGATTGCAATAAGCGCGTTCAACGTAGGCACCGGCAAACTTTTTATCGGCTTCGATCGCCCGGGTGAAAAATTCCGCCGCGGCAAAGAAGTCCTGCTTGAGCATCCAGATCTCTCCGATCTTGAAATAGATGGCGAAGTTTCCCGGATGGATGTTCAGCGCTGTATTAAGACTCTCGAGCGCGGTTTTATATTTCCGCAGGCTGATGTTGAGCTCAACAAAAGAGAAAAGGGAAGAGAGATTTAAAGGATCAAGCGCTATCGAAGTGCTAAACGCGTTCAGCGCTCGCTCCACCCTGTTCAATCTCTCAAGAATTTGACCCTTAAACATCCAGCCGTCTGAACATTTTGGCTCAATTTCAAGATATCTTTCAATGGTATCCATCGCGAATCCGTAATTATTAATATCACGGTAGCAATGGGCGAGCAGGTAAAGCACCTCGGAATCTTCCGGATCCAGTTTCGCCGCGCGCCTCAAAAACTTGATCGCCTTGTAGTATTTTTTTATCCGTTTGTAGATTATACCATAGGCGAAATAGGAACGTGGATCACTTCTATCAAGATCATAGGCTGAACGGAGATAGCCCGAAGCCTCTTTCAGCCTGTTCAGATGGATACAAACCATTGCCTTTTCAATCAGAATCGAAGTGTTATTCGGATTCAGCGAAAGGGCTTTGGAAAGGCTGCGATACGCCAGGGCGGGTTCGTTCATGCGAAAGAGACAAAAGCCCGCCCTATAGTAATTTTCGTAGTTGTATGGATGAGCGGCGATCAGACCTTTAACTATTTCCAAAACTTCCTCGTAACGGTAGTTGTCAAGAAGAATCTCGATCGAGTTATCGATATATTTTATGGAATCTTCCTGAAGTTCACCGGAGAGGAACAGTTTACACCTTTCAACGATCTCATTGAGATAATTCTCACTGAAATCGTCTTCGTTCAAACCAAAATTATTCCTCTCAAATTCAGACATCAGTTTCCTTTAACAGTTAGAAGTCAGTTAACCTAATGCTCAGTTATTCTGAGCGAGCACCATTGTTATTTTGTGAGCCGCGTCGGCAAGTGTTGAAGCAGGTATCAAGCTAAGGCCTGATTCGTTTAACATCTTTCTTGCTTCTTCAGCATTTGTACCCTCGAGACGCACAACAATAGGAAGGTTGATGTTGATCTCGCGGGCAGCATTGATAACACCTTCAGCAACACGGTCGCATCTAACGATACCGCCAAAAATATTGATCAGGATCGCTTTAACGTTGGGGTCTGAAAGAATTATCTTGAATCCGTTTGAAACGGTTTCCTTGTTCGCGCCACCGCCAACATCAAGGAAGTTTGCAGGCTCACCGCCGGCAAGTTTGATGATATCCATGGTAGCCATCGCGAGTCCGGCACCGTTTACCATGCAACCGACATTTCCGTCGAGTTTCACATAGTTGAGGTTGTAGCGTGAAGCTTCAACTTCGAGCGGGTCTTCTTCATCGATATCGCGGTACTCGTTAATATCCTTGTGTCGGAAAAGGGCATTATCATCGAAGTTCATTTTCGCGTCAAGCGCCATCACGTCGCCTTCTTTAGTTACCACGAGGGGGTTGATCTCCGCGAGCGAAGCATCAGTGGCCGCGTAAGCTTTGTAGAGCGCGAGCAGGAAGTTAACCGCGTTCTTGTGCTGCACGCCACTCAGGCCAAGCGCGAAAGCGATCTTGCGTGCCTGATGGGGACGGAGGCCCAGTCCGGGTTCGATGGTCTCTTTAATGATCTTTTCAGGGGATTCTTCGGCAACTTTTTCGATCTCCATTCCACCTTCGGTAGAAGCCATAAGGACGTTCTTCGAGATGGCACGATCAAGTGTGATACCGATGTAAAGCTCTTTTTCAATATTTATACCTTGCTCAACCAGCAGCCTTTTAACTATACGACCTTCAGGTCCGGTCTGGTGTGTAACAAGGTTCATTCCAAGCATTGCCTTGGAGAACTCATAAACTTCGTGGAGTGACTTGGCAACTTTAACACCGCCGCCTTTACCTCTGCCGCCGGCATGTATCTGGGCTTTTACAACCCAAACCGAGCCACCGAGCTCTTCCTTGGCAACTCTAACCGCGTCTTCGGGGGTGAATACAGGAAATCCCTTTGGAACGGCGACATTGAATTTTCTCAGTATCTCTTTTGCCTGGTATTCGTGAATTTTCATCTAAAACCTGTAATTAATTGATTTTTAAAAAGGGGAGCAGGGGCTCCCCGCCAATTATTTAATTTTTTCGCTCATGGTTTTTGCCTGCAGGAAAAGAAGGAGGTAATCCCTTCCACCGGCCTTTGAGTCGGTACCTGACATGTTGAATCCGCCGAAAGGATGACCGCCCACCATGGCGCCGGTACACTTCCTGTTGAGGTAGAGGTTTCCGATCAGAAGTTCTTTCTTCGCTCTTTCAAGGTGCTCACGGTTGTTTGAATATACAGCACCTGTAAGACCGTAGATGGTGTTATTGCAGATCTTAAGAGATTCATCAAAACTTGGTGATTTGATTATCGCCAGTACAGGTCCGAAAATCTCTTCCTGTGAAATTCTTGCCATCGGGTCGATATCCGCGAAAACCGTCGGCTTGATGTAGTAACCGTTTCCTTCAGCTTTTTCGCCACCATTGATAAGGCGACCTTCGCTCTTTCCGATCTCGATGTACTTTAATATGCTTCTCTCTGCTGATGCACTTATAACGGGTCCCATTCTGAAGTTATCTTCGGCAGGTCCGATATTTATAGCATCCACTCTTTCCTTGATCTTCTGCACCATGGCATCGTAGATCTTCTCATCGATGATTGCACGAGAGCAAGCGCTGCACTTCTGGCCCTGGAAGCCGAACGCTGCGGCTACAATTCCGTCTGCGGCAGCATCAAGATCTGTGTCAGCATCCACCACGATGCTGTCTTTTCCACCCATCTCGGCAACAACTCTCTTGAGCCAGATCTGTCCTGGCTGAACTTTTGCCGCGAGTTCGTTGATATGGATACCTACTTCCATCGAACCGGTGAACGAGATAAATCTTACTTTGGGGTGCGCGACAAGAGTGTCACCAACCTCTGCGCCGGAACCGGGGAGGAAGTTAAGCACGCCGTCAGGAACTCCGGCTTCCTTCATTATTTCATAATAGAGGCGACCCATCATTGGAGTTTCAGAAGAAGGTTTCAGAACTATACAGTTACCTGAAACAATGGCAGCGGATGACATTCCTGCAAGGATCGCGAAAGGGAAGTTCCATGGTGGAACAATAACTCCCACGCCAAGTGGAATATAAACGAGTTCATTGGCTTCGCCCGGCAGCGGCACGATCGGCTGTTTTTCCGCGTAACGGAGCATCTCACGACCGTAGAACTCGAGGAAGTCGATCGCTTCAGCGGTATCAGCATCAGCCTCGCCGAAATTTTTTCCAGCTTCAAGGATCATCCAGGCATTGATCTCAAGTTTTCTTCTTCTCATAATCTCAGCGGCTCTGAAAAGGAGAGCGGCTCTCTCGGAAGGATCAACGTAACGCCAGGTTTCGAACGCTTTCAGTGCTTCATCAACTGCTTTATTCGCGAGTTCAACATCTCCCTTGCTGAAAACCGCGAGCAGTTCATCTTTATTTGAAGGATTGTATGAATTTAATTTTCTTTCTGTTACAACTTCTTTTCCACCGATAATAAGGGGAAACGACGCTCCAAGGTTTTTCCTTACATCGTTAATTGCGGCTTTTTGCGCTTCAAATTTTTCCGTTTTGGTAAAATCTATATAAGCTTCGTTTACGAATGGTTTGATACTCATTTGATCTCCTGTGAAAAAAATATTTTCCATTTCTAAATTTAACCTTTAAAGGGGAAGCATCAAAAGGAAAACGGATGGGAAACAGATTGTCAGAAAGCGGGGGATTAACTATATTAGGGTCTTGAATTTTTGATTTTTGGCTCTGCTAACAGGAAAGTGCCCAACCCCGTCAGGTCCGGAAGGAAGCAGCGGTAAGCATGCATCCCGTGTAGTCAGAGCCTTTTTTATTTTTATTCAAAGATATCGGGCGGAAGGAAGAAGTGCAGTTTGCCCGCGTTCGATCTTGGTTTACCCGGGAAAACCACTTTGGCGATCGTTCCCGGCTTAAAATACACTTCGAAATTACCGCTGCCGCACGCGTCAGCGATGAAATGGGAAGTTTCGGGCTCATGCATTACCAACATGATATTTTCTTCTTTGATGGTGGCGAGCATTGCGTATATATCTGCAACAGGGGTTCCACCTTTTAGTTCAGCCGAAACAGAACTTTTGCCTTCAAATCTTAGTACGTCCGTAATCACCCCCATGGTCTGCATTGTTCTTAAAGCGGGGGATGAGATGATCACCCCGGGTGGAGTTATAAATTTTAACCAGTTTCTGGCTGAATTGGTTATCAGCCGTATACCTTCACCTGTAAGTTGTCTTTCCCCACCGGGTCCACTTCCTATGTATTCCGCCTCTGAATGTCTGACAATATAAATATTCATACTTTACCGCGATTATTGGAAACTATTAAGATTGATAGAATTTATCATGTAATTTATGAGTGGGTAGTTGTTCTTGTAAAAATCGCTTTTACATCTGATGGCAACAAGGTATTCTTCGTTTTCACATCGTGAGAGAATGAATTGAGTTAACAGATCATCTTCCTTGACCGGGTCAGAAGCATAAAGTGAATACGAATACTCATCGCTCAGGAGATTAAAGGATATATTTTTGATGTAAACCCTAACCGGACTGTTCTTGCTGAGATTGAATATAAAAACCGAAATATCCTTGTTCTTCCGTGAGGCGACAGTTCCCGTAACTTTTTCCTCAAAAAGTGTTTTGATCTCAACGCCATTCTTAATTTCCCACTTTTCCGGAAGGTACATTCTTAGAAGATCAAACTTTGTGTTGTAATACTTCGGCAGCATGTCGGTTATCGGAATTATTTCCTCTTTTGTGCTGAATTTCTTCATATGCCCGGCCAACAGATCTTTCCAATTGGAGAGGTTTCCAGAAAGTTTCCCGTCTTCCGTGTATTCGATCTTAACCGGCTTGAATGTTGCGTTGCTGCCGTAAAGCTTAAATGAAACTGAAAGTGGCTGTGATTTTGCAGAATTAACCACCATGATACCAAGCAGGGAGGGCGATGACACTTCAGTGAAATTATCAAACAACACGGATGCCCTTCCGTGAAGAACGTCGTATATCTTCAGTTTCTCAACGTTTATTATTGTTTTGACCGAGAATTTTTGAATGATGCTGAAGAACTCCTTCTCGCCGATGAATAGCTTCTTCAGTAATAGTGAGCCGGCAAGGTTTTTATCGTGCAAAAGCAGTCCAAGTGTGTCGTTATACAGCAGAAACTTGTTGTACAGCGGGTTTTTGTGTTGGAGGAGCAAACCATAGTACTTCTCTCCCTCCAAGGTGATACTGTCAATTTCGGCCTTGCGGTAGAACTTTGCATCAAGAATGTTAAGTTCGAACGGATCCCGGAGCCGGGATTCAGCTTTCTCATCCCCGTTTATGTAGGCATCAAAAAGTGCGATAATTTCACTTCCGCTCGTTTTTTTCACTTTAAACACAGGATCGGGCTTGCCACAACCATAAAAGGCGATCAGCGGAATTACCGCGCAAAAAAGAGGGATTATTTTGAGTTTACTTATCATACTCAATTTGTCGGCACCGTATCCCTTTTGATCTGTGACGTGGAATCTTTCCCGGTTTCCAAAATCTCATCAGGCAGAGTTGAGCCCGGCTTTATATCACCCGCGAGGTGGTTGTTTTCAACACCTGATTTATAGAGCAGCAGTTTGGCATCAGGCAGTTTCGAAATGTCACCAATTGAAGTGCCGGCGAATCCCATGTTAGTGTTGTCAATAACTATTTTACGCGCGAAGAGATCTTCAAGTTCTCCGCGGTAAAGCTGTGAGAGTCTTTTTTTGAAAAGGGCAGGAGCCTCGGCGGCTGTTGGTTTGTAAATATATGGATCATCAGCATCAACGAAGGAAATGGTTACCGCGTTGTTTCCGCCACTGTGAACGAGCACAGGGGAGCCGAATTCAACGAGTGAGTAAGCAATTTTGATATCTTCGTTTGCAGTTCTGACACATCCGTGGGAGCTCGGTTGCTTGCCGAGGAAAACGTAATAACCGTTACCGTCGAGACCATGCAGACCGATTCCGTAATTGAATTGCATCCAGTAGTAGAGGTTGCAGTTAAAGTCTTTTGAGACTGCCACTTCCGCTTTTGAGAAAATGGCAAACACCCCTTCATTAGTCTTCACCCCTTGTGGCAAGGCATCGGTACCGGTTGAAACAGGGAAGTTGAATCTTTCGCCGGAACGCATGATTACCACGGCTTGCTGGGTTTTCAGGTCGATCTCGATGTAAGATTTTCTTGTTGTGTAGAGGGTATCTTTGATCTTTTTATCGAGATATTTCAGAAAATTGATATCAATCTTTCTGTGCGCGGATGCCTTTTTCAGTACGGGTTTTGGTATCTCCGCCATCGAGAGAGCAATAAGTATCGAAAAAAATGAAAGAAAAACCAAGGTTTTAGTTATTTTGCTCATGCTTTACCATGGAAATGATTAAAAACAAGTTCAGCCTTTTTAGTGCCCACCAACGAGGCGAGGGTTTCGAGAGAAGCGTGCTCCACCTCCTTTACACTTCCGAGTTCTGATAAAAGTTTCATGGCGATCTTTTCGCCTATACCCTTTATCTCCAAAAGCTGCGTCGTAAAAGTTCTTTTACTTCTCTTCAATCTATGAAAAGTTATCGCAAACCTGTGTGCTTCATCTCTCACCTGCTGCAGAAGCTTCAAGGCAGAGGAAGTTTTGGGAATTATTATTGGGTCCGGATCCTTCGGGAGGAAAACCTCCTCAAGCCGTTTTGCAAGTCCAATTATCTCAAAATTCTTAAGGCCAAGCAACCTCAGAGCGTAAACCGCTGTTGAAAGTTGTCCCTTTCCACCATCGACCATGATGAGATCGGGAAGTGGCTGTTTTTCTTCAATGAGTCGCTTGTACCGCCGCGTGATAACTTCTTCCATGCTCGCGAAGTCATCGGGGCCGTTCACTGTTTTTATTGTAAATTTCCTGTAAAGTGATTTTTTGGGCTTTCCATCCACGAATACCACCATGCTGGCAACAGTATCGGTACCTTGAAGGTTTGAAATATCAAAACACTCAATGTGTCGTGGTAACTTTTTCAGATAAAGGTCCCTCTGAAGTGCCGCCAGTGTGTAAGGCACGTTACCTTCTTTTTTCACCTTCTGGAGTTGTATCTCTTTCAGTTGAAGCGCAGCGTTTTCCCGGCTCATTTCAACCAGTGAACGAAGGTCACCCCTTTTAGGCACGATAAGTTTGATCTTTTTGCCCGATCTGAAGTTTAAAAGTTCTTTTATCTCTTCAGATTCAGCAGGCTCGGTCTCCGTGACAAGCTCGGAAGGAATGTCGATAAAACCGGTATAAAACTGTTTTATGAAGGCAGAATAAACTTCGGGGAGCTCACCCTCAACCGCGTTTTGAAGGTGGAATTCCTTTTTCCCGATCAGTTTGCCGGCCCTGATGTTCAGAACTGAACATGCAGCGTCTTTTGTTTCACATGCGATCGCGATAATATCACGGTCGATATCGTCATTGCTCACGATCTTCTGCTTCTCCGAGAATGCCTGCACCTTTTCAAGCCGGTCTCTGAATTCGGCTGCCTTTTCAAATTCGAGATTCGTGGCGGCTTCAGCCATTGATCCCTTAAATTCCTTTATAAGGTCATCGATCCTTCCGCCGATAAGTTTGGTTACCTGCTCAACCATGTTGTTGTAATCTTGGACGGATTGATAGCCGACGCACGGACCCTCACATTTTTTAATGTGATAGTCGAGACAGACCTTGTATTTCCCCTTGGCGATCGAATCCTCGGTCAGGGGGAGTTTACAACTCCTTATTCTGAATATTTGTGTGATCATTCTGAGGGCTGCCCTCATACTTTTTACATCTGTGTAAGGACCAAAATACCTCGAACCGTCTTTGTAAACTTTCCTTGTCGGATATATCCTCGGGAACCGTTCGGCAGTCACTTTAATGTACGGATAAGTTTTGTCATCTTTTAGATTGATATTGTAACGGGGCTTGAGTTTCTTTATCAGATTATTCTCAAGCACCAAAGCCTCAATTTCACTGCTTGTGATGATGAACTCGATGTCGCAGGCTTTTGAAACCATCAGATCGATCCTGTAACTCGGATTTTTTCCGGCAAAATAAGACCTGACCCTGTTTTTAAGGTTTTTAGCCTTGCCAACATAGAGCACTTTTCCTGAATCATCCTTGAACTGGTAGACTCCGGGATTATCGGGCAGGTTTTTGAGCGCGGTTTCTAAAGCTTCTTTCATCGATTATTATATTGGTAATATAGAGATTGTAAATATAATAAATTAGAGATATGATTAAAAACAAAGGGTAAATAAAAAAGGCTGTCCGGTGATCAGACAGCCTCTGTTTTTCGAAAAATATAACCTTTCAGGCAAACACGTAGTTTTTAGGGATGACCACAATACCAGTTTCGGTAACTGTAAACCGTTGTTTGTCTTTTTCGAGGTCGAAACCGATCTCGGTTCCGGGGGGGATATGGACATTTTTGTCAATTATTGCCCGTCTGATCTTAACATTTCGACCAATGTTGCAGTTGTTCATAATCATTGAATCGGTAACGTACGAATAAGAGTTCACTCTCACATTGGCACCGATGATAGATCTTTCAATAAGACCTCCGGAGACGATGGTGCCATCGCAGATCAGGGAATTGAGGGTTCGTCCGATTCGCTCACCCCAGTGGGATACTGTTTTAGCGGGAGGGAACTGGTACTGATAAGTTCTGAGGGGCCATTCAAGATCGTAAAGGTTGAACTCGGGAACAACATTTATAAGATCCATGCTGGCTTCATAATAGCTTTCTATGGTTCCGATGTCTTTCCAGTAGGGCTTGTTCTTTTTGTTCTCATCCACAAACGGGTAAGCAACAACATTAAGACCCTGTTTGATCATGTAGGGGATAACATCCTGACCGAAATCATTATTCGGGATGTTTTTCGACTCCATTTCGATCAAGACCTCGCGGAGCAGATTGGCATTGAACACATAAATACCCATGTTTACATACGAGTATCCGGGGTTACCGGGAATCTCGGGAGGATTGCCCGGTTTTTCGATGAAGTTCATTACCTTTGAATTCTCATCGGTCTCAACAATTCCGAAACGGTCGGCTTCCTCTGTGGGAACAGGCATGCAAGAAAGGGAAAGATCGGCCTTCACATCGTTGTGAAAGATCAGTTGTTTAAGGTAATCCATTTTGTAGATGTGGTCACCCGAGAGGATCAGCACCCATTTGCCGCGCTTGTCGCCATGAAAAAGGTTCATGTTCTGATAAATGGCGTTGGCGGTACCGAGATACCAGTCGCTGCTCATCTTTTTCTGTGGGGGCACCGAGTAGATAAATTCACCCAGTTCGGGGTTAAAAATACTCCACGCTTCATAGATGTGCTGGTTGAGTGAATCTGATTTATATTGTACTAAAATGTAAATCTTCCTCAGACCGGAGTTCAGACAGTTGGAAAGCGCGAAATCGATTATTCTGTATTTACCACCAAAAGGAACCGCGGGTTTGCTTCTATAAGCGGTAAGAGGGAAAAGCCTTTGGCCAACACCTCCCGCCAGAATCATGGTGATGGTATCACGTAAAATTGATGCTCCCGGAATCATATGCTGCTCTTCTTTTTGTTGACATTGTAAAGAGGAAATATAAGAAAGTAAGTTGATATCATAAAGTTTTTTACACCCCTTAAGGGATTATTTTTTCGTAAATTTGGGAATTGAATATTGATTTTTCCAAAAAGCTATTCCCCGACATTCTCCAGAACAAAAATACCAAAAGGAAATTTAAATGCAGATAGGCCTGATAGGACTACAGAACTCAGGAAAAACCACTCTTTTTAAAACACTCGCTGAAGGCTCTTCAGGCGTGGAATCGAACCGCGCCATGGTTAAAGTGCCTGATGACCGCCTCGATGAACTTACAGGACTCTTCAACCCGAAGAAGCAGGTAAATGCCACTCTGGAAGTGGTTGACATACCGGGTCTGCAAGTCGGGGATGACGGTAAGATCAAAATAACCTCTGACTTCCTTACCAAGGTCAAGAATAATGATCTTCTGATGCATGTGGTCAGGGAGTTCACAAATGATTCGGTTTCCCACCCTGAGGGAAGGATCGATCCTCTCGCTGATATCGAGTTTCTTGAAATGGAGTTTTTACTTGCCGATCTCGCCATGGTCGAGAACAGGATCGAAAAACTAAAAAAAGAATTGATGAAGACAAAAACCGACAAGCTGTTGAAAGAGCTCGGTATTTTTGAAACCTTCAAAGAACACCTCGAAAATGAAAAACCCCTTCGTTCTCTTGCCATCGACGAAAACGATCTCAAACTACTGAGCGGGTTCCAGTTCCTCACACTTAAACCAATGGTTCTTGGTATCAATTTTTCAGATGAATCGAAAGATAAAGTTGCGCCTCTAATTGCAAGCGTAAAAGCAAAATTTCCATCGTTTGAAAACGAGATCGTCCCTTTCTTCGCGCAATTCGAAATGGAGCTTTCACAATTGAGTGAGGAAGAGGCTGAAGCATTCAAGGAGGATCTGGGTATTACCGAATCTGCCCTTACCAGGATACTCAGAACTTCATACGAACTTTTAGGGCTTCAATCTTTCTTCACAGTTGGTGAAGATGAATGCCGCGCCTGGACAATAAAGCGTGGTTACACGGCTCAGCAGTCCGCGGGGGTTATACATTCAGACTTTTTTAATAAATTCATTCGTGCCGAAGTGGTTCATTATTCAGACTACATTTCCCACGGTTCATTCGCCAAGTGTAAAGAAGCCGGCGTTTGGAGACTTGAGGGAAAAGAGTACATCGTAAAAGATGGCGACATTTTGAACATCAGACACAGTTAGAAACAGGAGAAGACTATTGTTTTCATTAGACAAGATACGTAATTTAGCAATCATAGCTCACGTTGACCATGGCAAGACCACGCTTGTAGACCTTATTCTTAAACAGACGGGAGCCTTCAGGGATAACCAACACGTTCAGGGCAGGGTAATGGATTCAAACGACATTGAGCGTGAAAGAGGAATCACCATTCTCGCGAAAAACCTCAGTGTATATTACAAAGATTACAAAATCAACATAATTGATACTCCGGGTCACGCTGACTTCGGCGGGGAAGTGGAGCGAACCCTGAGAATGGTCGATGGCGTTCTGCTGCTTGTTGATGCTGCCGAGGGACCACTTCCTCAAACAAAATTCGTTCTGAAAAAATCTCTTGAACTTGGGTTGAAACCCGTAGTGGTTATCAATAAAATTGACAGAAAAGACGCTCGTCCGGATGAAGTACTGAACGAGGTGTTCGATCTTTTCGTAGCTCTTGGCGCGAGCGATGAGCAGCTTGATTTCGCTTATGTGTACGCAATCGCGAAACAGGGTATCGCGAAACTCAACCTTGAAGACGAATCTGAGACACTGGAACCGCTTCTTGATCTGATGCTTGAGAAAATTCCC
Source organism: uncultured Ignavibacteriaceae bacterium (assembly GCA_964625575.1). Taxonomy (GTDB): domain Bacteria; phylum Bacteroidota; class Ignavibacteria; order Ignavibacteriales; family Ignavibacteriaceae; genus UTCHB3. Next base: position 9,618 of record CAZVBQ010000003.1, on the reverse strand, counting down.
GTCCCGAAAGCAGACAGAAGTGAACCATTCAGAATGTTGATATCAGCGATCGATTATAACGACTACCTTGGAAGAATCGGAATCGGAAAGATCCACTATGGCAGTGTAAAGATCGGCGACCCGATAGTTCTGGTGACAAGAGATGGTAACAGACAGAACGCCAAAGTTACGAAGCTGTATGAGTTTGAAAATATCAAACGCAAAGAAGTCACAGAGGCTCATGCCGGTGATATTGTCGCCATGGCGGGCTTGGAAGATCTTGATATTGGTGATACACTTTGCAACCCGGCAATGGTTGAGTCGATAGAATCGATCGCTGTTGAAGAACCGCGAATCACTATGAACTTCATGGTTAACAATTCGCCATTCGCGGGCCAGGATGGAAAGTTTGTGACCACAAGGAACATCAGCGAAAGATTATCGAAGGAACTGAAATCCAACGTGGGTTTGAGAGTCGAGATGACCGATTCACCTGACATTTTCAAGGTGAGTGGCCGTGGTGAGCTACATCTTTCGATACTCATCGAGAATATGCGCCGTGAAGGATATGAGTTACAAGTAAGCAGGCCCGAAGTTATCTTGAAGAAGATTCTTGATGTGGTGAGCGAACCGGTTGAACATGTGATCATCGACGTACCGGAAGAATTTGTCGGTACGGTAATTGAGAAGCTCGGCAAAAGAAAAGCTGAACTAAAGAACATGCTTCCTTTCAATGAGAATACGAGGCTGGAGTTCTTTATCCCGTCACGGGGTTTAATCGGTTACAGAAGCGAGTTCATGACCGATACAAAAGGTGAAGGAATACTCCACCATAATTTTCACTCATACGAGCCTTATAAAGGCGAGATTCAAAGCCGCACCAGAGGCGCGCTTGTCTCCATGGAGAGCGGTATAGCGACCGGATACGCCATCAACAAACTTCAGGAACGCTCCGTCTTTTTTATCGAACCCGGTACGAAGGTATATGAAGGAATGGTGGTTGGTGAGAATTCGCGCGAAATGGATATGCCTGTGAATGTTACGCGCGCAAAACAGTTAACCAACTTCCGCGCGGCAGGCTCTGATGACGCGATCAGACTTGAACCACCCCGCATTCTTACTCTTGAACAGGCTTTGGAGTGGATCACTGATGATGAGTTTGTTGAGATAACCCCCTCATCCATCAGGATAAGGAAAAGGTATCTGACAGACCTTGACAGGAAGAATGCCCGTTTGGCGCAAAAACAGTTGGATAAAGAGAACAATCAGTAATAAGACGAAACTTCGATCATGAAAGAGATTCCGGCAGAACGGTTTGAAAAGCTGAGAGTGGCGACACTTCAGATCTCGATCGCGACTCACAACTCAAAACATCTTTTTGAGTTTTACTCGCGCATTCACGAGATCGTATCCGGTCTTATGCCGGCCCGGAATTTCTTCATATCCACGTACAATAAAGAGAAGAATATCCTCTCCTTTCCTTACTTTGTTGATGAGGTCGACTCACCTGACGGAGCTACATGCCTGCCTCCGGTATCAGTGGATGGCGGCACGCTCACAGGTCAGGTTATCAAACACGAGAGGATGCTTCATTTCTTTAAAGAGCCTCCTGAAGGAGGGGTTGATTTTGGCGATCTGGAGCCGATAGGGGGCGACTCCGAAGAATGGCTTGGCGTTCCGCTGAGAAATGTCTCCGGAGAGATCATCGGGGTGATCGTTGTTCAGCGATATGATAAACTGACCCGGCCGTACGACAAGGTTGATGAAGACACTCTTAGTTTCGTTTCGAATCAGATAGCCTTGGCTATAGAACTGAAACAAAAAGATGAAGTGATAAGGCTGGGAGAAGACAAGTACAAAGCCTTGATCGAAAATCTGAACGAGATCATCTATTCATTCGATCCGAAGGGATTCATCAGATTCATAAGTCCAGCGGTTAAGAGATATGGATATACTGAAGAAGAGATAATCGGGAAAAACGTCTCTTTCATTCTTCACGAAGAGGATCGTGAAAAATTCTCAAAGCACACAATTGAGGTTTTAAGAGGAAGCGTGGAGCCGATTACGGTCAGGCTTTATGACAAAGATCGAAGGATCAGATGGTTTCACACGGTGAACAGCCTCTACAGGGATGGTGATTCGTTCTTGATAAATGGAGCATTGAGTGACATAACTGACCGTGTCAGAATGGAAGAGGATCTGAAGATCAGCCGGCTTAAACTGTACGAGGCCAATCAGGCGAAAGACAATTTTTTCTCCATATTGGCGCATGATCTAAAAAGCCCTTTCACGGGTATCCTTGGCTTCTCTGAGTTTCTCGTAAACGACATTAATGATCTCTCACTCGAAGAGATCTCGGAATTTGCAAACCGGATCAACACTTCCGCCAGGGCGATACTTGAACTTTTGAATAACCTGCTTGACTGGTCAAGGATCCAAACGAACCGTCTTGAAGTTTCGAAGGAGGAAGTTTCAGCCGATGAGATTATGTACAATGTGAACAGCATTGTTATTCCGATCATCAATCAAAAGGGTTTGGAGTATATCTGCGATATCCCTGATGGAATTAAAATGATGGTTGATCGCTCAATGATCGAAACGGTGTTCAGAAATTTGATCACAAACGCTGTTAAATTCACACCGAGGGGCGGTAGCATAGTTATAACGGGTGAAGTAACAGGAACCAAGGTTTCATTTATTATCAGCGACTCAGGGATCGGGATGGACCGGGAAACCAAAGAGAAGCTCTTCAAACTTAATGAACTTGTTACAACATCAGGAACAGAGAATGAAAAGGGAACAGGGCTGGGTCTTAAGTTGTGTTATGAGTTTGTAAAGCGGAATGGTGGTGAGCTTACCGTTGAAAGCAGGCAAGGTGAAGGTTCTTCCTTCTCTTTCAGCCTCCCCCTGGTATGATCAATTTTTACCGTGAATTATTCTGTGTAGGACAATCAGGTCGTAGACCGGGCTTCCTTTTGTAATAGGCAGCATACGTGAAGGATCGGGTTTGTTACCGTTGAGATAGTCGAAGTTCTTCACGATCACCCCTTTGCCATCGAAATATGTTGCTCTCTTTATCAGATATTTAACATCCTTCAAACTGATGGTATAAACCAGCACCTCGGTAAAATATCCCCGCTCGAGTCCCGGCATTGTCTGTTCTGAATTATATCCTGTTTTTACAGCAAGATCAAAAACCTCTCCCTTCGCGGCCACAAGCATTTCCAAATCATAGTAGCTGATAAAAAATTTGTTCTTCGTCATCTCCTTCCAATACTGACCATCAGGGGATGGTTGCGACCTTACGGTGGCGGGGAAAAAACAAAGCAGGATCAGTAACGTTGATGTGAAAGTGGCACAATATTTCATGGAACTTAAACGGGTGTAATTAGCTAAATTTGTATTTCGTAAGACGATAATTTTCAATTCATTAGGAACAAAATGAAACTCAGAATTTCCCTGTTTGTCGCGATTTTCTCCCTTATCGCCGTTGGGCAGATTCCCGGCTTTAAAATGGTTCAGGAAAACTTCTTTTACAATGGCAAAGATGGTAAAAAAGATACAATCTTAACCGTCAATTTTACTTACCCTGTATTCTCCGGATCAGGCGAATTTGCGGAAACGGCGGGTAAGCTGAACAGTTATATCAGAACAGCGGTTTTCGGTGGAAGTGATGATGGTGCATCCATCTTTAACCATTTAAGGGAAACTGCCGCGGAGATGGAAGATTCAGTCTATTTTATGGGTCCATGGGCTTACGAGGTACAGTTGAATCCTGAATTCCAGGAAGGAAACGTTGCTTCATTCAGATATATTCAATATGAATACTTAGGCGGTGCTCACCCAAATTCACTTGAGGGGGGAATTAACCTGAACCTGGCCACGGGTGACGAGATTTCTGAGGAGGAAATTTTTATTCCAACCGCGAAGAATGAACTCAATAAAATGGGTGAAGCTATAGTAAGGGCTGACCGGCAGATCGCCCCGGAAACTTCACTAAGTGATTACGGTTACTGGTTTGAAGACAACAAGTTTGTACTGAATACGAACTTCATAATTACAGGCGATGGCATCGAATACATTTTCAATCCGTATGAAGTGGGGCCTTACGTGCTTGGGGTGACACCGGTATTGTTCAAGTGGAGTGATATCGCCACTCTGATAAAACCGGAGAGTGTTGTCACCGGGATATTAAAATAGTTACCGGAATTAAAATTTTAGTCAAGCAATTCACCGGCCCGTGGAAGACGATATGGATCAGAGAACCCCTAACAGACTAATTAACGAAAAAAGCCCTTACCTGCTTCAACATGCTTACAATCCTGTAGACTGGTATCCGTGGGGTGAAGAGGCTTTTACCAAGACCAAAACTGAAAACAAACCGGTTTTCCTCTCGATCGGATACTCAACTTGCCACTGGTGCCATGTTATGGAACGCGAGTCGTTTGAGGATCAGGTGGTAGCCGGACTGTTGAACACAAAATTTGTTCCTGTAAAAGTGGACAGGGAGGAACGCCCCGACATAGATTCGATCTACATGGCTGTTTGCCAGATGATCTCCGGCAGTGGTGGATGGCCTCTTACAGTGATACTCACTCCCGAGAAAAAACCATTTTTCGCCGGTACCTACTTCCCGAGGGAGACAAGGTACGGGCGGACAGGTTTGATCGATCTGCTCGACAAGGTGGTAAACCTTTGGCATGAGCGGAGAGATGAAATCGAATCATCAGCCGAACAGATCACAAAAGCATTGAATGAGGTTCCGGTCAGTCCCGGTTCAACTTCGTTAACAACGGAGCTGCTGGATGAGGCCTTTAACCAGTTCAACGAACGTTACGACTCGCTTCATGGCGGATTTGGATCATCCCCCAAATTTCCATCACCACACAATTTGATGTTCCTGTTAAACTACTTCGTGAACACCGGTGAAGCAAAAGCACTTGAGATGGCTGAGATGACGCTTATATCAATGCGACTCGGTGGAATTTATGATCATCTGGGAGATGGCTTTCACCGGTATTCAACTGATGAAGAATGGCGACTCCCTCACTTCGAAAAAATGTTATACGATCAGGCGATGCTGATCTATGCCTGTGCCGGGGCGTTGAAGATCACCGGTAACAGTTTTTACTCTAATGTTATCGCGGGAATATTCGATTACATCAGAAGGGAATTACGCTCTCCGGAGGGTGGTTATTTCAGTGCAGAAGATGCCGATAGCGAAGGTGAGGAGGGGAAATTCTACGTCTGGACATTTGGGGAGCTAAGGGAGTTACTCAAAGATGAGTTTGATGAGTTCGCATCAATTTTCCCGGTTGATGAGCACGGTAATTTTGTAGACCGTGTCAGAGGCGGTTTTACCGGTGAAAATGTGATATACCTGCCCGAACCGCTCGAAACCATGGCATCAAGAATGGATCTTCAACTTTCGAAGCTGGAAAAAAGAGTTAACTATTTTAAGAGTATTCTTCTCGAAGAAAGAAAAAAACGGGCTCGTCCACATCTTGATGACAAGATTCTGACTGACTGGAACGGACTGCTTATGGCCGCGCTTGCCAGGGCAGGCAGGTATACAAAAAACAAGGAGTATATCGACGAGGCCGCTTCTATAAGCAACTTTGTAGAGAACAAACTTGTGGTAGATGGTCACCTCCTTCACAGGTTCCGCGATGGTCATGCGGCGATTGATGGATTTCTTGATGATTACGCATTCTACTCGCTCGGGCTGATCGAAATGTATAAATCCACTTTTGACGCGGGTTATCTTGAACTCGCGATCAGGTATACGGAAGTGTTGCTCTACATGTTCAGGGATAAAAAGCGCGGTGGATTCTACTTCACATCTGAAAAAGCCGAATCACTCCCTGCAAGATGGAAAGATGTTTATGATGGAGCTATCCCTTCAGGCAATTCCACAATGCTCAAGGTTCTACTTGCCCTCTATCACTACACAGGGAACGATGAGTACTTCAGTGAGGCAAATGACCTTATTGGCGGGTTCCTTTCCAATGTTGAAAAGGCGCCGTTTGCTCATTCATTCTTTCTCTCGGGGCTCGAGCCCATCCTTTACCCTTCATATGAACTGGTAATTGCGGGAGAGAGGGAACATCCTGAGATAAAAGCTGCTTTGGTTGAACTGACCAAACCGGCTTACTCAAACGTTTCAGTGATACTTAAAGATGATGAAAACAGCGAAAAACTGGAGATTCTGGCACCTTTTACCGCCAATATGACCTCGGGCAGGAAGGGCTGTTTTTTCTATCTTTGCAGAAATTCAGTTTGCGAACTGCCGGTTGCTTCAGCCACGGAGCTGTTCTTTAATATGCAAAAATGACAGTACAAAAAAATATTAACTAAATTAAGATATCATGAAAAAAAAACAATTTTTCCTTTTCTTGCTTTTAATCTCGTTTCCCGTCTTGGCTCAGGATACGATCGTGTTTATGACATACAACCTGCTGAACTATCCTGGTACCAATTCAGGTACAAGAAATCCGTACTATAAAACCACAATGAGCGCGGTTAAACCTGATATCCTCGTTATACAGGAGGTGACCTCACAGATCGGGATAGATGGTTTTTTAGCGAATGTCTTGAAACCGGTTTCGGCGGACTATAACAAAGGAGCCTGGCTTGACGGCCCTGACACGGATAACGGTATTTTTTATGATTCTACTAAATTTTATTTCATAAGTAACACCAGAATACCCACTGAACTAAGGGATATCAACTTGTTTCAGCTCAAACACAAGGTGACAGGTGATACTTTATTCATATTTTCCGTGCACCTGAAAGCGAGCACGGGGGCAACGAACGAAGCGCAGCGCGGCAGGGAAGTGGATGCCTTAAGAAGTGTTACCAACTCATGGCCCGCGGGGAGAAATTTCATAGTGTGCGGCGATTTTAATATTTACGGTTCCACTGAAGTTGCCTATCAGAAGCTAAAGGCAGTTACGGCAGGCACGGAAGGGCACTTTATCGATCCGATTGTAATGACGGGAACCTGGAATCAGTCTCAGTACGCGATCAACCATACCCAGTCACCGAGAACCAGGTCGTTTGAGGGGGGCACCACAGGTGGTTTGGATGACCGGTTCGATCTTATCCTTTTTTCAAAGGCTATATCTGATACTGGTGGAGTTGAATTCCTTCGTAATTCTTATAAAGCTTACGGAAATGACGGGACACACTTCAATGATTCTATCAATAGACCGCCGAATACCGCGGTTGGACAAACCATAGCCAACGCGCTTCATTATGGTTCAGACCATTTGCCGGTGATTGCTAAATTTATTTTCAAGCAGTCGCAACCCACCGGTGTTCGCGAATCAGAATTACCTTCTGATTTCAGGGTGGAGAATGCCTATCCGAATCCTTTTAATCCCGTAACCACAATAAGCTGGAACCTGCCTCAATCAGGGGATGTTAATTTGTTTATTTATAACGCGTTAGGTCAAGTTGTCTCTAACTTTTCTTTGGGTTATACACCCGCTGGTGCCGGTAGCCACCTTTTTGATGCTTCAGGTTTGGCTTCGGGTGTCTATTTCGCTCGATTGGAGTACATGAATGGTTCAGGTGCCTCTTCCAGAATTATTAAATTAAATTTATTGAAATGATATTTCACAGGAAGAATAGAAGAATAGAAGGGATATAAGGTGGATTACAAGAATGTTCAAATAGTTTCTCGTTTTGAAGAGCTGACACCACACGAAGAAGAGATCATGAGTCGGATAGTTGATTCATTTTATCGTGTGCATGTAAATTTAGGACCGGGTTTACTTGAAAAAGTCTATGAAATCTGCCTTTTTGAAGAATTGAAAAAGCACAATTTGAAGGTAGTTCGACAGGTGGAAATTCCAATTTATTACGATGGTGTCGAACTCAACGAAAGTTTACGTCTGGACCTTGTCGTGGAAGATTTTGTTATCATTGAATTAAAAGCTGTAGAAGAAATTTTACCGGTAATGAAAGCCCAGACCATCAGTTATTTAAAACTTTCTAACTACAAAGCTGCATTTTTAGTTAATTTTCATGTTGATCTAATCAAGCACGGTATTAGAAGATTCATGAAGAAAATCTAACTGCTTCCTTTTATAACTTTTATTCTTCTATTCTTCCTGTAAGAAAAACAAAAGGCTGCCGGAAACGACAGCCTTTAATTTTATATGCCTGAAATGAGAGGGGATCAGTCGCCGAAGCAGATGCCGAGTTCACGGCCCGTTCTGACGGTTTCACCTTCGGGATTGACAAGTTTCATTTTACCGACGGCTTCTTCTATCGGAATGTAGATCATGTTAGGTATTTGATGGGCAACCATCACGCCTGAATAACCTTCCTCAAGTGCCCTTACTGCTGCAGCGCCGAAACGGAGCGAAAGAAGTCTGTCGAAAGTTGTCGGACTTCCGCCTCTGAGGAGGTGACCGAGAATAGCAACCCTTGATTCCTTCCCTGTGAGATGCTGAAGAGCCTCAGCAACTTTATCGGCCGCTCCACCGAGTCGCTCAGCTTTACCGGCTTCTTTCTCGATCACAGCGTAAGAACCGTCTTTCGGGAATGCACCTTCGGCAACAACCACGATAGCGTAATCCTTCTCCTCGGTAAAGGTTCCTTTTAAGAAGTCGGATACTTTGTTGATGTCATACGGTATCTCAGGGATAAGGATGACATCCGCGGAACCTGAAACACCTGAGTTAAGGGCGATCCAGCCGGCATATCTTCCCATAACTTCAACAACCATGATACGCTTGTGCGCTTTGGCAGTGAAGTGAAGCCTGTCGATACACTCTGTTGCGAACGATACGGCAGTATCAAAACCGAATGTTGTGGCAGTACCACTCAGATCGTTATCGATCGTTTTGGGCACGCCTACAATTCTTACACCTTTTTTGTGGAACTCGTTAGCCATGGTGAGTGAGCCGTCACCACCGATCGCGATAACAGCATCAATATTATGCCGCTTCAATCCTTCAACTATTTCATCAGATCTGTCAACCTCAACAACGCTGCCGTTGGCGGTTTTCATAGGGAATCTAAGGGGGTTGCCTCTATTAGTGGTGCCGAGAATGGTGCCACCCATCGAGGTGATGTCTTTAACTATTTCAGGTGTCAGACGGATAACTCCGTCGTTATTAGGGTAATGAGCGGGGAGGAAAACCCCGTTATATCCATCTCTGATGCCGTAAACTTCCCATCCGCGTTGAATCGCGGACATGGTCACGGCTTTGATCACCGCGTTAAGGCCGGGAGCGTCGCCACCACCGGTATTTACGGCAATTCTTTTTATTGTTCCGTTACTCATTTTTCATATTCCTGTTTTGGTTCGATTCAAATGATCGATTAGTGGGCCTGGTATATCCCGATCTTATTCCCGTCAGGATCCTGGATAACGGCATAGTAGCCATAGACAGGGATAACTGTTTTATCCTTGAACACGCTACCGCCGGCTTTTTTGATCGCTTTTGCTGTATCCTCTATATCATCGACCAATATGTGGAATACGGGAGAGTCGCCAACAACTGTTTTTTCAACTTTTCTGAGGCCGACCGTGGTGCCCTGACGGCTGTTCCAAAGCATGTAGCCTCTTCCAAATTCTTTCAAATCCCATCCGAACACATCGTTAAAGAATTTCGTTGATCTGTC
>CAZVBQ010000002.1:342584-413566 GCA_964625575.1 uncultured Ignavibacteriaceae bacterium | reverse complement strand
AACCGGGAGAGGTGATCCTGAGGGTTTACGATGTAAACGGGGCAACCGTGGCAGTACTGAACAACGGCTGGCTGCCGGCGGGAGAACATGAGAGGGATTTCACCCCGGGAAAGACAGGCACAATGAATGACATGTCATCCGGGGTATATTTTTATAACCTGACTGTAAGGGATGCAAACCTGAAACCCCTGTTCATCAAATCGGACAAGATGCTGTTTATTAAGTAAGTGTTTTAGTGTGGAGTATAGAGTGTGGAGTCCGCCTCCGGCGGGATGAAGGATGGTCAGATTTCATCATTATTGTCCAAAAATAAAGGCTGCCTCGAAAGTGGCAGCCTTTTTTTTACCATTTTGTGTATCTGAATTCCAAATTTGCTCCAATGCGTGATTCGTTTCCCTGTTCAATGTACCTTGCAGAAGCCGGGAACCCATCTTTACCGGGGGTGTAGATCTTCTGCTCAAAGTTGTTTTCATCACCGGAAGTAATTGAAAGCAGGTTACCTTTTGGATCGAACTCATAATTCATTCCCCACTCCGTCTCCTCGTCGGTGTCAAAATAACGCTCGGCGTTAATAACACCTTTCAGATCGTAGTTATATAAATAACTCATGTTGAAACTTATAAAGACGGAGACTCTCCCTTTTTCGTCGCATCTGATCTTTAATGTTTTGTTCTTACCCGCGAAAGCTTTTTCAAGTGTGCCATCAGACCGGTAAGAAAATTCATATTTATCATATAATGGAGACCTCTTTCCACCCGGATCATCCTCCCAGGTAATACCGGTGAGTCTGCCGGACTCCGTCTTAAATTTGTATTTTCCCGACCATGTGACCTTTTTGCCGGTGGTATCCTTTGATGAAACAGACGCGCCTGTAATATCGCCATTCTGGTTGTATGTGAAGATCATCTCAGTGAATGATCCTCCCCATGAATAGTTATAGTAAGAGTACTTAACGGGATTTCCGTTTTTGTCGAACTCGATGATCTCACGGCGGTCAAAGGCTTTAATACCCTTTTCATCCGTAGCGGAAGAACCCACGGCATATTCTTTACCTTTTATTGCCTCCATTTTCCTGATCTTCGCGGCTTTAACTTTGGCAGGATCGTTCAGTAGATGATGATCCGGCTTGCCTCCGGAAATATCGGAGAGAAGGAGGTAATAAATGGTCGAGTTGACATGTTGGTTATTGCTTTGCGCCAAGTGAGGAAGCGCAAAAACAGCGAACAACAGGAATGCTTTCAGTTTCATATTCGTACTGTTTGTTTTTAATCTTGTTGAACGGAGTTATTTGGTGTACCTGAACTCAAAATTTGCCCCTTCACGGGAGCTTTTTGTATCGTAAAGAAGCTTCGCTTTCGTTGGGAGGCCATCTTTTCCAAGGGTGTAGGTCATCTCATCAAAAATATAGCCCCCTGTTGCCTCCACAGTAAGGAGGTTGCCCTTCGCGTCATATTTGTAGATCATCTCCCAGTTGTCGCCGTATTCATCTTTAACGGATTCACTGGTTACACGGTTATTGGCATCGTATGAGTAGTTGAAACTCATCCCGTAGAGCAACAACGCGCCGATCCTCCCCTTTTCGTCGCCTTTTATAAGTTCCCTGGCTTCACTTCCCGCAGTTATTTTCTCAAGTGTGCCGTCGGGGCGATAGGTGAAATCATACGAATTCAGGTCGCCGCGCCCTTTGTGTTCAGGGTCTTCCTCGTAGTTGATCGAGGCAAGTTTACCCGGTTTATAGTTGAACCTGTATTTCCCTGACCAGTAAATCACCTTGCCGGCGGTATCTTTCGAGGCAATTGAAGTGGCGGTTATCGCGCCCTCTTTGTCGTAAGTAAAGGTCACTTCAAGCAATGCGGGATCCCACGAATATGAATACCGGGAATATTTCACGGGGTTGCCGTTCTTGTCAAACTCTATGATCTCCCTTCGGTCGTAGCCTTCAATTCCCTTCACATCCGGGATCGAGGGATCAACAATATAGGTCCACCCTTTTATCACCTCCATCTTCTTGATGCCGGCGGCTTTCATTTTTGCGGCGTCGGTGAGGATGTGATAACCCGGTTTGCCGTAAGTAAGGTCATAAACCATCAGGTAGAAAATGTTGGCGTTCATCCGGTCGTGTTTTCCCTGCGGAAGGATCACGATGGATATTAAAAGCAGAAATGAGACGATCAGTTTGTTCATGTTTCGGTTGGATCGATCAAATAATGAATAAATGAAAATTGAATTACATTAATTTATTAAACTTCAGGAAAACTTAAAATGATCCAATTGAGTTATTTTTATCCGATTGATAAGGCATTTTTATCGGATCGATAATCTTTGCAGAGAGCAGGCGGTATTTCAGGCTGTAACCCACTGGAATTTTTCGGCACGGGAATTGCTGCCATATCAGGTTGAACGTACTCTAACAAGACAAGGAAACACCACAGATGCGCGGCAGATCAATAAGCGCCTTGATTCTCATCCTTTTTCTTTTCATGGGCTGTAAAGAGGATACCCCCTCCCAGCCTGCCCCCGTGAACACGGTTACTAAAAGCCCGAAACGGGGCATATCATACAATCTTAAAGACGCGGCCGACCTCGAGGCACTGAAAAGCGGTGTTTCCTGGTGGTACAACTGGTACTACACCACAACCGCACCGGCGGGATACAATACGACATACGAAATGGAGTTCATCCCGATGCTATGGGGAGGGAGCCCCTCGACCGCTGAAATTCAGTCGGTGAAAAGTTTTATTTTGGCTCACCCGGAGATAAAATACCTCTTAGTGATGAATGAACCCAACCTGACCGATCAGGCGAACAGAACACCACAGCAGGCAGCGGTTGAATGGCTTGTGTATGAAAAAGTGATAGATGACCTCGCCGCGGCAGGAAGAACAATATATCTGGTGGGACCCGCGATGAACTGGGGGACAATGCAGGGGTACTCGGACCCCGTGACCTGGCTTGACACTTTTTATGCCGTCTTCAGAACCGCGAACAACCGCGCGCCGAAGATCGACTACCTTGCTTTCCACTGGTACGACTACGGTCTCGCGGCACAACTTGACAGACTGAAGAAATACGGCAAGCAGATCTGGATAACAGAAATGGCTAACTGGAACCCGCAGATCAATTCATACGCGAAGCAGGCACAGCAGATGAATGAGATGGTCTCGATCTGCGAGAACCGGGACGATGTTTTCCGTTACGCCTGGTTCATCGGAAGAGGCACACTTCCCGACAACAAATACACCTATCTTTTCACCCCCACCCCCGGCGAACTTAATGACCTGGGGAAGCTCTATTTGAGTTTGCCGTTCAAAAAGTAAATGTTAGGTGTTAAATGTTAAATGTTATTTTGAGTGGGGCTTAATAACATTTAACATTTAACATTTTAACTGATAGCGACCTTTCTTAAACCCTTCGCCTTAAAAAGACCGGGAAAATCCACCATACGATGCCAATCAGTATCCCGACAGATGTTGTAACAAAGATACTGGCTGTTGTTTCCATTACTTGCCAGACCACAAGCTGGGTAACGAGGATCAGTGCCAAAGAGAGGAAGACCAGACCCACAACGATCATTCTGGTGGCAAACAGTTTGAATGTCACCCTATGAACAAGGGTCATGATGAGGCGGTGATGTGCTGCAGGAGCACTGAAAAACACAAGGCTTGCCACGGAACACATGAACGTGGCTATGAAAACCCATTTCTCGAAATCATGGATAGTTTCAAAACTCTGATTAAAAGGAAGTACCACAAGAAATGCCGTGAGTACTTGGGATCCCTGCTGAAGGATTCTCAACTCCTGCAGCATGTCGTTCAGACTTCTGCCTTCGGTAGCGGTTTTATCCTCAGACGTTTTCAGGCTTTCAAGGTCTTTTTCTGTTTCGCTCATCTATTTTTCCTTTTTAAACCCGGAAAATAAGCACTTCCTGATAACAAATACACCTGCCTCTTCTTTACCTTCCGTGCTTCCATGCTTCCTGTGGGAAAATGTACTTCACAGGAAGAATAAAAGAATAGAAGAGATAGAAGAAGATTTCTAAATTTCTCCTTCTATACCTTCCGTGCTTCTATGCTTCCTGTGGGAAAATCATTTTAGCAAAGTAAGTTTACGTACCTGAACAAAATTCCCGGACTGCATACGATAGAAGTAAACACCTGAACCGAGTTGCCGGGCATCGAAAACAACGGAGTGTTCACCAGCAGGCTTCTCACCATTCACAAGTTCGGCAACTTTCTCTCCGAGTGTATTATAAACAGACAGTTCAACATTACCCGCAACGGGCAACGCGTAACGCACAACGGTAACAGGATTGAACGGATTCGGGAAGTTCTGCCCAAGGGCGAAATCTTTAGGGAGATCGTCGTTCTTGTCTGCAATTCCTGTGAGGTTTTTGGTAAGATTTATCCAGTTCAGGTTGAACTCGGGTCCCTCGATCGCGAAGCGCATGATGTGTACACCAGCTTCGATATAAACCGCCGTGGTTGTAACATCGGTCCAGAACTGCCAGCCGCCTGTTACAGGTACACTTTTTCTTCCTGTCACGCTGATCCCATCGATCGAAATGTTGTATGCTCCACCTCCGGGAACCGAAGCGGTGCGGGCCGTAATATCGTAGTAGCCCGACTGATCAACCTGGATCGTGTATTCCATCCACTCACCTGTTACGATCCAGCCGACATCATATCCGCCGCCGGTATCTCCGCATCCTTCGATGTCAACGCCTTCATTCGGTCTGAACGGCACGCCTTTGTTCTGCGGGTCGCTGTCGTGGTAGGCCACGCCCTCGCCGCCGAGATCGTATTCCTCAGCCTGAACGGTGCCAGGAACGGGTTTCGGCGTGCCCGCGTAGGGGGTTCCGTTTCCGTCAACCATGATCGTTACGGTCGCGAAGCCGGTTTTCCCCGTCGAGCTTTGCACGGTGAGTTTGGCTATGTAAACGCCGGGGACACGGTAAACATGTACGGTATCCGAACTGTGAGCAAATGAAGTGTCGCCGAAGTCCCAGTGGTATGATGTTATCGTTCCGTTACGGTCGAAGCTTCTGTTTCCGCTGAACTGCACGGTAAGTGGTGCTTTCCCCTTGTTAACATTCGTGATCGCCACAGCGACGGGTGCACCCGCGCCGGTGGTATCGCTGTTGAATGAGCGCATTGAGCGAGCGGGCACAACCATCGAGTAACCGTCGGAGAAGTTAACCGTTCTGTCCGTCGCGGCCGGGTTGTAAGCCACATAAGTGTTTTTGTTAATGTCTGATGTGAAGACCGCGTAGGTTGGAATATCGGCAGTAACAGTTGTACTGAGTCTGCCAATCTTCTTCAGGTTGCCGAGCCAGTGATAAGTATTAGCCCTGGTCTCACCGTCGAAAACCTCGTAGCCGGGTTCGGCGTAGAATTCGTTGAGGGCAGTATGCGGATCAGCGAGAGCGTACCACTTCCATATAATGTCTTTCCATTTGCGGGGTTTGCTGCCGATCTCGTTCACCATTTCGGCATAGTTCGCCTGAATGTAGTCGCGCCTTCTGCCGAGGTAGAGGGAGCCACCGGTAAGCGGTAGGAAGTTGATGCCGTGGATGAACTCGGGGTCGGCGCCGAACCATGTTGAGTGAACACCCTTGCCGCCCCAGACCATTCCAAGGGCTTTCCGCGGATATGTTGAGGGGAAGACCTGATCGTCAACATCGAAGAAGTACTGCTCGATCGCGGAGCGTTCGGTGGCGTAAAGGTAGATGCCGAGGTCTCTGAGGGTGTCGTTAAGGGTGGCTGATCCCCAAAGGGCTACCGCCGAGGCGAAGTTCATCGATTCGGAGCTTGATTCCTCATTGTTGCCGTCACCGAAATCACCATGCCCGGCTTCCCATGAGTGTCCCTCGTATGGATCGAAACTCCTGAGATACGGGAAGCGGGTATCGGTACGGTCCCAGTTCACGCAGTCTTTAATCAAAAGGTTGATCATTCCGCCCCAGTTTGAGGCCTGAGCCCAAACGGGATCGTACTGCGCCACCATTGCGGCAGCCATGATCAGATAACCATAGTGAAAATTGTGATCGTTAAGCTGGTTATCCGCGCCGTAGCCGGAAGGATACGCCGAAATTGTGTTCCAAGCGGAAATATATGACATTTCAGCGCCACCGCCGACGGTCAGCCATGCTTCGAGCCGGGCTTTCACCTGGGCGATAAAGTGATCGCGGGCAGCAGTTATGCCGAGCTGGTCGGCAATTCTTATCAGGTGTGCGAACCTCGCGAGAGCCTTGCCGTTCTCGTAAATGGGGCCCGCGCTCAGGTTCTCCAAGGCGACCGTATCGATGTACTGACCCAGGAGTGCCGGGTTGTAAACACCCTCATCGGGAAGCGAGGGTAGGATGCCGTTAAAATCGTGACGGGTTGAAAATGTATTTCCGTCGTACATCTTCATTTTACCCCTGACCGATACGTACTCATAAGGTTGCAGCACCACATCGGAGTTGATCATCTGATGCCTGTAGAGGGCGGTAAGGCTGTTGTTCAGGTTGCCCGCCGCGGAATCCTTCAAAGTGGTGATCAGGCTGAAAACGGTGTTAACCTTGGCGTTCTGATTGTCATAATTCCACGAAACGCGGCTGTCGGTCACAAAAGCGTAGGCGCGTTTTCTGTAAAACTCGAGTGTCGCGGCGGTGTTATCGGGGAGCAGTGCCACCGAGAAATAATCTTTTCCGTTAAGAGTTGAGAGAAGTGTGGTTGTTCCCGACCATGTTGAGCCAGTAGGTCCGAATATTCCGTAATGCCTTCCACCGACTGTCAGTCCGACAACCCCGTTCTGGTTCGACCAGATAACGGGAGTCTCTTTACAAACCACTTTGGCGTTGCCGCCTGTGATCGTGAAGAAAGCGAAAGGGATGCCGTGTCCGAAAGTTGATTTCATCGTGCGGGTGCCGTCGTTCCATGAAGCGGTAACTGTCCAGTCGCCATAAGAGTCGGTCAGGGTTCTCGTTGCCGCCAACCCTTCAACGCCAACCGTGAGTTGCTGTTGGTAGGGGTAAAGATAATCTGCCGCGGCGAATACCGGCTGAAGGGTGTAGCCCATACCGAGTCCGTCATTTCCGGCTTTAACCACGAGCGGGAGGACATAGAGTGTGTTCGAGTGCTGAACACCGTAGAATGGGAAGATCAGGCTGCTCCACCAGTCGTTCGTTTGAACGGGCTGGTTAAACGAGGGTGAAACCTTCGGAAAAACCGGTGACCCGGAAGAAGTGGATGGTCCAACCGCCCCCGAAGGGAGTGTAGTGCTGTAGCTTCCGTTGCCGACTTGTACAGTCTGCGCGGCAACTGATCCCGCGAGAAGAAAAAACATTAACGATAAAAATACGTACGCGGGATTCTTCATGGGGTTCCTTGTTATTAAAGGTTTTTTCACAGGAAGAATAAAAGAATAGAAGAGATAGAAGAAGATTTGTAAATTCCTCCTTTTATTCCTTCTGTGCTTCTATTCTTCCTGTGGTCCAATTTCAATTCACAGGAAGAATAAAAGAATAGAAGAGATAGAAGAAGATTTGTAAATTCCTCCTTTTATTCCTTCTGTGCTTCTATTCTTCCTGTGGAAAAGATCATTTTAGCAAAGTAAGTTTTCGTGTCTGAACGAACGATCCGGAGGTAATTCGATACAGATAATTACCCGATACAAGTTTTGTCGCGTTGAAAACAACCGAATGTTCGCCGGCGGGCATTTCAGAGTTAACCAACTCAGCAACTTTTTCACCAAGGGTATTGAACACTTCAAGCTTAACGGTACTGGCAACGGGCAACGCGTAACGGATAACAGTTTCCGGATTGAACGGATTCGGGAAGTTCTGCCCGAGGGAATACTCCTTCGGCAATGATTTCTCATCTTCAACACCGACGGTGATCAGGTTGAAATCGATATTCGCGAGGTTGAAATTCCCCGTGTAGAACCTGAGCATCATTTTGTGCGTGCCGGCGGCAAGGTTGACATTTTCCATCGAGGCGAACTGCCAGTTCTGCCAGCCTCCCGTGTTAGGAATGTTAACGAAACCGTTGCCCACGCCATCAAAAAGAACGAAAATGCTGCTTCCGCTACTCTGTGAAGCCACGTTAAAATCGAGCCGGTAGATACCGCTTTGCTGAACGTTTATGGTGTATGTTATCCACTCACCGTTGTTGATCCAGCCGATATCATAGCCGTTTGAGCCAAAATCCGTGCACTGCTCGATATCAACACCGTCGTTACGGTAATTGTAACCTGAATTGTAGACGGCGCCACCTCCCGTGTTCTGGTAGTCGTTATCCGAGTAGGCCACCCCCTGTTTTCCCATGTCGTAGTCGGGCGCGTAAACCGTTCCGGGCACAACATTTGGCGCGAACGGGGTTGTAGCCGAGCTGAAAGGCTGATTGAGGAGCGCGTGGGTGTAGTCTTTGTTCCATTTGCACGACTCAAGTTTCAGCAGGTTCGCCTGCGTCATCAGCGCGCTGTACGCGAAAGAAGCGGTGGGACGTGTGCCCGAACCGCCCCAGTAGTTGAGCAGTGTCTGATAGAGTGGCGAGAGGGTAACGGAAAGGGGTCCCGATATTGATTTAATTTTTTTGTGAGGCCATGTTGCCCAGCCGATGTTGTTGTTCTTCATCAGCTCAGCCATCTCCGTCATCCACTGATTCGAGTTTTCACCAGTTTCACCGAGCCAGAGGGGCCGGTTGGAAGTGTTGCGGAGATCGAGCAGGTACTGTATCGAACCTGTGTTATTCGTATTCCAGTATTTGTGGAAACTGTAACAGAGGTTCGCGTCCCACGGAGGCGTCAGTCCGCTAAAGTCGGTGGCGTACCAGTTACCCTCGATAAAAAGGATGTGGTTCTGGTCTACAGCACGGATCGTGTCAGTTAAACGGATGTAAAGGTTTCTCAGGGGCACATTGCCCGTTCCGAGGTCCCACTTCGGCTCGTTGATAAGGTCGTAACCGCCGATCCATTCCTTGTCCTTGTACCTTTCAGCGATCTTTCTCCAGACCTTTACCGTCAGATCCTTGTTGCTTTCGCTTTCCCAGAGTGAGGGGTAGGCAGGATTATAGTCGCTGATGTTCTCATTGCTCTGTCCACCAGGGGCGCCGTGCATGTCAAGAATAAGATATATCTGATTCGCCTCGCACCATGAGAGGAGCGAATCAATGATCTGAAATCCTTTTTCGAGAAAAACAGGCGGGTTTGTGTTGGTGGCAAACAGATTGTAATGGAAGGGAAGTCTGACTGAGTTGAAACCCCACGATTTGAGGGAATCGATATCTATCTTCCTGACGTAATTGTTCCGCCAGGTCTCATAGAATGTTTCCGTGTTCGCCTCCCCGATCAGGTCAACTATCTTGGCGCGGACCTGCCACTGCGCGTTTGCGAACGCTGCGGTTTGCATCATGTAGCCTTCTTGAAGGAGCCAGTTTCCGAAACCGACTCCCTTAAGAAAAACTTCCTGTCCCTGACCGTTAACAATAGTCTTCCCGCTGACCTTCAAGAATCCCTGGGCAGTCAATGTAACCGTTGACAACAAAAAACAGAAGACCGCCCGGGATAATAGTTGCTTATAGTTCATGTCGCGCTTTCAAGCATTAATGTTTGACGGTGAGACTGAACTTTTCCTGTAATCCGCCGACGTTGACGACGAATTCACCCGGTTCAACAATTCTTGTGTTCGAAAGGCCGATGAACGACATTTCATCCCAACCGATGGTGAAAGTCACGGTTTTGGTCTGACCCGGCTCCAGTTCGATCTTCTCGAAGCCCTTCAACTGTTTATTGGGGCGGCTTACTGTTCCGAACATGTCGGTAAGATAGAGAAGCACCGCTTCCTTCCCTTTAAGTTTGCCGGTGTTGGTAACATCAACAGTTACCTTAACCTGACCGCTCTCATTGATCTCTTTCGCGCTCAGTTTAAGATTTGAGTACTTGAAGGAAGTGTAGCTAAGCCCGTGACCGAACGGATAGAGGGGATCGTATTTGTTGCCGTCGAAGAACTCGATCGGTTTGTAATCGTAAAGTGTAATGCCGTTAGCCGCTTTAGGGTAAGTGATGGGTAGTTTACCGCTCGGGTTTGCATCACCGTAAAGGATGTCGGCTATCGCGCGTCCACCCTCCATGCCGGGGAGGAAAGCCGCGAGGATACCATCAGTTTTACCGGCGATCCTGGTAATGATCCTTGGACGTCCTTCGAGCATTACGAGCACAACCGGTTTGCCGGTGGCGATAAGTTTTTCAGCATAAGCAAGCTGGGCATCGGGAAGTGTCAGGTCGGTGATGTTTCCCGGTGTTTCGCAGTAAGCGCCTTCACCAAGGCAAAGAATGATAACATCTGACTGTTTCGCGAGTTCAAGTCCCTTCGATCCGGTGATCTCTTTCTCAAAATCGACACCCTGATCGTAGCTGACATTCTTTTCACCAACCTTGCTCTTTATTGCTTCGAGCACGGTCTGTTTTTCATGAGGATAGAGTGATTCCTCGTTCCCCTGCCAGGTGATTGTCCATCCGCCATTGAGGGATGAAAGCATGTTGGCTGTGGGACCGGTCACGAAAACCTTTTTGTCTTTCGCGAGGGGGAGGATATTCTTTTCATTCTTCAGAAGAACAACCGCTTCATGGGCCGCGTCAAGGTTTGCCTGAGTGTGCGCCGCGGAAGCGAATTCCGGGAGAAATGTTTTGTCAGGATAAGCGTTATCGAACAGACCAAGTTTCATCTTAACGTAAAGAATTCTTGAAACCGCGTCGTCAATTCTTGACTGCGGCACGGTGCCTTCCTTCGCGAGTTCGAGAAGGAGGTCGTAAAAACTGAGATCTGTAGGTACCATGCTCATATCAACACCGGCCATAACCGCCATGAAAACAGCTTCCTTTGGTGATGTGGCAACACGGTCGCGGGTAAAAAGGCGTTTTATGTCTTCCCAGTCTGAAACAACAAAACCGGGGAATTTCATCTCACCCTTCAGCACTTCCGTCAGGAGGTGGTAGTTCGCGTGTCCGGGGATACCGTCAATCTCGGCGGAGTTTACCATCACAGTAAGCGCACCGGCTTTAACCGCGGCTTCAAATGGTGGCAGGAAGTACTCGCGGAGCGTGCGTTCCGACATCAGGGCAGGGGTTCTGTCCAATCCGTTGTGCGGGAATCCATACCCTACATAATGTTTCGGGCAGGCGATGAATCTTCCTTTCGGAACGTAAGGATTGTCCTGTAGGGCTTTGATATAGGTAGCGCCCATGATTGTGGTAAGGTATGGGTCTTCACCGAAGCTCTCCCAGAGGCGTGGCCACAAAGGCTGACGGCCAAGATCAAGATTCGGATTGAAGTTCCAGGGGATACCCGAGCCGTAAGTTTCAACGGCGGTTATTTCGCCCCCTTTTTTCACCAATTCCTTATTGAATGTTGAAGCCATGCCGATGGCCTGCGGGAACAGGGTGGAACCGGAGGTGTAAGTTGCACCATGAATGGCATCGATACCGTAAAGAACCGGGATTTTCAGCCTGGTCTTCTTTGTGGCGATATCCTGAATTTTGGTTATCACTTCGTGCCAGTAGCTTATTTCATGAGCCTTGTCGTAAACGTTAAGGAGCGAGCCAACACCATACTTCACTATCACTTCTTCGAGTTTCTTCTCATCGAGTTCGTGATGCTGGTCTTTGTTTCCCTGTTTTTTGGAAACAACCTGAATGGTCAACTGGGTCATCTGTCCGACTTTTTCCTCGAGCGTCATCTGCTTGAGTAATTTATCGACATCCGCCTTTATCTCCTTGTCACCTTTTTGCGCGCTGGCATTAAAGACAAACAGTGAGATGAACAGTAAAAATAAGATCGTTTTCGTAGTCTTCATAAGATTGATCGGATTGTTTTAAGGGTTGTAAGCCGGGTGGTCCCGGCTAATTTAATAGCACTAATTTTCTTGTTTCAAAAATCGAATTGCCGGCGAGGGTAAAGAGGTACACTCCGCTCGCGGTGAGATCACGGGAGGTGATGGGGAGTGTGTAATTGCCTTCTTCAAGCCAGCCAAGATCACGCCTGGCGATTGTCTCTCCGGTAATACCTGTAAGTGTATAGCTATAGTTACCGGGTTTGTTGACGAAAAAAGAGACTGTAGTCTGCCCGTTGAACGGATTAGGATAATTCTGATTCAGAATGAATGATCCCGGGTTCTCGGTTCCGGCATCACCCACGCTTGTACCTTCCGGTTCGATAACTATTCCGTTTATGAGGGGATAATCAAGATGTGAGACAAAGTGGATATCGAGCACGCCGTCATTCACGGCAACACCGGTTATCTCTTTTACGAGGGCGGTACTTCCGCCAACCTGGGCGTAAATATCGAGTTGGGAGATCCGCTTTACAGCCTCAACAAACACGTCAAAGATCCTCTTGCCCGCCTGGGTGTAGTAGTTCTCGGCGAACATCAGTTTAACTTTGTAGGTACCCGCGGGAACGCGAACCCTGTAGGTAGCCATGCCGTATTTTTCAGCGCGGTAAATTTCGGGTTCAGTGGTTCCGTTTATTTGAAGATTCGCGGCGTAAGCCGAGCTCTGCCCGTCAAGGAAACCATGTTCCGCGCCCCATCCAAATTCACCATCGGCGAGGTAACCGATAACGGCGCCACCTCCGCAGTTGATCTTGTAAGGCCACGAGTAGGTTCTCTCAAGATAGATCGCGAGTGCCCTTGGCGACATCGTGTTGCCCCAGGCATCCTTCACGTTCAAAACGATAAGGTTGCGGGCTGAGGTGAAATCCCAGTTGTCAACGGTAAGTTCAACGCTTTTTCTGTCGCTTCTGATCTTTGCCGAAATGGTGGTGGCTCCGACAATATTGAAATTGCCGGCGTTTTGCGATGTTACCGAATCAAGTTCCTCGGAAAAATATGCAATCACCTTGCCGTTCACGACGCGGGCGGAATAGAAAACTGGTCCCTTAACGTCGGTATAGCCGAGATTAGTGGCATCGGTAAGGCAGAGAATAAGTTTGCCACCTGTGATAACCGCGTTGGTTGTTACGAAATCGCAGCCGTTGCCGTCGAAGGTGTGCGTCCCTTTTTCCCACCGCGCGGTGTTCCAATAGTCGAAATCATCCGACCATGAGAGCGAGAAGTTGTTCCCGGTGCCGTAATTCCCGTTTCCGGGGGTGTAGGTGTAATACTTCACCCAATCGTAATAAGCAAATGCCGGAAGCGCGTTAGGATCGAAAACCCCCGCCCAATTGGCGTACGTGGGGTTCCAGATGTTCATCATGAGCTTCTGGGCTTTGTTTATTGTGGAGATGTGAGCGCCCGTCTGCCGGTACACTTCCGTACCGTCAACGAACCAAGCCACGTATGCGGGAGTCCACTCTATAGCGTAGGTGTGAAAATCAGCATGAGGGGAGAATGGTGTCGGGAACCTGCCGACGTGACTGGTCTGATTCGCTGTAATTGTGTTGAATTGCAGGTCGTTGTCGTAGCGACCCATGATCTCGATATCAATCTCATTCCACTGATCGATGCTGCTCATGTTGTCGTTGTATGTAAAGAACGACGAGAGCATTCCCTCGCGGGCGGCGGACTTCATCGAAACCTCGAACCTCCCGTAAAGGAAGCTTTGCTTGGTTCTGAACTCGGCGCCTTTGTAGTCTTTGGAATTGATCACACCGGGGATGAGCAGAATAACCGCGAAGAGCGTAAGTATTGTTTTTCTCATATCTCACTTTTGTCTGTTAAAATAATGGACCGGCTCTCATTATGGGGATACAAGAGCCGGCCCTTCCACATTAGAAATTGACTGACATGGTGAACTTCTGAATGTTCGTGAACCTTCCGAAGCTCTGGTATGCATAGTCGAAAACCACGGACACGTTGTTCATAAAATTCTGCCTTATACCAAATCCGGCAGTGAACGACTCTTCAGAGTCCTGCTGGAACATCGACTTGTACCCCCCTCTGATGAAGAGGAATTTGTCGAAGCTGTACTCGGCGCCTATGTTAACGCTTTCGTAGTCGTCACTCGGGTGTGTCGCGTCGACAGCGAGCATGAGATTATGAACACCAACCTTTATCGGATTGTACATGATACCAACCCTGAAGTTCAGGGGAAGGGACCACGCGCCCGTCTCAAGATAAGCGGGTATCTTTCCGTTGTTTCCTGTGGTTCCCGGATCGAGATCGTGAAGCACCAGGTTGGAAGTGCCGCTTAACTGCACCTTCGTTCCAAAGTTTGAGATCGACATCGCGAGCACGGCGTCGTCAAATGGAGTCACGTACTGCACACCCATATCGATAGCGAACGCGGTAGCGCTCATCTTCCAGATGCCCTGATAGATGAACTTGGGGTTGAACCCGATCGAGAACTTGTCAGTAAGTCTTATCGCGTAGGCAAGGCTTATCGCCAGGTCGTTCGCGGTAAAGGTTTCACCCGTTCCGTTCGGCTGATCGATGGTTGTTACCTTCATTTCGCCAACATTCGAGCTAAGGAACGAAACACCGATGGTGCCCATGTCGCCCATGTTGTAGCTGGCTGCCAGGAAGTTGTATCTGATATCAGCGATCCACATCGTGTGGTCGAACATCATCTGAAAGCCTTCGGCTTTTGTCAAACCGGCGGGATTCCAGTAGATCGAACTGACATCATTGGAAACACCGGCGAAGGCACTTCCCATTGCAACTGAACGCGCCCCCTGCCCAACAGAAAGGAAGGGAGCGGCGGTTGTTCCGCGCTTTGAAACATCCGATTTGAAGCCCTGGGTAAGGGCAGGAGCGGCGCAGAAAACGAAGATCAAAAGTGATATTATTGTCTTTTTCATTTTTCAGTCCGTCCGCTTATTTAATTAATGCAAATTTGCCGATGTGTTCCCCGACATTCGGAGCATCGACGTGGTAAATGTAAACGCCATAAGCCGCGTCCATACCGTCATCTGTCACAAGATTCCATGAGAGGGAACCGTCGAGGTATGTCGAGTTCTTGTAAAGCGTTTTAATAAGCTGACCGGTAACAGTGTAAATTCTCACGGTGCATTCCGCGGGAAGGTTGATGAAATCGATTTTTCTTTCACCCCTGCCTGTAGAGTTAAGATTTCTCTTTTCCCATGAAGCGGCACCAATGTAAGGATTGGGCACCACGTCAATTTTTCCGAGCTTGTCTTTGGCAAGCGAACTATTGACTGACGGTCCCTTGGTTGAGAAGAGGAACTTGTCCCCTTTCTTGAAAGGCTTCGTGGTGGAGATCTGATACTTGTCTCCGTTTGCAGGGTATTGAGGTGTCGCGTTTGGATCGAACGGGGCATCATATGAAAGATTCCAGGCGAATCTTACGTTCGCGGGAGCGATCGCCCCCATGAACTCGAGTATCTGTATCTGGTCACCGATGCTCAGGTTGCCTGAACCATCGTTGTCTTTGATTGCGATCTTCGAGTATTTCTGCTCTGTCTTGTTCCAAATCTTGAAGTTGACCGGGAACTTTGTGTAAAGTGGCGGTGACTGAATGTAGCATGTGTCAAGCGGGGAATCTGAGAATGTTATCTCATAGTCAGCGGGCCACGAAATACCTCTTACAGGTGTCGGATCGGGGGTTACAAGCATAACAAGGTTGCTTCTTCCTGTTACCCATCCTGTAAGGGTGTCAACTATCGCGATGGCTGAGTCGTTTATCACGCTGAGGGCGATTCCGTCGAATGGCGGACTTGTTCTCTCGGCGCCGAAGTATGCAGTATCAACAGTCATGAGAGTGTCAGAAGCACCATTTTTCGTTCTTATGATCTTGTATGAAGTGGTGCTGTATTTCGGATACGCCGTGTTCGAGTTGAACAGCACTTCGTAACCCACACCTGACTCAACAACGGCCGGGTTAAGCACGGTAAGCGTGAGCTTTCCGGTACCGACACCCGAAGTTGGTTTGTTTATGTCACCTTCAACGTTTGGCGAAACATAACCGGCAGCCGGCGCGTTGGGGGTGACAACCGCGCA
Source organism: uncultured Ignavibacteriaceae bacterium (assembly GCA_964625575.1). Taxonomy (GTDB): domain Bacteria; phylum Bacteroidota; class Ignavibacteria; order Ignavibacteriales; family Ignavibacteriaceae; genus UTCHB3. The sequence continues at coordinate 397,634 of CAZVBQ010000002.1, read as the reverse complement.
GTTTATATCAACAAACTGGAGGTTGCCGGCGAAATCTTCTGTAATGATCTTTGTACATTCGGAAGGCTGCAAGCCGGCGGTGCCGAAATTGGGGTCGCCCATGTCGTAAGAAACGCAGGCGTAGTAATATTTCTGTCCGTTCTTCACGTCCTTGTCGATGTATGAATAACGGAGACCTGTATTGTCACCTCTCCAGAAGTGGGCGCCATTGATACCGATCGGGTCGGGACCTTTAATGGTGTCTTTAAGATCGAACTGGGCTATCGGTTTCCAGTATTTTGCTGAACCTTTCGAGTCGGTAATAATCTTTACGTCGTTGAATTCAGGTTCGGTACTGCGATAGATGAGGTAACCCTCAAAGTCTTTTTTGTATCCCTGTGTCGGATCGTTGTTCTGGAATCCAAGGAAGGGGTCGCGTGACTGCTCGGCAATGTTGTCCCAATAGAGGTAAACCTTCTGGTCACCGGGAACCGCGGTGAGTTCCGGTTTGATAGGCGGTTTCGAGAAGTTGTAGTTCGCGTTGTATATCTGCTGAACTGTCTCTTTGTTGAAGATAATATCGTTCAGATCTTCTCCAAAAACCAGTGCCATCGAGAATCTCTCTCTTGTGCCCTGAATAAGGGGAAAAGGACCTGAAGCAAAAACCATCGAAATGTTTGCCCTCTGAAGCGAGGTATCGAAAGTTCCGGCTACCATTTTCAACCACATTGCCTCATCATCCTTGGGCCAGCCACCACCGGTACCGCCCTGACCAAGTCTGTAGATCGAAACGGCGGTAAGACCGATCTGATCCGACTCATCCTTGTCGGTTTTGTCAAAATTGGGTTCGCCATCTGTCGGAACGCCGTCGCCTTCACCCTGATCGGGACCGGTGTACTGTCTGTCGAACGGACCGACACCATCTTTACCAACGTCGTTGTTAAGGGGTTCGTTCTGGTCCGCATCCCACTTGCCGTTGCCGTTAAGGTCGGTATAGGGTAACCAGTCGTGGTCGTTGTCTATGCCATCATCGCGTCTTTCGTCGACCATGCCGTCGCCGTCGTTGTCAGTACCGTCAGTACCATTGCCGGGGCTCTCGAGGTAAGCGTAGCCGTAGTAACCGGTTTTCCAGTTATCGGGAAGTCCGAGACCATTATTATCGTAACAGTAAGCAAGATCGAGCTGGAGGTTGAACGAAGCGTTGTCATCTTCCGAGTCATCCGTTCCACCGACACCGCAGTCAGTATAGAAGCCGAACGCGGTTTTGGGATAAGTGACATCGGAGATGTTAACTATGTCGTAGTGCCAGAAGATGATGTCTTCAGCAAGCACGTGTGACCACTGAAAACCTCTTACTTCAACACGGAGGCCAAGTCCGCCACGGGTGCTGTCACCCTGGATCGGATAATAGTAGAATGGATTCCGGGTGAATTCCTTGTCTTTTGAGTCGTCCATCACGAAGAAGGTCTCAAACTCGGAGTTCAGAACGCCACGTCCGAAGTATCCATACCAGTAGCCATCCCACTCGGGGGTAAGATCAAGCGCGGGAGGCCAGAATTTTGGCCACGAAGTTGGATCAGTGTTAATCGCGGGCTTCTTGGATGAGGAGTTCATGTATCCCGGTACGGGTTCAAATCCCCAGATCTCACCTGTTACGGGGTCTTTATCCATCCACTCACGATATGAGGTCTGAAGAGGGTGGATTATTTGTCCGTTTCCTGGAGCCGTGATCTCCGACATGATGAGCACGCTCACACCGTCGAGGTATGAGTGGCCCGAACCTTTTGGCCATTCACCTGATGGCTGGTAAGGCCACTGCCCCACTTCGCCATTGTTGTAAAAAAGTGTACGCACCTGGTTACCGTCCATCACTCCTTCTCTTCTGAAGGCGATGTTGCCACGCTCATCGTTCCGGTACCTCAAGGTTGAGGCGGAGGGTTGAGCGAGAGTGATCCCGGTAAGTAAAACAAAAGTGACAATAAATATTCTTTTCAGCATTCTATTCTCCGGGAATTAAAAATCGAATCCGATACCGAACCTGATCTCTCTCGGGGTCGAGTACATCGATGGATTGTTGATATATTCTTCGATGGTGTTCAGACCGATGATGTCGCCGGCATATTGTGTGTTAAGATCGGAGTTGGCTCTACCGGTGGTACCGTAAACACCAAACTCGTTTCTGATATCAAGGGCGTTGTAAACGGTAAGATAGGTTCTTACGTTGAAATTACCGATCTGGAAGACCTTGTCAATCCGAAGGTCGAGATTGAAGTATGATGGTTTTATGCCGCCATTCTCAAATCTTACACCGCGTGAGATCTTGGGATCCTCGGTATACGGCATGCCTGAACCATACTGGAAGATCGCGCCTACTGTCCAGTCGCCCGGAACACCAACGTTCAGGCTGAGGTTGAGCGTCTGACGCTGATCCCAACTAAGGGGAACGACGGTTTTCGACTCTTCAATCGGCGGATTTGTCTGGTTTTTATTGTATACAGCGTAAGGATCTGATGAGTTACCTTCAGCGATCTGATAGGTGTAGTCAAGCTTCGCGCTGAAGTAGTTCGAGAATCTCTTGTCGAGCACGATCACAAGACCGCGAACATTGGCGTAGTCACGGTTGATGAATCTGGCATATTTGAAGCCTTCATAAGTGTTCACTATCTCCATACCAAGCCAGTTACGGATATCACGGTAGTAAAGTGACATGTTAAGTGAAATATCAGCCATGAGTGCCTGCTGCAATCCGATCTCGTAAATAACGTTCTTTTCGGCGTTAAGATCAGGGTTACCCACTATGGTGTTGAGGCTGTTGCCCGGACGGACGATAAAATCGGGGTTCTGATACAGGTTCTCAAACGACGGGATCTTGAAGAAGTGCCCGTATGAGAAGCGGATGATACCCCTGTCAGTGATCGGGAATGAAGCACCAAGCCTCGGGCTTACCTGCCACTTCGCTTCGGCATCAACCCACTGATCAGCGCCCTGGAAGTTGGGGTTACGCGTCGGGTTCTGCTTGTCAGCCGGCATGCGACCCTTCGAGTTGAAGTAGTCGAACCTGATACCGGCATTGATGATCATGATGTCGTACTCCATCTTGTCCTGAATGTAAGCCGACATTTCAATTGGTTTTCTTGAGTATTCAATGTTTGAACCCTGATCAGACATGGTGCCAACCGCGGGGTAACCAGGGGTGAAGATCACATTGCCGAGTGAATCGGTCTGACCATCGGTAAGGTTAACAAGATCCCATCCATGATTGTAGATATCGTGGATCCTTGCTTCGAAACCCATGCCGATCTTGTGCTCTTTGCTCACTTGTGACGAGAGAGCGTACTGACCGACGTAACTGCGGGTGGTTCTATCGTATCTGCCACCCTGATTTCCACCTGAGCGGAAAGTGTAGTTTGAAACGGCTATACCCTGTCTTGGACTGACATATCTCGGATCGAACGGGTCTTCATAGAGGTAACCGTAGAAGTGATAGTTGTTTACCGAGAACTTAAGGGTCTGGTTTGTTGTCTGTGACAGATAGTGGGTGAACTGGAGGTTTTGTATCCAGTCTTCGCCGTAGTTGGTTACAACACCGTCGGGTGTCCATGAAAATCCGTGATCGTAACCCTTGCTCTGTGTTTTATCCCAGAAAAGGGAGTAAGTAACAGCTACAGATGGAAGCGCGTAAGTAAGCTTTCCGTTGAAGGAGTACTTTGTGTAAGGATTCATCGACACGTAAGCACCGTCACCGGTGTTTCTGGGAATCCAGAACGATTTGTCTGCCGGATTCGGATAGAACGGCACATCATCGGTCACATTGTAAACTCTTTTCCCGTAAAGATGCCCGATATTGTCAAAATACCTTCCGGTGAGGAAGAAATAGAGGTTCTGTACGGGACTGATTGGTCCACTGACCGTAAGCTGAATGTTTTTCTGCGCGATCCTGTCGATCTTGTCAAGATTTCTAAAGATCGAAGTGTTGCCTGTTACAAAATTTCCTATGTATCCTGAAACGTCGGTTCTGAACTTGTTCGAACCGCCCTCGGTAACTATATTCACCACTCCTGAGAGTGCCTGCCCGTATTCAGCATTGAATGTACCGGTGATTACCTCCATCTGTCTGATGGATGTGTTCTCAACTTCGATGTTGAACCCGCCGTTAAATGGGTCGGTTACCGCGACACCGTCGATGAGGTAGGCAACGTCATTCGATCTTCCGCCACGGAAGTGACCATCGATAACGCCCGCCTGAAGGTTGACTATCTGACTTACATTCTCAACCGGCATCATTTTGATGTCATCAGCAGAGATGGTAACTGAAGTGGAGGTAAGATCTTTCTGAACCAATGGCCTGTCAGAGGTGATAACCACTTCCTTCTCGAGGGTGATACCCGCGTTTTTAAGTTTGACATCCAGGGGTGTCGTAAGATCGATCTTTACAAGTATCTTTTCCACAATGGTTTTTTGGTAACCCACGGCAGAGAATACGAGCCTGTATGTACCCGGTGGGACGTTATTGATGGCATAGTATCCGTCGGCATCGGCTACACCTCCAAGATAAGTGCCCTCGATCATAACCGTGGCTCCGATAATGGGATCGCCTGTCTTGTCATCGATAACCCGGCCTGATATTTTTCCGGTAACGCCACCGAACGTGACGGAGGCACCCGAAATAAATACAAGCAGGAGCACTGCCGCTTTGAAATTCCTAAAAAAATGGTTGATAGTTTGTCTCATCGGATCGTCCAATAATTTTCTTGTCAAAAAGACGGGCGCGGACCTTTTAAGCCCGCGCCCTGAAGAAGATATGCTATTTAACAAGCATCATTTTGTTGATTAACGAGTTAGAGCCGCTTTCAAGCTTGTAGAAGTAAATTCCACTCGCGAGCTGTGTGGCATCGAGCTTAACGGAGTAAACACCCGCTGACTGGTCCTGATTAACGAGGTTAGCGACTTCTCTGCCGAGCATGTCGTAAACTTTCAGCGAAACAAATCCCGGTTTCTCGATCGCGTACTTGATTGTAGTTGAAGGATTGAACGGATTGGGATAGTTCTGGCTGAGAGCAAATCTGTCAGGTGTCATTTCAGGATCGTTCACATCTGTTGGCTCCCAAAGGTTGCCGATCCAGGTGTAAAGCCATCTTGAAACATCCTGATACGATTTATCTTCGTTGTAAGGAGAGTAGGTCATGATACCTTCTCTTGACTGTGTGGCATCAGCATCGTTGAGCGCGAAGTCGATCGGAAGTCTGTAGCCTTCAACAGGTGAGAAAGTAAGGTCGTTTCCGTGGAGAGCGAGGTCAGCGAGGCTGATCCTGGCTTCAACAATGTAACCCGAAGGGAATTTCTCTTCCCAGTAATAGTTCGGACCTTTGCCGATGAGACTGTCAGTTCCGGCTGAACCATCGATAAGGATGCGGTTCCAGGCGAATCTGAAGTGGTAGTCGGGCTGAGCACCTCTCTGATATGCCGTGTGGGGCATTCCGTGCCAATTGTAGAGACCGATATAAAGGTCAGGGCAGTCGTTGAGGTAAGAAGAACCCTGGGCGTTTGGCACAACGATATCGTCATCAACGTCAAACGCCACGTACATGTACTGGTTATCCATCGCCACCCAGGCTTTTGCTGAAAGATCGGCATCGCCACCGATGGTGGTGTTGGTTACGAGGAATCCTGTACCGTCAGAAAGATACATTCTAAACGGGGTGATGCTTTGCCACTCGGCAAGGTTGCCATCCGCGACAAAATTGGCAGGAGCAACTTTGGAAATGGTGGCTCTGCCTCTGGCAGTGTTGGTAACAGCCGATGAGTTCTGGCTTAAAAGACTCTTGTTACCCGCCAGATCTTTACATGTGACCGCGTAGTAATACGTGGTTGACTGGTTTGTGTTGGGAGCGAGCAGAAGGTGCTCGAACAACTGTGAGTTCTCTGCAACACCGAGTTTAACAACTTCAACGCCGGGGGCGGTGAGGTCGGTGATCGGGTTCTTCGAGTAATAGATGTCGTAAGTTTCACCTGTTTCGCCCGGCACGTCGATCCAGGTAACAACGTTCTGATAAGTTCCGGCGAACGCTGCAACTCCTGTCGGAGCCGCGGGAGCGATCACGTCAAACTTTGGATTGCCTGTCCACCAGTCGGTGATCCAGACAATTCTACCGGCAACGCCGCTAGCTTCAGCCATGATCTGAACAACGCTTACGTTGGTGGAATCGAATCCCGATGTACCATCCTGATAAACGAAGTTGCGTAACGGTAATGAATAGCTGTGCCAGTTTCCGTCAGCGACAGGAGTGAATACGAGACCCACTTTACCGCTTCCGCCTTCAAACTGCATCCTGAGATCGCCTGTTCCGGCTTCACATTTCAGTTTGAATTTGCAACTGTCAACAGCCCATGAACTTCCAAGGTTGAATACAGGGCTTACGTTAAGACCCGCACCGGTCCATCCGTTACCCCACTCGTTGCCTTGTGTCCATTTTACGGCGTTGCTGTTAGCTACAGGACCCGCGCCCTGAACCACTTCCATGTTCGACTGACCCCATGTGAACGGAGCGAGATTTCCCATGAACTGGAGACCGTTGAAAACAACAGCGGGAACCGATCTGTTGCCATATCTTCTGAAACCGTCGAATCTCACGGTAAGTGAGTCGGCAGGAATATTTGTACCGGGTGTATAACCCGATGTAATGGCGCTGATGTTGTAACCGATGATCTTGTCCCAATCAAATTCCTGATTGTTCCAGAAATTGTTTGGAGCTCCACCCCATCCTGACGGGAAGATAACGAAACCTGAATCAACAGGAGTCTGGCTGCCATCAGTGCAGAGTATTTTAATCGGTATTTTCAGCTCAACCCAGTCGCTTTGGGCGTCAAGGATGGTGGCGTGCTCAAATACCCACTCTTCGATCGGTGCATCAGGAGTTGGCCTGTCGGCAAGGTGGATCCTGAAAACCATGTTTGTAGGAATGGTGGGAGGTGTTACAACCTTGATCCAGAGAGCGATAGAGTCGGTTGCCGACCAATCGTAATACTGACCGGCGGGAAGCCTTCTGATGAGCTGCCCGTAGCTGCCCCACTCGTGAACCGCGCCGATAACGAATTTTATTTCAGCCGATCCTGTACCTTGCTTAACATCGCTGGTGTTAAGCACGTAGTCCATACGGCTGTTGGGACCTTCGACCGACCACTGATAGGTCGAATCGAGGTCTATCTGGCTATCGAAACTTTCAATGATCTGAGGCAGTGCCTGAGTTGAAAGTCCGATCAGAAAAAGAATTGACAGTACGATTCTTTTCATGTTGATTCCTCAATAAGTTGAGATTTTGATTAATGAAATTATGGTTGAAAAATTAGAAACGGTCATGACCAGATACTCCAAAGCCCTATTATCATCAGAAGGATGATGGCTGACAGGACAAAACTTGAACTGAGCTTCCCGACTTTGCTCATGCAGGCGAAGTTTCCCTTTATCTCGAGCATGCTCTCGGAGAAAGTCTCCCTGAACTGAAGTGCGAACGGATTGCTCGCGGTGCTGTTACTGAAATTCAGGGCAAGGATCATGACAACACTTAGCGCGAAAAGCGCCACAGAAAAATGAAGAAAATTTATGCCGGCCACAGCCTTCAGTCCGGAAGAAAGATTGGTTCCGCCGGCTTTTAATAACTCGAGTAAAAGTCTGCCAATGCCGACCGTCTCGGTTACAGCGAGTGTGACCATCGCGGTGCGCGTGCTCATTTTACGCGAAAAGAGCCCAAAAATGAATACCGCTGTAATTGGAGGAGCGATGAACGACTGCGCGCTTTGCAAAAAGAGATACAATTGCGAACTTATCACCTTTACCAAAGGGACTATGAGAATTGCCGCGATCACCGCGATGGTGGTTGCAAGCCTCCCGACGAGTACCAGCTTCCTCTCGGAAGTGTTGGGGTACTTCAGTCTGTAGTAGTCGTTGGTAAAGAGTATCGCTATACTGTTGAATGCACCGGAAAGTGACGACATTATCGCGGCCAAAAGACCCGCGATGACAAGCCCCTTCAAACCGACCGGGATAATATTCCCGTTCAAAAGCGCGGAATAAGCACCATCTCCCTTTGATTCAGGGAAAAGAATGGCAGCGTAAAGTCCGGGAAGAACAAGTATGAAAATGGGGAGTATTTTTAATGAAGCCGCGAGAAGTGAACCTTTGCGGGCATCGTCTATCGATCTGGCGCCAAGCACCCGCTGAACCATGTATTGATCAGTGCACCAATACCAGAAAGCGATAACCGGCGCGCCGAATACTATACCCATCCAAGGATAATCGGGATCGGTTGCCGGTTTGAACATTGTGAAAAAATCAGCGGGAAGTCTGGAGTAGAGACCATCAAGCCCGCCAACCGCTATGAAACCCAAAACTGACATTATTACCGCCCCGGCAATAAGAACAACACCTTGGAAGGCCTGTGTGCGGATCACGGCGTGCGATCCGCCTATCACTGTGTAAAGCCCTGTGATCAGAACTATCAGGATCGAGGTGGCGTATATGTTTATGCCGAATATGCTGTAAAAAATTATACCGGCGGCGAAAAGTGAGACGAGTATCTTGGTGAGGATGTAAATGACTATTGAGAAAGCGGCAAACATTTTCCGCATTCTTACATCGAAATTAAGCCCCAGAAACTCCGGAACCGTATAAACACCGGTTTTAATGTAAGCCGGTGCCAGAAACCATCCGAGAAAAATAAGGGTGAAGATCGCCATCAGTTCAAACTGCCCCACAGCGAGTCCTCTGGTGGAGCCGGCGCCCGCCAGACCGAGGAAGTGCTCGCTCGAAATATTGGTGGCAAATATCGAGATGCCAATGGCTATCCAACCGGCATTTCTGCCCGCGAGGAAGTAGCCGCCGTAGCTTTCATCATTCTTGCGCGAATAATAAAAGCCGATGCTCAGTACCGCTATCAGGTAGAGAACTATTACAACGGCATCAAGATATGTGAATGAATTTGGCATCTCATTTTTTTTAGTTGTGCAAACTCTCTGCCTGCACAAATCATGCCATCAATTAGAACCCCTTTTAATCAACTCTATTTTATCATTTACGTGAATCTCAGCGCGAAAAATTATTATTTTGATAACCCCGGGTTATTGTTTTGATAATTCACCACAAAGTCACGAAGGCACAAAGAAATGGTTTTTTAGGAACGCGGATACACACGGATGAAACGGATTGACACGGAGAACTCATCGCTCATCACTCATCGCTCATCACTCATCGCTCATACCTCTGTCGCTTCCTGTGGAAAATCACTCTGTGAAAAAGACTACTTCAGTCCCAGTTCTTTCATCATGCGGTAATAGTTTGGTGGAGCGAGCCCCATCTTCTTGGCGGCATCCGAGTCGGAGATGCTGTGCATCCTCACAAAGGTGAAGTAGCGCTCACGGAATATCTTCTCGGCATCTTTCAGATCCATTATGTTATCTGAATTGAAAAGGTCTTTCAGATTGTCGTCGCTGTTCCCGCTATCAATGCTGAAACCGAGTGCCCTGGTGGCCTCCACGGGAGAGATTGATGTATCGGAGTGGAAAAGCACCCTCTGGACCACATTTTTAAGCTCACGGACGTTTCCGGGCCACTCATACGCGGCGAATACTTTCATTGTCTCTGCCGGTATCACCGGTTTCTCCCTGCCCATATCCACACTGATGTTATGGAGGAAGTGCCGGATCAATAGCGGAATGTCATCGCCCCGCTTCTTAAGATCGGGCACAACCACCGGCAGCACGTTAAGCCTGTAGTACAGGTCTTCCCTGAACCGGCGTTCCTTCACTTCCTGCTCTATGTTGCGGTTCGTGGCGGCAATTACCCTGACATCAACCTTCACTGTTTCAGTTCTTCCGATCTTCTCTATTTCACCTTCCTGGATCACGCGCAAAAGTTTCACCTGCGCTGAAAGGGGGAGCTCGGTAATTTCATCAAGGAAAATGGTGCCATGGTTGGCGATCTCGAACAGACCCGGTTTCTTCTTGTCCGCGCCAGTAAAAGCCCCCTTTTCGTAGCCGAAAAGTTCACTTTCCACCAATTGCTCGGGTAAACTGCCGCAGTTCACGACCACAAAATTCTCATATCTGCGGTCACTTTTATAGTGGATGTTGTGAGCCACCAATTCCTTCCCTGTGCCGGAAGAACCCTTGATCAGGATGTTGATGTTGCTCTTCGCGAGTCTGTCGATATCGGATTTGAGACTGACCATCAAAGGTGACTCACCTATTATCCTCTTCTGCGTGAGGATATCCTCGACGTTCCGTTTGAATTTCTGTAACGACCTGCTCCTCTCTCGCTCAAGAATCGATTTTTCGTGCGCGTTAAAGATGCTCAGGATAAAATCTGTCGGCTGGTAGATGTAGTCATCAATGTCCCCGGGATATTTTGTGCAGTACCAGAATGCCCCCGCCTTTATTAGTTTGTTGGCGAAATGGTAATCTGAAAGATTTATCGTCATTTTGGTGATCACGATTATCTGTATTGTGGGGTCGATCTCTTTTATCCTTCTGATGAGATCCTCACCCATAAGTCCGCCTGATATCTGATAGTCCATTATCACGATATCCACTGTATCCTTGTTTTCAGCAAGATAATCAAGGGCTGCCTTGCCATTGGATACAAAATGAGCAATGTGCATTTTATCCGCGAAAGGGGCGACCGTGTTTTTCACCCTTCTGACGTCAAAATCTTCATCCTCTATCAGGAGCATACTTATGTTTTTATCCTGGTAGATCATTGATGGTTCTCCAAATTTTAATGTTTTATCGTAATTGTAAACCTGCACCCTCTGTCAGGCAGGTTTGCGGCATCAAGCTCCCAACCGCACCTTTTGGTCATTTCCCAGGCTATATAGCAGCCGTATCCGGCATTCCTGAGGCCTTGGGATTTGGTGGTGGTGCTCTCCATGAACAGTTTCTTTATCCCTTCTTCCCCCGTCTCGAGGAGTTCGGGATCAATACCCTGCCCGTTATCGCTGATCATCAACTTCGAACAACCGGCTTCCTGATCATACTTTGTTGAAACCACCACAACAAGTCCCGGATCTGAGCCGTGATCGATGCTGTTCTGTATCAATGGTTCCACAATTTCCCAAACCACGAACTCGTTCACGTTAACTACAGGCAAATTCTGTTCCAATTCACATTCGATCCTGAAATCCTCACTCGTGGTTGAAGTGCGGCGGAAGATATTCTCCACAATAAACGTAACCACTTCGTTCAGATTTGTCCTGAATATCTGGTTCCTTATGGTCTGGATCGGAGGGTCGTACCACTTCATATCATAGATTACCCGCGAAACAAAGTTGGAGTATTTGGTGACCCTGTATTTTATTTCGTCAATGTTACCGGCTTCAAGCGTGCGGAGGTCTTCTTTAATAAAACCCATCACCTTTTCCGCTTTGTGGTGGGTGTGGTAGATCCTCTTGGTAAATGTCAGCTCGTTCTCGTAGCTTATCTGTTTTTTCAGGTTCTGCTCATGCTCTTCAAAAAGTAGCTTCTGTGTCTCATCCCTCTCTTTCACTGTGTATGACGAGATGAAATACATCGCGAGCAAGCCGAGGGTGATAAGTGAAAGGTAGATGACCGATGTCTCATCGTACGAACTGATCACCTGATTGCTGATGGAACTGAAATCGGGCTTTATCAGCATGTAGATCGCCCCCATGAATTCACCCTTGATCACGAACGGAACGAAGATGTGAAATGTCTCCTTCCCCGGGATCACTGATTTGATCCGCTCAGTCGATTTGAGCACAGGTTCAACCGACCTGTAAAGCTGCTCTATCCCGGCGTATTCTGTCTGACCACCCGGTGGGGGCACTTTCTTCACGAGGGCATTGTAGAGTGTCGTGCCGTCGTTCAGTATAGTGACCTTGTCCCCTTTTTGAAGGATAAGCACAAGTTTCTGCACATTGTGCGTCAGTTGCTGCTGACTGAAAATAATATCGAACGACTGTACTATCTGACGCTCCTGCTCGGAAGAGGGCTGCACTGCCGGACTGATTGACTCAATACCGAGCTCGAACGCAGTGGCGGTAAGGTTCGCTATCTCTTCCGCTGATTCTTTCTGGTACCAGTCTTGTGTTGTGTCAAGAAACTCCCTGATTGAGGATTTGTTGATGAACGAAACAATCAACTGAAAAGAGAAAAGGATTATGAAAAGCACGGTGACGTGCCTGAACTCAAAATGATATTCTTTTATTTTGTCAGCAAGATTCTTCTTCATCTCATTCCCCGGTGAAGTGAGAGTTTATTTTCGGAAGGACTTCACTTGAACTTGAATTCGATTTGATCGCTTCATTCAATTGTTGCACTATCACATCTGAAACGGAAGTGTAGTTTTCGAACATCGGTCTGTACACACCCGCTTCGAAGAGGCTTTGATAAAACAGAAGTTCAGGGTGACGGGCGACGAATTCTTTATCGGCATACACACTATTCTTTACCGGAAGGATGTTTCCCTCTTCATAATGCAGTTTCTGTATGTCGTCTGAAAGAAGGTATTCAATAAATTTCATTGCTTCCGGGACGTTTTGAGAGAGATTTGATATCATAAGGTTCCAGCCACCGAAAACCTGCGCGGGTTTTGAGCCTTTCATGTGTGGAACCGGTGCCGCTTTCACTTTGTCGCGGTATTCGTCCTTGAAAGAAGTGGTGGATCTTCCCATAAAGCCCGGCCACCCCCTGACAGCGAAAGCGTCGTTCGCGAAGAAATATTCATAACTCTGGTTCTCTTTCATTCCGGTCACCGCCGGCGGTGAAAGCTTCAGGCGGTGGACAAGTCCCGTAATAAAATCGATCGCCCTGGCAGTTTTCCCCGGGTCGGTGCCAAGTTTGCCTCCCTTGATCACCACCGGATTGTTAAGATTGGCCATCACTTCCACGAAGCTGCACATCAAACCTTCATAGGCCTCGGCCTGAAAGATGAAAAACGGCTTGTTTACACGGTTGTTTGCCGCGTCGACCGCGGATTTGAGCGCGGCGAACCGCTCCCAGGTGATCGAAGCTGCAAGCTCTTTTTCAAAGGCTTCGTATCCGGGTACTTTTTTCAAAAGGTCTTCACGGTAAAACATCAAAGCGATATCGATGTAGTGCGGAATGGCTACCAATGAATCACCATAGTAACAGGTCGGCAGAAAGTATGGAACCACGCTGTTCGCGGTTGTGCTGTCAAATATGTGGTTCAACGGCTTTGCCCACCTTGAAAACCGGGGCACCCAGATTATATCCACACTGAACACGTCAATCCTGTTGCTTTTGCTTCGGAGGTAGCGAGCCAGCAATTCCTTTCTTTCGTTTGTACTGAACTTCTCAAAAGGGAGGTCGATGGTCTCCACCCGTATCTTGCCCCTGTTCTCCTTGTTGAACCTGTCAACTATCTTCCTCATCGTCGGGGAGATGTTGTCCGCGTAGTAGATCACCTTTTCCCGCGAAGTCATGTTCTCTTCATAAGAGACGGGGGAGAAGATAAAAACTATGAGTACAAACACCGTGACGAGCACCGTGCTGGCGACCAAATAGAAGATCTTTTCAAGGTTCATAAAATTTTCCTGAATGAATTGCTGAAAATATTGAATTTTAATTTAACCTTTCGTGTGAAAATTTAATTCTATAGTTTATTAAAGACTTATTATTTTAATAACCACAAATTATCAAAATGATAAAGAGGCATGCCCCCTCATTGTTTTTCAGCCCCTCTTATGCAGTTAATTAAAGCGGGCACAATTATTGAGTGTTAATACCTTCATTGTACAAAAACAGATTCACTTTCGGAGAACAAATGGCTACCATAGCTACGAATACCGGCAATCTAAAAACCGGCGGGAACAACAGAAACTATACTCCCGAGTTGACTATTCTAACTTCCCTTTTCTTTATGTGGGGATTTCTTACATGTCTTAACGACATTCTGATACCTCATCTTCAGAACGTCTTCTCGCTGAACTATACCGAGTCGATGCTCGTTCAGTTCACTTTTTTTGTTGCTTACTTCCTCGTGTCACTACCCGCGGGTACCCTCGTTGAAAAAGTTGGATATAAAAAGGGAATAGTTATCGGACTCCTGATAGCCGGTATCGGAACCTTGATCTTCTATCCCGCGGCAGGTTTAAGATCTTACCCTGTTTTTCTGGTAGCGTTCTTCATTCTCGCGGCAGGCATCACGATTCTACAGGTTGCCGCCAACCCTTACGTGACCATCCTTGGCAAACCGGAAACAGCTTCATCACGCCTTAATCTTACCCAGGCTTTCAACTCGCTCGGTACAACAGTCGCGCCGTATTTCGGATCGCTCCTGATCCTCACGACCGCTGTGAAAACAGCTGATGAAATGAAATCGATGCTCCCCGCTGATATTGAACTTTACAAAGCAGCCGAGGCAGCCGCCGTTCAACTTCCCTATCTTGGACTTGCCGCTGTTCTTCTTCTTCTTTCCGCGGTGTTCGCGTTCATTAAACTTCCACAGATCGAAGCCGACAGTGTTGAGTCGGGCGATGGCAGCCGGGTGACCTACGATGACCTCCATCCTTCAGCATGGGGTTATAAACACCTTATTCTCGGTGCCGTGGGTATCTTTGTTTACGTCGGTGCCGAAGTGGCGATCGGAAGCTTCCTTGTTAAATATTTTGTCTCTCTCGACAATACCATGAAAGAGGTTGACGCGGGTAAACTTGTATCATTCTACTGGGGTGGCGCGATGGTCGGAAGATTCGTCGGTTCCGCGATTCAGAGAAAAATAAAACCCGGCACCGTGCTCGGCTTCAACGCGATAATGGCATCAGTGCTCGTCGTTGTCTCGATGCTGACGAACGGACAGGTGGCGATGTGGTCGATTCTTCTCGTTGGACTTTTCAACTCGATCATGTTCCCTACCATTTTCTCGCTCGCGCTGAAGGGTCTCGGAAAACACACCGGTCAGGCATCAGGTATCCTCTGCATGGCAATCGTGGGTGGAGCCCTCATCCCTGTTGTCCAGGGTGTTATCGCTGACAACATCGGCATCCATCACGCGTTCATTCTCCCGGTTATATGCTACCTTTTCATTGCGTATTACGGAGTGATAGGAAGCGTTCCTTCTTTCGAGAAAAAACACGCGTAAAGAGGTATTTCTGTGAGTTTCGCCCGGTTTGTCCTCTTTCTGCTGCTGACAGTTCAACTGTTCCCGCAGTCCAATGGATTCTTTTCCGTAAAAGGGAAGGAGATTGTTGACCCCGAAGGGAAACCGGTGCTTCTGAAAGGCATCGGGCTCGGTAATTGGCTCGTGCCTGAAGGATACATGTTCAAGTTCGATAAGATCAGCTCGCCAAGACTGATCACCGACCTGTTCAATGTCCTTCTCGGCGAAGCGGAAGCCAACAGATTCTGGCAGAAATTCAGAGAAGATTACATCACAAGCGAAGATATAAAATTCATCAAGGAACGTGGATTCAACTCGGTCCGCGTTCCCTTCAATTACAGGCTTTTTACCGGGCCTTATCCCGAATATAAACTCGAGGGTCCCGGCTACGCCCTCCTCGACAGTGTGGTGAAGTGGTGCCGCGAGGTTAACCTGCCGGTGGTTCTCGACATGCACTGCGCCCCCGGCGGACAGACCGGCGACAACATCGACGACAGTTACGGCTACCCCTTCCTCTTCGAGTCGGAAGAAAACATGGCACTTACAGTCAAAATCTGGCGACACCTCGCCGCGCGATACGCCAACGAGACCATCGTGCTGGGTTATGACATTCTGAATGAGCCGATCGCGCACTACTTCGACAAAGAGAAACTAAACCCGCTTCTCGAACCTTTTTATAAAAGGGTTACCAAAGCGATCAGGGAAGTTGACAAAAACCATATCATCATCCTCGGTGGCGCGCAGTGGGACAGCGATTTCTCAGTTTTCGGTCCCCCTTTTGATGACAAATTAGTCTATACTTTCCACAAATACTGGACGCCTCCAACCCGTGAGGTGATAACCCATTACACTGATTTTCGTGATAAGTACAACGCCGCCATTTGGATGGGTGAATCAGGCGAAAACACCAATGAGTGGATCGCGGAGTTCAGGCAAACCCTCGAAAAAGATAACATCGGCTGGGCTTTTTGGCCCTACAAAAAGCTCGACAGTTCACGCGGCATACTCTCGATAACTCCCCCCGTAGGTTACGAGACGATCATCGATTTTTCCAAGAATTTTGATGTCTCCTATGGTTATATTCGCGACAGTAAAATCGACTATCCGAAAGTCAAAGAGATACTCTTCAACTACCTCGAGAACATAAAACTTAAAAACTGTACCGTAAACAGCGAATACCTGAAAGCCCTCGGACTTAAATGATCAAAAAGACCCTGCTCACCTTGTCGCTCACCCTCCTTTTTTCAACATATTTATTCCCGCAAGACCTCAACACGGTTCTTGCCGAGGCAGGGAAAGAGAAAATCACAGCCCGTGATTTCAAGATCCGGTTCGAACTCTCCCCGTTTGTTTCAAAGCAGGCCGGAAGCAATATCGACTCGTTGAAAGCCGACTTCCTCTATTCGATGATCACCGAAAAACTTTGGTTCCTCGAGGGACTCGACCGCGGACTCGACAGAAACGAGGAGTTCAGGTTTTATTTCAAACCGGTTGAAGACATCTACCTCCGCGACGCCCTTTTCAACAAGGAAGTGGAGTCGAAAATAATCCTCTCCGCCGAAGATGTAAGTCTGACTGTCTTCAAAGCCGGCAGAACCCTTAAGACAATTTCTTTGGTCTCGGGCGACTCGGTCGTAGCAAATGGACTGATCACCTCACTGAAGATAACAGGAAGTGGCAAACTAGATTCACTTCTGGCACTTCCCCGGTTTTCCGGCGTGAAAAAGAGCAAGGTTGATATCGATCTCGGCACTTTGATGGATGAGGAAGTGGAGAACCACCTTTTCAGCCTGAAACCCGGTGAAGTTTCAATTCCTGTCAGAAGTGAAGTGGGTTGGGTGATATTTGTAATTGATAATGTGGTTATAAAAACTTTCGATCTAACCGACAAAAAACAGGTTGACCAGGCAAAACAGACTGTAAAAGACCGCCGCGCGATGCATGCCACACGCGCATACCTCAAACAGCTTGCAGGAGGGAAGACGATTAACATTGATGAAACCGCGTTCAAAGCGGTCGCGGCGAAAATTTATGAGGCGATCGCGCGCGCTCCAATTCCGCTTCCGGGCGCGAGTGATTCGGCCGTGGTTCTTAACGACGGCGACTGGAGAAGGATCAGAACAGAGCTTGGCGAGCCGGCACTTCAGCAGAAATTCTTTTTTATAGATAATAACACCGTTACCGTGTGGGATTTTCTCGCTAATCTCGCGTTTGAGGAGCATAAATTCACCTCGCGGGAGAGGAACAACGTCTATCAGCGGCTAAGCAGGTTCGCGAAAGATTTCGTTCAGCAACAGATCATAACTTTTGAAGCAAAAAGGCAGGGGTTGCAAAGCGCGCCCGGGGTAATCAACGACCTGCAAGGGTGGAAGCAGAACATCATGGCGCAGATGCTTAAAGTCTCGTTCCTCGACTCGGTCAGGGTCGGCGAAAAGGAGATCGAAGATTATTACAGGAACGAAGTGCTGAAGGACAATGACTTCGTCCTCGTCAACATCCTCCTTATGACCGTGAACGACCTGAATCTGATAGAAAAAGTGTTGGACGAAACGGGCAAAGGGCGTTCTTTTGAATCAATCGTTAAAGATCTTGGCAGAACCGACACCCTCGTGAATGCCAATGGCGAAACGGGTCTAAAACCCGCCGCCTTTCTCGGTGACATCGGCACCATAGCCGCGAAACTCAATCCGGGGCAGCTTTATGGTCCCATCAAACGAAGTGGCGGCTACTCCCTCATGATGGTGAAAGAGAAAAAGGAGATGAACGATTCCCTCAAGAAAGAGTTCGAAGGTTCTAAAGCCCTGCTCGCGAATTATCTCTTCCAAAAGCGGCTTAACAACTTCATAGCTAAAAAGACCCTCGATCTTTCATCGAAATTCAACGCGAAAGTTTACGAACAGCGCCTGAAAGACGTAAAAACCACCGAAATCGCCATGTTCGTCCACCGCCTCATGGGCTTCGGCGGACGCGTTGCCGGCACCCCTCTCCTCGACAACTGGACAGAACATGTTGACATGCAGCAGTTCAAAAAACTGTTGCTGCCGTAATATTTTCCATCTTCAATTTTTCTGTGTGGCACCGTTTCAAATTTTTTATTATTTTGTCATGGTATTATTACACTGGTTTTACTACCGGCACTTTAATCTCAACCTTAAACATAGAGCGACCATATGGCAAGAAAAATTTTTGTTAATCTCCCCGTAAAAGATCTTCAGAGATCAATCGATTTCTTTTCAGCGCTGGGATTCACCTTCAACCCTCAATTCACCGACGACAAAGCCACTTGCATGGTTATTAGCGAAGACATCTACGCGATGCTGCTGGTAGAAGAGAGATTTCTCAGTTTTATCAACAAGAAGATTTCGGATGCTTTCACCACAACTGAAGTGCTGCTTTCCCTGACATGCGAAAGCAGGGAGGAAGTGGATGAAATGGTCTCAAAGGCAATTGCAGCCGGCGGCTCAGCACCAAATCCGAAACAGGAGTACGACTTCATGTATGGCCATGGTTTCCAGGATCTTGATGGCCATATCTGGGAAGTTTTTTGGATGGATCCCAACTATGTGCAGCCGCAGGAGAAAGAGTAGTTTAGTAGATATAATATGTAAACACGGGTAGGCGATCGGTTTGTTTTCTTCGATTATTCGGTAAATTTGGGTTCGATATTCCCATTTTTACGGTAAAACTTTGACTTACGACTACATAATTATCGGTGGCGGAATTGTCGGCGCCGCGACCGCCTACTCGATCCTTAAAAGGAAACCCGGCAGCAAACTTCTCCTTATTGAAAAGGGGAATGCCCTCTCACAACACCAAACCGGTAACAACAGCGGCGTGATCCACTCGGGCCTCTATTACAAACCCGGCTCCCTGAAAGCGAAAAACTGCACCACCGGCAGGGAAATGATGTATCGATTCTGTGAAGAGCACAGCATCTATCACGAAAAGTGCGGCAAAATCGTTGTCGCCACTTCACAGGAAGAGATACCCCGCCTGAACAATATTGAAGAACGGGGCAGGGAAAACGGACTTTCTGAAATTAAACGACTCACCGCCGAAGAACTCCGTGAATATGAACCCCACGCCGCGGGCATCGAAGGACTTTTCGTCCCCTATACCGGTATCGTGTACTTCACAAAAGTGGTCGAAAAACTCGGTGAACTCATCACCTCGATGGGTGGCGAGGTCAAACTGAACTGCGAGTTCCGGGAACTTAGGGAACGCGGGAATGAACTTCATGTTCTCACTACACATGGTGATATTACCGCTAAATATCTCGTTAACTGCGGTGGACTTCACTCCGATGTTATCGCTAAAAAATGCGGCATCGACTCGGAGATCAAGATCATTCCATTCCGGGGCGAGTACTACAAACTTGCGCCCGAAAAAGAGTATCTCGTTAAGAACCTGATCTACCCCGTACCCGACCCTTCATTTCCATTCCTTGGCGTGCATTTCACCCGGATGGCTAAAGGAGGAGTTGAAGCCGGTCCAAACGCCGTGCCTGCCTTCAAGCGTGAAGGTTACAGCTGGGGCGACTTCAGCATCGAAGACACGGTTGAGTTCCTGACATTTCCCGGATACATAAAGATGGGGTCAAAGTTCGCCGGAATGGGATTGAAAGAGATCTATCGCTCACTCAACAAAGCGGCATTTACCCGGGCATTGCAAAAATTGCTGCCTGAAATTCAGGAAGCTGACCTCGTTAAGGGAGGTGCAGGCGTAAGAGCTCAGGCACTCGACCGGAGCGGGAAACTGCTTGATGATTTCTATCTGAAGCACACCCGGAACATGCTGCATGTTCTGAACGCGCCTTCACCCGCGGCGACGGCTTCGCTAAGTATTGGCGAATATATAGCTTCGGAAGTGTTCAGGTAATTATGAGTTATGAGCGATGAGTTATGAGTTATGAGTCCCAAGCTGTGAGCGATGAGTTAATCTCTGATCGTTTCTGACTCGTGAAAGTGGACGCCCGTTTTTACGTCGAGGGCCGAGTTGATCATCGCGCTAGCAACCGCTGAATCGTAAACAGCGGCGTACCTCTTCAGTTTTCCGATGAACAAAAACCGGAATATCTTGAAGAATACCTCGCCGATTATCTCTCCGGGACGGGTTTCATTCCTTTTACCGAGCAGAAGTGACGGTCTGAAGATGTGAACAGACTCAAAGGGTAACTTCTTGACCTCTTCTTCCATTTCCCCTTTTGTCCGTAGGTAGAAGTTTTTGCTCTCTGCCTTCGCGCCGATCGAACTGACCACGCAAAATTTCCCGACTCCGTTCGCGGAGGCTGCTTTCGCGGCATTCACAACGTAAGTGTGATCCACCAATCTGAATTTTTCCTGTGAACCGGCGGTTTTTATTGTCGTGCCAAGAGCGCAGAAGAGCACATCACCTATCACCAATTCACCCAATGCCGAAGTGTCGCCGAGATCAACAATCTTCTGCTCCAACGCCGGATGCGCGAGATCGACAAATCTCCTCCCGAGGCAAACAACCTGCTCAAATTCCTCACGATGCAACAGTTGCTTCACAAGCTCTTTGCCAATCAACCCGGTTGCTCCAACCACGATGGCTTTCACTTTGACTCCTTTTGAATTTGGGAAGGTGAAATATATAAAATTTAAATAGAATTTTCACATCAGTCTATCCTTTCCCACCACCACCTCCCACCCGCGTTCCATTCCTCGCCACCTTGGAACAATATCACACAACGATTGGTTAAATATTAGTAAATTTTAATACCGGAAAAGAATTATTCCAAAAACCGTTCTTTAATCATAAAGGAATTTGAATGCGTATTGTCATGATCCTGCTTCTGGCAGTGCTTACCGTTTCCGCGCAAGACTACATTCCCTACTCTGAGTACCTTACAAAGGAGTACCGCGCGAAAATCAAGAAAGAGAATTTTAAACAGCTTCTGCTGAAACAGTACCTCACCAACTCGAAGTTCGAGCCCGGCAATCACTTCATTGAGACCCACTTCGACTTTGACAGTAACGGCAATCTGACGCGGATCCACTATCTGAACACGACTGCCAACGAAACCGAGCTCTATACCTTAAAATGGAACGGTGACCTGCTGATGGAAATGGTCTTTAAACAGAACCCGGGACGCGAGATACCCGACACTCCGGAAATTCACCAGGTGTCAAAGTTCACTTACGACGCCAAAGGAAACCCGCTCAAGATCGAGAAGATCGAGCACTCTCCACATGGTGAAATTGGGTCTTACGTCGTAAAATTTAACTACGATAGAAAAGGGGAGCTCGTGACAATAGTCGATTCCCTTCTTCCTGAACAGGGGATAGAGCCACACGATATTAAAACGGTGTATTATTACGACAAAACCGGTAAACTCTTCAAGACGACCACTCCGATAGGAGAGGTACAGTACATCTACAACAAGAAAGGCCAACTGACAAAGAAGCACACCGTCAGCACCGCGATCGAAGAGACAACCCTATTCACTTACGACGCGAAGGGAAATATCGCCAAAGAAGATTACAAATCATCTTACACCAACACGCTGAGCGAATACAATTATTCGGGTTCGGGACTCAAGATGCTGGAGAAGGTTGTCACCACTTCCGCGACGGAGAAAAGCGACCCGGAATACTATCTTGTTACCTACACATACATGACAAAATAAGAGGAATAAATGAGAACCTTAATCGTTTTAATGATACTTGCCACTTCAATTTTCGCCCAGGATTTCCTCCCTTACTATGAGGAATTGCAGTCTGGCTTTACCTCCCTGATGAAGGAAAACCGCGTTAAATATATGAAAGTTGAATCATTTACGGCTGACAAGAACTATAACTCGAAGCCGGGTAATCCGATGTGGTGGGAATCTTACGAGTTTGATACCGAGGGAAGACCTGTTTCAGTTGTCGCGTACAACAATGAGTGGAAACAGACCCGCACAACTGAGTTCGCCTACAATTCAGCCGGCGAGATTCAGAATATCTTCGAAACAGAGATAACAGGCGAGGGGGATGACGCGACTACCACGAAAGTCACATATTTCATCAATAGAAAAGGGGACAGGATCAACTTCATTGACCGCTTTGAACAAGGGGGCGATAATCCGAAAGGCGCAGTGACCAACAAATATATCTACTCGTATGACGAGTACGGCTTTGTTAAACTTGTGATCGACTCCGCCATTTCGAACGGCTACCAGAATCCTTCGACCTATTATTATTTCGACGGTCGCGCTCCGGTTAAAAAAGTGCACCCCAACTTCACAACAACCTACGAAACCGACAAAGCGGGACTGGTTGTAAAGGAATTTATGGAAATGTTGACAGCATCTTACGTGACAACCCACGATTACGATGCACTCGGAAACCGCCTCTCAACCATAATAGAAGGCGAAACCTACGCTCTTGAGATATTCAACGAATACAATGATGCAAACCTTCAGACTTCGGCGAAAAGAACCTTCACAATGAAGGCGAACCAAAGCCAGGAGTTTGAAGTAACACATTACAAATACGAAACATTCTGATGACCAAAAGCACCGCGCTTCTTCTTTTTTCGCTGATATTTACCCTTCAGGCACAGGAGTTCATCCCACATGGTGAACTCCTGCAGCCCGGGCATGCAAAATATGTCTCTTCAAAGAAGATTGAGACGCAGAAATCGGGATTCTATCTGACCGCAAAAGACGGTATCCCGGCGGGGAAGGCAACCGCGAAGACCTTCACCCGTTTTTCACCGAAGGGACAGCCTCTCGCGGTCACGTTCAGTGACTCGACCGGCACTTCGATTGATTCGTTTTATTACGATAAAGCGGGAAGTGTGGAGAGGATTGTAACTTTCCGGGGGAATACAGATTCAAGCGCGGTACCCGTAAACCGGTGGTATTTCAAACGTGATTCAACCGGCAAAATGCTCGAAGTGCATCTGTATGATCTCGCTTCCGCCGCCATTTCGGAAACCTGGAGGTATTTCCACGGTAAAACGGGAAAACTCACTTCGATAGCAAGAACTTTCACAACCGATTCAACAGCCACCGATTCACTTCGGTGGGAGTTCGACAAAAACGAGAAACTCGCGGCAAGCATAAACGGGGCAAAACGAACCGAATACAAGTACGATCAGGGGGGCAACCTCTCGGAAGCGAAGGAATTTACCGGTAAAACCGCCGGAAACACCACAAAATACGCGTACGACAACAACCGCCAACTGACAAAAGTAACCACCTCGGGCAAAGGCTACAATTCAGTCTCGGAGTACCTATACAACAAAAACGGCGTTCTGATCCTGATAAAAACCAAGACCGACAAGGGAGTTAAAGGCTCTGAAACCTACTCCACGGAGTTGAGGGAAGTCACTTTTTATAAGTAAGTCCTAATCCCCCTCACCCCCTTACTCCTTCCACAGTTCCCTGTCCAATGTTCTATACTGAATTGCTTCCGAAACGTGGGCGGCGTTGATCTGCGCGTCACCTTCGAGGTCGGCGATGGTGCGGGAGACTTTCAGTATCCGGTCGTAAGCGCGGGCTGAGAGCCCAAGCCGGGTCATCGCTGTTTTCAGGAGTGAAGCGCCGGCATCGTCAAGGTGACAGTAATGTCGAACTTCCTTGCTTCCCATATCCGCGTTGTTCCAGATGTGCTTATGCTCCATGAAGCGGGCGCGCTGCACTTCCCGCGCACGGATCACCCTGTCGCGGATCGATTCTGAAGGCTCACCCCGGTGAGACGAGGAAAGGTCTTTGTACTTTACGGCGGGCACCTCGATGTGGATATCTATCCTGTCGAGGAGCGGACCCGAAATCTTGCTCATATACTTCTGAATCTGATTAACGTTGCAGCGGCACTCACGGGAAGGGTCGGTGTAATAACCGCACGGACAGGGGTTCATCGCCGCCGCGAGCATGAAATTGGCGGGGAAAGAAAGGGTCATCTTCGAGCGGCTCACTGTAACCACTGAATCTTCGAGCGGTTGGCGCAGAACTTCGATCACGTTCTTACGGAATTCGGGAAACTCATCCAGAAAAAGCACCCCGAAATGGGCGAAAGACACTTCACCCGGTCTTGGCACCGTTCCCCCGCCAACCATGGCGGCATCGGATACGGTGTGGTGTGGGCTCCTGAACGGCCTTTCGGTGATCAGGGCAGTGCCACGCGGCAGAATGCCGGCAATCGAATAAATTTTTGTTGTCTCAAGCGCCTCATCAAACGAAAGGGGAGGCAGGATCGAGGGAAGCCTCTTCGCGAGCATCGTTTTTCCGCTTCCGGGAGGTCCGATCATAAGAATATTGTGTCCGCCGGCAGCCGCCACTTCGAGCGCGCGCTTTACGTTCTCCTGACCGCGCACGTCGGCGAAATCGAGGTTGTATTTGTTGAGGTGCCCGAAAAGTTCGGAAGTGTCTGTGACCACCGGTCTTTGATCAATCTGCCCGGTGAGAAATCTGAAAATATCGGCGAAATTACTGAATCCGTAAACATCCACTCCTTCAACTATCGATGCCTCCTTAACGGAATCTTCAGGAAGGATGACGCGGCTTATCCCTTTTTGCCTTGCGGTTACAGTAAGAGGCAGGGCGCCTTTTACGGGGCGAAGTGACCCATCGAGCGACAGTTCCCCTAGAAAAATCGTGTTTTCAAGTTGAGATTGTGGAATGAGACCCTCGGCGGCAAGAATGCCGATGGCGATCGGGAGGTCGAACGAACTTCCCTCTTTCTTAACATCCGCGGGCGCCATGTTTATGGTGATCTTCTTCCCGGGGAATTTAAGTCCGCTGTTTTTTATGGCTGCCGTCACCCGCTCGCGGCTCTCTTTAACCGCGTTGTCGGGCAGGCCGACAATAGTAAATGCCAGCATTGCCTTCTCAAGGTGGGTTTCGATCTCCACCAGAAAAGCGTCTATGCCAAATGTAGCCCCTGAGAGCACCTTTGAAAAATTAATCCTGTCTTCCATGTATCTGATATCCGGAATTGCCGGCGGTAACACTTCATGACCGCCGATTGAACAAACAATATCTATTTTGATGTTATCTAAAATAGTCAAGATTGTTTAATTTTGACGATTGAATTTTCAAAAAACGGCAAGAACATGACTCATTTCTCCTCTTCAGGTATCGCTTACAAGGTTTTCGGCTCAGGAAACCGTACCGTGGTTTTCATTCACGGTTTCATTTTTGACTCTTCGCTCTGGATGAGGCAGATTCCGGCGCTTCAAGATGAATACACCATAATAGTCCCCGACCTTCGCGGGTTTGGTGACTCCACAGAGTGTGACAGCATGGTGACATTAGAGAGCTACGTTGACGATGTGATCACGTTGATCAGGGAGCTGAAACTTGAAAAACCCGTTATCTCCGGACTTTCGATGGGGGGATATGTCGCCCTGAGACTGGCGGAAAGGGAGCCAGATCTCGCGCAAGCACTCGTGCTGTTTGACACTCGCGCCACTGCCGACACCAATGAAGCGAAGCTAAAACGCGCCGGTGGAGTCAGGGTCATAAAATCCGGCGGACTGAAATTCTACACCACCGCGCTGATGGAATCGGTCTTTTTTGATGACTTCAAAATTAATGAGCCGGAAGAATTTCGCGGATTCATCGACAGGGGTTCCACGATAAAACCTGAAGGTCCCGTGGGCGCACTCCTGGCAATGATGGGAAGGACCGACACCACTTCGTTCCTTGAAACAACAGCGTTGCCTGTTCTCGCCATCTGCGGTGAGCATGACACCCTCACCCCACCCGCTGAAATGGCTTCCATGATGAAAAATGTTAAAAACGGTGAGCTGCATATCATCCGGGGTGCCGGTCACGCCGCGCCATTCGAGAACCCGGAGGCATGCAACGCCGTTCTAAAAGATTTTCTTTCAAGGGTGTGGTGATTTGAGCGGTTTCAGCAACATCCCCGATCCGCATCCTTCGAGGTTGAACCCCGGTAGACACGACTACGAAAAGATCATCACCCTCCACAGGGAGGCTTGCAGTCAGGGAAAAGACACTTACAAAGACCCTTCGACGGGATACACGGTATTCACCGCGATCTACCACCAACGCCGGGGACACTGCTGCAACAGCGGTTGCAGGCACTGCCCCTTTACCGTCAATTCTTGAAGAGAGCAGAGGGACAGAAATACAGGCATGATGAAACAAGATACGTTCAAGATCACCAAGATGGACTGCCCTTCTGAAGAACAGATGATCAGAATGAAACTGGCCCCCCTCAACTCAATAGTTGAGATGAAGTTTGACATTCCCGCTCGATCACTGACAGTTATCCATTCAGGTGATACGAGTCAAATCAATGATTTGATCGCCTCACTTGGTCTCGGATCATCCCTTACCGGAAGCGGGGAAGCCGTTAATTACATCCCTTCCGGCAGCACTCCCGCGGAAGAACGGCACCAGAAAAAACTGCTTATGGCGGTTCTCGCCATCAATTTCTTCTTTTTCCTTCTTGAGATGGTAACAGGTCTTGTATCTCGCTCAATGGGATTGGTCGCTGATTCACTTGACCAATTGGCTGACGCGATAGTTTACGGACTCGCTCTTTGGGCCGTTGGTTCGCATCTCGCGCGGAAAAACCGGGTCGCGAAGATCGCGGGATATTTTCAATTGATTTTGGCTGTCTTCGGTTTTGTGGAAGTGGTCAGAAGGTTCCTTGTGCCGGTTGAAACACCGGATTACCTTCAAATGATCATCATCTCGTTTTTCGCGCTCACCGGTAACACGGCTTCACTTCTAATACTTAACAAGACACGCGCCAGCGAGGCCCACATTCAAGCGAGCAAAATTTTCACTTCAAACGACGTTATAGCAAACGCCGGGGTGATCCTCGCGGGGGTGATGGTTCACTCAACCGGGTCAAGGTTCCCTGACCTCGTGGTTGGCGGAATTGTTTTTGGTCTGGTATTGGCGGGCTCAATAAGGATACTCAAGTTGGCGAGGTAAACTTCACTTCCTCTTCGCTCACCCTTCCCCTGAAATTACGTATATTTGTGACTGCAAATTTTAAGGATTACATGAACTTTTTTGAAAAGCTCACCAAAATAAAAGAGAAATTCGACCGTATCAATGAGCAGCTTTCTGATGAAGCCAATCTCGCCGATACTGAAAAACTTATAGCCCTAAGCAAGGAACGGAGCGAACTCCTTCCGATAATGGAAGTGTTCGAGAAATATTCACGCGTAGTTTCCGATCTTGAAGAATCAAGGGATATCATGCAAAACTCGACCGATCAGGAATTAGTCGAGATAGCTGAAATGGAACTCGACGGACTTAAGGAGCAAAAGGAATCACTCGAGGAAGAGATCAAGGTTCTTCTTCTCCCCAAAGATCCGAATGACGACAAATCGGTGATCATGGAGATCCGCGCCGGCACAGGTGGTGACGAGGCCGGGCTGTTTGCCGGCGACCTCCTTAGAATGTACATGCGGTACGCTGAAATTAAAGGATGGAAGTCGGAGTATATCGATTTCAATGAGGCTGGCGGACTTGGCGGCGTAAAGGAAGCCGTGCTCTCGATCGCCGGAGCGGGAGTTTATGGCGAACTGAAATGGGAGAGCGGTGTTCACCGTGTTCAACGTGTTCCCGCGACCGAAGCACAGGGCAGGGTACACACCTCAGCAGCTTCAGTGGCTGTACTTCCCGAAGTTGAGGATGTGGCGGTTGACATCAACATGAACGATGTAAAGATCGACGTTTACCGTTCGGGAGGCGCCGGTGGTCAGAACGTTAACAAGGTTGAAACCGCGATCAGAATGACCCACCTTCCTACCGGCATCGTGGTGCAGTGCCAGGATGAAAGATCGCAGCTCAAGAACCGTGAAAAAGCTCTTAAAGTGCTTAAAGCACGACTCTACGACCTTAAAATGAGCGAACAAAATTCAGAGATCGCCGCGCAGCGCAAACTCATGGTTAAAAGTGGTGACAGAAGTGACAAGATCAGAACTTATAACTTCCCTCAGAACCGGGTTACCGACCACAGGATCGGGCTCACCCTCTACAACCTGAGTGACGTTATCAACGGCAACCTCAACGAGCTCATCGAACAACTTAAGATCGCCGACAGGGCTGAGAAACTGCAGGCGGAAGTGTGAGTTAGTGGTGAATGGTTAGAGGTGAGTGGTTAATCCTGCTGGTCTGAAAATCTGCCAAAAGTTTAAAAGCCGTCCTGACACGGGGCGGCTTTTCTATCAACCAAACCCCAAAAGCCAATTCAGCCCATACTCCACACTCCATACTCCACACTCCACACTAAATCTTCACACTTCTTCTCTGAGTATCCCAAACATCAGCAGATCATAGTCGTGCCCGTCTTTATGAAAGGCTTTGCGGAGGCAGGCTTCTTTCCGGAAACCGTTTTTTCTTAGCACGCGGGCTGAAGCCTTGTTGGGTGACGCCACTTCAGCCTGAATACGTACAATGTCGTAGTATGTAAAAGCAAAGTGGATAAGCTGCCGGCATACTTCAGAAGCAATGCCCTTCCCCCAAAATGATTCACCGATCCAGAACCCCATCTCGCATGTTTTCCTCTGCACATCGTTAAGAAGGTGAACACCCGCGACACCTGCTATCTCACCCTGATATCTGACGGCAAAGACTGACTGCACATTTCCCTCGTTCATCAGTTTAATGAACGCTTCCGCGTGCTCAACCGTGTAAGGTTGAGGAAACGAATCTCTTAAAAAACGGGCTACATTTGGGTTATTGGCGATCAGGGAGAGCGGTTCCGCGTCGTCGGGATATAGGGAAGTAAGCTCAACTGCTTTGTTGTTGGATGTCACGGGTAAACCATTTAAAACGAAAATTCCATTCCAAAGTTAAAGAATCTTTCCGTAAATATCTGTGGAACGCGAAGTGGTGAGCGTATGCCCGGGATCACCTGATACCACGAGTAACCCGCTATGTTGTAGTTATTAAACACGTTAAGCACTTCGGCAACCACGGTAAGAAATTTTTTCTCCGCAAGCTCGAATTTCGCCGATAGTCCCATGTCAGCCCTCATGTAAACGGGGAGTTCCCATCGCTTGCCATAATCAACGACGAGGTAGTTTTTGCCGTCCGGTCCCACTTCCACCCTCCGGGGATGGAAAAGGGTGCCGGTGGAAACGGCGAACCTCAAGTGTGACTGCCAGTTCGGGTGCTTCTTTATCTTGTCCTGAAGGAATATCTGAAGGTTGTGCGTCTGATCGAGGAGTCGCCTTTCATATCCGGCGTTGCTTCCTTTCAGCCGCTCGCCGCTATCGAGGTAACCGTAGACAAACCAACTGTTCAGCCCTTCCTGTATTTCACCACGGAGCATCAAATCGAAACCCCGCGCGTACCCCTCAAAAGAGTTGGTTTTACCGTAAGATATCCGCATCCCGTCGAAATCAACAGGGATCAGGTCGTCAAGCTGTTTGTAGTAGAACTCTGCCCGCATTTCAAGCCCTCTTTTGAAGATATAGTGCAGGGCAGCGATATAATGGATCGACTTTTGCGACTTGAGCGAAGCGGTTTCATCAGGTGTTAAATTCCTCAGCTCATAGAAGAATGGCGGTTGATTGTAAACACCCGCGCGCAGGTTCACGCTGAATTTTTCAGTAAACCGGTACTCGAGCGACGCCCGGGGCGACCAGAATGTTTCGCCGTTGTACCCGGTGGAAGTGAAGCGAAGCCCGGCATTAATGTTAAGCCTTTCATTCACTGACATTTCATCATCAATGAAAGCCGACCAACTGTTCAGGTCTTTACCCATCGAGTATCCTGTTATCTCCGGAGCCGCCGGGATCGAGTTAACACCCACTTCCCTTTTCTCTTCATAAAAGATGTTTTTCAGATTCGCCAGTTTGATCTCCGCGCCTGCCTTTACGGTGTGCATCCCCACAAGCCAGATTAACTCGGGATTTATGCTGACAACCGACAGATCGAGAATATTTTCCCCCTTTTCTGTGGCGGTTTTAAGGTATTCACGATACTCGGGGTAATAAGCGTCGGGGATAAGGAAGATATCGGAGTAAAGATCACGGGTTTCAGACTCGGCGATGTTGAACCACGAAACGCTCAAGCCCGCCAAAAGATCTTTGTGCAGCCTGTACTTCACGCTCCCACCGGCGAGGGTGGTGTTGTATGAATAATTTGAACTGCCGGAGTAGTCGGCGGCGATTCCCTGAATTACTCCATCAAGACGGAAGTGCCCTGTCCAGTTGGCAGGGGTGAGGTCATACTTGTTGTTCGCCCTCAGAAGAAAGAACCGGGTTGAAATGTTGGTTCCGGGGAGCCAGTTCACATCAAGTTGGGCGTCTTTGAAGTCGGGACGGTAGTCACCGGTGGTATGCTGTTGCGCGGAAAAAATTCTTGGATAGCTCCATCTACCCGCGATGCTCGCCGAAAGCTCCGGATTTGAGAATTGAAGCGCGGCACCCGCTGAAAGAAGATTTGCTCTGACCAGACCGCTCAGACCGGGCGCGCCGTTCCTGCCATAACTGATCTTCAGCGCGGAAGACATTTTGTCACCGAAGACCGCGGGAAAGGCTCCCCCGTAAAAATCGAGACTGTTCACAAGGTCTTGATTTACGAGTGACTGGTTCTCCTCAATGCCCTGCCGTAGCAAAAAGGGGCGGTATATTTCGAATCCGTTCAGATAGATAAGGTTCTCGTCAAAACTTCCCCCTCTCACGTTGTAACCGGAGGTCATTTCGTTGTTCATCTTCACACCCGGCAGGATCCTCACGGTTTGCAGCACTTCACCATTAAGCGTGGGGATATTGCTGATGGTTTCCGCCTCAAGGGTTTCCTTTTCCATCCCTTTCCGTTCACCAACCACAACAAACTCCTGTTCTTGATACGAAGACGGTGTCAGAACGACGCGAACCGTATCGTTCTTCCCGGGAAGTGTCACCACTTCAAGCATGGTATCCCTGAATGAAATATGACGCGCGCGCAGAACATGCGTTCCGGCAGGGAGATCGAAACTGAATTTACCGTCTGTCGAGGTGATAACACCGAGCGGGGTTTTTTGAATGAAGACGGCACAGCCCGCGAGAGGCTCACCGTTTGGGGTAACCACCCTGCCCGAAAGTGTCGTCTGGGCAGAAAGCGGCAGGGATAGTAAAAAAAGAAGAATAATATTTCGGTAAAGAAACATGACGGCTACTGACCGGATTGTTTATGAGATGGTATAAATGAACGCGCCGTTTAGTCCTTTTAACTGAAAAATCAACCGGAAATATACCCTTCACGAACTTTTTAGACAATTACAAAGTTTTTCTCTTTATATAGGAAGTCGAAAGCCTCCCTGAAAAATTTTTCAAGTGTACTATTCATCACACAAAACAGGAAATCTCATATGAAGAAGATCCTTGTAGTTCTTGCCTTCCTCCTCTTCACCGGAGGGGTATACGCGCAGGAATCATGCTGCTCAGCACCCGGCGACAGCAAAGCCGGTCACACGGCATCCCAGTCGAACGACGCTTTGGCGATGTTTGCCTCCAATTCAAATGATCCCAACTTCGTTGCAGCGCATGCAGCTCCACTTCCAACCACGCCAGTGAATGGTCGCGGAGGAATGATCACGCTCACTCTTTCTGACAGATCGAAATCGAACGCTTACTTTGTAAGAGCTGACAAGAAGTCGAACAAGTGGCTTTTTGTTTTCCACGAATGGTGGGGACTGAACGACTACATCAAGAATGAAGCCGAAAAATATGCCGCCGCGTATCCTGAACTGAACGTAATTGCGCTCGACCTTTACGACGGAAAGGTTACAGCAAGCCCCGACACTGCCGCGATTTACTCAAAAGAGGTCAACAAAGACCGTGGCTTTAAAATAATCGAGGCTGCCAGAAAGAACGCCGGAAACAACGCCCAGATCGGCACACTCGGCTGGTGCATGGGTGGTGGCTGGTCGATGCAGGCTGCAATTAAACTCGGCAACCAAGCAAAAGCCTGCGTAATGTACTACGGAATGCCCGAGACGGACAAGGGAAAGCTTAAAATCCTCACCGCTCCGCTCCTCGGCATCTTTGCAGAAAAAGACGCATGGATCAACAGGGAAGTGGTAAACAACTTCGACAAGGTTTTCCGCACCTTCAAAAGAAAGTACGAGATCAAATGGTTTGACGCGGTACACGCCTTCGCTAACCCGAGCAACCCGGAATTTAATTCCGAAATGGCACAGGAAGCCGAGAACCTCGCTATGAAGTTTATCGCCACCCACCTGCTGGGCAGAAAATAGAACTTACTTCAACCACAAAGGCACTAAGGAACCTTGGTGCCTTCGTGGCATAATGAAGATGTTAGTCTACCAGGCTGAGGGAAATTCTTTTTCTTTCGAGATCAACGTCTGTGATAACTACATCAAGAACGTCGCCCGCGGCTACAACTTCATTCGGGTTTTTTACAAAACCTTTTTTCATTTTTGAAATGTGGAGGAGACCATCCTGCTTTACGCCGATGTCAACGAACGCACCGAAATCCACTACGTTTCTTACGGTACCTTTCACCTTCATGCCAGGTCTCAGATCTTCCATTTTCATTATGTCACTCCTTAGGATTGGTGGGGGTAATTCTTCTCTAGGATCACGCCCCGGTTTTTTGATGTTTTCGATTATGTCCTGAAGCGTCATCTCACCAATTTCTATTTGATTCGATAGCTTCTTAAGACCAATCTTGTTTAGGTAAAAATCGATTGCCCCGCCCGTCTCCTTCAATTCTGAAGGCTTCAGGTTAACCATGTCAAGCAACTTGTGGGTGGCTTCATATGATTCGGGGTGAATAAATGTATTGTCCAGTGGTTCTTCCCCGTCAGGGATCTTCAGAAATCCGGCGCACTGCTCGTACACCTTTTCTCCGACACCCCGCACTTCAAGAAGTTCACTACGACGCTTGAACTTGCCTTTGCTTTCTCTGTGCTTCACAATATTGTCCGCCAGCCTTTTGTTCAGACCGGAGACGTAGGTAAGAAGTGACGAAGATGCTGTGTTAAGATCGACCCCCACATAGTTCACGCAACTTACGACAACATCATCAAGTTTCTTCGCGAGAAGTTTCTGGTCAACATCGTGCTGATAAAGCCCGACACCGATCGATTTCGGGTCGATCTTCACCAATTCAGCGAGTGGATCGAGAAGTCTTCTTGCTATTGAAATGTTGCCCCGCTGCGATGCCTCGAGGTCAGGGAATTCTTTTTTTGCCACTTCCGATGCCGAATAGACAGAGGCTCCCGCCTCATTCACTATTATATACTGGCAGGGAAGTGAAAAACTTTTTATCAGCCCGGATACGAACTGCTCGGTTTCACGGCTTGCCGTTCCGTTGCCGATCGAGATAACTTCAACCTTGTGTTTCTTTATCAGATGGAGCATTATCTTCTCCGATTCAGCCGTCTTGCTGAAAGGCTCGTGCGGATAGATCGTGGCGCCCTCAATGTACTTTCCAGTCTCGTCAATAACGGCGAGCTTCGTGCCTGAGGCAAAACCGGGATCCATTCCCATTATTATTTTGCCCGCGAGCGGTGGCTGGAGGAGAACGTTATGAAG
Source organism: uncultured Ignavibacteriaceae bacterium (assembly GCA_964625575.1). Lineage (GTDB taxonomy): Bacteria > Bacteroidota > Ignavibacteria > Ignavibacteriales > Ignavibacteriaceae > UTCHB3. The sequence goes on along the minus strand of CAZVBQ010000002.1, from coordinate 364,036 downwards.
ATTCTCTGCAAACACTTCGATGGCGTGCAGACCCGCTTCATAAACCATTTCATTCCTCACTTCCCTCTCGATCGAGGGGAAGATCAGCCTTTTGAATGAATCGGAAACAACATTGTCGAAGAAATCTTCGAAATTTGAATTTTTAAACTTAAAGTAGCTTTCCTTGATCCTGACGCGCGCGTCATCTGGCTCAATAACGAAGTGTACCTTAAGGAACTTCTCCCTCTCACCCCTGTCAAGCGCCATCACCTGATAAGGTTTAAGCTTTGTAATGTCTATGTTAAAATCGTAATAATTGCGGTAAACATCCTGTTCACCTTTTGCCCTGAGTTTCAGATTCTTTTCATCGGAAACAGGGGCGTCGGCAGAGCGTTCTGACTTGATAACCGATCCGGTCGATACATATTCACGCACCGATTTTCTTACTTCCGCGTCGTCGCTGATCATCTCAGCGAGGATATCGCTCGCGCCCTGTATCGCGTCTTCCACGGTGAGCACGCCGAGATCCTCATTAATATAAGCGGTTGCTAATTCTTCGAGGGTTGTGTTCTCAAGGGGGTTGTCAAGAATATGCAGCGCCAGCGGCTCGAGACCCTTCGCCTTGGCGACAGTTCCGCGTGTTTTTCTCTTTGGTCTGTACGGGAGGTAAAGGTCTTCAAGCTCCTGTAAACGGAGGCTTTTTTCGATTTTTGCTTTCAGCTCGTCTGTGAGTTTGCCTTGCTCTTCGATGCTGTTAAGAATAACAGCCTTTCGCTCCTCAAGCATATTGAGGTATGAAAGACGGTCTTCTATTGTGCGGAGCTGGTCTTCATCGAGACCTCCGGTTCTTTCCTTGCGATATCTCGCGATGAAGGGAATTGTAGCCCCTTCACTTAACAGGTTAAGAACGGCATCTACCTGATCTCTGCGTAAGCCAAGCTCGAGTGTAATTTGATTAGGGATGTTCATTCTTCTACTACGGGATAATTATAGTCTATGGGTGGAAAGCTTCTTAGGAGTGGGCTGACATTGAAATTAAAACTACGGTGTAAAAAACTGCCAATACGGGGGACAACTGATTCTGATTGAAAAAATTCTATTCTGTGAGTCCAATTTACTCAAATTATTTAATGTGCAAGCAGTTTTTTAAAATTATTTCTGAGTTTTCGACGATTTTTTTTCACTTAATGGTATAATTTCTCCCGGATTGGGTAAAAGAAGCCTGAATTTGTAGTTCCGCTTCGCGTATTCTGCCTGAACCGTGCGGTGCGGATCGCCGAGTGGTTCATCCCCCATAGCGAATGTTCCATAGTGCATCGGGATAAGATTCTTCACTTTCATGAGCCTCGCCCCCCTTAACGCCATCAGAGGTGAAGTATGATTCTGGTGCATGAACCATCTCGGTTTGTAGGCACCAATTCCGATCATCGCGAAGTCAATCTCACCGAAGAGCTGCCCCACTTCCTCAAAATGTGATCCGTAACCTGAGTCACCGCCGAAGTAGATCTGCGTGTCACCAGATTTTATCAGGAACGCGCCCCAAAGACGGTAGTTCCGGTCGAAAGGTCCCCGCTGCGACCAGTGCCTTGAGGGGAGGAAGACAACCGACAGCCCCTCATCCCTGAGGTTATACCTCTGGTACCAGCCCGCCTCAAGTATCCTTGCGCCAGGAAGCCACTCCGAAAGCAGCTCGCCCATGCGAAGACCGGTGAGAATTGTAACATTTGGATTTTGCCTGTAGATCTGTTGAAGTGTCTCCCTGTCGAAGTGGTCGTTGTGGTCGTGGGAGAGGAAGATGTAGTCGATGTTTACAAGCTCTTCCGGTTTGAACGGAAGCTTCGAGTATCTAACGTGCAGGATTGAAGGAACGGTGAATATCGGATCGGTAATGATCGTTTTTCCGCCGATCCGGATCAGAAAAGAGGCGTGCCCGACAAGAACAATCCCGTCCTCTTTGCTTTTAAGAAACGCGGAGGCGCTAACAGTTTTAAGTCTGAAAGTATCTTTCTTTTTCGCTTCAGCTTCAGGGTTACCCCACGCCTGCCAGAGGAAGAAGGCATTAAAATCAAGCTGCGAGGGAAATTCATGATTCACGAACCTGCCATCCTCATCCACCGGTGTGCCCGCCCACCCCGGCTTCACAGTCGTCAGGGTATCGATCTTCATCACCCGGGCAGATGAATCCGGTACCGTGGCGCGCGCCGCGCTTATCGCGAATGCAAGGATGATCAGGAAGAGGGATTGGAATTTCATAAACTTTTAAACAAAATTGCCGGGTTATGGTTCAATTTTGAGGAGGTATGAGTGATGAGTTATGAGTTATTTCAACCGCGGAGGACGCGGAGGGCGCGAAAGGGGTTTGATAGTCTGACTTTCCAAATTTGCGATTAAATTTCAATCAGACTAATCATAATGATATCTGCAGCCGATGATATAAATCTTTTCATCAACAATCTTATAAACCAGTCTGTGTTCAAGGGTAATCCTCCTTGACCACAATCCGGCTAATTCATACCTCAGAGCTTCGGGCTTTCCTGTGCCTTCATAAGGAGTTCGCTGAATCTCTTTGATCAGATCATTTATTTTTTTGAGGACCTTTTTATCTTCAATCTGCCACTGGAGATATTCCTCCCATGAGTTTTTGGAGAAAACTATCTCCATCAGTCTTTCAATTCAAAGTTGGTCACTGTATCTCCCGAATCGATTTGATGAAGTGATTCGAGCAATCTGTCAGTAGTTTTCCTTGATTTCAAAAGATGGAGTGTTTCCATTATCGAGTTATATTCCTCTACCGAAAGAACCACAGAGCCTTTCCCGGTTGTCCTTTTCAAGAAGAGTATTTCATTATCGTTTTCTACTCTGTCAAGATAATTCTTCAGATTAGACCTAAACTCACTATAATTCGCCAGAATCATAACTTTCTCAACTTGTTACATTTATAAGTACAAATATATGTACTTATTTGCGAAATACAAGGCATATTAAAAGAATTACTTTTTAACGCTCATACTTCATTTCTCCACCGCGGATCATGCATTGTATTTTTCAGCCTTCAGCCATCATCCCTCAACCACCAATGACAATCGACGCCATCGAAAGTGAGCCCATTATCAACTTGTCGTTGAACCAGGAAATATTCTCCTTCTCTTCCTTAAGCCCCAGGACATAAAGAAGCGGCAGGAAGTGTTCAGGGGTCGGAACCGAGAGGCGCATGTCATCGCCAAGGGAATTGTAGCCCGCGAGCGACTTGAAATCGCCGTTGTTGATCAGGGTATGAAGTTTCCGGTCGGCCTCCCAAGCCCAATCGTATCCGTAAACGGGCTCCGACATTTTGTCCCATGCAACATACCGGAGGTTGTGAACCATGTTGCCACTCCCGACAATAAGGACGCCCCGTTCCCTCAGGAAGGTCAGTTCTTTTGCAAGCTCGAGGTGCCAAAGGGGATTCTTTGTGCGGTCGAGACTGAGTTGCACTACCGGCACATCGGCTTTAGGGTACATATGTTTGATCACGCTCCAAGCGCCATGATCGAGACCCCAGCGCTCATCGAGCTCCACTTCAGTTTTCTTGATACTGTTTTTCACTTCAAGAGCCATCTCAGGCGAACCCGGCGCGGGATACTCAACTTCAAAAAGCTCACGCGGAAACCCGTAAAAATCGTGGATAGTCCGCGGCTTGGGCACCGCCGTCACCTGCGTGCCGTTCGTCTCCCAATGCGCTGAAACGCACAGTATCATCGACGGCTTCGGAAGTGTCTCCCCCGCCTGCCTCCACCCCGCGGAGAACTCATTTTCCTCTATGGCGTTCATCGGACTTCCGTGCCCCACAAACAGCACCGGCATCTTCTCCGTTGACGGCTGTTGATCTCTGATGTTTTTAATGTCGTTAAGGTTCATTCTTCTCTCCGGGTTCGTAAATATATGTTATAACATGTAATTTGGAGAGAAGGTTCAATTGTGTGCGAAAGGTGGCTTTAGCTATCCAAATGATCACTCAAAGGAATTACATTTCCGGTTTTGAGCTGTTCCAGAGATTCCCGGAGGCGCTCTCTATTCTTGGGCGATCTCAGAAGATGTGCTTTTTCCAGAGACAAACAACAGATTATTTCATTGCTTTTCTACAAAATTATTCCGATATTTGCATAAATTTTACATAAAATGAGATAATTATGCTTATCGAGTTCACAATAAAGAACTTTAAGTCTTTTAGAGATGAGACCATATTCAGCCTTTTGGCTGCCGGTTACGACAGGGAAACCAGAGAATACGAAAATGTGGTGGATATCCCGAAGTATGATTTGAGAGTGCTTCGATCAGCTATTGTCTATGGCGGCAATGCCTCCGGGAAAAGCAAATTTTTCGATGCATTCGAATTTATGCAGGAACTTGTACTCAGATCAGTCGAAATGTCATGGTTACCACGCTCTCTCGAGAATCTGCACTTCAGTCTTGACACCGGATCAGCAACCACACCAACTGAATTCGAGGCGATATTCTTTCACAAGGAAAAGATTTTCAGATACGGTTTCGCTATCCTTGACGGAATGGTTAAACGAGAGTGGTTGAATATCCGTCTTCACAAAAAGGAGATGTCAATATTCACCCGTGACAGTGAAAGTTACACAACACACCGTTCATACTTCAAGCAGGGAAAACTTGTTATCTCCCGCAATCTGGTGAGAGAGAACGCCTTGTGTCTGACGGTTGCAGCAATGTATAACGATGAAATCGCCTTGGAAGCTGTTGATTGGTTCAGAAATGTTCTGACTTTTTCAGGTGTAAATCTCGAAAATCCAATGAATCTTACAATGGGTATGCTCACTGACCCTGTTAAAAAGAAGAGAATTTTGGACATTCTATCAGCTGCTGACCTCGGGATAGAGGATGTAATAGTGTCCAGAAAGGGTGTGAGCGGTCAAAATGACCTGGTTGCAGAGGAACTCCAAAGATATGCACCATCCTATGGTGATCTCTTTTTCGACATAAAAACTGTTCATAGACGATATTCACAGGATGGAACATCAGAATTAACTGCAAATTTTTCTATGGACTCGGATGAGTCCGCCGGGACAAGGAAGTTCTTTGCTATCGCGGGTCCAATTCTTACGGCATTGGAGAAAGGATTACCCGTTGTCGTGGACGAGTTGGATGCAGGACTTCATCCAAAACTTGTGCATAGACTTGTTGAGCTTTTCAACTCAGTTGAGTCAAACCCACACAACGCTCAATTGATCTTTAACTCGCAAACCACACATCTGTTGAGCACAGAACTTTTCAGGCGTGATCAGATATGGTTCGTTGAGAAAGATATTTATGGCGTTTCAAAGTTATTCTCTCTTATCGAGATCAAAGTCAGAAAAACCGGTAAGTTCGAAAAAGACTACCTTGACGGAAGGTATGGCGGAATTCCATACCTTGGAGAGTTTGAATTTCTCAAGATCAATTCTCCTCAGGGGAGAATTAATTAGATATGAAGAGGGGAAGAAAAAATAGCTTCACCGGATCATCAGGTCATCCCAGACGGATAAACACCAGACCTGAAAGGGAAACCTACTTGATCCTGACTCATGGGAAGAATACAGAACCCAGTTATTTTTCCTCATTCAGATTGTCAAACATTTCTCTGAAGTGGCGTTCACTTGATCCACTTGGATTGGTGAAATATGCTCAGACGATAGACGCGATCAACAATTATGACCATGTTTGGTTGGTGTTTGACAAGGATGAGTTCACCGATGAAAATTTTAACGAGGCAATAAACCAGGCCCGGAATTCAGGGATTAAAGTGGCATATTCCAACCAGGCATTTGAGTATTGGCTATTGCTCCATTTCGAAGCTCTTAATGGAGAAAGGATGGATAGAAAACATTATGGCACAAAACTCAACGCAATCTTGAGTAAGTTCAAGATCGAGTACCCTTTCGACTCTACCAAACTGATCAGTCGAGGTTTCTATGACATTTTGATGTCAGATGATCCCGTACTCCAACGAAAAAGAGTTGAAATCGCAATTGAAAGGGCCCGAAAGATCTACGACCGTTTTGATCACAAGAGTCCTGCAAAGGAAGAGTCATAAACCACGGTACATCTATTGGTGCGGGAATTGCTCAAGTACATGACCCCTGATCCCGACAGATGAGAGTGAGTATGAAAGGAATGAATAGAGTTTAAGGGAGACACAACGCTAAACCATCCCTAACCCAAACATGTCAAAAACCGGAAAGTAAATTCTTTTCCCTATTTTTACCCCTTCCAAAAACAATTTTTACAATTTTCACCCGGAGTGAGAGATAATGAACTCAAAAAGACGATTTCTTGTGTGGGATTTGCCCGTGAGACTTTTCCATTGGATGCTGGTTGCCGGCCTGTTTGGCGCGGTGGTGATCGTGTACGGTTTTGGCGACCACAGTCCGCAGTTTCCGTATCACGCGCTGTTTGGACTTACGATGGTGTTGATGGTGGTCCTCAGACTCATCTGGGGAATTGCAGGCACAAGATACGCGAAGTTCTCATCGTTTCTTTACGGTCCGGGTAAGGTGATCGGATATCTTAAGGATGTTTTTACGAACGGTAAAATGTCTTTCACCGGGCACAATCCAGGTTCCTCATGGGCGATATATGTGATTCTCATCTGTATCATGATGCTTGGGATCACTGGTTTCAGAATGGGTCAGGGCGCGAAGGGTGTCAAACAATTTCACGAGTTCTTCGCCACGCTGCTCCTCATCACCACTGCCGTGCACATTCTCGGTGTAATAATTCACACAATCAGAAAAAGGGAGAACATCACCGCGAGCATGATCCACGGCAAAAAGGAAGTGGAGGAGAAGGAAAGTATCCCTTCCGCGAAACCAATCGTGGCAGCTCTTTTTGTACTTGTATCCTTGGCTTGGGGATTTGGCCTATTCTCAGGCTACAACGCTACCACAGGTAAAGCCACACTTCCCCTGACCGGCACCACCCTCCAGATCGGCGAAAAAGAGAAGGGAGAACGCTCTCCTGAAAAGCGTGAACACAAAGAGAAAGAAGAAAAAGAAGACGATTAACAGCAGTTATGAGCGATGAGTTATAAGCGATGAGTGATGAGTTTGAACCCGCCTTCGGGCGGGTTTCATACTTCATATAGCCGAAGGCGAATCATTCCGTCGCCGCGGATCAAACATGCACCCACCCGCCAAACCCCAAATCCGAAACCCCAAACCCCAATTATTAAGTTTCCAAAATTTTTCGTTATTTAGAGGTTCCATTAATAGATTTTCTTAAAGGAGTTAGAAGAGATGGCGGTCATAAGACCATTCAGGGCGCTCAGACCCAAACAAGGGATTGCCGAACAGGTAGCGAGCGTGCCTTACGATGTTGTGAACACTGATGAAGCACGGGCTCTTGCCGAAGGCAATCCGTTAAGTTTCCTCAGAATTACCCGCTCAGAGATCGAATTCCCGGACTCTCAGGACCCCTACGCTACAGAGATTTACACCAGCGCTAAAGAGAACCTCGAAAAGATCAAAAACGCGGCTCCCCTCATAGAAGAGGAGGATGCCTCATTTTATCTTTACAGACTCACCATGAACGGCAGAAGTCAGACAGGTATCGCGGCTACTTTCTCTGTTGATGATTACGATAACGATATCATCCTCAAGCACGAAAAAACCAGAAAAGTTAAAGAAGACGACAGAACCAACCATATTATTACCACCGGCGCGCAGACCGGCGTGGTCTTCCTCACCTACAAAGGTGTGGCAAGCATCAACGCCCTGGTTAACGCGGTTATAAAATCTACCGAACCACTCTACGATTTCACCGCTCCCGACGGGATCAGGCATGAAGTGTGGCAGGTTCCCTTAGACAACAACGGCTCGATAATAGAAGAGATCCGCAAGGTGAAAAACCTCTATATTGCCGACGGTCACCACAGGGCAGCCTCGGCTTCAAGAGCCCGCGCGGTGGCTAAAGAGAACAACCCCGCCCACAGAGGCTCGGAAGACTACAACTTCTTCATCGCGGTGCTTTTCCCCGCGGAAGAATTGAAGATCCTCCCCTACAACAGGGTTGTTGTTGATCTTAACGGCAACACCACTTCACAGTTCTTCGATAAAGTGAAGCAGCACTTCGATGTTTCAGAGAATGCCAACCCCTCACCCGCCGCGAAAGGCGAGTTTTCGATGTATATCGAAGGGAAGTGGTACGGACTGAAACTTAAACCCGAACACTACGAGAACGGCGTACTTAAAGGCGCGGAAACTGTTGGCGACACGCTTGATGTATCGATACTTCAGAACTGGCTCCTCGAACCCGTGCTCGGTGTTGATGACCCGAGAACCAGCAAAAGGATCGACTTCATCGGTGGTATCCGCGGAACAGGCGAACTCGTTAAACTTGTCGACTCCGGCAAGTGGGGCGTGGCTTTCTCACTCTATCCCGTTACCGTTGAAGACCTGATGAAGATCTCAGACGCGGGTGAAGTGATGCCTCCCAAATCAACCTGGTTCGAACCAAAATTAAGAGACGGACTCCTTACTCATCTCATCGAGATCGAGTAAATCCGAAACAACAAAAGATAAGGAATACGGAGATGGAAAAAAGAATATATAACTTCAGCGCGGGTCCGGCGATACTTCCGGAAGCCGTGTTAAAGAAAGCACAGGAAGACCTCTTCATGCTCCCCGGAGTCGGAATGTCGATCCTCGAGATCAGCCACAGGTCGAAAACCTTTGAAGCGATCCTTGCCTCAGCCAAAAACGGACTGAGACAGCTCCTCGATATCCCTGAGAACTATGATATCCTCTTCCTTCAGGGTGGCGCGAGCCTGCAGTTTTCGATGGTGCCAATGAACCTGATGCCCCCTGCAAACAAGGCGGATTACGTTGTTACAGGTGTCTGGTCGAAAAAAGCAGTGAAAGAAGCCAAAAGGGTCGGAACCGTGAACACGGTTTACACTGCCGAAGCTACAAACTTCAACCATGTGCCCAAACAGTCTGACCTGAACTTCGATCCCGAAGCCGCGTATGTTCACTACACATCGAACAATACCATTTACGGCACGCAGTTCGACTACATTCCCGAAACAGGGAATCTTCCCCTGATCTGTGATATGTCGTCGGATATTCTCTATAAGAAAATCGATGTCAGCAAGTTCGCCCTCATTTATGCCGGCGCGCAGAAGAACATCGGACCATCGGGCGTGACTCTCGTGATCATCAGGAAAGACATGCTGGAAAGATCCGCTGACACCCTGCCGACGATGCTTAATTATAAAACGCATACAGAGAACGATTCGATGTTCAACACACCGAACACGTTCGGTATCTACATCATCGATCTCGTGGCGAAGTATCTCCTTGAGAACGGCGGTCTCGACGCGATGTACGCAACCAACAAGAAAAAAGCGGACACCCTTTACAACTGCCTGGACAACAGCAACGGCTTCTTCAAAGCCCACGCCCTCCCCGGCAGCAGGTCGCTCATGAACGTAACCTTCAATCTGCCGACACCTGAACTCGAAAAGCAGTTGATAAGCGAAGCAACAGCCGCCGGTTTCGACGGTCTGAAAGGCCACCGCTCAGTCGGCGGTCTCAGGGCTTCCATCTACAACGCTTTCCCTCTCAAGGGTGTGGAAGACCTCGTTGCCTTCATGGAAGATTTCAGGAAGAAAAACGCTTAATTCTTTATTCAATTGAACTTACGAACGGAATTGGAGAAACCTTTTGCTTCTCCATTCCGTTCTTTATGTAAAACAGGAACCTGAAGGATGAAGAAACCTCAATCTTATCTGCTTGTTACCCTCGCGCTCCTTTTCCTTGCCGGATGTTCCGCGGAAGAGCGCAAATTTGAATTTGTTAAAACAGAAGTGTTTCCAATGCTGATCGACAGCGCCTCCGGTCAGTGGGAGATCAACATCCCCGTGATCGTAAAAGGTCACTCTGAGAACCGCGACGGCGAAAGATACGTAAGGAAAGTAAACTTCTCGGTCGATCTTCTCACCCCGGGCGGAGAGAAGGTTCCGAAGGTGTTCGAAGAACTCGATACCGCGACCGAGGACGAGAGCAAACCTGACACTAAAATGGACGTTCAGATCAATCTGATGAACGCCGAAGCCGGTGAATACACCGCCAAGATCAGCGTTACCGACGAGTTAACTAAAAAAACCATCACAAAAGACCAGAAATTTAAAGTAAAGTAAAAACGAAAGACCATGACTTCTCAACAGATCAGACAGCAATTCCTCGACTTTTTTGCAAACAAGGGGCACCGGATCGTTCCCGGCTCACCTGTTGTACCTTATGACGACCCCACACTTCTTTTCGCTAACGCGGGAATGAACCAGTTCAAGGATGTTTTCCTCGGAACGGGCAAGCGTGAGTACACGCGAGCGGCAGACACCCAGAAGTGTATCCGGGTTTCAGGCAAGCACAACGACCTCGAGGAAGTGGGGCACGACACCTATCACCACACACTGTTCGAGATGCTCGGTAACTGGTCGTTCGGCGACTATTACAAAAAAGAAGCGATCGCCTGGGCTTGGGAACTCCTCACAGAAGTTTACAAACTCCCGAAGGAGAGGCTTTTCGCCACCGTTTACCGTACTGATGATGAAGCTTTCGATCTATGGAAGGCTGTCACAGACATTAACCCCGCGCACATCCTGAAGTTTGACGAGAAAGACAATTTCTGGGAGATGGGCGAAACCGGTCCATGCGGTCCGTGCTCCGAGATACATATCAATCTTAGTGACAACTATGATGATCCCTCACTCGTCAACGCGGGATCACCACTCTGCATTGAGATATGGAACCTCGTTTTCATTCAGTTCAACCGTGATGAGAACGGCGAGCTCCACGAACTCCCCGCCAAACATGTCGATACAGGCATGGGCTTCGAACGCCTTGTGGCTGTGATACAGGGAAAATCATCCAACTACGATTCAGATGTTTTTCAGCCGATTATTAAAGAGATCGAGAAGATTTCGGGAGCGAGCTACGCGAACAGCCACGATATTGTGCCGATCCGCGTTATCGCCGACCATATCAGAACCCTCGCTTTCGCCATTGCTGATGGAGCTGTCCCCAGCAACGAAGGTCGCGGTTATGTGCTCAGAAGGATTCTCAGAAGGGCCGCCCGTTACGGCAGAAAGATAAATCTTAACAATCCGTTCCTCTACAAACTCGTTGATACACTCGTCGAGCAGATGGGGCACCAGTTCCCTGAGATCATCGAAAACAAGGAATTCGTTAAGAAGATCATCAGAAGTGAAGAGGAAAGTTTCAACAAGACCCTCGACCGCGGCATCCACCACTTCGAGGAGATCACTGCCCACCTGAAAAAGGAAGGTAAAACCGAGATCCCCGGCGCGGACGCGTTCAAACTTTATGACACTTACGGTTTCCCTGTCGATCTCACCCGCGTGATGGCGACTGAGCACGGCTACACTGTTGACGAAGACGGATTCGATGCCCACATGGCAGAGCAGCGCGAAAGAGCCCGCGAAGCCACAAAGAGCAAGATCGGTACTGTTAATATCATTGCCGGCGGACTCGACAATTTTGAAACCATCAGCGAAGCACCGACTCAGTTCCTCGGTTATGAATCCCTCGCGGAACATGCCACCGTGACCGGACTGAAAAAAGAAGGCGACAACGAGCTGATCATCCTCGACAAAACCCCTTTCTATGTTGAGGCCGGTGGTCAGATCGACGACACAGGCGTTATCCGCATCGGCGAGAACAAACTCGTTGTTGATGATGTACTGAAAAACGAAGGTAAAGTGATCCACGTGGTTGATAACGCCGCGGGCGTTCTGATCGATACCGGCATGGAAGTGCTTGCCGAAGTTGACAGGGCACGCCGCTGGGATATTATGCGTAACCACTCGGCCACCCACTTCATGCACGCCGCGCTCAGAAACGTGCTCGGTACACATGTTCAGCAGGCAGGCTCCTATGTAGGCCCCGACAGGCTTCGTTTCGACTTCTCACACTTTGGTAAAGTTACCAAAGAAGAGCTTGCCGATATCGAAACCATCGTAAACGAGCAGTTGAGAGAGAACATCCCTCTCACACACCACCGCAACATGCCGATTGAGAAAGCCCGTCAGATGGGTGCCCTCATGTTCTTCGGCGATAAATATGGTGATCTGGTTAATGTGGTACAGTTCGGCGACAAGTCGGTTGAGTTCTGCGGCGGAACACACGTGCATAACTCATCAGAGATCGGTCTTTTCAAAGTTATCTCAGAAGCATCAATCTCAAGCGGTGTCCGCAGGATCGAAGCCGTTACAGGTGCCGGTGTTGAGCGGTTCATCAACCAGCAGTTCGAGAAGATACACGAGGCTAACGACACGATTGAAAAACTTCTGGATGATAAAAAGAAGCTTGAGAAAGAGATCGCTGCCTTCAAACTTCAGATGAAGAAACAGCAGCTTGCCAAGGTTATCGCTCAGGGTGAAAGCTTCGAGGGAATCAACCTTTACTGCTCGAAGATCGAAGCTGAAAGCAACGACGAATTGAAACAGCTCGGCGATGACCTCCGCGACCATATGAAAAGCGGCGTCGGACTCCTCCTCTCCGTTTTCGACGGCAAGGTTGGACTCGTCTGCGTGGTAACCGATGATCTGATCAAAGGCAAGAACCTTTCGGCAGGCAAGATAGTCGGAGATGTTGCCCGGATCCTGGGCGGCGGCGGTGGCGGCAGACCACAGTCTGCAACCGCGGGCGGTAAAGACATCACAAAAGTTGATGAAGCACTCCGTGAGTTCAAAGCGATCACCGGTAAGTACCTTTCTAACTGATTCCCCTTCTATTTAGAGGTTTTTAGACCTCACCCCTTGCCCCTCTCCTAAAAGGAGAGGGGAATCATGGTTTTACGCTAACGGCAGATCTCCCCCTGGGGATCTGCCGGAGCGATCCAAAACAACCCTTTTTACTTCATTAAAAGCATCTTCTTCACAGAACTGAAACTGCCCGCGCTTAATTTATAAATGTACATTCCGCTCGGGAGGTTCGCGGCATTGAACGCCACTTCATGAGCGCCTGCCTCAACAAACTGATTCACCAGCGTGGCAACTTCCTCACCGAGAGGGTTGAAAACCTTCAATTCAACATTACCCGCAACGGGCAACGCGAAACGGATAACGGTAGAAGGATTAAACGGGTTCGGGTAGTTCTGGTCAAGGCTGAAATCAACGGGGGAGAGACCTTCTTCGGCAACAGAGGTAGACCCTTCGAGCTTGTAGATCGCGCCATTATCACCAACAGCCCACCCTGTGCCATTTGGAGTGAAGGTAACAGACCAGAAATTCTCAAACATCGGAACGGGATTTGTGGTCATCGCTGTCCATGTTGTACCACCGTCGGTTGTTTTGTATGTACCATGATTCCCGAGGAGGAACATTGTTCTGCCAACCACATACCCGTTGTTCTGATCTGTGAAATGGACACCATGGAAATAGTAGGGTCCGATTGAAATAGTAGTCGATGGAGTCCAAGTTACCCCGCCATCGGTGGTTTTTTGGACAAAGTTGTCCTGTCCCCAGGTTTCGGTAACAAATCCTCTGTTCGCGTCGAGGAAGTGGATGTCCCTCACTGAAGCGAAGCCGTTTATTTTTGCCCATGTTGCCCCGCCATCGGTGGTTCTCAGGAAATCTGTGTCCCCGCCGGCCCAGCCATTGTTATTATCGATAAATTCAATGCATTCCAAGGATGATGTGGCAGTAGTTGTAACTCTCTGCCATGTCGTGCCGCCATTCGCTGTTTTAATCATAAAACCGTCTGTGCCGACTGCCCACCCGTTATTTTGATCATGGAAGAAAAGTGCGTCAATCGATGTCAGGTTGGGGGCTCCTGTTGTCTGAGCAACCCAAGTGGTACCACCATCAGTTGTCTTGCTTATCTTCCCGAAAGTGCCACAAATGTAAACGACAGAAGCTGAAACTGCAAACATGCCACGTGTATCACCAATGTTTGTGCTAAACGAGGTCCATGTGGTACCGCCGTCGGTTGTTTTGAGTACGCTCGACTCACCTGCGATCCACCCCAGATTGTCATCAAGAAACTGCACTTTTCTTAATTCGTCGGTAGAATTGCTACTGACTCCTACCCACTGCGAAAAAGCCACAGATGATGTCAGAATCAGAAAAAAGAAGATGTTAAAAATCAAGCGCATTGTTAAACCTTATTTGTGAATAAATACTGTCACAAATTACAGTTTTGGAGGTATGGGGGTCAATAACGCAAACGCGTCATTTTACGAGGTTTTCGCGGAGGGCTTTTGATACCGCCTGCGACTTCGATGTAACCTGAAGTTTGCGGTAGATGTTTCTGAGGTGGTTTCTCACGGTTTCGTAGCTTATGAAGAGTTTATCGGCTATGGTGTGGGAACCGGTGCCATCAACAAGTAGGGAGAGAATTTCCTTCTCCCGCGGTGTCAGGTCGTAGTCGCTGCCTTTTCCTGATGCTTTGCTGAAGAAATCGACCACTTTGCGGGCGATATATGGTGACATTGGGGCGCCGCCGGAGGCAACTTCATCTATCGCTGCAAGTATCTTAAGAGGGGGTGTGTTTTTCAGCAGATAACCGTCGGCGCCTGCCTGCATCGCGTTAAATATATTCTCTGAATCGTCGAAGATCGTCATCATTATGATCCTGACTTCGGGATTCTTCTCCTTTAGAAGGGGGATTGCCTCGATGCCCGACTTCCCCGGAAGGTTGATATCAAGAAGCACTACTTCAACATCGGGTATCCCGGCAAGGGCGGCCTCAACGGAGGAGAAGTTCGCCATGCAGTTATAACCGGGCGAAAAAGAGATGAAACTCACTAATCCTTCACGGAAGTCGCGGTGATCTTCAACAATGGCGATGCTTATTTCTCTATTTTCCATATGTCAAGATCGGAAATCGGGAGTGGAAAAGTAATAGCGCGATTGCGTCATTTTTCAATTCCGCAGTTTATGGTGACTGTCGTTCCTTTCCCTTCAAAGCTTTCAATTTTGGAAGTGGCGCCGATCTCTTCACACCTCTTTCTGATGTTTGTCAGACCGTTGCCGCCGAGCTTTTCGGCATTCGATTCCATCCTGAATCCCCGCCCGTTGTCGGATATCCTTATTGTGATGATACCCGATTCCGATTTAACCAGAATCGAAATTGCATCCGCGCCCGAATGTTTAACCGCGTTAAGCACCGCTTCTTTCGCTGAAAGGTAGAGGTTTCTTCTCAACTCGTCACCGAGAATGCCGGATGAATCCCCCGACCTTTCAAATTCGAACTTGATCCCCGCGGCTTCGCAAAGTTCGCGGGCGAGTATCCTGATCCGGAGAGCGAGGTTTTCCACTGTATCGTATTGTGGGGATACCGACCATACAATATCGCGCATAGCCTGTTCGGCTTCCGTTAAAAGTGAAGCCGATTTTTCGATCATCTTCTTCGCGGTTTCAACATCACGCCCCAGAATGTTTGTCGCCGACTGCATATACAGTCCCGCGCCGCTAACAGTAGAAGCAAGGTCATCATGCAGGTCGCGGGCGATCTTGTCGCGGGTTTTCGTTCGCTCGAGCATGATCATTTTCTCTTTTTCAAGTTCTGCTATTTCGCGGTTCAGTTTGCGCCTCGAAAGAATGTAGGTGGCAAGAACTATAATGCCGGTCAGAAACAGTCCCGCGATAGCAGCAAACCATCCCGTCATCCAGAAGGGAGGAACAACCACTATCCTGGCAAGAACGGTCTCTCCGCTCCAACCGTCATCCCCATTAGTGGCTTTTGCCTTAAGAGTGTATTCACCGGGGGGGAGGTTCGAAACATCAACTGTCCTGCGGTTACCGGCGTTTACCCATTCATCCGTTAGCCCCTCGAGTTTCCATAGGTAGATGTTATAAGAGGGGTCCTCAAATGTTATCGCCGCCATTTCGAAAGAAAGGAAGTTTTCGTTATGGTCAAGCACCAATTCCCCGTTCTTAATTCTGTGAAGCGCGGGCTCGTTCAGCACTTTCAGATCGGTTAGGGTCAGTTTGGGAATGATCCCGCTTCTTTGAACATTTTTAGGGTCGAAAACCGTTATTCCCCTGCTTCCGGCGAAATAGAATTTCCCATCAGGCCCCGCATAGTAACCATTCTGATTGAAATCGGCAGAAAGCACCCCTTCGCTTTTCGTATAGTTGCGGGTTTTAAGAGTGCGGATGTCAACACGCGCCAATCCCTTCGAGGTGGATACCCACATAAAACCGGCTCTGTCGGCAAGTTGCCCGAACACAAGGTTGCTCATTAGACCGTTTTTCGTTGTCAGGTATCTTACCGTCTTAAGATCTTGACTAATGATATTAATCCCTCCGCTCATTGTACCTGCCCAGATGTTCCCATCCCTGTCTTTAGTGATCGTCATTATCTTGTCGCTTAGCAGTTTCAGTCTGCTTTCGGGTTGGGTGCTGTACCGGGTGTAAGTCATGTCGGAAGTGTTGATCCTCAGGAGGCCTTCACTGTTCGTGCCTGCCCACAGTATGCCGCCATCAATGAAGAGGGAGAGGATGTAATTGTCACCTTCATCTCCGAAGTTACAATGGAAATAAAAAGTTTTGTAGTCACCTGTAGAGGGGGAAAATCTTACGATCCCGTTGATAGAGCCCAGCCAGAGATCGCCATTATCTGCTTCCACGATTGAAAGTATCCTGCTCGTCCACTCTACGTTTCCTCCGGGAGGCTTGAATCTTGTCATTTTTGAGGTCAGGTTTTCGCCGTTGAGTGAAAGTTTCAGAAAACCTTTTTTTGTTCCCGTCCACAATCCACCTTTGTTGTCTTTGAACAGCCGGTAAACTACCACACTCTCTTCACCCGGGACTATTCCCGGATGTTTTTTGAATGATTGATCTGCCGGGTTAAAAGTGTACAATCCTCCGGTTGTACCGATCAGCATCTTTGAACCGGGGATGTGCAGCATGGTGATCAGCATCTCCTGACCAATCGCTTTCTGTAGATCGCCATCTTCGGGGAAGTTCTTGAAGAGCTGTTTCCGTCCCGGGACTTTTATCAACCCCGTCCCTGTCCCCACCCAGGAATTGCCGAAAATATCTTCACAGAAGGAGTAAACCACACCTTTCCGGAAAGTTGACTCATCCCCCTCAGTAAACAATCCTGGGATCAACTTCATGTCAGCGTCGAGTAAAAAACAGCCCTCAGCAGTTAATATCCTTGTGAACCCCTTGCTGTCGGTATGTATCTGAAATGTGTAATAACTTGCAGGAAATTTCACCTTCAACAGCTTTAACAGCATTCTGCTTTTGCCGGTTTTTAGGTCAAATTCGTGTAATTCGCCATTGAGGCCGACAAAGAGAAAGCGTCCGTCGCTAACTCTGGAAACCGAGGTAACTTCAAACTCCACCTGGATTTTCTTAACCCGCTTTGCCTTCTCGATCAGATAAAGCGATTTCCCCAGCGGGAAGGCCTCCACCACTTCGGTGAACGCGATTTCTTTTGTTTCGGCGAGAATAGAAATAGAAAGATCGTGTTCATTGACCAACACCATCCCTTTGTTCGAGAGTAAAACCATGCTGTTTTTGTCGAATTTTACGGGATAGCAGCCCCACTCCGCGAGGAGAGGTTCTCCGTTTTTATGGGTCAAAAGAGTGAATTTTCCGGTGAGGGGGTCAAGAACAGCCACTTTTTCATCTATTGAGGTCACCCATGGCCGGCCCATGCCATCAATTGATACATTAACCAGGTTATTGTTCATGAGGGAGGAGGGATCACCCGGTATCTGGCTGTAATTCTTGAAAACATGTCCGTCATACCGGTCGAGCCCGCCCCAGGTCGCGATCCAGAGGAAGCCTTCGGGACCCTGGGCGATCGATCTTACAGTTGCTTGCGAAAGCCCCTGCTCAACGCCGAGAACCACCGGTTTTCGTTGCGCGAAAGACAGGTTTCCCTCCTGCCGCCCTAATAACAGCAGGAGAGAGAGAATTGCAATCCGCGTAATCAACCTTTTCATCGCGGCACCCCCTTTTGAATGTCAGATCCTTCGTCTGAAGCCGTCACCGAGTATCTCATGAACGTTGTTGATGATCATGAACGCGGTGGGGTCAACTTTGTGGACTATCTCCGTCAGCCGGGGGAGTTCCTTGTTGGTGACCACGGTATAGATCACCTCCCGGTCGATATTTCTGTAGAGTCCGCGGGATTTAAGTGCCGTGGCACCGCGGCTCAGTTCATTCATAATTGCCGCGCCCACTTCATCATTCTTGTCGGAGATGATGATCGCGGCTTTCGCGTAGTCGAATCCATCGATTATCAGATCGACAAGCCTTGAAGAAATGAAGAGCAGAAGTATCGCGTAAAGCGTGAGTGAGAGGGCGGGTTTTTCGGGGCTTAGCCCTTTCCAGTCGATCACCGCGCCCGCAAGAAGAATTACAAAAATATCGATAAGGATGATCGCCGTGCCCGGTTTCATACCGTATTTCTTCTTCAGAATTGCAGCCACAATGTCTGAGCCGGCAGTGGTTCCTCCGAACTTAAAGATCACGCCAAGGCCAGTTCCGAGAAGAACAGCGCCGATCACGATCAGGAAGAGAAAATCATGATGCAAGAGATCCTGCACAGTCTGCGAGTCTTGCAGGCGGATGAAGCCGAGTCCGGGGAAATCACCCCTGAGCAAATCGATAAAGAAGGAATTGAGGGTGAATCCGTAAAAAGTGCGTATTCCGAACGATTTTCCGAGCTCCTTCAGCCCCCATATATATAACGGCACGTTCAGTACCCATATCATTATACCTACGGGGACGGTACCGTTGGTAAAGTAGTACACAGCCATCGAGAGTCCACTGACCCCTCCCGGCACCACTTTGGCATCGATAAGGAAAACACTGATACCGAGCGCCATGATGAATGCACCAAGAGCGATCAGCAAATAATCTATTATTATTCGTTTTTTAGATTTGATAAGTTCCATATTCCTGTGATTTTCATTTTTTGAGTTAGCAAAAATACCTCTTTTACACCAAGCGATAAAAATTATGAAAAATGATTCATTTTTTCACTTGCCTGGTAACTTTAAAGAGATATATTAGTGTACGTTAACTGTCATCCTTTTTAGAAATGCACGTATAGGTACAGGTTATGAAAGAGATTTTCACTGCCGATGAGTTCGCCACGAAGCTCGGAATATCAAAAAACATTCTTGCCGACTGGGAAAAGGAAGACCTCGTAAAGCCATCAGGCACTTCCGACGAGGGAATTCCCCTCTACACCGCCTGGCAGTGTGAGCGGGGGCAACACCTCATAAAACTCCACGAACTCGGTTATGGCTTCGATGACATAAAAAAGATAATCAAGAAAGTGGGTCTCCCGAAAGGAAGTCCCGATAACGGTAAGCAGAACCTGAACGAAAGCTATCTGACAGTCGGACAGATCGCCGAAAGCGTGAAAGTGAGCCCCAGAACAATTAAACACTGGGAGGAGATGGGAATAATCGAGCCCGACATGCGAAGTGAAGGCGGTTACCGGCTCTACGACAGGCACTGGGTTTTTATTGCCAACCTCATAAAAGACCTTCAACTTTTCGGTTACTCACTTGACGAGATCAAAAAGGTATCCGACTATTTCCGCGTCTTCCTCGATCTCTCCTCCAACCTCGAAGCCCACAAGATCGATGACGCGGAAGGAAAGCTTGAGGAGCTTCTTACTGCCATCGATGGCCTGTTCGATAAGATGGAGCTCTTCAAAGAAGGCATCAGCAGGTGGGAAGACCTTCTGAAAAAGAAGAAAAAAGAGATAATCGCGCTCAAACAGAAAAACTCAAAACGCCCACAGGCAACCACGGAACTGCCGAAATGAGATTCCTTGAACTTTACTCGAATCTAAAAGAACATTTTAATACTTGTGATCCAACGATCGATATCAGCGCTCACGACGTAAAAATAACCAACCACCCCTTCACCAGCGACACATCGAACACCTTCCCTGAAGGAGATGAATATTCAGAGCTCAACCCATTAGTAAAGGCGCTTATGAAGTATTACCTCTCGCAGAATCAGTTCTCCGACCGCTACCTGATGAAGCGTCTGAACGTGCCCGACAGCACCGTGGAGGAGAACAATTCCTTCACTTTCTCAATGATGAGCGATAAAAACACTGCTGATTCCGGTACGGCCATTCTCCTTCTTCACGGACTGAATGAGCGAGGCTGGGAGAAATACCTTCCCTGGGCGCACAGGTTGGTGAAACTGACAGGGCAGCCGGTAATTCTCTTCCCCCACGCGTTTCACATGCACAGGGCTCCGAAGTGTTGGTCTGATTTCCGCCTGATGAAAGAGATATCGAACGAGCGTA
Source organism: uncultured Ignavibacteriaceae bacterium (assembly GCA_964625575.1). Classification (GTDB taxonomy): domain Bacteria; phylum Bacteroidota; class Ignavibacteria; order Ignavibacteriales; family Ignavibacteriaceae; genus UTCHB3. The sequence goes on along the minus strand of CAZVBQ010000002.1, from coordinate 343,757 downwards.
AAGTGCTTCTTCCGGGAGTCGAGATGTCGAGCCCTGTTAACGCTGCCATCTCTTCGCGCCTCCAATTCGTGCCACAGAGGTTCGTTTACTCCGGTTTACAGACCATCTATGATATCACAAAACTCGCCCAGATGGCTCAGGAAGGTGAGATTACCGGACTGAAACCGGGCACAAAACTCAACATTTTCGGCTACTCGATCGGCGCCTTCATCGCGCAGATAATGATGATGAGCAATCCTCTCGGACTCTTTAACAGCTCAAAATGTGTACTTTTCTGCGGCGGTACCACGCTTGACAGGATGGAACCGACAAATAAATACATCCTCGACAGTGAAGCCGCCGAAGCGCTGAAAGATTTCTACGTCCACCGCCTCGACCAGAATCTCACCACGGATGACAGGCTGAGGACGCTTTTCAGTCCCGACGCGGGTGAAACATTTCTCTTCAAGGCAATGCTCTCCCATGATGCCGGACTTGTAGCCCGCAAGCGGCACCTCGCCAAAATACGTGATCGTATCTATGGCATCGCTCTTGATAAAGATCTCGTGATGCCACCCTGGGCAATAAAAGAGTGCCTCGTGAGTGATCACCCAAAAACAATCGCTTTCGACACAGTGGTTCTCGATTACGAATACACACACGAGAACCCCTTCCCCACCCTCACCAGGATCAAGGATAAGGTGGATGCAGGGTTTGATACGGTCTTCGCGAAAGCCTCCGATTTTTTTGTTGCTTAGGTGCCCGAAGGACGGTTTATAAAACCAGCGAGCGCACAGAGAGCACAGAGAGCGTTTTAGGAACGCAGATACACACGGATTTAACGGATAAACGCAGAATGTATTTTAATGATCCTCGTCAATTTGTCTAATCCGTGTTTATCCGTGTGCTATTTTCTTCCTCAGTGGGCTCTGTGGGCTTTGTGGTTTAATTGAACCTTAATCATGGATAGATATCCCAGGCAACGGGCAACGCGCAACCGGCAACGAATCCTCGCTACTCGCCACTCACTACTCACCACCCCATCCGGGCAACGCGCAACCGGCAACGAATCCTCGCTACTCGCCACTCACTACTCACTACCCAACCCCGGACAACGCACCCCCACCGTTATTATTCCAAAACCGTATAATTATAGTAAAATATTTTATAACTGTGGCGATTTTTCTTGCTCAA
>CAZVBQ010000002.1:269052-342484 GCA_964625575.1 uncultured Ignavibacteriaceae bacterium | reverse complement strand
AAACCGTATAATTATAGTAAAATATTTTATAACTGTGGCGATTTTTCTTGCTCAATTTAGCACCGGAATTTATTTTAGGGTATAAAATAAATTTTAGTTTTAGACACTGAAATAGTAGCATACCATGAAAAAAATAGTCGTATTACTGGTTGTTTTTTTCCTTACCGTTATAAGCGTGATATTGTTTCTCAGACCCAATGAGATACCTCAGAGCCTGACCTCACAATTGAAGGAAAAATACACACAAAAGCATATACCCTCCGTTGACCACTCAAAATTTCCTGTACTTCAGAAAAGATTTACCAACGCCAGAGAAGTGACAAAAGAATGTATCACCTGCCATACCGAAAGGCACAAGGAAGTGATGCAGTCGAGTCACTGGAACTGGCAAAGGGAAGAATACGTGAAAGGTCGCGGAATAATCCACATCGGAAAACACAATGCCATCAACAACTTCTGTATCGGAGTTGAAGGTAACGAAAAAAGCTGCGCGAAGTGCCACATCGGTTTCGGCATCACCAGCGACATGAAGGCACTTACCGATTCAACAAACATCGACTGCCTCGTTTGCCACGACAATTCGGAAACATACGCGAAAGGTGCCGAAATGGCGGGAGCCCCCGACCCGAAGGTTAACCTTGGCGTTGTCGCCATGAGCGTAAGTAAACCAAAACGCTCCAACTGCGGGGTTTGCCACTTCTACGGCGGCGGAGGTAACAACGTAAAACATGGTGACCTCGAAAAAGCAATGTTCGAACCCTCGAAAGATATCGATGTTCACATGGCTGTGGAAGGAGCAAACCTTGCTTGCGTCGATTGCCACACTGCTGAGAACCACAAGATGAAGGGAAAGATGTACTCGCTCTCTTCGATGAACCGCGACAGGTCTTCATGCGAACAGTGTCACACCGAGGCACCGCACGAGTCGGCAATTCTTAACGAACACACGATGAAAGTCGCATGCCAGACGTGCCACATCCCAACCTACGCCAAAGTGAACGCCACTAAGACGGATTGGGACTGGTCAACCGCCGGCAAACTGAAGGACGGCGAACCGTTCGAGATCGATGATAAAGACGGCAACCACACTTATCTCTCAATTAAAGGCTCCTTCACCTGGGGCAAAAATCTGAAACCGGAATATATCTGGTTCAACGGTACAGCCGATCACTACCTCCTCGGTGACACAGTAAGCGACACTTCGAAAGCCCTGCAGATCAACACTCTGAACGGTTCATATGCCGATCCCGACTCGAAGATCATCCCCGTGAAGATACACAGGGCGAGGCAGCCTTTCGACCCCGTAACCAAAATGCTGATCCAGCCCAAACTCTTCGCTGACGAAAAAGGCGAGGGTGCTTTCTGGAAAGATTTCGACTGGGTTCGCGCCTCGAAGGTCGGTATGGAAGAGGTTGGCCTCCCTTTTAGTGGTCAATATTCATTTATCAAAACCGAAATGACCTGGCCCGTTAACCACATGGTCGCGCCAAAGAATCAGACCGTAACCTGCACCGAGTGCCACACTCGGAACGAAAGCAGACTCGCGGGTTTGAACGACTTTTACATGCCGGCTCGCGACTATTCACCATTGATAGACACCGCCGGGAATTGGGTTATTGTCCTAAGCATAATCGGTATTTTTGCCCACGGTTCAGCCAGGGTGTACTCATCAAGAAAGCGCAAGAAAGGAGCCGTAAAATGAAAAAACAGGTTTATATCTACAGGTCATTCGAGCGCTTTTGGCACTGGACCCAGGCATTTCTGATATTCTTCCTCGCCGCTACCGGTTTCGAAGTGCATGGATCAATAAAATTTTTCGGTTATGAAAATGCAGTAGCTTACCATAACATAGCCGCTTACGCGTTTATTGTGCTCATCGCTTTCGCGATCTTCTGGCACTTCTCAACCGGTGAGTGGAAGCAGTATCTTCCCACTTTTACCAACATCAGGGCGCAGATCAACTTCTATTTGATCGGTATTTTCAGAAACGCGCCACATCCCACAAAGAAAACGGTACTCAGCAAACTGAACCCGCTTCAGCGTCTGGTTTATCTGGCGCTTAAACTTCTCGTGATACCCGTAATGGTGATCTCAGGCTTGCTCTACATGTTTTACCGATACCCGCAAAAGGGAGGTGTCGCCGGACTTGACCTCACGAGTGTTGAGCCGATAGCTCTCTTCCACACCGCAGGAGCTTTCGCGCTGATAGCTTTTATCGTAGTGCACCTCTACCTTATAACAACCGGACACAAGCCTACAACAAACCTCAAGGCAATGATAACCGGCTACGAAGAACTTGAAGACGATTCCGAAGATAAATTTAAAAACTCCACCACTGAAGTGCCGGCAGAACCGGCAAAAACCGGGAATTGAGGATTGAAATGAACGAAACAAAATATATGAACCCATATCTGGCAGGCTTCTTCCTGGGTCTGCTCCTTCTGGTGACCATTTTCGTTACGGGCAGAGGCCTCGGAGCGAGTGGCGCCGTAAAAAGCGGAGTTGTCGCCACCGTTTCCGCCGTGGCTCCCACTCACATTCAGGACTCAAAATTCTACAGCGAGTACATGAAAGAACATGAAAACAACCCCCTTAAGAACTGGCTGGTTTTCGAAGTTCTCGGTGTAATTGTCGGAGCTTTTATCTCAGGTCTTGTATCAAACAGGCTCAACTTAACGCTTGAAAAGATTCCAACCGTCTCCTCCAAAACCAGAATTGTGACGGCTCTGATCGGCGGAGCGCTATTCGGGCTCGGCTCTCAACTCGGCCGCGGCTGCACCAGTGGTGCCGCTCTAAGCGGAATGGCTGTGCTTTCAGCCGGAGGCTTGATCACCATGTTCGCGATTTTCGGCGGGGCTTACGCCTTTGCCTGGTTCTTCCGTAAACTATGGCTTCAGGGAGGTAACTAATGGGACCGTTAGTACCTGACTTCATTGGAAACGAACTTAACTTTGTTGTCGCAATTCTGATCGGAATTGGATTCGGCTTCATACTTGAGCAGGCGGGCTTTTCGACATCAAAGAAGCTTGTCGGACTTTTTTACGGATACGATTTCACCGTTCTCCGCGTATTCTTCACCGCGGGTATCACCGCGATGATCGGAGTTGTAGCCCTCGGTCATTTTGGATTGCTTGACTTAAGCCTTATCTACGTCAATCCTTTGTTCGTATGGTCAGCTATTGTAGGCGGACTTATAATGGGGCTCGGCTTCGTGATCGGAGGATTCTGCCCCGGTACCAGCGTCTGCGCCGCGGCGATCGGAAAGATCGATGCCATGGTATTTGTTCTTGGTGGATTTATCGGCGTCTTCATTTTTGCAGAGGGTTACCCCATGTTCGAAGGGCTCTACAAAGCAAACAATCTCGGACTTGTAACGATCTACGACCTCACCGGCACTTCACAAGGACTGTTTGCTTTCGGAATGACAGCGATGGCAGTGGGCGCGTTCTGGTTCACCACCTGGGTCGAGAAGAAAGTAAACAAAAAAGACAACCCCGAATTGCAGCCGAAAAAGCTCTATGTCGGGCTCGGTCTTACCCTGTTTGCTATCGGGTTCTTCACACTCTTCATGCCCGAAAGAAGAACAGAATTGCTGGCAGATGCCACAGCGGCCGCCACTTCGAAACCAGCTAATACCATGACCGTCGATGAACTCGCTTTCAGACTCCTCGACAAAGACAAAAAGCTCCAGGTGATCGATCTCAGATCCGCGAAGGAATTTGAGAAATTCTCCCTCCCCGGCTCAACCAACATGTCTTTCGATGAGTTGTTCGGGAAGGATGCCCACAAGGTACTCGCGCTTAAAAACAAGTACACAGTCTTCATCGCCAATAACGAATCAGAAGAGCGGAAGGCAGCATTCATCGCCTCCGGACTCGGCTATCACAATTTCGCGGTGCTTGAAGGTGGTCTGACTTCATTCAAAAAAGATATCCTCAACTACAAAGCCGTGAAAGAACCTGTAACCCGTCAGGAAAAAGACACTCACATTTTCCGCGTCCGTGCCGCCAAGCAACTACCTGCTCTCATCGCCGCCGCCAAGAAATCAGCAGCACCCAAGAAGAAATCCACAAGAGTGATTGGGGGATGCTAGGTGTTAAGTGTTAGGTATTAGGTATTATGGCTGAATGCTGAATCGTTTGGCACAAACCTTAGGTGGGATCGGCCTAAGAAAAAGCGCGGATAAGAATTCACGGTAGTCGGAGCGTGAAAGGGAAAATGTGTCTGAGCGAAGCGAGTTATTTTCCCTTTAGCGCAGACTCCGGGAATTCAGCGCTTTTTCTTCAGCCGTCTCCCCTCTCGCCTTGGAAAGGAGAGAGGGGATTAAGGGGTGAGAGGTTCGAGAAATTAAATCCCGTACCCAAAATTAAGTCTTACCATCATCCCCGGTTCATAAACCTTGAAGCCGGCTTTGAATGGATCCCGGAAAAACGAAAGGTGCGACTGATAGTTGGCATTAGTGATGTTCTCAACTTCGAGTGAAGCTTTTATTCCTCTGAACTCACCTGAAAGACCCGCGTCGAGACGATTCCAAGCCGCTGTAACAGTCTCGCTTACTGCGGCATCAACTCTCGTCTGTCCATCCGACCATGTATGTCGTACAAAGAAGACCATATCCATCCATTTGGGTGAAGTAAGTTTTGTAACCACCCTCAACGGCATGATCTCTGCAAGCGGAGTGGCGTCACTTCTGTTCTCTGCCCATGTGTATGATGCAAGAATATCGATGAATTTATACTCCAACGCGAAGTTTGCCCCCGCTATCATCGCGTTGATGTTCCGGTAGGTTACGAAGTTCGTTCCACCGGCAGCCTTACGGTCGAGATAGACGAAGTTCGAAACATGATTGGCATAGAACTCCAATCTCGCTATCTTGGTCAGAAGTGTAGCCCTCAAACCGGCTTTCAACGGCTGCTCAAGATTAGGATTACCCACCCATGAAGAACCCGATGGCGCCCTTCTGACCGCGACAAAAAGCGCCTCGGTCTCGGGAAGTTCCGCTGCTGCTTCCGCCATAACGCCGAAAGCAAATTCAGAACCGATCGCCTGTGAGTATGCCGCGCTTAAGCCCACAACCGGGAAGAAGGCCGTTATCTTGGGGTCGCTCCACACGCGCTGGTAGTAGGTTTTCACTTCTTCTTTGTCAAGGTTGAAGTATGAAACCCCCGCCTTGCCGCTGAAAGTGAATTCACCCGTCTTTATCTGACGCGAAAGTGACGCGAAATACTGGTTAACCCCCGGCATCAGGGCATTGTTGATCAGCATTGCGGGCATCTTGATGAAGTTATCAGAGTTCCACTTCCTGAAGTAAGCTTCATAGAAACTGCCGACGACTCCGATGGTAAAGTTTCTGGCATCTGTCTCCATCTGCATCATCGAAACCCGGAGATCGTTGTTCATCAGGTGGCTGGTGTAGTTGGCGTAGATCTTGTGGCCCTTGTATGAAACATTGGCGCTGAAAAGACGGTTGAACCTCTCATCCATCTGAAGATAAGGGAAGGTTATGTTCTCTGTATAAGCAACCGAGGCGCCATACTTCCAGTCGTCCACCTCACCCTGATATGACACTTCGGCAAGGGTGAAGTTGTAGTTGTCCCTGTAACCGTAAAGCTCGTTGAAAGCCTTACCGTCGCCGTTTGTGTAGGGAGTACCCTTTGCGAAGTGCAGCGAAAGGCGATTATCCTTCAACCCACCCGCGACAGAAAGATCGAGTGCCGATGAAGCACCGGCGACACCTCCCGCGCTCGCGAGAATGAATGGCTCTTTACCGGGCCTCTTCCGGTGTAGTGAGATGACGCCACCCAGACCAGACTGAAGCGCGCTTGAGCCTTTCATCAACTCGAGTGTCTCCATATCAAGCGGGTTGATCCTCGAAACAGGAGCATCCATTCGGTTAACACAGGCCGGGTGAAATCTTTCACCGTCGATAACAATGTTGATATCGCCTTTCTTCAGACCGTCGGAATAAACATCCTGAGCGAAGAAAACGCCTTTCTTGATGAGTGAGATCCCTCCATAAGCGAGGAGGTTCTCGAGATTATCCCTCTGAATGGTAAGGGAATTGCTGTAAAGCTCCATTTTCTTCCCCGTTATGTCAACGGGATCGAACCAGTAAACCTTCATGCTGTCACCATTTTGCCCGGACGCGATGAACGGCAAAAGAAGGGACAGGGTAAAATAATTCCATTTCAAGCGGAACATCTGAATCCTCTCGTTAAATTGATAAACTGTGATTTAACTTAAATTGGATCAGATCTTTGGAGGTGGTGCCGAGGGGCTTTCAGCGCGGGCAAGCAGCGCGACAGTGTTTGTGGTAAAATAATCGAAGCTGCCCGTACCCGGCGTGGGAATTGTCGCCGTTATCAGTATTGAGGGGAGAAGTTCCTTTTGATCAGGTTGCTCCCCTTTCGGAGGGAGTTTTTCATCGTTATGCTCATCCGCGACAACTTTTTCGAGGTTATCCGTGAGAACGCAACTGCCGCAGCAGTCGTTAACCTCTGCATCCTTTTCGACGCACAGCTCCTCCACGATATAGTCGTAGTTCACCAAATAATCGATGAATGGACCGGTTATCCGGAGGTAAGTGAGTGTTACAGAGACCAACACGAAGACCGTGAAGGCCTTTCTGAAAAGTGACATTCGCTGAATTTCAAAAAGGATAAAAAAGTCTGCTTAAAAATAATCAATCCGGTTCAGATAATTAAGAATTTCTGTTAAACTTTTTCACTGATCAATTTTCGGGAGGTGAGTTACCCTAATATTGAATATCTTTACTTCCCGAAAAATTAAACTTTAGAGAAATGAGCAAGCAAGAGCAAAAGGAAGCGGCTTTAAGCATAGCCAGTTTTTTACCCGCAACCATTACACCACCACACGCACTCGAAATTGAACAATTAGTACTCGGAGCAATACTGATAGATCCCGATTCGATCAACAAGGCGGTTTCGGTGATCGAGAAAGACGCGTTCTATAAACCGGCACATCAGTTGATCTTTAACGCGATGGTTAACCTCTACAATGAGCGGGAGCCCGTGGATGTGTCGACGATCTTCAATGAACTGATGCGCACCAAGAAACTTGAGGAAGTGGGGGGACTGGCATACCTTTCCGGGCTCGGCAACAACATCTCTTCTGCCGCGAACATCGAGTATCACCTTAAAATACTTGTAGAAAAAAAGATCCTCCGCGACCTCATCTCCGTTTCACACGGCATCGCCAACCGGGCATACATGGCTGAGGATACCGCGCTTAAAATACTTGATGAAGCGGAAACAAAGATCTTCCAGATATCGGAAACACGGTCGAAAAAGACGTATATCGACATGAAAAGGGCGGTCACCCAGACGATTGAGTATATCGAAGTGGTGCATAACAAAACCGCCGCGGGTGTGGTGGGAGTGCCCACCGGCTTCTACGATCTTGACGATTTTCTCGGTGGTTTTCAGAATTCGGATCTTATAATTCTTGCCGCCCGCCCTTCGATGGGAAAAACGGCACTCGCCCTTTCATTCGCAAGGAACGCGGCAGTGCTTCACAAACTCCCAGTGGCAGTTTTCTCTCTTGAAATGGCGACAACACAGCTCGTCACCCGTCTTATCTGCGCCGAGGCGATGATCCCGGGACAGAACCTCCGCAAAGGGAGAATGACCCCGGACGAACATTCAAGAATTGCAAAATACGGCGGTCAACTCGCTGAGGCACCGATCTACATCGACGACATGCCCGGGCAAACCGTGCTTGAGATCAGGGCGAAGTCGAGAAGGTTGAAGGCGGAATATGGAATTAAACTTGTCGTGATCGATTACCTCCAGCTTATGCAGGGGCACACCGATACAGAAAGCCGTGAGCGTGAGATCTCGATGATATCACGGTCGCTTAAAGGTTTGGCAAAAGATCTTGATATCCCCATCATCGCGCTCTCGCAGCTTAACCGTGAATCGGAAAAAAGGGTTGACAAGCGCCCGATGCTCTCCGATCTTCGTGAATCAGGCTCGATCGAGCAGGATGCCGACGTCGTAATGTTCATCCACCGCCCCGAATACTACGGCAAGGATGTCGATTCGGAAGGAAACTCGCTAAAAGGCGTGGCGGAAGTGATCATCGCCAAACACCGTAATGGTCCCGTCGGCGATGTAAAACTGAAATTCCTCCACGACTATACCAAGTTCGAGAACTTGCAGCACTTCTCCCCCTACTCCGGGGATACGAATCCGATGTAACCTTAAGAGGCTATCAGCTCTCTTAGCGTTTTAAGGTTCTCGAGGTCTTCGAGTTGATCTTTCCCTTTGGGGGTTTCGAGGACTTTGGGGATGTGAAGCAGGCGTTTGTCATTCAGAATGTTGCGGAAACCCTCAAGACCGATGAAGCCGGCGCCGATGTGATCGTGGCGGTCAACGCGACTGCCGAGGGGTTTCTTGCTATCGTTAACATGAAATGCCTGCAGGCAATCAAGACCGATCACACGGTCGAACTCAAGAATCACTTCTTCATATTTCTGCGGATCTTTAATATCATATCCCGCGGCGAAGATGTGGGCGGTATCGATACACACCGACATTCTTTCCGGTTCCTTTACCAATCCGATTATATCCCTCGCGTGCTCAAACTTGTAACCGATGGCTGAACCCTGCCCCGCGGTGAGCTCGATCATGCTTTTCACTTTGAAGCCAGGCGTGCGGTCGTGGATGATATCCAGCGCCTGAGCGATCCTCTTTACCCCAAACTCCTCACCCTCACCGAGGTGGGCACCTGGGTGAAAATTGAGTTGGGGGATCCCCAGCATTTCACACCTTTCGAGTTCATCCACCATGGCATCCACCGATTTGTTGAACATCTCATCCGATGGCGCGCCAAGGTTTATGAGATATGAATCGTGAGCCATCACGAATTTGATATCAGATTTGGCGATCCCTTCCCTGAACGCGGCGGCATCCTCTTCTTTTAACGGAGGCGCGCTCCACCTGTTGTTGTTCTTGGTGAATATCTGCATGGCGGTGAAGCCAAGCTTCTGCGCTAAAGGTATCGCGGCATTCACGCCACCCTGTATCGAGGTGTGAGCGCCCATTAATTGTTCATGTGGAGACATTTTATTCCTTTTTTACAGGAAGAATAGAAGAATATAAGACATAAAAGAACTTCTTTGGTCCCTTCTATTCTTTTATGCTTCCTGTGAGATAATTTCGTTAAGTGATTCTTCTACAGATCTGGGTGTAATGCCCAACGACAACAACCGGGAGACATCGAGAGAGACATCCTCCACCTGCGGGAGATGGGGGATATCCCGGAACGACTTAAAAATCAATTTCGACTCATCCAGTCCTGCTTGCCTTACAAACCTGAGGAAAAGATCAGCCCGTGAGGTTCGCTCGGCAGCACCGAAGTTGACCAACTTGTGATCATGCTGTTTCGATATCAGTTCAACAAGCATTCGGGCGCCATCGTTCACGAGAAGCGATGACCTGTACTGATCGTGGAAAAGCACCACTTCCTGACCGCTCTTTACCTTGTTGTAAGCCTCCTGAAAGAAAGCCTTCAACTTCCCCTTCGAGAAACCGTACATCAGCGCGACCCGCAGTATCAGGTAATTGTCTGTATTATCCGCGACCGCCTTTTCACCCTTAAGTTTGGTTGAGCCGTAAAGGGAGAGGGGGTTAAGTGGCGCATCTTCTTTCAGATTACCGCCGGCAGAGCCGTCATAAACCAGATCTGTGGAAGTATATATTATCTTCGCGCCGTGCTCATTTGCAAGCTCCGCGAGCGTGCCTGAGGCTGTTACATTTATTTCGCGGACATCCTGTTCCGTGAGGGCGAGGGCATGCGAAACAGCGGTTATACCTGCGAGGTGAAGCACCAATTCAGGCTTAAAATCGTTAAAAATCCGTGAAAGGGCGAAGCTATCCCTGATATCCGCGAGCGAATGCCCGGGAGGGACAGGAAATGAAGGAGTGTTATGATAAATGGCGTGCACGGTATGCCCCGCCGTGAGAAGAGGAAGGAGCCTCTGCCCAAGGAAGCCACCCGCGCCGGTAACGAGTATCTTTATTTGCTCACCAGCTAAATTTTACACCCGCAATAAAATAATTTACTTCGTAACCGTCAAATTTGTTGTGTTGATAACCGAAATTCACAACAGTTTTCCAGTTCGGGTACCAGTCAATACCAGCGGAGAGCATCATCTCCTGATTCTCATCCTGATTGTAGATCGTGAAATCCTCATTGTCGTAATAGTAAGCCCGCTTGCCGAACATGCCACCGATCTTCCCCACCCAACCCGTGGTTATCAGGTGGTTGAACTTGAAACCGACCGAGAAGAGGTCCCGCTTGTTCTTCCCCGTGGTGTTTCCCATGGCATTCGTTGTGCGCACGGAATTGTAGGTTGGCCTGATCGAAAGGTACCAAAGGTAACCGTAATAGTAGTCGATCCTCCCGACAGCCTGTATGACATCCCTTTTCTCGAAGCCATTCAGATTTACGTAATTGGCACCCGCCCCGAGATAAAGCACCCCCGTGCGGTACAGCAACTCACCGCTGTAAATGTTCAGATAATCGGTGGAGGTGTAGGAAGTTGTGTCTTCATACTTCCCGTTTATATGTCCGTAGGAGACTTTGATGTAAAAAGGATCAAAATTAAACGTCGCGCCTGCGGTTCCGGTTTGCTGTTTATAGCTCCAGATCGTGCCGTCTTTGTAAAGATAGTCGTAGCCGAGCGTGAGGTGGTGCCTGTAGTTCCACCCGAGGGTCAGATATCCGGCACCTGCCTTTGAGTTTACTCCATCGGAATAGCTGCCATAAACCCCGAAAAATGATGTATAAACCTGTACAGAATCAGCAAGAACCCCGGAAAACATGAGGGGGAGGATCAGGAGGAGTTTTTTCACTTGATAAGTCCGAGCCCCTTTAACGCGAGGGAGTCTTTTTCACTAACCATAAGCACGTTACCGAAAGCTTCCCTTGCCTTGTCGTTGAAACCCAGGGCATACATGGCGTAACCGTAGGCAAGATTTGCCTCGTAATCGGAAGGATACATCATAAGTACCTTGTCAAGATAGGCTTTCGACTTGTCCCAGTCAGGCTTTGCTTTCGCGAAACCCTGTTCGAATTTCGGTAGTCCTTTGTAGTAGTATATCTGTCCGAGTCTGAGGTTTGCTTCTTTATTGTTAGGATCGATCTTGATTATCCTGTTGTAGGTTTCCTCAACTTTTGCCCATTGCTGTTGCGCGAAAAGGGGAAGGCGCAGCCCGAGAAGAGCTTCGACACTGTTTGGTTTCAGTTTGAGCGCGGCGTCGTAATAACTGATCGACTTCACCCACGCGGTATCGGAATAATAAAGATATCCCAGCCGGAGGTTCAAAAGGTAATTTGATTTGTTCGCTTCAACGAATGGTTCGAGTATGGCGATCGCGTCTTTTATCTTTCCTTCTTTTTCGAGGGAAATGGATGTATTAAAAGCTTTTGTAAGGTCGTTTTTCTGCTGCGAAACTATGTCTGTGGCAAAAAATCCCATAATAATCAATATAGCCGTAATGCTGAGCGCGGCAAACTTTTTCATTTTTCATCCTCTTCTTTTTTAATCTTGTGCACGTGAACAGTGTCTTTCCCGGGAGCGAAAAATGTGAACGAATCGATCTCACCGTCACTGTTTATGATCACTTCGGTCGAATAATTGCTTTTAACACCTGCAAAAATGGAACGTCCCCTGAGGGTGATATCACCCTTCAGTTTGATCACGTCCTCATCCTCCGGCTTGTGGTAAAAGAAACTTCCCTTTGCCTGTAAAAAAGTACCGAAGAAGATCAGGAACTCAGCGAGGTACCTTACCGGACCCACCGGAAGTTCAGAAACGCTGAAAGAATCCTCCCACGCCAGCCCTTCGTGAAGTGTCACCGGTGCCTGCATCGCCGCCAGATAGAAATAATACAAAGCGCAATCCTTGTTTCCGGCATAGGAACTGAAGTAAAAAACCTTTCCCGAGGTGTAAATATACGCAAAACCGCCCGCGGAAGATTCGATGTACTTCGTGCTTGTGATATCGATCCCGATCTTCCACTCTTCCTCTTTTTTCACTCCATCATGTTCATAAGTGAAATTATATGTCTCACCGTACCTGAAATCAAATGCTTTCGCGAGGGTTTTGTGCTTCTCAAGGTTCTGCACCCGGGAATTTACGACAGGGTAGTCAAACGACTTAAGCGACAGTTCCTCCCCCTTCTTCTCAAGATAAAAGGCAAAAGGGAACTTGTGTGTGTGTCCGCCGATGGTATCATCTATCTGAAACTGGAAGTGAAGGTGCGGATACGGGGAGCGCCCGCTGTTTCCACAAGCCGCGATTATGTCACCTTTATCGACTATCTGTCCTTCCTCAACCTTGATCGAGCCCGGTTTCAGGTGCGAAAGCGCCGAATAAAGCCCCTCGGAGTGGTCGATCACGATGGTGTTTCCCCAGTTCTTCTCGATGTTTGCCTCACCGATCTCGTTGTCGGGAATGCCGTCAACCACCTTGACAACCTTGCCGTGAAGCGGCGCGCAAACAGGGAGCCCGTAGCAGTAATAATCTTCAACAACGTTGCCGTCGCCCGAAAACTGCTCGCCATTCTCATAAAGCACGAAATCCCACGCGTAACGCCACTTATCCTTGTGGGTGTGTTCGCCGTCGAATGCCTGCGAGACCGTCCATTCACCCCAGACAGGAAGTTCGGGGAAGAAGTATTTAAAATTTTCAAATCTTGCCGACCTGTTCTGGTGGAAGTAGAGGTTCTCCTCCGGTGAACCGGGTTTGAAGTAAAGCAGCACCAGATCCGTTGATTCTTTTCTAAACTTCAGACTATAGATGGTCGCCAACGTGATAAAATTGAAGGGCAGCACCAGCACCGGGAGGTGGGCTTTGTAGAACATCGAGTGGAAAACACCCGTGACAACCACCACCATCGCCGAGGAAAGCATCGCGAGAGTAAAGCTCTTCTTCGAGGGGAGTATGAGGCTTCCTCCCAGGGCGAACGAGGTTATAATTGCATTGAATCCCACGATTATCACCAGATCCTTCGCCTGATCAGGAAGTAACAGCCCGAGAACCAACGAAGACATCAAGTATGATGTGACACTGAGCAGGAAGAGTGCCCTCGAGAAGAGAAGAATGCCCACGGTGATCACAATTCCGGTGGTGATGTTCGGTTGAAAATAGAGAAGAGCCACCGATTTGAAATAATTAACCACCACTTCCGGCAAAAAGGTGTAAAAACCTGCGTCGGTTCCGTATTGCGCGTACTTTATATCCTGATAATTACCCAAAAATATCAGGTACATAAAAAGGGTGATGACAAAGGGGAGACTCAGCCCGGGAAGGTTCATCGAGAGGGCAAGGTAGTTCTCAAGCACCGCCGATATGAAGAAAGTAACCACCACGAACAACGGTATAAGAAGAAGGAAAACGGGCGACAGTTCGAAATAAAAAACCGTCGCCGCTCCAAAAAGTATTCCGTTGAAACCATAGAAACCGGACTCTATTTTAGATGTTTCGAACCTCAACAGATACGCGGCGTAGTTGCTCAAAATAACCCCAAGAAGCGACATAAGCGCTATTTTCGGAGCCACAAAGGTGGCAGCGAGTACCAACGCCCCGAGCCACCTCCGGTTTGAAAAAAGTATCTGCGAGTAACTGTAAAAGATCGAATTCAGAAAAAACTGCACGTGATATCCTAAAGTTTGAATGATCTCAGTTTTTCGGGCACGTGCTCGTTCTGCATAAGGTAGTCGATATTCTCCGCCTCGCGGATTATCTCGACGGTTTTATCATCAAGTATCATCACGACATTGGGACGCATCTGAATGAACTGCATCCACTGCGTCAAGTCGTAGGCGCCAACATAATCTATCACAACCATGTCACCCTTTTTCATCACAGGGAGGGTTATGCTCTCCGCGATGCAGTCGATGTTCATGCAGAGTGGTCCGTAAATCGCGGTATCCTCGGTCATCATTCCGCCATCCTGAGCGGGGGTGATCTGGTGCTTATACCAGAAGCGGGTGAAGAGGAGGTTAACTCCGGCATCGATTATCATGGCACGTCTTCCGTCTGAGAGGCGTTTCATGGCGAGCACGGTTGAAATAAGGTGTGCTGTGTCGTCAATAAGCGCCCTGCCCGTCTCAAGAACTAGGGTTGGCAGCTCATCCTTCGGATAAGGGAGCTCGAGAAGTGCCGTCGTGATCGCGTCAGCAAATTGCTCAACGGAGGGAAGCACCTGCTCGGCGGGGAGATATTGCCCGTTAAGCGTGTTGTTTGAAGGGAAACCGCCACCCATGTCAATATAATCGAGTATGTGATTGTATTCATTCTTGAGCCATGTGGCGAGCTCAACCATCTTTCCGGCGGCGATCTTGTAAGCGTCGGCGCTCATCATGTAGGTGCCGATGTGGGTGTGAAGCCCTGCCAGATTCAGTCCGTCAGAGGTCATTATCCTACGGAGGGCCTGTTTTGCCTCGCCGTTCTCGTAGTTGAGGCCGAACCTGTCCCATTTCGGGTAGATGCCCGTATCCATGTTAACACGGATGGCAACATTTGCCTTTTTGCCGGTCTCACCGGCAATTTCAATTATGTCATAAAGCTCATCAAAGTGATCGATGTGTATCTTCGAGCCCTCGAAGATAGCCCTTTTAAGATCGGCTTTCGATTTATCCGGTCCGTTAAACAGGATGTGTTCGCCACGAACACCCAGCCGGCGGGCTTTCTCATACTCGAACCCCGACACCACTTCAGCCCATGAACCCTCTTGATGGAAAACGGAACATACAGCATTCAGGTAGTTGGTTTTGTACGACCATGAGAACTGCACCTTCGGGTAGCGGGTTTTGAAGATACGGTTCATTTTCCGCTGGTTCTCCCTTATCTTCCTTTCAGAGATCACGAACAATGGTGAACCGAATCTCTCAGCAAGCTCTTTAACGGCGATGCCGTCTATTTCAGTTCTCGGCTGGGTCACCGGTCTGGCACCGAACTTGTTCATGAATCCGGAGAACTGTTTCAACACCACGGGGCGTTCATATCTTTTTTTCTGTGTCATTTAAATAACTCCTAAGGTCGATATCTGTGCAAGTTTTGATACATCCGCCAGCAGATCCCATGAGCAGCGGACAAACATTTTACCAACTGTGTAATCTTTCATCGGCGCCACTTTTTCGCCGAGCGCCATTCTAACCATCGCCGCCGGCAGGTTCTGACCCGCTCCGGGGGCGAGATACACCCACGCTGGGAACCGGGGGTTGATCTCGAGAAGGTAGTATTCACCGGTCGCTTCCGACTTCATGAACTCAAGTTCCATTCCACTTTTCCACTTGATCGCGGAGATGACTTTCCTTGATATTTCAAGAAGCGCGGGCTCGGTTATCGTTACGCCTGACCATCCTTTGCCCTTGTCGGTGATGTAGAGCTTCTTCATCGGAACGGCACCGGTCATTCCACCATCTCCGTCACCGAGGGCGACCACGTTATACTCAGCGCCTTTAATAAATTCCTGAATGATGATAGGGTAACCCCACTTGTTCGCGAGTTTTTTGAAGTGGGCGGTTGCCTCTTCAAAATTGTTCGCGATATAGGCTTCATAAAATATCCCTTTGATCACCACCGGATAGGTAAAGTCTGAAGGGAGAGAATAGAGGTCTTGAAGTGTCTTCGCTAATGTGTTCTTCGGGACGTTTATCCCGTTTGCCTTGCAGAAACTGAAGAGTTTATCCTTCCCGCGGATGTTCAATTGCTCAACCGTGGGGAGAAAAGTTTTAATGCCGAGGGCATTGAGCTTTGGCTCAAGTTTTACGAAACCGTAAAGTTCGCTGTCAAGCGTTGGTATTATCATATCGATCTTTTCGATCGAATTAATATAGGCGATCCTGTCGTAGAGAGCGTCAAGTCCCGCCGAGGGGTATGGTATCTGGTAGCACTTCTCAGCCATGTCATCCATGTAGATGCCGGGCTCAAGCGAGTCGTATATCAAGCCTGTAAGTTTAAGATCAGGAATGTTCCCCTCCTGGAGGCTCCGCATAACGGGGATTCCGGGACCGGGATTGTCAGTGGCGTTCAGGCCGGTGATGGCTATCTTCATAGTTCTTTAACAAGTCCGAATGATAAAAGTCGATTAATATAATCCTCAAAATCACGTTCAAAAGTCTGACGGTCAACCTCATAGTTCTCGAGAACGTGATTGAACACCTCATCGGTGTTTTTATGAAGTCTGAACTGCTCGTATATCTCTTTCGCGAGCTCGTTCATGTTGAAGGTTTCACCCGTGTTACCGAGAAAAACGAATCCTGTGTCACTAACCGCCGCGTATCCCGGCACTTCGAATTGTCTCATCATATCTCCTACTTTAAAATTACCATCTTTTTGGTCTGTGAATTGTCGCCCGCGGTAAGGGTGTACATGTAAACCCCGGTCGGTACTTTATTTCCGGCATCATTTCTGCCGTCCCAACTGACGCTCTGAAGCCCCTGTTGAAGCTCTCCGTTAACGAGGGTTCTGACTTTCGCACCGCAAATATCGAAAATATCAAGCCTGACGGGTGAATTGTTTTTCAGCGTGAACTCTATCTTTGTTTCCGGATTGAACGGATTTGGGTAGTTCTGCATCAGGTTGAAGTCATAATTTATCGAAAGGTCTTTGTTGCCTGTCACCCCGGTTGAGTAAACCTCGTAGTAAAAATTCGCGAACAGCGGGTACTCGTATTTTACAACCACCAATTCAAGATATCCGTCGTTATTAATGTCGCCGAGAGAAGGGTACATATAGTACCAGTTGGCATCATTCTTTTCAAGAAGTGTCGCGCCTGTCGCAAGGTCTATTATTTTGAACGACTGGCGATAGTTGGTTGAGACACCATTATAAGCGAGTATGTACGCGTCGACCACATTGTTACCATTAAGATCTGTCTCCAGAGAGTAGAGCTGACCGCCGGCGGTTTTCTCGGCAGCCGTGAAATTGTACGTGAACGCCGGGGTGGTTGAGTAGCCTGCTCCCATAACATCGAAGCGCGTGCTGTCGATGGTATAGAGGCGCTCCTGCCATTTGTCACCCTGCTTGTCATAGTACATCCAACCGGAGAGTTTTGCGTAAGGTATCGCGCTTGAGGTCCACTGTAGGTTAAATTGGGGAAGAACGGTGAATGAAAAAATTGCAAGAAAAGGAAGCAAATATTTTTTCATTTTAATAGCCTTTCGGTAAATCGTATTTTTGTGGTTTAAATTAAAGTAAATTCCCCCGGCAAAATATCAAATTTACTTTATTATTTCGCTGCTGTTAAGACAGTTTGACCTCGACACAAGGTTTAAACTGATTGATTCACCAAATTGTCCGGCACAAAATGAAGTTATTTGCAACAATAGTCGCGGTTCTGCTGATGAGCATTGATCTCCTCCCCCAGTCGGGGTTCCCGGCAATAGATTCCCTTTTCGCCAAAGGCGAATTCACGAAAGCCACCGCCGCGATTCACGGCGAGCTTGCCGGAGGCGCCAACACTTCCGCACAAGAGTACGATCTGAGGTTCACCCTTGATCTGATGGAGCGGATAAAAAAGGATTTCACCAAGACCCGCGCCGAAGTGAAGGCTTACATCGAAAAATACTTCCCCGGGGTTACGGATCAGCAGCTTGAAGCGTGGGAGGGGGAGAAATCACTCGAATGCAGGATGATCGACGGTGAGAAAAAATATTTCAAACTCGCCGCGAGAAACCTCTTCAGAATAAACAAAGAGGCGAAGAAGAGATGGATCGAAGTTGAGGGAAAGCAACCCGACGCGCTCGATGAATTTCTGCTCGACTACCTGCCGGGGTTGATCTCTGAAAGCAAAAAAGAGGGTAAACAGCTCGTAAATCCGGTGACGATCAGCGTGCGGTACCGTCTGACGGTAAAGCCGAATGCCGTTCCCGCGGGAGAGATCGTGCGTTGCTGGCTTCCATATCCCGCTGAGAACAGGGAAAGACAGAAGGATGTGGAATTCATCTCCGCCAATTATGAGAATTTCATCATTTCCCCCTTCACCTCAACACACAGGTCGATTTACCTCGAGGCACCCGCGGAAAAAGACAGCCCCCTGGTTTTTGAAGTGGCGTACAGATTCAGAACCTACGCCGAGTACAACGGACTCGATTTCAACAGAAAATACACTATCGACACTTCAACAGCCCTTTTTGAGGAGTTCACCGCTGAAAGGCTGCCACACATCGCTTTCACAAAGGAACTGCGCGAACTGTCGGCCCGTATTGTTGGCACCGAGACCGAACCGGTAAAGAAATTCAAACTGATCTATGAATGGATCAACGACAACATCCCGTGGGCGGGAGCGATAGAATACTCAACCATACCGGCAATCGCCTCTTACTGCTATGAAAACATGCACGGCGACTGCGGAATACAGTCACTCCTCCTGATAACCCTCCTCAGAATGAACGGGATCCCCGCGAAATGGCAGAGCGGCTGGATGCTTCACCCGCCCGAGGTGAACCTTCACGACTGGGCCGAGGTTTATTTTGAAGAGACCGGATGGATCCCCGCTGATCAGTCTTTCAAACTGAAACCGTCTGATGATCCGTTGGTCAGATATTACTATCTCGGAAACACCGACAATTATCACTTCATTGTGAATGACGACATTTCCGGCAATTTCTACCCTGCCAAGATCCACCCCCGCAGCGAAACAGTTGATTTCCAGAGGGGTGAAGTTGAATGGAGAGGCGGAAATCTCTATTTTGACAAGTGGAATTACGAAATTTATCTCGATTATAAATCCGAAAACTGAGGTTATTTGTGGCAAAAAAACTGCTTTTTCTCCTGATGATCAGTCTTGGCGTGGTGTTCGCCCAAAACAAGGACGAAGATGATTACGAACCTATTGAGCGCGCGCCCGCTTTCGATGCTCCATTTGGCGGAGGTGGCGGCTACCTCGGCGGTTTGATGCTCTCCGATCTGGCAAAGCTTAATTCCGCCCTCGCGGGATTTGGCACCCCCGATCTTTCATCAGCTTCATATTTTTCAGGTGGTGGCGGCTTCGTTTACATCGGAGTGATCAAGCACCTCAGAATTGGCGGCCTCGGCATCACTTCCGGCACTTCCGCGAAGGGAACCGTGAACGGATTCGAGAAGGAGACACGCTACTCAAACTCATTCGCCGGTTTAACCGTGGAGTATTCACTTCCTTTCATCAGGAACTGGGCGCTCTCGATCGGTGGGATTATCGGCGCGGGCGGTCAGACGATCGAGGTTTACAGGCACAAAGGCTCTGTTGACTGGAACGGCGACCTCACCGGATTTAAAGATGATGTAACGGGCTCCACTTTGAACTACGGCAGAACCTACACCAACACTTATATGACGGTTGCCCCCACGCTGAACGCTGATTTTATGCTTCACCCCCTGATCTCTCTCAGATTGGGAGCGGGCTACTCGTTCAACTTTTTCGGCGATAACTGGAAAGCCGACAACGGTGTTTCACTTGCCAACTTCCCCGCCAACGACGTTAAAGGGAACGCGTTCTTCTTTCAGGTTGGTCTGATGGCAGGTCTCTTTTTCTATTGATCACGATTTCAGTTTAATAAACTCATAGGATACACAACGTAATGAAAAACATCCTCGTTACCGGAGGCGCCGGATTTATCGGCAGTAATTTTGTTAATGCCCTGCTTAAGAAAAGGGATGATATTTTTATCGTAAACCTCGACAAGCTTACCTATGCCGGCAATCTCGAGAACCTTAAAGATATTGAAGACCACGAAAATTACAGGTTCTTCAAAGGCGATATCGCCAACCATGAGCTGGTTGAACACATCTTCCAGAAATATGACATTAAATATGTGGTCAACTTTGCCGCTGAATCACACGTTGACAGATCGATCCTCGGCTCAAAAGTTTTTTACGAAACCAACGTGATAGGAACCAACGTGCTCCTCGAAACCGCCCGCAGGTTCGAAGTGGAGCGCTTCCTTCAAGTTTCAACCGATGAAGTTTACGGATCACTCGGCGCCACAGGACTCTTCACCGAGCAGACACCAATTTCTCCAAACAGCCCTTATTCATCGAGCAAGGCAGCTGCCGACATGATGGTTCAGGCTTTCCACCATACATACGGAATGCCGGTGCTTATCACCAGATGCTCGAACAATTACGGCCCCTACCAGTTCCCCGAAAAACTGATCCCTTTGATGATAATCAACACCCTGAACGGCAAGAAGCTCCCCGTTTACGGTGACGGACTTAACGTGCGCGACTGGATATACGTGCTTGACCACAATTACGCCATTGAAACCGTGCTTGAAACTGGTAAAGTCGGCGAAGTTTACAATATCGGTGCCAAAAACGAAATGACAAACATCGAGATCGTAAGACTCATCCTCAACCACCTCGGAAAAGGTGACGAGATGATCGAATACGTTAAAGACCGTCCCGGACACGACCGCCGCTACGCGATCGACAACCACAAGATCGAGACTGAACTCGGGTGGAAGCCGCAATTCACTTTCGAGAACGCCATCGGTGAGACCATCGACTGGTACCTGAAGAACAAGGAATGGTGGCAGCGCATTATTTCGGGCGAGTATGAAACCTATTATTCACAACTCTATGGAAAGAGGTAGTAAATGAGGCGCACCCTCATTTTTCTGGTATTGATCTCCATCTCCCTCCTGGCACAGAAAGAGAAGAGTCAGATGGGGATAACAGCCAACGCGATCAACATCAGCGTGGTCGGTAACCCGGTTCTGTCGGGTTCATATCCCGCCGCGCCGGGTGAAAGGCTCGATCAGTTCCTGACGAGGATCATCTACAACTCTGAACAGTACAAACCAACGATCTGCCTCCGTAACATCGAGATCAAGCGGGTTAACGGCGAAAAACTTGTTGCAGATATTCAGAAGTTCCATATTACCGGTGATGTCAAAGAAAATCCATACCTGCAAAATGATGACATAATTGTTCTGCCGGTCTCCGACTTTGGCGCGATATTTTACGATATCGAAGGTGCCGTTAACAACGCCGGAAGGTACCACTTCCTTGAAGGAGATAACTTGCAGGACGCGATCTTCTACGCCATGGGACTAAGTAAAGCGTTTGAAGGGTATGATTCAACCACCATCTACAGGCTTTCATACGACAAAACCAGGATGGAGAAGATCAGGGTTGCGACCAACTCGAAGTTCCCTCTGAAAAACCGCGACAAGATCGTTATCGGTGACGAGCAACCCTTCATGGATGAGTACAGGATCCTCGTCATCGGTGAAGTTAACCGCCCGGGTTACATCCCCTTTGGAAGACGGAACCAGACGATGAAAGACGCCATCGAGCTCGCCGGTGGATTTACACCCAACGCGTCACTGAACAATATACGCCTGCTTAAAAGCAAAAACCTCCCCTCGAGCGTTATCCGCTCATACTACGGAGTTGACGCTCCAAAGGAAAGGCGCGACAAGCAGGAAGACAAGGATGTTGTGGATATCCAGAAGTTCATGGCTGAGCTCAGCAACCTCGATTTTCTGAATCTCTACAGGCTCTCAGGTTTGAATGAGCGCGACACTTCGTACCTCAGACTGGAGGCCCAGCTCAACTTCTACAACAACAGCCAGTTGATCGATCTTAACACCAAGAACGACACCCTTCGCAGTTTTTACGAAAATTACCGCGTGCAGATGGGTGACATTATCGTGGTTTCTTCAATTCCGATCGGTATCAACATGGTGGGGCAGGTTCCGTATCCCGGGTGGATTCCCTATGTGCCGGGTATGGACTTCCAATATTACATCCGTCAGGCCGGCGGCTTGAACGACTACGCCAACGCGGATGACATCATGATAATTAAAGGTAACACCAAGCAGTGGCGCTCCGCCAAAGAGTTCAACGGCATCCTTGAGCCGGGGGATTACATCTACATCCCGAAAGAACAGCAGCGCTCATTCTGGTCGTACCTCGGCGATACCGCCCTTGTTCTCGGCATCATCGGAAATATCGCCACGCTCGCGATATTGTTCATAAATGTGATGAAATAAGATACTCCCAAATTACAATATTGAAGCCGCGGCAGAAAAGTCGCGGCTTTTTTATTAAACTTTCCCGCCGCTTTATGGGTCTAACACTCATTGAAATGAATGAGGAGTCCCATGTCAAAAACCATTATTTTCAAATCCATTTTCCATGCCGTTGTTATCATCGCGGCCTTTATGCTGACTTCATGCTCAAGCGCTATCGAAGTGGTGAGCAGCCACGCTGACTCGCCGGTGCAGATCAACGGAGACAGGAGCGACTGGGCCGGCAATCTGGTCCAAAGTGATGACAAGAAAGTGGCATTCGGCTTCCGGAATGATCAGCAATCACTCTACCTCCTTGTTACAACCGCCGACCGTGCCACAGCGATGAAAATGCTCTTGCAGGGTATGACTGTGAAGATCAGCTCTGATAAAGGGGAGGAACTCGGAATCAGATACCCTATGAAACCCCTCCCTGATGACCTTCGCGCCATAAGGGGTAACGGCAACAAGGATGAACAGCCGGGGCTTGAAAATTTCGTCCACGAACTGAAGAAAGTAAACGACCAGATACAGGTGGTAACGAAGGATGATTACCCCATCTACACTTCGGCAGCACAGGGTAAATCACTGAAGGGAAGTTTCGGGATGACCGATGGCCTGTTTGTGGTTGAAATGCAGATACCCCTCTCGGGAGATGAGATTGCCGGCAGGCTGTTTCCCGTTTACCCACAGAACATCTCAATCAATTTCGCCACAGGTAAATCCGATTTTCAGGGCATGAGACCTGAAGGAGGCACCGGCAAGGAAGGCGGAAATGGCGGGATGGGACGTGGTGGTGGCAGAGGCAACCGCGGTGGTGAAAGACCCGGCGGCAGGGGAGGAGAACGCCCTGACTTCAAAGCCCTCGATTACTCGTTCAAGGTGAAGATACAACAGTAACGGCAGGTAAGATATTCAAAAAGGTTGTGGAGATTGCTTTTAAAGAGGCAATTCCCACAACCTTTTTATTATTGTCCCGGTCTAAGAAGATGAAACCGAGTTTAACAGGACAATTTAACCATGAAAACAGTATTACTTACCATAGCTTTGATATTGATCGCGGTCATTCTCTTTTTTACAACCGTCAGCGCGGCAGGAATCTAACACCGCCGTTCATCACAAAATTTTGCGGATCACTGATCCCGTTTATTAAATTTGCATCACAATTCTAAAGAAAAAAGGACCAGCAGTGAGAATATAACTCCATCCCCCGCTAAATAAACCAACAGTTCACTTGGCACAGGAGTTATTATGTCCCGAATTTCTTTATCCAACATTTCATTTGTATTCCCCGATGGTCACCCCCTTTTCAGGGATATCTCCGTCTCATTCAACAACGAAGTCACAGGTCTGACCGGCTCAAACGGCTCGGGGAAGTCCACACTCGCGAAGATAGCAGCCGGCTTGATCCTGCCCTCCGGGGGAAGTGTCGCCCGTCCCGCGAGGATCAAATACTTCGAGCAGGAGGTCTTCAGTTCACAAGAGGGGACTGTCGCTTCTCTCCTCGGCATCGAGGCTAAATTCTCAGCCTGGCTCAAGATAAAGGAGGGTAACGGCGAACCCGGTGACTTCATTGAACTTGACGACGAGTGGGATATTGAGGACAGAATCGGACTCGCGCTTTCGCGAGTTGGGTTAAGCGGGTTGACCGGCGACACTTCCGCGGCAATTCTAAGCGGAGGCGAGACCATCCGGGCAAGACTTGCCTCGCTCTACCTGCTGGATCACGATTTCATCATCCTCGATGAGCCTACGAATCATCTTGATGCTTCGGGCAGACGCGCGGTCTACTCCTTCATCGAGGGAGTACCCCGCGACAAAGGGGTGCTGATCATCTCTCACGACAGGGAATTGCTGCGACGGGCCAACCGGATTGTCGAACTGTCACCCGCGGGGATAAGATCATTCGGTGGAAATTATGACCTCTACCGGGAGGTATCCGATGCCGAAAGGGAATCAGCAGTGAGGAACTTCGAGGAACGGAAGCGCCGGCTTGAGAACGACATCGCGAGCGCGAAGGCAGCCATAAACGACCAGACCAGCAGGAACAACGGTGCCGGCAAGGCAAACCGCAACTCGGGCATCCCCGCGATCATGCTTGGAAAAATGAAGTCAACGGGTGAAAAAACACTTCAAAAGAAGGTGGAAGCCCACCGCGCCAAGATCGCCCGCGCGCAAAATGAGATATCGGAAGCTGAGAAAAAGATAGTAAAAGAGAAGAAGGTCACTTTCGACCTGATTCAAGGTCAGAGCCGCGCTTCCGTGGTTTTAGCCTGCTCTGGCGTCTCCATCTTCGCGGGTGATAACCGGCTCTGGAGCCAGCAATTGAACCTGACCGTTACAAGAGGGGAGCGTTTAAGGATAACGGGCTCTAACGGCTCGGGGAAATCCACATTTTGCCGTGCGATCTCCGGTGAAAACATCAGGACGGAGGGTGAGTGGCTCGTGATGCCAAAGAAAGTGATCTATCTCGACCAAAAGATCTCATTCATCGACAGATCAAAATCGATCATTCAGAATATCATTGACGCGGAAACGGGCGTTTTCAACGAAACGGAGACCAGGATCAGGCTTGGGCGACTTGGATTCCACGGCGATGACTGCCATAAACTTGCCGGTTCACTTAGCGGTGGCGAGCTGATCAGGGCCGCCGTCGGGGTGCTCGTTTCACTTGGCGAGCCCCCCGGCCTTCTGATCCTTGATGAACCAACGAACAATCTTGATCTGAAAGGGATCGAAATGCTGCAGAGTGCTGTCGGCAACTACCCGGGCACCCTCATCATTATCACGCATGATGACGATTTTGCCGAAGGGTGCGGCATCACTTCCACCCTCGATTTCGATGACCTGCTATGAGTAGAGTTTTTCCGCCTTTTCCGACGACACCACAATGCCTTTGATAAGCGACGAACTGAAGCCCGAGTGTTCCATCTGGTTCAGTCCCGCGATCGTGCAGCCGCGGGGTGTAGTGACTTTGTCAACTTCACCTTCGGGGTGGCTTCCCTTCTGAAGCAGAAGTGCTGCCGCTCCTTTTGCAGTTTGTGCCGCCATGAAAAGCGCGTCTTCGGCATGGAAACCGATCTCAATTCCACCCTGTGAAGCCGCTCTAACCGCGCGGAGGAAAAATGCTATACCGCACGCGCAAAGGGCTGTCGCCGGCACCATCAGGTCTTCCCTGATAATAATTGCCGCGCCGAGCGGCTCAAAAAGCTTCACTCCCCGGTCAAGTGCTGCACGGTCTTGAGCGTCACCGCAGAGACAAGTCATCGATTCACGGATGGCAACCGCCGTGTTCGGCATAGCCCTTATCACCGGCACCTTTTGCGTTAGGCGCGACTTCATCTCCTCGACCGAGGCACCCGAAACGATCGATATCACTTCGTGACGCCCTTCGATCAGGAACGGGTCGATCTCTTCCAGAAGTCCGTTCAACTCTTTTGGAGTCACGGCGACAATAATAATATCGGCGAACTCAACTGCCTCCCTGTTCACGGTGGTGGTCCGCATCCCAAGTTCCTTAAACCGGGTGAGGCTTTCAGCGCTCCTTCTCGTTACCACAATATCCCCGGAGGCGACAATTCCCGATTCATTCAGCCCAAGCGCGATCGCCGAGCCGATATTTCCCGCGCCAATAATTGCAATTTTGTAGTTTGGCATTGTTCCTCTTTCTAAATTTTCTAGGGCAATTAAACGAAGACCTATTTTGTTGGTAACAAGAAATCACAGAACCTGATCGATGTTTAAAATATTCGATCAACAATAGCAGTATTTCACTTATGTGGATTAATTTGGTTAACCTGGTTTGTATATCAAACTCTTAAATTGCAACCTCTTGTACCCACTAAGTTTCAATAAATTTTCTGGCGTGTCATGATATTTGTCAGTTTTAGAATTCTTTTGACCACGGGTTGGCTTCTTTGAAATGCTTGTTTTACTCAACGAGATAAAGAGCTTGTTATGCTCTTCCAAGAAGTTGGATTCTTCCCAGAACACCCTCCCAACTTCTTTGACATACTCATAGAGACACAGAGCACCCTTAAGTTGGTTAACTATACTCTTCTCCGATTTGCTACCACGTTTCATTTCAATAAATAAACTATACAATTTACCGCGATACTGAGTGATGATGATATAATCAGCTCGCTTCAACTCAGATTTATTACCACGAAAGAATTCTTTGGGAACCGGGAAACTGTCCGCCCGGATAACAATAGATTCCGCCGGGACATTAAACACCTCCACAGCGGAATCCCTTTCTTGTGGTTCAGCTAAAACCACTTTCCACTTGTCGTAATTCTGTGTCAAATCAACAATCACGCCTTCGGCGAACATTTCTCTGAATATAATGCTGAAGTCCACTCATTCACCCCATATAATTTCATCTTGTATCCTGTTCATTTCATCAATGCTATGATCAAAAGTTTTTGCCTCAATCCCCATCTCCTGGGTTATTTCTGCCTCCACAAGAGTTTGACAATTGGTCTTTCGTTGGTTGCCTTCGAGTTTGATCAGCGACTTCTCCGAAGTGTAAACCTTGACATCCTTGGCGATCAACAATTCATAATCATTGTAGTTTTCTTTTTTCACCAATTTCTTCAACCTGTCTGACTCTTGGTTCATCATAATTAAAAGGTTGAGTTCTTTTATAATATAATCGCTATGAGTTGTAATAAAGACTTTTATTCCGACATTTACAAGCGTCGCTAATAATCTTGCAATTTTTCTTTGATTTTCAGGGTGAAGATTCAGCTCCGGTTCATCAATCATTAATAAATCACCCACTTGAGCAATGTGTTTTATATAAAACCCGATATCGAGTAGTGACCTGACTGCACTTGAACTCTCATCCATGCTTAGTTTTAATTTGCTGCCTTTAGGCTGAAAATACAATTCATCGTTTCGAGTCACGGTGTATTTTCCACCGATGATCTCGTCGAAATATGATGCCAGATTTGGATAAACCTCTTTTATCATACTGTCTTTTTTTGATATTTCCTCGAGGCTGCGCGTGAACTCAACATTGTCCTTCACCGGCAGAGCATAATCCTGGTAAGATTTAAGCAAAAGAGTAAAAGGATCAGTATCCTTGTCCATCTTGCTCATTTCTTCCAGAAGTCTGTTTCGGGAAAAGTTTAGTTCTTTCCTGAAAATTGCAGAGCCTGTTCGCTCGGCACTTGCAATAAAAGGACTTGGGAAAATTGAACCAAACATAATCTCTTTGATAGATTCTGAAATAATCGCTTCAATACCGCTCACCGGCATTTGACGATTGTTTTTTGTAACGAGTAATGTTACAACTAATTGATTACTTCCCTCTTCTTTTACCAATCTGAACAGATTGGATTTAATGGTACTTACAGTTTGGTCAAATCCTTTTTTGGTATCAATCTCGCCTTGATCCAGTTCAATTTCAAAAACTGACTCTCGAAATTTGTCTTTTGATGATGCAAAAATTTCCGGTAGCATGTTTGAATATGCCTTACAACCCAAGTTAAGATACTCGAAGGTATGAGAGATGTACTCACTGAGATCAATAACAGCGTTTCCCTCTTCCAACAATTGAGCGATTACATTTTGTTTTATTGGAATTTCGATGACTTTCCGCCAAGACTTTAAAAATCCATAGAGGGCATAAGTAGCGTAGGTTTTTCCGGAATTATTGTGTCCACAAATTATCGTAAAATTTGATAAATTGAATTCTGCACTAATTAAGGGTCCAAGATTTTTAAGCTTGATGATCATTTTTTACTTTCATTTGAAATAGTTAATTCCGGCATTTTCAATACGATCAGAGGAAAGATAAAAGTTAAATTTACAATGCGTCAAAATAACTATTATCCATACAATCAAAAAAAGGATTGCCAATTGTACTAAGTATACATTGGTATTTAGGAGGGTTTATCCCACCACCCCCTACATCCACCCCTTAACTGTCTCCTCAATGAAGCGTTGTTCCTCCTCAGCGATGTTATAATACTCATAGATCAGCCGGTTGAGCTCGGCTTCCGGAACTGATATATCTGCGAGGGGATCGGCTTTTTTCAGGGAGGTGATCTGAGTGACGAGGTCTTTGTACGGTATCTCCTTATCGTCAGTGATGGGTTTTACAGGAATCTTTTCGAAGAATACTTTGCTGAGTTCGCGGGTTCCGCCAATTAATTCCGGAAAATTTTCCCTGAAACAGAACTTGAACAACCAGGAGTTGAAAAACGCGACTAGATAGTACAGATGCTCACCCGTCATTATAAAACACTTCTGGTTTGTAATGAATGCCTGATCGTCAAAAACGAAAGGAAAAAATTTCGTCATGTTGGGATAGATGATCTTGGGTTCCAGAAACTTTTCCAAATACGCGCAATCCCTTAAATTATACGGAGTGTTTCCCTGGTCGGATCGCTTTTCCAATTTTTCATCAAAACCCTGAAGATGACGGTGAATCGCGGGATAGTTTTCGACAATAATCCTGCCGATCTTCTCGTTATTGACGTTGGTGTACCCGTTATGCGTGTTTATCAACCATAAATTTTGAAAATCAATTGTGTGTGGCTGAATATCCCTCCCTCTCAACAGCTTGAAAAGTATCTCCTCACTCTTTGGATCTTCCGCGACCAGCCGGTTTTTTAATTCCTCATCAATTATGAAAGCCTCGTTTAAGCCGGTTAAAATCCCGCGATAGATTGAAACGTTCCACTCTTTCAATGCTATACCATTCTGAACCACTTTGTTTTTTACATCGAGTATAAGCTTATTTTCAAATGACCAAGGGTCATCACCAAGGTCTTTTTGATCAACAATAATTCCGTAAGAATTAAGATACCCGTCGATATCCTTGTTGAATTTCTCTTTCTCCACTTTAAAGTGTTGAAATTGGTTCTGTGCCACGGGAGCTCTTTTGATAAAGCCTACAATTGCCGCGAGAACAACCGCCTCCTCGAAAACTGGATAATCGTTAAAATCGAGATAGTGGGTTATATTGGTGTTCCGGGCGAGGAAACCCCTCAGGGTTTTACCGTAACGGGTTCTGGAGAATTTATTTGCAACGATGAACTGAAAAACACCGTCCTTTTTCAGAATGTCGAATCCAAGTTCAATGAAATAGGTTAAAAGATCGGCGGTACCCTCAAAAACGCTGTAATTCTCCTTCAAATACTCTTTTATGTCGGCGAGCATTTCCTGACGGATGTAAGGCGGATTTCCTATCACCACATCGAAACCGGCGAACGAACCCTCATCATCCAGCACTTCGGGAAATTCGAAGCGCCATTCAAACGAATTGCCATACAGCGTCTTCATTTTGTGGTCATACTTCTGCTGAAGCACCTCTTTTTCTTCAATCAACTGCTGAAGTTTCGTCGTCCAAGCCAACCTGTCCTCCTCTGAATAGAGTAACGGAGGGGTTAGAAGCTCGTTTTCCTTCTGCTTCAGGGCTATATAGTCTTTATCATTGGGGTTCACCATTTCCCTGAATCGCGATTTCAAAGCGGCAATATTTTTCTCGATCTCTCTTTTCAGCGTTTTATCGTGCACCGATTTGTAAAGTATCACCTGCTCCTTATACCTTTCGATCGCTTGCCTTAGCTGATCCCGGTAGACCGGATTTTTCTTCTCATAGTTATCGTTAATTGAAAAACGCGAAACAAGAGAGTTTCCTGTTTTGATGTTAATATCAATATTGGGAAGTGTCTCCAGATGTTTGAATCCGCTCTCCTTTGTATAGTAGGCACTTTTAAGCAGCTCGATCCACAATCTTAGCCGGCAGATCATCACAGATTTCGGGTTGATATCCACCCCAAAGAGGGAGTTTTCTATTATCGTCTGCTTCTCATGGAAGAACGCTTCCTGAACCCGCTGACTTTCCTTGTTCCGGAAGTTATAAACGAAAGGTTCATTCTCATACGTGATTATTAATTCGTCATTCTCAACAACGACCTCGTAACCCCTGAGTATTCTCCCTTCCTTGTCACATAAAATATTCAGTTCGCTTTTAATACTTATCAGTTCGTTCAGTACCGACACCAACAAGTGTCCGGAGCCCACGGCGGGATCGCACACACGAAAACTTTTGAATACATCATTCGCCTCCGCGAGCGGTACGCGGTTAACGTGATTATACAGGTCGTTAAAATCCGTGCAATTCCACCCGTACCATGAATTGAATTTGATGAGCACCGCTTGGCGGATCGCTTCACGGCTCATGTACATCGTGCAAAAACCGGGGGTAAAGATCGAACCTTCTTTGTAGCCGTTCAGTTTTTCAAAAATTAATCCGAGAACGGATGAATTTATTATTGTTTTGCTTGATTCCTGAATTATATTCTGATTCTCACTTGAAAAATCATACGCGTCAAGAAACTTAAACAGATATTCGAGAACGTTTAAAGAGCCCGTAAGCCTTGTTCCATCGGCATTCTTTAATACCGTTTTACCGTGCAGTGGAAGTGAGAACCTGTCTTTTAACTCACTGATGGTAATGGTGGCGCGTTCGAGATCCGTTTCCTCAAAAAGTGAGCTGTTCAAATAGGGGATATTCTCATACTTGGCATTGATACCCGTGCTTCGCTGATCGTGACTGACCGCAAGCACTTCGAAAAAGAGCTCATTGAGTTCATCAAAATCCTTTATTCTTCTTTCGTTCAGGAACCGGTATCCGTCATCTTGTTTGTGGTAACCAACCAACTGTCCTTCGAGCAGTTTCAGAAACAACACCCGGTTCAACCAGGTTATGCACAATTCAAGAGCCACACTGAATATCTGCTCTTCTTCCGTACTGCCATATTGTTCAGGATTTGAGAGAAGTGACAGTCTGTTCCTGACCTTAAGAATATTGATGGCGTTTTCAAGCAGGCTTCCTTCGTTACGGTAACCTTCCTCGACCCTGCCGATTATCTTCTTGGTGTTATCTTTCTTCTCTTCAAGTCCAAGAATGTGCAGGAGTTCATAGTAGAAGTCTTTGTTAAGGATGTTGCTGTCGTTCGCGTGTGGCTGTTTAAGAAGGTGCTGCGGAGAAAGGAGTTTAAGAAGTAGCGCGAGTTCTTCATCGGTGGTTTCCGGATTCAAATAATCTTTCAATACCACGTGAACCGCTGTTAAACTCTCGATCTCGTTTTCAATGAATGGTCTGGCAAGTTCGGAATAAAACCAGTCAGTCTGAGGAACGCCCAGTAAACCATCAGCCCACTCCCTGTATTTTTTAAAGAATACTTTGTTCTTATAGATCAGTTTTTCAAATTGAACCGCGTCAAAAATGTACCATTCCTGAATGTTTGTCGCGATAACATGCTTGATCTCAAAGTTCTCGTTCTTGCTCCGCTCCTCCATGTAATAAAGCACCAACTCATGAAGCGCCTTGCAGTTCGGTCTGCCGGTGGTGATCATCTCGGTTTTGTTCGATTGCCTTTTCACCTCGATCAGAACCCCGGGGTTGTCTTTCGCGCTTCTTCCGTGGGAAATAACAAGATCGATCCTGCCTTTTGTGTTTATTTCATATTTCCCCTCGTAGAGGGAATTTTTCAAAAGGTCTGAGAGAAGATTCTTTTGATTCTCTTCCGATTCAGATTCATCAATTCTTGAAAAAAGCAGGGTAAGTTGCGATTTGAAAAGGTCAAACTGTTTCTTCTGAACAGCCGATTTCAGGAAGGCTTTGCTGATCGCTTTTTCGGGGGAGATGGTAAGTAGATGCATTACGATTAACTGATTATTTCACCGATTTTGACGAATCAGTATTTGAAAAATTTGCTTCTCAGAAATTAACGCTTTCTCACCATTTTATTGCAATTATTTTCTTAAGTTACCTCCGACCAATCAAAAACTTGTTCAAGGAGTTAACAATGAAGAAGTTGTTACTGTTTTCGTTCATGGTTCTGGTCCTGTTTAATATTGATTCCAGTGCCGGTTGCAAAGGCCCTACCTGGACCACAGTGACCGAGTCCATCCTGAATGTGATGGAAGACGGCAAGTGGTACCCGAAGACTGAATGGAACATAAAGGGGATGCAGAGCGGGGAGGAACTTAAAACTGCCATAAAAGATGCAAATGGTAAGATCTTCGCGGATGCCACCTGGCAATTCACAGCGAACTACGACGGCGACTGGGCAAAGGTTACCGGGTGTCTGAAATTCTCACCCAAAGGTCACCCGTCCAGTGATTACCCCAACCTCCCAATATTCTCCCCCGGCAAATACAAACTTGAATTCCTCGGCAATGGCAAGGTTTTCTGGGAGACCCCATTCGAGATAAACATGACAAGATTGACGGTAAAGCCTACTATGCCTGCTCGGGCCCGTGGAAGGAAATGGCTTATATCTATGTGGATGACGGATCAAATGGTGGAATCGTTAATTTCTGGTTCGAGGGTCCGCCCGATCCGAAATGGTATTGGAGCACAAACAGTGGTGAACTGGAGAGAACACTTGAGCTGAAAACCGAAGTGTTGCAGAATGGTGAGGTTCTAATGACAGCCGGTCCCGCTCAATACGACGATTTCAAAAATCATCCCGGGAAAGCGGGCAAATTCGCCAAATCGGTTGGATATTCATCAGAATTCAAACCGAAGGTAATGGCAAAAGATGGTGAGTACCGCGTGATAGTTTACGCGAGCGACCAATACAAAAACAACTGGAATATTGTAGTCGATTTCACTTTCCCCGTTGTGAACGGTCAGATACCTATAAATGAGAGCCTTTCAGGTGAAAGCTCTGATCCCCCGCACAGATCGATAACTTCAGCAGCATATTATGTCAAAGGTGCCGTTAAATACACCATACCGAATTACAAGTGATTTTGATTTACCGGGTGTGAACTGACAGGCAAATGAAAGAATGCCTTCAAGGCAGGCTCAGATTGAGCAAGAAGTGTGCAAACAAAAAAAAGAGCCCTTTATCTATCATATTGAAGATAAAGGGCTTGCTTATAATTGGCGGAGGGGGCGGGATTCGAACCCGCGGTAAGGTATAATCCCTACGACGGTTTAGCAAACCGTTGGATTAAGCCACTCTCCCACCCCTCCGGAAAGCCATAAAGCTGGATTCGAAATATACGGTTTTCGCAGATAAAATAAAAATGGTTCTGCTTCGAGCAGACTTTACCCCGGCTTTGAACTGATCCCCCTTTCACGTGGTTATAATAATATCATCACATTATCACAGAGGATTTACATGAAAAGAATATTGGCAATTGCATTTCTGACTTTTATTGTAACATTTGTACAGGTTTCGGCACAGGCTCCGGCAGTTCCGGCTGCGTCACCAGCGGCATCGCTTTATCAGGTTGTAGGTATAAGCGAAGTGACGGTTAAATACGCGCGTCCTTCGGTTAAAGGGCGTACGATCTTCGGAGGACTGGTGCCTTACGGTGAAGTCTGGAGAACAGGCGCGAACACCAACACCACCATCAGCTTCACTCATGACGCGGTGATCGGCGGCGTGAAAGTGCCGGCAGGAACCTACGGACTTTTCACCATCCCCGGCACTTCCGAGTGGACAGTTATCCTCTCGAAAGACAACAACAACTGGGGCTCCGGCAGCTACAAAAAAGAGAATGACATCGCGAGATTCACGGTAAAACCGGAAAAAGTGAGCAATGTTGAGCTTTTGACCTTCAATTTTGAGCGCGCGGATGCCGACGCTGCCCGCCTCTCGATCGCTTGGGCTGATGTGAAGATCGCCTTTGACATCCTCTTCGAGAGCCACAAGAACGTGCTCGAAAAACTTAAAGCCGATGTAAGCTGGTCAACCTCCTTCCGTGGAGCAGACTACCTCCTGAAATCAGGTAAAGACCTCGACCTCGCTATGAAGTACATCGACATTTCAATAGCCATCGACGAGAACTACAACAACCTGAAAGTTAAAGCCCAGTTGCTTGAAAAATCAGGGAAGAAAAGTGAAGCCATTTCCACAATGGAGAAGGCTCTCGGTTTGGCCGCCGGGATGAAGAATCCTCCGTTCGACCTCGACGCGATGAAGAAACTTCTTGAAACCTGGAAAAAGTAGATATTTTAAGGCGGTCCTGTGAAAACGGGACCGCTTTTTAGTACCGGCAAAACGGTTGCATGCTTAAGAGGCAATGCCGTATATTTGCTGAATGAAATTTAATAAATTCCGCCGGTATTCATTTTACCTGCCGGCGCTGATGCTTGTATTCTTCCTTTTCTCCTTTGTTCACTCGGAACTTGGGCTGTTCGATTTTGATCACG
Organism: uncultured Ignavibacteriaceae bacterium; assembly: GCA_964625575.1. Lineage (GTDB taxonomy): Bacteria > Bacteroidota > Ignavibacteria > Ignavibacteriales > Ignavibacteriaceae > UTCHB3. Next base: position 308,265 of record CAZVBQ010000002.1, on the reverse strand, counting down.
GTGCTCACGCGGAACACGATCATTGTGAAATTGTTCAGGCGACCAATCTCCCGGCGACAGGGTTCAGAGTCGCCCAGACCAAACTTGAGGTAAACAAACACCTCACTTTAAGCATCACCATCCCCGACGGGTTCCCCGTACCCGGCACTTCCGTTTCAGCATATAACAACCTCGAACCTGCATCCCGGGCACCACTTCCGCATTATATTCATCACTGCTCCCTTCTGATCTGACCGCTCCAAAACATTAAATATTGCCGGTTTTTAGCCCTTTTATTACAAGGGCTGTCACTGTTTTATATAATTTGGAGCAAAAATTGAAATTTCAACTGTTAAGATACACGCTTTTCAGCTTACTGGTCATCGCGTTCGCCGGTTGTTCCGGGGATGAGCCCAAGGCATCAAAAGAAGAACATCACGAAAAAGGAAGTGGCGCCCTCGAGGTCAAACTTTCGAAGCAGGCGCAGAAAGAAACGGGGATAAAAGTGGAGGAGATACAGCCCGTTAAGGCCAGAGGTTTTCTTGAAATACCCGCCAAGATCGTGACGAATCAGAACAATGAAGCGCTGATCGGGTCACTCGTCCAGGGACGCGTGAAAAAACTTTACGTGAATATTGGTGATAACGTGAAGCAGGGACAACTTCTTTTTTCGATCGAAAGTCTGGAAGTGGGGGCGCTGAAGGCCGGACTGATAAAAGCCAAAGCAAACATGGACTTCGCCAAGACAACCCTGGAACGGGAGAAACAGCTTTTCGCGAAGGGGTTCAGCTCACAGCAACTGCTTGACCAGGCAAACGCGGAGTATGAACGGGCACTAGCCGACTATCACGCCGAAGACAAAAAAATTCACGCCATTGGTCTCCGTGACGAGGATGTTTTTGACTTCGAAGGGAACGCCCTCCACGCCTCTGGGTTGCTATACATAAAATCACCGATAAGCGGAACTGTCGTCGAGAGAAACGTGGTAACGGGTCAACTCGTTGAGGCAGCTTCAAACTGCATACGAATAATGAACACGGGCACCGTCTGGGTTGACGGGCAGGTGTACGAAAAAGACATTGACCGTATCGTTAAAACGGGGAAACTGACTTTCGTGACCCTCGCCTATGGCGATGAAGAGTTTTCGGGCAAGATAATAAATGTAGGTCAGACCGTTGACGAGAAAACCCGCACGATCACTATCCGTGGTGAGATACCGAACAAGGGGAGCAAACTTAAACCTGAAATGTTCGGCGTGATGACCATCCGTATCGGTGAAGAGGTTGAAGCCCTTATGATCGACTCTGAAGCACTCGTGAAAGAAGGTTCTGAAGAATACGTTTTTGTACAGAAAAGCGACACCCTCTTCGAGAAAAGGATAGTTAAATCAGGCTTTCACCTCGACGAAAAGGTGGAGATCACCGAAGGACTGAAAGCCGGTGAAAAGGTAGTGACCAAAGGTTCGTTTTACCTGAAATCGGAGCTCAAAAAGTCTGAAATTGAGGGGGACGCCCACTGATGCTCGAAAAAATACTGCAATTCGTGCTAAATCAGCGGGGTCTGGTGGTTTTTATCGCGATCGTGATCGCGGTACTCGGCGTGTATTCTTACATTAACCTTCCGATTGATGCTTTCCCCGACGTGACAAACAATCAGGTTGAGATAGTCAGTCACGCTGACGGACTCTCGGCGATAGAGATAGAGAGGGATGTAACGTATCCCGTTGAAATGGCGATGCGCGGCCTCCCCGGAGTGGAGCAACTGCGCTCCGTTACCAAGTTCGGCCTCTCGATAGTAACGATAATTTTCAAAGACAATGTTGACATCTACTTCGCCAGGCAGCTTGTTTTCGAGAGACTTGCCGAAGCCCGTGAGAAGGTGCCTGCGGGTGTGGAAATGTCGCTTGGTCCGGTGGCAACCGCCATGGGAGAGATATACCAGTACACGATCGAGGGGAAGCACCCTGCTGACCCTGACGCGGAAAGGAAATACCTCACCGACCTTAGAACATTGCAGGAGTGGGTTATCACCCCGCTGCTGAAAAGCGTGCCGGGAGTGAACGAGATCAACTCGTTCGGGGGGTATTTCAAGCAATATCAGGTAAATATCGACCCCGCAAAATTGGTTAAGTTCAATATTTCCACAAGTGATGTTTTCGGGGCGGTCATAAACAATAATCAGAATGTCGGCGGCAACATATTGGAGAAAAATTCTGACCAATATATCGTCCGCGGGGTTGGTCTGATCGAAAATCTTGACGATATAAGAAATATCGTGCTCGTTTCTTCAGATGGAACACCCGTCTACCTCGGCGATGTGGCAGAGGTACGGATCGGCGAAGCGGTTAGAATGGGTGCTGCCATGAAGGACGGGAAACAGGAAGCTGTCGGTGGAATTGTAATGATGCTCAGGGGGGAAAACAGCCGGGAAGTGGTTGAGGCTGTGAAAAAGAAAGTGGATGAGATCAACACCGGGAACGTGCTTCCGGACGGATTGAAAATCGTCCCCTATTACGACCGGTCTGATATCGTGAATGCCAGCGTGAATACTGTTAACAAGGCATTGCTTGAAGGGGCGATACTTGTTCTCGCCATACTTTACCTGCTTCTAAGGAGTTTCAGGGCAAGTTTGATCGTGCTTATAGCCCTTCCCTTAACCCTGTGCGCCACGTTTATCGTGATGAAACTTACAGGACTGAGCGCGAATTTAATGTCTCTCGGCGGACTCGCGATCTCGATCGGCATAATAATAGACGCGGCGATAATTCAAGTGGAGAACGTTCAGCGGCACCTGAGTGAATCCTCCGGCAGCACGGGGAAACTCTCCACGGTGCTGAAGGGGGTTCTTGAAGTGCGGAAGCCGAGCATTCTTGGAGAACTGATAATCGCGACCACTTTCATCCCGATACTTACCCTTGAAGGAATTGAGGGGAAGATGTTCGCGCCTCTGGCACTCACGGTGGCTGCCGCGATAATCTGCTCGCTCCTGATCTCAATCTTCATTATTCCCGTTTTGTGTTCAATCTTCTTGAAAGACCAGCCTGAAAAAGAAAGCGTGATAATGAAACACGCTCAAAGGCTTTATTCGAAGATCTTTGACGCGACCCAAAAGAACAAGCCCGCGCTCACCGGCATAGCGTTCATCCTGCTGTTAGCGGCACTTTTCACCATCACGCGGCTTGGATCGGAGTTCATCCCCGTTATGGATGAAGGCGCTTTCGACGCGGATGTGGCGCTGCTCCCCGGCGTTTCACTCGACAAGGCAATGGAGATAAACAGACTTGTCTCGAAAAAACTGAAGGAATTCCCGGAACTCGGAACGATAGTTAGCAAAACCGGGCAGACGGGTATGGCGTTGGACACCCGTGGCGTGGATAAAACGGGATTTGTCGGGATACTAAAACCGCGAAGCGAGTGGAGGGAAGACATCTCGCGGGAGGAATTGTTCGGCAGAATGCGTGAATCACTCGAGACGATACCGGGGATCGGTTTCGGCTTCAGCCAGCCAATCCAGTGCAGGATCGATGAACTGGTCGCGGGGACGAAATCACAACTTATCATCAAACTGTTCGGTGAAGACCTTGACACCCTGAAAACCAAAGCCGGAGAGATCACCAGAATTCTCTCCATTGTTCAGGGCGCTGAGGATATCATGGCTGAAAAGGTTGCCGGTCAGCCTTACCTTACTGTCAAAATTGACAGAAAGAAGATCGCCCGGTATGGGCTGAACATCAGCGACATCCAGAATATCATTGAAATAGCTATCGCGGGGAAAACAGCTTCTCACTTTTATGAGGAGAACCGCAGTTTCGATATCGTGATCAGATTGCCTGAGAAGTACCGCAATTCGGTTGAGGCGATCGGGAACATCATGGTTCCGGTAAAAACAGAAAACCGGCTCCCGCTGCACCAACTGGCAGAAATCGCCATGGTTGAAGGTCCCGTTCAGATCAGCCGGCAGGATGGCATCAGAAGGATCGGCATAGAATTAAACATAAGCGGCAGGGACATTGGTGGATTTGTCGCCGAAGTGAAGGAGCGGCTAAAGGATGAACTTCAACTCAGCCCCGGTTATTACCTTTCATGGGGCGGTCAGTTCGAGAATCAGGAGAGGGCGCTCAAGAAGCTGGCAATAATCGGGCCATTGGCAACAGGGCTGATCTTCCTATTCCTATTCATTACCTTCAGATCCATCAGACGGGTGTTGCTCGTGATGTCAAATCTGCCGTTCGCGCTGATCGGCGGGGTGTTTTCCCTCTACATTTCGGGACAGTTCCTGTCAGTTCCCGCGTCTGTCGGTTTCATCGTCCTGTTCGGGGTGGCTGTTCTTAATGGGGTTGTGCTCGTCTCTTACATAGCTGATCTGAAAGAGAACGGCATGGAACTACATGAAGCTATCAAAACGGGAAGCATGTCGCGGTTACGACCCGTTTTAATGACCGCGTCGATCGCGATCACGAGTTTGGTACCAATGTTATTTGCCACAGGCGCGGGCTCGGAGATACAGAAGCCATTGGCAACAGTTGTTATCGGCGGGTTAATTTCATCCACGTTGCTTACATTGGTATTGATCCCCGCGTTTTACCCGTGGTTTGAGAAGAAAAATCAGTAAAAAGTGAAATGATGCAACCGTGTCCGCTGCCCGGTGGCGGAACGGGGTAATTTTACAAACAGGGCTCTTTAATTTTGGGGGCCCTGTCATATATCCGTCAAGCTACCGGAAGGGTTATCATGAATCTGGAGCCTTTCCCCTCGCTCGACTCAACCGTAAGCACACCGCCATGAATTTTGGCAAGTTCCTTGGCGATCCGCAACCCGAGACCCGTTCCCTTTTCCTCCATTGTACCGGGGAAGCTCGTGATGTTTGTTTCGTTCATTATGCTCTCTTTACGTAACCTGTCCATCCCGATACCGAAATCCTTCACCCACAATTCGACCTCTCCCTCAACCGCGTTGGCACCCGTGATGATCCTGCTGTCTTTGTAAGAGTATTTTATCGCGTTGTTCATGAAATTACCGAGGATGGTTTCCACAACCATCTTGTCGGCAACAATTTTCAAGCCGGAAGGTACCTCGATGTCAACCTTTATCCCCTTCGCTTCCGCGAGCATTTCAAACGATTTGGAAACCCCGGAAATCACCTCATTCACGTCGAGCTCCTGTTTGCTCAAACTGACACTTCCCCTTTGCGTTTGGGCCCAGGTGAGAAGGTCTGAAAGAAGCCGGGAAATGTTGCCTGCCGAATTTTGGATGTTAGCAGCGATCTTCCTCTTTTCGACATCGTCGAGCTCGTCAAATTCTTCATTCAGAATACCCGCGAGGTTTTCAACAGCAAAGAACGGGTTCTTGAGGTCGTGTCCGATCAGGGAGAAGAGCCTGTCTTTCGACTCATTAAGCTCCCGCAGCAGACGGGTGGCTTCCCTTTGCGACTTGAACCTCATATAGTAAAGTATTGCCCCGCTGAAAGCCAAAATGAGTATAAGTATGATATAACTTGTGGTTTGCTTCTGAAACTCGATATCCTTCTTCAGAAGATCATTCTCCTTGTCTTTACGCTCCGTCATGAAGGCTGTCTGAAGGTCGGCGATCTTGTTGCTTGACTCTTTGCCGAATATTTTCTCTTTAAGCAGGGAATATTCTTTCAGATAGCTGTAGGCACTCTTATAGTCGCTCTCGAGCAGCGAGAGATCGGTCAGAAGTGAGTATGCGCTCATGAGCTGACCGAGATGACCACTGGCATCCGACTCCTGTCTCGATTTTTCGAGATACTGATGCGCCTTTTCGCGATCATTCATTTTTATGTAGATTTTGCCGAGCCGGTTCAGATTTATCAGTTCTCCCTGTTTGTCACCGATCTGAGTGTCATTCTCGAGCGAGGCAAATGTGCGTGCAAGCGCGTCTTTGTAGTCACCGGTCTTGTAGCTTATTTCAGCGAGACCCGAGAGTACCTTGCTCGCCCCTTTCAGGTAGTTCACCTCTTTGCTCAGTTTTAATGCCTTCTCATAGGTTTCGGTAGCGAGCTGGTATTTCTTCTGTTGTTCATAAACGGCGGCTATGTTCGTCAGCGTCTTCGCGTGTCCGCGCTTGTCGTTCAACTCGATCCTGAGCGCCGCGGCGCGGAAGAAGTACGCGAGCGCCTTCTCGAGGTCTGCCTGCTCAAAATAAACCTCACCGATATCGTTCAAGGCATACGCCATGCCGGGTTTGAAGCCGCACTTCTCGAAAATATCATAAGATTTCAGAACGCTTTCGAGGGCGGAGGAGTAAAAAGCATTTTTCAGGTAATAGGCGGCAAGATTCTCATAGGCGTAGGCTATTTGAATAGAGTCACCAACCGCGATTGAGAGGTCAAGGGAACGCTTGTGATAGGAATAGGCTGAGTCGAGCCTTCCGATGCCGGAATATATAACTCCAAGGTAGTTGTACAACTCGGCTATGTTCTTTTTTCTGTCAAGTTTTTCGACGATCCCGAGCGCGGTATGCCCAAACATCAGGGCTTCTTCGGGATGATTTGTGCGATTCTCCCAGCAAAGCCCCATCAGGATCTTTATCTTTGAACTGTCCTGAAGATGTGCAATTGAGCTGAATACACTGTCGGGGTCCGGTTGCGCGAATACAATACCAGTAAACAGTACGAAGAGAGAGAGGATTTTCACAGTCAAGAGACCTTTAATGTTTAGTCGAAATATAAGCAGAACAAGGAGATAATTTGTGTTACTTCAATTTCCGCGGCTCAATCGCCTGAAATTTTTACAGCAGGAAGTGTAACCTCTATAACGGTACCGGATGGTCTGTTGTTGGTGATCGCGATTCTTCCGTCGAATCCGGTTACTATTGTTTTCGCGAGGCACAGACCGAGGCCGTATCCGTTCACACCCAAGGCCTGCGCGTTGCTCGCCCGGTAGAAACTCGTGAAAACCTTCTCTTTTTCATCATCGGGGATACCGATGCCAAGATCTTCAACCCTGAGCTTTGCCGAACCACCCTCTGTCTGAAGTGAAACCGTTACAGGTTCGTCACCGGAGTATTTCAATGCGTTCTCAACTATGTTCCCTGCCACCATCGTCATCAGGTCTGAGTCGGCTTTAACAAAGACCTGCGGAACCACGTCCGGCTTCACCCTCCCGTTTTTTTGCGCGACCGCATCTTCAACTATTCTTGAGAGGTTGATCACCGAACCGGTCTGCTCCCCTTCAATTCTTAATTTCGAGAGGATCAGCAGCTTTTTAACTATCGAGATCATTTTTTCAGTCTGTGAATTAAGCACTCGAAGTGTCTCTTGATACTCCGGTACCGACCGTTCCCGGCGGAGAGCGAAATCGATCTCCGTTTTCAACGCGGTGAGTGGATTCATCAATTGGTGCGAAGCGTTGTTGTTGAAGCCTCCTACCTGCGCGAACTCAAAATCAAGCCTGTTGAACAACTCATTCAGCGTATCGCGTAGCCTGCCGACAGGATCGCCGGGCTCAGCATCGTTCTCGATCCTCCCTTTGAGGTTATTGGCCGAGATCGACTGCGCGATGTTCACCACTTCGTGAACGGGACGAAATGTCCTCCTCGAAATATATACCGAAAGGGGCACTATCACGAGTATCGTTAATGCGACGAGCATGAGGTGGTATCGGATCGAGGCATTAAGCCTCTCGCTTACCTCCCTGTTGACGGTCGAAAGTTGTAAAATGGCAGTTCTGCCGTCAGGTGATCTCAGCGAAGTGTAGCGTGTCCTGATCTCATTGCCGCCGGGTTCCGAGATCTCGAACTCCGGCATTTCACCCTTAACGAACTGTTTTCTGGGGATTTCGCTGAATTGGCGCAAGTTTCCGCTTTCAAGCAGGGTTTTCCCTGTCTGATCATATATCTGAAGAAAGAAGGGATGGCGTGTAACCTCAAGAAAATCCTGTTCACTCAGTTCAACATTACTTTTTGTTACCACCGAGTCGCCGGTGAATTCGATTGTACGCAGAAGTTTTTCAGTTTCATGACGGAGGGCGGAATCAACCGGGTTCTGGAGGATGGTTTTGATTGAAAAGATGGAAAACAGGCTGAAGATAGTAAAAAACGACACGAAGGAGAAGAATATCCAGAGGAAAATGTTCCTGACGGAAAAGGTAAAATATCGCCGGATGCTATTCATCAACCGAGAAGAAATATCCTTCACCATAAACATTCCTTATAAACTTTTTGTCCGAGAACTCGGAGAGACGCTTTCTGATATTCTTTATTGAGGCTTCAACAAAATTCGTCTGGGGTACAAAATCGAGTCCCCACACTTCCTTCACAATGGTTTCCTTTGAGATTATTCTGTTCCGGTTGTTAAGAAAGAGTTTCAGAAGATCGAACTCCTTTTCCGTCAGTTTGATCACCCCGGAAGCTGATTCCAGCTTTCTGCCGATCAGATCGAGTGTGAACACATCGAAGTGGATCATTTCATTCGATTTTTCAAACCTGCGGGTAACCGCGTTCACCCTCGCTATCAGTTCATCAAAAAGAAAGGGCTTGGTAACATAGTCATCGGCACCCTGATTTAGCCCTTCAACCACATTGTGCACGCTGCTCAGGGCGGTAAGAAGTATAACCGGGGTGGAAATGCCGGCCGCGCGGAGCTTTCTGCACAGGTCAAGCCCGCTCATCTTGGGCATCACCCAATCGAGCAGAATTATATCAAACTTAAGGCTCTGCAAGAGCTCCCACCCTCTTTCTCCATCGAAAGCAAGTGTGGCATTGTGCCCTTCCTCCTGAAATATTTTTTTCAGCGAGAGGGCAAGCTGTTCTTCATCTTCAACAATGAGTATGTTCATACCAAAATATCCGTTATCAGGGGGGCAAACTATTTAATACTGTTTAGAATAAAAAATGAATATTTTTTCATATTTGTTTACAGGATAAAAAGAAAAAATAGTCTTATTTTTGAATTGCAAGCGATTAATTTCTCAACTGGAGACAAAATAATGAAAAAAATCCTTACCGTGCTCGTATTACTTGCTTCAAGTATGTTTGCACAGAACTACGTCGGTGTCGAAAACTGTGGTATGGGCTGCCATGCCGCTCCACTTCGCACTTTCCCCGGCTATGACGCATGGAAATCAACCCTTCATTCAAAGATAAATTTACCCCCTTCAACAGAAAGCGTAAAGGGTGACTTCACCCAGACTGTTTCAATGGGCGCGGCTTACGGAAACGCCACTGTTACCTTCCGCGTGGCCGGCGGTGAGTACTACGCGACACTGAACCCCACATCGGGTTCGCCTGTTGAGTACAAGATCATTTCCACCCAGGGCGGTGCCTGGAAACAGCGCTATATTGTTAAAATAGGGCTCAGCCACTTCATTCTTCCCGTTCAGTGGAACCTTCAGGCTTATAAAAACAACACGACCGGTAACTGGGCTCCTTATTATCCGGAGAACTGGTTCACCGCCACTGGCGCGCTTAGAACACAAGATAACGCTTTCCGCGCTAAATCATGGGACAAGAATTGCGCCGGATGCCACGTTGTACCCGGAAACAACACAAACACTGTTAACGCGGTTGTAAGCGGTTCCGACACTTCATGGGTTTACAGTTGGGCAAACAGCAGCAGCCCTGCCAACATGGTTGTTGGTTGCGAATCATGCCACGGACACTCTTCAGGTTTCTCGGGCCCGGGACACATGAACAACCTGACCAACCTTTCTTTTGACAGAAAACTTGATGTTTGCGCTCAGTGCCACTTCAGAGGCACCAGCAAAAACCAGACTTTTGAATATCCCTACGATGAAACAACCGGTCAGAACTATCGCGCCGGCGAAGACCTTTCAGCGTACTCGGTTAGCAACCCAAGCCTCTGGCCTGATGGAAAAGCTTCAAAGAGAAACCACCAGCAGTCACAGGACTTCAAATTCTCGGCTCACTTCGCTACAGGATCCATGACCTGCGTTACCTGCCATGATCCGCATCAGGAAACAGCACAGGAACACCAGCTGAAGATGGACTTCAATTCGCTCACACCCGGAACGGGCTGCGTTATGTGCCATGCGGATAAAGCTGCCGAAACCAACGGCACTAACAACCACACGAAACATCCACAGGCTTTAAGCCAGTGCGTTAACTGCCACATGACGCAGAATGCAACTTCCGGTAAAGGTTACGATATCTCAAACCACAGCTTCATGCCAATCAGGCCGAACCTGACCATCACTTACCAGAATGTTACCGATGGCATGCCTAACACATGCGCGGTTTCATGCCACAGAAATGGCTCAGGTACAAGAGGCGGCGGTCCAAATTTCGGTATTACCGACGCGAACCTTTCAAACTGGGCAGAAGCCACTGACATCGCGCTTGCTGACACCCTCTGGAGATATTACCAGATCATGTACGGCATCGTTGGCCTTCAGAAAGAGGAATCAGGACTTCCGACAGCGTTCAGCCTGAACCAAAACTTCCCGAATCCTTTCAACCCTGCAACAACCATCTCCTTCAGCGTTGCCAAGGCTTCAACAATGCGCCTTGAGATCTTCAACGCCGCCGGTGAACTTGTTAACATCCTTGTAAATCAGGAGCTCGCTCCCGGTAACTACAAGTATGAATGGGACAGCAGATCACTCTATGGCTTCCAGGTACCAAGCGGTATCTACTTCTACAGACTCATCAGCGACAACAACACGCTCGCCACAAAGAAGATGATACTGATGAAATAAATGTTAAATGTTAAATGTTAGGTGTTAAATGTTAAGTGTGACCTCATAATTAATGTTTTCTATCTAACACCAAAAACTTTAGATAAAAAGGCTGCTCAGAAACGGGCAGCCTTTTCTTATTTTAGTAGCGCAGTAATAGAGTAGCGAAGTAACAGAGTCACATTCAGCCTTCATTCCGCCGCAGGCGGATCATACTTCATACATCATACTTCATACGTTTCAGCCCTCAGCCTTCATTCCGCCGCAGGCGGTTCATACCTCAAACATCATACTTCATACGTTTCAGCCTTCAGCCTTCATTCCGCCGCAGGCGGTTCATACCTCAAACATCATACTTCATACGTTTCAGCCTTCAGCCTTCAGCCTTCAGCCCTCAGAAATTCAGCCACCAAAACTAACATTTAACGTTTAACACCTAACATTTACCTGACTCTGTACCCAAACGAGGCAACATAGTCGAGATCGAAGAGAAGTATTTCCTTCGTCATCATGTATGAACCGAAAACACCGAGGCCGCCATTGATATTGGTGAATACATTCTCGTCGAGGCGGACGGAATACTGGTCGAGGTAGCCATTCACGCTTGAGTAATACTTGGCGAAATTGGTATCATAGACCAAAAGGCGGATCTCCGCCCGGAGTACCCTGAACATCCCTTTGAAGTCGTAACCCTCGGAGATCTTGTTCATAACCGAGTCGATCGCGTTATAGTCGAAGGAGACGTACCTGTTCGTGCTGACCGCGGGGTATACCACTTCAAGTTTCTTGTTAACCACCCGGTACTCCATCGGCACCTCAATTTTGAACACCCCGGGCTTGTCGTCCCTCATGTAGAATATTTCCACTTTCGGCACGTAGAGGAAGAGGTCAGGGGTTCTCCATTGCAGTGTGTATCCGCCGTTATAGGTGCTGTTTCTGTCGTAACCGATGGCGAACACCGATTTTTCGATATAGAGTTGCGGCGGCACCGTGGTTGAAGAAGTCAGAAGTTTTCCGTTCGGCAAGATGACTTTTGCCTCAAGTGGTTTTTCGGCACCGGGGATCAGTTCAGTTGAAACGTAGGCTGCCATTTTGGTCCCGTAGCGTGAAGTGTCGGGCCTGTCGATGAGGGTGTCGCGGAAGCGGTACGTTATGCCATCCTGCACCACTTCCACAATGCAGCCGGGAATTTCCGGGGCGGAAGTGTTGCTTTTGGGGTCAAAATTAGTAACATCGTAGCTCTTCGCGACAACCACAATCTGCTTTGTGGAGTCACCTTTCAAGGCAGTGTAAACAAAGTACTTCTCTTCAAAGGGGATCTTCGGCGCGAATTCATCATCGCAGGCAAGATTGAGAAGTGCAGCCACGGCCACGAGTAAAATTCCATATTTTTTCATATCTCTATCCTTATGCTCGCGGATGGCAGAAAGGGGAGCATGTCGGCCCTCTCACCGGTGTCGCGTATGAAGTAGAAAATGTTACGCCTGTCGTACACGTTAAGGAGGCTCACATCGAGATCGATCTTCATGAAAAAGAGTTTGAAGGTTTTCGAGAGGCTGATATCGAGCCTGTGATATGAGGGGAGCCTTTGGGCATTCCGCGCGCCGTAAAGGAATGAGGGATCATAGGAGCCGGTGGCGTACCACTGCGACCACGGGTCGGGGATGTTCCACTTGTCGTAATATCCGGCAATGCCGGTGTAAGGGAGTCCGGTTGAGAAGCGCCAGACAATATTGAGTTGAAATCCCTCAAGGAATATCCACCCCGCCTGAAGATTTATGGTATGTCGTGTGTCGTACCGGGGATGAAACTCGATACCATCCTTCGTTTTATACGAATAACTCAGCGAGTAAGAGCCTTTGAAAAAGATGGGCTGGAGTGAGTAGTCGAAGCTGAAGTCGATACCGTAAGACCTGCCGTCTGCCTGAACAAAGTCGGGGTCAAGGTTTGTGTATTTGAGCTCATTAATATCGACAAGGTTGTCGATATCCTTGTAGTAACCTTCGAGAGAGAGTTTCAGCGATTCGGTAAGGTAGTAGTCGATACCTCCGATGAGATGAGTTGACTGCGCCGGTTTCAGATAGTCGGGCACGACCACCCAGGGTTCAAATATCGAGATAAGTTCCTCCTCATTTGAGAGGGTTACGAGGTTCTGCGAGAACCTTCCCACCCCGAGCCTGAACGCGATGACCGGCATTGGAGTCCATGTAATATTCAATCTGGGTTCCAGCGGGAACGGACGTTTTTCGGAAGCAGAGGCAACATTGAGCCTTACCCCGGCATCCATTTTGAAAGTTTCGTGCCTTAACAATTTATATTTCAGGTAGGCTATCATGTCGAGTCCCCTCTTTTTCAGATCTGTTTTGCTTCCAAAGAGGTTCGTGAGCTTAAGTTCAGTGTTAATTATTTTATTGTGGAAACCCGCCCAGATCTCATCGCGACTGTCGAAAATATAGGTAAAATCCCAATTGCTGGTGAAATCGTTGACCGAGTTCAACCTTGGTTTGGAAGTGGAGAGATTCGGCGCCACTTCCCCCTCGAAAGTCGTGTAAGAAAACGACATGTTCGAGTAGAGGGGCGATGCCCAAACCTGATACCAGTTCATGCCGATAGCGGAGTTTTTGAAGTAGTAGTCTTCCTTCAGGGGGTTTTTATTCTCGATCTTGTCGTCACTGAAGAAACCATGAAAGGTGAACCAGCCGTTCTCATAAAATTCAGGGTTTGAGTAATTTACTTTAAAGGAAGCATCATAGAACTCGAAAGGGGCACCCCTGTTGTTCAGGAATTTCTGCACAGCTTCGGGGCGGTAACTTTTTCTCCCCGTAAAAAGGAAAGAACCGTTGGGGATGGGCCCCTCAATTGAGAGTTTCCCCGACATGCTGCTCGCCGCGGCGGTACCCACAAATCTGTTCTTGTTCCCGTCGCGCGTAACCACGTTCAGAATGGAAGAGAGTCTTCCCCCGTATTCTGAAGTGAAGCCTCCCTTGTAGAATTCAACCATTTTGATCATTTCGGGGTCGACCACGGAGAAAAGGCCCAGCGCGTGAAACGGATTGTAAAGCACGGATCCGTTTATAACCACGGCATTCTGATCGCTACCACCACCCCGCACGTAATATCTCGCGGTTATATCGCCGGTTGAAGTGACCCCGGGCGATACCTTGAGTGCCCGCAGCATGTCAGCCTCAACCCCGGCAGGCACCGATTTAATCTGCTGCAGCGGTATCTGCTCGATACTGATCGACGGGTCGGAGAGTTCAGGGCGCTTTGTGCCTGTTATTTGTACTTCATCAAGTGTAAGTGAAGAGGGAGTAAGGGCCACGTTAAGCTGTGTTATGGTGTTTTTCACAACCCTCACTTCCACCTCGCGGGTTATATACCCGATGTTGGAGATCTTAACCGTCTGTTTGCCCGTTTTTATGCCGGGAATAAAGTAGTAGCCTTGAAGATCGGAGGAGGCCCCCTGCCCCGTGCCAACTACAACTATATTTGCCGAAATAACAGAGCCACCGTTGGTTGTGTCGGTTATGAATCCCCTCAGGGTTCCGGTTGACTGCGGGAAGAGCACGCCTGACAAAAATGCTATGGCTATTAATGTTTTGAACTGTTGTTTTAAGCTGAACACTATCTGGTTGAATTCCTAAATTTTGAGGTTTCAGACCAAAATTTACGCAATTTTACCCCAAGACGATCATTTATCGATTTTTTTTGATATTTTCGTTAATGAATCACTATTTTTGCCTCAATCAAAAAGCGGTAAGTGGCAATGAAACGAATTTTAATCGTTGACGATGACAGATCGAACATTCTGATAATCAAAACCGTCCTTTCGGGTGAGGGCTATGATATATCGGAAGCGGAGGACGGCGAGCAAGCCCTCAGGATGCACAGGATGAACCCGTTTGACATGGTGATAACCGACTGGATGATGCCTGTGATGGACGGGATCACTCTTTCGACAAGGATCCGGGTTGAAAAACTCGGAACCCCGGTGATCATTCTTGTTACGGCCCTGAGTATTGAAGGCGCAAAGGAAAGGGCAATGATGTGCGGTGCCGATATTTTTATTCAGAAGCCTTTGATCCCGCAGTCGGTGAAAAAAGCCGTGGCTGATGGATTCAGAAGGCAAGACCAGGGGAGGGTGAAAGTTACCATCCCGTCAGAGTTTTCATCGGCGGGCTACTCGCTTCCGTTCGCGGCGGTGGGCATTGCCGCGGGAACCGGTGGACCCGGCGCGATAGTTGAGCTGCTGAAAACCTTGAATTTTGACCACAGGGCAGTATACGTGATCGTGCAACACGGGCCTGACTGGATGATCGACACGTTCGCGCAAAGCATCGCGAACCTCATACCCGGCGGGGTGACAATTCCCAAAGACGGCATGAAAGTTTCACCCGGCAGGGTTTATCTCGCTCCGGGTGACCGGCATCTCCGGATCGATGGCAGGAACAGGGTGTTCCGCCTGGATGATTCACCTCACGTAAATTTTGTGAGACCTTCCGCGGATATCCTTTTCAGGTCGATGGCGGAAGTGTTTGGGATCAAAGCGATGGGAATAGTGCTTACCGGGATGGGTTCCGATGGCTCGGAGGGAGCGCTCCGCATACGGTCGACAGGTGGCATTGCCATAGCGCAGGATCCGGATGAAGCCGCTGTCCCCTCGATGCCCAAAGGGCTTATCGAGGTTGATCCCGTGATCACCGGGCTGAAAATCAAGGATATTGGCGCGAAAGTTGACCGGAGGCTGCGGGAGCTCAGTCCGATTGCATAACCTTTATCGCCTTCAACAGGCTGAGGAATTTCTCCTTCTCCCCTTTTCTGATCTCGGTGATACCGACTTCAGATGCAATAATAACCATATCCGCAAGGTCACGGAAGATGCCGTGCCCCGCGATGCCCGCCCTTGAATCGAGACTTATAACCACATCTTTTACCCCGTTGATCTCTCCGAAGCTTGTATCAAGTATGTAATTGCCGTTGTCAGTCACGTATGTTGAACCGTCTGCAAGGGTGCGAAGCTTGGGGACCGCGCTCAAAGACCTCAGAAACTCCACCTCGACACCGAGCGCGAAGGGAAAAATTTCCACCGGCACAGCCCACTTCTCACCGATACGTTTTGAAAGTTTGGTGCCGTCTACAATGATGATCTTCAGCGATGAGTTCTGCGCAACTATCTTTTCTCTCAGGAGCGCGCCGCCACCACCTTTTATTAACCTTAAAGAGGGATCAACCTCGTCGGCACCGTCGATATAAATATCAAGTGATGTAACCTCTTCAAAGGTGACGAGAGGTATTCCGAGCCCGCGGGCGGCTTCCTCGGTCGATTTCGAGGTTGCAAGGCCTCTTATATTTTGGAGTATACCGTTTTTTAGGTTTTTTGCCAAACCTTCCAAAGCGTATTTTACGGTTGAGCCTGTACCCAATCCGATTGTGTCGCCGCTTTTAACATATTTCAGAGCAGCATGTGCTGCTTGTTCCTTAAGGATTTCAGTTCCGTTCATATAAGCTTTTCGCTTTACTAATTGAAAATTCGCCCCTCAGGGGCATTTCGCGTATATCCAATTTTACAGAGTAAATATGCAAAAAATATACAAGACTTCTACGTTACTTCTTATATTATTGTTCCTTTCAGCGTCCAAATTTGTGGATACACCGAAGCCCTGGGTCTATAATCCGGCACTTCCGGAGGAGATAACAATTTTTGGCGAAAAAGTGCCCCTTTCCGACCCTGAAGTCAAGGAACGGATAGAGAATGAGTTGATACTTCTCAGCCGTCAGGAACATCTGATGCTGCGCTATTTCAAGAGATCTGGGAAGTGGTTCGAAAAGTTCGATTCGATCGCGAAGAGGGAAGGTGTGCCGGCCGACCTTAAGTACCTCGCGATAGTTGAAAGCGGGCTTGACAATCTTGTTTCCTCCGCCAAAGCAGCAGGGTTCTGGCAGTTCCTTGAAGAAACCGGCAGACAATATGGCCTGAGAATCGACAAGGAAGTTGATGAAAGATACGACCCCGAAAAGGCCGCGGTTGCAGCCATGCGCTACCTGAAAGGCGCCAGGCAGAAGTTCGGTTCATGGTGCACGGCAGCGGGATCATACAATATGGGGATCTATGGAATGGAGAGCCGGATCGCCTCGCAGAAAACAAGCAACTATTTTGAACTGCTCCTTCCCGATGAAACGATGCGCTATGTGCCCAGGATAGCCGCGGCAAAACTCATTTTTGAAGACCCTGCAAAGTACGGCTACCTCCTCACCGGAAATGATTTCTGGAAACCAACCCCATACCGGGAAGTTGAAGTTTCATCAACCATAAACGATCTTGCCTCGTTCGCCATTGAAAACGGAACGAACTACAAAACGGTCAGATACCTTAACCCGTGGATCCGTGGCACAAAACTCACCCTCGGCAAGGGAGCCCGTTACCTGATAAGACTCCCGAAGAATTAGCCCACGGCAACAATTCCCCTTAAATAAAAAGCCGCTCCCCTTTTCAGAGAAGCGGCTTTTAAGTTTCTTTCAGTAGAAGTTTTCAGCCTTCAGTCCGCCTGCGGCGGATCAGCCTTCAGCCCTCATACTTCATCCTTACTTAAGTAGCGTGAACTTCTTGGTTGCCCTGTAGCTGCCTGCCTCTATTTGATAGAGGTAAACACCACTGGAAAGCTTGGAAGCATCGAACACTACATTGTATGTTCCGGCCTGATGGAATCCACTAACTATGGTACCAACCTCTTTACCAAGAATGTTGAACACCTTCACGGTAACATTTCCGGCTTCAGGAATCGAGAAGCGGATGGTTGTCGAAGGGTTGAATGGATTCGGGAAGTTCTGCGCCAGATTGTATCCTGTAACAACTGAACCATCCTGTACGTCTGATGGTGAATCATTCTGCAGTCTGACATTTACGAACGGATTGTAATTGCCATTTCCGATAACCGCGGTTGCTGTAACGGCACCGGAGTAATCAGCCCTGTCGGGAACAACAGTGTATTCGCCGGGGTACATCCCGTCGATCACAAATTTTCCGTTACGGTCTGTCATGGCAAAGCCAACAACTTCGTTCATATCGTTGATAGCGTAAACAAATGATTCAACACCTGCTTCACCAAGTCCGGCTGTAACCGTGCCTGAGATCCATGCAAAACCGCTGTCGGGTCTCGCGTGAATGGTGAAGTTGATGCCGTTAACAACTGCTGCTTCCTCAACCATTACAGAGTCGGCCTGAATTCTTCTCCAAGCCTGGGCACCATCGTAACGGAACCAGGTAGGGAAGAAGCTGCCCTGTGGTTTGGTGAAAAGAACATACTTTCCGGGAACCAGGTTCGCGAAAGCGTAAACGCCGAGTGAATCGGTATGAACCGAGTAGGTTTTCTTGCCAAAGGAAGTGTTGTCAACCCTGTAAGCGGAGACATAACCGGTAACCGGAACACCAGCGGTGTCAGCCAGAACGCCGGTAATACCGTTGGCATAAACAGGGAGGGGATCCATTACGAAATCGATACCGGTAACATTGCCGGTGATACCGATCCTGTCAGCTTCAGCAATTGTGCGTTTGTTGTTGTAGAACTCGGGATAGTAAACGAAACCCATGGTTTTCGCGTAAACTATAACTGTGTCGTTCTGCTTAACAGGAACGCTGTAGTTGCCAAGACTGTCAGTAAAGGTTCTCCTGACCATCCAGTGATAATTGCCGCCTCTAACCTTGTAAACATACACTTCTGCCCTCTGCGGAACGCCCTGATCGTTGGTAATATTACCTGAAAGGGTGTAGGTGACAGGGGGAACAAATGAAGCAAGATCGATAGAGAGAACGAGTGAATCACCGTCAGCAACAACAACAGGGGTCGCGTTGGCAAGCGAGGTGACATTGTCATAATACTCGCCGAAGTAACCCGGTTTTGATGTCCAGAGGAAGTACGAACCGGTCTTAACCCTCATCTTGAAGGCACCGTTCGAGTCGGTTCTGGCAACCATGTCATAGTGTGCCGTCTGTGAGAATGATTTTACCATCGCGCCGGGAAGCGGGGCGCCATTCGCGTCAACTACCGTACCGGTTATAAGACCGAAAGCGGGAGGTGGAGGCGGTGGGGCAAGGGTAATGCTTACCGTTGCCGATGGATCGCTGGTTGAGTTATTGGTGTACGCGACAACATAGTACTCGAAAGTGGCGCCCGGGAAAACACGGACATCATTGAACTTCCTCTCTCTGATGTTGCTGGCAATAACAACGAAATTTGTACTGTCAACGTGTTTCTTGTAGATCTTGAAACGAATCATTGACGTTGACGGGGTCATGGCATACTTCCACTCAAGCTTTACATAGCTGCTGTGGAAGGAGTTGACCTCTGTTGCCTTAAGGCTGTCCGGCGGCGCCAACTGGGCAAAAACGGGAAGTGCCGCGAACATTACCAATGCAAGAGTTAACAATGAGATCTTTTGCCTCATTTTGCCTCCTTTTGATTAAAGGGTTTTTGATAATAACATTGATGATCCGACTTGTTTGACATGCCTGCGTGACGCATGGTTTAATCACAATGCACAAATATTTAATTTTCAAATCAAAACTACTGTTTTCACGTGTTATTTTGTAGTGATTTCAGTCGAAATTCTTGCCGTATCATCCCATCCTGCGGGATATTTTCGACGAATGTCCCCTTTTTGTCGATAAACGTGCCGGGCTAAAACGGCTTTTATAGAACCATCCCTGTCACTGATTCGTTTTCGAAATGTTAATTTCATATTTTTACGCTGTGGTTTACATTTTTTATCATTTATATTAGACGGACGAGACCAAAATGGAAAACGATTTCAACCGTGAAGATGAGCTTTTATCAGAAGAACTCTCATTCACTGACAAGTTCACAGGCGTAATAACATCCCCCGCGGCAACCTTTGAATCGATCGCGAAATTTGAACTGAAAACAACCGACTGGCTGCTTCCGATGGTTCTGATGCTCGCCGCGGCAGCCCTTTTCACAATCCTGAAATTCACTGACCCCCAGGTGAAAGAGGATATGTGGGCAAAACAGAAGGCTCAGACAATTGAAACCTTCAAGAAGGAGGGCAAGAGCCCTGAGCAGATCAAGCAGGTTGAAGATGCCATGGAGCAGCAGAAAAAAATGATGTCCGGACCGATAGGATATGTATTCATCGGTGTTCCGGTCTTTATCGGCGGGTTCCTCATCTTTTTCATTTCGAGCGGTATCTACCTCCTTTTCGCGAAGCTCCTTCTGAAGAGTCCGATAACCTATAAAGGGATAATGATAACATATTCACTCCCTGCCCTCCTCGCGATCGGAGGGATGGTTGTCTCAACAATTCTAACCCTTGTGCTTTCCCAGATGATAAACGACACTTCGGTCGCGTCTTTCACCGGGATCGACAAAGGTCCGATGAAATCGTACCTTTCGATCCTTGATCCCGTGAAGCTGTGGGCTGCATACCTTAGCGGTATCGGAATGGCCAAACTCTCGAAGAGTGAAGACACCAACAAATACGTCATCTTCTCGATCGGTTTGCTGGTTGCATTCTATGTGATAATCGGATCACTCGGATTTGTATTCCCGGGCCTTCAGAAATTCGGGTTTTAAGAAGAGGCAATTAACTTTGAGCAACAGGGAGTGTGAACCAGAACTCACTCCCTTTGCCCGGTTCTGAAGAAACTCCGATATTGCCCCCTTGGGCCGTAACAAAGTCCTTCGCAATAGCGAGCCCCAACCCCCACCCCTTGCCACTCCTCTGCTCTATCTGAGAAAAGCGTTTAAAGAGCTTTTCGATATTTTCAGGCGAAATGCCGGGCCCCCGGTCTGCAACTGTGAACCGCACAAAATCGCCATCCCCGGTGATCGACAGCACTATTTGCCCTTTTGGCGGCGTGTATCTTATGGCGTTGTTTAGCAGATTAACAAAAACAAAAACCGATTTTTCGATATCACCCAGCACAAGCGGGTAATTCTCATCTATCCGGGTCACCATTTCAATCTCTTTTTTGGAGGCATTAAATATAAGCGCGGTAACACTGATCTCGAGGATATCCGTCGGGTTTATCTTCCCGATATTCAGTCTGATATTACCTGTCTCGATCTGCGAGAACTCCAGCAGCTCCTTTATTACCCTCGAGAGACGGTTGCTTTGCCCCCGAAGGGTTTTTAACAGCTCTTTCTGATCGTCGTTCAAACTCCCTGTCCGCTTATCATCGAGCATTTTCAGACAAAGGTTTATCGAAGAAAGGGGTGTTTTCAGTTCGTGGGAGACTGTTGCCAGCAGATTGGTTTTTGCCGCGTCCCTTTTTTGGTAACGTGTTACATCCTGCATTATTATCAGGGTGCCAGTGAAAACCTCCTTCCTGAAGTAAGATGAATAGTTCACAAGATGCTCAACACCGGCATTAAAGAAGAGTTCTTCCCCATCTATCACCACCCGTAAAGGTACTCCGGTATCGTCACCTACGTGGTCACCTGCAGCGACCCTCCCCTTCAAGAGCCCGATAAGATTGTTCTTTACAGCGAGTTCGTCGATTGGCCGACCTGTGATCTCATTCCGCCGCATGCCGGCAAGCCGCGTCATCGAAGAATTTACGAGGGCCACTTTACCGTTGTCATCCACAAAAAGAACACCATCTTCCATCGATTCAATGAGTGCTTCGATCCGCTTCTTCTCGAAAATTAGACGGTCGTAGTGCTGGGCCTCATACTCTTCGAGCTTCTCCGCCATTTCATTGAAAGCGGAAGCAAGTTTTCCAATTTCATCAATTGCAGTCATGTCAATCCTTTGGTGATAATTCCCTTCAATTATCAGCCGGATCTTCGCTGTCAGTTCTTCCAGAGGCTTTATTATTTTGCCCGGGAAGGCGATCATGAACAGAAGCGCGAGTACCACGCTTGAGGCAACAGCGGTTATCTTCCATAGGGTCACTTCGGTGGCGGTTGAAACAAGTTTTTCATTTTTTCTTGTGATCGCCTCCATGTTAAGGTCGTAAATTGCCGAGACGGATCTTCTTGTTTGAATTGCCGCTGCCTTTAGTTTTTTCTCATCAACCAGGGAATCTCCTCCCTCTTGTTTCAACTCTCCGGCAGCCTTCCTGAGCGAGAGATAATCCTTCTCGAGCTGCTGAACAAGTGCCGCTTCATTCTCCTCGGTGATGTTCTTTTTTTCCTTCTCCAGGCCCGAGCTGAAGGCATCAAGGGGATCACCCGGTTCACCCGGGATGGCTTCGGGACCCGCGATCCTGTCGAGGGCGTCGAGCATCAACTTGCAATATCCCACCGAGTGGTAGTTGTCAACTATCGTTCCTTTGGCTTCATTCGCCAGGCGGTTTATGAAATAGATGCCTGAGAGTCCCGTTAACAGGATCAGTAAAAAGAGCAATCCGAATCCGGCTATGATCTTACTTTTTAGCGTCAGCATTTGATGAGACCATTAAAATGTCAATGTTGTTTTTTTCTGTCAGCCTGAAAAGTTCCCTGAAGAAATTTTTCAGCCTGAGTCTGTAACTTAACGAAAAAGCGGGTTTACCGATAACGATGAGCGCCGCTTCCACGGAAACCGCGAACCTCACGAGCTCGAGCGCGGGCTCCCTCCCTTTAAGCTGCACCACTTCGGCCCCTGACTCCATGGCGAGTTTGTAGTTGTTCATCAGGTGCCTCTGAAGTTCAGGACTTACCTGCTCCGGTTCCTCACCGGGCTCCTGAACGTTAACCACGAACCATCTGGAATTGTAGATCGAAACAACCCTGGAGGAGCCCCTTATTACTTTCTTCGCGGATCTGTAGTTAAGGCTGATCGCGGAGACCACGGTTTTGATCTGATCGCGACTTCCACCGGGGATGGTGCTTATTATTTTTCGCTGGATCTGTCGCGACACTTCCTTCAGCGCGAGATCGCGCAACTGAAGAAGTTTTTCAGGCGTGAAGAAGTTACGGAACGCCACCTCAACTTTCGATGCCTCATAAATTCTCCCTTCCCTAAGCCGCTGCAACAACCCTTCGACTGTCAGATCGATATTGACGATCTCGTCAGCGCGGTTGATCACGATGTCGGGCACCCGTTCCGAAATGGTTATTCCCGTTATCTTCTCGATTTTGTCGTTAATGCTCTCAAGGTGCTGAATGTTCATTGTGGTTATAACATTTATGCCTGCCTCGAGCATCTGCATCACATCTTGCCACCTTTTGGCGTTTACCGAGCCGGGTATATTTGTGTGAGCGAGCTCGTCAACCAGAACCACATCGGGATGCTGGACAAGGATGGCCTCAATATCCATCTCTTCAAGCTCTTTCCCTTTGTAGAACACTTTTTTTCTCCCCATAACAGGGATGCCGGCTATCTGCTCCGCGGTCTCCTTCCTGCCGTGCGTTTCTATGAATCCCGCCACCACTTCGATATTGTTCTCGAGCAGTTCCTTCGCCTCAACGAGCATTCTGTACGTCTTCCCCACGCCGGCCGCCATGCCGGTGTAGATCTTAAGTTTGCCTCGTTGCGACTCCTTTAGCAGATCAAGGAAGTGAAGCGCTCCCTGGCGGTCACCAGGCATTTTATTTTCCCCCGTCGATGATGTCAAGCGCGAGGTTAAGCTTCAACACGTTAACCTTCTTCCTCGCGTGGATGAAGGGAATTACGGGCTCAACGTTTTCGATCACAAGTCCGGTAACCACGCTTTCCGGCAAATTCCGCTCACGGGCAACCCGTTTTATCTGAAAAACGGCTGCATCCACAGAGATATCAGGATCAAGTCCGCTTCCTGACGCGGTCAGAAGGTCTTCGGGTACGGCATCCGTGTTTTCACCCTCAACGCGGGATTTTCTTTCAGAAACCTGTTTAACAAAAATGGTGTCAACGGGTGAAAGGTTTGAACCATAAGAACCGGCGCCGTTATATCCCGATGCCGAGGGACGACTGTGGAAGTAGCGGGGCGACCGGAACTCCTGTCCGATGGCAGCAAAACCAACGATATGCCCGTTCATATAAACAGGTTCACCCCCCGCGGTTGAGGGAAAGAAAAGACCAAACACGAACACCAGCCCCGGGAAGATGACCGCCGTAAGAACTATCATCGAGAGATGCAGTTTAATGTCAGAATGAAAAGAGACCATCTCAGCCTCCAAAATGTAAAAGGTTTATCAAAATGTCGATTAATTTTATTCCGGCAAAGGGAACCACGAGTCCGCCGGCACCATATATCAACAGGTTCCTGACGAGAAGGGCCGATGCTCCGAGCGGTTTATACCTCGAGCCCTTTAAAGCCAGGGGAATAAGAGCGGGAATAACGAGCGCGTTAAAGATCACCGCCGAGAGAACGGCTGATGCCGGACTGCCAAGCTCCATTATATCGAGCACCTTCAATCCCGGGATGGCCGCCGCGAACAGGGCGGGGACAATCGCGAAATACTTCGCGACATCGTTCACTATCGAAAAGGTGGTGATATTGCCCCTGGTTATTAGAAGTTGTTTGCCTATTTCGATCACTTCGAGGAGTTTCGCGGGGTCATTGTCGAGATCGACCATGTTGGCGGCCTCCTTTGCCGCTTGCGTACCCGAATTCATTGCCACACCGACATCCGCCTGCGCGAGGGCGGGTGAATCGTTTGTGCCGTCACCCATCATCGCCACCATTCTGCCGGTTGCCTGCTCGCGGAGGATGTAGTTCAGTTTGTCTTCCGGTTTTGCTTCTGCGATGTGGTCGTCAACCCCGGCGAGGCGGGAGATGCAGGCGGCGGTCTGCGGGTTGTCACCGGTCACCATTACTGTTTTTACCCCCATCTTTCCGAGACGTTGAAACCGTTCCCGTATGCCCGGCTTGATTATATCTTCAAGATGAATAACACCCACAGCCTCCCTTTTGTATGCAACCACGAGGGGGGTGCCACCTTGAGTGGCTATATCAGAGCAGAGTTTTTCGATAACATGGTCGGATCCATGATGGTTTATCCAGCTTCTGATCGCTGACCATGCCCCTTTTCTGATCGTGGTGCCGTCGGGAAGGTCAATTCCACTCATCCGCGTGGACGCGGAGAACGGAATGAAGAGGGAGCCCGCAGGCAGTGCCGTTGGTCCCCCCGCGAGATCAACTATCGACTTTCCTTCGGGTGTGCTGTCAGCAAGGGAAGAAAGGAGCGCGTAGCGGGCAACAGCGCCGGGGTCTTGACCCTCAAGCGGGGTTATCGCGGTGGCACGGCGGTTACCAAGGGTTATTGTGCCTGTCTTGTCGAGCATCACCACATCAATATCGCCTGAGTTTTCTACCGCTTTGCCCGATTTGGCTATGATGTTAGCCCTTAAAGCGCGCTCCATGCCCGAAATTCCGATCGCCGAAAGGAGTCCACCTATGGTGGTCGGGATAAGACATACAAACAGCGCGATCAGAAATGTCACACTGACCGGCAGGCCAAGTGATCCGCTTACGGGGTAGAGCGTAACCGTAACGACGAGAAAAATTATTGTAAAACTTGAGAGGAGAATGGTAAGCGCGATCTCATTCGGTGTTTTCTGGCGGTTCGCCCCTTCAACCAAAGCGATCATTTTATCAAGGAACGACTCCCCCTTCCCCGAAGTCACCACTACCTTTATACTGTCAGAGATCACAAGCGTGCCACCTATAACCCCTGAGTGGTCGGTGCCTGCCTCCCTTATCACAGGGGCTGATTCACCCGTAATCGCCGACTCGTCAATCGATGCCATCCCTTCTGTTATTTCACCGTCAAGCGGTATCATTTCACCCGCCTCAACCGTGAACACATCCCCCTTCACAAGCAGGGAGGAATTTACCATCGAAATGGTGCCATCGGTGAGCACCTTCCTCGCGGGTGTCTCCTCCCTCGTGCGCCGAAGTGTTGCTGCTTGTGCCTTGCCCCTCGATTCGGCAAGCGCCTCAGCAAAATTGCCGAAAAGCACTGTTACAAAAAGTATGAACGCGACTGTGAGGTCATATCCCACAGGCGAGTTATCAAGTTGATATCCAAAAATCTTTCCGGTTATCATTGCCAGCAGTATTGCCGTTCCCACCTCAACGCTGAACATCACGGGGTTTTTGATCAAGGTGACAGGATTCAGTTTCACGAACGATCCCTTCAAGGCTTCGAGAAACATCTCCCGGTTAAATAATCCTTTTCTCGATCCTGTTTTCATTTTAATTCTCCTTTCTCAATATCCAAGATACGCTGCGAGGGGTCCGATCGCGATCACAGGGAAGAATGATAGCGCGGCTACCACCACAATAACACCAAATATCACTAATGAAAAGGAAACGCCGGAAGTGTCAAGGGTGCCCGCCGACGCGGGAACAACGTTTTTAGAGGCGAAGGAGCCCGCGATCGCCAACGGACCCACAATAGGGATGTATCTTCCGAGAAGCATTACCACGCCCGTTGAAATGTTCCAGAAAAGATTGTTATCAGCCAATCCCTCAAGCCCTGAACCGTTGTTGGCGGCCGCGGATGTAAACTCGTAGAGCACCCTGGTGAACTGGTGAAAGGCGTGGCCTCCCGCCACTTCGGGACCAAAGACAATCGCTGTCGCCGTCCCTCCAAGTATCAGAACGGGGTGGATCAACACGGTGAGAACGGCGATCTTTATCTCCTTCCCCTCTATCTTTTTACCAAGGAGTTCAGGCATCCTGCCAACCATCAGTCCCGCGATAAATGCGGCGAGGATAACGTAAAGAATGAAGTTGATCATCCCCACGCCCACCCCGCCGTAGATGGCGTTCACCATCATGTCCGCGAGATAAACGGTCTGCGAGAGGGGTTGGTGGCTGTCGAGCATCGAATTAACGGAACCGTTGGAGGTGGATGTGGTTGAGACTCCCCAAAAAGCTGAAAGCACCGTGCCAATTCTGACCTCTTTCCCCTCCATTGGGTGTGCCCCGGAGCTCTCTGAAATTACCGCGACTGAGGTAAACAGCATGAAGATAACTGTCATGATGATAAAGAAACTCTTCGCCGGCTTTTTCTGATCGAGAAAATACCCGAAGGTGAAAACAAGTGCCATCGGCAGGAAAAGGATGGCAAAATTCTCGACGGCGTTTGTGAGGTAACTTATATTCTCAAATGGATGAGCTGAATTGGTGCCGTAGAATCCACCCCCGTTGGTTCCAACTTGCTTAATGGCTGTAATTGTGGCGACCGGTCCCATGGAGACCCCGGCTGAATCACCTCCAAGTGTTACGAAATGCCGCGTCTGTTCAAAATTGTTTGGGGTGCCCAAGATCAGAAGTATTAACGCGACCACCAGACTGACAGGCAACAGGATTCGCGAGATGCTCAAAACAAAATAGAGGTAAAAATTCCCCATTTCGCGCGATCCCCTCTTCTTAAGCCCCACAAGCAAGAGGCCAAAAGCCGCGATCCCCGTTGCGGCCGAGACGAACTGGAGGGAACCGATCACCATCAACTGCGAAAAATGGGAAAGATCAACTTCTCCCGAATAGTGCTGCTGATCGGTGTTTGTTACGAAACTCGCGATCGTGTGAAACGCGAGTCCGGGATCGAGGGCGGACTTGCCATCCGGATTCAGGAACGGTATCATCCCCTGAACGATAAGAAGGATGAACCCCCAGATAAAGAACACAAGGTTAAGTTTCAGCAGCGCGCTTGTGTTTTGCCGCCAGTTCATCTCATGATGAGCATCGATCCGGCTAAACCGGAAAATAAACTCCTCGAACGGGCGCATGAAATCGGTGAGAACCGGCTCACCCTTGAACACCCGGCTGATGTATCTCCCCATCGGGATCGCGGAGGCTGTCACCGCCGCGAAGATCACTAACATTGTGGCTATATCAACTGACATGACATCATCAAAATTTTTCGGGATTGATAAGAACGTACAACAGATAAAAGAACAATGTCAAAGCCACTAAAAGGATAATTGCCATTTCACACCTCCATTTTACGAGGTATTATGCCAAAAGCGTGCCAAAGGGGATTTTGTTGAAATTCAGGGGGATTTGAAGGGGTGGCGCTACTCCACCCTCTCAAAATGACATGGTGAGACTCTCAATCTGACACCGGTTTGACCGGCTTATTCGCTAAACTCCTTCAGTTTTCTGAAGAGGGTTGCCTGAGAAATGCCAAGCAGTTCCGCTGCCCGGGCTTTATTGTTACCGCACTCTTCAAGAACCTTCAGGATATGCTCTTTTTCAACCTCATCAAGCCGGGTTCCTGTGGCACTGTGAGTTTTTTTCCCGGCAATATCAGTAGGAAGATGGCTGACCGATATCCTTCCACCGGAGGAGAGAATCATTGCCCTCTCGAGGATATTGCGCAATTCACGGACATTCCCGGGGAAGTCATAAGCCTCAAGGGCTTTATAAACCGCTTCGTCACAAACCACTTTTGTATTGCTTTTTTGGTTCAGGATCGCCAGAAGATCATCAGTTAACTGCCTTATATCTCCTGCCCTTTGTCGAAGTGGCGGCAGTTCGATCCTGAAGACGTTGAGCCGGTAAAACAGATCCGGTCTGAAATTCCCCCTCCGTATCTCCTCTTCGAGGTCCCTGCTGGTCGCGGCGATCACCCTGACATCCACCGTTACGGGTTGCGTGTCACCTGATTTTATGAACGCACCGGTTTCAATCACCCTCAGCAGCTTCGATTGGGCTGTGACGTCAAGCTCACCGATCTCATCAAGAAAGATCGTGCCATTGTGTGCTTCTTCGAACAGTCCTTTCTTGTTTCTTACCGCCCCGGTAAAAGCTCCGGCTTTGTAGCCGAACAATTCCGATTCAATCAACTCTCTTGGGATAGCCGCGCAGTTGATCACAACCATCTGATTGTTGCCTCTCTTGCTGCCGGCGTGGATCGCGTGGGCCAGCACTTCCTTCCCCGTGCCTGTTTCGCCTGTTATCAGAACCGGGACATCCGTGGGAGCCACTTTCTCACCCAGCTCTTTCACACGGGTGATCAATTCAGAGCTTCCGGTCAGGAGATTGAAATTCTGCTTGCGCGCGATGTGCTTCTCGAGCTGTTCGATCTTCCTTTTCAATGAAATTTTTTCGAACGCGCGGTCAACCACAGGTACTATCTTGTTGTCTTCGTCGCCTTTGGTAATGTAATCGAAGGCTCCGAGTTTGATCGATTCCACACCGTCCTCGATCTTGCCGTATGCCGTAAGCATTATTACCTCGATCGCGGGGTCGAACTCCTTGATTTTCTTTAGCAGTTCCATCCCTCCGGTACCCGGCATTCTGACGTCGCTCAGAACGACCATCACATCGTCTTCCATTATCTTCCGCAGGGCGGACTCACCGTTTTCAGCCTCGATGACGTGATAGCCCTCCATTCCCAAAAGTCGGGCTAGCAGTTTCCTCAAGTCTGACTCATCGTCAACAACCAGTATCTTCTTTTCCATTTTCCGTAACTGTTTTAATCAACGCAGCAATATTAATATTTAAATTCCAGAATGCAATTTGCCACCCCTGAATCCGGGTGTCGGCGCCAATTATTATATTTACAGACCGGTTTAACTAAAAATAAAGACGAAAATGGAACAAGTAGCTTCACTAATCTCTGCAATGCTCGCCCCGGGCATAATGATCTCCGCCTGCGGACTTCTTATACTCGGTATGAACAACAAGTATTCGCTTGTCGTAGGGAGGATCAGAACCCTGAACGAAGAGAAAAGAATATACGCCAGATCGGCTGACACCAAAGATTTTGAGTACTTTGATCAAGTGCGTATCGGCAGTATTTCCAAGCAATTAACGTATCTTTACGAACGGGTACGCTTCGTTAGAAACGCGGTGGTCTGTTACTCGCTTGCAGTGGGCAGTTTTGTTATCACCTCGATCTGGATCGGTCTTGGATTGGTAGTGAGGGGGGCAGAGCTGATAAACTTCGGGATAGCTTCCATCATTTTCTTTGTCATTGGCATGATCCTCGTTCTTGTCGGGATCACATTCGCCGCCCGCGAATCACTCAAAGGTTATGACATCATCGAACTGGAACTGAAAGCAGATGAGTGATCCGGAGCCGTTCGATCTCTATCTGACCCCCGGTAACATGATAAAACTTTACTCGATGGGGGCGTTTCCGATGGCCGACAGCCGTTACTCGGAAGAAGTGAACTGGTACCTCCCCAAGGTCCGTACCATCATTCCACTCGACAACTATAACGTGCCCCGTTCACTGAAAAAGTTGCTCAGAACCGGTACTTATGAGATCAGAATTAATGATGACCTCGACCGCGTTCTTGACGGATGTGCCGACCGCGCTGAGACCTGGATAAACGACACCTTGAAAAACGCCTACAGAAACCTTTTCGATATGGGCTACCTTTTCACTTACGAGGTGTTTCAGTCAGACGAACTGCTCGGAGGGCTGTACGGTATCTCGATCGGGGGCGTCTTTTGCGGTGAGTCGATGTTTACAAAAAAAAGCCAGGGCTCGAAAATAGCCCTGGTTAAACTTATTGAAAGACTCGTTAAGAGGGGGTACGTCCTTCTTGACGTTCAGTTGATGAATCCGCACCTTAAGATGTTCGGCGCGGTTGAGATCGGTGAGGAGGCGTACAATAAACTCTTGAGGGATGGTCTCACCACCCGGGCTCACTTCGTCTAATCACCGGCCGGGCGACCGTGCTTCTCCATTATTTTTTTCCACTCCTCAACTTCCATTACCTCCGATTCATCAATCAGCATAACAGGAATGTCGTTCTCGATCCTGTAGCGTCTGCGCGTTTTCGGATCGGTTGAAATTAAAAAGTCGCCTTCAAGCACCAGATCGGCTTTCGTCTCGGGACAGCACATGATGCTCAGCAGTTCTTTGGATATCATTTTATTTCCTTGTATTCTTTTATTCTTCCCAACGATTCCGACCAGTAAAACAGTTCCGTTGCCGCTTCTCTTTCCATTTTAGAGGCTCCGGGGTCAACCAGCACTTGCGTGATCTTTTCGATCATCTGCGTGTACCACTGCTTGAAGTTCTCTTTCAGAAACAGACCGTCGGCCTCCCTCTTTTCGGTAAAAGCGGCAGTAAAGGCGGATGTGAAGGTGTCGTAATCTTTCACTTCACCGGGACGAACCGTCTGCACGGTCGCGCATCCCGCAAAGAGAAAAACCATGATAATGATCAGTTGAAAAGAAAAAGGGCGGTTCATAACCTGAATTAATTGAATCACAAAGTTATCGAACCGCCACCAATTATAAAAATCAGAAAATGAAGGAAAATGTTACTTTGTACGTGTCTGAAAAGAACGGAGGAGCCGTTTCAAATGGCCAGTTCATCTTTTCTTTTCTCAATTCATAAGCACCGTACGAGAGGGCGTTCTTCAGAAGGAAGTACACTACCGGGGAGGCCGCGGGAGACGATTTGTAAATGTTCGCCACGAACTCGTCGATCAGACCCTGCCCTATCTCTTCAAGCACCGAGCTTCCTGCCCAGTACCAGAACATGTGTCTTGGAAAAACCATGGCTCTCTGATAACCTGCACCGATTTCAACCGACTCCGCTATCCTTACTTTCAGACCGCCTTCGAACCTGTTACCAAACCTGATTGACTCGTTGTAGAGGTCCATGGTTTCCCTGTTAACACCGGAAGTGTTAAAAGTGTCAACTGTCATGTAGGTCCACTGCATGCCGCGACTGTGATAAGGGAGTATCTTCACGCTGCCCGCGTTGTAGGGGATTCCTGTTGAGCTCTCGAAACCAAATTTCCAGGCTGATGTCTGGATCTCAAGCCCATCGGTGGTTCTGCCGATATTGTAAGCCTGTTTACCGAAGAAGATACCTGACTCTTTTTCGAACATAGCTCTCTTAAAGCCCTTTGCCTGATGCGTGTAACCGAGTTTTGCCTCGATGCTTCCGGTTTTGGCTATCGAGCCGGGGAGTCCGTAGTAAGTGTTGTCAGACATCCCGTATGAGATGGAAATGTAGGGCTTTTTGTAGTTCCAGCCGAAATTCCAGTCGTCCCACTCGAACCAGTCGTCATTCTGGGCGAAAAGGGTGCCTGATGATAAAATGGTGAACAACAGTAATAGTCGCGTGTTCATTGTTCTCACTCCTTGGATTAATTTATGGGTGCAAATGTATTCAAAAGGGGGCTGAATTTTGTTAAAATCGGATGATCGATTTTATTTTTAGACAAACGGTGTTTATTATGGGTTTCTGATAAAAAGGATTTTTTATGCGCGGCTATCTTTTACTTTTTGCATTGATCACCGGCACGCTTTTGGGCCAGCCGGCAAATGTGGCTGTTTCGATGAATGAGTTGAAATTCTCGGAACTGAGTGTGAAATCGGGGATCAAAACGGCATTTCTTGCCTTCCTCAGCGACACTTCCGTGATGTATAATCAAGAAAAGCTTGTCGCCGGAAAACCATTGTACCAAAACCGGCCCGGTGAAGATAAAAACATTTTGAAGTGGTACCCCGACTACATTGTTGCCCCCGAAGGCGGTGACCTTGCCCTCTCTACGGGTGTTTATCTACTTTCATCAAAGAAGGATAGCGCTGTTGTCTCCCAAGGGAGATTCTACACTATCTGGAAGAAGGAAACGGGTGGCTACAAGGTGGTTTTCGATGCCGGGGGAGAGACCAACGACCTGTACACAGGCCCAAATGCTGACATGCTGATCAATTCGCCGGTCTCAGGCAGGTCGCAGACACGAACCGGGTTTGAAGCTTTCTATAAATCGTTCGAGAATGACTTCCTTAACGGCAAATTAAGCAAGGATGTGCTGCCTAACGATTTTATCTGCGTTACCAACAATCTGAACAACAGCACATTCAACAAAGCCGGTGACGAGGTTAAAAAACTCAGATACGTTACGAAGATTGAGCGACTTGGTACTTTCTTCTGCTCCTCCGGGAAGTTTGCCGCGGTCGTGGGCAAACTCACCTCACTGAAAGAGAAAAAATCAAAGCTCTATTTCGTGGTGTTTTCAGTGCAGGGTGAGCACTGGATGATGAACACCCTGGCAATAACTGATTAGTCCTTTAGTTGCTTCGAAGTGCCGAGAGTATTGGTTTTGTAGTCGAACTCAGAGCCCATCGCGCTGTGGGGGATGTAATACATGATCAACAGTACCACAAGTGCCACGATCCCCAGCCAGTATCTTGGCTTTTTAATGCTTAATGCCCATGCCGCGAGCCAGAAAAGGAACGAGAAGAGTAGCTTGTTGTCGGTCAGGTCCATTCCGAAGGGGATGCCCGACCAAAACACGCCGAACGCGAATTTCTGAACCAACGGGCCAAGTATCAGTCCGCCGATAAACAGCACCACCACCGTGATCAAAGCATATTTCTTGAATGATTCATGTTTAATGATAGCGTAAAACCCGGTGATGTTCGACATGAACATTCCCGCGAACATGAACGCCACATGTATCAGCACAAGCCACAGCGGCACATGCCCTTTGAAGCGGATCACCACTGTTTCATGTCCAGTTATCTGGTCACCCTTTCCGGATTTATCAAACATAACGATCGAATACTCGAGTTTTCCCGCGGGAGGCTGTTTCGGCAGGAATGCCTGAAGTGTTGAGTCTTTTCTTTCAAACGCGACCTCGTTGTAAGGTTCATCCATTTTGAAGCGGCGCCACATCAGTTTAGCGGTAATGCTTGTATCGCCAACCGGCAACACTACCGGGCAGTCACTCTCATCACCGTGCGAGCGAGGCAGCTTCACCTTGTACTCCACCCCTTGTGATGTGAAAGTTATCTTTTTATCGTATGTCGGTCCCGTAACCCTCTGGTAGTAACCCGTGACCAGCGTCAGTACTGCCGCTATCACCCACCAGTGCCATAATCTGCGTTTTTTGTCGGTCATGTTTTTCGGAAAATATTTAGAATAGTTTTCAAATTTAAGTATACTTTGTGAACCGTCGGCTGGGATATCACGATCTGGCAAATTTGAGCAGTGGTTTATAATCCATGTCGTCCGCGGCCTTAAGCGCGTTCAAGTATGCTGAACGGGCTTCTCCTTTCTTCACAAGGCTTCTGCTTCCCCATGAAAACCTCTTCAATCCATAGTGCTTAGTGATCAATACATCTGCCAAGAGTCTAGAATGCCTGCCGTTTCCGTTACTGAATGGATGAATCACCACAATTCGATGATTGAGCCTTACGGCAATCTCATCGGGAGGAAATGTTCCGTTTCTGATCCACCAGACACAGTCTTGCATAAGATTATCCAATTCAATTCTGATCTGGTACTTATCCACACCGATGTTTTTGTTTGTATTTCTGAATTCACCCGCCCATCTCCAAACATCCCGGAACATTACTTTATGAAGCTGGCGGATAAAATCAATACTCAGGATCGTATCTGAAGAGAAATTATTCGATCGAACCCATTCAATGGCTTTGGTGACACCAAGTTGCTCAAATTCATCAAGTTCCCCTCTTGTTGAAACTGTTTTTACAAGCAGACCTTCAATCTCATCGGGATCAAGAGGCGATTGACCATCTTCAAAGTCAGGTATCAATCCCATAGACGCCCCGGTCTCTTTTCAACCAACTCTTTTGCCATTTCATTAATGGCTCTGTCGAGTCGAGCCTTGGATACTCCCTGATTCTCCAATTCCATCGTGTGTGCCGATTGGGAAACGATCTCAGCAGCTATCTCCTTTGCCCTCTTCATTAGCACATCCTCTAATGTGCCACTTTCAGGAATAAAGCCATAGACAAACTTCATCCCCATTGCTGCCCCTGCTTCCCGTAATTTGTTCAGTGTTATATTACCATCCTTTTCACGTTGCTCCAGTTTCAGAGCACCTGAAAGTGTAATCCCAAGGCGAGTCGCCAGCTGATTCAACGACATTCCCATTGATCGTCTGACTGCATAGATCCACCCTGCTTGTGGCATTGATAAAGCCGGAGCAACCGATTTTAACTGCGACATTTTGTGCTGCATCTGCTCTAATACGAGCTTTCGTTGAGTCTTCACTTTACTTATATATCAAGTTTTTGAAAAAATAGTTGACTTATATGTCAAATTTATGAAAATTTTATTGACTTATATGTAAAGTATCGGACTATAAATTAAAAACGCACCTTTCCGATACGCTTTTGGATCCAAATTCTTCATTAATTTAAGAACCTACTTACGGATTTTTTGCAAAGCACTTCGAAAGGTTCTGTCATGGAAACGGACAGTGTCTCAAGATTCCTTGGAAGCTACAAATTCAAAAGAACCGGGCTCTTTCTCGGTATCGCCGTGTTCCTGCTCCTCATCTTAATCTCCGGTATGCCCCACAACGCGAAATTCTGCGCGGCGATCGCCTTGCTTATGTCGGTCTGGTGGGTAACAGAAGCTGTACCACTGGCGGTCACTTCACTTGTTCCGTTGGTGCTTTTCCCCCTTTCGGGAGTGATAAGCGGGAAAGACGCGGCGGGAGCTTACACCAACTCGACGATCTTCCTCTTCCTCGGGGGATTCATTATCGCGCTGGCGATGGAGAAGTGGAACCTTCACCGGAGGATCGCGCTTGGACTGGTATCGCGCTTCGGTAAAAGCCCTTCGACGATAGTGCTTTCATTCATGACCGCGGGAGGCTTCCTCTCAATGTGGATATCCAACACGGCAACCGCAGTCATGCTTCTGCCGATTGGCATGGCAATAGTTTCAAAAATGGAGGATGAGCATGGAAGTGCCGCCACCTCCAATTTCTCGAAAGCACTTATGCTTTCAATCGCCTACGCTGCTTCGATCGGCGGGATAGGCACATATATAGGGACACCGCCAAATCTTGTTTTTCAGCGAATATACACGCAAACATTCCCCAATAACCCTACCGTGGGCTTCGGACAGTGGATACTCTACTTCTTTCCTCTCGCGGTCGTGTTAACGGTTTTTGTGTGGTGGCTCCTCACAAAAGTGATGTTCAGAAGTGACCATAAGTTCGTGATCGACCGCTCAATAATGCGGAAAGAGTACGAAGCGCTTGGCAAAACCCGGTATGAAGAAAAGGTGATACTCACAGTGTTCGCCTCTGCCGCGCTTCTATGGATATTCAGGGAGGATATAAAGGCGGGCGCTTTTATGATACCGGGCTGGTCGAATTTATTCCCGAACGCCGGCTTTATTGATGACGGAACTGTCTCGATCTTCGCGGCGCTGATATTGTTTATAATTCCGAAAAAGACTGAAAAGGGGGAGAAAGGAACAATTATCGACGGATGGGTAATTCAGGATATCCCCTGGGATGTTATTCTGCTGTTTGGTGGTGGATTCGCGCTGGCTGAAGGTTTTGTTAAAAGTGGACTTTCGGAACAGATAGGTAAAAGTTTCGATTTTGCCTCAGGTATGCCGGTGATCGCCATGATCTTCGCGATCTCGATGATCGTGACATTTCTGACCGAGTTAACCTCGAACACCGCAACCGCTCAGATCTTTCTTCCGATCCTTGCCGCTTTCGCCATCGAATGGAAAGTTGATCCCCTGCTGTTGATGCTTCCGGCAACAATTTCAGCCTCAATGGCATTCATGATGCCGGTTGCCACTCCCCCAAATGCCATCGTTTTCGGCTCCCGGAAACTTCACATAGCCGACATGGCAAAAACGGGGTTCATTATAAACATCTTCGGAGCGGTGGTAATCACGCTGCTGATCTACGCCTTGTTGGGAGGATAGAGAACTTCAGTACTTCAGTACTTCGGTACTTCAGTAGTTTACAATTGAGGGGAAGGCAAGAAAATACAATTGCGGAAATATTAGCAATCAGTTAATTTAGAGGAATTTATGGTAAACCATTTTACTGAACTTATTATCTGGCAACTTTCCAAAAAGCTTTATGTTGACCTGCACATACTGATGGAATCGGAGCAGGATTATTTTTTCAGATCACAGTTACTTAGGGCGACATTGTCGATATCGAACAATATTGCTGAAGGCTTTGGCAGAAAGTCGAAAAAAGAATTTAAACAGTTCCTGACCATCTCGAAGGGATCGTGCAATGAGGTTGAGTCCATGCTTCTGGTAGCCGCAGAGATCATGAAATTTGACCCTAAAACAACAGAACGACTATTACAAGATATATCAACTTTGAATATTAAACTGGGCGCCATGCTCAACTCTCTAACTCAACAGATCGATAAGTCAAATTAAATAATCCGAAGTTCTTGCAACACTGAAGTACCGAAGTGCTGAAGTACCGAAGTACCTAAAAGAGCGTGTAAATAAACGGCGCGAGCGGACTTCCTTTGGCGAAGACGAGAATTGCACCGATGAAGATTATCAGAATGACGATCGGCATGAGCCACCACTTCTTGTGCTCTTTAAGGAATGAAAGGTACTGCGAAATTATTCTTATTTTACCCATTTTAAGCTCCTAATGCATTTTTTCATAGTTGATACGGTGGTTGTCCGGCTTCTTCACCCAGTATGAGTCGCGTTTCTTTTTGAAGTTGAGATCGAGAAATTCCTTCCCGAACAGCTTGGCGACAAATCCCACCGGGGTAACAACCACGTAAAAGATCAGCGTAAAAACGATCTTCGAGACAAACCAGCCGAGGATCAACGCGAATGTCATCCACGCCTTGTAAACATCCACTGTCTTAAGCGGCGCGAAGAAGGCAACCAGGGCGAGGAACACCCCGAACACCTGAAGTGCCAGCGCGGTTAGCGCGTAGGTTGAATAGTGATGAAGCAGGAACCCCACAAGAAAGAGGGTGATCCCAAGGGTCGCGCTGCCACGCCGGAGAGCACGGGGGGTCAGATCAAGTTCACTAACTTCTTTTTTTACATCTTTAATCAAGCTCATAGACCTCCTGCCATTTAATATCATCATGAAATGCCGGCTGCTCATCTTTGAACAGCACAAAATTCTCGAGCACAAGCACGTCTATCTCTGTGCGCATAAAGCACTTATAAGCATCGAGCGGTGACTCGACTATCGGCTCGCCGCGCACGTTAAAACTTGTGTTCACTATTACAGGACATCCGGTTTTCGCGTAAAACCTGCTGATAAGGTCATAGTACCGCTTGTTGTCATCCGGATGAACGGTCTGGATCCTCGCCGAATAATCAACGTGGGTGACAGCAGGAATTTCGGAGCGGAGGATATTCAGGAGGTCGATTCCCCACAGTTTTGATTCCTCTTCCGTCATCTTCCTCTGTTTTTCCTCACGCACATTCGCCACGAGAAGCATGTAGGGGCTCTCCCTGTCGAGATCAAACCACTCGTGCACTTTGTCATACATAACCGATGGCGCGAACGGTCTGAAGCTTTCCCTGTACTTTATTTTCAGGTTCATCTTCTTCTGCATTTCGGGGTTGCGCGCGTCACCTATGATCGAGCGGTTGCCAAGCGCGCGCGGTCCGTATTCCATTCTGCCATGGAACCATCCGATTATGCGGCCCTCCGACATCAGTTCGGTCACCCTGTCAAGCAGCTCATCAGTCTCAAGTTTCCGCGCGGGGAGGTTGTATTTCTTCAGGAAATCCTCAATCTGCTCAGTTTTATAAGCCGGACCGAGCGATGACCCCTTCTGAAGATCCCTTTCCGTTTTCGGAAGTGCAGGTTTACCGAAGTGGTGGTAATAAGCGATATACGCGGCGCCCAAAGCTCCTCCTGCATCACCTGCCGCGGGCTGTATCCAAAGGTCGTCAAATATCTTTTCACGAAGGAGTATGCCGTTAGCCACGCAGTTGAGGGCGACACCTCCTGCGAGAACAAGGTTTTTCATTCCAGTTTCCTTACGGATGTGGCGCGCCATTCTCAGAACGATCTCCTCGGTCACCACTTGAACGCTGCACGCGAGATCCATCTCTCTTTGGGTCAGGTTGGATTCGGGTTCACGGGCGGGACCGCCAAAAAGCTCAGAAAACTTGTCGTTGGTCATTTTCAGACCGGTATTATAGTCGAAATAATCCATGTTCATCTTGAACGATCCGTCTTCTTTCAGATCGATCAGATGTTTGTAAATCGCGTCAACATACACCGGCTTGCCGTATGGGGCAAGACCCATAACCTTGTACTCACCCGAATTCACCTTGAATCCGGCGTGATATGTGAACGCCGAATAAAGCAATCCGAGTGAATGGGGGAAGTTTATCTCACCAAGAATTTTAACCCGGTTTCCGCTGCCAATTCCATAAGATGCCGTGGCATATTCACCAACACCGTCAATCGTTAGGAACGCGGCTTCCGTGAATTTCGAGGGGAAGAAGGCGCTCGCGGCGTGTGATTCGTGATGTTCGGGGTAGAGAACGGTTTCCAAGAAGCCCGTTTCCTTCTCGATCAGGTCGGGGATCCACAATTTCTGCTTGAGCCATAACGGGATCGCCATCATAAATGAGTTCAGTCCTTTGCCGGGATAGCTAAGGTATGTTTCAAGCAGACGGTTGAACTTGAGGAACGGCTTGTCGTAAAACGCCACCGCTTCGAGATCGGAAACGGTTATCCCGGCCTCTCTAAGGCAGTACTTCACCGCGTTCGCGGGGAAGTTATGGTCATGCTTCTTGCGGGTGAAACGCTCTTCCTGCGCCGCGGCGATCACCTCGCCGTCTTTCAGCAGCGCCGCCGCCGAATCATGATAAAATGCTGATATTCCTAGTATGTACATAGTTTATTTATAAAGTTACACGGATTTTTTAAGGAACGCGGATACACACGGATTACGCGGATGCACGCGGAATTTTTCGTTCGTTATC
>CAZVBQ010000002.1:153132-268952 GCA_964625575.1 uncultured Ignavibacteriaceae bacterium | reverse complement strand
GAACGCGGATACACACGGATTACGCGGATGCACGCGGAATTTTTCGTTCGTTATCAAATACTAAACGCTTAAAGGTCGCTTTCTTTCCAAAATTCAGAACATATCCAACTTCGTACTCAGTAGCTTTCAGATAATTCAGAAGCTGGGCTTCATGTTCTGGTTGGATAGATTCAGCAACCTTCAATTCAAGTAAGACCAGATCGTTAACAAGAATGTCTGCAATGTAACTGCCTACCTCTATACCCTCGTAGTAGACTTTTATTGGTATCCGCTTGTCCGCGTCAAAGCCGAGTTTTTTAAGTTCATAAACCAGCGCGTTCTCATAGACTTTTTCCAGAAATCCATAGCCAAGTGTTTTATGTACTTTGAAAAAAGCCCCTATAATCTCTTTAGATAATTCTTCATAATACATAAAAGTTCCTCCGCGTTAATCTGTGAAATCCGTGTGTATCCACGTCTAAATTCTGCGTTAATCCGCGAAATCTGTGTGTATCCGCGTCCACTATCATTTGTGAAATCCGCGTAACTTTTACTTTAACCTCTCAACAACCTCAGACAGTATACCATTTGACAATTCAGTTGCAGATTTCAACAGCGAATCGCACTCAGCTTTCATAGCGGCTACATACTGAGCATCTTTAATGTCTTTGAGGTTGATCAGGACATTAAGGATGCCGCCTTCAACGCCGGTAAGGGAGATGCGGGCACCCACGGTGACATCGGTGATCGAGTTGGGATTTCCATGCTGCTTCACAACTTCGCAGATCCTGATCGCTTCATAGCTGAGTTTCGCGGTGGTAAGAGGAACTTGCACCGCTTTTTTCAGTCCTGCCTGCATTGCTTCGAGGCGGATGGATTTCTCTTCAGGAGTGGTCTGAGGAAGACGCATCGCTTCCATGTATTCGTTGAACGCGTTGGAATCATCATCGATATTCTTGATCAGTTTGTCTTTTATTTCCTGAGCTTTAACAGAAAGGTCATCAAGCATCGCGTCATGTTCGCCGGTGGCTTTTTTATAGGCAGTGAGATTCACAACCATTGAAGCCAATGCGGCACCGATCGCTCCTGCCATGGCTGCCACGGAACCTCCACCGGGAGCGGGAGACTCGCGGGAAACTTCATCGGCAAATCCGGCAACGGAGAGTGAAGACAATGCTTTTTCATCATATTTTGGCAGACCAAGCACTCTTTCCTCGATCTTGAACGGCGATACATCATTCAAACCAAGCGACTGCGAAGCCGTCTTCAGTACATCCATGACAGGAATGCCTGCGGGACGCTCCTGCCTCTTCAGATAGAACAAACCGCTCTCGTAAAGCGCTCTGAAAGGCACCATTCCGACTATTTCACTGCCGGTAACTGTGATCCCGCGTGCTTCAGCGAGTTTCTTTGCTTCTTCGTAAACATGGTGCATCGAGGTGGTTTTATAGTCGGTCAGGTTTATGGAAATCTGCGCTCGGTCATACTCAGGCACCATCCAACCGATCGCCTTGCAGTTTCTGAACTTTCCGGGTATCTTAACCGATTCACCTTCGGGTTTTTGGGGATCTGTCCCGTTCAGTTCGAGGAGTTCGAAAAGATCGAATCCATATTTCCCTTTGCAGTGCGCGGCGGTTTCTTCGATGGTCTTTCCAATGAAATCATCAAGACCTGAAGGGTAATGCCCCTCTTTGTATTTTAATATTGTTGGTCTTTTGTAATAGAAGGCACCACTTCCACCCGTTCTGGCAGAGCGTCCTTTTTCGCGAAGTTCGAAGGCGATATCTGTCGCGGCTTTCACTTCTCGCGTGTTCAGATTGATATTGTAGGCGATGAGAAATTCGCGCACGCCCATAACAGTTGCACCCGCCTTTGCGTTGAACTCAAGGGGTCCGTGGTCGGGCTTCCATTCCGGCTTTTTCATTTTCTCTTCAAGGGATTCATACTCACCCTGCCGGATAAGCGCGAGGTTCTTTCTTTTCGGGTCGCTCTGCGAGAGTTCGTACATGTAAACGGGAATACCAAGCTCTTTTCCGACTCGCGCCGCCACTTCATGCGAGAGCTTTATTGCCTCTTCGGTGGTCACGCCACTAACGGGAATGAAGGGACAAACGTCCGTAGCGCCCATTCTCGGGTGCGAGCCTTTGTGCTTCGACATGTCGATCAGCTCCGAGGCTTTCTTAATACTTTGAAATGCCGCTTCGGCAACCGCTTCGGGCGTACCAATAAATGTTACCACCGTGCGGTTCATCTCGAAACCGGGGTCAACATTCAAAAGTTTTACACCTTCAACAGCTTCTATCGCGTTGGTTATCTGTTTTATTGTATCAGCATTCTGTCCCTCGGAAAAATTGGGAACACATTCTATAATTCTCTCTTCCATTTCGGTATCCTCGAATTTCAAAAAATGCAATTTTTAAATTTAGCTAAATGGCATTAGAAACCGCAGAGGGCGCAAAGATCGCAAAGGTGAGTAGCACGCGGATGTACACGGATTTCACGGATTTACGCAGATTCTTTATCGTTTCCGCGTTAATCTACGTAATCAGCGTGTATCCGCGTCCTTAAGAATCTTTCATTCATCTTCCTGCCTTGGTGTCTTGGTGGTTAATAGATAAACCTGAATTCCATAAATTGGGGGTTTAATTATCACGAATTAAGAGAGAGCCTCAATGTCCGGAAGAAGAGATTTCATTAAAAGCACACTTGGTATCTCAGCCCTCATGCTGGCGGAACCGCTCGCCAGGCCGGTTGAGAAATATTTAACGGGGAACAATACCGCGACCAACCCCTGGAGAAAGGTGTATGGAAAAGTAACATCCGGCGACAGTCCCCTCGCGGGTGTGGCGGTTTCCGATGGCGCGACTGTCACAGTTACCGCGGCGGATGGGACATATGAACTTTACGCCGGGAAGAATGAAAAATTTGTCTTCATTTCAAATCCCGCGGGTCACGCCACCGCTACCAATCAGACAGGTACGGCACGCTTCTACGAACCGCTCGGAAATGCTTCCGAAATTGAAGCGAACTTTACCCTCACCCCTTCCGGAGATGACACTCAACACTCGTTCTTTCTACTTGCCGATCCCCAGCCTCTCGATATGGAGGATATCGACCTGTTCAATCAGGAGACAATCCCCGATCTGATAGAAATGTCGGAAGGACGGAAAAACCTCTTCGGAGTTACGTGTGGAGATATCGTATTCAACGACCTGAAACTTTTCACGGAATACGAGAAGGCGATCAGCAAAACAAAAATTCCCTTCTATCAGGTTATCGGTAATCACGATACCAACTTTGAAGCGGGAACCGATGAAACCTCAGTGGAAACATATAACCGCCACTTCGGCCCCGATTATTACTCTTTCAACAAAGGCGCCGTTCATTACGTGGTGCTGAACGATGTTTTCTGGTTCGGGCACTACATCGGATACTTCGATCAGAAACAGCTTGACTGGCTGCAACAGGATCTCGCGCTCGTTAAACCTGGCACCACGGTCGTGGTTTTTACCCACATTCCGCCGTTCAATACCCAGCACATCCGTTACAAAAAAGAGCCCTCAAAAAGCGAGATCGTGGTTAACAAGAAACTCCTTTACAGGTTGCTTAAACCATACAAGTCTTACGTGATAACGGGACACATGCACGAAAGCGAGTATCTTGAGGATGACGGGATCGAAATTCACGTGGTCGGCGCGGTTTGCGGAGCCTGGTGGACAGCCCCGACCTGCTTCGACGGCACCCCAAAAGGTTACGGAATTTATGAGGTTAACGGCAGCGAGCTGAAGTGGAAGTACAAATCGACCGGTTTCGCCGCCACTCACCAAATGTCGCTTCACAAGAAGGGCTCGATCAAAGACCGGCCCGACGAGATCATGGCAAATATCTGGGGCTGGGATAAATACTGCAAGGTGAACTGGTACGAAGACGGCACACCCAAAGGGGAAATGGAGCACAGAACTGGAATGGACCCGCAGACAATAACTCTCTTTGAAGGGGATAAAATTCCGAAGAAGCACGCTTGGGTTGAGCCCGTGCTCACAGAGCATCTTTTCTTCGCGAAGCCTTCAAAAGGGACGAAAATAGTGGCAATCGAATTTTTCAACCGGTGGGGTGAAAGATTTGTGGAGA
Organism: uncultured Ignavibacteriaceae bacterium; assembly: GCA_964625575.1. Classification (GTDB taxonomy): domain Bacteria; phylum Bacteroidota; class Ignavibacteria; order Ignavibacteriales; family Ignavibacteriaceae; genus UTCHB3. The sequence continues at coordinate 264,842 of CAZVBQ010000002.1, read as the reverse complement.
GAATTCAGATGTAAATAAAAAAGGCAGCACTGTCTAAATATGTTCCGAGGAGAAACAACCGTGCTGCCTTCATTGATCTACCGTCCGTATGCGGGCCGGTTTTTGGTTTTTACAAGTTGAAATACATCTTGAATTCGAACGGATGAGGCATTGTGCCAATCGCCGCTATATCATCGTGTTTCAGTTTTATCCACTGATTGATGAGCTGATCGGTGAACACGCCGCCCAGTTTGAGGAATTCGTTATCCAGTTCAAGAGCGTCGAGAGCTTCATCAAGGTTTCTCGGCAGGAAGTGCAGGCGCTCTTTGTTCCGGTCGCTCATGTCGATGGTTTCAGAGGGGCCAAAACCTTCTTTTTCGGGATCGATCTTCTTCACTACGCCGTCAATTCCCGCGAGAATTATGGCACTCAGGGCAAGATACGGATTCGCGGTGGCATCAGGCGGCCTGTATTCAAACCGTGTCTCATCCGGGTTGCTGATATATCTTGGGATGCGGATCGCTGAAGCGCGGTTCCCCTGACCGTAAGTCAGAACCACAGGAGCTTCAAATCCGGGTACGAGTCTCTTATACGAGTTCGTGGATGGATTGGTGAAAGCTGAAAGCGCTGCTCCATGCTTGAGGATTCCACCCATGAAGTACCTTGCGAGGTCGTTCATGTTTGCGTATTTCCCTTTTTCATAGAAGGCATTTTTGCCGTCCTTCGTAAGATAAAGGTGAACGTGCATCCCGTTTCCGGCCTGCTGGTACATCGGTTTCGGCATGAATGTAATGTAGAGGTTTTGCTGGCGCGCGAAGTTCATCAACACGTATTTTGAAGTGATTATATTGTCGGCAGTGGTCAGAAGGTCTGAGAAATAAGTTTCAATTTCCTGCTGACCCCTTTCACCCACTTCGTGGTGGTGATATTTAACTTCGACACCCGACTGTTTCAGCAGGCTGCACGCCTTGTCACGGAAGTCATCATAAACATCGAAGGGATTCGCGGCATGGTAGGCATTCCGGTGAAATTCCTCGGCGTGTTCGATCTCGTAATAAGATGACGCGGTGCGCTGGTCAAATCTTGCTTTTGAAAAGATGTAGAACTCAAATTCAGGTCCCCACATCGATTTATCAGCACCGGTGTACTCTTTCAGAAGTGCTTCCACTTTTTTCGCCATGTAGCGCCCGTCTTGCGAAAACGGGGTTCTTTCCTCATCCGTTAAATGGACGGTTGAGTAAAAACTAAGCGTGGGGGCATCCCTGAAAAGGTCGATCCGCGCGGTTGAAAGGTCGGGGATCTGAACCATGTCGCTGTTTTCAACCTTCGCGAAGCCGTAGCTGGAAGCGTCAAAACCAACACCTTCAGTGGTCAGTTTCTCGAGTATCCCCGGGCGTACGGGGAGTGAAATATGGTGGAGCCGGCCGGTAAGGTCGATCGCTTTAAGGTCAATTACTTCGATCCCCTGCTCTTCGATCATTCTGTTGCAGCGGGCGAGGTGTTCTATTGTCATTGTTGTCTCGTATTTGTATCTATCCGAATCGTAAAATTAATATAAAATTTCGTCACTTTAAAACCGCCCTAACCTTAATTTCTAAGGTTTAACCGGGTTAAATCTCAATTTTGGCTATGATCTTCCTAAACAATTTTAAAATATAAGCGTCACAACCTTAATAACTTAATTACTTAAGGAATTTAATTATATTTTTGATCAATGGTTTTTACCTTCTTTTTAAGGTTGGAATCATGATTAATATTGCTTTATATTTATAAATAACTTTTTGAACAGTTTTCACGTTTTTCTTTGTTTAATTGAGGTTGAATTGCTGAAGCATTTTTTGTTTTTCGGTTTCTTGTTCCTGCTCATAGCTGCGGCAGTTTTTGTTTCCTGCAGCAAGAAAGAACAGGTCGCGCTCGCGGCTGTGGTTGGCAGGGATTCATTGGCTAAGGATAATAAAGGAAATGGTATGAAAGAGAAGATAGTTAAAAGTGAAGCGGAGTGGAAAAAGTTGCTTACTGATGAACAGTTTTACATAATGCGCGAGAAAGGCACCGAGCGCCCTTACACCGGTGAATATTGGGATCACAAGGAGAACGGAGTTTATAAATGCGCCGCGTGCGGTGAGGAGCTTTTTGTGTCAGACACCAAATTTGATTCCCACTGCGGGTGGCCCAGCTTTTACGCCCCAAAAGACAGCGGCATAATAGCCGAGCACTCCGATTATACTTTTGGAATGATCCGCACCGAAGTCACTTGCGACCGTTGCGGCGCGCACCTCGGGCACGTTTTTAACGATGGACCCAAACCCACGGGACTAAGGTACTGCATCAATTCCGTCTCCCTCAAGTTCGAGAAGAAGTAAGAACATCTTCCAGCAGATCTTTGCCCGGACCTGAAAGGTAATACTTCTGATTCGGGCTTTTTGTTTTTTCAGGTTCTGTTTGCATGATATATTTGTTCAGATAAGGCTTAATGTATTTCTGTCTGAACTTTGTTTTATCTTTTTTGCCTGTTTGCTCCATCAGCTCCGCGAGTGAAACAGGTTGCAGACACAGCTTTAAAACCTCGATAAGAACGGGATCCCGCGTGATTCCCTCAGGTGTTTTCATTCGCCACGGATTCACCTCTCTTATGAGATCAATTTGACCGGACGAGCCGCTGTTGTGATCGTACAAGTCTTTTTTAACCAATTGCACCTGAAACGACATGTTCGGCTCGGAGATTCTCAGCTCGAGTTCTGGATAGTTCTTTAACTCTTCCTTGACCTTTTTAAAACCGGTTCCCCACTGTTCTATCAACTTCAGTTTCTTAAAAACAGGACCAATGACTTTATTTCTGAGTTCGGATATCCCCGTCCCAAGGTGTCCCGGATCGAGAGTGCCGGGAAGGTACCCGGGGCTGGTTATTTCGATCATATCGTCGTAGATCGCCAATTTGATGTATCTGCCTGAGAGTGAATAATCCCTGTGAACAATCGCGTTGATGATCAGTTCTCTCACGGCGGTCAAGGGGTACTCCCATTTTTCACTCCGGTAAAGCCCTTCCACCTTTGAGGCCATCCTGATGTTTCTTTGAACAAACGCGAGCGCCTCTTCAGGCTGATGCACCAATTCTGAATCGATTGTTCTGCTGTCGAGGGTTGTCGAGAGGTCATTCCCTTTGAACGCGGCACATTCGATCACAGCAAACGGGAAGTGTTCCTGCTTCACTTCACCACCGGAAAGCAGCAGAGCGGCTATTGTTGGCACCAATTCACCACGGTCTTCTTTTATCAGTCCGAGTTTCCGAAGTGTCGTCTCGTCCGCGGTTTCACCCGTTTTAGCTTCATATTCATCGAGAAAAGCCTTTAGATCAAGCCCGGATGGCTGCAAGTCAAACACCGGAGTTGTATCAAACGGGATATTTCTCTTTTTCCGCTCAAGTTCAAGCAGAATTTCCTCACTTGCCGGCTGGTTCACCGATCCGATCCGCACGAAGGTTCCTTTAATCTTCCCGGATGACCCCAGATAGTATGGTGGATTTGCCCCCGGATATACCGTCACCCTGATCAGGTACTTTCCTCCCACATTCACGATCGAAATATCAGGAGTCACCTTGGGATAGACCAGATCATAGAGTGAATTGGCGAGCTTTTCCTCCAGTTTGGAAACCTCATCCTCCGGGACGCCAATGACTTTCTTCGTGCCGTCCTCGACGCCAATATATATCTCACCCCCGGCGATATTGCTGAACGCTACAACAGTCTTCGCGATACCTTCCCTGGAGGTGATTCTCTCTTTGAACTCAAGTCTCTTGCCTTCAGGTTGCTGAAGTACATCTTCAATTTCCATAATTCACCTTGTCTGACGCCAAAATGTACAACACTTGGTGCAAAATTCCAAATCTTGGTGCCAGCTTGGTGCTTTTTCCTGCATCTTGGTGCCGGTTTGGTGGCGCATGACAAGCACTGCTGCATCGGAGTGACCGTTTCACCGATCAGACATACAACTTTAGGAAGTGCTGCCCGCCGGTCCTGTGAGTTCACTGAAAGCCACAACTTAACTTTTAACCAAACAATTTCTTAAGCTAATAACTATATTTGGTCTTGGCAATTTAGTATTGTTTGGGGTTATAATCCCTTGTTCCACGCGCGCGGAGTGAACCACACGCAACATTTCGTGAGACTTCCACCGGGGCATTTCTCCCGGCAGTCCCGCGATCAACTCGCGACAGCAATTAACAAAGTGAGAAAATAATATGAAATATGGACTGATCGGCGCCTCCGGGAAAATGGGGCAGGAGATCAAAACAGTTTTTAGTGAAAATGGACATGAATGTGTCTTCACTCTCGACCTCGGCGGTCTCAGACACGACTCCACCCCCGAGGTTCTTATCGATTTTTCGCAACCCGAGGTTTTCGATACCGTTCTGCACTGGCAGGAGAAGTTCAACACACCACTCGTGATCGGCACCACCGGAATCACCGGCGACCAGATCGCCCGCCTGAAAAACATCGCCTCAAAGAATGTTGTTGTTCAAAGTTTCAGCTACTCCAAGGGGTTGCACGTGATGCTCAAGTGCGTTGATATTATCTCTCAGCACCTTGAAGGGTGGGACGTGGAGATCACAGAAACCCACCACAGATCAAAAAAGGACAAGCCATCGGGTACCGCGTTGATGCTCAGGGAGAAACTCGGTGGCAATGTTCCCATCTCATCACTTCGTCTCGGAAACGTACCGGGTGACCACACCGTTCAGTTCGGCGGTCTTGGCGAGGTCATTTCGCTGAAGCACTCGGTTACAAGCAGAAGAACTTACGCGGAAGGGGTGCTGATCGCGATAAAATTCGCGCTTTCTGCCGCCCCCGGTTTTTATTCATTTAACGATGTTCTCTTCAACGAATCCAACGGATAATGCAACTTAAAACTCTCTTTATGGCCACACTTCTTTTTTCAATGTTGAAAGCACAGGAGAACCTGCCGCTTGAACCCGTTGAATTGCGGCACAGGCTGCACACGAATCCAGAACTCACGTTAAAGGAGTTTGAGACCACTAAATTGATCAAGTCACAGGTGGAACTGCTGCCCGGTGTCAAGATCCACACGCCAACGGAAACGGGGCTTGTGGTTGAGTACACCGTGAACAATGGCCCCTACCTGCTGTTCCGTGCCGACATCGACGCGCTCCCCGTGGTTGAGGAAACGGGAGTTCCCTGGGCATCAACCAATGGCGCGATGCACGCGTGCGGACACGACGTTCACACCTCAATACTTTATGATTTCCTCCTCCGTGTGACCAGGGAGAAACCCGGTCAGAACATTATCTTCGTTTTCCAGCCCGCCGAAGAAGGGGGAGGTGGCGCCGATATCATGATAAAAACGGGGATATTCGACAAATTCAACATCACGAAGGCTTTCGCCCTGCACGTTACCGACGATTTTATGAAGGGTGAGATCGCTTCCACCAAGGGAACTCTTTTCGCCGCGTCAAACGCTGTCTCCATTGATTTCGTCGGAAAGCAATCGCATGTCGCCTTCCCCGAAAAAGGGATCAATGCTTTTGACGGACTGATGCTTTTCATCCAGCGAACGAAGGAAGCCGTGAAGAAGTCGGGCAAGACTATCCTTTTCGGTTACGGGAAGATCTCCTCCGGAATTGCCCGGAACATTGTTCCTCCGACGGCAAAGTTTGATGGCACGCTCCGCGCTTTGAAGGTTGAAGATTACCGCTGGTTCCTTGGTGAGATGGAGAGAATAGCCGTTGAAGTTGAAGCCGAGACGGGTGTAAAGTGCAAACTGAATTACGATAACAGTCCATACGTCGAAGTAAATGTTGATGCCGGGCTTTACGATCACCTCAAACCCGTGCTCGAAAAGAAATACAAATTCATCGATTGCGGTTACCGCTTCACGGGTGAGGACTTCGGTTTCTTCTCTAAGAAATACCCCGCCTTCATGTTCTGGCTCGGCACCTCCACCGGCGAGAACCACGGCCTCCACACCCCCAAATTCCTCCCTGGGGATGACATCATTAAGCTTGGGGCGGAGGTTTTCTGGGAGATTCTGATGGGCTGGCAGTTAACCGATTAACATGGCTGATTTTTTAAATTAGATACTGTTTATAGTACTCTTCAAAAGTCATATTATTAAAGTTTTTGAATCTTCCGCCTTTTGAACGGATTTCCGCGATTATTGTTTCGATTTCCTTGCTACTAAAAACCCCATCATCGAAGGTTAATTTTAGCAAGGAAATCGTTCCATGATTCGTTAAACTGTTCTCTTTCGCGACTTTAATTGCAGCCAGATCATCGGTTGATATCGCGTAACCCGATTCAATCGCGCAAAGAACAACATCAATCTCACCTCTGTCGATCCTGTTATTCAGATCAATTACCTGATCAAGGGCGCGTTTGTCATAATCGGGGGAAATTTCCGTCACCCATTTGACGATCTCATCCCGCTGAATTTTGCTTTTGCTGCTTGAGGTTGCCTCCTGGATCACAGAACCCGGAGCGTAAACCTCAAAATTGTCAAAGAGGATTTGCTGTAATTTCTCTCTGAATGTTGTAACCCTTTCAAAAAAATTCAACAGTACCGTTGTATCTATAACAACCGGGATTTTCTCACTCAATGATCATCCTTCCCGATGTTGTCTTCAATAAGTGACTCCATTTTATCCAGATATTCAGAAAGTGTATTCTCGTCAGTAAAAAGCAGATCTCTCAATTTAGTAAAAGATATACCGTCATCTATGTATTCGGCATAAACCGTGGTCAAGTACTCTTTATCGACCTGATCTTCTATATTGACCACCCGGAAGGTAAAATCAACTTCTTGGGGAAGATACGGGGTTACAAAGTTCGTCCTTTCAACCGGTGAGAAAAATCTGTGCTGCATCAACCTGTAAAAGAGCGCGTCAGGGGAAATGTTAAATACCCCGGCTATTGATTTTAGAACCGCGGGATTTTTTAACCTCGTCCCGCTCTCCCTGACAAGTTTTTTCAGATTTACATCAGAAAGCAGCAATTCATTCGCGAAAGTATTGGCTTCTTTTTCAGGCTGTGTCCTTCTGGCGAGATTTGACTCAAAAGAGCACTCCGGCTGATCAGAGTGTAAAAGCAAATGTCCGAGTTCATGCGCCAAAGTAAACAATCTTCTTTCCGGTGTGTGGGCGTGGTTAAGGTAAATGACTTTGCACTCACCCGAAACCGTAAATCCGGAAACACGATGCGGCATCAGCCATTCGAAAATAAACACACCCTTATCCCTGAGAGCGCCTTTAAGTTCATCCAATGAAACAATATTGTTCAGCCGGTAAAAATCTTTTATCTGGGAAACTATCCCGGGTATTTCATCCATTGAGTCCACCTTGAAAGACGGCATCTGCGCCGAAATCTTGCGCTTCGATCCGGACATAATTCTCTTAACCCCGGACGCGTTTTGCAACGCTTCGAGATAGACCTTTGTGAGAGCCTTGTACTCTTCAGAATCCTTCGGAAGAGTGGTCCGGAAATTGACCGCTACAAGTTCTTGACCATCGAAAAGGAAGTTTAGTGTAACTCCGAACAAACGGGCAAGTTCGACCAATTGATTATTGTTAGGCTGCCTTTCATCATTCTCCCAGCGGGATACCAAAGAAATATCCACACCCAATTTTGATCCCACTTCTTTGAGTGTGAGTCTGTTGAGCTTTCTTAGCTCGTTTAATCTTTTACCATTTTTTTTCATCTCGTCTCCGTGGTTTCTCTAAAACCTTATGTCAAAAAATAGTAAATTTTTGACAACTTGTCAAGATAATTTTTGCCATATTGCGTGCAATATTTGACAACCATGCGTTTCCCCAATTTCCAATAAACTTTTATCTTTGCGAAGTATTATTTAATCATTCTCCAATCTTGCGAACAAACCAATGACCAAAATAAAAGTAGCAGTACTCGGCGCCACGGGAAGCGTGGGACAGAAATTCATTCAGCTTTTGGAAAACCACCCCTTCTTTGAGCTCGCGGAGCTTGGTGCTTCCGACCGCTCGGCGGGGAAGAAATATAAAGACGCGGTGAACTGGTTCATGGATACCCCCATACCCGCGGGAGTTAAAGACCTTGTGGTGAAAAACTGTGAGCCACCGTTCGAGAGTAAAATTGTTTTTTCGGGACTTGATTCATCAGTGGCGGGTGAGATCGAAACAGCTTTCGCGAAGGCGGGTTGTATCGTGGTATCGAACTCGAAGAACCACAGGTTCGATCCCGATGTACCACTTCTTGTGCCGGAAATAAACGGCGACCACCTTCAACTCATAAAGGTTCAGGACTATAACGGCGGCGCGATCGTTACCAATCCCAACTGCTCGACTATCGGCATGGTGTTGGCACTAAAACCGATTCACGACAAATTCGGGATAAAGAAAGTTAACGTGGTTACGATGCAGGCACTCTCGGGCGCGGGTTATCCCGGGGTTTCGGGTCTCGACTCCACCGATAACGTGATCCCGTTCATAAGTGGTGAAGAGGATAAACTCGAAACCGAGCCTCTGAAGATACTCGGTAAGTTCAACGGAAGCGGCATTTCGCTGACAGATATCAAGATCAGCGCGTCAACCAACCGGGTGCCGGTTATCGACGGTCACACTGAATCGATTCAGGTGGAACTTGACCAAAAAGCCTCCGCGGAAGAGATCATTGAAGCGTGGGAGAGTTTCACGGCAGAGCCGCAGCAACTCGATCTTCCTTACGCCCCCGCGAAACCGTTGCACTACTTCCGTGAAGATAAATATCCTCAGCCACGGCTTCACAGGAACATCGACAAGGGAATGGCTGTCTCAGTGGGAAGGCTGCGCCCCTGCAACCTGTTCGACTGGAAGTTCACCGTGCTTTCACACAACACCATCCGCGGAGCCGCCGGCGGCGCCATACTCTGCGCGGAACTGATGGTGAAAAAAGGACTCGTTTAATAGAGATTCGCGCTCGCTTCGCTGATCATTTCGGCGAAGCGAGTACCTTTTTAATCACTTCCTTCGTATCTTTCGGAAAATCGCTTTTCAGCATCCACTCAGCGTAACTCTTCTCATTTTTAACCTTCTTCCCGGCATGCTTTCCGAAGTTGAACAACACTTCATCATTCTCATCGTAGATCAGTTTGCCTGAAATGTCGGCGTTCCGTGTGGTGCCCATTCCGAGGAATTTCGAAATGGCTGCCGGGGTGTTACCGATGTCGGAATGCTGTTCGATCTGGCCGAGGAACACCTCTTTTGTGGCGATAATATCAGCCTCGGCCGAGTGGGCGTTCTTTAAGGATTCGCCACAGTAGAAATAGTACGCGGATGTCAGATTCCTTGTTTCCGAAGGGTTGCCGGGGTCGCGCGGCACCTTCTTGACATAGATCTGGTAGGGATCTATGGCGATCGTTCCCGCGGGAGGGAACTCGATGCCGCAACGTTTGAACTCCTGCCGGATCAGCGGGAGATCATAGTTAAGAATGTTGTAACCCGAGATATCAGAGTCTTTGAATATCTCAAGTATTCTGCCTGTCAGTTCACTGAAGGAAGGCTGGTTGGCGACCATCATGTCGAATATCCCGTGAACCTTGCTTGCACCCGCAGGGATGCTCACTCCGGGATTAACGAGCAAGGTGGTTATCTGCTCCGTGCCATCGGGGAAAAGCTTAAGGAGGGATATCTCCACGATTCTGTCTTTGGTCACATCAATTCCGGTGGTCTCGAGGTCGAAAAACACGAGGGGCCGTTCAAGTTTAAGCTTCATTTCATCTTTCAAATTTATTCATACCGGCAAAAATACCGAAGTTAAGGTGTATAGCCGAAAATAATTTTACAGTTCAACAGCAATTCCCTCCGCAAATACACAAATACTGCCATTTGATTATTAGCACATTCTGTAATTATCAGCAATTATAAGTTTGCGATACCGTTTTTGAACAGCGCGGCAATTTCAGGAACGGCAATTGAATCGAACCTTAACCTCATCATCAGGAGAATAGAATGAAAAAGTTCACTGTTTTAATATTATTCGCGACTACCCTCGTGGTGGCGCAGGTGCCAAATGGAAGTTTTGAAGAGTGGAGTAACGATGCCCCCTCGGGGTGGGCAACCCCTAACGCCCCAATGCTGCCACTTTTAGTAACACCCTCTACCAACGCAAAGACAGGAAATTTCGCCGCGAAAGGTACCGTTGTAGAATGGTCACCCGGTGCCATTGTTTCGCCATTCATCCAGTCGGGTGACGACGCATCCGGTTTCCCCTACGCACACAGACCCGTTAAATTCACCGGAAGTTACACATTTTCCCCCGTTGGTAACGACAGGTTCAGTGTTTCAGTGGTACTTATGAAAGGGGATAGCGCGGTGGGAATTGCTGCCCGCACATTTTCAGGTGCCGTTTCCGCTTACCGTGACTTCGAGATCCCATTCGAGTATCTGAGCGATGATACACCCGACATGTGCATCGCCACGGTGATGATCATCGGGCCAGATCTTGGAAGCGACTTTCACGCAGGTTCAACGTTCCTCGTGGACGACCTGAACCTCTCGGATGCCCCGATGGCAGTCGAGGAAGAAACCGCCAACCCCGGTGATTTTAGTTTACAGCAGAACTATCCGAATCCTTTCAACCCGGAGACCGTTATCCGTTACGCTTTGCCGGTTGCCGGGAACGCCGTTCTCACCGTCTACAATTCTTTGGGTCAAAAGGTTGCCACACTCGTAAATGAATTCAAGGAAGCAGGTGAGTACCGGGTTTCTTTTAACGCGGCAGACCTGCCAAGCGGCCTGTATCTCTACGAGTTGAAAGCCGGCAGCCACACTTCAGCGAAGAAAATGCTGTTGGTGAAATAGCCGGCACAAGAATGTGAAAAAGTAAAGGTACAAAGGAACGGCACCATTTCCCCAGGGGGGGGTGGAATCTGCCGTTCCTTTTGCCTTTTAAACCCGGCTTTCCGGTGCCCTCAATCCTCTTCCGAACCCAAATCTCCCCTCTTTTTGTTAATTTTGACTTCCTGTTATTTAAAAAAAACAAACTGGACCATAAACCATGTCACGAATCAAAATTTTATCAATTTTAGTGGTGATGATCATAATGTCGCACACAGTTGTAAAAGCGCAGAAAGCCGATGAATTTTTGAACGCGTATTCCGACAAAAAGCTCGGTGCTTTTGTTGAGAATGGCAACACAATTTTCCGTGTTTTCGCCCCAAGAGCCACTTCCGCCACCCTGAAAGTATTCAAAACTGTTGAAGATGAAACCGGTCTGGAGCTCAGCATGACCAAGGATAAAGACGGCGTTTGGGAAACCTCGATACAAGGTGAACAATACGGCTTGTTCTACGGCTACGTGATCATCAACCCTGAAGATGACATCATGAAAAAATCAAAAGTGCTGATTCTTGATCCGTACGCAAAATCGGTGGCAACCTTCAATACCTACATGAATCCAAGAAAAGGGATCGTGGTCAAGGATGGCGGTTTCGACTGGGGGAAAGAGAAAAAAGGGAAGTGGATCCAGCGCGACTGGCGTGACCTGATAGTTTACGAAATGCACCTTCGCGATCAGACCGCGCACCCCTCTTCGGGCGCGAAGAAACCGGGCACTTACAGGGGACTGATTGAAAAAGGGATAAAGGGAGGAATAGACTACATCAAATCCCTGAATGTTAACACAATTGAGCTGCTCCCCGCGCAGGAGTTCGGAAATGTTGAGATTCCATTCAAAGATTCGCTGGCGGGTCGCTTCAACACCTGGAACAACTACGAAAGGAACCATTGGGGCTACATGACCGCGGCCTTCTTCGCCCCCGAAACATATTATGCTGAAGACTGGGGCAAATTCCGCTGGAACCAATGGATGGGACAACAGGATAGAGCCCGCCACCAATTCAAGGAAATGGTGCATGCCTTCCACAAAGAGGGTATTGGCGTGATGATGGACGTGGTTTACAACCATATTTCAGAATATGAGCTCGGCAGCTTCAAAGAGATCGACCCGAAATATTACTTCAGATTAAACCCTGATGGCAGCTTCAAAGCTGAAAGCGGTTGCGGAAACGACTTCAGAACCGAGGCCCCTATGGCCCGCAGGCTGATAGTTGAAAGTCTCATCCACTGGATGAACGAGTACCACGTTGATGGTTTCAGATTCGATCTCGGTAAACTTATCGACTGGGTAACCGTTGAAGAAATAAGCAAGGAGCTAAGGAAAGTTAATCCGGATGTGGTGATAGTTTGTGAACCATGGGGTGGCGGATATGATCCCAAAGGCTTCTCGGAAAGGGAATGGGGAGCCTGGAACGACCAGATAAGAAACGGCGTGAAAGGGGAAAACCCACAGAACAACCTTGGCTGGATCTTTGCCAAATGGTTCGGCGACAATTCACCTGAAAGAATTAAAAGTTATGTTAACGGCACATTGAGCAGGGACGACAAGGGGCTTTTCCGTAAAAAAGAGCATTCGGTTAACTACCTTGAATCACACGATGGCTACACTTTGGGTGATTTCATAAGAATCGGGCTTGGCGACCTTAAAGAAGGGCAAACCGTGCTTGATATCGACAAACACGCGAAGCTCACCGCGGAACAGATGAAGCTGAACAAACTCGGCGCCCTCTTCCTCTACACTTCGCAAGGCATGACGATGATACATGCCGGGCAGGAGTTCGCGAGATCGAAAGTGGTGCCAGCCGATATCGACGTGAACGACCCTCTCCGCGGGAAAGTTGACCACAACACCTACGACAAAGACAACGAGGTGAACTACATCAACTATAAGCATGCCGACCTGAACAAGGAACTGGTAAACTACTACGCGGGTCTCGGCAAACTCCGCTCAACCTTCAAAGCCTTCAAGCACGCGGAATATGAAGAAGTGAAATTCATGGATCTGAAAGATGAATTTTCACTCGGCTACGAACTGACCCACGGCAAAGAGCACTTCGTGGTTCTCTTCAACGCAAACCGCGACAAGCAGATGGAGTTCACGCTTCCCAAAGGAAGTTTTGAGATACTCGCCAATAGCGAGAAAGCCGGCACAAAAAGCCTCGGTACCGCCAAGGGAAAGGTGACACTTCCCGCTTCAACCGGAATTGTTCTTAAAAAGAAATAGATGCTGAATCATAAGGTATTAAAAAAGTAACACGGATTTCACGGATCACACACAGATTACACAGATGGAATATTAATCCGTGGAATCTGCGTTAAATCCGTGGAATCTGCGTAACCTTTAAATCACTTCTTCGTGCCTTTACACATTGATGTTGAATTATATGGAACATTTTGCTGCAAATAAACATTTTTATAGATATAAGTGTATATTTGCAGCAAGTAGATAAAAATTAGGAGTAAACATGCCTCCTTCAAAGGCGAAAAGAAACAAGACGATAGCACTTACCGAAGATCAGATTGAGCAGTACTCTGAGAATCTGATCAATCTCGATGCTCCCGTCACTATCGATGACATACTTGACAAAACGATCAACCGGAACCTCTTCGACGTGATCAAGTATCTGCCTGACGGATTCGTTGATCTCCTGATCCTTGATCCGCCTTATAATCTCGATCGCGACTTTGGCTCCTCAAAATTCAAAAAATTGCCCATTGAAGAATATTCAACTTACCTCAGAAGCTGGCTGCCTCAGATGATCAGGCTTCTGAAACCTGAGGCTTCAATCTATATCTGCGGCGATTATGTGAGCTCTCTCTCCATCTTCGCGGTGGCGAATGAATATTTCAAATTAAGGAACAGGATCACCTGGCAGAGGGACAAGGGACGTGGTGCCAGCAAAAACTGGAAAAACGCCATGGAAGACATCTGGTTCTTCACCAACGGTAATGATTACACCTTCAACCTTGAAGCCGTTAAAGAAAAACGTGCCGTTATTGCCCCCTACAAGGAAGACGGTGAACCTAAAGACTGGGCAGACACTGAGGAGGGCCGCTTCAGAATGACTCACCCTTCGAACATCTGGACCGATATCACCATCCCCTATTGGTCGATGGCAGAAAACACCGATCACCCGACACAAAAGCCTGAAAAACTTTTCGCGAAACTGATACTTGCCTCTTCAAATGAAGGGGATGTGGTGTTCGATCCTTTCCTTGGGTCGGGAACTTCATCCGTGGTGGCGAAAAAACTGAACAGGCATTACGTGGGTATCGAGATCGACAGAACATACGCCGCTACCGCGGAGTACCGCCTCGAACTGGCGGAGGGCGACGACTCGATCCAGGGTTATTTCGACGGGGTTTTCTGGGAAAGAAACACCCTTAAATATCAGAAAAAGCCGAAGAAGAAGGCAACAGACTCCGACGAGGAAGAGGATGAAGGCGGTTTCTTCAATTTTATGTGAAAAGTATGAGTTATGAGCGATAAGTGATGAGTTTATCGCTCATAACATTTCACATTTAATATTTCACATTTCAAAAATTAACAGAAGTATTAGCAGAGACATTTATCTGCTCTTTGGAAACTCCGATGTGACCGGAGAGGATGATCGAGCGATCGAGGAATGAGAGGTACATACCGATACCGTTTGACGCATGCCACAGTTCCGACACCTCACCGTTCTTGAACACCCTGCCTGCTTCAGTGAAGATGAATGTTCCGATCTTTGAGCGGATCAATGTTTTGATCGAACCGAGTTCAAGCCTTAATTCAGCCGTTCCATAAAGTGATGCATCCCCCGAAAATCTTTCATTTCTGTACCCCCTCAGACTTTTGGATCCTCCCAGAAATGCCGCCATGTGGAAGGGATAAACCCCGCCCACTTTCTCGCCCATAACCCTGACCGCCAAGGCGGAGTTTTTCACAAATCCAAGAGGGAGGTAACCCCTCAGATCGAAATTAGCCGACCAGAACATATCCCGCGCGTTAAATATCTTTGGCGTCACCGAGCCACCGGCTTTCAGATACCACCCCGAAAGAGGGAGCTTTGTGTTGTCACGATCATCAAACAATATTCCGGTACTGAATGTGAGAAGTGAAAGTCTGTCAATACCGTATGTACCCTCCGGGAATCCGCTCAAAAGGGAATTGTTTGGCAGGCCGACTTGGAAGTCCAGAAACCTTAAGTTGAAATAATTTGAGTACCCTCCGCCCCACGGTATTAATATCCCCGCTTCCGCGCCCAGGGCCTTTCTCATGAGCCGGTAGTCACCGGCTTCAAACCGCTCCCTGTCGTAAGTGGTTTCGTTTCCGAAACCATAATAGCTGTTGAAGTCGACAGCCTTCCTGTACGCTTTGAAGGTGACAGTAGTGCCATCGATTATCGAGTTGAATTGACCCATGAAATCGACATCATAATCCCCTGTTTTGGTGGCGTATGAAGCGTAAAACTCGATGCGTGAGTCCCAGGGCCGTTTTTTATAGTCGTAATTTGTTATCACCGGCCCAAAGCCGAACTGCAAGCCGAGCGTGGAACCGAAGTCGAGCACAGGGTGAATGCCGTAACCCCTGCCGTGTTCAAGCGCCGTGGGTTCGATGAACTCGAGTGTGTCTTCAGGCGACGGTATATTATCAACGTGGAATTTGGTGCCGGGTCCGTAAAATACCGTTGAACCCGCCACATCATAAAACCTGTTTTTGTTCTCCGCGCGAGGAATGGGAAGAAAATTGAGGAGCCATCCCCTTACTTTAGAAGAATCGACAAACACATCATCGCCTTTTCCGCCATCTACCCTGATGAGGGGGCCCGAATCCACATCACCTTTTATCACCACCCTGTCGTCACCATCAAGCAGATGGATCCTGATATCCTCCGTAATACTTACCGGAAACTCCTTCTTGTACCAGTTGACCGTCTCCTTTTTCTTTGAGGTTGAAACCGAGATGATGGTGGAAGTATCGGTTCGGGTCACATCGACACGGTCATCCTTCCCCGAGGCGAAAATATCGACCACCGAGTTGGTATGCTTAAAATACTCTTCCGAGAAAGCTGCAAGTTGATCCCTGCGCGCCATAAGCTTCTCGCGAATTTCAGGGATCGAAAGTTGTTTGTATTCTTCAGGGAAGTGTGAAAGGGCATTGTCAATAAGGGTGTTGGTGAGACGCGAGACAACGAACGTGGTGACGGAATCCCACTCAGGGCGGGTCAACTCAGTGAGGAAGCGCTTGTCGAGATAGCGGCCGCTCCAGGTGGCAAACTCAACCGGGGGATAGTCACTGCCGAATCCCTTCCATTGCGGTATCAGAAAGGTGGAGAGCCAGGGGCCCAGACCGTCGAATTTCGAGAAAGCCCTGTCCCTGTCTTTCGGAATGGGGCGCCACACTTCCTTTCCGTTAACGGTGTATTTCGCCCATTTCCACTGCCCCATGTGGCGGTCCCAGTCGTTCACAAAAACATCGAACAGCCGGGCTGTAAGCCACGCGGCGGCATCAACCTTTTCATCCGGTTTGTCCATGAGGCGAAAGACAAGTTTTTCAGTCGATATTATCTTTTCCGCGTTGGCGAAGGGCGCGCTTTTATCGTCATCAGGATTTTCCTCGATGGTTCCCAAAAGATTTTTGAACTCATCCCTGAATTCCCCAAGCCTGGGGTCATCGGGCATTACCCAAAGTGAAGGGGGCGCGTTGAGGATGCCGAGAGAGTCCATCATTGGCGCGAGAACGAGGGGTGCTGCCGGATGGGAGCCGCTGATCTGGTCTTTTAGATACTCCGCGACCCAGGTATCCTGGACATCCGGGGGAAGTGTTGCATCAGGGAACTTGTTAACCGAGCGGAATTTCCATTTTCTGCCGTCATTTCCCTTGAAGTGAAGTGTTTTGGTCTGCATTCCACCCCCTTTTTTTTCCGGAGTCAGCCCGCCGGCAAAGGTTCCAAGGTTGAGAACGGGTGCTTTTATCGGGGTTGTCCAGACATTCCTCCACAGATCACCGCGCATCAGTTTGCGGAAACCGCCCGCGGAGTATTCCGCTCCTGCCACAACTGTAACGGTATCAGGTGTCTGCGCGGGAATGAAGGTTGAAAAAAGTAAACAGAGGGAAAGGAGATGATTTAGTTTCAAGCCGGTTCACTAAATTATTAAAAAACGAACAGAAATATAAGAAATGAAGGTCAGAGACCGGGCGGGTTTACCCGGTCTCTGGCGAACGAGGAACTTTATCCTTTACGGAAAACGATCCTTCCATGGTCGTCAACGGCAGCCACAATAGTATCGCCATCTTCAAACTCACCGGCTATGAGAAGCTGGGCGAGGGGGTTGATAACGTATTTTTGTATGGTGCGTTTCAGGGGGCGAGCGCCGAAAGAGAGATCGTATCCCAGACTCGCGAGCCAGTCTTCAGCTTCCTCCGTCATTGAGAAATTGATCTCCTTTTTCGCGAGCATATCTTTTACACTTTCAAGCTGGATATCCACTATCCTTCTGATCTCGGCCTGCCTCAGCGGCTTGAAGAGGATCACATCATCGATCCTGTTGAGGAACTCGGGCCGGATGGTCTTCCGCAGCAGTTCGGAGAGCTGAACGCGGAGGGCACCCATCATTGAGTCGATATCCTCATCGCTCGTACCGGCAAGTGCTTCCTGGATCAGGTGGGATCCAAGGTTCGAGGTCATAATTATGATAGTGTTCTTGAAATCAACGGTTCTGCCCTGGTTATCGGTCAGCCTTCCATCGTCAAGCACCTGAAGCAGCACGTTGAAGACATCGGGGTGAGCCTTCTCGATCTCATCGAGGAGGATCACGGAATAGGGGCGGCGTCTGACAGCTTCTGTCAGTTGACCGCCTTCTTCATAACCGACGTATCCGGGAGGCGCGCCTATAAGCCTGGTAACGGAGAATTTCTCCATATACTCCGACATATCGATCCTGATCATGGCGTGTTCATCATCAAAGAGTGCTTCAGCGAGGGCTTTCGCGAGTTCGGTTTTACCGACGCCCGTGGTACCCAGGAAGATGAACGAGCCGGTCGGTTTGTTGGCGTCCTGAAGTCCCGCGCGGGATCTTCTTACCGCGTTCGCGACGGCATAAACGGCTTCCTCTTGCCCAACAACCCTTTTATGAAGCTGAGACTCGAGGTTCATCAGTTTAACCCTCTCACCTTCGAGCATTCTTGTTACGGGAATACCGGTCCAGCGGGAAACTATTCCGGCAACATCCTCAGCCTCCACTTCCTCTTTCAATAGCCGTTTGCCCGACTGTATCTTGTTCAGACCGTCGGTCTCCTCTTTGAGTTTCCTTTCAAGCTCGGGAAGTGTGCCATACCTGATCTCGGCAACCTTCGAAAGCTGCCCTTCGCGCTCGAACATTTCAGAATCGGCACGAAGCTTTTCGATCTGTGATTTTATCTCGCGGATGTGCTGGATCTTCTCTTTTTCGTTATCCCAGTGTACCTTTATGCCGCTTCTTTCCTCGTTAAGTCCGGCAAGTTCGTGATTGAGGTCGTCAAGCCTCTTAAGCGATGCTTCATCCTTTTCCCTTGTCAGGGCAACCTTTTCGATCTCGAGCTGCTTGATCTTTCGCTCGAGTATATCGAGCTCTTCGGGCATTGAATCGATCTCCATCCTTAAGCGTGAGGCCGATTCATCAATGAGGTCGATGGCTTTATCGGGGAGGAAACGGTCGGCAATGTAACGGTTTGAGAGCTGAACGGCAGCCACAATTGCGCCGTCGGTTATTCTTACACCGTGGTGCACTTCGTATCTCTCCTTCAGTCCGCGGAGTATCGAGATCGAATCTTCCTCATTGGGCTCAAGAACCATTACAGGCTGGAACCTCCGCTCGAGCGCGGCATCTTTTTCGATGTACTTCTGGTACTCATCGAGGGTGGTCGCGCCGATACAGTGGAGTTCACCCCGCGCAAGGGCGGGTTTAAGAATGTTAGCCGCGTCCATGGCGCCTTCTGTTTTTCCGGCACCCACGAGGGTGTGAAGTTCATCGATAAAGAGGACAATATCACCGTTTGAGTTCTGCACTTCCTTGATAACGGCCTTCAGCCTCTCCTCGAACTGACCCCGGTACTGGGTTCCTGCAATGAGAGCGCCCACATCAAGCGCGACTATCTGCTTGCTTTTAATGGTTTCAGGGGCGTCACCGGAGACTATTCTCTGCGCAATTCCTTCAGCAATGGCGGTTTTACCCACGCCCGGTTCACCAATGAGGACTGGATTGTTTTTCGTTCTTCGCGAGAGCACCTGCATCACGCGCCTGATCTCGTCATTCCGTCCGATCACAGGATCAAGTTTGCCCGATCTGGCAAGATCGTTCAGGTTTCTTCCGAATTTCTGAAGTGATGCGTAGGTATCCTCGGCATTTTGCGAGGTAACCTTGCTTCCACCGCGCACAGCATCAACCGCTCGGGCGAGGTCATCCTTGGTAACACCGGCATCCTTAAGCAGCCTGCCCGCTTCACCACCGTCTTCCGCGAGCGCGAGAAGAACATGCTCCGTTGAGACGTATTCGTCTTTGTTGCCGGACGCGAGCTTCATTGAACGGTCGAAAAGTGAGGATGTGGCGGCCGAAAGCTTGGGATCGTTAACCGAGTCGCCGCTAACCTTGGGAAGTTTATCCATCTCGGCGGAGAGTTTGATCCTGAGCCTGTCACTGTTGGCGCCTGTACGCTGAACGAGGGAATCTGCAATTCCACCCCGCTCCTCTATCAGAGCGGCAAGGATGTGCACAGGTTCTATTATCTGGTTTCCGTAACTGCCGGCAATTTCAAGGGCTTTTTGAATTGCTTCCTGGGCCTTTACGGTGAATTTATTGATATTGAAAGACATTATTTTCCTCCAAAAACATCCGCCGGTAATTATTAAAGGCGGACACTCTCTGTTTGTGAATGATCAATGAATTGTGGCAAGAGTTCAACAACCACGCGTCAATGCGCATTCATTTGTTTTAGACACTTCGCGGGGTAAAAAAGTTCCTTTAGGATGATCAACCGGGGAGGTTGACCGAGATGGTGGTGCCGATGCCATATTCGCTTTCAACCGTCAGGGTGCCACCGTGTTTTTCCACGAATTCACGGCAGAGCCCCAGGCCAAGCCCGGTTCCCTTCTCACCGGAGGTACCCAATTTTGATTTGACAGTTCCGAGATTAAATATACCTTCCAGGGTTTTCTCTTCGATACCGAGCCCGTTATCGCAGACACATATTTTTACCCCGCCGTCGCTCCGTAAGGCCCTTATCTCAATGGTACCGTTCTCGTGTGAATATTTTACGGCGTTATTTATCAGATTTCTCAGAACAATGCTTATCATGTTCACATCACCGAAAGTTTCAAGGGTTTCAGGTTTTTTTGTGACAAGTTTTACTTTTTTTGCCAGTGCCTGGGGTGAATAAAGCTTTTCGATCTCATTAAGCACGGGAACGATATCAAACCGTTTTGGATCGAAATTGAGGGTACCGGTGCGTGAGGCAGAGAGGTTGAGCAGGTTTTCCACGAGCGCGTAAGTATTCACACCCGTCTCACGGAGCATCTCTATAAGTTCCAGCCTTTCCTCGTTGCTCAGGTCGTTGTATTCACTCAAGAGTATCTCTGTATTGCCGAGAAATATTTGGAACGGACTACGGAGGTCATGGGCTATTATCGAAAAAAGTTTGTCTTTTGCTTTCCCCAGATCGACCAGTTCCTTGTTCGCGGCGGCAAGTTCGACAGCCTGCGATTCGATCATCGTGTTCTTTTCAGAGAGTGCCTTGTTCGCCTGATCTTTCCTTCGCGAAAGCCTGTAGAGGAGGAGGGCAATTATCAGGATGAGGATCAGAAGAGCCACCGAGGCGATGATCACGATCCGCTGCACTTCGTTCCTGTAGATCTGCTGCTGAAGGTCGTCCTCATACTTCTGAAACTGAAATTTGTTCTTGAGGCCTATAAGTCTTCTGCTCATCTCTTCTTCATTGATGAGACGGCTGTAGTCGAGGTGCCGCTTCAGGGCGATCAGTGCCGAGTCCCTGTTCCCCGATCTTTCATGAATATCACTCAGAGCGAGGTAAATACCGCTCAGGATCTGTTTGTTGTTAACCTTTGTGGAGGCATCAATTCCCTGAATGAAGTATTTTTTTGCCGCTTCAAGATTGCCTGTGGCAAGATTAACGTTGCCGAGCCCCTGCAATGCCTCTGCCTCCCTGATCGTGATGTTCTGCTCCCTTGACAGATCAAGCATCTGCCGGAAATAGTTCTCGGCGTATTCGAAATACTTCTGCTTAAGATAATACTCGCCCACTCCCTTCAGACCAAGCATGATGCCTCTGAAATCTTCAGTTGTGAGATAGGTGTCAAGTGAAAGTTTCAGATAGTATCCGGCCGAGTCGGGGTTGATAAATTCGAACGCGCTGCCGAGCCCGTGGTAGGCATACCCGATCACTGAGGTGTCTTTCGAGTTGAAAGCATACTCAAGGCTCTCCCTGTAATACTCAATGGCTTCATCATGTTGTGAGGTCTCGCTGTAAACCTGCCCGATGTTGGAAAGGCTTATGGTAATACCGTACGCGTTGTTGATTGCCTTCTGGAGTTCGAGCGACTTCATAAAATATTCAAGCGCCTTGTCGTAAAGCGACCAGTTAAAATAGATTGTCCCCAGATTGTTCAGTGTGGTGGCGTGGTGGTCGTTATTGTTCAGCCGCTTTCTAATGTCAAGGGCTTTGTTGAAGTAAATTACCGCGCTGTCGAAAAGCGACTCTTGCCAATAGATGAAACCAATGTTGTTCAAAGCGGAGCCGAGGCCGGTGGAATCACCGGAGGCTTCATAAACATCGGCGGCCCGTTTCATCGATATAATGGCATTTCGCCTGTCCATCATTCTGAACAGGGCACGTCCCCTGTTCTCAATGTTCCTGCCAAGGAGGAAACTAAGTCCGTTCGAGTCGGCAAGTTTACCAGCATCATTGAAGATCACGATCGCCTGCTCATATTTACCCTGGTCGTTCAGCATCTCCCCCTTTTTTGTGAGGGCTTTAACCTTTTCTTCGGGATTGCCGTCTTGAGCTGCCACGCGGAAGATGGAGTCAAGCAGTTGGGGGTAAGAGGGATCACTGTAGGGAAGTGCTTCAAGTTTCCGGTACAACTCAGAAAAGGTGCCGCTACCCCCGGATTCCTTGTTCTCAGAACATCCTGAAAACAGTATGATGGCCGTGGGTAAAATCAGAAAGAGGAGCTTTTTCATTAAGTAAATTGTTGCCGGAACTCAATAAGGGATTATTAATATTCTTTACTACTAAAATATTGAATTTTGCACGGTATTAGCAAACTTTTCGACTTTCGCGAGGGTCTTTGTGGTAATTTTACACACCCTGTAACTGCTGTAGGGAATTTCAACACCCGTAACTTGTTGTTTTATAATGAGTTACAGTGTTTTATGGATATTGGTGATGAAATATTCAACACTTTCTGAAATCCTCTAAAAACGACATAGCGGCGTAACCCATTGTTATTAAAGAAGTTAACGAAAACTAAAACATTTTGGCACGCTATTTGCATAAGTATAAGCAGATATGTTTTACAAATGCCCCGAAAGGAAAAAGTCATGGTAGTTCTATTAGTTTTATTGACATTTGCCGTAGTGATAGCCATAGATGGATACAGGATCCACAAGAGGGCTGCAGAGCATAACATTGTTCTTGACCACGGCGGACTCGGTCTCACGATGGCCGACGGAAAACCTGAAGACAAAGAGAAAAAAGAGAAAAAATAAGTTTTAAGAAACCTGACTGATTAATTGATCGCGTTGAGGCAGGGCGGTTAGTTCCGTCCTGCTTCATTTATCTTCACCGGGTCATTTGGTGATGATCATTTTCTTCATTTGAGTCTGTTTCCCGTTGTTCCCGCTCGCCACGGTTTCAAGCCTGTAAAAGTAAACACCTGCCGGTAGACCTGAGGTTGAAACATCAACCTTGTGGATGCCTTTGCCTATGGTTGCTGAAAGGGGTTTCATAACCTCCTCGCCAATCGAGTTGAATATGGTCAGCGTGGCAAAAGCTTCATCTTTCAGGGTGAAAAAGATCGCCGTTGAACCGCCGGAAATGTTTACGGGGTTCGGATAGTTCTGGTAAAGAACGTAACTTAACTCTTCCACTTCAACCGAAGACTCTCTATAAACCTTCACTGTACCGTCGAAATCGTATTGTTTTATTCTGTACGAAATGCTGCCCGTTCCCGGATTTTTGTCGGTAAAGTTGTAAGTCAACTGCGAGGTTGATGTACCCGCGCCGTTCACAAAAGCGACTGATGCCCATTCTCCCTGCGTGCCTTGCCTCCTCTCGATCTCAAAGCCACGGTTGTTCAGTTCTGTGGCAGTTGACCATTGCACCACCACATCCCCGTTTTGAGCGGAAAGATCAAATGATGTCAGCTCGACAGGAAGCGGAGCGTCGGTAATGAAGCGGTAGAAACCGGTGGGTGCCATGATGGGCCGTGTAACAGTACGGGTCAGGGTTGAAACTGAAAAGTAGTAGAATATTGTTTTACCCGCCTGTATTTCCGGGATCCAGGCAACAGCGTCGTTCCCCGATACTGTTTGCAGTGGCACGCTGTTCCACCCCGCGAGAGTGTCGGTGGTGTAATAAAGGAGCGCTTGCGTGACAGGAAGTTTGCTTTTGTAGTAAACATTCACGGGATAACCCAACCCGGGCACGGGCTGAATTGTCGCCAACCGGTTGTGGACGATGTGTATCTGATCCTTGATCCCGATCTCCTTGGTAATGCAGTGGATCGCACCACTCGCCGGGATGATCGAGTTGGAGTTAACCCCCACAATATTGTAACCGGGAAGCGCTTCACGGTAAATTCGTAAAGCCGTGGTATCGTATTTCACGTCGTAAGTGGGAACTATAACAGTTTTATTCACAAAAACTGAATTGGTGTAAGTCCGGTAGTCACCACCCTGACTTGGATATTTGTTCTGAGAATCAGGTGGCATCGGTATTCTGACAACCTTGTAAGGCCTGCCGAAAGGAGTCTGGAAGTTGTTCAGAACGTACTGAAGGTTCAGTTCAATCTGCGGACCATCTGAAACACCTTGAGGATACTGCCCCACCAGGAGTGTTTCCTCATCGAGCAGTTTCATGTGCATATCGATATGGTGGATACCATCGTAAGGCAGCACATCCATTTTGATGTAACGGTTGATCCCCATGAAATCAGAAACTATTGAATTGATCTGCGCTTCCGTCTTTGATGAGTTTTCCTCGATAATAAGTTTGGAAGAGAAGGCGGTTCCCAGACCGTCAGCCATATAATTTCCGCCTGTGGCGACAAATCTGTAAGGTTCAAGGGTGGTTTCATGGAGCCCCGCGCCATACCTGTCGGCGAAGGCCTGCGGGCTCGCGTCGTCGTTGGGGCGCGGGCGGTTGTAAACCCAGTCGATAAGTAAAAGGGAGTCGACTCCACCGCCATAGACGGTCCACGGGCCGTAATCCCTCACCCATATTGAATTGAAGGGGGCAATAATAAAGTTGAGGTTGGTCAGCGGCACACCCCCCTGCGTGAGGTATGTTTTCACGCTGTTTGAGTCGCTGCAGATGATATAAAGCGGCACCTCTTCCTGGGCAAAGTCGACCACCTGTCTCAGAATCGACTGATAGCTCGTCCACGTGATAATAAGCGCGCCGAGCGGTTCCCACTCTGCCATGGTTCTCACGGGGAAAGAGGGAGGAGTTTTAATACCTTGGGCAGAGACGGGGAAACGGTAATTTTTCATCATTTCCGCCTCTTCGGTGGTCATTCCCTTGGGAAGATCCTGCGCGTTGAGCGCGAAAGGAAGAGCCAGAAGAAAAAGGATCAATATCTTTTTCAAAACAGTACCTAAAATATCAGTTTAAGGATCGAGAAATCATCGGGTAAATTAGCATCATTATTAAGGGTTTTGATGTGATCATAAAGATCTTCGAGTTCGCTGTTCTCATCGTTCTTTTTTGCCTTCAACAGATCGCGCATCTCTTCAAGAGTCCACATTATACCCGGTGAGACCTCCACTTCATACACTCCATCGGAGAAGACGTAGAAATTTGCCCCTTCGGGAACGTTCACGGTGGCAGATTTATACGGGAATTTAGGCAGATGCCCCACGATCAAGTTTTTAGTGATCAACTCCTTTACCTCGCCACCCGGTTCATAAAGAAGGGCGGGAGGGTGACCGGCACTTCCATACGTCAATTGGCGGGTGTTTTTGTCGAATACCCCGTACCAGATGGTAAAATAGAGATTGTTTTGTTTTTCCATTACGAAGGTTTCGTTCAGGGTGTTAAGTACCGAAACGGGATCCCTGAAATCGGTATTGGGAAGTGTCTGGCTACGCAGAACGTTCAGTGCCGAAACCGAAAGAAGAGCGGGCCCGACACCGTGGTCGCAGACATCGAGAAGGTAAACAGCGAAGTGGTCATCATCTATCCAGTGGTACCCAAAGGAATCGCCACCGAGATCAGCGGAGGGGACAAACTTCCACTCCGATCTCACCATTCCTGACTTGAGCGGTGAGGGAAGGAGAGAAATAACATACTCGGCGGCCCTGTTCAGCTCATGGGCAAGGGCTTCCTTGCTTTCGAGAAGGGCCTGATACATTTCATTTCTCTCCATCAGGGCTATATAGCCCCGTGAGTGATACCGGATCCTGGCAATCAATTCGATCTTGTCGGGGAGTTTAACTAAATAATCGTTCGCCCCCACTTCAAACGCGTCAGCTTTGGTGATCGCCTCTTCCTTTGACGAGAGGACGATCAGCGGCACATCTTTCAGACCCGGGTGCCCCCTGAAAAACTTCACGAGAGTAAGCCCGTCGATATCGGGCATTACCAGATCCTGTAAGATGACGGTGGGCTGGATCTCTTCGGCTACGGAGAGTGCCATGGCAGGCTCCTGACAGAAGTGAAATTCGATATCCTTCTCATTCGCCAGCATCATTGAGACGGCGCTTCCGACTATCTGCTGGTCATCCACCAATAACACCTTTATCTTGAATCTGGTTAACTCTTTGTTGGTTTGGAGCATTATTAATCCTTTCTTCCATAAAGCAGGGTGAGTTCCTGCGCTATTTTCTCAGGGTTGAGTATCTTTTTGGCTGCATCAAGTTCAACGGCGGCTTTTGGCATTCCGTAAACGATGGAGGACGCTTCATCCTGGGCTATTGTCAGCCATCCGAGGTTTTTCAACTTCAGGAGTCCCTCGGCGCCATCCCTCCCCATTCCGGTTAACAGTATCGCGGTGTCACGGCCGGTACGGTTCTCGGCAAGTGACTGAAAAAATGTATCGACCGATGGCCTGTATGGATAATCTTTTGGCTCGGTCACGTAGGCAAATCTCCCGCCCCGGTCGATGATCAGGTGATCATTTGTACCTGCCACGTATATGTTGCCGGCAACAGGCACGTTACCCTGTACCGCGATCGAGACCGGCAGGGTGGTCTGTTTGTTCAGCCAGGTGGCAAGTTCCTCGGCGAATCTTTGGTCAACATGCTGAATTATCACAACAGAAGCGATAAAATTTGAAGGAAGGGCGGTTACTATTGTGGCGAGCGCCTTCGGCCCCCCGGTGGATGAACCGATACCCACGAGGGGTGAATCACCTTTTGGGGCTTTTGGCATTACAGGTTTGAAATAGTTCTTGCCGTTGATCAGCCTCCTGAGCGAGTGGATCTTGTTCACCAGCTCCGTGGCACCGGTGGCATTGCCCGAGAAATCGAACACGGGGGTGGCGACGGCATCGAGCGCCCCGTGCCCCATTGCCTCGAAAACCTTGGCGGAATTGGCACCAACAGAAGCGGTGACCACAAGGATGGCACACGGTGCCTTCTTCATTATCTCCGCAGTTGCCTGCACGCCATCCATAACGGGCATTATAAGATCCATCAGGATCAGGTCGGGGGTGTCTTTCACCGCCATTTCAACGGCCTGCCGACCGTCGAATGCAACCCATGCTATCTCAAACCCTTCAACGGATTTTACAACTCTCCTCAATGCTTCAACAGCCAGTGAGAGATCGTTCACGATCCCTATTCTCATTCGGCTTCTCCTATAAGATCAATCACAGCATTTACCAGACTTTCATCATGAAACGAGCTTTTAGTAAGGTAATAGTTCGCGCCCGCGTTCAATCCTCTTAAACGGTCTTCTTCCCTGTCTTTGTATGAAACTATCATCACGGGGATATCCTTGTAGCGTGGATCTGACTTTATCTTCTCCACGAGCTGGATCCCGTTCATTCTCGGCATGTCAACGTCGGTGATAACCAGATCGAACAACTCCCTCTGAAGGGTATTGAATCCATCCACCCCGTCGATCGCGGTCGTGACACTGTAGCCGTTGTTTTCGAGCAGTTTCCGCTCCACTTCCCTGACAGTGAGAGAGTCATCAACGACAAGTATCGACTTTGTTTTGCCGCGAGTGAACACCCCGGATGCCACTTTGTCGGGCCTTGCGCCGTAAACATACTTATCAATTGACCGTACAAGATCATCAGGATCGATTATGAGGGCAATTGAGCCTTCTTCAAGAATTGCCGCGGAGGAGATGTTGGGTATTTTACCCAACTTTGCATCAATCGCGGTTACCACGAGGTCACGTTCCCCGAGAAAAGCATCGACTGCAACGGCGTATTTCGAGGTTCTGTCGCCAACCACAGCGAGATTTATAAATTCACCTTTGTCGCCTTCACCCGGAAGGTTCATCAGCCGGGCAAAATTAACGATTCCGATATTCTCATCTCCCGCCTTGTAGTATTGCCTGTCTTCAACTGTGTTTATCTCCCGCTCACTTATACTGAAGAGTGTTTCAACCCGGGAGAGCGGCATGGCGTAAAGTTCGCCATTCACCTTCAGCAGCAACGCGCGTATAACGGAAAGTGTAACCGGAAGCTGAAGCGTGAATGAACTCCCTTCACCGGGCTCGGAGTCGATCTTTGTTTTCCCGCCAACCTGATGTATCAGTGTCATTACAATATCAAGCCCTACGCCTCTTCCGGAGACTTTGGTTACGTCACCTTTTGTGGTGAATCCTGGGAGGAAGAGGAAATCGAGCAGCTCTGATTTGCTGAGGCTTTCTGCCATTTCAGCGGTTACGTAACCTTTTTCGATCACTTTTTTCTTTATCCGCTCGGTGTCTATTCCCTTGCCATCATCGGTGACCACAATATTAAGGTAGCCCGCGCGGTGCCCTGCTTCGAGGGTGATCCTGCCGGTTTCAGATTTTCCGGCAGCCACTCTTTCTTCCGGCGACTCAATGCCATGATCCGCGGCATTGGCGATCAGGTGTGAGAGGGGGGCCTCGATCTTGTCGAGGATGTCACGGTCGATCATCGTGTCATCGCCCGTTATTTCAAGTTTAATCTTTTTACCCGAGTCTTTAGCAAGCTCCCGCACCATTCTTGGGATGCCATGCAGGCCATCCGCGACAGGTCTCATTTTCGATTCAACCACCTGATTGCCGAGAGAGTCTGAAAGCCGCTCAATATTCCGGGAGAATACATCGAACTTGTCGATCATCGTGCTAATGGTCCACTCGAGTCTTTCAACCACCTCCCTTATGGCGTCAAGTTCACCGGCATATTGTTCCGTTGCGCCGGTCTCTTCAATCCTTCCTTCAAGTGCTTCCTGCGCGCGTGTCGCCTCCCTTAGCGTTTGTTTGGCAGCAAGAAGATATCCACGGAACGGCTTGGTGAATTTCGCCTGAATCTTGATCTCACCGGCGAGCCCGAGGAGCCGGTTAAGATTATCCGCCAAAACCCTGACAAAGAGGGCATCCTCCTTTTTTTCCTGCTTCGCGGGTGGGGGAGGTGGTGGCGTATTGATATTTGTTGTTTCAACCGGAGGTGGTGCCTGTGCAGCGTGGGTCTGTGTATCCACGCCGGGAGCGGGTGCTTTCTTTGGTGCCGGCTTTGCCACTTCACCCTTTTGGGCGGCATTCAAGAGGGAGGAAAGTTCGTTGATCTCTTCCACTCGCGCGTCAATTCCGGAAATAATGTCGTCAACGGGGAGCCCCGCAATCACTTTGAAAAGGTCATTCCCCCGGAGAAGAAGGTCAATATGGTCGGCTGAAAGTTTTACCTCCCCTTTTATGGCGAGGCTTAACACGTCTTCCATCGCGTGGGCGAGCCCAACTGCCTGATGGATGCCCACGATCCTCGCGGCACCCTTGATCGAGTGGGCGGAGCGCATCAGGGGTTCAAGCTTCTCGTTCGAGGTTTCACCCTCGGCTTCAACAAGCCCTTTCTCAAGCACTTTGGTGTGCGACTCAAGCTCTATTTTGAACAGATCCACCAGAACGGGATCGAATGTTGGCTTTTGTTTCTTGGGTTCTTCTTTCACCTGTTCAGGTGGCGGGACTGACACCGGTTTATCGAAATGGTCCGCCAGGTCTTGTATCACCTGACCGTTCCCCTCTGCCACTTCAGGTATCTGTGCCGCGTCAACCGCGAGAAACTGACTTAACAACTCGGCGACGGTTGAAAAAAAGTTCCGTTCCAGTTCGCTTAAGCCGGTTCCCGCCTCAACCGAGCGGGCGATAAAGCCCTCAAGCGATTTGCAGAGACCGGCGACCCGGGTTACACCCACAACCTTGGCGGCTGAACGGATCGCCTGTATAACAGAGCCGAGTGACTTAAGATCCTCAGCAGAACCGGAGGTAACCGCCGACTCGATCTTCGGCAGGTTATCTTTTATTACATTCTTGAATATCTCGAGTAAAACGGTGTTCTGCATTTTCACTGAAACTTTAATGTTGATCTGAACGATTCGCAGACTTTATGCTCATCAAGCAGCGCTGCAGTTACACCCCCGGCCTCAAATATACCGCGGGAGAATATCTCACCCGCCTTTTGCGCGGTGGAAGGAAGTTTGGAGATAAGGGAGGAGGAAACCCTTGAGACACCGATAACTTCATCGACTTCGAAGACCACCCTCTCATTAGCACCGCGGATCGCTACCATCCTGTTGTAAATCGCCCGGTCACCCCCCGATTCAACAGGCACTCTGGTAATGCCCAGAAGATTCTCCAGACTGTAACAGAGGAGGAGTTCGCCATCAACGTTTACAATACCACGAAATGATTTGTTCGTTCTGAACGGCACGAAGTGCACAGGTTTCACTTCGACCGCCACCAGAAAAGCATCGGTCGGGATCGCGAGATACTCACTGCCGA
Source organism: uncultured Ignavibacteriaceae bacterium (assembly GCA_964625575.1). Taxonomy (GTDB): domain Bacteria; phylum Bacteroidota; class Ignavibacteria; order Ignavibacteriales; family Ignavibacteriaceae; genus UTCHB3. Next base: position 234,828 of record CAZVBQ010000002.1, on the reverse strand, counting down.
GCCTGAAGATGGTTACAGAAAGATCACCTTTCTCTACTATCTCCTTCTTTCTGGAGAGGGCAACAGTCCAAGATTCGATAAATTCAGGCGGCACTTCCCTGTCAAAAAACTCCCGGGCGGCACCGGAGTAAACGGGGCAATGCTTGCAATGGAGGTACTCTTTGAGGCTTTCACACGATTTGTCGCCAAAAACTCCTGTAACTTTCCAGCATTTCTTTTCGTTACCGGTCATGACCTTTTCCTGTCAGAAATTCTTTTTAGCCGGTCCCTGTAAACTTTTGCCCGGGCAATGTCACCCTTCTCTTCATAAAGAAGGCTTATATGAACGAGTGCTTCTTCATGATTCGGTTCGAGGTAGAGCACTTTAAGAAAGTTGTTCTCCGCCTCGTCGATTAGTCCCGTGGCATGATCTATCACTCCCATGAGACAGAGGAGTTCCCTGTTGACGGGGTCCTTAAACACAAGTTCTTCGCACTTTTTTCTTGCAGACAGGTAGTCGCCACCGTCTGCGAGCCCGCGGATATACTCGATATCAAATCCGTTTCCCGGCATTACCCTGCTCTCCTCGAGCCGTTTGGTCACTTTCTCTTTCACGACGGCTGATGGTCTCACAAATCTGGTTCCCACGCCACTTCCGTGGAATCCGGCAACCGGGACCGCGGTACCCGTTGAAGCAGCCACCCTTGGTGTTGCTTCTTCATTCAGAAGCGCGAAAGTCTTGGGCCTTGATATGGTGGAGAATCCTGATCCGGAGAAAAACATAACCTCGGTGTGTCCGGAAAAGAGCAAACCACCCTTCCGGAGAAGTCTTTTGATATTCGTGACCGCGAGTTCCCTCGCCTGTTTATCGAGATAGATAACGAGATTTCTGCAGAATATCATATCGTATTGCTGGCTCCCGGCGAGAAATCCGGGTGAGGCAAGATTATCCCTGCGAAAATTTACCATCCCCCTCACATGGTCGCTCAATTTGAATGAATCCCCTTCCCGCGTGAAATAGCGCGAGATCATCCCCTCATCGTCGCCTCTGAAAGAAGACTTGCCAAAAAGGGCGGTTTTCCCCTTCCTGATGGCTTTTTCACTTATATCAACCGCGTCAATCAGAGCGAGTTCCGGCGGAAAACCCACATCAAGGAGCGACATCGCGACCGAGTAGGGCTCCTCACCGGTGGATGAAGGAATTGAAAGTATTCTTACCGGACGGGGAACCGGCGTCATAAACCTGCCCGTGATCTCATTCTTGAAAAAATTGAATGGTTCCAGATCCCTGAAAAACCAGGTTTCAGGTACAACTATCGACTCAACAAAAGCCTGAAACTCCCCCTCATCCTTCCTCAATATTTCGAAGAACTTTCCGATCGACTCCACATTCGTGGCTTTCATCTTCCGGTTTACGGCCAGTTCAATACTTTTCATGCCGATTGTTGAATAGTCGAGACCGATCCTTTCAGCCAGAAGAGTTGTGATCTCCCTGAGCGCGGTTAAAGTGTTACTCACCGGCCGCCTCCCGAAACAGATTCTTCCTGAGGTACGAAGGAAGAAGCTCTTTAACCGAGATAAGTTGAACCACCCCGGTCTTCAAATTGATCAATTGTCCCAAATATCCGGTTTCTTCCGTGATAAGCCCGGGATTCTGCAACTCTTCTTCTTTTATCCGGATAATATCCATCACTTTTTCACTCAGTAGCCCGAGCTTGCGGATCTGCTCCCCGGTATCGTAATTAACCACGATGATCCTCGTGCTCAGGTACCTTTTTGTGGTCAGACCCATGAGGAGATCCCTGAGATCGATCACGGGAATGATCTCGCCGCGGAAATTGAATCTTCCCGCGAAATAAGAAGGTGCTTTCGGAAATGTGGTAAGATTGACGGGTGGAGCCACTTCAACCACTTCATTCGCGTTGACCGCGTAACGGTTCTCTCCGATCTCGAATGTAAGGCAGAGCAAGTATTAACCCCCGAACCTGAATTTTGAGACCACTTCGCGCAGTGATACAACAGCCCCTTCAAGACGCTGTGTGATCTCACTGAACTCGGAAATTGACTCCCTTGTGTGAAGAGCCACAGAGTTCAGCTCGTTCATCGCGTCACTGATCTGTGCCGCGCCATCGGTCTGCATCTGCATCTGTGAGCTCACCACTTCAAAACTTGGCAGAACGTCACGCGTGTACTGAATTATCTCATTTATGCTCTCGGCAATGCCCGATATTCTCCCGGCGCTTGAGCGGGTTGTTCCGGTGTAAACCTCGACGCCAATAACCCCGGCTTTAACCGCCTGCTGCATCTCGTGGATCATCTCTTCGATCTCAAGGGCAGCCATCGCGGTCTCTTCAGCGAGTCGCTTTATTTCGGCTGCCACCACCGAGAATCCGGCTCCGTACTCACCGGCTTTTTCAGCCTCTATTGAAGCGTTGAGTGACAGAAGGTTTGTCTGTGTGGCAATTTTTGTAATTGTGGTGATAACATTAGAAATGTTAGCGGTTTTTTGATAAAGAAGCGAAAGCTTTTCGGAAATGTCGCGTGACCCTTCTTCGAGTGATGTCATTGAGCCGGTGATCTCGTTGAGACCGGCAACTCCCCTGTCGGCGAGTTGCAGCGATTTCCCTGATTTGTCGGCTACCTCGCCCACGGTTCTTGAAAGATCGATCGAACTGCTGTATATCTCTTTCCCGGTGGCATTAACCTCCGCGGTTGATGCCGCCTGCTGGTTGATAGCCGCGTTGAGGGCATGAACGGATGATGATATCTGCGTGACAGAGGAAGTGACAGCGATACCCGCCTTCCCGACCTCGCCCAGAAGTTCTTCAAGATCGAAGATCGTGGTGCGGATCGCCCGGAAGAGGTTCCAGATCTCATCTTTCTCCTTCGCGGGCTTCTCTCGTGAGATCAGGTACTTTGTCTCAAGGGCGTTGATCTTCTCCTTCGAGGTTTTAATATCACCCTCCGCGAGGCTGTTGGCAATTTCCGCCACACCGTTTACGGGGTTGATGATCCCGCGCGCGGTGAAATAAATGAAGATCATGGCGAGCAAGAAAGCCCCGGCAGCGATCATCAGACGGAAAACTATCCGGTAGTAAACCCTTAAGGTTGCTGTCTCCAGCACTTTGTCAAGCTCGTTGAATGTGGCGTTTGAGAACTCAAGACTCTGGTCAAGGTTCACGATCGTCATCCCCGTCAGGTCTTCGATACCGTATGTCCTGTTGTTCCTGATGATGTTCTCGTAGATCTCGACCAATGAGACCATCTCCGACTTGTATCGGTCAAGCAAAGGTGAGAGGATCCTGGCTATCGATTCCTGTTTGCCGTTGAACTCGGGATCAAGCTCTATGGCCGTGTTAATGGCGGAGGGGATCTCGTCTGTTATGTTGTTTTTTAAGCTTCTGCTGAGGTATATCATCTCTGAGAGGCGGTCAGAATTAAAAACACTATCCTGCTCATCCTCGATCGCGAGTACGAACGCGTTCCCGATAAGGTCGTGCACTTTCGGCATTTTGTGCACTGCTACATACATCAGGTGGTATGAGTCACCCTCGGGATCAAGGATCAGCCTTGATCTTATGGTTACGAGTTTCATCAGTTTCTGGATGTCAGCCGCGAGTTTATCATACTCGATCCGGAGTTCACTCGCTGATATGTTCCGCCCCTTCGAGATAAGCTTTTCCCACCTTGCCATAAGTGCCCTCGGTGAGACGTAGTATTCCTCTTCCTTGCTCAAAGTCTCTTCGTCAATCGAGATCAGGCTCCCCTTCTCCTGGGTTGCTGTTATCAGTTTGTCGAACTCGTCTTTGATACGGGAGTTGAGCACGGCGATCTCGGATTGAAAATCGTGCCCGGAAGCATTACCCGAGAATGTGTACGACTTGTGCTCCATCAGGTGAACCTGAAGCGAGGTAAGCGGACGGAAAATCTTTACTCCGGCTTTCTCCATGCTCACGAAATCAACCGTGTCAAGCAGGTTTGAAAGACTTATAAAGAGAAGAATGGTAAGTGGAATACCAAGTAAAAGCCCGATCAGCACTAACTTCGTCAGAACCGTGTAGCGACGGAGGATGATATTGAATTTCAGGATAAGCTTTTTCATGGGTCAGCCTATCTTGAATTTGTTGAGTTCATCGTTCAAAGTGGAAACGGCCGCGCTCAACTGCCCGGTTGCCGATCTGAACTCCTGAAGCGATTCCTTCGTCTGCTCCGCTGCCACTGAAAGTTGCTGCATTGCCTCACTGATCTGTTCGGCACCCTCTGTCTGTCGCTTCATTCCGAAACTGAATTCACCGAAGTGGGGCGCAAGTTCGTTAACGCTGTTTATCACGTCGTTGAGCTTGCCGGAAATTGTGGAAACTGTAACGCTGTCACGCCTTACCTCTTCAGAGAATTTATCCATCTCCATCACACCGGAGGAGACAGACGACTGCATTTCGCGCACCATGTGTTCGATATCGTGAGTGGCAACGGCGGTCTGATCTGCAAGTCTGCTTATCTCACGGGCCACCACAGAGAATCCCTTGCCAAACTCGCCTGCCTTTTCGGCCTCGATCGCGGCATTCAGAGAAAGGAGGTTCGTCTGATCCGAAATTTTATTGATGGTGGTTACAACGGTTGATATCTTGTTGGCTTTCGCGTTTATCACCGAAAGCTTCGCGGAGATCGAACCTGTTGCCGCTATAAGTTGATGTATCGCGTTCTCGAGCGTGCCGAGATTGTTTCTCCCCTCCTCCGCTGTGGCGGAAGCATGGGTGACACTCACGCCGATCTTCTCCTCGAGAGTGCCCAAAAGATTGTTCGAAGTGTTGAGTATCTCTTTCGCGGTGGCAGTCACTTCCTTTATTGAAGCAGCCTGCTCGGCTACCGTTGCTTCAAGCTCCCGGGCAGAAGCTTTTATCTGCGACACGGAGGAGTTGACCTGAACCCCCGAACTTCCGACCTGACTCAAAAGCGAGAAGAGATTTGCCGCCATCTTCTTGACCGATGCCACGAGTAGATGCGATTCGTCGGTATCATCGATATTTAATCTTTTCGATGCAAAGAACGCGAACCGGTTGCTCAGTTTGTAGCTTTCAAGTTCGTCGTTCCCGGCTTTCAGATCCCCCTTGGCTATCTTTTCGATCCCTCCGATCAGACTGGTGATCGGGTCGGTGATCCGGTTGCTGAAATACCAGGCGACCACAAGAGTGAAGGCTACAATTCCGAATGTGAGTAAAAGCATGTTCAATGTGAACCCGGAACTGACCTCTTCCACACTCGCCTTGGCAGAGTAATATTCATCCTCGTATGTGGAGGCAACTATCACCCAGTCCCAGTTGTAAAAGTGGATGGCAACCGATACCTTGTTTCTCGGCTCTTTCCCGCTCCCCGGTTCCACCCATGAATAGGTATGGAAAACAGCTTCATCTGTACCGACCGCGTCATTGATGATCTTCTGAACGAAGTACTCCCCTTTGGCGTCCTTTTCAAACCACGCGCTCTCACCCTCTTTTTTCCCGTCATGAGTGATGATGTAACGCCCCTTGCGGTCACCGGTGGCGCCGTAAATGGTTACGGAACCTGTTTCACCCACGGTAACCGATTGAATATTCTTTCTAAGTGAGGGTACCGCCTCTATCTGCTCGCCTACCACCAGCATTCCCGATATCTGACCCTTGGAATCGATCACCGGTTCGTACGAAGTTATGAACCATGACCCCGCTGCCCAGGCTATCCCTTTGTAAGGGGTGCCCTTCATAACGGTCTCGATCACCACATCCTTCGTGCCGTCAGGTCTTACCGCGGGGATGAATGTGCCGAGCGAACGCTGACCGTTCGTGTTCGAAACCGTGGTGGCAACACGGATCATGTCGCCCGCTTGATTCATCCTTTGGAAGATGCTCGCCACACCACCCATGAGTGATTTCATCTCATCGACCACCGGTACCCTGGTTTCAAATGAGGTTACCTGCCCGAGCCATTTGTTTCCCAACATCATCCGGGGAAGTGCCACTTTCTCCGCTTTTTTCGTGAACTGGTCGACCGCTGTCCACTCCACTTTTTCATCGGAGAATTTGAACCCGCCTTCGCGGTTCACGATCCCCCAAGCAACTTTCTGCGCGCGGTCAACCTTGTCCTGTATAAGATCATTGGAAGTAATGCAGAGGTAGTACATGTCGAGCACTATCTGCTTTAAGGCCTCACGCCCGAGGGTGTCAAGTTCGGCTTCGGTTATTTGGGAGATATTGCTCTTTAACCCGAACATGGCGAACTGGGTTACAAGAACGGGTACAAGTGCAGCGAAAAGCACAAGCGAGATAACTTTACGCCTAAGAGTAAGCTTCACGGCTTCTCTCCTGTAGTTTTGGGTGATCGATGATGATGAATATCTGGTTTAAAACAGATATTTAAATTGTTAAATTATCATTAGATATACAAATGATAAACCGTGATAATTGATTATTTTTTGACGCTAATTTTAAAAAGTTTCAATTTAAAACCGGTTAATCAAACCAAAAACCTTTCAGATCCGCCAAATGTCACAAACTCCTTTAATGGCTCAGTATTATAAGATCAAGCAGGCTCATCCTGACACGGTACTCCTTTTCAGGATGGGGGACTTTTATGAGACATTCGAGGAGGACGCGAAAATTGCCGCGAAAGTGCTCGGAATAACCCTTACCAAAAGGTCAAACGGCGCCGCGGGTGAAGTGCCGCTGGCAGGATTTCCCCACCACGCGGTTGAAAGCTACCTGCCGAAGTTGGTCAGATCGGGATACCGTGTGGCTATCTGCGAGCAGATAGAAGACCCGAAACTCGCCAAGGGAATTGTTAAACGCGAAGTGATCGAAGTGGTGACCCCGGGCGTGGTTTTCTCTGACAAGGTTCTCGACCACAAGAAGAACAACTACCTCCTCGCCGTTAACCGTGGTGAACTGATCTCAGGTGTGGCATTCTGTGACATTTCGACGGGGGATTTCTTCCTCTTCGAGGTGGAAACTTCACGGCTCGCCGACCAGATAAGCGTGATCTCACCATCGGAGGTGCTCTCAGCGAGAAGACACCGGGAGGAGACAGCGACACTTATGACCAAAGCTGGTAGTGAAGCACGGATCACGAAACTTGACGACTGGATTTTTAACCGCGAGTACGCGAGGGAAACGCTTCTGAAACACTTCGGAACGGTGAACCTGAAGGGTTATGGCGCGGGTGAACTCGATTCGGCAGTATGTGCCGCGGGCGCGGTGCTCCACTACCTTCAGGAAACGCAGAAGGCGAATCTGACCCACCTTAACAGGATGCAACTTTATAATCCGTCGGACTATATGATCCTCGACCCCGCCACGAAAAGGAACCTTGAGATCACTTTCTCGATGAGCGACGGAAGCAAGGACGGCACACTTTTCGCCGTGCTTGACAAGACCGAAACCCCCATGGGCGGGCGCCTGCTGAAGAAGTGGATATCTTCACCACTTACAACCTTGCAACCAATTCTCCAGAGGCAGGAATCGGTGGAAGTGCTCTTCAACAACAAAAAAATGCGTGAAAACCTCAAAAAGAGCCTTTCAGGAATCGGAGACCTCGAGCGTCTCATCTCACGCATCTGTACAGGGAGGGCGACACCCCGCGAAATGGTGACGCTTAAATACTCACTTCTCGAGGTACCCGAACTTGTAAAGGTGCTTTACGAGACCGATAACCCGGTGATGGTAAAACTTCGCGAATCACTCACGCCCCTTGACGACGTGACACGGAAGCTTGACGAAGCGATCTCTGACAATCCCCCTGTTTCACTCGCCGATGGCGGAGTGATAAAACGGGGATACAGCATCGAACTCGATGAAATGCGTGAATTGCTCTACTCGGGCAAAGACTGGATAACCGACCTCCAGCGCACCGAGCGTGACCGCACAGGCATCACTTCACTTAAGATCAGTTACAACAGGGTTTTTGGTTACTATATCGAGATCAGCAACGCGCACAAAGAGAAGGTTCCACCCGAATATATCCGGAAGCAGACCCTCGTTAACGCTGAACGGTACATCACCCCCGACCTTAAGGTTTATGAAGACAAGGTGCTCAACGCCGAGGAAAACACCCGGTCGCTTGAAGCCGAACTCTTCAACGATGTGCGGATATTCACCGCCTCTTTTACAGAAGCGATCCAGAACAACGCCAGATTGATAGCGATGCTCGACTGCCTCCTCTCGTTCGCCGAAGCCGCGGTCGAGTACAACTACGTGAAGCCCGTTGTAAACGAATCAGGTAAGCTTGAAATTTATGAATCACGCCACCCCGTGGTTGAAAGGATCCTCCCCCCGGGAGAGAAATTCACTCCGAACGACTACATAATGGACGACACCGAAAACCAGATAATAGTGCTTACCGGTCCGAACATGGCAGGAAAGTCGGTTTACCTGAGGCAACTCGGCCTTTTGGTATTGCTGGCGCAGATCGGTTCGTTCGTTCCCGCGAAACGGGCAGAGATCGGTATAGTTGACAGGATTTTCACCCGCGTGGGCGCGAGCGATAACATCACCGCGGGAGAGTCAACCTTCCTCGTGGAAATGCAGGAAGCCGCCAACATTCTGAATAACGCCACAAACAAGAGCCTTATTCTTCTGGATGAGATCGGAAGGGGAACCAGCACTTTTGACGGACTTTCAATCGCGTGGTCGATGACGGAGTATCTTCACGAAAACCCCCGTTGTGCCGCAAAAACCCTCTTCGCCACCCACTATCATGAACTTAACGAGATGGCTGAGATCTTCCCCCGAATCAAAAATTACCGCGTTCAGGTTCGTGAGTACGACGACAAGGTGATCTTCCTTCACAAGGTTTCACCCGGAAGCGCGGATCACTCATACGGAATTCAGGTTGCAATGATGGCGGGACTTCCGCAGCAGGTAACCTCCCGCGCGAAGGAGATACTCGCCAACCTTGAGAGCAAGGAACTCACCCCGTACGAGGTGAAAAAGGCGAAAAAAGCAAAGAAGGAAGCGGAGGATCACGGCTATTATCAGCTAAGCCTTTTTGAACTCGGCGACGAGGACCTTCGGAAAGAGATATCCGATATCAAAGTGGAAGAGTTAACACCTGTTCAGGCACTTAATAAATTAGACGAACTAAAGCGGAAAGTGAACGAAAAAGGGGAAGGTTAACCCGCTTTTTTCACAACCCGGAAGCCGAAAGTTGACGACCTTGAGTTTGGGGTTGCAGTGAACCGGTTTGAATTGCGGGCTATACTGCTTTCATAGTTCCATGAACCCCCGCGAAGTACACGTCCGTTGCCTTTATCGGGGCCCTTGGGGTCGATCAGCTCATCGGCGTCATAAGGTCCGTAATAGTCCCAACACCACTCCCAAAGATTCCCCGACATGTCGAATATTCCGAGCTCATTGGGTGCTTTCTGCTTGGGTGGTCGCATTTTCCCGTTCGAGTTTTCCTTGTACCAGCCCACCGCCAGGGGGTCGTTGCTTCCACTGAAAAGGGTGTTCTTTCCGATTTTCCCGCCGCGGGCTGCATACTCCCACTCCGCCTCGGTCGGCAGGCGGTAGCCGTTCGCCTTGAAATTGCACGTCACGTTCTGACCTCTGATCGTATAACACGGGTTCAGGTTGTGTTTCAGACTCAGTTTGTTGCAGAACCGTATCGCGTCGAACCAACTGATATTGTTTACGGGAAGTGTTGGCTCACGGATGATCGCGATATTGTGCCCCATCACTTCCTCGTATAAACCCTGCGTTATTTCGGTGGTCGAAATGTAGAATCCGTAGACCGTCACGTCGCGGAGCTCCGACTCATCGTCGTCACACGGGATCGAGGGATCGAAGCAACCCATCACGCAGTTGCCCCCCTCAACGAAAATGAGGTCGAGCGCCTGTGCCGACAGGGGAAGTGCCGTCAGAAGTAAAAATATCAGCGGACGGAGCAGTCTGACCATAAATTAAACTTTAGATTCATTTTGGGAATTTAAGTAATGATTGGGGATTGGCAAAGGTTTAAAACCTGACACCTCCTCTTTTCGTATATTTGTGGTTTATATTTTATCGAATTCAAGACAACGGAGACAAATTGGACATAAAGAATTTATCGATCAATACCATCCGCACACTCGCGATGGATGCCGTACAAAAGGCAAACTCGGGGCATCCCGGGGCGCCAATGGGACTTGCCCCGCTTGGTTATTTCCTCTTTCACGAAGTGATGAACTTTAACCCGAAAGACCCGAAGTGGATCAACCGCGACAGGTTCGTCCTCTCGGGTGGACACGGAAGCATGCTCCTCTATTCGCTCCTTCACCTCTCGGGATTCAATCTTTCATTGGATGATATCAAGAACTTCAGGCAGTGGGAAAGCCTCACACCCGGACATCCGGAGCGTGGCCACACAGAGGGTGTTGAAGCTACCACCGGTCCCTTGGGTCAGGGCATATCGAATGCCGTGGGTATGGCACTCGCTTACGAGTTCATGGCGGCTAAGTTCAACAAACCCGGATTTGATATTTTCGATCACTATGTTTACGCGATTGCGGGCGACGGTGATCTGATGGAAGGTATCTCGCACGAAGCCGCTTCGTTCGCCGGAAACCAGAAACTGCGCAGACTCGTACTTTTCTACGACGATAACGGCATCTCGATCGACGGTAAAACCTCCCTCTCGTTCACCGATGAAACCGAAAAACGCTTCCTGAGCTATGGCTGGAACGTTTTTAACATCTACGACGTGCACGATATTGAAGCTTTGAGGTTCATCGTTCACGAAGCACACCAAAGCGACAGGCCTTCACTGGTTATCACAAAAACCAACATCGGCTACGGAAGTCCCAACAAGCAGGATACCGCGAAAGCGCACGGTTCACCGCTCGGAGAAGAGGAAATAAAACTTACAAAGGCGAACCTCGGATGGGAGTACACTGAACCCTTCACGGTACCTGATGAAGTGCGGAACCACTTCGCGCAGGCAATTGAAGAAAAAATGAAGGTTTATCTCGCGTGGAACAACCTTTTCGAGCAGTACTCGAACCAGTACCCCGAAGAGGCGGCACTTCTGAATAAAATAATTAAAGGCGAATCCCTTGGCGCGTTCCCCGTGGATGAGACGATGTTCCCCGATCTTAATGAGAAACTGGCTTCACGCGCGTCATCGCAGAAAGTGATAAACAAACTTCCCGAAGCATATCCGACGCTGATCGGGGGCTCAGCTGACCTGACCGAATCGAACCTGACCGATTTCAAGGGACTTCCCTCATTCTCGGCAGCCGACAGAACGGGGCGCAACCTCCACTATGGCGTTCGCGAACACGGAATGGGCGGCGTGATGAACGGAATGGCGATGTACGGCGGAATAATTCCTTTCGGCGGCACATTCCTCGTTTTCTCCGATTACATGCGTCCGACCGTCAGACTCGCGGCTATGCAAGGATTGCAGGTGATCTACGTTTTCACGCATGACAGTATCGGACTCGGCGAAGACGGACCAACCCACCAGCCGGTTGAGCACCTGATGAGCCTTAGGATGATCCCGGGACTCACAACGATCCGTCCCGCCGACAGTCACGAAACCGTTTATGCGTGGAAGGCGGCACTCGAGAACACCACCGGACCAACAGCGTTGATCCTCTCCCGTCAGGGAATACCTGTAACAAGGGACAAGGCGAATCCCGCCTCAAACCTTGAGAAAGGTGCTTATATTGTCAGGGATTGCGAGGGCACACCCGATGTTATTCTGATCGGAACAGGTTCCGAACTGGAGCTCGCTATTAAAGCATCAGAAAAACTAACAGCAACCGGCAAGAAAACAAGAGTGGTAAGCTTCCCATCGTGGGAACTCTTCGAAAAGCAGAGCGCGGAATACAAAAACTCCGTCTTCCCTCCCGGAGTGAAGAACCGCGTCGCAATCGAAGCCGGCTCAACCTTCGGCTGGCAGAAATACACCGGCACAGAAGGCAAGATCATCGGTATCGACACCTTCGGCGCCTCCGCCCCGGCTAACATCCTGTATGAAAAATACGGATTGACAGTCGACAAGGTCGTGGAAGCGGCTCAAGGTTAAGAACAGGTGCTATTGGTTTTTATCGGGACGCGGATACACACGAATTTCACGGATAAACGCGGATTCCGCGCAAATCTGTTTAATCTGCGTGTATCTGCGTCCTAAGAACAGCGATATTGCGATAAACCCCTTTGCGCTCTTCGCGTCCTTTGCGGTTTAATAACCTCACCCCATAACCCGTACAAGCATATCCCGGGAGACGAAAACCTCCGACATCAGTTCGGTCAGGATATCCTGTGTGATGCGGTTGAAATCCTCTTCCACGGGGATGACGCCGACACCACCGATATCGACTGAAGCCGGGGAGAGAAGTATCCTCTCTTCACCTTCGGCGAAGTAGCGGGCGGGACGGTGTTTTTCGCGGAGGAAAACCACCACCCTGAAACCGTGTCCGTGCTTCCAGGCGAGAATGTTCATCAGGGGTTCGTCACCGGTGTGCACGAGGGCGTTGTAGCGGTCGAAGATGGTGTAAAATTCTGAAGCCAGGGCGTCTTTGTTCTCCCCTTCGAGGAAGATCATTTTGCGGATGCCGTCGTCGATAGCGTTAACTTTCACTCCATTAAATTCGCGTGAGGCAACGGCATATTTCGTTTGAAGCGAGTGAAAATCGTGCTCAACCGTCATGAAATTGCGGGTGCCCGCCTGAAAATGGAAGTGATCAGGTGCCGAGGCGCCGCACTTTGGTCCGTTATAAAATATCGTGAACTCGCCATCCATATCGTCAGCGAGGGTGAGCATCATTTCGAAGTGGCCAGCGATCTCCTGCGGGTTGTGTCCCGTTTTTGGAATCGTGAAGTGCTCGGGGAAGATCGGGAACGGATTCACGAGGATGTGGTAGCCGTCGCGGTAGGCGAGTCGCTCTTGCGCGGGGGGAAGACTCTCTTCGCAAAGGAAGCACTTCCTTTCCTTGATGCTTTTGGGGTCAACTTTGGCGGAAGTTGAGGCCATTCTTCCGGGGTTGAACTGCACTTTGAGTGAGAAACCGTCGTATTTGAATTCGTGGGTTATAACCGTTTCGAGACTGTCGTAGCCCTTTACGCACCAGTCCCAGTCGAGTTTCTGGCGTTCCAGCATTTCCTTTGCCAAAGTTGAGTATTTTTTCATTTTTGATCTTTTTTTCGATGTGTTGCTAAAGCCGGGAGACGGTGGCTCTTCGTAAAAACCTCTTTTATTCCTTTTATTCTTCCGTTCTTCCCGTGAGAAATCCCCCAATTATCCCCGCAAATATCGGTATTTTTGCACTATTGATTACAAAACCACGGAAAATATGAGCGAAATCAAGGCGATCGTGTTCGATCTCGGTATGGTTCTCATCCCCTTCAATTATGAAATGGCGCGGAACCGGCTGAACCTGCTGAAGCCCGGCGCGGGTGACAAGGTGATGGATTATGTAAAGGAGAATTACCAGCTTTTCCGCGCTTTTGAGGCGGGAAAAATGACCGAAGAAGAGTATATCCCGATGCTAATGCGCGCCGCGGACGTCGAGGGTATAGTGTCACATGAGAAGTTCTGCTACATCTATTCAGAGATATTCTCCATCAACTACGATGTCGCCGAACTGCTCGAACTCCTGAGCAAAAAGTACAGGGTTTTCCTCCTCTCGAACACCAATCCCGTTCACAGGAAGTACGGCTACGAAAACTTCAAGTTCTTCAAACACTTCGAAAAGCTCTTCTACTCCGATGAGGTCGGTGCCGTAAAACCCGAAGAAGCAATCTATCGCGCCGTTGAAGCATACTCAGGACTGAAACCGGAGGAACACCTCTTCATCGACGATATCATGGACTACGCCGAAGGCGCCCGCAAATGCGGTTGGCACGCGATCCGGTTTTTTAATTACAAACAGCTTTTGGAGGAGCTGACCAAGAAGTGTGAACTGTGGCTCGCCGCGGCGAGGTGAACTGTGAAGTTTTCAGGGTTTAGGGTTTGATAAGGGTTACGCAGATTTCGCGGATTTAACACGGATTTCGCAGATGGTCGGTAACCCATTGAAGGGCGGTTCGATCTCCCGGGCTTTTCCCACAGGAAGAATAGAAGAATACGAGGAATAGAAGAGGAAATTCAGCCCTCAGCCCTCAAGGATTCAGCCTTCAAAAATTCAGCCTTGGCCCTGAACCTCTTCCACCACAAACTCATTCTTTCCGGTGAAGATGATCACGAAGGTGTTGCATTCTGTTCCTTCGGCAGAGAGGGAGTTTTTGTATCGTGTGACCTGTTCGATTGCCTTTTGTTTCTCTGTTTCGAGGAGGTTTTTGTCGTCTGTTTTAAGGTATTTTAGCTCGAGCAGGAAGTTGGTCTTCCCCGGGTTAAGTTGGGTTGGGATCAGAAGCAGATCGGCGTAACCCGCGTTGTTTTCCGGTTCGCTTTTGATGAAATAGGCACTGTTATCAATCAAAAGTGTCATGAAGATCATTTTCAGGTTCTTTTCGCTGAAATTCTGAAGGTCACGGTTCGAGAGTTTCCCAAGCACCCGCTGAACATATCCGACAAGTTTGTCGATTTTTCCCAAAGTCGCCATTTCGATAAGGGCATCGCGCATTGGCACGCTCTCATATCTTATCTTGTTCCGCTTCTCGAAGAGGGCACGGAAATAATCCCAGTACATCACCTTTATCACATGATTCGGGATCACCATGTCATAAACCTGAAAAATGGAGCTCTTGAGCGTGAGAAGTCCGTTGTAGTATAGAAGGGAGATCGCTTCTTTTCTGGTGTACGGCAGTTCAAAGTTGAACTGAAGTGTCAGTTTTTCGCTTATCCCTTCGGTGTCCAATATCTCTTCTATTATCGAGTCAGATTCCTCCACCGGGAGATAGCCGAGTATGTTCGATATCTTCTTGTAGTCAGAGGTGACATTGTGATCCGCCATTTCGTCGGGATATTGGTAGTTCTCAGAAAAACTTGAGAGAAAAGTTATCACCATCTGGGGATTGTATAATCTCTGTTCCGCGTCTTTGGAAAACCTGCTGCCGTTGTACCAGGAACGCATATCCGCGACCACAGTGTCGATATCAAATTTCCCCTCTTTATATATCGTGTTCTCAATCAATCCGCGTAATTCAGACTCTGTAAATCCTGCCATTTCATGGAACTTATTTTCAAGCGTGATATTTTTTGCCACGTTAAATCCGCTTGTCATGCTGTCGAGGGTTACGGGTGTAACTCCCGTGGCGAAAAACCGGTCGATGAGACCTTCACCCATCAGTTGTTTGATCACTTCATAAAATTTCCTTACCCATCCGTTCCGGGAGACGATCTCTTTGAAGTGAGGTGTGTTAAAAGCAAACAATTCATTTGTAAAGTGATCGTACTCGTCAATGAAAAGGTAAATCCGGCCTTCCGGGTCGCGCTTCCTGAAAAGCACTGAGAAATTTCGCAGCAATTCACTTCCACCTTCAATATTGAGTTCATTTTCAATCTCTGAAGCTTCACCAATTCCATATCTGTAAAAGAAATCCTTAAGTGATTTCCTCACCTCCACATCAAACTTCTCTTTAATCCTCGACTGATCATCGGTAGGAATACCGCTGAAGTTAAAGGTAAGGGTGTAGTACCTGTTTTTAAAGGGTGTAGAATTGCCGGGTTGACCAATGTGGTATTCACCAAAGAGTTCATCAAATCTTTCTTTGTGTTGAATTCCATAATAGTGTTCAAGCATCGAAATGATGAGCGACTTGCCAAATCTGCGGGGACGCAGGAAGAAAAGATTTTTATCGGTCAACGACTCAAGTTTCCCGATAAAGTCGGTCTTATCGATATAATAAGCGTTTTCTGCAATTAAATCCGCATAATTCGACGTTTTTGAAGGAATTCTCTTCTTCATCTCTTTTCTCGCAAAGTTTTTCTTTTCATGCTCTAAATATACAGGTTCTGGAAGGAGTAGCGAAGTCACAGAGTAACAAAGTCACCACTCGCTACTCACCACCCTACGGGGAACCGGCAACCGGCAACGAATCCTCACCACTCACCACTCACTACTCACTACCCTACTGGCAACCGGCAACCGGCAACTCGCAACGATTCCTTATATTTGCAGTGTAAAACAAGGAAATTTTAGTAGATGCAGAAAACAGATTACAGGAACGCCAAAGTATTTATAGCTGGTTACAAGGGAATGGTAGGTTCAGCGATCACGCGGAATCTGCAGGCAAACGGTTACACGAACCTTCTTTTAGCCGATAAAACTGATGTGGATCTTATGCGCCAGCAGAGCGTGGAAGCTTTTATGGCAAAGGAAAAACCGGATGTTATGGTTATCGCCGCAGCGAAGGTGGGCGGGATACTCGCGAACAATATTTACCGTGCCGAATTCCTTTATAACAACCTGATGATCGAGGCTAACCTGATACATTCTGCTTATGTTAACGGCTGCTCAAAAGTGGTTTTCCTCGGAAGTTCATGCATCTATCCAAAACTTGCTCCCCAGCCACTGAAGGAGGAATCGCTACTCTCGGGTTATCTTGAGTACACAAACGAGCCATACGCCATCGCCAAGATAACGGGCATAAAACTATGCGAAAGCTACTATAAACAGTATGGTAGCAACTTCTTTTCACTTATGCCTACCAACCTTTACGGCTTCCACGACAATTTCGATCTCAACACTTCACATGTGCTTCCCGCGCTGATCCGAAAGTTTGACACGGCAGTGAAAGAGGGAAGTAAAACAGTTGAACTGTGGGGTACGGGCAAGCCTATGAGGGAGTTCATGTTCGTTGACGACCTCGCAGAGGCTATCAGATACTCTATCGAAAGCATCGACGCGGCCGACCTCTACGAAAACGGCATCACACATCTTAATGTCGGTACAGGTGTCGACCTCACCATCGCGGAATTGGCGCAGCTAATTGCCAAAACCACGGGTTTCACGGGCGAGATCGTTTACGACACCACGAAACCCGACGGCACACCGCGTAAGATAATGGATGTTTCGCGCATCAATTCCCTCGGCTGGAAAGCCAAAACCTCACTTGAAGAGGGAATCGCGAAAACCTACGAGTGGTATAAAGCCAATTATTGATTTTCTTACAGGAAGAATTTTTATTACAGGAAGAACGGAAGAATAAAAGGAATAGAAGACTTTTCTAAATTTCCCTTCCGTTCCTTCTATTCTTTTATGCTTCCTGTGAAAAACTAAATCTCCAGCTTAAAAACTTCATTGTTGTGGGCAATAAATATGGTATCGCCCCGTTTCGGCTCGATGGTTGAATTGCCGGTGAACGAGCCGAATGCCTGAAGTATCGCTATATTCTTTCCGAAGCGGGAGCAGGCGAGGCGGAGTCGTTCTCTTCCGTGCCCTTTGAGGCGTACGGAGGGATGAAGATGTCCGCTGATCACATAGTAGCCGGGTTCTTTATCGGGATAGTGTCTGAGGAGGAATTTTTCCCTGACTATCAACTGCTCATGCACCTTGATCCAAGGAAGTTCATCGAGTGGACCCGAATGGCGGTCGTGGTTCCCTGTCATTAAATGAAACTCCATGTCTTTGTACCTCTCGAACCACGCCTGAATTTTTCCGATCACTTCCTTCGTTTTCCCCGTCCTGTGATGGGTAAGATCCCCCAGAAAATAGACCCTTTTTGCCCCCGTGATCTCAAGGGCGTCCGAGAGCCGTTGCAGGTCGTCATCGGTTGAGCCTTCAGGTATCGGCACACCCGAAACACGAAATGTAGCCGACTTTCCGAAGTGGAGGTCGGCAAGAAGCAGGGCATTCTCATCCTGCCAGTAGATCGCCTTGTGGGGAAGAGCGATGAACCTGTTTTCGTGAATTACTATATCAGGAAAATCTTTTAACATGGGTGCAATTTACTCAAGGGGTTGCTACTTATCAGCGGCATTTTCGAGTGAGGCGATCATCCGCGCGATCCTGTCAGCGAGTTTCTCGCTCGTCAGCTTTTCACGCATTCTGTTCACCATCAGGGGGAATGCCATCGGAGTGATATAGGGGATATTGAGAACGGTTTTACGGCTTTGGCGCATCCGCGCCATCGAGCTGATCAGTCGCCTCTCCTCAAGCTGGGTTTCCAGAACTTCCCGCTCTGCCTGTTTTATCAGGAGGTTGCCGGGATCGTACTTGCTTAGCACTTCAAACAGGAGAGAACCGGATGCCTGTATCTGTTTCGGTTTCTTGCTGCTGCCGGGGTAGCCTTGAAAGATCAGTCCCGCTATCCGTGCTATATCCCTGAATTTCCTTTTGGCAAGTTCGGTTGAATTGGTGACTTCAAGAACATCTTCCACGATGTTGTCGTCGGAGAACAGCCATTCAAGTTGCTCTTCATCGAGCGTGTACTCCTGATTCGAGAGTATTTCGAAGCCGTAATCGTTATTCGCGAATGAAAAAGATGCTGCTTTTATCTTCCCCAACCGCTGGGCGATCAAGGCCGAGAGCCCTTCATGCACAAGCCTTCCCTCAAAGGGATAGATGAAAATGTGGTAACCTTCGGTGGTCTTTTTCGTTTCGATCAGAAGTTCATCCTCGACCGGGATAACCGACCATTTCCTCTGGAGGTCGAGCAAAGGAGCCATTGCCTCCATTTCGGGATCGGGGTATTTCCCTTCGAGAGATTCGCGCAGTTTTATCCTCACCTCCGCGGCGAGTTCAGTTGAAAGAGGCATCCTGCCTCCCATCCATTGAGGGATCGGTCCCTTCTTTTTGTCGGAGAGGGAAACATACATCACCATCTCCCTAAGTTTCTTGTATTCGAGCGCCCTGCCGGCAAAGATGAATGTATCACCCGGTTTAAGTTTAGCCGCGAAGTTCTCCTCCAGGGTTCCGATCGTTCCGCCATTCATGAACTTGACCAGCACTTCCGATTCAGAGGTTATCGTACCGATCGACATCCGGTGGCGGCGACGCAACTGCTCGTTAGCCACAGTGAAGAAGCCATCGCTTTCGAGAATTTTAGCGTATTCATCATACGCTTTCAGAGCTTTTCCGCCGCGGATCACGAACTCCATCGTCCACTCCCACTCAGCAATTGTGAGGTTTCTGTAAGAGTGGGTTTTCTTGACCTCGTTGAAGAGTGCGCCGCTTTCAAATCCTGAGCCTGCCGCTACTGTGACGATGTGCTGGGCGAGGACATCGAGGGGTTTCTCAACCGGTTCGCGCGGTTCAATCCGGTTCTTTTTCACACCCGCGCGGGCAGCGGCGAACTCGATAAGTTCAAATGAGTTGGTGGGCACACAGTAGATCCTGCTCTTGGCGCCCGGACGGTGGCCCGATCTACCCGCGCGCTGAAGCATCCGCGCGATTCCTTTAGGCGAGCCTACCTGAATCACTGTGTCAACGGGGGAGAAATCAACACCGAGATCGAGGCTGGAGGTACATACCACACACTTCATCCTCCCTTCGGAGAGGAGGCGTTCGACCACGGCGCGGCTTTCTTTATCCATTGAGCCGTGATGGAGTCCGAGTATTCCCGCCCATTCAACTTTACGGTCGAGGATGTTATGATACCATATCTCAGCCTGGAAGCGGGTGTTGGTGAACAGCAGCGTTGAACCCGATTCCTCGATCACCCTGATGACATGGTCGACCATGTTTATACCGATATGCCCCGACCACGGAAACCGCTCGATAACGAGGGGCATGATGGTTTCAACTTCGACCTCTTTGCTGCTCCCCGAGCCAATCATCACCCTTTCCGCTTTGTGATCACCGAGCAATACCTCAAGTGAAAGCCCGGTATTTCCGAGAGTGGCAGAAACACCCCATAGCCTGATGTTGGGTATGATGTTACGGATCCTTGCCAGTCCCAGTTCGGTGAGCACGCCCCTTTTTGAGCCTATAAGTTCGTGCCACTCATCCACAACAACCGCTTTGAGCGTCGATATCCTTTCAGCGAATCCGGGATATGAGATCATCAGTGAAAGTGATTCGGGGGTGGTTATAAAAATCGTGGGGAGTTTTTCAGCCTGGCGTTTACGGGCTGACTGCGTTGTGTCACCTGTCCGAAGTTCTACCGAAAAGTGGGGGCAAAGCTCTTCCGTAGCCGCGGTAATTGATTTCAGGGTGTCATTAGCAAGCGCGCGCAGAGGTGTTATCCAGAGGAGTTGTATTGGCGGGGAAGTATCGGGTGGTTTCCGCTTACCTTTTCCGGTCGCTTTTTTATCCGCCTCTTCTTTTGCCTTCAACCGTTTTTTATAACCGGGGTCATTCATCTCCTCGATAAGCAATCCCAAAAGCGCGGCGTAGGTTTTACCCGTACCGGTGGAAGTGTGGATCAGGCCTGACTTCCCGGATGTAAAAGCCTCCCACGCCTCCAACTGAAACCGGAAAGGCTTCCATCCGCGGGAGCGGAACCACTTCCTTGCTCTGTTTAGTCCACTCACTTAGTGGTACTCCCCTGTGAGGGAGCCATGAATTTTTGCCAGAATCAAGCTCGCTGTTGGCTGAAAAAGTAATTTTAACTCCCGAAAACTAATGATTCGGCGCGTTTTAATCAGAAAAATTCAACCTTGTGGAACCATGTTTTAACAATATATGTTGCAACATGTAATTAGCATTTGATTTTAATTCGGAGAATTTATGAGCACAAATCTTCTTTCTGAGATAAAAACCGGCAACATTACATTGAAAAACCGGATCGCGATGGCACCCATGACCAGAAGCCGCGCGCCGCAGAACCTTGCCACGGAATTGATGGCGAAATATTACACGCAGAGGGCTTCTGCCGGACTTTTAATTACTGAAGGCACCCAGATCTCGGAGCAGGGGATCGGCTACCCTTGGACTCCGGGCATCAACACACCCGAACACGCGAAAGCCTGGAAAGTTGTTACAGATTCTGTTCACACTGCCGGCGGCAGGATCTTCGCTCAACTATGGCACGTGGGAAGAATGTCTCACAGGGTATTCCACAATGGTGAACTTCCCGTTGCGCCCTCGGCAATCGGTGTGCAAGCGAAGCATTTCACCCACAAAGGGATGCTCGACCTTGAAACCCCGCGCGCGCTTGAGACAGAAGAGATACCAGGCATCGTTGATGATTACGCGAAGGCGGCTCTTTTGGCAATTGAAGCCGGCTTTGACGGAGTTGAAATTCACGGCGCGAACGGCTATCTTATCGACCAGTTCATCAACTCCAACAGCAATAAAAGGGAAGATGCTTATGGCGGCTCGATTGAGAATCGTGGCAGATTCGCCCTCGAAGTGGTTGATGCTGTCGTAAAAGCCGTGGGAGCCGAAAGAACAGCGATCAGACTTTCACCCGGAGGTGTAACAAGCGGCATGCTTGATGAAAATCCTTTCGAAACCTACGGTTACGTGATAAAGAACCTCGCGAAATACAATCTCGCTTACCTCCACCTTATGGAACCCCTCGCGCCGATTGATGGACTTCCGCATTATCAGGTATTCAAACAGGGTGTGGCGAAGACATTCAGACCTTTTTATCCCAATACGATCATGATAAACGGCGGATATGACCTCGAGAAAGGAAATGCCGTGATCGCTTCGGGAGATGCCGACATGGTATCTTTCGGAAAGCTCTTTATCGCCAATCCCGATCTACCTGAAAGATTCGCGATGGGTGCACCGCTCAACAACCTTCTTGGTCACGAAACCTTCTACGGAGGCGGTGAGCATGGATACACAGACTACCCCGCACTCGAGATGGCAACTACTTAAGAGCAATTTACCGGCTTAACAGCCTGCTGATTCTCCTGCAATCACGAAACCACCCTCAACCCGGGGGTGGTTTTCTTTTATAATGGGAAAGAATTTTCTTAAGTTTGTGCTTTACCATAATAATTTCGGTGATGCCTTGTTGAAAAAGACTTTACTTTTCCCGTTTTTTCTCGCCATCCTCTTCATTTCCCCCGCGTTAGTTGCCCAAAGAGGCGGAGACGTGATCGCCGGGGAGATCATCATTCAAATGAAGCCCGGGTCAACGATCGGTGAGATCATTCCCGCGTTCAAAGCTTACGACCTGAAAAGCCAGCGACTCCTTTCACGAAGAATGAATATCTGGTTGATAAGCTATGACACCCGCACGGCCGCAAGCGATGATGTGCTGTATTCTTTAAGATCACACCCCCTTGTCAGTATCGTGCAAAACAACCACTACATGGACTTAAGAGATGACAAGAACTACCGTGAAAGAAATCCCGAAGTGGCGGCGGAGTTGGAACTTCAATCAAGAAGCACCACCCCGAACGATCCGCGATTCAATGAACAGTGGCACCTGAACAATACAGGGCAGACAGGAGGTACTCCTGATGCCGACATCGACGCGCCCGAAGCATGGGACTACTCAACGGGCGGTGTAACAGCCCTCGGTGATACCATTGTGGTGGCTGTGATTGATGGTGGCGCTCAACTTTCGCATCCTGATCTGAATTTTTGGGTGAACAAAAATGAAATACCCAACAATAATATCGATGATGATCAGAACGGCTACATCGACGACTACCTCGGCTGGAACGCCTACAGCAATAATGGAACCCCGGGTGGCGATAGCCACGGCACGCACGTTTCAGGCATTGTAGCCGCGCGAGGCAACAATTCAACAGGTGTTTCGGGCGTGAACTGGAATACCAAGGTGATGATGGTCGCCGGCTCATCATCTTCCGAGGCAACAGTTGTGGCAGCTTACGCTTTCGTTCTTGAGCACAGGGCGACATACAACGAAACCAACGGAGCTAAAGGGGCGTTCGTGGTTTCCACCAATTCCTCTTTCGGAGTTGATTACGGTCAGCCTTCAAACTATCCGATCTGGTGCGCGATGTACGACTCGCTGGGCAAATATGGCGTGTTGAGTTGCGGCGCCACTGCGAATCTTGGAATAAATGTTGATCAACAGGGGGATATACCTACTGCTTGTCCGAGCAACTGGCTTATTTCGGTGACCAACACCAACAGCAACGACATTCGTAACTCAGGGGCTGCCTATGGACTCACAACCATTGACCTTGGCTCGCCCGGAACCTCTGTTCTGTCAACTGACCAGACCTCAACCTACTCGACCAAGACGGGCACTTCGATGGCAACACCGAACGTCGCCGGCGCAGTGGCATTGATGATCTCGGCGGCAAATCCCGGATTGTTGCAGGCATACAGAACCAATCCCGCGGCGACGGCATTGCAGTTCAAACAGTTTCTGCTCGAAGCCACTGATCCGGTCGCGTCGTTACAGGGTCAGACAGTAACAGGCGGCAGGTTGAACGTTTACAAAGCGGTTCTCGCTGTTTCCGCTCAGCCGGATACCGTTGCTCCAACACGAATTATTGACCTCGCTGTAACCGAACCAACTTCAGGCAGCTTGAAGTTGACCTGGACGGCGCCGATGGATACCTCCAGAAACGGGGTGGTTTCTTATATAATTAGAAAATCAACGGCTCCGATTTTGACATTGAACGATTTCAATAACGCTGATCCCGTTGCTTTTTCCGGTATACCAAAGCCTGCCGGCCAACCGGAAGCACTGATCATTCGCGATCTGGCGCCCGCGACCACACTATATTTCGCCATCAGGTCGCAGGATACGTGGGGCAACACTTCCGTTATATCCAACTCACCTTCGGGAACGACCTTACAGGCTCCAATTCTCGCGCTTTCAACTCACAATCTTACCAGAATCGTACTAACGGGAAGTGTCGCCACCGATTCGGTTTTGATCTCAAACTCATCCGGCAACCCTTCCACTCTTTCATATTCGGTTGAATTGATGAACAACACCTTCCCGGATGGGAGTATTGGTCTTTCCCTTACAGGAAACGGAACCGAAAACGCTTCCACGCTTATCCGTTTCGCCAACAAGGAGAAACCGGAATTACTCTTTGGCTACGCGATCGAGGGGACCGGTGGGCCTGATTCCGCTGGCTACAAGTGGATCGACAGCCGCGAACCGGGCGGTCCCGTTTACAACTGGGAAGACATCGCAACCACGGGCACCGAACTCACAAACTGGGTACAGACAGGCACTTACAACGCGAAAGATGAAGGCTACGCTGCGGTTAACCTTGGATTTGGATTCAAATATTACGGGCAGACCACAAACACGGTCTATGCCGGATCGAACGGCTTCGTAAGTTTCGCTGCACCGACAGTGAACTCGTTCACTAACGTCGCGCTTCCAAATACCGCGAACCCCAATGGCTTGATGGCTGCTTTTTGGGATGACCTCGATGGTACAACCAGCGGACAAGTGTTTTACAAAAACTTTCCCGATAAAACCATCATCCAGTACAAGAACTGGCAGTCATACTCCGGCTCATCCACTAATTTCAACTTTCAGGTTGTGCTCTTCGCGTCCGGTAAAATTCTTTATCAGTACAACAATATGACCGGAACCCTCACCTCGGCTTCTGTTGGGATTGAGAACCAAACCGGTACAGTCGGGCTTGGTGCCGCGTACAATGCCAGTTTTATCCAAAACAATCTCGCCATAGAGTTCAAATCACAGCCCGACTGGCTCGCGGCTACAAATCTATCAGGTCTTCTCTACAACGGCAACAGCGCGGCGGTAAAACTGACCATGAACTCTGCGGGACTTCCCCTCGGCACATATTCAATGGACATGGTGGTAAGATCAAATGACCCCCAGAAACCCGTTGACACCGTAAAAATCGTAATGATCAACACGAACGGAATACCGGTTGAACTGGTTTCCTTTGCCGCTGAAGCGGTTAAAGGCTCCGCGACCCTGAAATGGGCGACCGCTACAGAAACAAATAACTTCGGTTTTGATGTGGAAAGGAAAGGTGAAGCAGGCGTGTGGGAAAAAGCGGGTTTCGTTAAAGGGAACGGTACAACAACCTCGCGTTCAGAATATCAGTTTACCGATCCGGCTTCCCTGTCAGGGAAATACACCTACCGGTTAAAACAGGTCGATCTTGACGGCTCTGCCTCCTATTCCGGTGAAGTTGAAGTCGATCTTTCACTGCCGACTGAATTTTCACTCGGGCAGAACTTCCCCAATCCGTTCAACCCCGTTACAGTTGTTCGTTACGCGTTGCCATTCGCTGCAGATGTGAAACTCACGGTTTATAACTCCTTGGGCGAGGTGGTTAAAACACTCGTTAACGGCTCCAAAGAAGCGGGATATCACGAGGTTTCATTCAACGCCGCGGATCTTCCCAGCGGACTATATCTGTATGAACTGAAAGCGGGTGCTTACTCTTCGGTTAAGAAGATGTTATTGATGAAGTGACATAATTAAAATGTTAACCTGTTAAAATTTATCTTGATTTTGAGTTATTAGTATCATAAATTAGTACCACATGAATTCAAAGAATTTAAGAACGCTCAAAAGGATTTTCGAGGATCCGGTCCGTTCAGATGTTGAATGGAAAGATATCGAGAATCTACTACTTGCCTTGGGAGCTGAATTATCAGAAGGAAAGGGGTCAAGAGTGCGCATCGCGCTTAATGGAGTACGTGCTGTTTTCCACCGGCCCCACCCCGAAAAGGTAACGGATAAAGGCGCTCTTAAATCAATGAGACGATTTTTAACAGAAACCGGAATGAACTATGGAATATAAAGGTTACATCTCGAAAGTGATTTTTGATGAAGAAGCGGGCATCTTTTCCGGTGAAGTGATCAATACCAAAGACGTCATAACGTTTCAGGGAGAGTCTGTCAAAGAACTTGAACAGGCTTTCCATGAATCAGTAGAAGATTATCTGGAGTTTTGCACTGAAAGAGGTGAAGAACCTGAAAAACCCTTCTCTGGGAAATTTGTGGTAAGGATACCCTCCGATCTTCACAGGAATCTCGCGCTGATCGCTGGAAAGAAGAACATCAGTCTCAACAAATTGATAATTGATGAATTGAGCAAAGTCCGGGTGGACTGAAAGCCAACGTAATTTCTGAGATTCCGCAAATCATGATAAACACACAAAAAAAAGAGGCTGCCCTTCAACGAGCAGCCTCTTTTCGATTTAAAGCAGGAATTCTCTACTTCTTTTTACCCGTTTTTGTTGATTTTTTCAACTTGGCGGTGGAGGTTTTTAGGGCTTCCTTCTTCGGAGCGGGAGCCTTTTTCTCTTTAACCTTCGCGGTCGCGGGCTGTTTCTCCTTTCCCTTTTTCACCGGGGTTTTCGCGGCGGCAACCTTTTTCGCGGGTTTAGCAGGTTTAACCGGAGCAGGCGTTGAATCCCAAAGGCTTTCGTGAAGCTTCGGGATCGCCGCCAGGAAAGGCTCGAAGCGGTAACCCGAATGGATGGCAAGATTAATTAACCCATCGGTATACTTCGCCATCGTGACGGTCGCCTGAGTGAACTCCTTCGACTTGAACAGTTTAAAGATGCCGGCCTGATCCTTGATCTTGTCACCGCCCTTTCTTACCATTCGTTCCGCGTACCTGAGGCCATTAAGGGTGTAAATCCAGGTCATGAGCTGAATAAACTGCTCCTTGCTGAAATACTTGACTCCCTGGTACTCGTTGACTCCAAGGAACGACCCCACTTCGGTTTTGCCGAGAAGTGAAACCGTCGGAAGTGGTGCCGAATCAGACTCGACTTTACCTTCCGGATTGAAGATGCCTTTGGCACTGTAGATATTTTCCGTTGATTCCAGGATCCGCAGAAGGTCGAACTCAAATTTTGCTTCGTGATATTTGTCGCCGAGACGGATAATGGCCTGCCAGAGCGGTTTCTCAAGCAGCAGGGAATCGTAGAGGCTGTAAGGATCTTCTCCCGCCACTTCTTCAATCTCGAGCAGGAGCCTCTTTACCACCGTGTAGATCACAAGAATATCTGTATAGATGTGTTCTTCCGCTGTCTGACGGCTAAGAAGCCAGTACTTCGCAGGTTCAGTCTCGTCACTTTGTGAAATAAAGGATGAGAATCCTTTGAGAACCTTCAATTCCTTCATCAACCGGCTCATCGCGGCGTTAGTGTTAAACTGTATTCCCTTGTACTCCGAGATCCGGTTGAGCACGGCACTGAACCGCATGTTGAACGGAGTGCTGAACTCTTCACCGGTGTTTGAATCAGCCACAAGACCCGCGTGTCGCTTAAGTTCATGGAGGATATCCTTAGTAAAGATATCCATTACCGCGCGGTGAACATCTATCAGATTAAGCTCGAGCATCGTGAGCGAAAGGGAAGTGGTGCCCTGACCGTGCAGATACTGGTTCAGTCTCGCGTAGCCGCCATCCGTGTCGTAAACTTCCTTAAAGCCGACGTATACCTGATAACCATAACCATTAAGGGTTATGTGGAAGCCATCATTGAAAAATTCGGCTCCGGAGCGGATAAACTCAAGACCCGTGACCATATCCTTGTAGGTGTAATAGAACCCGTTGTGCGATTTTATCTGAAGTGCAGCCGCGAGCGACTTAAACTCCAGCTCACTTTGCGAGACTGTCTGTTCTTCAACATTTGATGACTCCCAATTGTCTTCCGCAACCGTGTTTTCGGTATATTGTGGTTTCTTCCTTTTTCCCGCGGAGTTTTTTATCATGCCTGATGTGCGGAAGAATGAGTTGTTGTAGAACACGAGTGCCCTTTCATCGCCAACCCTGTTGGTAAACGCGATCACATTTTCATTCACATGGCGGTAACCATCATGAAAATCGAAAAGCTCAAAGTTCTTCACCTGAGAGAAAAGATATCTTTTTCTGAGTAACGGGAAAATCTCACGGGCGTGTCTTTCAATCAGATGAGGATCGATGTTCTCATCATAGTAAGCGCGGCGGTACTCCATGCCGTACTTTTCAGTAAAGCCTTCAATCTGTCCATGCGCGAACATCGGTAAGCCGGGAAGTGTAGCCATCATAACGCAGATACCGAAATACTTGTCGCCTTTACCGAACTGGTTTACCGCCGTTTCCTCATCAGGGTTGCTCATGAAGTTAACATACCGCTTCAGAATTTCAGGGTCGAACTCGATCGTGTTCTTGATCAGCATCCTGTATTTGTCATTCTCCTCTTTCATGAACATGTGCATAAAAGCGGAGTTGTAAACACGGTGCATGCCAAGGCTTCTTACAAAATAACCTTCCATGAGCCAGAAAGCTTCAGCGAGGAGGAGTGTGTGAGGCATCTCCTCATTGAACCGGTCGACCACATCGCGCCAGAACTCTTTCGGCATCATCTTGTGGAATGTCTGCTTCGAGATGGCATAATCTGATCGTGAGGGGATGGCTCCTCCCTGACCGGGCGCGGGGAACCACAATCTCTGATAGTGTTTCTTGCTCAGGATCATCGCGGCATCAAACCGGATGATCGAAAACTTGGAAGCAACTTTCTTGATGGTATTTATAAGTTCTTCACGGACAACGGGATCAAGCAAGTTCAACTGCGCTGTATCGTTCCACGGCATATTGGTACCGTCATTTCCGTGGTAAATGTAACGGATCTTTCCGGTACGCCGGTCGATATGTTGAAAGACCACAGCCGCGTCTTCGCGGGTATAGTACCTGTCTTCAATTCTGAGCTCTATATCCGGGTGATCGGAAAGATTTGGTCCCGTAAAAGTGTAATTTGGATAAGGAGGTTCGGAGGCCTGAATAAAATACTCCGGGTGTTCAATTATCCAGCGTGAGTAGATCCCCGTATGGTTCGGTACCATGTCACTCGCCAGACGGATGCCTCTCGCGGCGCAACGGTCGCGGAGATTTTCGTAAGCTTTCTCGCCCCCGAGCTCCCAGGCAATATCATAGTCAAACAGTGAATATGCCGAAGAAGCTGCCTCAGGGTTGCCGCAGAACTGTTTGATCTTGGCGGAGGCGGTTGATCTTTCCCAAACGCCTATAAGCCAGAGGGCATTAAAATTCCATCGTTGCAGGTTATCGAGTTCCTGGTCAGGAATCTTGTCGAGAGTGTCGATCTTTTTTGAATATTTTTTAGAGAGTTGATCAAGCCAGACAAGTGTGTTCTTGGCGATCATTACCACGTTGGGCATCCAGTGGATATCCTCCGTGAAGCGTTCTTCTTCAACCATGAAGCTCATTTCAACGTCATCAAGGTCGAAGTGGTGGGCACCTCCGCCTTTAGCGAGTGATTCCTTTAATTTGGCGGCGTACTCCTTGTCAAAATCGTATTTTGGAACGGGTGGTGTCCCTTTGCCGTCACCTCCACCGAGGAAGAGGCGCGCGTCTTCTTTGAGGAGATCCATCCCGAGCAGGATGAGATCATCAAACGGAAACTCAACACCCGCGGGCCAAAAAGCCCTGAGGCTTTTCAATTGTTCAACTATTTGATAGGGATTTGCAAGAATTACCGATTCGAGAGCGTCAAGCAATGAAATGCCTAAGAAGGCCGCCGGTTCTTCCTTCTGGAAGAAGGTTTTCGCCTCTTTTATAAGTTCTTTGTATTTGGTCTCTTCTTCGAGGGGGGCGCTGTTGAACATCTCTTTAAGAGTATCAAAAGCGGGGTTCATGTTCTCGAGGTGGAGGATAATAAGCTCCTCGACGATTATCTCAACATTCGGTTTCCCACCGGTCGAGAGGGCAAGGTATTCATCAGCTGTCAATTCACCTCTTTGCACGGGGATCGGCGGGAAGATCTCCACATACCGCTTCATCACCTTGCCGAGGTCTTCGTCCCCGATGATCTCTTTAAGGTGCCCCACTGATCTGGCGAAGACCCCGGGGTTCTGAACCTGTTCATAGTTCCTGAAAACCAGGTGGATCAGTTCATGCAAAAGCCCGAGCGCGTTTATCTGCCCGGGTGTAACAAGTTTATCTGTCTGCGACTCTTCGGTTCTTACCCGATTGATCCGCGCGGCAAGCCTTCTCGCGGCAGCGAAGTTGGCAACTATCAAAATTCCGGTCTGGGAGAAAAGCTCCTCTTCAAACCCGTATTTCTTTCTTGCCTCTTTTGCCATGTGAAAATAACGGACCGATCCGTCAAGTTCGCTGCCCGGGTGTATCTCAGGAAGCCGAAAAATCATTTTAAACTCCAAAATTGCTGATTTCCAGTCATAATCAAGTGTGAAGACACACTTCTGCTAATGTATAATAGAACGATCTGAAAATTAAGAAATTTTCGGCAAAATCAGTAGATTATTTCCTTTATGTATTGCAGTTTATCAGGTTTTTCGGATGAAATCGAGATCGCGCCTGATATCCGTTTGTAAGCGGCTTCAACTTTGGCGGGGTCATCACCATCGATGAATCCCATCTCCTGATTCTTGTTATAGAAATCACCAACTTTTGCCTTCAGGAACAATCCGGCTTTATGGTCGATGGCGTCTTCTTTTTTGGTTCTTCCCGCGCCCAGTTCAACGAGTGCCATACCGACCTCGTAACCGTTAATAGCGCTGATATAACCTGATTCTGAAGCGGTGAGTGACTCCCTGATCTTTGAGACCGGATATTTTTCGGGATATTTCACAGTGTCAATGTCACCACCCTGTGCTTTTATGATCTTCACGAAGTAGTCGAATGCTTCACCTGAAGCCACAAGTTTTCTCGAGAGTTCAATGCCTTCTTCGATCGAACCCGCTTTTCCTCCGAGCATGATCATCGCTCCTGAGAGGGAGAATGAAATCTCGCAAAGATCTTCCACATAGGCGCCACGAAGGATATCAATTGATTCGTGTACCTCGTACCAGTTACCTGATTTGTAGCCCAGCGGCTGGCTCATTTCCGTCAGCAGGGCAACACATTTCTTGCCGAAACCTTCTGCCGTCCCTTTAAGGCTCTCCGCGAGTTTCCTGGCATCTTCATAACTCTTCATAAATGCACCCGAGCCGGTTTTTACATCAAGCACGAGACCGTCGGTTCCCTCCGCGAGTTTTTTACTCATGATGCTGGCGGTGATAAGGGGAATTGAAGGCACAGCGCCCACCACATCCCTTAAAGCGTAAAGAAGTTTATCGGCAGGGGCGATGTTTCCGGTCTGACCTATTATCAGTGCGCCGGGTTCCTGCATGATTTCTTTAAATTCTTCTATGCCGAGTCTGGTATTAAATCCGGGTATCGACTCCATCTTGTCGAGAGTGCCTCCGGTGTGCCCGAGCCCTCTACCCGAGATCTGGGGGACTTTCACACCCGCCGCCAGGACGATAGGAGCGATGATCAAGCTGGTCTTGTCACCGACACCACCGGTTGAGTGCTTCCCGATCTTTTGCTCTTTTACGTGACTCAGATCGATCACTGTCCCGCTGTAGAGCATCGATTTTGTGAGCGTGAGCGTCTCACGAGGGGAGAGACCACGTATGAAAATAGCCATCAGCAGCGCCGCCGCCTGATAGTCGGGGATGGTACCCGCGGTGTATGAATTAATAAAAAAGCGTAACTCTTCGTCGGTCAGTTCGAGACCGTCTCTCTTCTTAATGATAATTTCTACCGGATTCATTGAACTTTCTCTAAATTTTGATCCGAAATCTAACACTTGCCCGGAAAATTATTGTGTTTTACCCCCAAATTGCACGTCCCAAATTTAAATTCGGCAATCTTATATATGTTTTTATTTTTATGTTAATTTAATATATTTCCGAAACACAAATCATTTTTCCCGCCTTTATTATACAAGCGAATAATAAACCCTGAGAAGCATTTAGAAAGGTATCCCCTAATGGAGATCGTTGTAAAAAATCCGGTCAGTGACGAGACTGAAACAAGAAGCAAAGCGGAAGTGCTGGCTGAACTGGAGCCTCAAGTTACCGAAATGATGGATGAACATCTTAAAAAGAGGAAACTGTGGTTCCCGAGTGACTTCCTTCCGGCAGATGAAAAAATGAGCGATGACGAGCTTAAAAACCTTGAGCAGCTTCGCGAAAGGGCACGTGCCATTGATGATGCCGTGAGAGTCTCGGTGACACTTGGCCTGCTCACCGAGGAAGGCCTGCCACACTTCCACCGCCTCATAGCCACTTACCTCGGCGATGAGAGCGTTTGGAAAAGGTGGAATTCGATCTGGACAGCGGAAGAAGACCGCCACGGCGGTATTCTTCGCGACTACGCCCGCGACTCAAGGCTCTTCAACTTCAAGTGTGTAGAGATCATGCAGTACGCGTATCAGGAATCAGGGTTCAGACCCGATTGGGATAAAGACCCCTACCGTGTCTTCGCCTACACTTCACTTCAGGAGCGCGCCACGCAGGTTACCCATGGTAACACCGGCAAGGCAGCAGGGAAGTACGAACCGGTTCTCGAAGGCATTCTTTCAAGCATCGCGGCAGATGAAGCCCGACACTATGCATTTTACCGAAAAGTTTTCAAACACATCCTGGAGATCGATCCCGGCAGGGCACTTGAGTCGGCGCTGGCGATACTTCCTTCTATTGAAATGCCTGGTTTAAGCATGCCAAACTTCAAGGATATGGCGGATGTGGTAAGACGCTCGGGCATTTATGGCCCCTGGGATTACAAAAGAATTGTTGAAGATGTTCTTAAGTTCTGGGAGATTGACACCCTCACCGGCTTGAACGAGGCTGGCAGAAAAGCCCAGGAGAAACTGATGGCTATTCCGAACCGCCTGAAGCAGGTGGCTGAGTATATCGACAGAAAGGTCGACACCAAGGCATTCTCATTCGATTTTATATATCACAGAGTGTTTGCGGTATAATATAAAATTATTTATTACTTTGGGGCAGGGATGATGTTTTTCTCTGCCGTGTTAATTCCGTATTTTTGCGAACTATGATTTTGAAAGAAGATACGATCACGGCAATCATCACCCCGCCAGGAGTTGGTGCTGTATCCGTAATACGGATCAGCGGTGATAATGCAATCCAATCAGCGGGCAGGATATTCTCCGGCTCCACCCCCCTCGAAGAGGCAAAAACCCACACTTTGAAATATGGCACTGTCGTTTCGCCCTCCGGCGAAGTTATCGATGACGTAGTTGTTTCTGTCTTCCGGTCACCAAATTCCTATACCGGTGAAGACTGCATTGAAATTTCTTGTCACGGCAATCCGAACATTACCAGAAAAATAACTGAGCTTCTTTATGACCTCGGCGTTCGGAATGCCGAACCGGGAGAGTTCACAAAGCGCGCTTTTCTTAACGGCAGAATAGATCTTTCGCAGGCTGAAGCCGTGATGGAGCTTATCTCAGCCCGTTCTGAGGCATCGCTCCGGGGCGCGCGCAACCAGCTTGATGGAGTGCTTTCGGCGAAAGTCAACGCTCTGAGGGGGATGCTCGTTCACACCTCGTCCCTTGTTGAACTGGAGCTCGACTTCGCCGAGGAAGATCTGGAATTCGTGGAGCGCGCAGAACTCATCTCAAGAACGGAAGGAATAATCTCGGAAATTGATCAACTTTTAGGCACGTACGGATTCGGACGCCTCATGCGCGATGGTGTGAATGTTGCTCTTGTGGGGCAACCAAACGTGGGTAAGTCATCACTTCTAAATTACCTTCTGAAAGAGTACAGGGCGATCGTCAGTTCAATGCCCGGAACCACGCGTGACATAATCCGCGAGGAAGTGGTGATTGATGGAATTCTTTACCGCCTTTTTGATACAGCCGGTATCCGTGAGACACAGGACGAGATCGAAAAAGAGGGGGTCAGAAGAAGCAGGGAAGCAGTGAAGGATGCCGACGTTGTCCTATTTATAAATGATGTTGTTCAGAACATCTCGGTCGAACTGTATGATGAGATCCGAAAGCTGACCGACAGCAAAAAGATAATTGTGGTTTTGAACAAAGTCGACCTTGACCATCCCGCCCTTCTCAAATCCGATGTCGCCATATCAGCCAAGACCGGAAAAGGGATAGACGAACTGTTTGAAATACTGAAGGACAGGGCGGCAGGCTCTGCCTCATACAGCGAGAAAAGCGCTGTTGTCTCGAACATGCGTCACTATAATTGCCTGAAAAGGGCAAGAGTCCACCTTGATGAAGCGTTGACCTCATGTAAAAACGGATTAAGCGGTGAGTTCATATCGGTTGACCTTCGCAATGCTGAAAACGCCCTCGCGGAAATAACCGGCGAAATAACTTCGGATGATATCCTGAACAACATTTTCATGCACTTCTGCATTGGGAAGTAATTCAAAATGTTTCACATGAAACATTTTAATCTTGACCCTTGTTTTTCCTTTGTAACATTTTAGAAACTTTCAAATTGTTTCACATGAAACATTTTAAACTTGATTATGCGAAAATATGATGTAATTGTAATTGGCGGAGGCCACGCCGGAATAGAAGCTTCGGTGGCGGCAGCCAGAATGGGGTGCAGAACAGCCCTTGTAACCATGGATAAAAATGCCACAGGAAGACTCTCATGCAACCCGGCGATCGGAGGAACAGCCAAGGGTCACCTTGTCAGGGAAATAGATGCCCTCGGTGGAGTGATGGGGGAAATAGCTGACAGATCAGGTATCCAGTTCAGGATGCTGAATAAAAGCAAGGGACCGGCTGTATGGTCACCACGAAGTCAGAACGACAGAACCATCTACAGCAGTATTGCCCTTGAAGTTGTTGAGAGAACGGAAAATCTTGAAATAATCGCCGAATCAATAATAGAGATATTGATAGACTGCGGAAAAATAACCGGTGTTAAAACGGCACACGGGGAAGAGATAGATGCCAAAGCAGTGATTCTTTCATCAGGCACTTTCCTGAATGGACTGATGCACACAGGTCTGACAGCCACGCCCGGAGGCCGTTTCGGCGAAAAACCGGCCACAGGTATAACCGAATCACTCGTAAAAGCCGGATTCGAAACAGGCAGGTTAAAAACAGGAACCCCACCAAGACTTCACAAAGACTCGATCAGATGGGAACTCCTGGAAGAGCAACCGGGGGACGAAAAGCCACAGCCATTTTCACACCGTACAGACAAAAACCTTTTTCCCTTCCTCCCACAGGTATCCTGTCACATGACTTACACGGATAGCACGGTGCACAAGATACTGGAAAAGGGTTTCTCCCGTTCGCCCATGTTTACTGGTCTGATACAAGGAACGGGCCCAAGGTACTGCCCATCCATAGAGGATAAAATAGTAAGATTCGCGGATAAACCACGCCACCAACTCTTTCTGGAACCGGAAGGCCTTGATACAGAACTGATCTATGTAAATGGATTTTCAACCTCACTTCCGGCAGAGATTCAACTCGAAGCGCTTAAGGTAATGAAGGGGCTTGAAGATGTGGTGATGGTACGCCCGGGTTACGCGGTTGAATATGACTTCTTCCCGCCACATCAGATCGATCTGACCATGGAAACAAAGCTTGTAGAAGGGCTATACTTCGCCGGACAGATCAATGGAACATCAGGCTACGAGGAAGCTGCAGCACAAGGTTTAATGGCAGGAATTAACGCGGCACTCAAAATAAAAAAAGAACCAGAATTGGTAATAAAGAGGAGTGAGGGTTATATCGGAGTGTTGATTGACGACCTTGTCGGGAAGTCAACTTCTGAACCTTACAGGATGTTTACCTCACGGGCTGAACACAGGCTGCTTCTCCGTCCGGACAACGCTGATGCCAGACTTTCAAAATACGGACACCAGGCCGGTCTGATCTCTGACGAAGAACTGGAAAGAGTAAAAGAAAGGGAACGAAAAGTTTTCGCGGGGCTCGGGCTGACTAAAAAAGTAAAAATAACACCCGAAAGAGTGAATCCATTTCTTATCTCGATCGGTTCATCCGAAATAAAGTTCACCGACACTCTGGAGAAAATAATCAAGCGTCCGGAAATTGATGCCTGGCAATTGGGAAAACTTGTAACGGAAGAAGATTCCGTTGAACTTAAGGAAATTATATCCGATCCCGATGCCGCGTTTCAAATTGAACTTGAAATAAAATACGAAGGATACATTCAACGGCAACATGAAACCGTGGCACGACTCGAAAAATATGAAGAACTCGCGATCCCCGGACACATCGATTATTCAGCCATCTCGTCCATTTCAGCAGAGGGCAGAGAGAAACTGACAAAGGTTAAACCACGCAACATTGGGCAGGCAAGCCGTATTTCGGGGGTCACTCCTTCAGATATTTCTATCTTAATGGTATATTTGAACAAGTGATTTTTTTAATTCTGCGGAGTCCGGTTGATATCTGACGATACTTATTTAAGGCAACTAACACACTTTTTCTGGGAAAATGATCAGAACCCCGATGAGGGTACACTTAGCAGGCTGGCACTTTACGCCCGGCTGCTTGTCGAGAAAAATGAAGTCTTGAATCTTGTATCAAGAAAAGATATCGAGAACATCGTGGAAAACCACGTTTTCATTTCGGCTTACATCACGAAATACCTGCCGGAGCGTGCCACTTCTTTCCTCGATATCGGAACCGGAGGCGGGTTGCCCGGAATCCCGTTCGGCATCATGCGTCCGGATCTTAAAGGTGTGGTTGTTGATTCGATCTCCAAGAAGAGCAAGGCCGTCTCTGAGTTCGTTGAAAAATTAATGCTTCGTAACGTCACTGTTGAAAACAGTCGTGTTGAGGGTCTCGAATTCGTAAAAAAATACACGGGCAAATTTGATATTATCATCAGCCGGGCAACCGTTGATCTTCTCTCGCTTGTCAGATATTCACTGCCTCTGATAAAAGAGAAGGCTGCCATGCTGCTGATTAAAGGTGGAGACATCACCGGGGAGTTCGAAGCCGCCAAGGAAAAATACGGACACATGATCAAGAGGTCGACGACCTTTGAACTGCGTTACAAACCCACCAACACAAAAAATGAAAAAGGTAAAAAATTGGTTTACCTGGAGCTTTACAAATGATCTTAAGCGGAACCGACCAGTCACTATTCCATGAAATAGCAAAACTCACCACAGAGCAGAGAAACCCCAGATCGATGGAGATCGACGCGGCGCCGGTGACCGAGATACTCCGGATAATTAATGAGGAAGACAAGAGGGTACCCCTCGCGGTTGAGCGGGAGATTCCCTATATCGCCGAGGCGGTTGAGGCGATTGTGAAAGCATTAAAAAGCGGGGGAAGGCTCCTATATTTCGGGGCAGGAACTTCAGGCAGGCTCGGTGTTGTGGACGCGTCAGAATGTCCTCCGACATTCGGAACTCCCTTCGGTATGATTGAAGGCTACATAGCCGGCGGCAAGGAAGCAATGTTCCGCGCTCAGGAAGGGGCGGAAGATCACGAAGAGAACGGTGCTGCTGACGTGATGGCAGCGGAAGTAACAGCTAAAGATGTTGTCTGCGGAATTGCGGCCAGCAGAAGAACCCCTTATGTTATTGGTGCAGTGAAGAAGGCAAAAGAACTCGGGGCTACTACAGTTTACGTTACCGCGACACCAAGGGAAGGGTTCAACATAGAAGCGGTTGATATACCTATTTGCCCATATGTCGGTCCCGAAGTGGTGATGGGCTCAACAAGAATGAAAAGCGGTACCGCTCAGAAACTTGTTTTGAACATGCTCACCACCGCGTCAATGATCAGGATGGGGAAGGTTTATGAGAACATGATGATCGACCTTCAGATGACCAACAAGAAGCTTGTTGAGAGGGCCAAAAGAGTGGTCATGACCATTACCGGACTTACGTACGATGAAGCCACGAAGTATCTTCAAGAAGCGGGCGGGCACGTAAAAACCGCGCTTGTGATGATAAAGGCAAATGTTTCGGCTGAAGAAGCTAAAAGAAGACTTGATCTTTCTGACGGCTTCGTTCGAAAAGCCATTGAGCTTGTTGACTAAAAAATATAACTATAGCGTCTTAATATTATTTATTTTATTATTTACCACCATCCTTCCCCAGGAATCAGACCCGGAGAAGTTTGGAAGGTATGGGGAGAGTATTTTAAAATCCGCCACCCGGTTCGACTCTCAAGACATCCTCAACTATGGCATTGTTGCGGGATCAACCTTTCTCGCGTACTCGGTTGACGAAAAAGTAAACAATTTCTTCCGTCACTCAATGCCGCCACTTCCCGCGGCGATAACTGAATTCAACAAATACTCCGTGGCCGGCGTGTTCAGTCTGGCGGGAGGGCTTTACCTCCATGGCAAACTTTTCGATAACCAAAAGAACAGCGATCTCGGAGTGAGGCTGGGCTCGGCGCTGATCTATTCAACCGCGGTCACCATCATTTTGAAATTGGTGACAGGACGCGACCGACCCACCATCTCTGAAAGCAACTCGAACTTTAACTTTTTTCAAACCGCGTGGGACAACACTTCATTCCCCTCGGGACATGCAACGGCTGGTTTTGCCTTTGCTTCCGTGATGGCTCTCTCAACCGACAACGATATCGAGAAGGCGGCTTACTGGGCGGTGGCGGGTATCATGGCGCTCGAAAGGGTCTATAACAGCCACCACTGGCTATCAGATGTCGTGCTTGGAAGCGCCATAGGATACTTCACCGGCAGCCTTGTTGGCACCTCAAAAGAGGCAAGAGGGGATATTTCTGTCCCAATGATAAACCTTACATACAGATTCTGAAAATGGAACAATCC
The DNA here is from genome assembly GCA_964625575.1 of uncultured Ignavibacteriaceae bacterium. Taxonomy (GTDB): domain Bacteria; phylum Bacteroidota; class Ignavibacteria; order Ignavibacteriales; family Ignavibacteriaceae; genus UTCHB3. The sequence continues at coordinate 196,543 of CAZVBQ010000002.1, read as the reverse complement.
AAATTAATTTCATCCTTTGGAAACCACCCCGAAGTTAAAAACCTTGTCAAAAAGGTCTCCGGCACAAAGGGAAGCATTCACCACGTGGCTTCACTTCCCGGCAGTTCCCGCACGATCACAGCACTTCAATTAAAAATTAAATTTGACAAAGTGGTACTCCTCGTTCCCACAGTGCGGGATGTGCAGGAAATGTCGACTGAGTTAAAACTGATGGGCTCGAAAACCCCTGTAATTCAGATATCAGAGTTCAATTCAAAAAAGATACAGGAAACCCTCAACGAGCTCTCAACCCTGCCGGGGTATTTTCTTGTTTCCACATACGAACTCTTGCTGGTAAAGCTCCCTTCGAAGAGTGATTTCGCTGAAAACCTTTACCGTATAAATTCGGGTGAATCGATCACTTACGACAGGCTGGTTGCACTACTCGGAAGTTACAATTACAAAAAAGAGAAGTACGTTGAACAAAGCGGATACTTTGCCCAGAGGGGAGCGATCATCGATTTCTGGTCGCATAGCGAATCGTTGCCGGTACGTGTTGAGTTCGACGGAGATTTTATAGAGTCACTCCGCTTTTTCGACCCCGACAATCAACGGTCGGTTCAGATAACAGAGTCAGCCACCATTTCACCAGAACTTGAGGAACTTGCAACCAACGATGAGAACATCTTTAATGATGATATCTTCGACTACATTAACGATGCCGTGATCCTCAGCGAGGAGTTCTATTTAAGGGAAGCTTCTTTCAAGGAAGTGAAGATCACCGAACCGGACGACGAAGTTAAAGAGAGCGGGCCAGAACCAGTCTACGACGAAGACGCCTTCCTGGATGAATTCCCGGAGGAATCAACGGTCCCTGAATCCGAAACAGGAACGCAAAAGATCGATTTCCTTGATATCACAAGGAAAGGTAACAATACCTGGCTGATCGAGACCGGAATACAACTTGAAGATTCCATTCCAATTGAGATCGCTGCCGCGCCTTCAATCAACTCAAATTACGAGGTGCTGTTCATAACCATTCTCCGGTTCTCCGAACAGGGGTACAGACTGATCATCGCCGTCGAGAATGAGATACAGCTTGACAGGTTGAAAGACCTGCTTCGAAACAAACAGGAAGACTTCGGCCTCATGTGTGAAGACGGAACAATAAGCTTCACCATCCTGCCACTCAGAGAGGGATTCTTCCTGAAAAAAGAGAAGATCCTTATACTTTCCGACTATCAGATATTCGGGAAGCCTTTCAGAACAAAGGTTATAAATTACAAGCGCCCGGCAAAGTCACGAAGAAACGAACTCCTCTCGATAAAACCGGGTGATTACGTGGTACACGAAGAGTATGGGATCGGCCGTTTCGCCGGACTGCACAACGTTAAGATCGGGGATATAGAGCAGGAGTCGGTCAAACTTCTTTACGGGGAGGGTGGCGCGGTATTCGTGAATCTGAACTATCTCCATCTGATCAAAAAATACTCTTCGAAGGAAGGGGTTGAACCGAGGGTCTCTGTGCTCGGTACAAACACCTGGGAACACACCAAGAACAAGGCAAAGAAGAAGATACGCGAGATAGCGAGGGATCTGATCGAGCTGTACGCCCAAAGAAAATCAACCAGGGGATTCTCCTTCTCAAACGACACCATCTGGCAAAAGGAACTTGAAGCGTCGTTCATTTATGAAGACACCCCTGATCAGATGAAGGTTACTGAAGAGATCAAGCAGGATATGCAGGATATCTCACCGATGGATCGCCTGGTTTGCGGGGATGTCGGATTCGGTAAAACGGAGATCGCGGTACGAGCGGCATTCAAAGCGGTGCAGGATGGCAAGCAGGTGAGCGTGCTCGTTCCAACCACCATCCTCGCGGAGCAGCACTACAACACATTCAGAGACCGCCTCTCCCAATTCCCGGTAAGAGTGGAAGTGATGTCAAGATTTCAGCAAAAAGCAAAGCAGACCGAGATCGTTGGTAAACTGAAATCCGGGGAGGTCGATATTGTGATCGGCACCCACCGCCTGATATCAAAAGACATTGGCTTCAAGGATCTGGGGCTTCTCATTATTGATGAGGAGCACCGTTTCGGAGTGAAGGCGAAGGAAAAACTCAGATCGATGCGCGTGAATGTTGACACGCTGACACTTACCGCCACACCGATACCGAGAACACTGAACTTCTCATTGCACGGAGCGCGTGATCTTTCGATCATGGCAACTCCTCCCGCGAACAGGCAGCCTGTTTATACAAAAGTTGACCTGTTCGACATAAAAAAGATCAGGGAATGGCTTGTGGCAGAGTTCGCCAGGAACGGACAGGTTTACATCGTGCACGACAGAATAATGTCGATCAACAAACTTGGTGACTACATCAAAAGATTCGTTCCTGAGGCAGTGATTGGCGTGGCACACGGAAGAATGACCCCCGATCAGCTTGAAGACGTGATCCATGGCTTTCTGCAGAAGAAATTTAACGTTCTTCTCTCGACAAAGATCATCGAGTCGGGAATCGACATTCCGAACGTTAACACGATAATTGTTAACCGGGCTGACCGTTTCGGTCTGGCTGAACTTCACCAGCTTCGCGGACGTGTCGGCAGATCCGACCGTCAGGCATTCGCCTACTTCTTAGTACCCTCTTTGAGCGCTCTAAAGAAACAAACCTTGAAAAGATTAAAGGCGATCGAGGAGTTCAACGAACTCGGCTCAGGATTCAACCTCGCGATGCGCGATCTTGAGATCAGGGGCGCGGGAAACCTCCTCGGCACCGAACAGAGCGGTTTCATCACCGACGTGGGATTTGACCTCTATATGAAACTTGTTAATGAAGCGGTCGAGGAGCTGAAACACAAAGAGTTCAAGGAAGTGTTCAAGAACCTCGGAAGAACAACCCAAAGAACCGATCCGAAGATCGACACATATTACGAGATCGGTATTCCGGAGCAGTTCATGCCCGATCAGACTGACAGGCTGAATTTCTACACTTCCCTTATTTCCGCGGGTACGCTTAAAGAGATCGAAGACATTAAAGAAGAACTTGTCGACAGGTTCGGGCTTCTGCCGGTAACTGCCAAGAGGCTTATCGCCACGGCGCGGATAAGATACTACGCGTCATTCGCCATGTTCGAGCGGGTGGTAGCACAGAAACACAGGATCGTTCTTGTACTGCCGAATAAAGAGAGGGAAGAGTTCTACGAAAACAACTTTAAAGTTCTGCTGCACCACGTCATGACAAAACTGAAAGACTCGGTAAGGTTCGATCAACAGCGTGACTCAATGAAGTTGATCATTGAGAAGTCTTTTGAATCACCTGAAAAACTGACCGAATATCTGATCGATCTGTTCAAACAGATAATGGAATTGTACGGCGTGAAAGACACGGAAAGTGAAAAGGCGGAAGCCGCTTAATCTTCCTTCTTTTTCTTGTCACTCTTGAAATTGAATGTGGCAACAGCTCCGGTAAAGGCTCCATAAAGTGTTGTTACAAGCGCGTTGCTTTGGATCGGACACCCGTTTTTGCAGCCGTAAAAATGGTAGTAAGCATAACCTGCGGCACCGCCGAGCAATATTCCGATGGAAGTAAATATCAAATTTCTTTTGGTCAACATGGAATTTCCGTTTTCCCGGTTAGATACAATTTTAGCCACAAGGATTCAAAGGCCACAGGAGTTAAATTAAAAAAGTTTATATTTTCAACCTTGTTAAATTAAAAAAGGAATCAGGACATGAAAGAATTCTTCGCGGAGTTTAAGGCTTTTGCCATGAGAGGCAATGTGATCGATCTCGCCGTGGGTGTGATCATCGGAGGTGCCTTCGGCAAGATAGTTTCATCTTTTATAAATGATGTGGTGATGCCGCCGATCGGTTTACTCCTCGGTGGGGTGGACTTCAAAGATCTTAAAATTCTGCTCAAATCCGGTACAACAAATGGCGATAAAGTTATAGAACCAGTCTATCTGAGTTATGGCGGATTTATTAACACCGTGGTTGAGTTCACGATCATAGCTTTCGTTATCTTTCTCGCCGTCAAAGGGATGAACAAGTTGACCAAAAAAGCTGAAGATGACAAAGCCGCCGTAAAGAAGACCCCCGAGGATATTGTTCTTCTTACCGAGATAAGAGACCTTCTGAAAAAGTAGTTGTTTAATGCAAAAAAGGCTGCCCCGTGTGAAGCAGCCTTTTTTGATTTTAAAGGATGTACTTGCTCAGATCCCTGTCGGTTACGATCTTCTCAAGTTTGTCCCTGACCATCTGGCCTGTGATCTCGATCAAAGATTCGGGCATCACATCGGGAACATTGAAAAGGATATCTTCCAAAAGCGTCGTGAGTATGGTATGAAGCCTTCTGGCACCGATATTTTCAACCTGCTCATTGGCTTTCTGCGCGATGCGGGCTGTCTCTCTGATCCCGTCTTCCTTGAACTCAACCCTTACCCCCTCCACTTCGAGAAGCGCTGAGTACTGTTTAAGCAACGCGTTCTGAGGGATGGTAAGTATCTTGATGAAATCCTCCTCTGTGAGGCTTTTAAGTTCCACTCTGATAGGGAACCTGCCCTGAAGTTCAGGGATCAGATCCGAGGGCTTTGATACATGAAAAGCACCGGAAGCAATAAAAAGTACATGATCTGTTTTAACCACGCCATACTTGGTGTTTACATTCGATCCTTCAACTATGGGAAGAAGATCACGCTGAACACCTTCGCGTGATACATCGGGCCCCTGCCCTTTACCACCGCCGGCGATCTTGTCGATCTCGTCAATGAAAACTATACCGGTATTCTCTGCTCTTGTTATCGCCTCTTTGTGAACTGAGTCGATATCGATCAATTTCTGAGCCTCTTCCTCGGTCATCAGTTCACGGGCTTCCTTGATCGTGGTTTTTCTCTTTTTCTTCTTCTTTGGCATAACGGATGACATAAGTTCTTGGATATTAATTCCAAGGTCATCCCCACCAAGAGGACCGAGCACTTGCATGCCGACCGCGGCCTGCTGCACGTCGTACTCTATAAGCTTATCGTCAAGTTCACCATTACGCAGCTTCTCGCGCATCCATTCACGGGTCTTCTGATTCTGGTAAGCCTCACTTCCCTGCTCCTCCTCGGGTTCACCGGCAAATGATTTTCTGACGGGAGGGATCAAGATATCAAGTATCCTCTCCTCTGCCATCGCCACGGCTTTGGTTCGGACTTCCGCTGTCCTTTCCGATTTTACGAGGTTAACGGCATACTCAACCAGATCGCGGACGATCGATTCGACATCGCGCCCGACGTAACCCACCTCAGTGAATTTTGATGCTTCCACTTTAACAAAAGGAGCATCAACAAGTTTGGCAAGTCTTCTCGCTATCTCTGTTTTACCGACCCCGGTGGGTCCGATAAGAATGATATTGTTGGGCATTATCTCATCTTTAAGGGTGCCTTCTATCTGCTGGCGGCGCCATCTGTTCCTTAGAGCGATGGCGACGGCGCGCTTCGCGTCATCCTGACCGATGATGTAATTATTGAGTTCAGCTACAATTTTGGATGGTGTCAGCGCGTTATTATTGAGGCTGTTCAATTATTTTCCTCCCGGTTATCGATTGTTTCAACCACTATGTTGTTATTGGTGTAAATACATATCTCAGCCGCGGTCCCGAGGCTTTCCCTTACAATATCCACAGCAGAAAGGTTGCTGAATTTGGTGAGCATCTTCGCCGCCGCGAGGGCGAAGTTTCCACCGGAGCCGATGGCAACTATTTTATCCTGTGGTTCTATTACATCACCATTTCCTGAGATAATAAGTGCTGTTTCGGCTGAAACCACGGCCAGGAGGGCTTCCAGTTTTCTCAGGTAGCGGTCGGTCCGCCACTCTTTGGCAAGTTCAACTGCCGAGCGGTAAACATTTCCGCGGTACTGTTCGAGTTTGTCTTCAAACCTTTCCATCAGTGTGAAAGCATCGGCGGAGGCACCGGCGAAACCACAAAGCACCTTGCCACCGGCGATCTTTCTGATCTTCATGGCATTATGCTTCATGATGGTGTTGCCCAGGGTTACCTGCCCGTCGCCGCCTATTGCAGCCTGACCATTATGAATAATTCCGATTATGGTAGTGGAGTGGATCTTTCCGTCCATTTCTTTCCTGTTGTTGATTTGCTTGAATTTTTATTAAATCCCCGGTCAAAGTTATGGAATAACCTTGATTTATGATATGCTCTAAATACTGCCCGGGATCAGTAGTAAAATCCGATCGAGAAGTAGAACTGTACCGGGCCCCAGTTCGCGATGTTTCCACCATCGGTAATTGAGTTAACCAATTTAAAGCTTCTCCCGATCATAAAATCCGCCGGACCGATCGGTGTGTTGAAAGACAACCCGACAGCAATACCGTGCTGTAGCCCTTTTATTTTAATTTTCTCTTCCTGTTCCCAGATCGAGCCGATATTATAACCAGCGGTCAGGTAAGTGTCAAAGAATATCCTGAACGGGAGGAAAACCCTGTAATCAACACCGAGTTTTAAAAGCTGCCTTCCCCTGAATTCATCCTGACGCATGCCATAGAATGACCTTATTCCCCCAAACGAAAATTGCTGGGAGAGGGGGAGAGTCTGATCGGCGAATCCGATATCACCGGTGGCTATCAGAGTGCTTCGAGGTGAAACAGGGACGTATCCTTCAAACCTGGCACCAAACGATGTATAGCCGGTGTTCGCGCTCAGGAAACTCAATCCCGTTTCATAAAATCCGTTAAAGAGAATCCCCCTCGTGGGGTAAGGGTATTTGTCTTTGGTATCGATCGTGGTCGAGACATTAATATTAAAAACCGGGGCATCAAAAACTATGTTTTCACTCGCCGTTATGTTCTGTATCCGGTTGAGTTCATACTTTGCCTTTACAATAAAGTTTCCGAACCTTCCCACTTGTGTACCGAGCCAGAACGACGCGCCCATCAGCACTTGGCGATATTCGCCAAATTGCGACCTGGTATAAAACGAAGTGGAGCCTGAAGGGTCATCCTGGTACCGGAAAATATCCCTTTGATTGTAGTGCAGACCCAGTTTGTAAGTGAAGTAAGTGTTGAATATCCTGTTTGAGCGTGACTCAATTTCCGCGGAAAGTTTTCTTGGACTGACGAACATTATCAGCCCGAGCTCGCTGCCGGTTGAGAAGATGTTTGCGTCGCGTATATCAAAATTTATCTGGGGGGCATTCTCATTGTCAACCTTGAACCCGAATCTCGCGATCTGAGATGGCTTTTCATTCACTTCGATCTGGAGGATGTTCATCCCGTCGCGTTTAAGAACATTGACGGTAAAATTTTCGAACAGGTCGGTGGCGTAGAGATTTGTAAGTCCACTCTTCAATACTCCAAGATCGAGGAGACCACCTTCTTCCACAGGGATCTCCCTGAGAATAACAGTGGGATTAGTGTTCACATGCCCGGTGAGTTCAATCTTGTTGATGCGGCCACCATCAAACTCAAGTACCAACTCACCCGAATCCCTGAAGAAATTCGCGTTGTTCAGCGCGAAAAGGGCGTTCCCCTCGAGCCGCATCTGTTTGATGATGTTTTTGATGAAAGAGATGGTCGCGAACGGTGAAAAGGGTTTCCCGGTAATGTCTTCAACCGGTGTACCCGCCGGAATTGAGTCTTTTCCGTCGATCTTGATGCTCACGCCATACACATCAGGATAGTTGACCGGATCGATCTTGAGAACTTTTTTGCCATCTTTTTCGGTAAGGATGTAAGCTTTTATCTCCTCGAAACCGGCACCTTTTTCCAGGTAAACAAGTTCCCGGCAGATATCAGAGAGCCTTACACCGCCTCCGGAAATAACCTTGGAGATGATGTTCCCCGCGTATTTGCACTGCGGGTGAGGAGTGAGTCCGTAGATAACTGAATCATTTGCCGTGAATGACGAGGTGATTATTGAGTCGATCTTGCTTTTTAGCAGAATTGCCCCGGCAGTGCCGGCCTTGTAACCCTCTGCTACAAGTGAGTCGAAACCTGTGAAATCGCCCGAATTTTTGTCACCGATCGCCGGTTCAACCAACACATCGGCAAGCTTTAACTCCCTCTCGTTCAGTTTCTTCATGGGAATGCTGACAAACTGGTCGGCGAGTACCCAAGGGTATTTCAGGCTTTCCTTTGGGTTAAGGGGGCTGGTTGAGTTTACCGCGAGTATCAAACCGTTGGTGAGCGACCTTGCTATGGAGACCGGGATGTTTGCAACCAGTCCACCATCAGCGAGGAGAACCGAATCATACTCAACGGGGGAAAGAAAGAAAGAAACGCTTGAGCTGGCGCGGATCGCCCTTGAAAGGGAGCCTTCACCGATCACATAAGGTTCTCCGGAAGCGAGATCGGTGCACACCGCTCTGAAGCGGTACTCAAGATCGTCGAAATCCTTGCGGAGGCCAATAGGTGATTGAAAGGTAAGAAGGTTGAGCTGGTTTAAGAGCTTCTGTCCATCATTAATTGAATTGGGGATTATCGGTGTCAGCCCGTCGAGCCGGAGTGAGAGAACCGCCCTGTCTTCTGTTATCTTCTGATCGACAAAAAGGCTGTTCCTGTTTTCCCGGTTGGTTATGTTGATTATCGAGTTCCAATCGATGATCCCGGCAAGTGAATCGAGTTCATTTACCGAGTAGCCCAGACTGTACAGTCCTCCCACGATGCTCCCGATACTGGTTGCCACAATCGACGACGGGTAGATGCCCTGTTCCTCGAGTGCTTTCAGCACGCCGATCTGTGAAATGCCACGGGCACCACCTCCGCTTAAAGCGTAGGTGATCGCGGGATAGACCGAGGGTTCCTTGTATTTTATTCCGTAAGGGTGGGTTACAGTGCGGTAATCAAGCTTTAAAAACAGGGTGTCGCTGTACTGGGAGAACAGCGACACCTGCATGAAAAGTAAAAAGAGTAAAAATCTGACCGGTCTTGCCGGCACGGTTAAAAAGATCATACAAAAACATCTTCTTCAAGAGAAGCTTTTATTTTCTTTTTTTATGCTGCTGTGCCTGGGCACTTTTCTCCGCGGCTTCTGTCATGCGTGCCATAAAGCCTTTCTTTCTTTTGTCGGCGGGTACCGGCACCAATTCGACCTGTTTGCCGAAATTGTTCACGTAATACTGCTGGGCAATCGAAAAGACGTTGAACATGAAATAGTAAAGGTTCAATCCTGACGGGAATGTCATAAAGAGTATTGTCAGGAACACAGGCATGATGTAAACCAGAGCCTTCTGTGAAGGATCGGTTGTGGTCATCTTCTGCTGCAAGAAGGTTGTTACACCCATGAGAAGCGCGAGACCCGACACTTCATGCACCCCGAAAAGTGGAATGGTGAACGGGAGGGAGAAAAGGACATCCGGACGCGAAAGATCAGTGATCCACCAGAAGAATCCTTCGCCTCTAAGCTGGATCGCTGTCTGGAAGGTACCAAAGAGGGCGATGAACACGGGCATCTGAAGGATCATCGGAAGACATCCGCCTGCCGGGTTGATACCGTATGTCGAGTAAAGAGCCATCGTCTCTTTCTGTTGCTTCTGTGGATCATCCTTGAATTTCTCTTTGATCTCCTTGATCTTCGGCTGAAGCAACTGCATCTTCTTCATGGAAGAGAATGTGTTCTTTGTTAGAGGATAAAGGATTATCTTGATGATCAACGAGAAGATGATGATCACTATACCGTAGTTCGGTATGAAAGAGTAAAGGAAAACGAACAAGGGGAGGAGGAAAAACTCCGCGATCGGTCTTACCAGGAACCTGATACCGAAGAAACTGCCGAAATCGACTATCTCGGAGAGTTTTCCGTTGTACTCTTTAAGAATCTTATAGTCAGCGGGTCCTATATAGAACATGAAGTTGTTGTTTACAACGGAATCACCGGCGTATTTGAACTTGACCGAGGCATCGTACACCTTCCAGGTGGCATCCGCGTTGGGCTTGTAGTTTGTTGCCGAAAGTTCATAGCCTTCGGTGGTCTGTGGATTAGCCGGGATCAGTGCTGTGGTAAAGTATTTGTTTTTAACCGAGATCCAGTTAACCTGACCGGTCTGTTCTTCTTTTCCGCTTTCAGAGTGAAATATAACATGCTCATCGCCGAACATTACTGAAGCATTCGAATAGTTTGCCTCATCCTTCGTGTATTGCTCGACGTGGTTAAACCCGTTTCTCCAGGCTATCTGGTACTGGCTTCTGGCAATAACCTTTTCAAGGTTCAGAAGTTTTACATTGAACCCGAGGTCGTACCTGTCACCTTTGATAAGATATCTGAAAACAATTGAGGCGCCATTGGAGTCGGGCCTGGTTGCAAATTCCACCACAAGTGAATCTGTACCTCTAATCTTGTACGATGGTTTATCCGATTTGGTATTAAACACGATATCAGCGGTTGAAACTTTTCTGCCGGGCTGATCAATGAACTCAAGGGTCATACCACTTTTTCTGACGGTATCGAGCAACTGCACATATTTCTGAGTGGCAGGCGCGTTGGCAGGGATGGTATCGTGAAACCAGTTCTGGTAATTTTTCAGATAAATTTTTCTGAGTGTGCCACCCTTGGTTGAAAACTCCATGATAACAAGGTCGTTTTCAACAGTAAATCTCTTCTCAACCAGAGAGTCGGAAGTGAAGGGATTCTGTGCCGTGGCGGCAACGGGAGCTTTTGCCACAGAGTCTTTATGTTTGATCGAGTCTTTTTGTTTTGCCTTCTGTTTGGCCAAAGAATCGATGACGAGCAGGGAGTCTTTTGCTGATTTAGCGCCCGGCGGAGGAGTCTGTGGTGCAGTCCAGTATAACCATACCATTAAAATCAAGCCAATCAAAATGAAGCCGATTGTTGCTTGTCTATCCATTAAATTTCCTGATAATTATTGTTCACTGATAAGTAATGCGAGTCGGGTGGGAGCAAAAAATTTTCCGGGACGGGATTAAGCACCCGGATCACCGGCATTGATGCCTGATCTGATCTTGTTAAGGATATCGATAACACTGTCTGAAAAATAAGAGAGCCTGTACTTTCTGTTCCTGTCGAGAAAAGAGTAAGGAGAGAGCAATATATAAAGCCCCAGGTTGTCTGTCAATTCCGGTTTGTTCAACCTGTAAGATTCCCGGAGGAGCCTTTTGATCCTGTTTCTAAAGCAGGCGTTACCGGCTTTTTTAGATACAGCGACCCCCAGTTTAACGAACGGCCGTTCGACGGGGAATTCAACTTTATATATCGCCCTTACTCTCCTGTCGGAAGAGACTGTCTTTGAGCCCGAGTTGTAGATTTTTTCAAAGGAAGTACTTCCTTTTATTCTTTCTCTTTTGTTAAGAGAAAGTTTTCTCAAAATCTTGACTCGTCGCTAACTGTAAGTTTGTGTCTTCCTTTTTTACGGCGTGCCGCGAGCACTTTTCTGCCGCCGACGCTGCTCATTCTTTCTCTGAAACCGTGTTTGTTTCTTCTTTTTCTGTTGCTTGGCTGGAAAGTCCTTTTCATTCCAAAAACTCCTTTTCATTAAAGACTGCAAATTTACGACTTTTTAGAAAATTAAACAACTTTTTTATTTTTTTACACTTCGTCTCTTTTAAGTAAAATTAACTTGCTTGGTATTGGCGCTACCACATATTTTTCCGTTGGTAATTTTCGGGTATAAAATGTGGATAACTTGTTGATAACTTTTCACTGTGAAAAAGTTTCACGCAAGTTTCACGGGGTTTCACGGAATATAAACAGACTTACTTGTTGAACTGTTTAAATAAAAACACTCTAACGAGTTTAATTTTCTGCACTTACCCGCTTTTCCACAATGTTAACACATTGTGGATAACTTTACACTTGCATTAACAGAAATTAGTAACTCATTAAAAAATCAACACTTGTAGTTGTGGATAACTTATGATCAATTCTCAAATTCTTGCTCAGGACAGCATTCATGATGCTGACACTGTATGGAGAGAATGCCTTGAAATTATACGCCCTCAGGTACCGGTAATGACCTTCAACACCTGGTTCTTACCGATAATACCGATCACCCTCTCGGGCGACACTTTGACCATTCAATTGCCCAATAATTTCTTCTATGAATGGATAGCCGAGCGGTATAACGCCCACATATCCAAAAGCGTAAAAGATGTGCTCGGCGAGACGGGTACAATTAAATATGTTGTTGTAAATGAAACACTTAAAGAGCCCGAGGTGCCGGTTCAACCGCCCACACCCAAGATCACGGTCGACCCCGCGTCATTGGTAAAAACAGATGGCGAGGTTGAAGACGATGACTTCTTTGAGAGCAACATAATTACGAAATACACCTTCGATAACTTTATAAAAGGGGAGTCGAATCAGCTCGCCCGCGCGGCTGCCTACGCCATAGGTGAAAACCCCGGCGGCACTTCCTTTAACCCGTTGTTCATTTACGGCGGGGTGGGACTCGGCAAAACCCACCTGATCCACGCGATCGGCAATGCCGTGGTGCAGAACAACCGTAATAAAAAGGTTCACTATATTTCCGCCGACCGTTTCACGCTCGATTTTGTTCAGTCCATACAGTTCAACAAGAAACAGGAGTTCACAAACCGTTTCAAGAAGCTTGACGTTCTTATAATTGATGATATTCAAGGGCTCTCCGGAAAAGAAAGAACCCTGGATGAGTTTTTCTTTATATTTAACACGCTTCATCAGGCCGGCAAACAAATTGTGCTGACGAGCGACCGGCCACCAAATGAACTCACGGGTATAAGCGACCGCCTTATTTCAAGGTTCAACTGGGGGCTAACCACCGACATTCAGCCGCCCGACTTCGAAACAAGGCTCGCTATCCTTAACAAGAAGGCAGACAGCTACAACATCCGGCTTACAGGCGACATGCTCGATTATGTAGCCACCCACATTACATCAAACATCAGGGAGCTCGAAGGGGTGCTGCTGAAACTTCTTGCCAAGGTCTCTTTTGGTCCCGGCGATATTAACTTCGACATGGTAAAGAAGGTGGTCAGGGAAATTTCAACCACCAAAAAGGTTAATATCGGTATTGATGCTATTACCAAGGTTGTTTGTGAGTACCTGAAAGTGGATGAAAAGAAGATACGCGACAAGACCAGAAAAAAGGAGATAGCCGAGGCACGCCAGATAGCCATGTATCTCTCGAAGATGATGACCAACTCAACACTCAAAATGATCGGTCTCCACTTCGGGGGAAGGGATCACTCAACTGTAATTCATGCCGTCACCGAAGTTGAAAACATGGTTAACACCAACAGCAGGTCGAAGGAGATGGTTGATGAGATCCGCAACAAGATAGAACTTCTGTGTTCATAACTTGTGGATTTGATGTTGATATCGTGTGATTTTAATGTGGATAACCTTGAGTTATCTACACAATGTTGGCAACCGGAAGTTAAGGGTGAGTTTATCAACTGTGAGGTCTTGATTACTTCACATCTTAACCCTTTTCTTTTTAAGATGTTAACATGGTTATCAACATATCCACACGATAATAACAACTATAAATATTTAAACTTAACATTTTATTAATATATAGCCGGTGCTCAAGTAAGCTGTAAATCATCTTTTATTCCGAAGTTTACAGAGCAAATTTCAACTTTTACGGAAATTTATCATGTTTAAGAAGTTTTTACCCAAAGAGGATTCATACTTTAACGACTTTAACGCGATGCTCGCGGTTATTGAACAGATGGGGAAGATAGCTTTCGAGTTCTTCTCATCAGACAGTTACGAGAATGAAATATTCAAAAAAATAAAACCGCTCGAAAAAGAGTGTGATGAGATCGGTAACGCCGCGATCAAGCGACTAAACGAAACATTCATAACACCGTTTGACAGGGAAGACATCTTCTCACTTCTCAAAAAGATCGACGATATCAGCGACATCATTCTGGCTGTAACCGTCAGGATCAACACGTTCAATATCAAGAACAAAGTGGTCGGCGCGGCTGAAATGTCTGAGATCATCTTCAAGCAGATCGTGATTCTGAAAGATATTCTTTCACGGCTTGACAACTACGGACACGATTACAGTCGCCTCGAGGAGATCAGAACACTGGAATCTGAGGCCGACAAAGTTTACAGGGATTCACTCAAGCACCTCTTTCAAGATGAGAACGCCAATGCCCTCGAAGTGATCAAGAACAAGGAAGTGCTGGAGCAACTCGAAAAAGCAGCAGACAAGTGCCAGACCTGCGTGAACGTGATTCAGTCGATCCTGATTAAAAACTCATGATCAGGGTGATTTAATGGATGCCAATCTGATCGGTCTGATTGTTATTGTTTTTCTCGCGTTGGCTTTCGACTTTATTAACGGTTTCCACGATGCCGCCAACTCGATTGCCACAATTGTTTCAACACGGGTGCTCTCCCCGAGGTGGGCTGTAGCGTGGGCTGCCTTCTTCAATTTTGTCGCTTTTCTTGTACTTGGTCTCCACGTCGCGAACACGATCGGCAAAGGGATAATCGAGCATAGTGTTGTTGACCTTACTGTTATCGGGAGCGGACTTGTAGCAGCCATTATCTGGAACCTGCTGACATGGTGGTTCGGCATTCCGTCGAGCTCATCGCACACCCTTATCGGCGGGCTTGTAGGGGCGGCGATCATAAAAGGGGGAATTTCGGCCATCTACGCTTCTTCGGTTGTAACGATCATTATTTTTATTGTTGTTGCTCCGATGATCGGAATCATCACGGCTTACTTCTTTTCGCTACTCGTTCTGTACATTTGCCGTAACTTCGCGCCCCGAAAAGTGGATAAGCTTTTCAGGAAGCTTCAGTTGCTCTCATCAGCCGCGTACAGCCTTGGTCACGGCTCAAATGATGCCCAAAAAATGATGGGTGTTATTTACATGGGACTCGTCACCGCGGGGTATCACGCGCCGGATTCAGAGATTCCCCTTTGGGTGGTTCTGGCATGTCACGCGGCAATAGCCCTTGGAACCCTCTCCGGAGGATGGAAGATTGTAAAGACCATGGGACAGAAGATTACGAAGTTAAGGCCGTTTGAAGGTTTTACCGCTGAAACATCAGGAGCTCTTACCCTGTTTGGCACAGCTTTGCTTGGCATACCGGTCAGCACTACTCACACCATCACCGGGTGTATTATAGGCTCAGGTATTACGAAGAGATTGAGCGCTGTTAAATGGCAGGTTACTTACGAACTCCTTTGGGCGTGGGTTCTTACCATTCCCGTAACCGCGGCTATTGCAATGGTTGTCTACTTTGTGATGAGCAAGATATCCTGAAAATTATAAAGCATGGAAGGGATTAATGTCTCTTCCATGCCTGAATATTAATATCAGTCGAGAAGGTCCCTGTACTCATCCGGGATCATATAGAGGGGAAGCCCGTTGTTCCTTAAGCGAAGCAGAAGGTGCTTGATGAAAGCGGAATCCTCAAAAGAGGGAATTGAAGGGAGACCAAGCAGCGCTCCAAGATCGAAGAGCGGCTGATCAGGGTACTCTATAACTTCATAGTCATCCAACCCGGCTTTCACGGCAGCGATCTTTATCGCGTCATGAAGACCGCCGAGCGCGTTAACAAGTCCGTTATTCAATCCGTCTGTCCCCGACCAGACCCTGCCCTGTGCCACCTTTTCAACCTCTTCCATCGACATTTTTCTGCCGTTGGCAACCTTCTTCTTGAACATTTCATAGAAAGCGAGAAACTGTTCCTTTACTTTGGCTTTTTCGTCTTCCGTCAGGTTTCTCGAGGGGATGGTCACTCCGAGAAGTGGAACTGTCACTCCGGCGAAGAGATCAGCTTTATCACCTTTCTTTACCATGTCTGAGGTGAGGCCAGTCAATTCTGAAAAACCTTTGTCATAATACCAGCCGCCTATAACACCTATCGAGCCGGTAATAGTGTTGGGAGCGGCAAGAATAGTGTCACCGTACATAGAAAGCCAGTAACCACCAGATGCCGCGACTAAACCTTGTGAGACTATTACAGGCTTGCCTTTCGCATATTTTCGCAGTGCCTCCGCGATATAATCCGATGCCTTGCCGTCACCACCGGGGGAGTCAACCCTTAGAACCATGGCTTTCACATCCCTTCTGCCGGCAGCGGATCTGACATCATTTATCAGTTTTCTGGCATTTATTCCTTCATCCATCGCGCATGCGCCGATCGCGTAGATCACTGCAATTTTTGAAGGTTCTCCCCACCTTCTGTCGTCAGGCTGGCGGTATGATGCCGCCCCGGCGAGGTTTGTGGTGAAAGAGAGTCCGCCCGACATAGATGCGAATATATTCTCTAATTCATCATACCGTGCAATGGTATCAGCCAGACCGAGTTTCACGGCATCGTCCTGATCGATTATAACCCTGTTATTCACAATATCATCGAATGAACCCGCGAGCAAGGGACGCGCGGCCACCACATCATTTTTCACTAATTCGTAAAAATCGTTTAAAAGTTCCTGGCGTTGCTCCTTGTCAGCTTCACTTCCTGAAGTTCTTGCGAGTGTTTCATAGGCTGATTTGTACTTGAAGAAGCGCCACTCATCCACGCCGATGCCGAGTTTGTCAAGCATTCCCTTAAGATATGTTTTGTTCACTACGTATCCCGGGAGGGTGATGGTTGAGACGGGATCTATCACTATTTTGTCTGCGACTGAAGCAAGGTGATAAAGATCGAAACCTCCGCCGTCAATGTAGGCGAGAACCTTTTTCCCGCTTTTTTTAAGGTCAACCAGTCGCTCCCTGATCTCCCATAGCATTTCACGGTTGATGTTACAACCTGAAAGGTTCAGGATGATCCCTTTGTAAAACTTGTTGTTTTTAACATCTTCGATCGACTGAAGTGTGGCAAGCAGGGTGTTTGATCCGTCAAACAACTTATACCTCTGATACTTCATTCCGCCGGATAATCTTGCATTTGCAACTATTGAGGGTGAAACAATATCCAGTATGCTTCGGTCGTACCCGCCGAACCTTATACCGTAGGTTTGGTAGCCAAGACCGTCTTTTTCAGTTACATGGCTCTGTGTGAAAAGTGACATGTTGCCGAGTCCAATTTCGAGACCCACGGTCATGTTTTTGTTCTCGAAATATCTGAAAACAGCCCTTAAACCGGGCAGTGGTTCAACGGCCAGACCGGCAGCCCACCGGTTTTGTGAAGGGTTGTTTTCTTTTTGAAGCACATAATCGAAGAATCCTGCCACCTTTTCATCACCAAGGGGGCGCACTGCGGCAGAGAAAACCCACTCCTGAAGGTCATTGTTCTTTGGGAATACACCCAGTACAGAGAGGGAGTAGTACCTGCCGGGTCTCAGGAAAGCCCCCGCTTGCCAGAGGTTTTTCTCCCGTCCGAAATATTCATGGTCACCGTTCGACCAGGCGTATCCGCCGCCAATCCCGAATGTTCTTCCGCCCGCGGCAAGGTTTATAGCCAGGTCGGTCACTTTTCTGCCGTTCATTTCCTGATTGTTGAAGTAGAAACTTGAGTAGGGTGAAGCGGATATGAAACCCCAACGGGAATAGGCCGCCGTGTTAAGGGGTGAGGAACCGAAAACAGTGAGATCGTTCCCGGAAAAAGCCGAGAGGAAAGCGGGATTATCGTTTCCGTAGAGTGAATATCGCATCGCGCCCGGGGAAACGAGGCCGAGGTCGTTCCGTGAGAAAAAACCTGATGAATTTTGAGAAAAAGCGGAGGAAAGCAGAACCCCTGCAATGAAAAGGGTACTTGTTAAATATTTCATGGAAGTGTCCGTTAAAATTTGATTACAGGACACAAAATTACAAAAATATCAAGGCAAAACTGTCAGTTGGTCCTTACCGTGAAGAAGAGTATGACAGCCAGAACCGTGGCTCCCGCCGCAATGGCAACGTTTGTAAGACCTCCCCAGAACGGTTCCTTCGGAATATCCGACATGGTGAAAGGGAGTCCCTTGTTTTCGAGGTCGCGTACATCCGAGAGTCTGACTGTGTCAATTTTTTCAAATCTGAACGCGGTGCCCGAAGTGCCCATGTCCCCCGAAATTACAGCTGTTCTTTCGGTGTAGTAGTTACCGAGAAATGATTGAGTGAAAGGGCTGCTGTAGGTTACAGCGGCGTTTTTGAGGTATATGGCGGCACCGGAGCCGTCGTTTGTAACCGTCAGTCCGTTATCTGTCAGATTAGTACTGAAAGCGGTGTAGAGCACCCTGTAGTCACCCGGGAGTTCAAGTTTTACCGCGGGGATCCTGTCACCGGTGAAAAAATTGGAAGAGATGAATTTTGAGGCATCGGCAG
Source organism: uncultured Ignavibacteriaceae bacterium (assembly GCA_964625575.1). Classification (GTDB taxonomy): domain Bacteria; phylum Bacteroidota; class Ignavibacteria; order Ignavibacteriales; family Ignavibacteriaceae; genus UTCHB3. The sequence goes on along the minus strand of CAZVBQ010000002.1, from coordinate 178,354 downwards.
TAAGACCTTCAAAAACACGAAGGTTAGTGGGTGTTTGCCCACTAACCTTGAAAAATGAGATGAACAGAATTGCCAGAGCGAGTTTTGATCTCATGATATCAGGCTCTGCCCGCGGCTATCTGATGGAGTCTTTCAACCCTCTGTTCAATTGGGGGATGGGTTGAGAAGAGTTTGAAAATGCCACCACCCGACAGGGGGTGAACTATGAACATGTGTGCCGTTGCCGGACCCGCGTGATCAACGGGCTTCCGGTCGTTGCCATACTTCAACTTCAGGAGCGCGTTCGCGAGTGCGTTCGGGTTACCCGACATTCTTGCGCCTGTTTCATCAGCTTTGAACTCGCGGGAGCGTGATATGGCCATCTGGAGAAGTGTTGCCGCTATCGGCGCCACTATCATCAACACGAGTGATCCAATAAGGCTGTTATCCTCATCATCCCTTCCGCCGAAGATCATCGCCCATTGAGCCATGTTGGCGAGCATGGTGATAACACCCGCGAATGTGGACGCTATCGACCCGATAAGGATGTCACGGTTCTTTATGTGAGAAAGTTCGTGCGCGATAACTCCTTCAAGTTCATCGTTGGTCAGCAACCCGGATATTCCCGTGGTGATGGCGACCGCGGAGTTGGCAGGATTCCTTCCGGTGGCAAACGCGTTTGGTGTCGCGTCATCTATAACGTAAAGTTTGGGCATGGGGAGCTGTGCCCGCTGAACAAGTCTTTCTGTCATGTTGTAGATGTAAGGGGCGTCTTCTCTCGAAATTTCACGCGCGCCATACATTTTGAGAACTATTTTATCCGAGAACCAGTAGCTTCCGAAATTCATCGCGACCGCTATCACGAACGCGATGAGCATGCCACCCTGTCCACCGATGATCTGGCCCGCGAGAACCACAAGGACGGTGAGGAGCGACATGAAGAATACTGTTTTTAGCGTGTTCATTGTTTACCTCTTTTTTTATCAAATTCTTTTGATATTATAGTGTAAAACTTAATATTAAGTCAATAAGTTCATTAATAAGCCAAATTGACAGTGTCATTTCAGGAGCATCATTTTCTGGCGGAGAATCTTTCCGCCCGTGGTAAGAACCGCGAAATAGACACCACTTGGCAGGTTTGAGGCATTAAAGTTCACCTGATGGCTGCCTGCTTCCTTCAACCCGTCGAGCAGCGTTGTAATCTTTTCTCCGTTTGTATTAAAGATGGCGAGTTCAACTTTTCCTGCCGCAGGGATGGTGAAACCAATTACAGTCTCAGGGTTGAACGGATTGGGCCAATTGGGGAAAAGCGTCAACTCATTTGGCAGGTTGTCTTCATCGAGTACTGAAACCACGGTATTGCCCTGTTTCAACAGGATATTGTTATCGGGATCAAAAATAACAGTGGTCACCTGTTTTGGGAAATCGAACGTGAATTTCTGGTTGTTCGCGTCATTCATAACGGTTATTGTTGTATCGCCGCCCGTGGCGAATCTAAACTTTAACTGAACAGGCATTTTGAAGAATGTGGTGCCCGTCTGAGTCTGTTTAAAGGTAAAATCAACAGATGAAGTGCCCGGAGCGAAAGAGCGGATCGAGTAGGTATTCGCGTAAACGGGATGATTCGGGAAGTATAACCACTCTTCAAAGAACCATGAGATGTCTTGCCCGTAAGCATCGCTCATTTTTGCAATAAATTCAGGAACAGTGCAGTTTTTATAGCGGTACCTTGGGTCGGAAGTGTAGGCTTTTAACGCGTTGAAGAAGTTGTCGGAGCCCATCACATACCGTGCCATGGCAAGCACGCACGCCCCTTTTGAGTAGGTGATCGCGGTATTAAAGAGCGTGTTATCAGGTGGTGTGATTATTGCCCATTCAGGGTTGTATATAGGCCATCCCGGGTTGAAACTTTTGTAATAATTTGCTTCGCCTGTGATGTTATCCTTGTAGGCAAACGCGCTTCCACCCGGCTTCACTTCCTCCCAAAGGGATTCAGAGAAAGTTGCAAAACCTTCGTTAAGGAAGATATCCGACCACGTGGAGGGGCTGATCATGTCGCCGAACCATTGATGCGCGAACTCATGAGCTATGAGACTCTCGTTCCAGCAGTTTGTGCACAAGGTTGTAAGTGTCTGATTCTCCATCCCCCCCCACTGAAAATCGTAGTTCAGGGTGGCGTAACCGTTCTTTTCAAAGGGATACGGACCGTAAGCGTTTGAGAACCCCGTGAACTGGTCGACAACAGAGTTCCTGATAACTGTGGAAACGTTTTCCCCCGGGTTGGCATACAGTCTGACCGGAATGGTGTCGCCGGAGACTGGGTCGACCCATTTGAGCATGATCAATTGATAGTTAACCCTCGCTGCGATAACGATAAGATAGGTTGCGACGGGGTCACGACTGACCCAATGATAATAAATTTCCTGCCCCGTGTTCAGTGAATCAACAAGCAATCCGTTTGAACCGAGTTTAACATTCACGGGGGTTCTTGTTTTGGTTTCAACTGTTGCCTTGTCGCCGGGTTTGTCCCAGCAGGGGAACCACTGCCGTGCGCCCTCGGGCTCGGCATCGGTAAAAACCGTGCCATCGGTCGCGTAAAAGCCCCTGTCCTGCACATCATTATGGAAGTAGGATATCTTTACTTCGCCCGTGTCGCCGGGATTGTACGCGCGGTCAAGTTGAATTGTGAGTATATTGTTGGAGTGGGTGAACGATACACCCGATTTTCCGACAGAATCCACACGTATCGATGTGTTCACCGCGTCAAGCTTGATGCTGTTAATTACGGAGTCAGCTACGAATTTTACCGAGACACTTCCGGTAAAAGAGTTGGGATATGGCGACAGGAAGCAATTATAAATATCAAGCTCGATGCTGTAGTGGAGTACGTCAAATGAGTGTTTTACCGCCTCTGTCGCGTCACGAAAAGACCTCTCATTTATCTTCATCGACTGTTTTTTTTCGGCACAATACTCGTGTCCGCGTTTTTCCTGCGAGTGAAGTGAAAAAGTAAAGATTAAAAGAAGAAGAGGTAACAGTAACTTGCGCATCGGTCAGTTGATCCAATAAATGTGGAAAAGAAGATTAACAAACGGTAACATAAGCAGCCAAGTGCTTATGAAAAATGAACTTAATTTGGGACAGACCGGCGGGTCAGCCGGCCTGTTCACGGTCTGATAAAATATAAGAGAGAACCTTGTTGCCTCTTTCTGAAGCAACTATGATTTTGGCGGGATCTATATAAATATTGTTCAAATATTGTAATTTTAATACATCGCCGTTCCTGAACTCAGGAATCACTCCTCCCATGAAGAAGCCAAGTTTCCGGAGGTCATCAACTATGTACATTGTGTAGGGGTCACCCAACGGCAGTTCAATGTAGATGCTGTCTACTTTTTTCATGCAAAGCTCTTTTACACTCGCCTTTACTCCGGCGAGCACATCAGTACCGTATTTTTCAACAACTATGATGGCAATGTTGAAGTCGGGTTTGAAGGTTGTGGTCATCACTGAAACATCCGCGAGTTCGGCGACAATTTTTCCGTGCTCCTGCGTTACAATATCTCTTTTGAGGTTAAGGGTTTCGTAAGTGTCAGAGATAAAATCTTTGTAAATCTTCGGCGCGTAGACTTTTCTCTCAGGCTCCTCTTGAATTTTAAGATAATAGAGCATTACCGCCTGTCGTTGAGCGAGGCCGTCTTCATTGATTTTTTTGAAATTAATATGCTCGCCGATAAAAGCGATGAGGCACCCCGTCTCTTTTGCGCCGAGGGAGATGTTACCCTTCTGCGTGAAAGGGTGGATTGTAACACTCTCACTGTAAAGCCCGTACATTCCTGTTTCCTGGCCATGATCGATCGCGAAAGCCTTCATTCTTTTGAACAGGTTGTGTCCGCGATACGAGGGGTCAACTATTGCCATGCCTGAGTCGGCAACTTTGGCTCCGGGCTTGTCAAAAAAGAGTCCAAGGTTTGCTATCAATAAACCATTGGAGTTGTGAACAACCACGGCTTTCATGTAACCGAACTCGAGCTGTTCCTTCAGTTTTTCCGGCAGGTAGGCGAGACCGGTATATGTATAACCATAAGCCCTGTAAGTCAGCCTCGCGAGGTCAACCGCGTCTTCAGGGGTAAGAAGCCGGAAGTGCAGCTCCTCATCCGAAGGGGCTGGGATGGTTTCCTTCGGTGGCGTGGCTTCCAGAATTGAAGTGATCGACTCTTCAGGGATGTTCTTGACTATTTCAAGCCGTTTTCCCTCTTTGCCGAGATTTATGAACCGGAATTCGTCGGCGAGATGCTTTATTATAAGAATACCGAGGGATGAGACTTCGTCGCTTTCAAGCATTTCCATGCTTGTCGGCAGTCCCTTGTCTTCAAAAGCCAGGGTAAGCGTGCCCGGGTGATAATTGATCCTGAAGTTTACATCTCCGTATTCACCCGGATCGAATGAATTGTTTATAACTCCAACTAATGCCTCCTCAACGATCAGTTCAAAATTAATCAGCTCTGACGGGCTGAAATCGAACCATTTGGCAACTGTGGTAGTGGCATTCTGGAGAAGTTGGAGGTAAGAGACATCCGCGGGGAAAGTCAGGTTTAGAAGATTTCCGGCTGCTATTATCTTTTTATTGATCTTGTTTTTCATCGGAGAACCCGGGTATTAAAATTTGTCGGGTAAAAAAAATAAACCGGTGATTGCGGATACCGGGGAAAACCTGACTCCGGCTGTCAAACTCCCGTCATGTGGTCAAACTTGCGGGAGGCATGCAGGTCTTCATATTTGATCCTGGCATCGGACTCATTGTTGAACCTGAGAGTGTTTCGTTTGTAACAAAACTTAAAAAAGTAAAAAGATTCAACAACCCCAAAATCACCATTGGCAAACTTAACTATTTTCAATGAATACTTTGGAAATCTGATTCCTTTAACTATGCTGAAATCTTCTGTCATCTCGGTTAAATTCTAATTAATTTCACGTAAAAATACGAAAAAAACGAATCGAGCGATGTTATCAAAACGTAAAAAATGTCATTATTGAATGAAATGCAAAGTTTTCACGTTCATAATGCAAAAGGTTAGGGATTTGTATCACAACAAACCGGTTGAATACTGCTTATTTTTGCACTTGAAAATGGAAAATATTAACATGCAAAAAGAACCTCAAAGCTGGAACATCCAAAAGGGTGACTACCGCCCGGAGGATGAGTATGCCCGGATATACAACCATCACCGCAAAAAAGAAAAAATCGTAAAGAACACCTTCCTCGCTTTCACCGTGGTGGCAGTGGCATCTCTGATGTACCTGGTGCTGTGGTATGTATCCAAGATCTGACCTTAAGACTCACTGATCAATTCAAACGTTCTAACACTTGACCACCCCGGATTTATTGATTTAAATCCCGGATTATAAATAATATAAATTATATAAATAAGATTGTCAAAAATTTTTGCAAAATTTTTTTCAAAAAAAATGAAGTTTTTTAACCGTAGTACTTGACAATTAAAAAAAATCTCTCTAAATTTGCGGTAGGTTAAGGTGAGGTTTAGTAAACCGTTTCTTGTCACAAAAATTGGAGGTTATCTCTTTTAGATCTGAATTTTCTATAAAAGCGGGATGTAGTAGTTGAACTGTGTTTAGTGTGGTGAGGGAAAAGGCACACTGCCGGTTTATGAGCTTGTTATATGCGGAAACGCTGCATCCCCTTTTATATTTTTACCCTCTGGCTTAATCTAATCTAAAGAACCATTTCTTACGTTTAAATCCTCATTACGAAGATCAGGAAAGGTCTGTTGCGGCGGTGTATTCCGTCCAATCGGCCTGAAAAGCATTGCCTTTAATCCATGAGTTATGCCTTTTAATGCGGCCAATAAATCATAAAATTAATTACAATAATCAAAACACTATTCTGGAGTATCAATGCCGGAGAACCATCACACTTCTAAAGCAGATACAGAGAACCTCGGTTTTACAAGACTGATGATCCTCATGGCTGTGTATACGCCAATAGCACTCGCTATCGTTCTGTTCGCCCCGTTTCATATGGTGAGACTTTTCCTGGAAAAGTATTCAATAAGATAAGGCGGGCGGATAAATTAAGAAAGAGGTTTGAATTGAGGCAGGAAACATACCGCGCCGGGTGGGATATCACCGACGGCGATTATATAAGAGATACAGAGTACGACGAATTTTATATCAGAAGTAAAAAGAAAGAGAAGATCTTTCGTGGTTTCATATGGTTAGGTGCAGTTGCTGTTATAGCACTCTTTTTCACGAGGGTACTGGCCTTCGCATCACGAATGTGAGGTCCCATGGTGAGGATCAAGGTTCAGAGTTTCTCTAAAAGAGTATAACCCCCTCACCTAACCGTAACCTTGCCCGTTTGTCCTTCGGGATGACGGGCTTTTTTATATCCATTCCACCTCTTAAAAGTGGAAAATTCACTTGTTTGTAAAGACAGACATTCTTAATTTGCCCCTCCGTATATTTTTTATACCAAACCCTGTCCGACAATAATTTCACCCTGATCAACTATATAGAGGAGAAGCTTTTATGAGCGAAGAACAAGGCTTAATGCAGTTCGAAGGAGAAGTGTATTTCCCTTCGCCGGAGGTGATCGAAAGATCACACTGCAAGGATTACGATTCGATGTACAAAAGATCGATCGAGGATCCGGAAAAATTCTGGGCGGAAATAGCGAGTGAGTTTTATTGGTCGAAACCTTGGGACCGGGTTTTTGACGATTCAAATCCTCCATTTTTTAAGTGGTTCACCGGCGGAAAAACGAATATCATTTCGAACGCCATCGACCGGCACCTGAAAACTTTCAGAAAAAACAAGATAGCCCTCGTCTGGGAGAGCGAATCGGGTGATGAGGTGAGAACCTTCTCCTACTTCTCCCTGAACCGGGAAGTGGTGAAGTTTGCCAATATTCTGAAAAGCATGGGCGTTCAAAAAGGTGACATCGTAACGATCTACATGCCAAGAATACCGGAACTGATGTTTGCCATGCTCGCCTGCGCGAAGATCGGTGCCGCCCACTCTGTGGTTTACGGTGGTTTTAGCGTTGAGTCACTCGCCGAAAGAATTGAAGATGCCCAAAGCAAGGTGCTTATCACCGCTGATGGCGGTTTCATGCGCGGGAAGATCGTTAATCTGAAAGGGCTTGCCGATGAAGCTATCGCGCGACAGGGCACGATAGAGCATGTGGTTGTTGTTAAAAGAACCGGACATGAAGTTTACATGGAACCGGGTCGCGACTACTGGTACCACGACCTTCTTGGAGTTCCCGTGGTTAACCAGCCTTGTGAAACAGAACAGGTGGATTCAGAAGACCTCCTCTTTATTCTCTACACTTCAGGTACGACCGGAAGACCTAAAGGCGTGATCCACACCCACGGTGGGTACATGGTTTATGCCGCCACCACTTTCAAATATGTTTTTGATATCAATGATGAAGACCGCTACTGGTGCGCCGCCGATCCCGGCTGGATCACCGGACACAGTTATATTGTTTATGCTCCCCTCATAAACGGCACAACCAGTTTCATGTATGAGGGTGCTCCTAACTTCCCCTATCCGAACAGATGGTGGAAGATGATCGAAAAGTATGGCATAACAGTGCTTTACGCGGCTCCAACAGCTATCAGGGGCCTCATGCGTTTCGGTAACGCGTGGCCAAACAGGCACGACCTGTCGTCGCTCCGCGTACTCGGAAGTGTCGGCGAGCCCATCAACCCAGAAGCGTGGAAGTGGTACTATGAAGTTATCGGTCACTCAAAATGTCCGATAGTGGATACATGGTGGCAAACTGAAACGGGTGGAATGATGATATCAGCACTTCCAACCACGCCACTCAAACCGGGCAGCGCGACAAAACCGCTTTTCGGAATTGAAGCCGATGTAATTGACAGCGATGGGAACTCCGCGGAGCCGGGTGAAGAGGGTATTCTTGTAATTAAGAAACCCTGGCCGGGAATTATGCGAGGTATTCTGCACGACCCTGAGAGGTACAAGAAGCAATACTGGAGCAAGTATACCACGATGTACGAAGCGGGTGACTCAGCGAGGAAAGACAAGGATGGCTACATCTGGGTGATCGGACGACTTGACGATGTAATAAAAGTAAGCGGGTACCGTCTTGGAACCGCCGAAATAGAATCGGCTCTCGTTTCACATCACGCCGTGGCCGAAGCTGCCGCCATCGGGTTGCCACACGATGTAAAGGGCAATGTAATTCACGCATATGTAGTGTTAAAAGCGGGACATTCGGAAGATGAAAATCTTGCCGAGGATCTGAAAAAACATGTCGGTCACGAGATCGGACCAATTGCCAGACCCGAGAAGATAGTCGTGATGGATGCCCTTCCCAAAACCAGATCGGGGAAGATCATGCGCCGTCTCCTTAAAGCCCGTGCCCTCGGCCTCCCCGAAGGCGATAAGAGCACGCTGGAAGAATAGAATGAATATAAATCTGTTAAAGCCTCCTGACCCCACGGGAGGCTTTTTTTTGTTACCCGTTGCCTGTTGCGCGTTACCCGTTGTCCGTTGCCTGTTGCCCGTGGTGAGTAGCGAGTAGTGAGTGGCGAGGAAATCACCCTTCAGCCATCATCCTTCCGCCAAAAAATAACACCTGACACTTAACACCTAACACTTCAAAAAATTCCCCAAATCAATAATTACCATAGCCAAAAGTGATAAAAGCCCGCTTTAAAAGCTCTTTTTTAAGCTAAAAACCAATTGGCACAATATTTGCATGAGTTCTTTATCTTTATTCATGAAATAAATACGATGGTAAGAAAATGGAAAGAAAAAAAGTAACTATTGACGGAAATGAGGCGGCGGCACATGTTGCGTTTCACACGAATGAAGTGATAGCAATATACCCGATCACCCCGTCTTCCAACATGGCAGAGTGGTGCGACGCATGGGCTGCTGAAGGTAAAAAGAATATTTGGGGAAACACCCCTGCTGTTTCAGAACTCCAGAGTGAGGGTGGTGCCTCAGGCAGCGTGCACGGCGCGCTCCAAAGCGGCTCACTCACAACCACATTTACTGCCTCCCAAGGTTTGTTATTGATGATCCCGAACATGTTCAAGATAGCCGGCGAACTTACATCGACCGTCTTCCATGTTTCAGCACGTTCGATCGCCGCTTCGGCGCTCTCGATCTTCGGTGATCACAGCGACGTAATGGCAACCCGCTCAACCGGCTGGGCACTCCTCTCCTCGAACTCGGTTCAGGAAGTTATGGACTTCGCCCTCATCGCGCAAGCCGCGACCCTTGAAGCAAGGGTACCCTTCGTACACTTCTTTGATGGTTTTAGAACCTCGCATGAAGTGGCAAAAATTGAACAGCTCAACACTGATGACATGAAATTCATGGTTAATCAGCAGCTCGTTATTGAACACAGAAAAAGAGCTCTCACCCCCGATAATCCATTCATCCGCGGTACCGCGCAGAACCCTGACGTTTACTTCCAGGGAAGGGAAACGGTTAATCCGTATTACATCGCGGCTCCTGAGATCGTTCAGAAGTACATGGACAAGTTTGCCACCCTTACCGGCAGACAATATCATCTGTTCGATTACTACGGCGCCCCTGATGCCGAGAAGGTAATTGTAATTATGGGCTCGGGTGCCGAAGCTGTTGAAGAAACAGTTGAGTACCTGAACGGGCAAGGTGACAAAGTTGGTGTTCTGAAGGTGAGACTTTACAGACCATTCTCAATCAAGCATTTTATCGACGCGCTTCCAAAAACCGTGAAGGTTTTGGGCGTGTTGGACAGGACAAAAGAGCCGGGAGCATCGGGAGAGCCTCTCTACTTGGATATAGTTAATGCCGTAACAGAATCATACAACGAAGGTATACTTCCTTTCTCCTTCCCTAAAATGGTCGGAGGAAGATATGGTCTTTCTTCTAAAGAGTTCACTCCGGCAATGGTTAAAGCCGTTTATGATGAACTCGGAAAAGAAAAACCTAAAAACCACTTCACGATCGGTATCAAGGAAGACGTGACAAACACATCGCTCGACTTCGATGCTTCGTTCTCAGTTGAAGATCCTGATACTTTCAAAGGCAAGTTCTACGGACTTGGTGCCGACGGTACCGTTGGCGCGAACAAAAACTCGATCAAGATCATCGGTACAGGTACCGACTTCTATGCTCAAGGTTATTTTGTTTACGACTCGAAAAAATCAGGTTCAATGACAACCTCACACTTGAGGTTCGGACCCAAAAAGATCAAATCAAGCTACCTTATCAACCGTGCCAACTTCGTTGCCTGTCATCAGACTGTGTTCCTTGAGACCACGGACATGCTCCGCGACGCCGTTGAAGGCGCTGCTTTCCTTCTGAACACACCTGCATCAAAAGAAGAGGTTTGGGATACACTTCCCGAGAAAGTTCAGCGCGATCTGATCGAAAAGAAAATGAAACTTTACATTATCGACGCTTATAAAGTTGCAAACGAAACAGGCATGGGCGGCAGGATCAACTCGATCATGCAGACATGTTTCTTCGCCATTTCAGCGATCCTTCCGAAGGAAAAAGCGATCGAAATGATCAAAAAAGCGATCCAAAAAACATACGGCTCAAAAGGCGAGAAGATCGTTCAGATGAACTTTGACTCGGTTGACAGAACGCTCGACAACCTGTTTGAAGTTGAAGTTCCGAACGTTATAACTTCGAAGTTCAATATCCGTGACGCCGTTCCCGCCAATTCACCTGAATTTGTGAAGAACGTGACCGGAAAGATCATTGCAGGCTTCGGTGACGACCTTCCTGTAAGCCTTATGCCTGCTGACGGTACATTCCCTTCAGGAACAACCAAGTATGAAAAACGCAATATCGCGCTTGAAGTGCCGGTTTGGGATCCCGAAGTCTGTATCCAGTGCAACAAATGCGTTCTGATCTGCCCCCATGCTTCAATCAGGGCAAAAATTTACTCACAGGACGAGCTCGACAAGGCTCCGGCGGCTTTCAAATCGATGCCTTTCAAGGCTAAAGATCACGGTGAAGGCCTCGCCTACACAATTCAGGTTGCAGTTGAAGACTGTACCGGTTGCGGCCTCTGCGTTGAATTCTGCCCCGCAAAGAACAAGAGGGAAGTAAGATTCAAAGCAATTAACATGAATCCACAGCTTCCGCTCCGTGAAACTGAAAGAGTTAACTGGGACTTCTTCCTCAACCTCCCCGAATGGGACAGAAGAGATCTCAAGGTTAACACCGTTAAAGATTCACAGTTCCTCGAGCCCCTTTTCGAGTTCTCGGGTGCATGCTCAGGTTGTGGTGAAACACCATACGTTAAACTCGTAAGCCAGCTCTATGGCGACAGGGCGATCATCGCCAACGCCACAGGCTGCTCATCGATCTATGGTGGTAACCTGCCTACAACCCCGTGGACAAAGAACGCCGAAGGACGCGGTCCCGCTTGGTCAAACTCACTATTTGAAGACAACGCCGAGTTTGGTTTTGGCTTTAAACTTTCGATCGACCAGTTTAACGAACAGGCAACAAACCTCCTCATTAAACATGGTGAGAAAATAGGTGAAAGACTCGTTTTCGAACTGATCAACGCCGAACAGAAAGATGAATCCGGCATTTTTGAACAGCGCGAAAGAGTTGTCGCCCTTAAAGCAAAACTTGCGGAACTTGAAGCTTCAGCCACTGAAGATGAGAAGTTCGACTATCAGAACCTCGCTTCTGTTGCTGACTACCTCGTCAAGAAATCTGTTTGGATAATGGGTGGTGACGGCTGGGCATACGATATCGGTTATGGCGGTCTCGATCACGTGCTTGCATCAGGCAAAAACGTTAACATTCTCGTTCTCGATACCGAGGTATACTCGAATACCGGCGGTCAGATGTCGAAATCAACCCCGAGAGCCGCGGTAGCGAAGTTCGCTGCCGGTGGTAAACCCGCTGCCAAGAAAGACCTCGCCATGATGGCGATGAGCTACGGAAACGTTTATGTGGCTAAAGTTGCCATGGGTGCCAACGACGCGCACACCGTAAGAGCCTTTATAGAAGCTGAAGCTTATGACGGACCATCCCTCATCATCGCGTACAGCCACTGTATAGCTCACGGTATCGACATGGGTACAGCCACAAGGAACCAGAAAGCAGCCGTTGACTCGGGTCACTGGCAGCTCTTCAGGTACAACCCTGACCTCGCGGCAGAAGGAAAGAATCCTTTCAGCCTCGACTCAAAGGGCCTGAAGATACCATTCAAAGATTACGCGTACCTTGAAACCAGGTACAGAATGCTTACAAAATCACACCCTGAGGCGGCAGCCAAACTGATCGAAGAAGCTCAGTCTGATGTCTCGAAGAGGTGGAAGATGTATGAAAACATGGCGAACCCTTCGCCTAACGCTAATTCTTAATGGTTCAAGGATCAACAAACAGATTTTAAGGAAAATAAAATGGATCTGACAACAACATATCTTGGAATGAAACTTAAAAACCCGGTTGTTCCTTCAGCCGGCCCCATTTCGCAGGAAATATCCTCGATCAAGGCCCTTGAAGATGCCGGTGCTGCCGCTGTGGTTCTTTACTCCCTCTTCGAGGAACAGATCGAAAAAGAGTCACTCGCGAACTTCCATTACACCACCGCCCACAACGAAAGCTACGCGGAGGCTACAAGCTATTTCCCCGATCACATCGAGTATAAAGCCGGGCCTGATGAGTACCTCGAGCTTATCAGAAAGGCAAAAGAAGCCACTGATATCCCCGTTATAGCAAGTCTTAACGGTTCAAGCCTCGGCGGCTGGGTGAAATACGCGCACAACATGGAAGAAGCCGGTGCAGACGCGCTCGAGCTCAACATCTATAAACTTGCCACCGATTTCAACACCGACGGCAGGGAGATCGAACAGCTCTACATCGACATCGTTAAAGAAGTTAAAAGAAACATAAAAATACCTCTCGCCGTCAAGCTGAGCCCCTACTTCAGCTCGACCGCGTGGATGGCCGATCAGCTCGACAAAGCCGGCGCCGACGGTCTCGTACTCTTCAACAGGTTCTATCAGCCCGATATCGACCTCGAGAATCTCGAAGTGGTGCCCAACGTCCTCCTCTCAACCCCGATGGCAATGAGACTCCCGCTCCGCTGGGTGGGAATTCTCTACGGCAGGCTCGATTGCGACCTCGCCGCCACTTCCGGAATCTACTCCGAAAAAGACGTCATCAAAATGATCATGGTCGGTGCCAAGGTCACACAGATGATGTCGAGCATCCTGAAATTCGGCCCCAACCACATCTCCGATGTGATCGCGAAAATGAAATTCTGGATGGAAGCTAACGAGTACAATTCTGTTGAAGACATGCGCGGTTCGATGAGTTACATGAACGTGGGCGATCCTTCGCAGTACGAAAGAGCGAATTACATGAAAGTGATCAGCTCGGTAAAGTTATAGTGCTATATATGTCCCGCTGATTGTGCCGGCGGGACACGTTTTCTTACCACCGGCTGTTTCATTAAATTGAGGCGGCCGGTTTTTGTTTTTTCGGTAGTGAGTAGCGAGTGGTGAGTAGTGAGGTTTCTACAACTTCTCCTCACTCCCAACTTACTTTCAATAAACATCAACATAACAAACACTAATAGCGGAGCATAAATGAGCGGACACACTACGGGTGAGGTCAAAGGACTTCCAAAAAACGCTTATTCCGAATTAAAGCCGGGCGAGAAATACGAACCGATAATGTCGCCCCTCAGCATCGTTCCCGAAGTAAATGTATACACGATCTCTTTGGGTTTGGTGATGGCGGTTCTCTTTTCTGCCGCGGCAGCCTATCTGGGTCTAAAGATCGGACAGGTTTTCGAGGCGGCCATCCCGATTGCCATTATTGCCGTGGGACTTTCCACCCTTTTGAAGCGGAAGAACGCCCTCGGTGAGAACGTGATCATTCAGTCGGTTGGTGCTACATCGGGCGCGGTTGTTGCCGGTGCCATCTTCACCATACCTGCCCTTTACATCCTCGATCTTGAAGCTTCATTTCTTCAGGTGTTCCTTTCATCACTCCTCGGTGGTTTTTTGGGAATCCTTTTCCTGATTCCGTTCCGGAAGTACTTCGTTGCCGATATGCACGGCAAGTTCCCCTTCCCTGAAGCAACAGCGACAACAGAAGTGCTTGTCGCGGGCGAAAAAGGGGGTTCCCAAGCGCTCGTGCTGGTGTCATCCGGTCTCGTTGGCGGTCTCTATGACTTCATAATCGCGACTTTCGGCTGGTGGAGTGAGACCTTCTCGACCAAGGTGCTCCCGGTCGGTGATATGCTTTATGATAAATACAAACTCGTTTTCAATATAAATATCGGCGCTGCCGTTACCGGTCTCGGTTTCATCGTTGGTTTGAAATACGCCGCTATCATCGCCGCCGGTTCATTTGTTTCATGGTATCTTCTGATCCCGGTGGTTTACTATATTGGCCAGTTTCTCACCGATCCTATCGGCGCTAATGTTACCGTGCTAATAAAGGACATGTCGGCTGAGCAGATTTTCAGAAACTACGTTCGCCACATCGGTATCGGTGGCATAGCCATGGCCGGTATCATTGGTATAGTAAGATCATCAGGAATTATCGCCGGGGCTTTTAAGCTCGCCGCGAAAGAGATTGGCGGAGGTGTCGGCTCATCAAAAGGCGCGCTCCGTACAGAACGTGACCTCCCGATGTTCGTGATTGTTGCAGGTATTCTCGCGGTTGGCCTCGCGCTCCTCCTTTTCTTCAATTTTGGAGTCACGGGTAATTTTGGTCACGCCCTTCTCGGATTGGTGATAGTTGTTGTGATCTCATTCCTCTTCACCACGGTTGCCGCCAACGCCATCGCCATAGTTGGTACAAACCCTGTATCCGGTATGACCCTTATGACCCTGATCCTTTCTTCGATCATCCTTATCTCATTCGGGATAAAAGGAAAAGACGGAATGGTGACTGCCTTGCTGATAGGCGGAGCGGTTTGTACCGCTCTCTCCGTAGCAGGTGCTTTTATTACAGACTTAAAGATCGGCTACTGGCTCGGAAGTTCACCCTACAAGCAGCAGACATGGAAGTTCGTCGGAACTGCCGCTTCGGCAGCAGTTGTAGGTTTGATCATCATGGTTCTCAATGAAGCTTACGGTTTCAAAGGTGACAACGCCCTTCAGGCTCCACAGGCAAACGCCATGGCAGCCGTTATTGAGCCATTGATGTCGCAGAAACCCGCTCCGTGGATGCTTTACATCGCCGGTGCCGCGATGGCTTTGATCCTCACCATGATCAAGGTTCCCGCGCTCGCTTTCGCGCTCGGAATGTACATTCCGCTCGAGCTCAACACCCCGATCCTTGTCGGCGGTATCCTTGCCCATATCGTTTCAACACGCAGCAAAGATGAAAATCTTAACAACGCCCGCCGCGAACGTGGAACACTCATCGCTTCAGGCTTCATTGCCGGTGGTGCCCTCATGGGTGTAATAAGTGCCGTGATGAAATACTTCGAGATCGATCTTATGGCAACCCACTGGGTGGAGACCAACGGCGCGATGTTCGTCGGCCTCCTGATGTTCGTACTCCTCTGCGCGTACGTAATCTGGGACGCGATGAAAGCAAAAGCCGAAGATTAATTTTTCTTGATCCTAATTTTCACAAAAAGCTGCTTCCACCCGGGGGCAGCTTTTTTTTATTGGGACAAATTTTTGTGTATATTTGCAGTCTGACTGCAAATATACATGAAATTTAGTTGAACTGATGAAAAATTATATCCCCCGCGAAGCGGAACACACGCTTCTAAGATATCTTGAGATATTCCCGGTCGTGGGGATAACAGGCCCTAGACAATCGGGTAAATCAACACTTCTGCATACCGTCTTGAGAGATAAATATAAATATGTCTCTTTCGACAGTCCCACGATCGTCGCGGAATTCAGAGATGACCCTGAGCGATTCATGCGGATTTATAACGACAGGGTGATATTCGATGAGGCGCAGAAAGTGCCCGAAATATTCAACTATGTGAAACTCGCTGTGGATAACGACCGCGATAACTACGGGAAGTTCATCCTCTCGGGCTCGTCTCAATTCACGCTAATGAAGCAGATATCGGAATCCCTCGCTGGAAGAATAGGGTTGTTATCGCTACTCCCGCTTCAATTAAGCGAAGTACCAAGTGAGTTGCATGACCGCTCAATTTTCAACGGCGGGTACCCGGAACTTGTGAAGAGGGGTTATGATTTCAGTAACGAATGGTATCAGGGTTATATTGATACGTATCTCGAGAAAGACCTTAGATCGATAAGCGATATCGGGAATATCAGGGATTTTTTCCGGTTGATCAAGCTTCTTGCTGCCCGGTGCTCGCAGCAATTAAATTACTCTGAACTGGCAAATGAGGTTGGGGTCGCGGTTAACACTGTCAAACATTGGTTGTTGGTGCTGGAAGCATCTTACATAATATTCATGCTTCCACCTTTCTATGAGAACCTTGGTAAAAGGATCGTGAAATCATCAAAGCTCTATTTTTACGACACAGGATTGGTATCATTCCTTACCGGAATTGAGAATCAGAAACAATTTGAGAGCAGTGTTCTCATTGGACCCCTTTTCGAAAACTACATTATATCAGAGATCAAAAAGATAGTCGAGCACCGTAAAATGTTCCGTGATCTCTATTTCTTCAGGTCTTCCAGCGGGGTTGAAGTGGATCTGATAATTGACCGAAAGTCATCCAAAGACCTGATCGAAATAAAGACATCAGAAACATTCAACAGAAAATTCATCAATTCAATTGAAGAGTTAAAAACATCCACGGATAGAGGGTTTCTTTTATACAGAGGTAACTCCAAACCCTCAACAGACGGAATAGAAATAGTAAATTACAAAGAGTTTCTGGCATCTGGGCTATCAACTGACCTCTAACCACTAACCACTATTTTAGTATCTTTGCAATTCAGTTTTTCAAAAAATATTAAGAGAAAATGCGACAGAGCAGATCATTCATCCCGACACTTAAAGAAGTTCCGAACGACGCGGTTGTTCCGAGTCATGTTTTAATGCTTAGAGGCGGCTACGTCAGAGCCCTTGCCGCGGGTATATACTCATTCCTTCCGCTTGGTTACAGGGTGGTTAAAAAGGTTTGTGAGATCATCCGCCAGGAAATGGACGCGATCGGCGGACAGGAGTTCCACCTTCCCGCGCTAAATCCCCGTGAAATTTGGGAAGAAACAGGCAGGGTGCAGGCCTTCGGCGATACAATGTACCATCTGAAGAACCGCGACTATGTTCTCGCTCCGACGCATGAAGAAATTATCACTTTTCACGCCCGCAAGGTTGTTAAATCATACAAGGACATGCCCCAGACCTGGTATCAGATCCAGACCAAATTCAGGAATGAAGCCAGACCAAGAAGTGGCGTGATCCGGGGCCGTCAGTTCCTGATGAAAGATTCGTATTCCCTTGACGTGGATGAAGCGGCTCTCGATAAGTCATACGAACTTCACGATAAAGCTTACAAAAACATCTTTTCACGCGTTGGGCTTAAGTTCTTCGTGGTTGGCGCGTCCAGCGGCGCGATGGGTGGTAGCGGAAGTGAAGAGTTCATGGTTCGCTCCGATGCAGGTGAAGATGTAGTGGCGCATTGCGAAGCATGCGGATATGCCGCCAACGTTGAGGTTGCAACCTCAGTTATCGAACCGGTTAAAAGAGATGCTGATTCAAAAGAAGTTTACGAGATCAGCACCCCAAATGTAAAATCTATCGACGAGCTTTGCGCTTTCCTGAATATTAACGAACGCCAAACCGCGAAATCGCGTGTTTACATCGTTGAAGAAAAACCGGTTCTCGTGCTGATGTCGGGCAACGACGAAGTTAACGAAACGAAACTTCAGAAAGCCCTTGGAGCAGATGTAAGACCCGCGCATCCTGATGAACTAAAGGCGATCACAGGCGCTGATGCCGGTTCGATCGGACCGATCGGCTTCAAAGGGAAGATAGTTGCCGATAACAGAATTAAAGACTGCAATAACCTTTTCTCTGGAGCGAACAGGAACGACTACCACATCGGCGGTATCGATTTCACACGCGACGTTCCGGGAATTGAGTACGCCGACCTTAGATCAGCCACTTCCGGCGAGGGATGCCCTAAATGTGGCGAACCGCTCGGAGTTTTCACCGCGATTGAGCTCGGACACATCTTCAAACTCGGCACAAAGTATTCAGCCTCGATGGGCGCGAACTACCTGACCGAAGCAGGTGATGAGAAACCGATAGTTATGGGAAGCTACGGAATCGGTGTTGAACGCGTTGTCGCCTGCTCGATCGAACAAAATCACGACGAAAACGGTATAATATGGCACAAGGCGATCGCTCCGTTCCAAGTTCACCTACTCGGTTTGAACATGAAAAAAGAGCCGGTTATTGAAGCCTCGGAGAAAGTTTACAACGAACTTCTTTCGGCAGGTATTGAAGTGCTGTTTGATGACAGACCCGACGCTCAGGCAGGCTTCAAATTCAAAGATGCCGACCTTCTCGGCATGCCGCTGCAGGTTATCGTTGGTGAGAAAAAACTCGCCGAAAACAAGGTTGAGATAAAAATTAGAAAAACCGGCGAGCGCCTTGAAGCTTCGCTTGATGGTCTTGCCTCAACAATTAAAGACCTGCTCGAAAAAATTTGATTCCCACGGGAAGCAGAAAAGTATCAAAGGATCGAAGGGAGGGCCTCCGGGGCTCTCCCTGATCAACATTTCCTTCCTTTAATTCTTTACTCCTTCCTCTATTTTACCCCAATTATGAGGTGTTGATTTATGAGAAGAGTAAAATATTCACTCCTGCTGCTGTTACTCGCTGTTACAGTGGCACTTCCTCAGCAACTAAGATTCGCCTGGCTGACCGACTCACACACCGGTTACGATAAATCGGATTCGGTACTGCTCAAGCAGATCGGACAGATCAATGGCGACAAAAAGATCGCCTTCGTGATCCACACCGGCGATGTATCTGAAATTGGAACCTGGGATCAGTTCGAAAAGGCACATATGCTTCTTTCCGGACTGAAAAAGAAGTTTTTCATCGTCCCAGGTAACCATGATACCAAATGGTCAAATATGGGTGGAATGGAGTTTGACCAGATATTCGGTGACTCTAAATTCAGATTTGATACTCTCAACTATGTTTTTATCGGACTGAATTCGGGCATTGTACTCCGTGGCGGCGGCGGTCATATCGTGCCCGAACAGCTCAAATGGCTCGAGGAGCAACTGAACTCGATCAAAGACAACAGAGAGATATATTTCTTCGTCCACCACCCGCTGGATGACATCGACAACTGGTATAAAGTCACCAACCTTTTGAGAAAAAAGAACTTAAAAGGGATATTTGTGGGTCATGGACACGTGAACAAGAAAAAAGAAGTGGACATGCTTCCGCAGTATATGGGCGTTGGCTCCACTTCCAAAACCGCGCTTTATGGCTTCAATGTTATCGATCTTTCCAAAGAGGGACTGAAAATAACCACCATCGGCTCCGTTCGCGGCGATTCAACCTTCACCGATACCCTTTTCACATGGGTTGACGAGTTAAAAGTGCCCGGTGTTAATCCTGTTCCAACCGACTCGCTTGATTTTATTGATTACAAGGAAGTGAAGGTTATTAAAAAGTTTGATACCGGCAAGTCGCTGGTAACCTCACCCGTACCCTGCAAGGATGGCTTCATAGCTGTTTCATTGAGCGGCGAACTTCTTAAATACGACAATAATTTTGAGCTGCAATGGTGGGTTGATCTCGGCTCCAACTGCGTCTCACGCCCAGTGGTGGTCGGTAATTATGTGTTTGCCGGCAGTGTCGGAGGAGATATTTATCAGATCGATCTGGCAACAGGCGAAGTGCTGCAAACCCTTGGCATAAACGAGTCGATAACTTCACAATTGGTTACATTTCCTGTTTATTTCAGGGACAAGCAGACTACCGCCGTACTCATTGGAACATCAAACGGTACCCTTTACGCCTATGAAACTTCTGACCTGACACCAATTTGGAAGAACAGTGACGCTAAAGGCAGAATTGAATCACTCCCTGTGGTGCTAAGCGATCGCGTGATATTCTCGGCTTGGGATGGTATGACATACTGCATCGATCTACGGTCGGGCAAACTCAACTGGAAATGGTCGGAGGATGTTAACTTTTACTTCTCAACCGCGAGCTGCATTCCGGTAACGAACGGTGACTACATCTGGTTTGTCTCTCCTGATAAAAGCGTTTCATGCGTGGATGTGCTTCTTGGTAAAACACAATGGAGCAACAAAGACTTTAATGCCTGGGAGTCACTTGGTTTGAGTGAAGACGGCAAAACCCTTTGGATTAAATCCGTTGAGAACGAGTTCCACGCAGTGAACGCGATGACCGGCAAGAAGATCAAGTCGATCAAAACCAAATGGGGCGTCGATACCAACCCTGTTCAGATCAGGGAGATCGGTGGAAACGCGGTTCTTGGACTTAAAAACGGCAAATTCATAACTTACAAGAAGGACAAACTGGTCGATCTTTTCTATCTTGGGCAGGCACGGGGCCTTACGGTTGAGAAAATGGGAGACCTTTACCTTGCTTCCAATATGGACGGCAGGATACTTCTTTTTTCACTGAAGTGAGAGCCGGGTGAACTTACGTTATAAACTTTTTATTTTTGACATTGACGGAACACTGACCTCAACCAACAAGTTGATTTTCGACTCGTTCAATCACATATACGATAAATATTTCGGTAAAACCCTCACACCGAAAGAGGTGATCGCCCTTTTCGGGCCGACCGAGGAGGAGATAATTCATGAACTTTTCGGCGCGAATGCTGAAGAGGCGATAGTTGAATATTTCAACTATTATGAGAAAAACCACGGAATTGCCGCCCTTCACGAAGGGATTGCCCCTCTTCTTGAGTTTCTTGAGCTCAACGGGGCTCACATAGCGGCATTCACCGGGAAGGGGCGCCGTTCAGCAGAGATAACGCTGAAGGAACTCGGTATCTACGGCATGATTGAAATGCTCGTTTCAGGCGACGATGTAACCCAAAAGAAGCCCTCGGGTGAAGGCATAATTAAAATTCTCCGCCACTTTAATGTTCCACCGGAAGAGGCAATAATGATCGGCGACTCAACCGCTGACATCAAAGCCGCGCGTGAGGCCGGTATTGCTGTGGCCTCGGTTCTTTGGGACTGCTACTCGATCGATACCGTAAAAGGGATGAATAGCGATATGCTGTTCAACACCGTTGATGAACTTCGCGAACATTTCCACAACGCAACAGGAAAAACAGACCATCAGGGGCTTGTTTCTTAAGGTGCAATCTTTATTTTTAGCCCTTTAATCAAAAAAAATGATTTTGTAATATGTCAATGCATGAAATCCCGGACCCAAGGCCCCAGATCGACGCTTTGCTCACGCAAACACGCCAGAATCTCGTGAGATTAACACAGGCAGCCGACTCGAAAGCTCACATTTTAATTGTGATCTCTGTCTTCACACTGAACATTGCCCTGACTCAAATAGGGCACGAAATTTTAAGATATGCTGCCGTTATACTTCTTGTCCAATCGTTCATCACGGTGATCTTTGCCTCACTAAGCATAATGCCGAAGTTGATCGAAGGGGAGCAGAAGAAGGAAAACGTGCATGAAGACAGCACTCTTGAATCGATCTTCGCCGGATATTTTTTCAAGTACGATTTCGATACCTTCGCCAAACTGATGGCAAACACGTTGAGCGACCCTAAAAGAACATATCTCATCCAATTCAGGGAGATATATGATTCGGGCTATATACTCATCGAGAAGAAGATGAAGTATATCCGCTATGCGTTTCTTACACTTCTTACCGGAATCGGCGCGGCGATCATTGCCCTTGGGATCACAATACTCTTTCAGTCAGCAAAATTTTAACACAACTTTTAATTTTATCCCGCGGTCAAGATGTTCAAACCCTCACTTTCTGAAGTAGAGAACTACGCTAAAGACTCATCCCTCAGCGCCACCATCAGGGAGCTCGGTAACCTGCTCGGTGAAGTAATAATTGAACAGGAGGGGGAAGGGATTTTCAGCTATGTCGAAGATCTCAGGTCACTCGCGAAACAGCTAAGAAACTCTTTCAACGCCGAAACCCTCGAGAACATAAAGGAGATAGTTGCCAAACTTTCACTTGAGGAAGCGATAAAAGTGGTAAAGGCCTTCTCGGTCTACTTCATTCTCGTAAACTCGGCCGATGAGATCTACTCTCTCAGAAAAAAAAGGGAGAAGCAAAACAACCATTCTGAAACCACACCCGGAACCCTCCTTCACACCTTTGCTGAACTTAAAGAAAAAGGTTTTGGAAAAGCAGAGCTTGAATCACTGATCCGCAGGATCGAGGTTACACCCGTTTTTACGGCGCACCCCACGGAGGCTTCCCGCCAAACGGTCATGAGGAAGATACTAAGGATATGCGAACTATTGACTGTGCGAGAGGAGAAAAAGGGGAGACACTTCGATATTCTCCGTCGTCTTAAAGCCGAGATCACCCTCCTCTGGCAGACGAACGATGTGCGCACGCACAAAGTTTCGGTGAGTGATGAGGTGCAGCGGGGGCTCTTTTTCCTCAAAGATGTGATTTACGACCGTGTTGATGAGTTTTACCATCTTTTCAATTATTCCCTTCGCGCAAACGGATACACTTTTTCGCCCGGTGAACCGGTTGTCAGGTTCGGCTCTTGGATCGGTGGTGACCGTGACGGACACCCTTTCGTAACGGTTGATATTACCCGTGACACACTTGAGCGCCACCGAGAAGCGATAATCCGCCTTTACCGCGAAGAACTCGACCGGCTTTATACCAATCTCAGCAATTCAGTGAACAATGTTCCTGTTTCAAAGGCGCTGAATACCTCGATCAATCACGACCTTAAGGAGCTTAAAGCCGAAGATCTGCCCCACTACCGCGACGCTACCGAGCTGTACCGTAAAAAACTTCTTCTCATTTATGAGAAACTCGGCCGAACCCTGAGCAGAACGGCGGGCGGTTACCCCGGTGTGGATGATTTCATCACCGATCTTGAACTTGTTTCAGACAGCCTGATGAAGAACAAAGGGGAATTGGTGGCCGAAACCCTGGTTGAACCGTTCATCTACAAGGTTAAAACCTTCGGCTTCCACTTCGCGAAGCTTGATATACGGCAGAATGCCTCACGTATCCGCGACGCGGTTGAAGAGATACTCTTCCTCACGGCCTCTTCCACAGGGTTTAGAGAGCTCACTGAGGAACAAAAGATCAGGCTTTTGAGGGATGAGGTACTTTCCCCCCGGCCATTGGTAAACAAGTTTTCAAAACTATCGGAAAATGCCGCCACGGTGCTCGAAGAGATCGGTCTGATCAAATGGGCGGCAGAAAACATATCGGTGCACGCGGGGCGCGACTACATAATCTCAAACTGCTCCTTCGTAAGCGATGTGCTCTCTGTGCTTCTTCTCGCGAAGGAATCGGGTCTCGTAAGGGTGGAGGAAGAAAGGATCGTTGAATCGGAGATCGACATTCTTCCGTTGTTTGAAACTGTTGCCGACCTCAGGAACGCCCCTTCAATTTTAAGAGAGCTTTTCGAGTTAAGGGTCTACCGCAGACATCTGAGACTGAGAGGCAGGGTGCAAAAGGTTATGATCGGTTACTCCGACAGTAACAAAGACGGCGGAATTGTAACCTCAAACTTCGAGCTTTTCAGGGTGCAATCGGCTATCGCCGGGCTTTGCGGCGAGTACAAGATTGAACCTGTGATCTTTCACGGACGTGGTGGCAGTATTTCACGGGGCGGCGGACCCGTTTACGACTCGATCATCGCGAAACCTTCCGCTTCACTTACCGGAAGGATCAAGATAACTGAACAGGGTGAGATGATCTCCGCGAAATACCTGATCCCTGCAACAGCCCTAGGAACACTTGAACTTACCACCTCGGCTGTAATAATTAAAACTGCTGAAAAAACTGACCCCGGGGGCGAATCACTTAAACTTGACTCAGGGGATATCCTTGACAAACTCTCAGGCTTTGCGTACGAAAAATACCGGGCACTGATTGAACACCCCGGGTTTATTGACTATTTCAGGCTTGCCACTCCGATTGATATAATTGAGCAACTCGAGATCGGTTCAAGACCGGGTTCAAGAAAAGTGACCAAGGATCCGGCAGCACTACGCGCGATCCCTTGGGTTTTCGCCTGGACTCAGAACAGAAACACGATCTCGGGATGGTTCGGATATGGAACCGCTGTTGAGGCAACAATTCTAAATGAACATGCCACCGAAGCAGACCTCGTAAGGCTTTACAATACGATGCCGTTTTTTAAGGTGCTTACCGACAATATTGAAATGGTGCTTTTCAAGACGGATATGATAATCGGGCGGGAATATTCCAGGCTGGCAAACACCCCGGGCGCGCAGGATATATACAGACTTATCAAAGATGAGTACGACCGCTCGGTCAGCGCGGTGCTCCTGCTAACCGGTGAAAAATATCTCCTCGGCAACAATAAAGACCTCCAAAGAAGGCTGCAACTCAGAAACCCGTACATCGATCCTGTGAGTTTTATTCAGCTCCGGTTCATTGAAGAATGGCGGAAGTGCGGGGATCAGGGTAATGAGGCACTGTTAACCCTGCTTCGTTCGACGGTAAATGGAATCGCGGCAGGGATCCGGAACACCGGTTAGCAGTCCTCCGTTTTTGGGTCGAGATTCAGTTCATATTCAGGTATGAACTGCTCATATTCAACCCCGGCAAGCTCAAGAAGTTTTCGGGAAGCCACCCAGATCGGGTCATCGTGGTACTTGTCGGAAGCATAGATAACCTTCTTTATACCGTTCTGGATTATAGTTTTCGTGCACTCATTACACGGAAAGAGGGTGCAGTAGAGCACGCAGTCTTTCACCGGTTTGTTGGCATTGTAAATCGCGTTCTCTTCCGCGTGGACCACATAAGCATACTTTGAATCCGTGAAACTTCCTGATCTCGACCAAGGAAGCTCGCCTTCATCAATCCCTCTTGGGAAACCGTTATAACCCAAACCCACTATCACTTTATTCTGATCAACAATCACGGCTCCTGCCTGGGTGCTCGGATCTTTCGATCTCATCGCCATCAGATATGCCATCTGCATGAAACATTCATCCCACGATATCGGGTCTCTCGGTTTGGTCATCTGTAATCCATTGATTTTTATGTTCAAATTTAAAGATTAACCACAAAGCCACCAAGAAATAAGATAACAGGACGC
>CAZVBQ010000002.1:0-153032 GCA_964625575.1 uncultured Ignavibacteriaceae bacterium | reverse complement strand
CTCATCACTCATCACTCATCGCTCATCGCTCATCACTCATCGCTCATCACTCATCGCTCATCACTTTTCCCCGGTGCTTCCTGTGGAAAAGGACAAAAAAAAGCTGCCCCCTTTTCAGAGAGCAGCTTAAAGTTTTCAGTGGAAGGAATTAATACCTAATACCTAACACCTAACACCTATTTCATCACAACCATTTTGCGTGTGATAACCTGGTTGCCGAACTGGAGGCGATAGAAGTAAACACCTGAAGCGAGTTTGGTCGCGTCGAAGTTTATGTCATATCTGCCGGTTTCCATATTCTTGTTAACAAGAGTGGCAACTTCAACACCGCTTACGTTGTAAACCTTCAGAGTAACCTGACCGTTAGTCGGGAGCTCAAAGGTGATCTTTGTTGTCGGGTTGAATGGGTTAGGATAGTTCTGGCTGAGGCTCAGAGTGTTAGGCAATGAGATCTCAACTTCAACTTCTTTGGTATAGGTAGTTGTACCGTCAAGGTCAACCTGTTTCAGTCTGTAAACAACCTTGTTCGAGTTCAGCTTTGAAGCTTCTCTGTCGGTGTAGGTGTAGTTAGAAACTTCGGTTGAGTTACCTTTACCCTGAACGAAACCGATGCTTGCCCAGTTTCCGTCTTTTGCTTTTCTCTCAACCGAGAAGCCTTTATTGTTGGTTTCGGTAGCGGTAGCCCAAGTGATGGAAACGTTATTGTTAACAACGGTAGCGTTGAAGTCCATAAGCTCTACAGGAACCGGTCCGCCGAGGGCAGCAACTGATCTCTGAAGAACGCTGATGGCATATTTAGGATTGTGAACGCCTCTCGAACCATCATAAGCGATAAGCTGATAGTTCCAGTAAGCTTTTCTTTCAGTAAGGTTGTTGTTCGCGTTGATCATCGTGTAGGAGATTGAATCAAGACCTACAGGTGGTAACCAGATGCGGAGGAGTCTTACGAGACCGTCGAACTCAACCTGGAACGGTTCAACCTGACCGTCGTTGTCATAATCTGCTGAAGCCATGATCTCTTCGAATGAGTTGATTGGGCCGTGGCAGCTTCTGCAAGCGGTGGTAGCATCGTATCCGTTATCAGCATTGTGCATTCTCCAAGTGTGGCTTCCAACTTTGTTCATGTTGGCAGCTGTTGTGTCTTTTGCCATGTGGCAGTCAACGCAAGCACCACCGAGTGATTTGTGAGCCATGCTGGTTGGGTAAGCAGCGCCGAATTCAGCAGCGTTCTTTCCAAGAAGATTGTCTGTCTGTGTTGAGTGGTGAGGGCCCCATGTAGAGTTAACAGTACCGGCAGGAACGTATGTAACGTTGTCTCTGCGGGCTTTGTGGCAGCTCATACAAAGTTTGCCTTCGCCGGATACAGTTGAAGTATAGCTCCAGCCTGTTCCGAGTGTGTCACCAGCTACAGGGGCGAATCTCAAGCTTGCCATGTTGCCTGAACCGTGAGGATCGTGGCAAGTTGAGCAGCCGATATCGTCCTGATTGGCTTCTGTCCAACCGGTTGTGTTGGTTGTTCTGCCATAGGTGTAGTTGATGTAACCTTTTGAGTCGTGGCAGCGGATACAGTTACCAAGCGAGTTGTTCTGTGAAGCAGCAGCCTGAGCGAATGAACTTGACCATACTGCTGAAGCGTGGCCAGTGATCGCGTACTGATCAAAGGTGTAATAGTGTGGTGGTGAGTCATGGCATCTTCTGCAAGCGCCTGCATCGTAGTTGATCGCGATGTTGTTTTTGCTTGGGCCTGCAGCGTGCTGGCTACCTGCGCCATGGCACATTTCGCAACCTACTGTAGCGAGGTTAACGAGCGCGCCTGAACCTTTTGACTTCAAAGTGTCCCATCTTCCGGGGCCTGGTGAGTAGAATGTATATCCTACTGTAGCAGCTACATCATCGAAACCGTTATTTGCGGCAACGAGGTTGTGGTCTGTACCGGTTGTGTGGCATTTGAAGCAATAAGAAGCGAAATGTCCGGTTGCATCATCGATCTCTTTCTTAAGAGCAAGACCGTGCTTCGAAACTTTCCACTTGTCAAAGATTGCCAGGAAGGCAGGGGTTCCGGAGTGGCAGGTCATACATTTAGGGAATGTACCTGTAACACCATCAAATCCGCCAACACCAACATAATTACTGGCTACAAATGTGAATGATGTATCATGTGTTCCGCCTGATGTGGTGACCGAGAGGCCAACTACATAATTACCAACGACGTCAGGCTTCAAACCGACGATAGTTGGTGTCGGTGTGAATGTCTCGATCGTTGCATTTGATCCGGCAGGTTTACTTGTCAATGTAAAGGTGAACGCGGTGATAGGTAATGTATTGGCGATATTTCTAGGTGAAAAATACCAGTATGTACCCACTGCGGTAACTTTAGCTCCCGATGAAACGGAATTGGTGCTCAAACCTAATGTGGTAAGTCTATACTCTGACATTGGTTCGGGATAAATCTTGGCTCTGGGTACTTGTGCGTACACAGATGCTGTAAATGAAACAGCTACAAGAATGAAAAGTAGTTTTTTTAGCATTTATGCCTCTATAAATTAAAGTGCTGGCATTATGCTTCAATATCTGTGCCAATGATGAATTTTTCAACACAGTTGTGTTTTTCGCTCAAATTAGTGTGTATTTATTTAACAGAGCGGGCGATTTTCTAATTATAAAGAAACGTTTTCTTAAAAATGGAAAAAGCAGTTTCACTTTTAAGAATTTTCACGGGTTTAAACCTTTCTCCCTTAAATGGTTTCCATGGGTCACATAATTCATTTGTTTAACTATTTGATATTGGAGTGGCTCTATGTGAGGGATATCCCATACCCTGGTGAAGGTATATGGTTTTGCCATGACTTGAAAATCTGGCGGCTTGATCGATGTTTGGGTATACTCACACTCTTTAAAGACAAGAAAGCCCCCCATCGCACAACCCAAAAGGATTATTTCGCCGCCATCAATCAGTAGTTGATCTTCTTTCGTTCAATTTTCTTGTGGTGTTTTAATCCAGATTATTAAACTCTTCCTTGATCCTCTTCACTTCTTTGAAGAATTCTACAACATCCGCAACAAATTTTTCTCCCTGATCATCAAGACATGCAATCACTGCAAAGTTTTGAAGTTTTCTTCCTTCACCCGCGGCAATTACCTTTCCGTTGAATCTTTCCATGAAGAATTTCCTCTTCATCATTCTCTTTTTACCCATGAAACCTCCGCGATGGACGAGATAAATTAGTCCCTGATCATCTTGCACAAATGCTGCTTGCATCGATTTATCGCTGCCCATCGGGATATTCAGTTCCAGTTCAGCGTGCCTCCAATGAGAGTACTCTCCTGAACCAAATATATTCCAATACCTGTCTTTACGGCTTCCCGGCATGTTGATGTGCAAATTGTACAAGTACCAGACATCTCCATTCCCGCTCACATCCAATTGGCACACAGACCATTGGTCAACAGGTAATTTACCGACGAGATCCTTTTCGTCGGAATTTTCAAGGAATTTGTCTCTAAGCGCCATCTGAAGTTGCTCTATTTCAAATTCATTATTGACAACCGCATAGCGCTCAGGATGTGCGGGGGGAGGAGTACCCATCTTAAATTCAGGTTGGATAGATATTGTTTTTGTTTCAGATGTTGCCAATGCCCCGAGATTATACCTCTCTATTTGGTAGTTTATCCAGTTACTGCTTGGGGAACAATCATTTTTGACGACCATGTTGAATAGCTCTTCGAGGTACACTCCTTTGAATCTGTCTTTGTTGGCTATTTTTTCCCAAATCTCAAAAACCGATTTCCCGAGCGCGCTCAATCCCTTAGGAATAATGTCAAAATTGAAACTTATGTTTGCTTTTGGAGTAACAAGTAATAGTGAAACTTCATCCGTACCATATTCTTTGGCGGTTTCCATTTCATGGGCGAGCAATTGAAGTCTTGCGATTTGTCTGAAAGGATCAAAGGCCAGTTCATATGGGTCAATATTTCTGGGCAGGTTGAGATTATTAAAGAAACTGGTAAACTTTTCTATCTTACGTTTGAGATTTGGTTTTAAATTGCGGGCACTCAGATGGTGGTTTTCTGTGTATTTCCACTCTCCTATCACAGTCTGTAATTTCCCGTCAGATCGTCTGAACCTGAAATAAAAATCTGCAATGGTGCTATGTGGTTGGGGTTTCCCATCAACTTCTTTTGATTCTTTGCGCAAGTAGTCATTCATTCCACCATATTCAAATCCGATATACACAGGTTTGCGGTTTGAGATATTTGGTTTGTCTTTACTTAGATCAAGTATTTCAACGACATCGTAACCTAACGCGATCAGTAGTTTTTTTAATTTGTCCGGCGCGTTGTTGAATCCGAACCAAAAATTAATGTATGCAATATTTGAGTCGCAAAGATTATTGGGAACAACATATTTGGGGGCTTTTGGATTTTCCGCGAAATTGCCGGAGAGGTACTTGATCGCAGCGTCTCTAATGGAAGGCTCAATGTTTTCTTTCGAATAACGGGCATCTAATCTGTAAGGCACAGGCCTGCCATGAAAGAAGCCTGCAACTTTTGAACCGTTTGGGAAGAGCTTTTTCCCCAATTCGCTGTTAAGCAGTTCGACGTATCTTTCCTGTTCTTGTTCTACAAAGTTCATTGCTTTTCCTTTTTGATACTTAGTTTTTAATTTTCTTGAAATTATTTAAAGTTATTAGCGAATCTGGATTTTAAATAAATTTAATTGCTTTATTCAAAATAAAATATTTCACCGAATATTAAAAGCAGATCATTTTTATAAGACTGATTTTGAATTGAATAACATTCCCATGCAACATATTAAAGACATGATTCAAGAGGATGCTGTGTCTTTCAATTATTATCCCTTTTCAGGTATGAACGAGTTTTTGAATGGTGAGAGTTAAGGCTTCCTCCTTCATCCTTCAAAAATTCAGCCTTCAGCCTTCGTCCCTCCCCAATACCGCCTTCATTCAAATTTCTGTATATTTTGGGGACGAATTAAAAAAAATGCAAGCATGATGATTAATAAAAAGCGAATCCCTTCCAAAACAGCGAATTATGCCGGATTGATCGAGGAAAATTCCTTTTATGTTGATAAAACCCAATTTATCACGAAACTGGAAAGTTTATTCGACAAATATCTCTTCTTCCTCCGCCCCAGGAGGTTCGGGAAGTCGCTCCATCTTTCCATGCTTGAATATTACTATGGTCATCAATATGCCCCGAAATTCGATCGATTATTTGGTGAGTATTACATTGGCCAACCTGAGAACACAACAAAATTCAAGAACTGCTACAGCATCCTCAGGTTTGACTTCTCAGGCATCGCGACGGATGAAAAGGAACCGGTAAAAACTTCATTTAACGCCAAACTTTCGAAGGGATTCAAGGAGTTTCACGATAATTATACCGGTTTTGACAGAACAATTCTTGACTCACTTGAAAGAGAGAAAGAGCCTGCCGACTATCTTCTGTATATCCTGTCAGAGGTCAGATCAAATCTTCAGGATTGCAAAATCTATTTGCTTATAGATGAGTATGATCATTTCACCAATGAGCTTTTCGCCTTTAATACCAATCACTTTCATGAAATCGTTGCCCGCTATGGCTGGGTGAGAAAATTTTATGAAGTAATCAAGCAGTTTATGGCTTCCGGACTCATCGACCGGTTCTTTGCGACCGGTGTCACACCTGTTACCCTGGACAGCATGACCAGTGGATTCAATGTGGCACGAAACATCACGCTCGATGAGGGTTTCAACGAAATGGCAGGTTTTACAGAAGAAGAGATCCGGAAATTGATCATGAACACCATTTATGATGAGGGCAAGTTCGACATCGAGAATCTCATCTCTGACATGCGAGATTGGTACAATGGCAGCAGGTTTTCTCCCGATGCCTCCACAACGATTTATAACCCCCAAATGGCGGTGTCATTTCTTTCCCAATTCGCGAATAACTTCAAGTACCCCCGTGAGATGGTTGACACCAATGTCACATCTGACTACAAAAAGATATCCCACATTCTTTCGCCTCTCGATCGGGAGCAAAAAACCGCGATTCTCGATGAGGTGCTGGTTAAAGAGAAGATCACCGAAGGGCTGACACTTCAATATAATTTTGAAAAGCCATTCACTAAAACTGACGCGGTTTCGTTGCTCTTTTATAATGGTTTATTAACGATCGATTCGGCATTCTCGGATATAATAACCTACTCAGTGCCAAATTATGTTGTCAAGCAGTTGTATTGGGAAGTTTTCAGGGTCGCGCAAGAAAAGGAAAGCAATATCAGTTATGATATTTCGGAGATTGGTTACGCTCTGAAGCAGATGTCGTTAGATGGTGAGATAGAGCATCTTGTGAAGTACGCTCAAAAGATCATGACGGCTATATCTTATCGTGATCTTCAAAACTTTACTGAAAAACACCTGAAGATGATATTTATGACAATTTTCGGAGGAAATTCTTTATACTTTGTCAGAAGTGAACTCGAAACTTCAAAGGGTTATGCTGATATTTATCTCAGAAAAACCGCCCAGAATCCCGGCAAGTACAATCATCTGTTGGAATTGAAGTATGTAAAGCAACATGACAAGGTTAACATCGACAGGATCAAAATGGATGGCAGTGCCCAGGTGAAGAAATATCGCGATGCGCTCCCCGAAGAAGAGAAGGAAAATCTCAAAACCCGCCTGGTGATCTTCCACGACAAGTTTGAATATCAGGTGATTGAAATCGGTAGTGAGTGGTGAGTAGCGAGATTTCGTTATCCGTTGCCCGTTGCGAGTTGCCCGGTTGAGAGTGAGTGGTGAGTAGCGAGTAGTGAGGGGGCTGCGGAGATTCAACCCTCAGCCTTCATCCTTCAAAAATTCATCCATCCTCATTCAGCCTTCCCCCCCTCAAAAATTCAGCCCTCAACCTTCTTCCCTCAGCCTTTAAATAACACCTAACACCTAACACCTTACACTTAAAGCAACGTTCCCCTCAAAAACACGGCGGCGCATGTGAAGTAGATGATGATGCCCGTTACGTCAACAAGTGTGGAGACGAATGGGGCGGAGGAGGTGGCGGGATCGAATCCGAGGCGTTTTAACAGAAGCGGCAGCATTGAGCCGACGAAGGTACCCCATAGCACCACTCCGATAAGTGCCGTGGAAACACTAAGGGCGATGAGGAACCAGTAATCAAGATGACTGAGATCCAGCAATTCGAGAATCGCGATGCGGAAAAAACCGATCACTGCAAGAATGAGTCCGAGGATCAGCCCTGTGATAAATTCTTTTTTCATAACCCCCCACCAGTCGCCGATACTTACCTCGCCGAGTGAGAGGGCGCGTGTAACAAGGGTTGCTGCCTGCGAGCCGGAGTTGCCACCCGAGGCGATCACCAATGGAATAAAAAGGGAAAGCACCAATGCCTTCTGAAGTTCCGCTTCAAAAACACCGATGGCGGAGGCCGTTAAACTTCCGCTTATAAACAACACCGCGAGCCACCCCACACGCTTTTTTATCATCTGTGGTATGGAAGTGTCGACGTAGGAATCTTCCAACGCGGCAACGGCGCCGAGTTTCTGGATATCCTCAGTAGCCTCTTCTTCCGCCACGTCCAACACGTCATCCACGGTGATGATGCCAATAAGCACCCCTGACGAATCCACAACGGGGAGGGAGAGCTTGTCATACTTCTTGAAGACGTCAACCGCTTTTTCCTGATCGTCGAACGCGCTGAGATAGACAAAGTTGTTGTCCATCAGGTCGTAAACTTTTTTGTGCAAAGGATTTAGAAGAAACTCACGGATCCTTACGTCGTCAACCAACTGTCCTTTTTCGTTGATGACATAGATGGTGTTCAGGGTTTCGGAATCTTCACCGTTCTCACGGATGTAGTCCAGCACTTCCTTGATCGACCAGTCTTCCTCAACCGCGAGATAGTCGGGGGTCATCAGCCTTCCGATTGAGTTCTCGGGGTAGCCCATTAGTTGTTTGGCGACAGCTCTTTCCTCGCTGGAGAGAAGTGTCATCAGTTGTTTTGTGATGCTTGCAGGAAGTTCTTCGAAGAGGGCGGTACGGTCATCGGGCGACATTTCGTTAAGGATGTTGGAAACTTCCTCATTCCCCATCGCCTTGAGTAGGTTCATCTGGTCATCGGTTTCGAGGTATTCGAAGGTGTCGATCTCGACATCTTTCGGGAGGACGCGGAAAAATACAGCACGATCGGTATCCGGCAGGCATGAAATAAGGTCAGCCAGGTCTGCAGGAGTCCATTCGTCTATCAGTTCTCTGATCGGCGAGAGATTCCGTTTTAGGATCAACTCGCTGATCTCGGGCTGGAGTATTTTTCCGATCATTGCTTCTCCTGCATTTTTTGTGAGAAGGCGGGAATTATCGCGTGGATATTTCTGTTACATTGGTGTAGTCAATTAATAAAAATTGTCTTAAAGCAGACCCCAAAATTAACAAATTTAGCTCCTATTAAAAAACATTTTGATTTATTTTGGGCATTGCTTATATTTGTAAGCTAATTTTGAATTCTTATTCAAATTTTACACGGGATCTGTTCATCGGCAATACTCTACATCCGGACGCCGGTGACTCCCACCTTTTTTGGGTGCGTAGCTCAGGGGTAGAGCATCTGCCTTTTAAGCAGAGGGTCGGTGGTTCGAGCCCACCCGCACTCACGAACAAAAGCCTTCGGTTATTACCGGAGGCTTTTTTGGTTTTAAAATGTTCTTTTCCCCTAAAATGAACCGGTTAATTGAATGTTCGGTAAAAACACTCAAATAATGCAACTCAAAAGCACACCTGAAGAAAAAACATATTAAATAATACATAATTGTATCAAGTTTGTTTGAATATTTCCGTGCTGTTTTATATTTTTTGAAAAGAACTCTGGATTTTTCTGCTGTTTTATTCAGTACGGAAGAATGTTACACTTTCCCGGGTTTATAATTACGGAATATTGCTTTCCGGTGATTCACCGGCATGGCACTCCGCCTAATCTCACATTTTAATCTCCTCGACCTCGACCGGCGAGGAAGGCTCCGCGGAACTTTTCTAATATAAAAAGCCCCGCGCTCTCTCCCCCGCAACGATCCCGTGTTTTTTAATCTCCTGAATACGCTTTTTACGACGTTCCGGCAATTATCCGGCATGTTGAACTCTCTGTGGCTTTGCACCCCACGGAACAAGGAGACATCTATGAAAAACATATTTCCATTTCTAATGGTGCTGTTCATTTTATGCGGCACCACTTCCGCCCAGATCGGCGGGTATGCCGTTGAACTTACAGACGCGGATGACTATGTTCAACTGCCTGAAGGAGTTTATTTTGACGATAACACTTTCACGGTTGAAACATGGGTGTATGTCAAGGTGATGTATAGCTGGTCACGATTAATTGATTTTGGAATTGGGGCTTCAAATGAGAATGTTCTCATCGCCCTGCAACCGGGTACTGAGGGATTACCAATATTTGAGGTTTACCAGGGAGGTAATAAACAAAGTATCAAGTCAGGTTCACAATTGCCTCTGAAGCAGTGGGTACATTTGGCGTGTGTATTGAATGGGACCACGGCATATATGTATCTGAATGGTGTTCAGGTCGCGAGTGGTTCCCTCTGGGCACCTAATAATATCAGCAGAACCAAAAACTACATCGGTTTAAGCAACTGGGGGGCGGAAAACCCGACGGCACAAATGAAGATCGATGAATTCCGGATCTGGAAAACTGCCCGTACTGTGGACGAGATAAGAGCAAACATGTACCGTGAATTAACCGGCGCGGAGACAGGACTGCAGGTCTACTATAAAATGAGTAACGGATCAGGTGTCACTGTAACGGATAATAAAACAACGGGTACAGCATATAATGCCACACTTGTGAACGGGCCTCTCTGGAAAGCCTCAGGTTGCTTTGCCGGGCCAAGGAACAGTTTGGCACTGAGCAGAGGATCAAGTCAGTCTGTTCAGACACCGGTCGCGCTTAGCGACGCGATAGGGGGAAAACAGAAAATAACCATCGCCGGTTGGGTAAAACCCGCTTCGCTGAATGATTGGCAAACATTTTTCAACCATAAAAATCCCACAGTCGATAAATTCAGAACAATTATTCAATCCGGTAGCGGTGGGGATAATAGTAAATTCTGCGTATCGGTTTCTAATGGAGCTGATAACAAGGCCTATACCCGGAGCGGGTCTCTGGTCGTTGGAAAGTGGACACACTTCGCGGTTGTGTTTGATGGTTCACAATCCAACTACTACGACAAGTTAAAGATCTTTGTGAATGGTGTTCAAGAACCCCTCTCCTGGAGCGGGATAGATTTACCAACTACTACACTTA
Organism: uncultured Ignavibacteriaceae bacterium; assembly: GCA_964625575.1. Lineage (GTDB taxonomy): Bacteria > Bacteroidota > Ignavibacteria > Ignavibacteriales > Ignavibacteriaceae > UTCHB3. The sequence goes on along the minus strand of CAZVBQ010000002.1, from coordinate 142,700 downwards.
CGTCATCGAATGTGGGATATATAGGCAGCGAAACAGATCTTATCAGTTTTTTTGACGGGGCTGTTGATGAATTCAGTTTCTGGGATATCGCGCTTACATCTGCACGGATCCGTGACATAATGATGCGAAGCCTCACCGGCAACGAAGCAGGGCTTCAGGCGTATTACAGGTTTGATGAAACCGATGGAACAACTGCTTTTGACATGACGGCGAACAACCGGAACGGGACACTCAGGAACAATACTTTTCCAAATTCACCTGTTGCTTCAACCGCTTTCAACACATGGACAGGCGCGGAAAGCAACAGTTGGTCAGATGGTGCGAATTGGAGCACGGGATCACCGTCAAGTTCCGAACGAAACACGGGTGTTTACAAGTGGCAACTTGGTAATGAGTTGACTATCGACAATCAGGCAATGGAGGGACTCTCCGGAGTGCTTAACCTCCTGATCGCGGCGGGCTCGGCACCGGTCATGGGGAGAACCTTGCCTGTGTTTGGCAACCTTCTTGTAGATGCCGATCTTAACCTCAACGGTTATTCATTCGATCTTGGATCAACCGGATATCTTTTGGAAGGGCTTGGTAGATTATACGGTACCTCAGGTTCGATTTATGCCACCAGAACCCTCTCAAATATCCCATCGGAAAACGTAGCGGGACTTGGTGCCGTGATTACAACCTCCCAAAATATGGGCTCAACCACGATTACGCGCGGGCATTCATCCCGGATAGAGCACGGCACTGGAGCGGTCCAAAGATGGTACAACATTGCCCCAACCAACAATTCCGGGCTTAATGCAACTCTTGTGTTCAACTATAACCCCTTGGAACTCGGAACGGTCACTGAAAGCAAACTCGCGCTTTTTAAATCGATTGATGAGGGGGCGAATTGGACCAAAGTGAACGGCACCGTTGACGTGGCCAACAATAAAATAACACTTACAGGAATCGGCGCTTTCTCCCTTTGGACAGCAGCCGACAACGACAACCCACTCCCTGTGGAACTGACGAGCTTCACGGCATCCACAACCCCAAATGGGCAGACCGGTAACACCGTAACCCTGAACTGGGAAACCAAAACAGAGGTGATGAACCAGGGTTTTGAAGTTGAGAGGAAAATTGGAACCACCGGATGGGAGAAAATCGGCTTCGTTGAAGGGCATAACACCTCCAACTCACCGAAATATTACAGCTTCATTGACAGACCAACTGTATCAGGGAAGATCTTCTACAGACTAAAACAGATCGATACCGATGGCTCATATGAGTATTCAAACGAGTTATCAGTAGAAACAGGTCTGCCAACAGAGTTCGCTCTTGGCCAGAATTACCCTAACCCATTCTCCGCGGGAGCCAATGGCAACCCCGGGACCGTTGTACGTTACGCGTTGCCCGCCGCCGGTGAGGTATCGATCAAAGTGTATAATTCATTGGGACAGGAAGTTTTAACCCTGGTGGATGGTGTAAAAGAGGCCGGCAACCACAGCATCTCGTTTGATGCCGCTACCTATAAACTAACCTCGGGTGTTTATTTTTACCGGTTATCGGCAGGTGGGGTTTCCATTACAAAGAAGATGGTTTTGATGCGGTAGATTTACACTACTTCAACAATTTTGTGTGAATCTTTTCCGGTGAAGATCAGCAGCCATGTTTTTAGTTTTTGGCGGTTTACGGTTTGTAAGGAATCGCGATACATCGAAACTTGTTTAATGCCATCTTCAATCAATTGATCCGTATGTTTCGGTTGTGAGGATTTGACATATTTAAGTTCGATCAAGTGATTCCAGCCATTCGGATTGTTGTGGGTCTTCTGAAGGAACAGATCCGCATATCCCGCGCGTGTTTCAATCTCGCTCGAAACAAAGTACGCGTTGTTGCCCGCAAGGAGTGAAAGAAATATCATTTTAAGGTGTTTCTCACTGAAGTTTTGCAGATCACGGAAAGAAACCGAGGATATAACCTTTTGAGCGTATTCCACGAATCGGCGGATATCTCCATTCAATGACATCGCTTTCAAGGCTGCTCCGGTCTCACCCGAATCAAAGTGCGCGCCCTTGGCGGAAACTCTGGCATCTCTGAAAAACTCCCAATAAAGTTGCTTGACCACATAATTGGGAATTCCAAAAGTTACCAATCCCGCGAAATGATCTTCTATGGTGAGGAGTCCGTTATAATATAAAAGTGAAATGGCGTCCGCCTTTGAAAACTCTTTTTCAAAATTGAATTGAAGTGTCAGAGAATCAGAGATTTTTCCGGTTACAAGTATCTCCTCAATGATCGAGTCATTGAGGTCGCCCGGAAGCGGAGAGAGAATGTTCGCGATCTTCCTGAAATCAGAGGTGACATTCTGGTCCGCCATTTCATCAGGGTATCTGAACTCTTTCGAAAAGGATGAGAGGAAAGAGATCACCAACTGAGGGTTGTAGAGCTTTTTCTTTGCACGGAAGGAGAAACTGCTCCCGTTATACCAGGCGCGCATGTCGTTGATCACCGTTCGGGAATCAAAAGCACCCGGATTTTGAATTGTCGCGGCGATCAATTCCTGAATTTCTTCTTCCGTGAATCCTGAGAGTTCGTTGAATTCGTCGAGAAGAGAGATGTTGCTTGCAACGTTAAAACCGCTTGTCATACTGTCGAGGGTGACGGGAGTGACTCCGGTTGCAAAAAACCTGTCGATCAGACCTGTGCCCATGAATTGTTTTATCACTTCATAGAACTTCCGGACCCATCCGTTGCCGGTTACTATGTCTTTGAAAAATTCCCGGTCGAAAGAATAAAGTTCGTTCGCGAAGTGATCATACTCATCTATCAGGAGGTAAATCTTGTTACCCTTTAACCTGTTCTGAACCTCGGAAAGGAAGTTTCCTATTCTTACCGCGGGAGAATCGCTACTGTTGATAGCCACCATTTCCTCTGAAGTCAGGAAATTGTAGTGAGAGTTAAAATCATTGAAACCGATCTTGATCTTCGAGTTGAAGGATTCTCTTACCAGCGATTTATCCCCGGATTCAATGCCGGAAAAATCGAACTTCAGAACAAGAAATGAGTTGCGAAGCGGGGTGGTGTTCTCAGGTTTACCGATGAACAAATTTCCGAACAGCCGCTCGAAATCTTGCGCATACTGTCGACCGTAGTAGTGGTCCAGAACAGAGAGAAGAAGTGACTTGCCAAAACGACGGGGTCTGAGGAAAAATATCGCGGGCGAATTAAGTCCCTCCAGAAGGGGAATAAACCTTGTCTTGTCAACATACCACGAATTACGCTCGATAAGCGTGGGGAAATGGGATGTTAGTAAAGGGAGACTTTTATTCATCGTTTTGCGCTAAAATTTGAATTATCAATAAAGTAATATAGCCATTCGCGCAGCAAATCACCACCAACCAAAGGTTTTTGTTACCACCCCTTCCTTTTCTTGCCCGGTTTGAAATCATCATCGTCATCATCAAAGCCGGCGTCATCATCGAACGAGTCTTCCTCGTCGAAGCGATTCCGTTTGCCGAAACCGACTTCATCGTCGTCGTCGAAGTCATCGAAATCATCGTCGAGGCTGTCGATATCCACTTCGAGGCCTTCGTCTAACAAGTCACCTTCGAAGCCGGACTCTTCCTGCTTCAGATCGATCTGATCGAACAGATCAACAAGTATCTGATAAGGATCGAACCCGTTGTCATCACAGTAAGGTATCAACTCATCGTTGGCAATCGAAAGAAATTTCTCAAGAGAGACTTTCATTTCCGTCATAAGACTGTTGATAACATCGCCTGAGTCGAATATTTTCCTGTCATGCATGGTAAGGAACGCGCCTGTAAGAGCGGATTCATAAGAGGTAATGATCGATACAATTCTGTCCAGCATGGCGTCAATTTTCGCGTCGGTGCCGCTGATCATAAATATCTTCGCGGTGTTTTCCTTGTAATAGTCGCTTGATTTGGCAGCACCAACAAAATCATTGAACGGGATCACGTGCCGCTCGAGGAAAGGGATCAGATCGAGTTTCAGATTATCCATTTGCAGTGATATATCCCGCTGAAGCGTCGCCTGAAACTTCTTAATGAGAGGCGCGGGATCTTTATGCGGTGTCTCGAAAACAGTGTAGAGCAGCTTATGGTAGTCCTCGATCACCCCGAACACCGGTTGAAGAAGGTTGATGGTTTCTTCAGTCTTGATCTCATTCAGGTATAACGATTCAACCCTTTTGATCTCCTTGGTGATTATGATGATCTCCTCCTCATCCTCCGTGGGTGTTCTGCCCGATTCACCAAACCGTATCATTTCGATCTCGTTGCTTAAGAACTGCCTTATATCCAAAACCTCGTCGAGGGATAATTTATCTGTCATTTCGCAATTTCCTTTCTGTTGGATCAAAATCTAATAAAACAGCGGGAATAATTTGTAAGGGAATTTTGGTGGTGGTGAGGATATTTTAAGAGTGCGTGAATCTAATGAATGCCTTCTTGTGCCGGAGAATTTAGTCAATGAGATTTGGCAGGAATATTTATTTTGAAACGGGGAACTGATCCAGATTTGAAATTGAATCGGAATTAAATTTCCCTGTAATTATATTTGAGACATTAAACCATAGTTTTGCTGAAGTGACTGAAATAATACAACCTTATCAAAATGAATTACCAGCAGATTTTGCAGACCGGATCGGATTGCATTATTCAAGGTTGATTAAGTTCAAACCCAACAAACAAGCTGGTCAATATTTCACGCCACCGGCGCTAGCTCGCTTTATGGGAGAATTTGCCAACACTACAAAATCCCGGATTAAAATTCTCGATCCTGGATGTGGTACAGCAGTTTTATCGTGTGCCTTAATCGAAAAATTGGTGAAATGTAATACGATATCACATATTTCACTTACTCTATATGAAACGGACACAGATCTTTTAACCTTAACAAGAAAATCAGTACAATTTCTAGCAGAGTGGTTAAAGGAAAGAGATGTTAATTTCGAATGGAATCTGATCACTGAAGATTTTATTCTTGACAACACGAGTCTTTTTTCGACAAACGACATTGACTCGGGGTATGACTTTATTATAGGGAACCCTCCCTATTTTAAGTTATCAAAAGATGATTCAAGAGTAATTACGGTCTCCAGATTTGTCAATGGTGTATCTAATATTTACGCGGCTTTTTTAATCATTGCGTCGACGTTGCTGAACACTGAAGGATCGTTAATTTTTATTGTTCCGAGAAGCTTTTCATCTGGTCTGTATTTCAAAGATTTCCGCAACTTTTTTTTTAGAAATATCAGGCTTGATCATATTCATTTATTCAAATCAAGAACTGAGGCTTTTGCCAGAGACAAGGTTTTGCAGGAGACAATAATCATTAAAGGTGTGAAACGACTCAAATATGACGATTTAGGCGAAATTGTAGTCTCTTCATCTTGTGGAATTGCTGATCTTGTAGAAAAAAAGAATGTGAAATACCGCGAGGAGTATTTAATTGATTTCAATTCAAAAGACAGGATGTTACATCTTCCGGTAGATGATACCGGTGAAGAGGTACTTAACCTCTTTAAGTCGTGGAATGGAAGCTTGGAGGGGTATAATCTCCAAATTTCAACCGGACCTGTTGTTGCGTTCAGATTAAAGGATGAAATAAGCTGTTCAATTACTTCCTCAGATTCAGTTCCCCTTCTTTGGTTGCATAATGTTATGAAGATGAAAGTGAATTGGCCTGTCTTTAAAGAGGGGAAAGGACAATTTATTAAAATTACACAAACGACAGAGAAGTTACTGATTCCTAATAAAAATTACATTCTGTTACGACGATTTAGTGCAAAAGATGATAAGCATCGATTAATCGCTGCTCCCCATTTTTGCTCAATTGAAGATTCCGATAAAATTGGTGTTGAAAACAAGCTGAACTATATCTACAGGCCAAACGGTCATATGTCGCGAAAGGAAATTATTGGGCTTTGTGCTTTACTGAACAGCAGCATTTTTGACCATTATTTTAGAATTTTTAATGGAAATATAAACGTTAGTGCAACTGAATTGCGCGCGATGCCACTACCTCCATTGCAAACGATTTACGCAATTGGCGAAAAACTGATCCTCAGCAACGACTTTTCGGTAGAATCCGCAGAAAAAATAGTTAATAACGAATTTAGGATGGATTTTGATTATGAGTAAAATACAAGAAGCTCAGGAAATTCTTCAAAGTCTTGGTTTACCTGATGCACAGTCCAATGAAATGTCTGCTCTGACACTTCTGGCTCTTTGTAATATTAAAGAAAATGATAGTTGGTCTGATGCAAAGATTACTCAATTGGGTATATCTAAAGGAATAATGAAATTCATTTCAGATAACTATTCTCGAGCCTATGCTCCAAATACCAGAGAAACTTTCAGAAAAAACGTTCTACACCAACTGGTTCAAGCAAAAATTGTTGATTATAACCCTGAACAACCTGAGCTTGCTGTGAACAGTCCTAAAGCACATTATGCAATTTCCAGCGAAGTACTTCCGGTAATCAATTCGTACGGAACCAGGAAATGGCGTAAACAACTGTTGCTGTTCACGGGAAATGCCGGCAAGTTGAAAGAAGTGTACAATAAGAAAAGGGAAGACGTTCATATCACCGTAGAATTGGATGGAATTATAAAAAATCTCTCACCTGGCAAACACAATGAGATACAGGTAAAAACTCTTGAAGAATTCGTACCAAGATTTATCCAAAATGTAGAATTGCTGTATCTTGGTGACACGGCCGATAAAAGTTTCTATAAAAAGATTGAGCGGTTGGGAGAACTTGGAATATTCATCGATCAGCATAGCAAAATACCCGACATAATTGTTGCGGATAATGTAAGAAAGTGGATTTATCTGATTGAGGTTGTCACGTCGCATGGCCCAATTTCCCCCAAACGTTTGATCGAACTGGAAGAATCGTTTAAGGATTGTCCTTTTGGGAAGATATTTGTCACAGTATTCGCGAGCAGACTGGAGTTTAAAAAATTCATAGCCGAAATTGCATGGGAAACTGAAGTTTGGATAGCAGAAGAACCAGATCATCTGATCCATTTTAATGGTGACAAGTTCTTTGGGCCACGCAATGTATCATAACAGTCTTCTGTATTGTTAAATCTTGGCCAAATATTTCTCTGAATTGACAAAGGTCATGAGAAGTGTTAATTTGGGGGCATGTATTACAAAGGCTCTGCGTCGATATTGATTAATGCACCCTGCGGGTCTCGAACCCGCGACCGGCTGATTTGTAAGCAGCTGCCCGTCCCGGATGAGAACCCTCAACCTTTTGATCCGTAGTCAAACGCTCGTCCGGGATTGGAATCCGGAAACCCTGCCTGTCTACTACTCTTAAACCGTCACTCGAACCATTCGACAATATCACTCCAATCGAAGACAAGGCAATTTGACTTTGTCCATAATCCCTCTTCGAGTGGCTGGTTGCGGTTTGCTCTGCACTTGTATTTGCTTCCGTCAGTCATTTCTACTGCCCAATTCGGGTTCACATTTCTGCCAAAGCGCTTCTTTTCGTATGCTTCACCTGAACTACCGATGTATAACCGGTCTATTTTAGCTTCTTTAAGTGCTTTCGCTCCAAATTTTCGGGCAATGTTGTCGAAATACTCAATTCCAAGGTGCGAGAAATGCCACGGATCAGGGTGATATGGCGGCTGATCGGACTTTGGAGTTACCGGAAGCTCCTCAGTTTTGAAGAACCGGTCCAGGAAGCTCTTTTTTCTGATTTCTTTTTTCTCCTCAACAGGGACCGGCGCAGTATATTTTTGAACAGCACGAACAAACTGCTCAGAGGTAAACCAATTATCGTTAATTGGAGCTGTATGTGTATAATTCACTTCATATTCAAAACTCTTCCAACCACCGGTTGCAATATCTGTTTTTAATTTATCTCCAGAAATTCCGCCACCACGACCCACCATGAATTTCTTTCCGCTGTTGTGCAGTTCGACTATTATTCTGCCCTGCACTCTCTCATCCATGTTTTTTCCATAAGTCAAACCACCGCCTTGTGACTGTGACTTAAGCCCATCGAATTTATCTATCGCAATGCGTAAAGTTTCATAGAAATAGTTGTTTTTCAGAAGAGGCTGATATTTGTCGAGAATATCTTCCCAGTAGATTAATGGCGAATCTAAGGCTGCTTTGTGGCGTACCATGCCGGAAGGAGTGATGGCGACGTGAAAAACATTATCCTTTGGGATTGAGTGGATGGCAACGAGCTCATCGATGATCCATTTCTGATTTCTCAATTGCTCATTTATCTTTTCAGCAGACGCGTTACTGTACATTTTTGCTTCGATAACCACCAGCAAAATTTCAGGCGATGTGATCAAAATAATCCCGTCCGGTGTGTCCTTCGTTTCGTAATTGCCGCTGAATTTAGACTTGTGATGATCTTCAACAAGGCTTTCTTTGAGGCTGTATTCCGTGAAGAAGAGAATGTTGTTTGAAGAAGCATCCGGTTTGATTTCCACTGTTTGGGGAAATCCAGGGATAAGTTCAAAGAAAAGATGCAGATTTCTGAAATTATCGCCGCAAATTATCTGAGGCAGTACCGTGCCTGTATAAAATCTCTCTTTTCTGTTAAGAGGGAGGTAATCGTATATGTTATTTTCAAGTCTGTTCATTTTTACTCCAGATAGAATTTTTGATTATATATCTTGTAGAGCAACCCGGTTTTAGTTTTTCCGGAAGTTAATCCTCCCCGCCTTCGTGTTCTCGCTCTTTTTTGTTTTCCCGTCCGCGGTCTTTCTGCTCTTTTCCGCTTTCGCCGCCGGCTTTATTGCCTTCGCTTCCGCCTTTGATGTCGTGTTCGTTGCCGGAGCGGTGGCATTTAACGCAGTTGGTGAAGTCGGCGATGCCTTCTTTTTGGTGTTTGCGGGCGATTTTCGCCTCGGAGTGCTCGTGGCAGTTGTAGCAGGTGTACTGTTTGTATCCGGTGGCGGAAGTGTGGCAATTCGAGCAGGTTTCGGGGTGATTTCCGTCGAAAACGAAGTATTTCGAGTGATCGAAGGTTGAAGGTTTCCACGCTTTGGTGGTGTGGCATGCCGCGCACGACTCACCCTTCGCGAACGAGCTGTGGAGATCGTCGTTGGGTTTAACTTTTTCGTGACAGTTTACGCAATTTGTGCTGCTCGCGCCGTTGGCGTCGTGGTCGAACTTCGCGCCCTTCCAGGTTTCGGTGCTGTGACAGGCCGAGCACTCACTCTTCAGGGTTTGGTGAAAGTCGTCCTTGGGTCGCTGGTAGTCGTGGCAGGCTGAGCATTTTTCGCGGGTGGCGGCACCGATGATGGTGTGCGAAAACTTCTTGATCGCGAGGTTTTTGGTATCGCCCGTGTGCTCGAGGTGGCAGGTTACGCAGTCGATATCCGTAATGTTTTTGTGCAGGAAGTGGTTCCGCTGCGAAGGTTTGAACCCTTTCGTGTTGCCGGCGGGTTTCAGTCCGATATCCTCCCTGATGTGGCACTCGAGGCATTTATCTGAAACGGCACCCTGCCCGATCGAGTGGCACTTCATGCAGTCGTTGCTGAGGTTTTCGTGTCCGTGGTTGAGCACGCCCGGGTTGATTGCGTAGTAGGGGGTGAAGGTAACGGCGACAATTCCCAAAAGAAGTGTTGCCGCGAAAAAGTACATGGTTCTCATCTCCAGCTCCACATCAATATGGTGCCGATTATGTGTATGAGCGCGAGTGCCATGAAGATGGCGTTAAGGGGCATGTGAACCTTGCGCCACTTCTGCATTCTCCCGACGAGAAGCGACTGAAACAGCACGTCCCTGTCGATCTCTTCCTGAGTGAATCCGCGCCCCTTCAGTTCTGTTACCCGGTCTTTGAGGTCGCCCTTCACTTCCGTAAGAAGGAACTTCCCCGTCAGTCCGCTGGCGATCACGATCACCATCGCGAAAAGTGCCATCCATGGGATGATCGCGTTGAAGTGGATGCCGCCGTGAACGATTATCATCACTCCGCCGAGCCAGCCGAGGGTCTCGTGCAGGTTCAGAAGCGATTTCGGCTGCCCTGACTGAATCAGTTTCCGTTTTTTAAGGGAGTAAGTGAATGAAATAATTATAAGGGATGTGCCGAGGATGCCGAAGTACCTGCCGATCCACGCGATGCCGATGCTGTGCAGCAACAGATCGATGAGGATTGAAGCGATTATCAGCCCCGCGAACAGCAGCACTGAGGGGAGTATCTTGTTCATAATCTGAAGTATTATCAAAAGTTAAAGAACAAATTACAAATTATTTTCCGGATTCATGCTTAAAACTCCCTTAAAAATCGATTTTTTCGAAGTGCCACCCGCCCCTACTTCTCAAACAGTATCTTCACGGCGTAAACAATCAGGAAAACCGCGAAGCCTTTCTTAAGCCAGAAGGGGTCCATCTCGACGGCGTATTTGGAGGCGATCCAACTGCCGGCGAGGAACATCACGATCATGATTATCGCCGCCCGCACATCCACGAAGCCCGCTTTGTAGTAGTTCATGAATGCCAGTATGCCCACCGGTGGAAGAAGGAAAGCGATCGAGGTGCCCTGCGCCGTCTTCTGATCAAACCCGAGCAGGAGCGTAAGCGCCGGAATGATGATAACGCCGCCGCCAATTCCAAAAAATCCGCCAAGCACCCCGGCAAGAAAGCCGCTGATTATAAGGATGATAGTTTCGTTCATAAGATTCAGGTTTTTGTGGTGTTAAATGAAATAAAAAAGCGATCAACCAAAGCGGGGCAATGGTTGATCGCGTTATAGTTAAAGTGTGGCTATTCCTTCTACCTCAACAGCATCAGATCCATCTGTCGGTTACTCAGCCAGTCGATGCCGGTGTCTGTGAGCACAACTTCTTCCTCAATGGTTACGATGCCGTGGTTGGCGACGTAGAGGCGCGGTTCGATGGTGAAGACCTGGTTCTTCTCGAGTGGGATGAAGGGGAGGTTTCCGTATTTCTCCCAGGCGGGGAAGAGGCCGGGACCCGCGTCGTGGGCGACTCTGCCGACCTGATGGCCCAGGCCGTGCGGATACTCGTCGAATCCGTTTGAGGTGATGTGTCCGCGGGCGGCAGCATCCACTTCAACGCCAGTCACACCGGGTTTCAGAACTTCGGCTGCCCTGGTGATCGAGGTTCTGAGGACTTCAAAGCCCTGCTTTACCGCTTCAGGGGCATCCGTTTCGTCATCTTTCAGGATGTACCATGTGCGCTGGAGATCAGAGCAGTAGCCTTTGTAGTTAACACCGAAATCGATGTTTATCAGGTGACCGCCTTCCACTTTCCGGTCGGTTGGTCCCGCGTGAGCACCGGCGGTGTCGGGTCCCGTGAAAACCGCCGGGCAGCTGTCGGCCTCCCATGCCACGGTCAGGCCGCGGTCGTGGGCGCGTTTGGTCATGAAGGCAGCTATCTCTTTTTCGGTGCGTCCTTTGGTGATGAACTTGCCAACCTCATCGAAGATCTCGAGCGTTATAGCCACTGCCTCACGCATTATTTTAAGTTCATCGGCTGATTTCCTTCCACGGAGGGAGGAGACGATGTTCTCGGAGGAGACGAGGCGCTCGCCGTAGGGGGTGCCCGCGAAATGGTCGAGCAGCACTTTGTAGAGCCCGAAAGTGAGTCCATCGGCGAGGTTCATGCTTTTTGAATAGTTAACGGCGATCGTTTTTGGATCCACTTCCTTAACGAACTCGAGGAGGGGCTCACGGATCGACTTGACATAGCCTGAAATGTCGCCGAATGTGCCGGCATCTTTAAGGTTGGCGATATCGAGCGAGCCGAGAATCGCCTTCCGGTGACCATGCTTTGTGAGGATAAAAGCCGACTGCCACGTAACGTTCACGCCCGCTATGGTATCGAGCACGGGATCGTGGATCGACGCGCTTTCCCGCACGAAGGTGAGCCACATGTCGATGTTCTGTTCTTTTAAAATTTCAATTGCCTGCTGTTGCTTCTGAAGAATTATGTCGTTCATATTGTTTGATCTCCGTTTAAAATTTGGTTAGGGAGCCCCGTCAGAAGAGGAGGATCCAGAGTACATAGTCAAGAATAAGTATAAGTGCCGCCGAGAGGACGAATGAGCGAATTGTCGCGTTGCCAACCCCCTCGGCACCGCCGGCGGTACGAAGTCCGTTGTGCACCCCGATCAGGGAAGTGACGGCTCCGAAGAAAACGGTCTTCACGAGTCCCGTGAAGAGGTCGTAGAGTTTGAAATATTGTTTCACCGACTGGAAGAAGACCGCGGATGAAACGCCGAGAAAGTAATTAGATACGAGAAAAGCGCCAAAAACCGCGATAAAAGAGGCAAAAAGCGCCAGAATGGGGAGCATCACTATCGAGGCGAGGTAGCGGGGCATTGCCAGGAAGCGGATCGGGCTTATAGCCATGCTTTCAAGGGCATCGATCTGCTCGGTCACCTTCATCGTGCCAAGTTCCGCGGCGATTGAGGCGCCCACCCTTCCGGCGATAACGATACCGGTGAGCACTGGCCCCAATTCGGTAACTATCGCCCTGCTGGTCGCGGCTCCCAGGAACGAGAGGGGAGCAATTCCTTTAAGCTGATATGCAGCCTGCCACGCGGCAACGGCACCGGTAAAAACAGCGATAATAAGCACTAAAGGCAACGAGCCCACTCCGATATGCTCCATCTGATAGAGCACCTGGCGGCGGTTCCGGAACATCTTGGGGAAAGCGATGAAAATCCTGAGCTGCAACAGCGAAATCTCACCGAGCTCGGAAATAAAGTCGAGGGTTTTTCGCCCGAGTTTTTCGATCAGTCGAAGCATCGCGGATATCGCCGGGAACGGGGGTAAAGTCGGCTCATTTATTTGAAAAATGCGTTAAATTTAGTAGTTTTGAAAGTTCAATATTTTGAACTGACATACGAGGATATCTTTTAATTCAAATTTATTGTCGTTTACGGTCTGTAAAAATAAACATAAGCGACAATATAATGAAACAACCGAGGTTTTAAGATGACAACAAACAAAAAGCTGCTGAAGTGGGTCGAAGAAATGGCATCACTTTGCAAGCCTGACGCGGTTTATTGGTGCGACGGCTCAGAAGAAGAGTACAACCGTCTCGCCGGTGAGCTGGTAGCTGCCGGAACTTTCAGACGCCTTAATGACGAGCTGAGACCAAACAGCTATATCTGCATGTCCGATCCCAGTGACGTGGCGAGAGTTGAAGACAGAACATTCATCTGTTCAGAGAAGAAAGAGGACGCGGGACCAACCAACAACTGGATGGCGCCTGCCGAAATGAAGAAGATACTTCTTGAGCCCGGCTCCGGGCTGTTTGACGGATGCATGAAGGGGCGTACGATGTACGTTATCCCTTTCAGCATGGGTCCGCTTGGCTCTAACATCGCGCACATAGGGGTTGAGATCAGCGACTCCGCGTATGTTGTCTGTAACATGAAAATTATGACCAGAATGGGTCAGAAGGTTCTCGACCAGCTTGGCGACGGCGATTTCGTGCCGTGCCTTCACTCGGTGGGCAAGCCGCTTGCCGAAGGTGAAAAAGACGTTCCCTGGCCCTGCAGCCCCACAAAATACATCGTTCACTTCCCTGAAGAGAGAACGATAATGTCGTATGGAAGTGGCTACGGTGGAAACGCGCTTCTTGGGAAGAAGTGTTTCGCCCTCAGAATAGCCTCCGTAATGGCACGCGATGAAGGATGGCTCGCCGAGCACATGCTTATCGTCGGCATCACCAACCCGAAAGGTGAGAAGAAGTATATCGCCGCCGCGTTCCCGAGCGCCTGTGGAAAAACAAACCTCGCGATGCTCACCCCCTCACTTCCCGGATGGAAAGTTGAAACAGTGGGTGACGATATAGCCTGGATGAAATTTGGAGCTGACGGCAGGCTTTACGCCGTTAACCCGGAATACGGTTTCTTCGGCGTTGCCCCCGGCACTTCGATGAAAACGAACGGAAACGCGATACTTTCAGCGAGGGCAAACTCGATCTTTACAAACGTTGCACTTACACCCGAAGGAGACATTTGGTGGGAAGGGATGACCGATGAGAAGCCGGCGAAACTTACCGACTGGAAGAACAGGCCCTGGACACCGGAGTCACCCGAGCCGTCATCGCACCCGAACTCAAGATTCACGGCGCCTGCCGGGCAGTGCCCCGTGATTGATCCCGCCTGGGAAGATCCCGCGGGCGTGCCGATATCGGCGATCCTCTTCGGCGGAAGACGCGCGAAGGAAGTGCCCCTTGTAGCTGAAGCTTTCGACTGGACGCACGGCACCTTCATGGGCTCAACCGTTTCATCAGAAACCACAGCAGCCGCCACGGGAGCGGTAGGTCAGATCAGACGCGACCCGTTCGCGATGCTTCCTTTCTGCGGTTACAATATGGGTGACTATTTCGCCCATTGGATCGAAACAGGCGAGAAAGCCGATCAGGCGAAACTTCCGAAAATATTTTACGTTAACTGGTTCCGGAAAGATGAGAACGGCAAGTTCATATGGCCCGGATACGGTGAGAACATCCGCGTGCTTGAGTGGATATTCAACCGTCTCGATGGTGCCGATATAGCCGTTGAAACGCCCAAAGGCTACCTGCCGAAACCGGGTTCAATAAATATTGAGGGACTCGGGCTCTCAGAAGATAAGATGGCAAGCTTGTTCGATGTGAACAAAGAATCAGGCATCGCCGAAATGGAGAGCATCCGTAAGTATTACGATACCTTTGAAGGACACGTTCCGAAAGCACTCTACGACACCCTCGAGAAGATCGAAGCGATGTACGCTAAACTGTGATCCGGTAAACAGTAATTCCAAGGCTGCCTTGCCCGCGCGGGGCAGCCTTTTTTATTTGTTCAGCACCCAGACCGCCCCGTTAAGCACGGAAGCGAAAGTCACCCACAGGATGTAAGGGATCTGCATTAACGCCGCTTTTTTGTTCACGAGGTAAAAGGTATGGATCATCCATGCGACAGCCAGCCAGACCAGAAGTATCTCGAAGAATGCAAGGCCGATAAGTCTGAACTCGAAGAAGATAAAACTCCAAGCGAAGTTCAGCGCCAGTTGAATGTAAAACGCGTTAAGCGCCCTCTTCCTCAACTGACCCGTTTCTGACTGAAGGATGAAGTAAAAGCCGATACCCATCAGGATGTAGAGCAGTGTCCACATCGGACCAAAAAGCCAGTTGGGCGGGCTGAAAAAAGGTTTTTCGAGGAATTGGTACCAGTCTTTTATGTTCGGGGTGGTTGCCAGTCCGGCTACACTTCCCACAAGAAGGGGAAGGGCAATGGCGAGTAGAAGTTTAACAGTCTTGTTCATTTTATTTTTTTCTTTTAAGCGGGAACAATCGCGTCCCGTTGCAGTATCAGTATCAAATATCGCGAGATATTCGCTCTATTTACATAAATTTGAAACCACGGAAACCCTCTTTAAGTTCACGCATCAAATGGCGAATCGCTTACAGGTTTACCCCATAATTAAATTACCTTATATCGGAGAATTGGAATGAGATCATTCACCCGGATTTTTACAATAGTCCTGTTTTTATCATTGTCAGTGCTTGCCCAGGAGTTGAAGTGGTACAAACCCGCTGAAGGCTTCAAGCTTGCCATGGAAAACAACAAACACGTTCTTCTTGATGCGTACACCGACTGGTGCACTTGGTGCAAAGTGATGGATACCGCCACATACGCCAAAACACCCGTCGTTAAGGTTCTCAACGAGGGCTTCATCGCCATAAAATACAACCCCGAAAAAGACGGTGACATCACCATCGCGGGCGCGACCCTCACCCCGGAGGAGTTCGGTAAAAAATTCAAGATCACCGGTTACCCTGCCACGGCTTTCTTCAAACCGGACGGCAAATTCATCCAGACCGTGACCGGCTACATTGAGGCAGAAGAGTTTTCAACCTCGGTTATCCCTTTTATCTTGAGCGATGCTGCCGCCACAAAGAACTACGCCTCGATGAAGTATCTCGAGAAGCTTGACGCTGCCGCCGCGCAGGGAATTACCTCGGGACTTACAATTGCCTACGCGATCATCTACCTCGAAGTTGAGGGTGATCAGGATAAAGCCCTTGCCAAACTTGGCGAAGTGGCGGCTGACGACCCGAACTTCAACGTTGCAGAGGCACTGAAGAAATATATCGCCGACCCCGAAAACAACAGGCCGGGCGAAGAGATCAACAATAAAATAAAGGCAATTGTAGAGCAATATCTGCAATAACAGCCGCTCACGGTTCGGGAGCGTAGAACAGGTCGTCCAGCTTTATCTCTTTCTTACGGTTGCTGATGAATTTCTTCAACTCATCCTCTGAGTTAAGGCCGTGCCTGTCGCAGAACGGGTTCAGGGAAACAAGCCGCAGCACTTGAAACTCTTCGATCGCCTCTTTATAGAGCTCGATCAGATCGTTCTGCGCCTTCTCATACTTTTTACCACCGGGAAAGGGATGCTTCATCAGGAAGGCATCCCTTTTCTTGTCGAACTCTTCAAAACATCCAAACATCTGCACCAGAATGAGATCCGCGAAGTTTTTGAGAAAAGGCTCCTCAAGTTCCGCGAGGTCGTCGGAGAGCCTTTCATACTCCTCCATCAGCGGCTGGAGAACCCTGTCCGCTTCCTCATCACTTAGCCGGCCCTTTTTTTCACCCATATCCAGTATCAGTTCTGTAAGTCTGGGTGCTATTTCCGAAAATCCGTGCAGTGCGTTTTCGAAGTCCATGTTGCTGCTCCTTCCGGGTTATGTAAGAATCTTGAGGCTAAATTTAGCATTTAATTAATAAAATCAAAACGCGTTGAAACAATCTGACCTTCCGGTCACAAAATAACAGGGGGGGGGTGCCATCCGGGTTTGAGAAATAATCACTATTTAGTTAGGTTCCGGTATTGTTTTTTATATTTATGGCTAGAACATGGTTGAACTGATAGTCATCTTTTTGCTTCTGATCACGGTTGTAACTCCGGTCATCTTCTTCGCCGGAGAGAGGCGGAGAACAAAGAAACTGGCTAAAGAGATAGAGAAGGCAAGACATCAGGCGGAGGAAGTGGCAGCAGTGGAGCAGGAAAACCCCGAAGGTACAGCGGATCAACGTGGCACCCGCAGGGCAGTAACTTTCGTTGACGGGAAGTTCGACTTCCACAACCTTGACCGTGAAGATGGTGAAAAACCGGACCATGATCCGAGGAAAATGTTCAAATAGACTTCCGGGATCTGACATGAAACAGTGTATGGTTTTGCCTTTGGTCGTCGCGCTGTTTTAGCTCAAGTCATGCGGTAAGCAAGAGGGAAAGCCGGGCTGGTGGCCTAAATAATAAAAATATTAATTTAATTTTGTCGTTATTTTAATTTAGATTAAGTTTAAATAAGCATTATGAAAAATTATGGTAGCGATCATGAAACAGATAAAATACACTTTAGCTTTAGTTACATTATTTATACTTGCAGCATTCACACAAGAAATTTCTGCAAACGATGTTCCCCATAAGGGGAAAACCCTTTCAGGGAAAGTAGTCGATAAAAAAACAAATGAACCCCTCCCCGGAGCAAATGTTGTCATCCAAGGGACATTCCTCGGCGCGGCGACCGACCAAAATGGTGACTTCATTATTAGCGGGATACTCACCGGTGAGGTGACCGTTAGTGTATCGATGGTGGGTTACAAATCGGTGAACCTTAAAACTGCTCTGAAGGAAGATACCCAACGGTTGGTTATCGAGCTTTCACAAGCTCTCCTCGAACTTGGTACCGTGGTTATTACCGGCACCAATTCAAGCCATCTTTACGAGGATGTGCCCGTAAAAACCGAACTGATTACGAAAAAGCAGATGCAACAGCAGGGTGCGTACAACCTCGCCCAATCGCTCGGGCTCCTCACGGGAGTAATGGTTGAGAATGATTGTAATAACTGCAACTTTACTCAGGTGAGAATACTCGGATTCGACGGTAAATATTCCCAGGTTTTAATTGACGGCGATCCTGTTGTCAGTTCGCTCGGAGGTGTTTACGGCCTCGAGCATTATCCGCAGGAAATGATCGAACAGATCGAGATAGTTAAAGGGGGAGGCTCGGCTCTCTACGGCGCGGGCGCGGTTGCCGGCACGGTGAACATGATGACAAAACGCCCCGCTTTTAACCGTTCAAGGATCGGTTACTCCGGCAGCACATTCGGAAGCGCGTTCGACCAGCAGGTTGGAGCCGTGGCTGAACTCGTGACCGAAGCAGGTGACGCCGGTCTATTCTTCTTCGGCTCAACCCGGGAAAGATCAGGTTATGACCGGAATGGGGACGGTTTCACGGAAATAGGAAAGCTCGCGAATGAGACGATAGGCGTTAACGGCTTCTTAAAACCATTCGCTAAAAGTGATCTGCAAATATCTTTCCACCGGATCGTCGAGGACAGACGAGGAGGCGCGTCGCTCGACCGTCCCGTGCACGAATCAAGAATTGCAGAGTGGACCAACCACAGCAAATGGGGCGGTAAATTGAAATGGACTCACGACCCCGGCAGTTCATTCAGATACACTCTAAACTACGCTTTCTCGATTCTGAAGCGCGACTCTTACTATGGCGGGCTCGCTGAAGATACACCTAAAGCACGCCTCGACGCGCTTTCGTATTACGGATACTCGGAGAACCCGCTTCACACGGGGGGCGTGCAATTGCAATGGATGGCTGCTAATCACACGGTTTCAGCGGGAATGCAGTATGATAACGACGATCTCCTCGACCGTAGCGTTGCTTCTGCCGCGTATTACCTCGACTCTAAATTTACGAATCTCGGGTTTTTCGTGCAGGATGAAATGACCTTCGGATCCAACAACCAACTGAATCTTATCGCCGGTGCAAGATTCGACCGTCACTCATCGCTAGAAAACTGGATAATCTCTCCCAGGATCAATGTGATGTACAAGTTTTCAGACGCACTGAAGTTCAGAGCGGGATACTCATCGGGATTCAAAGCTCCTCAGATCTTCGATGAAGATCTTCATATCTGCGGGCTCGAAGGTACACAGAGGGTCTTGCGAAATGCACCGGGACTGAAAGAGGAGAGAAGTTCGACCCTGACCGCCGGTTTTGAATTCATCGATTTTGTCGGTGGCATTCCGGTTCTCTTTGGTGTGACTGCATTTCATACAGAACTGTTTGATGCTTATGCTGATGTCTTCATCTCCTCGACAGGTAATATTGAATTCTGGCAGAGGGTTAACAGTGACGGCGCTGTAGCCAAGGGAATTGATTTGGATCTTGGAATCAAGCCGGTTGCCGGACTTGAGATCAGGTCGGGGTTCACCTTCAAATCAAATCTTTACTCGAAAGAAGTTACAGACTTCAATACCAGGCAGTTCCTCAGGACACCCGATAAGTTCGGTTACATCAGGGTATCTTATGAGATCAGTGAAGGATTCGATCTTTTCACCTCCGCCAGATACTCCGGCAGTATGTATGTTCCCCACGAGATCGTGATTGAGGGAGTTGCCGATCCAAGACTCGAACTGGTAAAGAGCAGCGATTTCCTTGAATTTGATGTAACCTTTTCAAAGAGTCTTCAACTGTTTGAGAAGGTTAAAGCCACCCTCTCGGTGGGCGTCAAGAACATCACCGACGCGTTCCAGGAAGACCTTGATTACGGCTACACTCGTGATCCCGGCTTTGTTTACGGACCGACTCAACCAAGAACCTTCTTCTTTAATGTAAACTTCAGCTTATAGTAACTCGATCAGGGCTGCCCCTCCGGGGGTGGCCTTTTATTTCCCCCCGGTTTGTTAGTATTCCCTTCTTTCCTATTTTTGTATTTCAATCTCAACTTACACAGGTAAATTATGACAACAGAACTTTGGGCTCGCCTGCAGTTCGCTTTTACGATCTCGTTCCATTACATCTATCCCCCTCTCAGTATCGGTCTTGGGGTTATTCTTGTGATAATGGAAGGATTGTACCTAAAGACCGGTAACAAAATGTACGAAGTGATGACGAAGTTTTGGGTTAAGATATTCGCTCTCACATTTGCTATGGGAGTGGCCACCGGCATTGTGATGGAGTTTGAATTCGGCACAAACTGGGCGGTCTATTCCCGGTATGTGGGTGATATCTTCGGAAGCGCGCTTGCCGCCGAGGGAATATTTGCATTCTTCCTTGAATCCGGTTTTCTCGCCATTCTTCTTTTTGGATGGAACAAGGTCAGTCCGAAAATGCACTTCTTTTCAACCATAATGGTCTCGCTTGGCTCGATGATGAGCGCCGTGTGGATAGTTGTCGCCAATTCGTGGCAGCAGACCCCCGCCGGCTACCACATCGTGGTTAACGATGGCGTGGCAAGGGCGGAGGTCACCGATTTCTGGGCTATGGTCTTTAACCCATCAAGTGTTGACAGGCTCTCGCACACACTGGGTGGATCATTCCTCGCGGGCGCGTTCCTCGTGATCTCCGTCAGCGCTTACTATCTCCTCAAGAAAAGACATGATGATATCGCAAAGTCTGGACTGAAGATCGGACTCGGTGTCGCCACATTTGCAGCGTTGTTCCAGCTTTTCACGGGTCACTCAAGCGCTTCAGGCGTGGCAGTGAACCAACCCGCGAAACTCGCGGCATTCGAGGCACATTTCGATTCCTCAGCCTCTGCTGACCTTTACGCCTTCGGCTGGGTTGACGAAGCCAACAGAAAAGTGCACGGCGTGGCGATCCCCGGAATGCTCAGTTTTCTGATACATGGTGATCCAAAAGCCCCCATAAAAGGGCTGGATGCCTTCCCGAAGGATGAGAGGCCGCCCGTGCAGTTCACTTTCCAGACATATCACCTTATGGTCGCGATCGGGTTTACACTGATCGGACTCACATTGATCTCCCTCTTCCTGTTGTGGCGTGGAAAGCTATTTACATCCGGGTTGTGGCTAAAAATACTCGTAGCTTCGGTTTTGCTTCCGCAGATAGCCAACCAGATCGGCTGGTACACGGCAGAAGTGGGGCGCCAACCGTGGATAGTATACGGTCTCTTGAAAACCTCGGAAGCATTCTCCAAAAATGTTACATCTGAGCAGATCATCTTCTCATTGATCCTCTTCACCATAATCTACGCGGGGCTGTTTGTCGTTTTCCTTTATCTACTCGACAAAAAAATTAAACACGGACCTGATATCGAGGCTCAGGAGTTTGATGACGCGGCAAACCACAGACTGACGGTGTGACCATGGAATTTACATTTGACTTAAACACAATCTGGTTCATTCTCATAGGCGTTCTCCTTTCGGGGTACGGAATCCTCGACGGTTTCGATCTCGGGGTGGGATCACTGCACCTCCTCACCAAGAGCGACCTCGACCGGAGGATACTCCTCAATTCTATCGGACCCGTCTGGGACGGTAACGAAGTGTGGCTCGTGACGGGTGGTGGTGCCCTTTTCGCGGCATTTCCCGATGTGTATGCCACCGCGTTCTCGGGATTTTACATTCCGTTCATGCTACTGCTTTTCATGCTGATATTCAGAGCCGTTTCTATTGAGGTGCGAAGCAAAAGTGAAGGGACAAGATGGCGGGCGAACTGGGACAGGGCATTCTCAGTCTCCTCAATTGTTATTTCTCTCCTGATCGGTGTCGCGATCGGTAACGTCATACTCGGCGTGCCGATAGATAAGAACAAAGAGTTCTACAGCAATTTCCTCGACATGCTAAACCCCTACGCGCTTTTGGTGGGGCTCACGACTGTCGCGGCATTCATGATGCACGGAGCCATCTACCTCGTAATGAAAACTGATGGTGAACTTCAGAAGCAAGTAAAGGGGTGGGTGAACAACACCATCATCTTCTTCGTTATCACCTACGTGACCGCCACCATGGCAACGCTGATCTACATCCCGCATATGGTGCAGCCTTTCAGGGATCATCCTGTTTTCTTCCTCCTCGCGATCCTGAACATGCTTGCAATCGCCAACATCCCGAGGGAGGTGAACCGCGGGAAGGAGTTTTTGGCCTTCCTCTCGTCTTCGGCGGCAATTCTTAGTCTTATGGCACTCTTCGCCGTTGGGTTGTTCCCGAACTTCCTGATTTCTTCGATCAATCCGGAGTATAGTCTCACAATCTACAACGCTGCCTCTTCACAAAAAACGCTCGGCATTATGCTTACGCTGGCAATTATTGGCATTCCGTTCGTGCTTGCCTACACCATCAGCATCTACTGGGTTTTCAGAGGAAAGGTGAAGCTGGATAAGATGAGCTACTAAGTATGAGGTATGAGGTATGAGGTATGAGTGGAGACCCAAAGACCCGAAGACCCTGAGACCCTTGCCGGTGGCATTGTTTTGGGATAGATTCGGGATGAATTTCCTGTGAAGTACGAGGCTGCCCGGTGTGAGCAGCCTCTTAGTTGTTAAGCGGGGTTGATCTTATTTTTTGCGGGAGTAGGATGTATCCCAGAACATTGATTCTTTTCCGTCTTTGGTCACGTACATTTCAATGTTGAAGTGATCGATGTCGGTGGATTTGAGGACGCTTCTGAAATTTACATCCTTTTTTTGAGCCGCGTCAACAAAGCTGCCGGACATTTCGAGGTAGTCTTTCTCAAAGTCCATCTTTCCGGATGAGAATGTAAAACCGGTGCCCATGTTGTCGATCCAAAAGGCGAGAAACTCTTGTTTCACGTTATCGAAACCAAAGATCTGAATTGCCTGGAAGGGCATGCCCCAGGCTGTACCATCGTGGTTTATTTGAAGATATCTGCCACCGAGTATCATCTCCGCTTTCGCGGTTCCATTCTCGATATCAGGTGCTTTCCCGGGTTCTGAGAACATTTTCATCTGATAGTCCCAGTTCCCTTCACTTTGAGCGAGGTGTTGGTGGAACGGCCCCGGTGTCAGGTAGTCCATGTATGCTTTCATCTCATCATTGGTTTGCGCGAATGAAGCGAAAGCGAATAAAACGGTAAGAACGATAGTAAGTTTTTTCATGACGATTCCATAAATTTAACGCCTGTGGAGAGCCGGGATGTGGTAACTTAAGTATCCGGGGGAAGTGGCTCTTAAATAAAAGTCTGCCGAGCGTAAAAATAGTATTATTTTCCGGGATCACAATATGGATGGGATTTGAGGTGGTCAGGTGTCTTTATCCATAGCGTCACCACTGTTGGCGAAAATGGCGGGGAGTATTCAGAGTCAAGGAAATTCATTTTAATAAAATAACATCAAGGAGTTGAAATGGTATCATTTAAAGGCGGCAACGGCACATCACAAGAAGAAGCAATAATAATCGATGGCGCTGAAGACACCGCGGAAGGTGTCGGTGCAGAATATTACTACATCGACAGATTAAGGGAAGCAACCGGTCTGGAGTTAAAACTGATGAAGCAGTCACTCATTCACGACGAAGAGAAGCATTACGACCTGATGTTGCTCGGACTGGATAATGGTGAAGATTTCGAACTCTGGTTTGACATCACCGGATTCTACGGCAAATTTAACCTCTGACAGTCATAAATAGCCGGTTTCTTACGGGTGATCAGCCGTCGTAATACTTTTCGTACGCGTCGATGATCTCTTTAACGAGGCGGTGACGGACCACATCGGTTTTCTCGAAGAAGGAAAATCCGACGCCTTCAATTCCGCTTAAGATCTCCTGCACCTTTACCAGACCGCTCACGGTCTTGGTGGGGAGATCGATCTGGGTGATATCACCGGTGATGATCGCCTTTGACTCGGTACCAAGCCTTGTAAGGAACATCTTCATCTGCACGTCGGTGGTGTTCTGGGCTTCATCAAGGATGACAAATGCCCGGTTCAGAGTACGTCCGCGCATATACGCGAGGGGAATTATCTCGATTATACCTTTCTCAAGGTATGCCTTCACCCTTTCAGCCGGAAGCATGTCTTCCAACGCGTCATAAAGGGGGCGGAGGTACGGATCAATTTTTTCTCGCAGATCGCCCGGGAGGTATCCCAATTTTTCGCCTGCTTCAACCGCGGGGCGGGTCAGGATTATCTTCTTAACCGTGTTCTTCTTTAGCGCTGCCACCGCGAGGGCTACCGCCATATATGTCTTTCCGGTTCCCGCGGGGCCAATGGCAAAACAGATGTCGTTGGTTAGAGCTGTTTTAAGATAGGCAAGCTGCCCCGGTGTGCGGGCTTTGATAACATCATCCTTGGTGTAGAGAATGATCTTGTCGAAGTCCTCATCCTGTTTCGCCTGCTTGCCGTTGTTGGTAAGCTCAAGTATCAGTTTCACATCCTGCTCTTTGAGCCTCCCCGAGGTATTCAGGGCATAGATCATCTCTTTGATGATCTTCTCTATCCGCTCCACTTCGTTCTGGGTGCCCTTTAGTGTAAGCTGGTCACCCCGGACAATAATAGCGGAGTTAAAATATTCTTCGAGCACCTGGAGGTGAATATCATTTGGCCCGAGAAGTTTTTGAAGGTCGACGCCTTCAAGGGATAACTTTTTTTCGAATTCCGGCATTTAATCCTGTGGTTGGTCTCAAAATATAAAAAGCCCTCAATGCGCGAGCATCAAGGGCTTCGTAGAAATCATTCTTTAAATGATCAGAAAACAAATCGACTATTAGGGAGCCGGTTTGTAGTTTCTTCCCATTTTGGATACCTGATTGATCTCATCAGCGGTCAGGTTAGGAATAGTATAAACCTGGTTCGGGAAGATGAGGTCAGGGTTGTTTCCGATAACTTCCTGGTTGGCTCTCCAGATGGCTGGCCAAGCGGCGCCCTTGCTGTAGAATTCAGTTTTGGAAGCGATGCACCAGAGGCAATCACCTTTTACAACGGTGTACTTTTTGGTATCAGGAACAACGATAACATCAAGATCTTTCTTCCATTTGGCCATCAGGTCAGGAAGATAAACGTGAAGTGTGTTGTAGAATTCAGGAAGAGCAGAAAGCTTGCTTTTCTGGAGCTCTTTAAGTTCAGCTTCTCTTGCTGAATATGGAGCTTCTCTTCTTTCGATCTTGCCTTTAAGTTCGTTAACTTTCATGGCAAATACTGATACATCTGAAGCATTGGCATCGAGTGATTTGTAAAGATCATCCATGCAGTCTTCGTAGCTCTGAATACCATCGAGCTGTTTCTGGACGTTTGCAACGTCTTTGTTGAGCTGATCAACTTGCGAGCTAAGGTTGAGTTCAACTGCTTTCAGTGAATCCATTTTGGCTTTGTACTGATCGCAGCTAAGGTCTCTCTGGGCAAAAAGCGAACCGGAGAGAACAACCAAAGCGAAAGCAGCAATTTTCATCGAAAATTTCATCTTTGTCTCTCCTGTTACTTTTGGATTTTTTTCAAATTGGCGTTAACTGTATTCTTCAGCTGATTGCATTCTTCCAGTTTTTTCTGTTTTGCGGCAATCTGCTTGTTAATATCGGCTTTCTTTCCATTCAACTGTGAAATGGTCGACTGCTTCTGATTAACAGAGTTCTGAAGAGCATCTAAAGCTGCGTACTCCTGATCACTGACACTGCAGCAACCTGCAAAGAATACTGTCGATAAACCGACTACAGCCAGCATTTTTCCTAGCTTCATAGGCTTCTCTCCTTTTTGTTATGTGTTGTTTTCGAAATTATTGAAAAATCAAATATCGCAAAGATACAAAAAATTGCACAAACGAGTTATTAATTTACGAAGTTAATCGATATTTAATATACCCAGGTTGGAAAAACTGACAAATTTTGTTCCGGCGACCACAATATGGTCAAGTAACTTGATGCTGAATATCTCGCAGGCCTGTTTTATCCTCTTCGTAACCTTCCGGTCTTCAACACTGATCTCCGGAGTGCCGCTCGGGTGATTATGGCTGATAATTATCGATTTCGCGTTAAGATCGAGACATCTTTTGATAATTTCCCTTACATCGATCAGGCTGTGATCGATCGTCCCCTTGAACAGTTCCTCGATCTTTATCACCCTCCCACCCGTGGTTATGAAAGCCACCATGAACTTCTCGACGGGTTCGTTCTTAAGATACCTGATAAAGTGCTCCGCGATTATGTCGGGGGAGGATATTCTGCCGCTCAGGTACTCCCGGTCAGAGGTTTGCACCCTTTTGGCTATCTCGAACAGTGCTGAAAGCGTTATCGCTTTATCCCTGCCGATGCCCTGAAACTCGTTCTTGAAGTAGCCGTCGGATTTGGAGGCGAGTTCGTTAAGTCCGCCAGACCTTTCAAGCATTTCCCGCGCGAGATCGAGAACGTTCTTCCCTTTTGTGCCGGTCCGCAGTATAATAGCCAGCAATTCAGAGTCGGTAAGTGAACTGATCCCCTGATTTACCGCTTTTTCCCTTGGTTGTTCATCTTTTGGATGGTCTTTTATACTCATTTGCCCGCTATATTTTCAGTTTAAGGAAGAGGCTGAACCTGCCGAGTGTGTATTGCAGGATATTAAGCGAAAGGTTTGTTCTTCTCGCGTCAAAAACGATTTTTCCCTTGATGCCATCGTGATCAACCCCCGCGGCAATTTCATTCATGACCGCGGAGGGATCAAAATTGTTTTTTTCAAGCAGTTTAATGAACATCGAAGTGGCGTCGAAGCCGTAAAGCGGGTTCCTGTCGAACAGATAGCCAGTGAGATCGTGAAATTCCTTGTTCAGTTTTTGGTAACCGTTCTCAGAGATGTCGAGAAAATAGTCGGAATCAACATAAACGGCAGAGAGGAACGGGGAAGGATCACCGAACACATCGCTCAGCAGCCAATCCTGATTAATATATACATTTTTGCTAAAGACCAATTTTCTCAACTGTTCGTTCACCGCGTTCGCGTGTCTAACGTCGCTAACGGGGATGTAAAGCCCGTCGATGTCTTTTTCTGCATCCTCGATATCCTCTACCATTGCCTCAAGTTTCGCGTCTTTAAGGTCTTTGTTGGTATAGGTTTTGGTGAAGCTCACTTTACCGCCGAGCCTTTCAAACTCCTCCTTGAATTTCTCCGCGAGGAGTGCAGAATAGCCTTCCTTGTTGTAAACAATCCCGATCTTCGAGAGTCCGTGGAAATTACGGGCGAAGTTCGCCATGATCCTGCCGCGGGTCGAGAATGTAGGATTTGCCTGAAGTACAACGGGCGCGAGCTGCGGAAGTGTCTCATCTGTTGCAGTAGGCGAGACGACCGGGAGCCCCATATCCGCGAAGACAGAGATGAGGTCTTTGGAGTCCTGACTTGAAGTGGAACCGATAATTCCTTTAAGATTTTTGAACGACTGCACTTCCTTTTTAAGAGAAGCAATAAATGAACTGTCGGTGCGGGTATCCCTGATGAAAAGCCCGATCTTCTTGTCGCTTGTCAGATTGTGAAGGTGCACGGCGTATTTGATCCCCTCGAGCACCTGATAAGAGCGCCTTTCAAGGTATGGCTTCCCCTTTTCCGTGAAGGGAAGGAGCACCGCGATATTGTATGAATCATCCTGCACCGCATAGTCTGCCTGAGCGAACAGGGAAGTGGAAATAACCGCGAAAAGAATGAACAGGTTAAATATCCTTGACAAGGTCGTCGTCCCTTTTGGTTATAAGCAGTTTCAAAAAGTTGTTTGTTCTTTCGCTGGCTGGGTCGATCTCAAGCGAAGCTTTCAGGAAGCCCTCGGCTTCTTTATACCGGTTTTTCGCGAGGAGTGTCATCGCGAGGGAATTGTAAATTATCACGGATGGTTCATTGTTCTCTTCGATATATCTCCGGCAGAGTTTTTCAACCCGTGCTGTATCCTTCATGTTCTCATAAATTCCGGCGGCGAGTTCCCATGTCTCACGCATGGTGGAGCCCAGACTGAGTGAAGTCTCGATCTGTTCGGCAGCGTGGGCGTGCATGCCGATGAGTGAATAATACAACGCGAGGTAGTGATAAACCTCCGGGTTGGTCGGCATCATTTGGGCGGCCTTCTCAAGGTAAGGCAGGGCAACGTTCAGCTTTCCGATTGTGATGTAACTACGCGCGAGATAGAGGTTCGTGTCACCGAGAAACGCCGATTCAAGCTCCATTTCAAGGAAGTGCTGCAAACTTTTGATTGCCCGGTCGTGGTCGCCCACATGAAAAGATGACAGACCGTGGATGAAATATGTGATCGTGTCAAAACTCATGTCTTCCATTCGGTCGAGCACCCTTATTGAGTCTTCCCACATCTGGTGCTTGAAGAAGAAGTGCCCCGCGAAAAGGCTGATCTCGTTGTCGTCCTTGAAGTGGTCGAGCATCTCTTCGATCAGCTTGATCGCTGAATCCGGTCTGCCCATTTTCTCGTAAATTTCAACAAGTTTGTACCACGCGGTGTGATCATCGAAGAAATCGTCGATTATCGCCTGATACATCTGAATGGCGTGTAGCATTTTACCACCGCCTTCAAATTCCTGGGCGCGTTTCAGTCTGTGCGCCAGTTCAAAATTCTTTTCGTTTTTCATTCCCACTCGATGGTTGCCGGAGGCTTTGAGCTGATATCGTAAACAACCCGGTTAACTCCGCGTACATGGTTGATAATTGTGTTTGAGACATCGGCGAGAAACTCGTGATCGAAGCGGTACCAGTCGGCCGTCATTCCGTCAACGGAAGTGACGGCTCTGAGAGCAAGCACGTTCTCATAGGTTCGCTGGTCACCCATTACTCCCACAGTCTGAACAGGGAGCAGGACGGTGAAAGCCTGCCAGATCTTATCGTAAAGGTCGTATTCCTTTATTTTGCCGATGTATATCTCGTCTGCATCACGCAGAATCTCGAGGCGCTCGCGGCTTACATCCCCGAGTACACGCACCGCGAGTCCGGGACCCGGGAAGGGGTGCCTTTTAATAAATTCTTCCGGTATGTCAAGCGAGAGCCCGATCTTCCTTACCTCATCCTTGAAGAGTTCGCGGAGGGGTTCTATCAGTTTCAGGTTCATCTTTTCAGGGAGTCCGCCGACATTATGGTGCGACTTGATGGTAACCGATGCCCCTTTTACAGGAACCGACTCGATAACATCAGGATAAAGGGTGCCTTGAACGAGGAAACCGGCATTTTCAATTTTTTTCGCCTCTTCCTCAAACACCTCAATGAAGGTGTGGCCAATTATTTTCCTCTTCTCCTCGGGAGATGACACACCCGCGAGACGGTCTAAAAAGAGGTCTGACGCGTCAACGTGGATGATCTTCAGCCCCGTTCTTTCGCGGAGTTGTTTCACGACCTTTGCCGACTCGTGCTTCCTCATAAGTCCGTTATCGATATGGACGCACACAAGGTTATCGCCAAGTGCCTTGTGAACCATGACTGCTGCCACGGTTGAGTCGACACCGCCACTAAGGGCACAGAGAGCTACGGAGTTGCCCGCCACTTCCTTGATATGTCTGATGCTGTCATCAATAAAAGCGCCTGAGTTCCAGTCGGGCTTGCAGCCGCAGATGCCAAAGAGGAAATTAGCGAGGATCTCCTTGCCGTAACCGGTATGGTAAACTTCGGGGTGGAATTGCAGCCCGTAAACCGGTCTGTCGTCAGCGACTATGGCGCAAATTTCGGTATTGGGTGATGACCCGATCTTTCTGAACCCGTAAGGAAGGGTTTTCACGTGATCGCCGTGACTCATCCAGACGGTTGATTCTTCAGGGATCTCGTCAAAAAGTGGATTTTCCTTCTCGAGAATGTTGAAGGTGGCTTTGCCATACTCCCTTTTATCAGCTTTTTCAACGATCCCGCCGAGAGAGTAGGATATCAGTTGCAGTCCGTAACAGATACCAAGCACGGGGATACCAAGTGAAAAAACGGCATCATCCACAGATGGGGCGCCGTCATCTTTCACAGACATCGGACCACCGGAAAGGATTATGCCCTTCGGGTTTATCCGTTTTATTTCATCTACTGTTACGGTATGGGGATGGATCAGAGAAAAAACCGAGAGTTCCCTGACCTTGCGGGCGATCAACTGGGTGTATTGTGAGCCAAAATCGATTATGAGGATCGTGGATCCGGTCATGGTAAAACAGCCTGGGATAACGGGTGATCAGATAAATGTAAAAAGAGGCTGCCTCAAACCTGATTGAAACAGCCCTTTGAAAATCAACCCTCGCGGGTTTATGCTCCTACGAGTTCACCGTAGGCAGCCGCGTCGAGGAGGCTGTCGAGATCCGCAGGATTTGTAATCTCGATCTTGATCATCCAGCCTTTACCGTAGGGGTCCTGGTTGATGAACTCCGGTGAATCGTTCAGATCGCTGCTGATCTCGAGGATCTTACCGCCGCAGGGGGCGTAGAGCTCGCTAACTGTTTTAACCGCTTCGATAGTGCCGAAGTTCTCGTTCGGTTCGATAGTGTCGCCAACACCTTTGGTGATGTCAACGAACACAACATCACCAAGCTCGCCCTGGGCATAGTCGGTGATACCGATCGTACCGGTGTTGCCTTCAACAAGGATCCACTCGTGATCTTTAGTGTATTTAAGTTCTGCTGGAATATTCATTTTATCTCCGGAAATTTAATTTTTCTCTTTTGGTTTGAACCCTTCGAGGAACGAAGTATCGAAATCCCCGGATACAAACCTTTCATCTTCCAAAACGTCGAGGTGGAAAGGAATTGTTGTCTTTATCCCCTCGATTATAAACTCGCCGAGCGCTCTTTTTGCCTTGGCAATTGCCGAGAGGCGGTCTTTGTCCCAAACGATAAGTTTTGCTACCATCGAATCATAATATGGAGGGATGACGTACGACTGATAGATGTGGGAGTCAACCCTTACTCCAAGTCCACCGGGGAAGTTGAGCGACTCGATCCTTCCGGGTGAAGGCCTGAAATTGTTGTCAGGGTCTTCAGCGTTAATACGGAACTCGAACGCGTGTCCTTTCGGGCGGTTGTTCGGGGCTTCTATCACGTGGCCCGCGGCAGCCAATATCTGCTGCTTTATCAGGTCGGTCTCGTAAACCATTTCGGTAACGGGGTGTTCAACCTGAATACGGGTGTTCATCTCCATGAAGTAGAAATTCTTGTCTTTATCGAGGAGGAACTCAATAGTGCCGACACTCTCATAGTTGATAGCTTTAGCGGCGGCTACCGCTGCCGCGCCCATTTTATCGCGAAGTGCCTGATCAAGGGCGGGCGAGGGGGATTCCTCAACCAATTTCTGGTGTCTTCTCTGAACCGAGCAATCCCTTTCACCGAAGTGGTAGTGGTTTCCGTGCTGGTCGCCGATCACCTGAATCTCGACGTGGCGGGGATTAAGAACGAGTTTCTCGATGTAAACATCACCGTTGCCGAAAGCCGCGTCGGCTTCAGCCCTTGCTGTCTGGAAAGCCAGTTCAAACTCTGATTCTTCCCTTACAACGCGCATTCCCTTGCCGCCACCTCCCGCTGAGGCTTTGATTATCACAGGGAAACCGATCCCTTTGGCGAGTTCTTTCGCTTCGTTAACATCGTCAACAATGCCGTCACTTCCGGGGATAACGGGGACTTTGTGCTTCTTCATCGTATCCTTGGCAACGGCCTTGTCGCCCATTGTTCTGATCATATCAGCAGTAGGACCGATGAATTTGATACCCGATTCGGCGCATATCTCCGAAAAACCGGCGTTTTCCGCGAGGAAGCCATAACCCGGGTGGATGGCATCGGAACCCGTCACGGTGGCAGCCGACATGATAACGGGAACCTTAAGATAACTGTTCCTGCTTTCGGCAGGTCCGATACATACCGCTTCGTCGGCGAACGTCACGTGCAGTGAATTACGGTCGGCCTCCGAATAAACGGCAACCGTTTTTATACCGAGTTCCTTGCAGGCTCTGATGATCCTTAAGGCAATCTCGCCACGGTTGGCAATTAATATTTTCTTGAACAAACTTGACCTCGCCGTCTGTTAATCGGGCTTGACGAGGAAGAGTGCCTGCCCGTACTCAACGGGGCGGCCGTTATCGACGAGTATCTTTTCAACCGTTCCGGAGATGTCGCACTCGATCTCGTTCATCAGTTTCATGGCCTCAACAATGCAAAGCACTGAACCCTGCTCTACCCTGTCGCCAACCTTTACATACGCGTCGGCATCGGGCGCGGGTGAGCGATAGAAAGTACCGACGATCGGTGACTTGATCTCGTGAAGTTTTTCCGCAGGGGCGGCGGGTGTTGCCTGCGCGGGGGCAGCAGCAGACGCGGCTGCTTGTGGTGCCGCCACGGGCGCTGTCTGGGGCATCTGAGCCACTGTGTAGTTTACGGGTCCCGGAGCAGCACTTCCATACTTGGAAATATAGATCCTTGATTCTTTTTCCTCGATCTCGAGTTCGGAGATACCGCTTGTTTCAACCAGCTTTACAAGACGACGGATGAGATTGATATCCATTTTAATCCTGTTTTAGATTTGTAAATTAAGATTTTACTCTTTCCATGTATTCACCCGTGCGGGTGTCTATTTTAAGGAGATCATCTTCGTTGATGAAAAGAGGAACCATTACGGTGGCTCCTGTTTCCAGCTTCGCAGGTTTTAGAGCGTTGGTTGCAGTATCACCCCTGAATCCGGGTTCTGTTTCAACCACTTTAAGTGCTATGTGCACAGGAATTTCAACACTGATTATTTTTTCACCTTCCATCAGCATGTCGACATCAAGCCCTTCCTTGAGGAACTTCACACCGTCACCGAACGCGGCAACGGGGACATTTATCTGATCGTAGGTTTCATTATCCATGCATACTAATGTTTCACCATCGGCATAGAGGTACTGGAATTTTCTTCTTTCAACCTTCACCACATCAAGGCTTTCACCCGAGCGGAAGGTGTTTTCGAGAACCCTGCCCGAAGTGAGGCTTTTAAGGGTTGTGCGCACAAAAGCGCCGCCCTTGCCCGGCTTGACATGAAGGAAATCGGTTACTGTATATAAATCATTTTTAAATCTTATGATCAATCCATTGCGGAGATCTGAAGTGTCAGCCATAAACCTGTTAAATGTTTGTTAAAAAAAAGATAAAAACTGAACATGCAAAATATAATTTTAGCGGGAGAGTACAAAGGAGAACCTTGGAACTCGAGAACCTGAGAACTTGAGAACCTGAGAACTCGAGAACCTGAGAACTCGAGAACCTGAGAACTCGAGAACCTGAGAACTCGAGTGGTTATTTTTTATTGGTTTTTGATTCGGTTTCTATTTTCTTCTTGATACCACTCATCATGGCGCTTATTTTGTTGTAGATGTCCACTAAATCAGCACGAATTTCGTCCTCTGTGTTTTTGTCAAGTTTGGAGAGGTCACTCATTATATAAAGCATCGATTCAACTTCATAACACGAACAGTGGGCTATTTTGAGGAAGTATAAAAACTCTTTCTTTCCACCTCTGCCAAATCCCTCCGCGATGTTATTTGATATGGAAAGCGTTGCCCGCAATAATTGATCTTTTAGGACAAACTCTCTCGAATTTCCCATCAATTTATGAAATCTTAGATAAAGATCCTTACTTTTTTGCCAAATTATCAACTCACTGAAGTGATTTAATATCATCCTATCCATTTAATATGGTTTAAATATTTCTCTTACATTCTCAATGCGCCGAGGCGCACTGGAGTTCTCGAGTTCTCGAGTTCTGAAGTTCTCACTTGTTAATAATCATCTTAATCGCCGAAGAATATTCTCCTGCCTCAAGCCTGAAAATATATACCCCTGATGGCAATTGCGCCGCATCGAACTTCAACTGGTGTTCACCGGCGGGCATTTCGGCGTTCAGAAGTGTTGCCACTTCGCGGCCGAGGATGTCGTACACAACGCCTTTCGCGAAACCGGCAACGGGCAACGCGTAACGGCTAACCGTTTCAGGGTTGAAGGGGTTCGGGTAGTTCTGGGAGAGAGTGAATTCCCCCGGTAGTGATGCAGTTTGGTTGATCGACACAACAGAAGCGGTATCCATGATCCTGTATTTGAAGTAATCTCCCCGGTTATTTTGTACCATCAATGTGTTTTTATCGACAAACTGAAGATTCCAAATCTGCGTAATCAGATCATAATCCAATATCTGGTAAGTGGGCCAGTTCCTGTGTCCAATCTTCACCCGGCTGGAAGAAGAGCATGCGAGAAGACCTGTTGGACTAACGGCGAAAACACCCTGCCAGTAGTTTGCAGGATATCCGGGTGACCATGTTACCCCATAGTCAGTTGAGTAATAATTGGAAGTTTCCCCACATCCGACAATTAGACCCGATTCGAAAGCTTTCACATCAGTCAATTTATAATTCGACCCGGATGAAAAAAGAGTTTGCCAAGTCCTGGCTGTGTCGTAACTGACCAAAATGGAGTTACCAATAGTTCCAAGTACCATGTTCCTGGATTTGATAGCAGCTAAACTCAATATTCCCATGGATAGGGGGACGGTTCTCACGGTTACGCCTGTGTTTGTCCATTGGATAACTCTTGCCTCATAATTCTCACCGGTGCCTTGTTCTTTTTTCAGAACCGCGACTATTACAGAATCCCCGAAAGAAGTTACTGCGGTTGTATAAAAATATTTCTTGACTTCCTTTTTAACCCACGACCGACCGCGATCTGTCGTTACATTGATGTCTGAATAAACTGTGAAGTTTGGGTCAGGTATTATTTGATATCTCCAATTAAACCCGATCATACCAAACCCTCCGGGCGAAACGGTGAGGTAGCTTCCCCAATCGACATAGTTATAAGGATTTGTTGTGTTCCCCTGCCAGGTTTCTCCACCATTCGAAGTATATAGACCGAAGGTGTTGATGCCCCACAAGGAGTCGGTGAAAAAGGCTTTCGATTGTCTGAACTGGTTGCGGGTGATCAGTGTAGGGGTATACTGGGCGCCTGAATGTCTAAGGATCGATCCTCTTTTCCCGGCAAGTATTCCTACAGTGTCGGAGACCATCGTTAAAGCGTTCCGGTATTCGGAAGATCCAAGCCATGCTGCTCTGCTCCAGGTTAATAATCCGTCAGTGGATTTATAAAGGGCGGAAAAATATTCCCTGGGGACAAAAACTGTACCCTCAGGCATCTTTGAAATAAAATTTGTCTCGAACTTATAAGGCGTAACGGAAGTATAATTCCAGGTTACACCCCTATCGAGAGATGTGTAAACCGTGTCGTTTGAGGAAAAAAAGGAGATCTTGTTGCTTCCGTGCTCGAAGAATTGGCCTGATCTCGAATATAAAACCGTGTTCCATGTATTTCCAAGGTCAGATGAACGGATAATTCTTTCACTCGCGGATGCATATAACACTGAATTGCCGGTCATCAGAATACTTCTGCCCCAAAAATCGTTTGGCAGGTAAATTCTTTTCCAGGTCTGCCCTGCGTTCGTGGTTACCCACGCATCTCGTGGTGAATCATAAAGAGTAACAAATCCATTCTGGGGGTCAGGGAAACTTATATCGACGATCGATACGGATGGATCCATATTTTGCAGAACATATACAGAGAATGATCCTCCTCCATCTGTGGTCTTAATGAACTCAGATTTAGTTGTAATCCCGTAAAACGAATCAGGCGAGAACTGAACGATCTTCAAAATTGCCCCTTCAACATTGGGGTAATTTACTTCATTCCAGTTTAATCCTTGATCGCTGCTGAAGAGCAACCCATTCGGATACAATCCCGCGATCACCCTGCCATCCTGAAGCGTGTTTATATAGACAATGTCTTTATATGTTGGCTTGGGAGCCATCAATTCAAAACGATGCTGCAACGATTGTGCAACCGTCATCAAAGGAAAAAACAAAATCAAAAAAAGAATTCTTAACGAAGGTTCTCGAGTTCTGAAGTTCTCGAGTTCTGAAGTTCTCATTTAGTCGCAATCATTTTAATTGTTGAAGAATATCCCCCTGCTTCCAGCCTGAATATGTAAACTCCTGATGGCAGCCCCGTGGCATCAAATTTCAACTGGTGTTCACCGGCGGGCATTTCGGCGTTCAGAAGTATCGCCACTTCACGGCCAAGGATGTCGTAGACCACACCTTTCGCGAAACCGGTAACGGGCAACACGTAACGGATAACCGTTTCGGGGTTGAAGGGGTTGGGGAAGTTTTGGGAAAGGGAGAATGACGCGATGGTATTTAACGGGGTTTCGTTTTCGATATCTGTTGTTACAGTATCGGAAATATCCACACGGTAATACGCCCCGCGTGCGGTCTGGACCATCAGTATCGATTCATTTACAAATTGCAAATTTCTTATATTCTCAACGAAATCGTAATCGATTGTCTTCCAGGAATTCCAATTCCTGTGCTGATATTTTACAGCATTGCTGTTACTGAAGGCTAAAAGTCCATTTGGGCTAAGGGCATAGGATCCTTGCCCGGCGGATGTGTAAACCGGTACCCATGTAGTTCCGAAATTCGTTGATGTGAACAAGGGGCCTGAAGTTCTGACCAAAATGGTACCGGCCTCATTTGCTGTAACTTCATAAATTGGATTACCAGCGCGGAGCAATAACCTCCATGTACGGGCGGTGTCGTATGAGACCACAAGCGAGTCGGATGTTGCGGCGAGTATCATTTTCCTCGAATTAATTGCCGCGAGGTCAACTACTTTTCCGGGAGCTGTGACTTTCCTGTTTGCGTAACCGGAAACAAATTTCGATATGATCCCGATCGAATAGCTCCACCCCATTGCTGTCTGAACCAAAGAATAGATGATCAACGAGTCACCCATTGAAGTAACGTCATAAGTTATATAGTTATAGGTTTCCTGCGCGGTTGCCCATGAGCTGCCAAAATCGGTCGTAACTTTAATAAAAGTGTAATCTACATATGACGGATTTGGCGGGAACATTGTTATTGTGTTAAAGCCGACGACACCAAGTCCAATAGATGAAAGAGCAACATAACTCCCGTAATCCGGAGCTCCTATCGGTGGCCACGTGAAGCCATCGGTCCAGGAAATGCCGCCATCGGTTGTGTGGTTGCCGCGGGATGTAATACCGTGAAGAGTGTCAGAAAAAGCTGCTGTGGATGATGGGAGATACGCTTCTGAGACCATTATTCTGGTGAGATCAGTACCTGAATACCGGTAAATGTAGCCAAAATCTCCAACGAGAAATGCCAACGTGTCACTTATGGTCAGATATCCTCCCGGAGAACCTTTCAGGTAGGTTCCAAGATTTTTTACCATT
This sequence comes from uncultured Ignavibacteriaceae bacterium, assembly GCA_964625575.1. GTDB lineage: Bacteria > Bacteroidota > Ignavibacteria > Ignavibacteriales > Ignavibacteriaceae > UTCHB3. The sequence continues at coordinate 105,743 of CAZVBQ010000002.1, read as the reverse complement.
GTCCAGTTTGTTATATCATCGGTAGCTTTGTAGAGAGTATCGAACCTGAGGTTTGTAGCATAAACATCTCCATTCGGTAATCTTATTGCCTGACTGCTTTTAAGATTAACCGGTGATCTTGACCGGTATTGCCATGTCATTCCTCTGTCGGTAGAAATGAAAACAGAGTCGGAGGAAGAAAAGAATACAACGCCTCCATCCCGGGCATCAAGAAAATTCCCTTGTTTCGAGAAGTGAACCGGTGCCCATGAATCACCCAGATCGATGGAACGATAAATACAATTACCTGCACTCATGATGATCGAGGAATCGCTGAAAATGTAGAAATCGCCACCGAGATATTCAGGCGGTGCCGCAATGTTCGATTGTGTCTGCCATCCGTCAAATGATTTTAACAGGTATTTTGCTGTCGGCGCGTAATAAACCGCGATACTGACATTGTCGTTTGCAAAACCAATCTTTGAGAAAGTGAAATCAGGTGTTGATCCCGAAAGGAGTGAACGTACAGTAAAGGAATTCCCTCCGTCGTTCGTGAAAAAGTACTCGCCTGAAATGGTGGTGCCGGCGAAATTTCCGTCAGAAAGGGAGACAATATTTGCCGGAGTTGTCGAGGTTTTAAGGGTCAGGTCCTCTCTCCATGAGACACCGTCATCACTGCTGTAAATCAGTCCGGTTGGCTTCATTGAAGCCACAATTCTGCCATCTTCCAGCTTAGTGATGCCACTAATATCCCGGCTGGTGGGGCGTGGAGAGATTCTTCTTACAGAATGATCAAGCGTCTGTGCGTCCGGTGTGAACTGCAGGAATAAGATGAGGAAGATCGCTGCAATGGTTCTCGTTAGATTCCCCGGGTAATTTCTCATTTCTCCACCACCATCATTATTGCCGAAGAATAATCACCTGCCTCAAGCCTGAAGATATATACCCCCGAAGGCAATCCTGACGCGTCAAATTTCAGTTGGTGTTCACTGGCGGGCATTTCGGTGCTAAGAATTGTCGCCAAAAGGAATGGCACAATAATCCACACCCTGCCGTGGCACAAGCGAAGGAAGGATAAAAACAAATTTTTCATTTAACTCCCGGGGTAAATAAAATATTACCTCTAAACTTACGGTATTCGGCTTTTAAAACAAAAACCGGACCCGGCGGAAAGTCTATAATGAATATCGTTGCAGGAAATTGCATCAATCATTATATTTGCCATGAACCGTTAACCAAACCGATAATAATCACCGGAAAATGATGACAGCCGCCAAATATTTGCTCGTGTTTCTCATACTCTTGATCACCCTTCCCGTTTATGCCCAAAAACCGTATGATGGGCCGGTTCCCACATATATCCAAAAGGAGAAAAGCTGGATATACCGCGACAGAGACGGTAACCAGGTGTTCGATGGCAGATTCGATGATGCCTGGTTCTTTTACGAGGGGCTTGCGGCTGTCAAGCAGCATGGCACATTCAAGTACATTGACCTTGGCGGTAAAACCGTCATCAGCGACATGTACTCGCAGGCGGGAGATTTCAGTGAGGGGCGCGCGGTGGTAAAACTGCCCAACACGGGCTATTTCTACATAAACAGAAGTGGCGACGTGCTAAGCCGGAACGACTACACCTTCCTCTCTCAGTTCAAAAACGGAATTGGAACCGGTATCAGGGATGGCGTCTTTTATCTGATCGATGCCGCCGGGAAAGAACTCCCCGGGGAATTCAATTATATAGGCAGCTTTAATGAGGGATTGGCATACTTCAGCAGGGATCTGAAATTCGGGTTCGTGAACACCAGGGGTGAGGCACAAATAAAGCCTCTCTACCTGAGTGCCAACGACTTTCTGGAGGGGTACGCCTGGGTGAAAAAAACTGACACCACTGAATGCCTGATCGACCGGAACGGCAAGGAAATAACACAGGCAAAGAGATACGTGAACGGCAACCATTTGCCTTATCAAACAAAGTACTTGATCGAGAGTGACAAAAAAGGCTCAACCGTTAATACGAGAGACGGGAAAACCTTGTTCAAAACGAAGTTGAAAATAACACGATGGATCAAGGCCGGTCTTTTTGTTTTCAAGGATGATCAGACAGATTCTGAAGGGGTGGTCGACTCAAAGGGAAAGGAAGTAATTAAGGCAGAGTGGAAGAGTATAAACCCGGGAGAAGGGGATTTCCTGATTGTTCAGAAGGGAATGAAGTACGGCATCACCGGACTGAACGGTAAAGAACTGATCCCGGCGAAGTACGATTTTTACTGGAATACCCCCATTGGCACCTTCCTGAAAGAGGGTAAGTTCTTCTCACTCTACAACGAAAAAGAGAACAGTCTTGGTAAAAAGAAGTACGATAATCTCTGGTTTCCCGCCACTCAAAACTCTGTACCCGCCGGGTTTGCTCAGGTGAAGGTTTGGGACGACCGGTTTTTCATCGATGCTTCAGGGAAGGAGTACTTCGACAGGAGTGTTACATTGCTTACCGAAAAGGGACCAAATGGCAAATATGGTTTTAAGGACCTCGAAACCGGAGAGTGGTACGGTGAAACTGCTTACGATAAAATTGAAACCGAAAGCGAAGGGATGTATCCCGTTGTGAAGAGCGGTAAATATGGATTCTTCAGCAAGCACATCTTGAAACAGGTTATACCATGCATGTATGATGAGATCAGTTTCTTTAAGGAGGGGCTCTGCGCGGTCAGGCTTGCCGGACTATGGGGTTATATAAACAATAAGGGTGAAACCGAGATCCCTTTCAAATTCAGGAAAGCCTGGCAGTTCATCGAAGGAAAGGCCGAGGTGGAGTTGGAGAATGGGAAATATGTTATCAACCGTAAGGGTGAGATCATCGATGATATTACCCCGAATAAACAGTATGACCCATGGGCTGACCGTCCTCAGTTCAGCGGTAATACTTTAACCGGCTCATATGAGCTGGAATTTTATCATATGATCAATTCCCCTCTTTCCAATCCTAAAAAAGGGCAAAAATCACAGGAACTTGAATACCCCGTCAGAATCAAGGTAACACGGGACCACATCTCCACCGACAATTATTACTTCACCGTTGAAGGAAGTGGCAATTTCAACGGGCAGAGGGTTTACAACCTCAGGAGGGATACAGGAAACAACACATATCTGTCGTTCGTTTTCTTCGGCTCGGGAGAAGATAAGTGTGCTTTCATGACCCGGGACGGTATGGTTGTATACGCCATATCTCCCATGCAGTTCGGAAAATGATCTTTGCGCCTCAGGGCACTTGACATTTGAACATATTTTGCTATTTTCCTTCTGCCGGATAATTTTTTGGGCAGAAGGAGCACACCATGAAGCAGTTTCGACCTGTTTTTCTGGCGGTTGTGTTTTCCGTTCTTAATTTTGTATTGCAACCGCAGTCTTTTAACCCTGCCAACAATGGGCAGGCGAACCAGTACTGGCTCCAACAGGGGCACTACCGTTTAACCGAACTTCCCGCAGTCATCAACGATCACCTCAAAAGCCGCGTCTTTAATAAAGGGCTCTTGTCCGCAGATGGTCCTGCTTCAGTTCTTTATCAGCCTTTGGAAGTTACAGTTAATGTCGGATCAGGAGTACACGAAAAGTACAGTTATTCATATAACCTCTCCGGCTATCTGACCGGTGAACTCTTCCAGAACTATCTCAACAACACCTGGACAAACCACACGAGATACACTTACACCAACAACACTTCCGGATATCACCTGACTTCACTTCAGGAAAAGTGGGTAAACAATGCCTGGGTTAACAATTACCTGGACAGTTATACTTTTAACGGGCAGAATCAGACCACAGAGATTGTCTCCCAGGAGTGGGTGAACAACGCCTGGCAAAATACAAACAAGACGACCATGACCTGGACAGGCTCGTATAATCCCGCTGAGGTCAGACTCTATATGTGGATCAACAATGCCTGGGAAAATCAGATGAGGTTTATCTATACCTTTAACCTCGCGGGCAAGATGCTCACGATGCAGATGGAAAGCTGGATCAACAACCAGTGGAACCCATTGCACCGTTCGCAGTACACTTACGATGGCAGCAACAATCCGTTGACCTTTATTACGGAGCATTACGAGAATCCCAACTGGATACCCGACTACAGGAGCAGTTTCACCTGTAACTCAAGTGGCTGTGTACTTTCTGAACTGCAAGAGGATTACGCCAACGGGATATGGTCAAATACCAGCCTCTACACAAACACCTACAACACCCAAGGTTATCAACTTTCAGAGATCATGCAACTCTGGAACAATAACGCCTGGGAGAATCAGTCGAAACTCACATGGAACCGCACCATGTGGGGAAGTTACAGTCAAGAATTGTTGCAGGGGTGGGATGTTTCGGTTTGGTACAACCAGCAAAAATCCGACTTCGTATTTGATGCCTATGGTAACTCAACCTCAGGCTCCGCCTACAGCTGGATAAGCAATACGTGGACTCCTTTTGACGGCTACCTCCAAATGTTCTTTAACGGCATGGGTGGTGACTTGGGGTTCCACGGGGTGTTCTATAACGCGACTTATGGCTCGTTCACTGACATCAATGAACCGGGCACGCTTCCTGAGAACCACGCTCTGTATCAGAATTATCCGAATCCGTTCAATCCCAATACGGTTGTGCGTTACGCGTTGCCCGTCGCGGGTGAAGTGGTGCTGACGGTTTATGATCTGCTGGGAAAGAAGGTTAAGATAATCCTGAATCAGGAAATGCCGGCCGGAGTACATGAAGTGGTGTTCGATGCAACGGGACTTCCATCTGGCACATATTTCGTCAGGATGGAAGCGGGGAAATTTTCAAAATCTCAAAAGCTTCTTCTATTGAAGTAGTGATCTGTCAGTCTATGGGTCACGGCGATCCGTGGCCCATAGCCCTTCCATTACGCCTCTGATAACTTTACAATTTCCTGAAGTGACGCAGGCAACTCCTGCTCTCCCTCTTAATCGGTAAGTTGAATATGATTATTTAGAAAATTTCATTTAGCGACTAATAAAGGAATACCAAATGAAACAACGATTATATTTGCTCCTGTTAGCGGGGATGGTACTGTTTGTGAACAATGCCTTTGCCCAGGAGGAAACAGAGACAGAAACCGGATCCACCGAGACCGTCTATAAAGACCATCCACTTATAAATTCAATGCCCAACTACCATATTATAGCTCTCGAAGAGAAAGAGTTTGATGCGTTCGCTTTCCCGGTCGAGAACAGCACGGATCTTGAGGGAAGAAAAACCAAATCTGTGGAAGGGAAGTTCTTCGACTATTACTATGCTATCGATGAGGGAAAAACCGAAGCATCGCCACTTCAGATCTTCAGGAACTACGAGAACGCGATAACAAAAGCGGGCGGAAAAATTGTTGCCAAGTGGTACGAAAAGAACAACTCTTACAGCTTCGTTACCGGACAGCTTTCACACAACAAAAAGAATGTCTGGATATACATCGAAGCCGCCGGTTTCGAGTACCGGGTGTTGATAGTTGAAGAGGAAGCGATGGTGCAGGTGATCCAGGCGAATGAGATGTACGATGCCCTCTCGAAGGATGGATTCATTGCGCTGAATATCCTCTTTGAGACAGGAAAAGAGACAATTCAGGCTGAATCACAACCTTTGATCGATCAGGTGTATGAGCTCCTCAATGGCAATCCCGACCTCAAAGTGAGCATCGAAGGACACACCGATAACACCGGAACAGTTGCAGGGAACAAGAAACTATCGGAGGAAAGGGCCAAAGCTGTTATGAACGCGCTGATCACACTGGGCATCAAGGCCGAGAGACTCTCATCCGTTGGATGGGGACAGGAGAAACCGGTTGCCGATAACCGTACCGAAGACGGCCGCTCGAAAAACAGAAGAGTTGAAATAGTAAAGAAGTAGAAGCAGGTTTTGGTTCAATGGCACAGCCTTGCTTGAGGTTGTGCCATTGAGCCATGATTAATACTAACGCAAAAACATCATCTTCCCGGTAAGTCGCTTATCGCCTGCCTCGAGGGTATAGAAATATATACCTGAAGCCAGTCCCTTCGCGTTGAACCTGTGTGAATGTACACCCGCTTCGCGGAAGCCCTCCACCACAGTAGCAACTTTTTCACCTGAAGTATTGAAAACATCAAGTCTGACACTCCCCGCAACAGGCAACTCAAAACGGATAACAGTCTCGGAGTTGCCGGACAGGGTTCCCGTGGATACCGGGTTCGGGAAGTTCTGTTCGAGTGTGTAACCTGAAACAGCCCCGGTCGAGATATTAATGATGTGAGAGTATGTGAATGAACCGTCGCCATCAATCTGTTTCAGTCGGTATGAGTAGGTATTGCCGGCCGTGACTGATTCATCAACGAATGAGTAGTATTTCGGTGAGTTACATGTGCCATGTCCTTCAACCAAACTGAGTTTCTTCCAGTCAGAATAAGTATCTTTTTTTTCGATCTCGAAACCATAATTGTCAACCTCGGTGGCAGTCTGCCAGTTGAGTTGCACGGCACCGCTGAAGAAACTGCCTGAGAATGAAGTTAACTCCACGGGGAGGGGATTATCAGAGTCGGTGAATTTAGCGATGCGTTTTGCAATCGATTCAGTGCTATAGCCGGTGAAGACTCCGCCGACGAGAAAGCATTGATACTCCAGCGAGGGGACTATTGAATAAACATGACCGTCCAGGGAAGAGCCAAGCGATGCCCATGCCGAGCCGGTCCATTTGGCGATAAATGAAACTGCACCACCACCGGCTGCTGTAATTGTTCCACCCGCATATAGTTGCCCCCCAACGATCGTCATGGTGTAAACAGATCCGATAACCCCCGCTCCAAGCGCGTTCCAGGTGCTTGAAGTGATGTCCCACCGGGCGATACCATTCACGGTTATTCCGCCTGCGGTGGCGAATCCTCCACCCGCGTAGAGGTCAGAACCGGATATCTTTATATCAGATGGAGCGGCAGAAAGGCCTGTACCGAGAGCAGACCAGTCGGTCCCGTTCCATTTCGCGATTTTGGTTGCTGCTACACTGCCAGCGGTGCCGAACTCACCGCCTACATAGATGTCGGTTCCCGAAGCTGCGACAGCGTAAACCGTACTGTTCACTCCGGCCCCCAGGGTGTACCAATTACTGCCGTCCCACCGGGCAATCATTTTCGCCGCAACATTTGTGCCGTCAACGGTATTAAATGAGCCACCGGCATACAAAGATCCATTATGCCAGATGATATCATATACGGTTCCGGGTATTCCCCCGTCGAGCGCGCTCCAGTTGCTGCCATTCCACATGGCTGTTCCTTGGGTTGATACACCGCCGATCGAAGTAAACTGCCCCCCGGCATAAAGGTTTGTTCCGTCAGTTGAAATTGCCTGTATTGCACCATTTGATCCGCTTCCAAGAGCCGACCAGTTCGATCCATCCCACTTTGCCAGATTGTTGGCCGCCACCCCGCTTACGGTGTTAAAAACTCCTGCGATGTAAACTGAATTACCGATAACACATATGGAGGTTACAAGGACATCATTGGACGGCTTATCGATTTTATTGTCAGTGGTAGAAAACGCTGAACCGTTCCATGTGACAAAGGAGAGGGGGAATTGCCCTCCGGCAAGAAGTTTTGTGCCATCCCACGCGAGAGAATATCCATACCATGAAAGTCCGGTAGAGAGCGCCGACCAGCTTGTTCCGTTCCACATTGCTATCCTGTTGGCGGATGTCCCCCCGGCGGAAGTGAACTCACCTGCCGCGTAGATGTTGGTGCCGTCAGTTGCCAAAGCTCTTACATATGTATTCATTCCCGAGCCAAGCGCCGACCAAGTAGCACCATTCCACCTGGCTATGTATAATGCGGGTGAGGAGAAATTTCCTCCTGCATACAGTGATCCGTTGCTGTAAAGTAGAGTGCTTACAGCACTGTTGGATCCTGAGCCAACCGATGACCAGGCAGTTCCATCCCACTGAGCCATATTACCCATTGAAACAGTCCCCACTTTGGAAAAAGAACCACCGATGAACAACCGGTCTGCGCTTGCGGCTAAACAAGATACGAAAGCTCCTGAACTTGTAACCCCTCCACCCACTGCCATCCATGCGGTTCCGTTCCATTTCGCTATCCGGTTTACGGTTGTGCCTCCTGATAACAGGAATCCTCCACCGGCAAAGAGGGTATCATTATAGATTGCAAGTGATTTAACATAGTCCGTAAAACCGCTTCCCATGGCCGACCATGCGGTTCCGTTCCATTTGGCAATTCGTGAGGCTCCAACGGTGCCGGCCGTAGTGAATCCACCCCCGGCATAAACTGTTCCGCTATTAATTAAAATGGTGTACACGATACCGTTGGTTCCGTTGCCGAGGGCTGACCAGTTCGTTCCATCCCATTTTGCGATATAGTTGCATTTAATACCTGCCACTAAAGTGAAATCGCCGCCTATATACACATTGCTTCCATCGACTGCAATGGCGTAAACAATCGGTCGATTTCCATTGGTGAAGCTCCCTTCGTTACCATCGCCTGTATAAAACTTTCCCCACTCCACGGTTGAGGAGGTTGAATTGGGTTTGCCCGAGGGTTTGAAAACAGGCTCACCCGAGGGGTCAAGCTTCATTTCAAAACCTGAAACGTTGAAAGATCCGGCCATACCGGTTTTAACCGTACCGTCAGAATTGAGTATGGAGGAAAGTTCCGCCGATTGGTTGGTCTGGGATCTTAACATCCCGGCGAAGAGGATAAAGAGAATAATCGTATTGAAAGGCAATCTGGTCATATCATTTCTGCTGACTAAACATTGTTTATCAGATAATGAACATAAACACTGGAATAAGGAGGCGGTTCGTGTTCAATCGGACCACTTCGGTAGGTTATGGGGCAAGGTTTCATGGTAAACGCGAGGGAATTCGCTTACCGGGCGGAAACTTACAAATAAAACGGGTAAAAGTCAAGCAGTTAACGTTTTATTTTTAAATAATTTAGCAGTATATTCGAGAGAATTTAATAAAGTTTCGTAACGCATCATTCACACTACCCTATCGGAGAAGATCATGACCAAATTTCTTCTGGCTGCCTTTCTTCTTTTAACTGTTATTGCCGGGGCTCAAATACCCGTTGAAATATTCACCGGTGATAAAAAGGCCACCCTCGATGTCCTGTTTTTTAAGCCTTTTCGTGATTCAGAAGGAAATAACTCCGACTGGGTGCTCTTCAACCGGGGGAAGGTGACTCTCGATTATAAAATGACCCCGGATGATAACAAGCCATTCTTCGTCGCGATGCAGGCCATCAGCTACAGTCCGGCAGCCTTGGGTGGTTTTGGCCCGGTGGCGGTATCGTTGATAACAAATGACGGGATGTATCCGAAGCTCGGGGTGCAGTATGTGAAGGCATCAAGCGATTTTATGTTCTTCGGCTGGGCGATATGTGAGACACTGAAAGATCCGGATATAGATGTTTACATCTACGCAAAATACACTCCTCTCATCTCGGGCAAGACAAGACTTTTTACACAGATTGAAACCAACTCCGCTTTTCCCGCGTGGGCGGGCGGTGAGCCCTCCCTCTTCCAGTGTTTGAGACTCGGGCTTATGTGGGACGGTTTCCAGACCGGTATCGGGCTCGATCTGACCCAAAAGGGGAAAGGGGAGCTCAAGACCACAGAGAATACAGGACTTTTCGTCAGGTACGAGTTTTAGCGCGGAAGTGGCGGGTTAAAGGTAATATCGCCAGTCAAACGCGAGTCTGACACCAAGGTACCAAAGTTTTTCAAGCTCTTTCAGCTTGAAGTCGACCTCTTCCACCCTTTGTAGGTCGTATGGAATATCCACGCCTCCATATACCTGAATGAACAGCTTTGAGCTCTGGTCGGAAGCAAACGATCTGAATGGCCTGTACTCGAGTATAGGCATTTCGATCCTCGTCGATTTGTATGATCCCAGCACATAGCCGGTTTCATTGCTCGATGACAAAGCCTCCTGAAAGAAGACATCCTTGTCGTTCAGACCATAGAACTGAACATTCACTTCCCTTCCCAGGATGAACTGAAACCTTCCGATCGAGGTGGAAATGCCCGCTTGCCAGGGGATCAAACCGCCATTAGCGGCGAATGCTGCCATCTTTTCAAGGGTTTGGGGCGAAATCCATGTAAGGAACGGTAATGTGAATATTAGGTCACCCGGAACGAGAAAGAACGGGCATCTCAGTTTTACATTCAATGAACTTCTTGCCGGGATCGAAGAGAGGAGATTACCGTAAGCTTTTGTTTCGGGCAGGTTAACCACACCGGAAGAGGCGCCGTTTTCCCTCTTGAAACCAAATCCAATGAACGCCAGTCCGTCACTCGATTCACTCAGAACCCCGTCGAGTCCAACGCCAATTTTGATCGTGGCATCAAGCCCCGAGATGAAGCCGGGATAGTTCTGACTCTGACCAAAACTGCGGTTAATAACAGTGCCCGTGACAGATGCCGCGAGCCCGATGAAGAAGCCGAGTTCCGACCGGAATCTGGGGAGTTCCCCCAGCCCCTCGTTCAATGCAGGCACGGGTGTGTGCCCTAAAACCGGGACAACCAACGCGAGGACGTCACTTCCGGAATTTATAGCCGGCATAAAATCCACTTTGGAGATGTTAAAGTCGTCCGGCGAAAAAAGATCGACGTTATCAAACGGGGGTGATTTGACAGCTATCGACCCCGCGAAGGCATCCAGAACCTGCTCCAGACTCATCTTCACCAATAATCCTGTTTTTTCAACATCCTCAGGGCGCATCCAGGCGTCGCCGACTATTATCACCGGCTCCCCGTTCCACAAAGTTGTCTGTATCCCGCGTTCGTTATAGTAGTCGTGCGATCCCTTTTTCTGTGAGGGGTCACCCCAAACGCCGGCTGCATGACCCGAAGCGGTAAAGTCTTCAAGGAAGTGGAGCGCGAATGCTTCATCAGCTAAAGCGGAGAGGACAAGCCGGGCTCTTTCTTCTGGAGTCAGAGTGGCGGTCGCTGAATATGTTGCCTTGTAAAGGGCGAGGTGGTGGTAAAGGATATAAACGCCAAGGGCGTTAAGGGCAGCTCCCGGTTTTATACAATAATTGATGTAGTCGGTCAACGACTGCGACATGCCGCTTAGAGAGCGGAGGAAATGGACATCATTATGGCCCGCGCGGGAGGCATATTCAGGATCAGCCCTCTGGAGAAGGAGGTCTGAATTTCTCAGGGCGTTAAGAATGTCCTGCCTCGAGGTTGCCGCCGCCATATCATCTTTAAGTTCACCCGCGATCTCCACGACCTTGCCGATCCAGTCGGAATATAGCACAATGTTTATCATGTCCTTCCCTGAAACGGAGTGATCGCCGGCGATGGCGGGAAGTGAAGCGAAATCAACAGGGGAAGTGGAAGTTACCGCAAGACGGTAGATCACTGAATCCGAAAGACGCGTTTCGAAGCCGGTCCGGGCAATTTTCCAAATGTTCTCAAAGAGTTTCCTCCTCTCAGGAGAGAGTTTCTCAATTCCCGCTCGGGCTATCTCCCTGTGTTCAGGGAATATCCAGGCGTTTCCGGTACCCTGCTGTGCCAGAAAGATCAAAATGATATAGAAGCACAATCTCGCGATCAATTCTTCTCCTTATTACCGGTGTCAACCCGGTTTCCGGGTGTCTGCTTGATATGAATCTCCCTTTGCGGAAAGGGGATCTCGATCCCGTTTTCAGAGAGGGTTCTCTCGATGGCGATCATCAGATCGCTGCGGATCCGGAGGGCGGAGTCGAAATCGGCAGTCCAGCACCTCAGTTCGAAAATTACCGCGCTATCTGCAAGATCTTTCATGAAAACGTTGGGAGGCGGGGTCTGTAACACTTTTTCGTGTGCTGCGGCGCAGGTTTTTATCAGGTCGATCACCACTTCGGGTTTTGTGCCATACGCGACTCCGACCGGTATATCGATCCTCTTTTGATTGTCTGAGAATGTCCAGTTGATCAGTCTGTTTGAGATCAGTGTTCCGTTTGGCACTATCACTTCAGCACCTTCCCAGGTTTTGATAACGCTTGAACGGATGCCTATCCGTTTTACCACACCCGAAAGTTCATCCAATTGTACCGCGTCACCGATGTGAATCGGGCGTTCAAAGATGAGAATGATACCGGAGATGAAGTTCTTAACGATATCCTGCAAGCCAAAACCGATACCAACGCCAAGAGCACCCGCGAGCAGTGAGAACCGGTTCATATCGAGACCCGAACTGACCACCGCGAATATTATCCCAAATCCGGAGATAAGGTAAAAGGTTACTGTTGAAATGGTTGCCGGCACACCTTTTTCAAGATCCATTCGGTTAAGAATATCCTTTTCAAGCACAAATCTTACAAAACGGGCAAGTTTTACAGCCACCCAGACCGATAAAAAGAAGATCACGATGGTCTCGACCTTCAAAGAGAGGTCGCCGACATTGATCACGGCCCCGAGGAGCGACTCAAGAAACTCCCAGGAAACGATGAACATCCCAAAGCTTCGTAAAACCACGGATATCGCCAGAATTTTCACAACAACGGAGATGAATTTCGCTATCTTGCCGGTCAGAAGAGTGTAATGATCGCGCACGATAAATGAGAGCCCCGCCAATTCAGTGTTCAGAAAAAGCAGAACGCTCCCGAGCACAAACCGGTGAAGGATGCTCAGAACGGCGATCCCGTTAATGCTATTGAACACCCCGTTCACTATGGTGATGCTGATCATCAGATATCCGAAGAGATTCGCGATAAAAGCGATCGCCATCATCAGGGTAAGCAATCTGAAAAGGAATTTGATATAGTGATGAAAAAGGTCGATCTTCGCCGCCACTTCCCTGTTTGCCTGAACCCAGATCAGGGTGCCAAGTGAGAAAGTGGTTATCACTGTCAGCAGGATCCTCTCCGCGTCAGAGCCGCTTCCCGATACAAGTTTAAGCTTCTGAAGGAAAAGAAAGGCTCCCATCAGATAAATCGTCCCGTGATAACGGCCATCGCTGATATGTCTGAATATCAACACCAACGGGAAGATCATCAAAAGTTGTACCACCGTCAGGAATAACTCGGGCACATTACTGATAACAAAATTGAGTGAAAAAAGAAAAACAAAAACCAGAGTCGAAAGTGGAAGATCGAACAATTTCCCGCTCTTTTGCAGTAATGGGTCTTCCGGATTCAACTTCCGGTTGAACCTCGACATCGTGAAAATAACCCCTGCAAGAAGCAGGAAGTAAGCAACTATAACGAGCAGGAAGCCCGTGCCTCCGGTAAAAAATGTGCCTGTGGCGTTCAGGTAGACAGAGCCGATATTAAGAAAAGAGGAGAAAAAAGAGCGGCTTTGTGCTGATGAAGCGAAAAAGTCCCACAAATTTGACGAGTTCTGTACCAGCAGCTCCCGCTTGCTCAGAAGGAAATACTCTTTCACTTTCGCAAGCATAAGTTCCGTCTGAACGTAGTCTTCAACCAGGAGGTTCTGGTATTTGAGCAGCTTGTCTATTCCCCCGGTCAGCTTGCCGGAGGTTGCTGCAAGTTCACCTTCAAGGCTACGGATCTTTTGCAGAATGGAGGAAGGAGCGGAGCCGGCTACGGCAAGCGAGTCGGTGCTTTTCCAGACCGCCATCTTCTTCTCAAGGTTTTTCTGCTGTTCAGAGAGCGCGAGCACAATGTTGGAAACCCCCGCGTTCCAGTCATCCATCTCTTTTTTCAGGTTGGTCCACAGCCTTAGATACTCGAAGAGGGCTTCAACATATTCTTTAGAGAGATCTGTCTGTTGTGATGCCAGTTTCAGTGAGGCGAAGTTCTGTCTGATAGTGTTTAACTGTGCTTCTATTTCGCCGGACTTACCGGAGGGAAGAAGGGAGCGGGTAACACCGTCAAGCCAGACCTTGTCGGCAACGTAGGCGTTGGGAACCGAGTTAATATCGTAGAAAAGTGTGTCAAGGGTGGCAGACTTTGTGGCAGCGGTGTCTTTTTGTGAGAAAAGCGGACAGGCAAGCATGCTGAACAGCATGCAAATCATGAGAAATTTCTTCATTACAGCATCTTATTGCAGTGATGTTATCTGTTTTGTGGTCTTCGACCTGCCTATGAACATCCCGATTCCGTCTCCCTGCACGTTCCATCTTACAGAAGTGGAGGGCTGGCCAAACACGGCATCGGAGAGCTTGCTTGATCCCTTGGTCATGAAGTAGTCATAGAAAGAGGTATCATACACGTAAATTCCGACTCCAAGATCCTGCGGGCGGGCGGAATAAGAAGCGGGTACCTCGCCTGAGTGAACAATAAGCGTCAGTGACGTTGTATTCGGCAGTTTTTTAACCACGGTATTGTATTTATTATCCTCGGTGTAGATCTGTCCGGTCTGGGTATAACTAAGCCAGGTGGCAGCATAAGTTTCATCACCCCGGGGAGTGATCTCGGCGCTCATCACTTTCACCGGTTTGCCGGTATCGTTAATTGAGTTCAGAAGGTAGACCCCCCCGATCGTTCCCGCCTCGGGTATGGTGGTTACAGCACCAGCTGAAAGGTTCTCCCATGAAACAAGGAGTTCATACGTCTTTCCGGCTTTTGCCCTTACGCTCTCTGGGGCTGAGTAGAGCCCGTCACGGGTATGTCTCAGGATATAACGGAGAGTGTCAACCTTGATCGAGACGATCGCGTTGCTCAGGTTGGCGAAATCACCCCTGAACGGTACGGCCACAGGGAGTGTTCTGCCTATGTAAATGTCTTTTATAGGTTGTCCGTCTTCGATCAGCCCCCTGATCACAAGTTTCATCTCATGGGGGAACTGTTCCTCATCAACCACCTGCTCACATCCTGAAAGCAAAGGCATCCCGGCCAACAACACCAACAGTAAAAATTTCAGTTTTTTCATCAATTCTGGTTTCTTTTTAATTTCTTTTCTACAGGAAGAATAGAAGAATAAAAGGTATAAATTTAAAACTTCACAGTTCACCTCGCCGCGGCGAGTCATAGTTCACACTTCTAAAAGTGGACTTTCAACCCAATTGAGGGGAGAAACGGATAGAGCGTGAACTGTTTAAGAACAGGAGTTCTGATGCCGGTGACTTCATCGATCTTGTAGCCGACGTATTTTGAAAAGACGTTGTACCTGTTGTACACGTTATAAATATTAAGTGAAAGCTCAGCCTTGTTTCCACCCCAGTCGAAGACCCAGTTGATGCTAAGGTCAAGTTTGTGGAACGCGGGGAGCCTGAACGCGTCGCGCGCTGAGTACTCGTAGAAAACCTCCTGGGTATTGTCGCCGGGGTTATTCATGGTAAGAAATGAGTATTGCATAACCGGCAGGGGGAATGCCTTCCCGGTTGAGTAGTTCCACGTTGCGGCGAGGGAGATGGCATCGGTAGCCTGCCAGCTTAGAACGATTGAGATGTCGTGCCGGCGGTCAAACTGTGGATAAAAAGGCTCGCTTCTGTTAAGTTCATCGAAGTACCTTTTTGTCCATGAAAGGGTGTAACCGAACCATCCTGTTACACTTCCGATTCTTTTGTTAAAAAACATTTCGATGCCGTAAGCTTCGCCCCGGCCGGTTGTGAGCTGGTTTTCATACTTGCTGGTGTAAGCAAAGTTCGCGTCCTCTTTGTATTCGTAGAGATTGGCAAGGTCTTTGTAGTAGGCTTCCACTGTAAAAAGGAAGGTTTTGTCGGCACTTGTGCCTTCGAATCCGATGGCACCCTGCATCGATTTTGCCGGATTGATCACGGGGGTGGAGGGGAACCAGACGTCAGTTGGCAGGTACACATCGTTGCGGGCAAGGAGGTGGATGGGCTGGTTAGCCATCGCGAAAGCCGCCCGGAAGATCAGGCGGTCGTACATGTACCAAGTGAGTGAAACCCTTGGCTCCCAACCGTAGAGTTTGCCTTCGTTAAAGTAGTAAAAACGGACTCCAAGGTTTGTCTTAAGGTCTTCGAACCATTTGATCTCATCCTGAGCGAAGAGCGCCACTTCGATCGATTTGTATTTTCTGCCAAGATCGATCGCGTATTTAAGCTCGGAAGTGTAAAAGTCGCTTGTGAGCACCTCAAAATTGTGATATGTCGCCTCCGCGCCAAGCTGAAGAAGGTTAGCCTCGTTCAAGTATACTTGGATATCAGTTTTGAGTTGGAAATCGTTCACCAAAGATGAAGTGAAGAAGTCGAGGGCGTCTTTCTTCTGGGGGTTCTTGTCCTTCATCGCGGTTTTAAAGTCGTAATAAGTATAGACGAGAGAAGTGCTTGTGAATATCTGTGAGGTGTAGATCTTTGTCCACGTCAGGTTGAGGGTCGAGTTCTTCCAACCTATATCGAAACCGATATCCTTGCTCGCGGGAGGTTCAGAGAGCTGGTCGCTGCTGAAGAACCCGGTAATGAAGAGCTTGTCTGTTTCGGAGATCTTATAACTGACCTTTCCGTTGGCATCGTAGAAGCCGTATCTGGGGAATTTGTCCGCCTGCGGAAGGATGGAGAGGAGTTTATCGAGGTACATCACTCTCGCGGAGAAGATGTAGGTTGACTTTTCACTAAGTGGTCCCTCAACGGTGAACCGGCTGCTGATGTTTGAAAGGTTGGCTGTTCCTATGAACCGTTCTGAAGTGCCTTCGCGGGTTGTTACGTCAAGCACGCTTGAAAGCCTGCCACCATACTGGGCAGGGAAAGCCCCCTTAATAAGTTTAATGTTCTGTATCGCGTCGGAATTGAAGGTGCTCGCGAAACCACCAAGGTGTGAAGGGTTATAGACCTGCACGCCGTCAATTAGCGTGAGCGTCTGGTCGGCCGAACTTCCCCTTACATAGATGCCGGCTGAAAGCTCATTGGCGTTTGAAACCCCGGGGAGAAGCTGCAAAGCCCTGAAAATATCCGTTTCACCGCCGAAAGAGGGGAGGGTTTGGATCAACTCGGGATCTAGCTCAACCGTACCCGCGGAATTGGCAAAATCTTCATACTTTTCGGCAAACACCTTCACTTCGCTCAGTAGGATTTCTGACTTCGGCAGTTTGATATCAAGGCGAATGTTGGGCTGGTCTCCCGAAAGCACCACTTCCTTTTTAAACGATTCATAACCGAGTGAGCCGGCAAAGAAGAAGTATTTCCCTTCAGGAAGGGCGGGTAGGGAATAAAAGCCGAATTTGTTCGAAGTGATCGACCTGAGAGGGTTCCCCATGCGCATGGAATCTTTGTAAACCACCACGTAAGCACCGATCAGCACCTCTTCACTGCCTGACTCGGAGATAACACCCGAGACGGTATAGTTACGATTCTGGGAAAATAGCGGTGAAGTTATCAGCAGGAGGACGCAAAGCGTAAAAATTATTCGCATTTAGGGCAGATTATCTTAAATTGTCAGGGTTAAATAAATTTTCTTTGCTTCGCGGGTAAGCTTTTTGAAATAATGTTAATTACAATCCGTAAAAATAAAAAGATTTGAAAAAATTGTGCTATCCGGTACTGCTTTTAGTGGTACTCTTTACTTGTGAACTTCACTCCCAACCCGGTATAAGGGTGCAGGGATCGGCAGCAATTCCCGCGGGGCAGCTCGAAAATCACGTTGATGCCGGGCTTGGCGGCAACATCAGCTTTAATTTACCGGTGCTCTTCACAGGGCTTGAGTTAACGCTGACCACGGGTTATTATTACTGCGGACTGAAGGATAACCTGCCGGGTTACGAGTTCAATTTCAAATCGGTGCCCTTGACCGCGGGTTTAAGGTACATGATAGGTGAAGGAAACGAGATCACGCCTTACATCGGGGTTGAAGGCGGGGTTTTCTATACAGAATACTTCCTGAAAGTTGATTACGGTCTGCTCGGCAAACCGGTCGAGCTAACCACGGAGGTGATGCCCGGAATTTCGCCAGAGGCAGGTTTCAGGATATATATCGCTCCGGGACTGGATATCGACGTGAATGCCCGCTACAACAGGATCAGAACAAAGTACGTTTCAAGAGCTTACATTGCCCTGCAGTCGGGCTTTAGGATAAAGTTTTAAATATGACGACCACGCGAGCAATAATATTCGCCATCTTTGCGACATTAACCATTCAGGCACAGACCAACTGGATCTGGCAGAATCCGCTTCCTGTCGGTAAAACCCTCAACGCGGGTCAGGCTTTTGACGATCAGAACTGCTACGCTGCCGGTAACGCGGGAGCCTTTATTAAAACCACAAACGGTGGCAGCCACTGGACTGTTTCGAATGCCTCGATCATGCATGACATCCTCTCGGTTTCGTTTATTGACATGCAGACCGGCATCGCGGGTTGCTCCCGCGGGGCGATACTCCGCACCACGGATGGCGGCATATCGTTCACCACGATTCAGGTTGATTCGGTTAGGGACGTGAAGGCTGTTCAGCTTTTTCCGGATGGCTCGGCCTTTGCAGCTGGTGATAAAGGTATGTTCCTTCGTTCAACCGATGGAGGGGCAAGCTGGGTCAAGTATCAGCTTGACACCTTGAGTTTTTCAACCCTGAGAGTGCTCCCAAGCGGGAAGGCCTTTCTCGCCGGTGAAGCAGGCGTGATCTACCGTTCCCTCGATAGAGGGGCGAATTGGGTTAAGATCCGCGAGAACATCCAACAGACGCTCTCGATGATCGGATTTAGCGATGATCTGAATGGATGGGCAATGGGAAGAAACGGGCTTGTACTAAGGACCACCGACGGGGGTTCAACCTGGAGCACAGCCGGAATTGGCATACAAGGCTGGATAAAGTCGTTCTCGATCCTTCCCGGCGGAACTTTGATCGCGACCGGGGCCCCTGGGCTGATCATAAAAAGCACGAACAGCGGCTCAAACTGGGCACGATCGGGCGACAGTTCCCGCTTCAGCTTCAATTTTTCAGTTTTTACCGGCAACACCGGGTGGTTGTTCGGGAACAATGGATTGATCATCCGCACTACCGATGCCGGTGCGAACTGGGAGTTTCAGTCAGAAGGCTCGGAAAACACCATCAATTCGATTGAGTTTCTCGATCAGATGATCGGAACTGCCGTCGGTGACAGCGGAATGATCCTCAGAACCGAGGATGGTGGTGATACCTGGATCAGACAGGTCACAAGCTACAAAACAAATCTGAATGACGTTTTCTTCCTCGATACGATCCGGGGATGGATAGTCGGGGATGACGGCACCATTCTTCAGACTCTTGACCGTGGTGCATCGTGGCAGAAGCATGATCTCGCGCATATAACCTCGGACGACATCTACTCGATCGAGGGGACAAAGCTATCAAATAAAGCCGTGGGGCAGAATGGCGCGTATCTGGTATCTCAGAACTCACCGACAGGTGCCGTCTGGTACCGTGGTAGCGCGCCCTTGAAAACATACAGGGCAATTATCACCCTTTCATCCCGGTCGGCTTCGCTGGTTGGTGACCAGGGTACGATTATTCAGTTGGTCACTTCACCCGGCGGTGGAGGCGTGAAAAACCAGTCGATCGATTCCAAATTCGATCTGAGGGATATATTTTTCAGTAACAGCGGCCGGGGATGGATCGTCGGCAAGTACGGCATCGTTCTCCGTTCGACCAATTCAGGTAACCTCTGGACGATTATCGATACACTTCCCGTTAACTGGCTGAACTCGGTTTATTTTTACGATACTCTTAACGGATACACTGCCGGATCTTATGGCGGTCTCTTTAAAACGGAGGATGCCGGTTACCACTGGACGAAGATGCCTACCGGGGTTACGAACACTTTTAAGAAGTCTTTCTTCTTTAACAAGAATGAAGGCTGGTTAGTGGGTACGTACGGACTTCTAATGAAGACGGTGAACGGTGGTGGTGGTTCAGGGGTACCAACCGGTGTTGAGGAAGACATGATTCCCCTTCCTGATGATATTGTTTTGTATCAGAATCATCCGAATCCCTTCAATCCTTCAACCACGCTCAATTTTGAAGTGAGGCGGGCGGGAGTGTACAAGTTAGCTGTTTTCGACATGTTGGGCAGGGAAGTGGCGGAACTATTGAACCGTTATCTTCCGGCAGGACAACACTTCGCCACTTTCAGCGGAGAGGGGCTTCCTTCAGGAGTTTACATTTACAGGCTCTCGGGCGGCACCGCTTCCCGCGCGCTGAAGATGATCCTTCTGAAATAAAGGATCTATTTAAATGTCGGAATAAAAGTGATCGTTTGATCACTTTTATTTAAGTTTGCTTTTAAATACATTTGATTTCATAAATTTAATAAAGACACAGGCACGACATGCCAGATATTCTTTTGGTCGAGGATAACAAAGAGAATAGAGATGTGATGGTACATTTCCTGCGGAAAGTGGGAACGGTATCAACTGCATCCGACGGACCGGCGTCTGTTGAGATCTGTCAACAGAACCGGTTTGACCTGATCCTGATGGATATCAATCTGGGATTAGGGATGAATGGTATAGAGGCAACCAAACGCATCAGACAACTTCCCGGTTACGAGGAGGTTCCTATTATAGCCGTTACTGCCTACGCTATGGCCGGTGACAAGGAAACTTTCATGAACATTGGTTGCACGCATTACATTTCCAAACCGTTTACGAAGAAAGAGTTTCTTGATTTGGTTGAAGAAGTTATTAACTCTTCATCCCCCCGGCAAAACTGAGAATTTCGTCGTAGACCCTTTCAACACCCATTTCCCTGATGCACTTGTACTTCACGTCGGTTCGTGAGCAAAGCAGTGGTTTGGGTGAGTAGAAAAAGCAGGGGGCACACTCCAGCCCGAGGGAAACTATCCGGTGTTCTGTCTTCCACGGGTGGATGTAACTTGTGTTGGTTGGCCCTATAAGCGCGAGCACTTTAACAGCCATCGCGGATGAAACGTGCATCAGACTTGAATCGTTGGTTACAAAGAGGTCGCATTTTTTTATCAGGGCTGCCGACTGACCGAGGTTCTTGGTCTGAGGCTCATGGAACACTCCAACCCCAGCCAGATCCATGATTTTTTCACGCAATTCCTTCTCTTCCGGTCCTCCGAACAGCATCAGTTCGAAGCCATGCTTCTCCTTAAGCAACTTTCCGAGAGCGGCAAATTTTTCGGGTTCCCATCTCCGGTTAATATGATTTTTGAAGGTCGCGCATCCGGGATGAAATCCGATCCGGGTTACACCCTCTTTCAGATTTCCCTGAATGTAGTTTTCGGCAAACTTCAGATCATCATTGTTAAGCGGAAATTGCAGGGGGTAAAGTGGTGCCGCCTTCAGGTCAAACATCTTTTTTACCAGAAGAACATTTTCCTCCACATTATGCAGTGAATCGTTCTCTTTTATTCTTACATTGTTCAGCCATCCAAGATTCCCGCCGTCGGCCCTCAGATACTCAACCTGACCCCTGTTCTTTGCCCCAATGAGCCACTGAATACCGTTGTATTCCTTCCTGTTCGATGGGTAAACGCTGATCGAGTGGGAATATTTTCCGCGGAGGGAGAGAACGAACTTTAACGATTTCACGGCGCCTTCCGCCATAAAATCGAAGTGGATCACGTTATTGAACAGACCGGTACGGTCATAAATGTTCTTGACACCCGAAAACATCACAACCGCGTCCATCTGAACTCCGGGGAGTGCTTCGCGTATCACTTTCGCGGCGGGCGTGAACATCAGGGCGTCGCCAATGCCTGAGAGAGCAAGGATCAGGATCTTCATTTTTACAAATCTTGTTTCAGATAGTATAAAAGAATAAAAGGAACCATAAGGCTCCTTTTATTCGTGACAATTAATATTTCTTCCGTTACAGAAGCCGGTTACTACTTCTTGGCAGCCGTATCCGGTTTAGCCGTGTCTTTGGTGACAGGTTTTCCGCTGAGTATCGCGTTGAACTTGTCGCGTTGAGCCTTCACTTCAGGATTGTTGGGATAATACTTGTCGAGTATGTCGATAACCTGAAGGGCTTTCGCCGCCTCTTTTGTGGTTTCATAGTAGTCGAGAAGTATGGTAACAACCGAAACATCCATTGAAATCACGGAAGGGTTGTTCTGAAGAATTGACATTGCTTCAGGTTCCACGCTCTTCATCATTTTACCGTAAGTTTCCATATCGCCGAGTCTGCGGTAGAGGTTGGCGAGGTCGGCACGGTATCTGTAGTCGAGCCCTGTTCTTTCAAGCGGCATTACTTCCTGCATCCTGTTAAGTACCTTCAGAGCGGTTTGGTTGTCTTTCTTCTCGATCATATAGAAATTGGCGAGTCTGAGGAACGCGTTTCTATAGTTGAGGGTCATTCTCTTGTGGTTCTCGTCGAGGAAGACACCCTGATCGTTAATGCCTCTGAATTTGAAGCCCGGTTTATAGTCTTTGCTATACGCGGTGCCTTTTGATTCTTCCATAACCTGTTTCCAGAGAACTTCGGGGTTAACACCGTCTCTTCCGGCAGGGATCTCGAAAGGCATCAGTCTGAAAGCCATACCTTCAAGATAGAGATATTTGCCGAGGCCGATCTTTGTGTCGTCGCTGCAGGTGGTTGAGTAGTAGACGGGGCGTTTCCAGTCGTTGTTCTCAATTATCTGCATAACCACGAAATCCTGAACGCGGGCGTAAGTTCTTCCGTCTTCAACAGTTGGAAGTGAAGGTGTCCACACTAATTCCGGCTTGTACGAAGAAGAATCGACCAGCCCTTTTGAGAGTTTGGTGAACTCATCGCGCGAAACTTTCATGGTGTAAGTTGGCGCGGTGTAAAGGGTGGGGCGGAGCCTGTCGATCTCGGAGTCGGTAAAGGTCATTTTAACCACCGGTGTTCCGTAAGGCTGAAGGTTTTTCAACTGTTTAACATACCACTCGGTATTGGCGAGTGAGAGGTTAACAATTCTGATATCCCTTCTGACTCCCTCCACATCCTGGAGGTACCAGAGAGGGAAGGTATCGTTGTCGCCATTGGTAAAGAGAATGGCGTTTGGGGCACAACTCTGGAGGAGGTTGTAAGCGTAATCCCAGGGGATCCAGTTGTTTGATCTGTCGTGTGTGTACAAGTTTGCCGAGTACATTCTCACGGGAACGAAGAAGACGCCCAAAACAAGCACTGCGTAACCGAGCACGGTGCCGAGGCTGTTGCTCTTTAGCTTGTCGTAAACGAGTTGGGCGAGCTCTTTAACTCCAATACCTATCCAGAGCGAGAAGACGAAGAAAGCACCCACATAGAAGTAGTCGCGCTCCCTCGGCTGGGGTTGCTGTTGGTTCTGATAATAAGCCGTAAGGTAACCCATGAAAACGAAGAGGACAAGGTAGACCATCGCCATTTTCCTGTCTCGCCGGAAGTGAAAGATCACGCCGATCAGCCCCAAAAGGAAGGGTATGCCGAAGAGTGAATCTTTTACGTCTCCCTCGAAATCAAGGCCGAACGGTTTTCCGAGTATCTTGCCTATCGAATTGAATGGAGCTATATTGCTTCCGGCATCCTGATCCCATGATTCGCGGCCCGCGTAGTTCCAGAGGAGGTAGCGGGTCATCATGTGGTTCATCTGGTAACCGTAAAGAAAAGCGAGATCGGAGCCGTAATTGGAGTAGATCCCCTGCTGATGCGGTTCGCCCGAGAATCTCCGTTTGAAGGTCGGGAAGTCACCATACTGTTCACGGTTAAGATATTTAACCAGTTCAGGGAAGGTGTCAGGTTCGTTTTCGTTCATCGGGGGCTGCACGTTCGAGCGGACGATAACCTGGGTGTAGGTTGTAAAACCAAGGAAAATGAAGATGGCAGCAAGGCCCGCCATGTGAAGTGTCGCCTTGTTATTCTTGTGGGCGTAATAAACTATCCATCCAAAAACGCCGAGGAAAGCTGCCACGAACGCAAGTTCGCCGCCAAGGCTAAGTCCGCCAATTGCCGACATGAAAGCCGGGAAATACTTCACGACACCCGGATAGGTTAACGCGAGAGCGAAACCACCGACTATCAGTGAGAAGTATATCGAATTTCTTGTGAGAAGTTTTTTGTAAAACGCGCCCAGTATCGCTGCAGAGATCAGTACGATAAGAACCTTAAAGGTGCCATCGAATGACTTGTACTCATCCGGGGTGGGGGCGGTTGTACCGGTGGCATTCAGCCAGAGACCCGCGGCAACGATCAGAATAACTGCCACATGGATGAGGAAGTATTTCACAGAAGTGTCGTATTCCTCTTCGTTGTTCATGTATTTTCGGAAAGCTATGATCATTACAACCGGAACCATCGCCAGAACGCTCATAAGGTGAACGCCGGTTGAGAGTCCGATCGTATAAAACAAGAGAAGCAGGTATTTTTCATTGTCAGGCTCATCAGCTTTTTCGTTCCAGAGCATTATCAGGTACATGATAGCCGCGTAAAGAAAAGTTGACGAGGCGTACACTTCCGCTTCAACACCGTTGAACCAGAAAGTGTCGCTGAATGAAAAAGACAAGGCGCCAATGGCAGCCGCGATCACGGTTGAGACTGATTCGAAAAGGTTTTCAGCTTTCTTGCCGCGGTAGTTTTCGATCACTTTAACGATGATCAGATATAAAAAGAGGATCGAGAGGGCACTGGCAAGCACTGAAACCATGTTCACTCTGAATCCGAGGTTCTCGGCAAAAGGTATCATCGAGAAAACCCTGCCTACAAGCAGGAAGAAAGGGGCTCCGGGAGGGTGGGGCACCTGAAGGGAGTATGAAGCTGCTATGAATTCACCACAGTCCCAGAAGGAGACTGACGGCTGAACCGTTGATAACAGCACAATGAAAGAGATCAGAAAAACTACTGCCGCGGTCACGCGGTTCATTAGCTTAAAGTCCATTTATTCCTCTATTGTTCATTCTGTTCATTATTTTCTTCCTGCCTTGGTTTAAACAAGGCATCGAAGGCACTTTTGTCACGCTTGATCTCATGTTTGGAGACAAGTTGTCTGAGTCGTTTCATGGCAAGTGAATCGAACTCTTCCTCATCCTTGTTCCTCTTTTCGAACATCTTCAATTCTTCGAGCTCTTTAGGGTCAAGCTTTCGCCTTAATTTTCCGAGCTGTTCCAAAAGTTTGCGTTGTTCGCGAAGGAGTGACATTGTGCTTTAAAAAAAATGGTTTAATCTATAAATATAAGGAAAACGGGAGAGTTAACATGGTGGAAATTTTATTCCGTTCGATTTGACCAGACCGCCGCGGCGAATAGCACGAAGGTTGTCGCGTCTGGATTAGCGATAAATATTGAAGTGTCACAAAATGCCTTTTCTCCCGCTGAAATTGACGGTGTATTCATTGATCAGTTCCTTTCTTTGGGAATGGAACCTGCTGATTTAACCGGCTGATTTAACGGGGATGCTGTCGACCCAGAATGTGTCGGGGCAAAGGTCCTGACCGTTCTGCCATGTTACCGTTCCAAGAGCCGCCTTTGCAGAGTTGAACAGCGACTCATTTTTAAGTTCTTTGAATACCCCGATTTCCAGGTATGGGGTCATGTCGAATTCCCGCTGCTCTCCATTCGTAAATGTGAGCAGTAACCTGTAGCCATCGAGGGGTTTTACATCCGTTATTCTTGGATTCATGTTTAACTCTATTTAAGTGGATCAATTTTGAAAATGCTCTCGCCGTTGACCGCAAGCTGCCAATTTGCCATTAATTCATCCTTGTGAATTTCAACCCATGCTTCAACAAGTTTGAGCTTGTTGGCAGGAATGTCGCCGGCAATAAACTCTCCGTCAGGAATACGGATCACTGCTTCCTATTCCTGATATGTGACGTGTATATGAGGGAAATTGTGTTGTTTGTTATCAAGAAAGTACATGGAAACAATTATCCCATAAAACATTGAGATTACTGGCACCAAATCCTCCAAAAGAAAATTCTTTAGCTCATGAATATAATAGATTAGGCTCGAAAAACAGAACAAGTGAAATGATCTTCAGTATTTGCAGTAACGATATCAAACCCCTGAAAGAGGTTCTGCGGAAGATCGCCAACTGTCTCGAATCCCTCTAAAAACCTTTCAAATCGCGTTAAAAATAAAACATTTTTGTTTGGTACGAAATTTGTTATATTTTCGTGAAAAGTCTTGAAAGTTTTCCGGAATGTTTTACCAGATCGATAATGTTTTAGTAAATAAAGATATCACCACCACAAATTTCTCCTGTGATCTTGAAAGATGCAAGGGGACGTGCTGCACGTTCGAGGGCGATTTTGGGGCCCCGCTTCATCACGCTGAGATCGCGATAATGCGTGATATCGTCCCTTTAATATTGGATATTGTTCCTGAAGAACACCGGAAGATCATCGAGACCCAGGGGTTTCATGATGACATTGACGACGAGCTGTTCACCAAAAGTTATAACCGCCGCGCATGCGTCTTTGTTTACTACGATGGTGAAATCGCCAAATGTTCGCTCGAAAAAGTTTATTACGAAGGGAAGACCACTTGGAAAAAACCGCTCTCCTGCCACCTCTTCCCGATCAGGGTGTCCGCTTTCGGCGGCGAGATCCTCCGTTATGAGCGCTTCCCCGACTGTGAACCCGCCCTTGAGAAAGGGAAGGCAGAAAAGACACGCATGGTCACTTTTCTTGAAGAACCCCTTTCAAGGAAATACGGACAGAAATGGTACAACGCGTTGGAAGGCCTTGTTGACTGATGCTCTCGATACAGCAAAAATTAACCCAGACCCAGAAACTCACCCCTCAGCAGATCCAGTATCAAAAACTGTTGCAGTTGAACAACCTCGCCCTTGAGCAGAGGATCAAGGAAGAACTTGAACTCAATCCGTTGCTTGAAGAGGAAATGGAGCTCAAAACTGTCGAACCTGAGGACG
The DNA here is from genome assembly GCA_964625575.1 of uncultured Ignavibacteriaceae bacterium. Classification (GTDB taxonomy): domain Bacteria; phylum Bacteroidota; class Ignavibacteria; order Ignavibacteriales; family Ignavibacteriaceae; genus UTCHB3. Next base: position 79,078 of record CAZVBQ010000002.1, on the reverse strand, counting down.
ACAATTTTGATGAGGATAGCAGTTACGAGGAGGACACCGAGTTCACTGTAGAAGACTTCATGAATGATGAAGAGTACTTCGACGATCCCTCGTACCGCGACCACAGGGAGGAGTCATTCCGTCCCGTCGCCCGCTCCCGCGAGTCTTTTTCAGAACATTTGCTCAATCAACTTTACCTGTTGGATATTTCGACAGAACTGACCATGCTCGGTGAGGAGATCATCGGGAATATCGATTCTGATGGTTATCTTGGGCGTGATCTTGCCGAGATCCTCGAAGATCTGGAGACATTTCAACATGTAAAAGTGACTCCTGAAGACGCGGAGACACTTCTTAAAACAATTCACACGTTTGACCCCCCCGGTATTGCCTCACGCACACTGAAAGAGTGCCTTTTAGCGCAATTGCACGCTTTTCCTTACGATCCGTATTACTCGTATCTCGCTGAAAAACTTCTGGATGTGCATTATGATGCATTCTTGAAGAAGCATTATAACAAGATCAGGGAAGCGATGGATCTGAGTGAAGAGACCTTCCATTCAGTGATCCAACTGATCACCAAGCTGAACCCGAAGCCGGGATTCGGCAAGATGGAGAATTACGAACTTAATCAGATCACACCCGATTTCCTCCTTGAAGATGTCGACGGTGAATTCCGGATCACCCTTAACGATAGGTCGCTGCCAACAGTGACCCTTTCAAAAACATATCTTGACATGTTCGCGGAGAACAAGGCGCAGCGCAACACTTCGGAGAGGGAGAAACAAACCTACAAGTTCCTGCGGGAGAAATTTGAATCGGCGAAGTGGTTCCTTGCCTGTATCGAGCAACGGCGCGAAACAATGCTGAAAGTGATGAGATCAATCGCTGTGCACCAGCAGGAGTTCTTCAGAAGGGGCATGCTTAAACCGCTCCGTTACAAGGATGTGGCGGGTGATATCAACATGGATATTTCGACCATCAGCAGGGTTGTGAACGGCAAGTTTGTTCAGAGCCGTCAGGGGATCCACGAACTCAAATACTTCTTCTCGGAAGGGATAGTCAACGACGAAGGAGAAGAGGTCTCGAACAAGGAGATCAAAGAAAAGATCAGAAATCTTATCGAAGCGGAGGATAAACTCTCCCCCTTGAGCGATGACAAGATCGCCGAAATGCTTAAGGCGGATGGACTTCAGATCGCCAGAAGAACGGTGACCAAATACCGTGAAGCGATCAAGATTCCCGTTGCCCGCTTCAGAAAACAGGCATGAACTGGCTCACCGGATTCGGGCTTACACTGCTTTATTTCTCCGGTTTCGCGTTAATTCACACCCTGACCGCGTCAAAAGGGGTTAAAAGATTAGTAGCTGTCTCCTTTCCGGGTTTCATGCCGTGGTACCGGTTATCATATAACATCCTCTCGCTGGTCACACTCTACATTTTCTACGATATCTCTCCGAAGATCGGCTACACGATCTATGACCTTCCAACCCCCGTTGATCTCGTTTTCGCCGGGCTCCAGTTCCTCTGTTTCACGGGGATGGGGTGGGTGTTCAAATATATTTCGGGACGTGAGTTCATTGGGTTTTCCCAGCCGCTAAGAGCAAGGAAGGGGAATTATAGCCCGCTTCATGATCTGGATGAGGTGTCACCTCTAAGAATTGAGGGCCCCTACCGTTTCAGCAGACACCCTCTGTATCTGTTCTGTATTCTGTTTCTCGCGCTTCGACCGCAAATGCAGGTCGACTATCTTTTCCTGGTAGTGGTTGTAACCGCCTATTTCTATATAGGCTCCATCTTCGAAGAGAAGAAACTCGTGGCTGAGTACGGCGAAACCTACCGTGAATACCAACGGAAGGTTGGGAGGATATTTCCCAAGGTGAAAAATCTTTGCACCCACTAAATATCCCTTGACATAAATCTGTGAAATTCATATCTTTGCCCCATGATATTTTATAACTCAACCAACATTCATCACCACTATCATTACAAACACGGTACGTGTCGGCGGTGATCTATGTTGTTTTAGCTAACTAAAGAGCCCCGGCGCGTACGCCGGGGCTTTTTTATTTTAAAGGAATCTGAATGTTTCCCGGAAATGGAAACTTAAAAATAGCAGTACAGAAGAAAGGCAGGCTGACGGAACGATCAGTCGCGCTTCTTAAAATGTGCGGTCTCGGTATCGACAACTACGCCGACCGCCTTTACATTTCGGCATCAAACTTCCCCGCGGATATCCTTTTCCTCCGCGATGACGACATCCCTGAATACGTTCAGGACGGCGTGGCCGATCTCGGCATTGTGGGTGAGAACGTGATAACCGAAAAATCATACGACACTGAATTGAAGGAAAAGCTCGGCTTCGGGAAGTGCAGGATCATGATAGCCTATCCAGAATCAACCGAGATCCCCGGTGTCAAGGAACTCGAAGGAAAGCGGATCGCCACAACCTACCCCAATATACTGAAGCGCTATCTTGCAGAAAATGAAGTGAACGCGAGAATTATTGAGATATCGGGTTCGGTCGAAATTGCCCCCGCGCTTGGGATCGCCGACGCGATATGTGACATAGTATCCACCGGAAACACGCTGAAACTGAACAAGTTGAAGAAGAGCTTTACGGTGTTTGAGTCGGAAGCCGCGCTTATAGCTTCCCCAAAATTGCAACATAATAATATTAAGTCAGCGCTGGTTTCTGATCTGCTCGTGCGGATACGCTCGGTTCTGGCGGGTTCGAGTTCGAAATACCTGATGATGAACGTGCCGAAGGCGTCGCTCGAAGAGGTGATCAAAATGATCCCCGCTTCAAAAAGTCCGACAATTCTTCCGCTGTTCGAAGAGACCACAGTGGCGGTTCACGCGGTGGTTCCCGCTGACTATATCTGGAGCGTGCTCGAGCCTCTCCGTTCCGCCGGAGCTTCGGGCATACTGGTACTTCCAATCGAAAACATGATCCCTTGAGGTTATATGAGAAAAATTGACGCGAGAATAGTTGACGAAAAACTGCTTGAAGAGATATCGCTCCGACCCGCGATAGATAATTCGAAAGCTTTGGAAGTGGCGGGCTCGATACTCCGGAACATCAAACTGAGGGGGCTGGATGCTGTGCTTGAGTTCGCCGAAAGGTACGACGGTTACAAAAGGGTATCACTTCGCGTGAAGGAGGAGGAGATCGCGGAGGCTGAAGACCTTCTTACTGAAAGGGAAAAAGATGCCATGCGGAGGGCTTTTCAGAATATTTATGACTTCCACACAATGCAGATGCCATACGATTTCTCAACTGACATCATTCCCGGGGTTGTGTGCGAGAGGCGGTGGCTTCCCGTTGGAAGTGTGGGGCTATACATCCCCGGTGGTACTGCTGTACTTCCCTCAACGATGCTGATGCTTGGTGTTCCCGCGCTGATAGCCGGGTGCCCGAGGGTTGTAATCACCACACCCGCTTCTGAAAAGGTAAATCCTGCCGTTCTTTACGCCGCGTCCCTCTGCGGGGTGAATGAAATATATGCCATCGGCGGCGCGCAGGCGATAGGGATGTTGGCTTACGGTGTTGAGGGTGTGGCGCGGGTTGATAAAATATTCGGACCCGGCAACCAGTTCGTTACCGCAGCCAAAATGATCGCTGCCACAGAAGGATCCGGATGTTCAATTGACATGCCCGCCGGTCCGAGTGAAGTGCTGGTTATCGCCGACCGGAATGCAGACCCCGCGTTCGTTGCTGCAGATCTGCTCGCGCAGGCGGAACACGGTAACGACTCTCAGGTTCTGCTCGTGACAGATTCGGAGGAACTCATCTCCCGGGTTGAGCTACAAATCGATGAAATGAAAGAGAAACTGCCCCGAAAAGCATTCATTGAGAAGAGTCTTGAGTGGAGCCGGGCAATCCTCGTCAGCGATATCGAATCAGCCTTCACGGTTTCAAACCGTTACGCCCCCGAGCACCTGATAGTGAACATTGAAAATGCCTCATCGTGGAAGAACCGGATAACAAACGCCGGTTCAGTGTTCTTCGGCCAATTTACGCCCGAGAGCGCGGGCGATTATGCTTCAGGCACCAACCACTCGCTCCCCACTTCGGGATACGCGAGAAGCATTGGCGGCGTGACCGTCGAGTCATTTCTTAAGACCATAACATATCAGGAGATCAACAGGGAGGGGCTGGAACTGCTGGCTGATACCATCACCACCCTCGCGGGAATCGAGGGACTCGATGCTCACGCTCTCGCGGTAAATGTAAGGAGGAGGAAATGATAGAGAAATATTTAAGATCGCACCTGAAAGGTCTCCAGCCTTACCGCTCCGCCCGTGATATCTACAAGGGGAGCGGCTATATATTTCTTGACGCGAACGAGAACCCCCTGGTTGCTTCCGGTGATAAACTTGAGAGATACCCCGATCCGGCACAGCTTGCCTTGCGTGAGAGTTTGGGTACGAAGATCAACGTACCCGCTGAAAACATCTTCTTTGGCGTGGGAAGTGATGAGATAATCGATCTTCTCGTAAAACTCTTCTGCAATCCCGGTGAAAGCGAAGCCCTCACGGCGGAACCAACTTACGGTATGTACCGCACCGTTTGCGACATTCATAACATCAGATTGAACTCCGTTCTCCTCGAGCCTGATACTTTTGAACTGAACGCCGAAAAACTGCTTAAAACTGTCACTTCGGCAACGAAGATCATATTCCTTTGCTCACCGAATAACCCAACGGGTAATCTCCTGAACAAAGAAGAGATACTCAAAGTGGTGAAAGGATTCGACGGCCCCGTGGTGGTCGATGAAGCTTACATCGACTTCAGCAACACCGAAGGGATGCTCCGTGAATCACTCGTTTACCCCAATCTTTGCGTGATGAGAACTTTTTCAAAGTCATTCGGACTCGCCGGCGCCCGGATCGGCTATCTTGTGGGAAACGCGGAACTGATCTCGTGGCTTTTCAGGGTAAAGGCACCCTACTCGATCAATAAACTCACTAAACAGAAGGCTCTGGAAGTGCTGACGCGGTACGAATCTATACGCGATAAACTCTCTGACATCACTCAAATCCGGGAGAAGTTTGCCGGGATAGTTGGAAGTCTCCCGTTCGTACAAAAAACTTATCAGTCAGATGCCAACTTTCTACTTTTGAAGGTGGATGATCCGAAGGGGCTTTGCTCCACACTCGCTGAAAAGGGGGTGATCATCCGCGACAGGTCGGGTCAGCCACTCCTCGAAGGGTGCGTAAGGATATCAATCGGCACCATTTCCGAAATGACGACACTTCTTGAAGCGCTCGGGGTTGAGTCCGGCAAGGTTCAACTTCTTCAACCTGACACCGGGTTGATCCCCGGCAGGCGGGGGATAACCTTCAGGGCAACAAAAGAGACGCGCGTCAGGGTCGAAGTGCTGCTCGATGAACCGGGCACCGCGGAGGTAAATACCGGAATCGGATTTTTCGATCACATGCTTGAGCAAGTTGCAAGACACGGAAATATGGGGTTAAAAATTAATGTCATTGGCGACCTCCACGTGGATGAGCACCACACCGTTGAAGACACCGGAATCGCCCTCGGCGAAGCAGTTCTGAACGCTCTCGGCAACAAGGCGGGCATTCAGAGGTACGGGTTTTACCTTCCGATGGATGACTCGGAGGCAATCTGTTCCCTCGACCTCGGTGGGCGGATACGGGTGAAGTTCAAGGCGAAGTTCAAACGTGAAAAGGTGGGTGACCTCCCGGTTGAACTTGTCGAGGAGTTCTTCAACGGCTTCGCGGCGGGAATGAAAGCCAACATTGTTGTCAGGGCAAAAGGGAAGAACGACCACCACAAGATCGAGGCGATATTTAAAGCCTTTGCCAAGGCGCTCAATGAAGCCGCGCGAAAAGATGAGAGAGCCCGCGACTTCCTCCCTTCAACCAAGGGGGTGCTATGACAGGCATTATCGACTATGGAGCCGGGAACGCTGCCTCCGTTTCATACGCGCTCGAGAGGGCAGGCGCGCGGTTCATAATTACATCCTCGGTTTCGGAACTGGAGATCTGTGACAGGATCATTCTGCCGGGTGTGGGATCCGCCCGCGCGGCAATGGAGAATCTGGAATCGAGAGGCGTGGTTGAGTTCATTAAAACCACCGAAAAACCGTTTCTCGGGATATGCCTTGGTATGCAACTCTTGGCAGAGTCATCCGAAGAGGGAGAGACCGGTTGCCTCGGCATCGTTTCCGGGAAGTGCACCCTGTTCGACAGGAGTGTTTCCAAGGTCCCGCTCATGGGTTGGAGCCGGGTGGAGGTAACTGAGAACGATCCCCTGTTCGAGGGTATCAGCAGCGGTAGTTACTTCTACTTCGCGCACTCTTACAAACTGCCAGGGATCCCGGAAACCATTGCGCTCGCGCGAAATCCGGAGTCTTACACAGCGGCTTTGCGCAAATGGAACAAGTGGGGAGTGCAGTTTCACCCTGAAAAATCATCGGATCAGGGAGGGAGATTGATTCAGAACTTTCTAGAGATAGGAGGCAACGGGTGAAAGTAATCCCCGCAATAGATATTCATAACGGAAAGGTTGTCAGACTTACTGAAGGAAAGTTCGACACCACTGTGGTATATGGTGATTCTCCGTTAAAAGTCGCGGAAATGTTTGTCAGCGTGGGGTTCGATCTGCTTCACATAGTTGATCTTTCTGGCGCGAAAGAGGGGAAACCGATGGCAACAGGAACGATCAGGGAGATCAAGGATCACCTGCCCGTTCAGATACAGACGGGAGGAGGCATCCGCTCACTCGGTGACGCGGAAATGGTGGTCGACTCAGGTGCCGACCGTCTGATAGCAGGCTCAATATCAGTGAAAAACCGTGATGAATTCGAAAAGATCGTAGCGAAACTTGGTCCGGAAAGGATAGTTTCTGCTTCCGACACAAGAGAGGGGATGATCGCCACCGATGGTTGGCAGAGCACTTCCCGGGTACCCGTTCAAGAGCAGATATCATACTGCCTCGGGCTTGGAATAGAAACATATCTTGTTACCGACATTTCACTTGACGGCACCCTGAAGGGGGTGAACACCGGGCTTTACGGGTCACTCCAAAAGCGTTTCCCGGGCGCGAAATTCATCGCCTCTGGCGGGGTGAAAGATGCCGGAGATTTCGTGGCACTTCAAGAAATTGACCTTTGGGGCGCTGTTGTCGGGAAAGCATGGTATGAGGGAAGAATATCACTTGAGGAGATGAGGAAATATGCCCGCTAAAAGAATAATCCCCTGTCTTGATGTGCGTGATGGCAGGGTGGTGAAGGGAACGAATTTTGTCAACCTGAAAGATGCCGGAAACGCAGTTGAACTGGCAGCCCGTTACTCTGACGAGGGGGCTGACGAGCTGGTTTTCCTCGACATCACAGCCACAATAGAAAAGCGAAAAGCCTTAATTGAGCTCGTTAAGGAAGTGGCGAAGGCGGTTTCGATCCCATTCACCGTCGGTGGCGGCATATCAGAAGTAAGTGATATCGAGGATCTGCTCTCCGCCGGTGCTGATAAAGTATCTCTGAACAGCTCGATTGTGAAGAACCCCTGGTTGATAACTGAGGCGGCATACAAGTTCGGCAGTCAGGCGATCGTCGCCGCGATTGATGTTAACCTTGAAGAGGGTGACTACATCGTTTACGTCAGCGGAGGAAGAATATGCGCCGAAAAAGAAGGGTTCGCGTGGTGCCGTGAAGTTGAATCACTGGGCGCCGGTGAAATACTATTGACCGCGATGCACAAGGACGGAACCCGTTCGGGTTTCGATGTGGTGCTGCTTGAAAAGCTGAGCAGGTTGGTAACCATACCCGTGATCGCGTCGGGTGGTGCGGGAAACAAGCGCCACTTCCTTGAAGCATTTGAGCAGGGGAAGGCTGATGCCGCCCTCGCCGCGGGACTTTTCCACTTCGGTGAGCTCTCCATAAAAGAATTGAAAAATTTTTTAATTGAAAACTCTGTTGAGGTACGACCATAATGAAAAGAGAATTTAATATTAATGAACTGGACTTTGAAAAATCAGGGGGGCTGATCCCTGCTGTGATAGTGGATGACCTCTCGCTTCAGGTGCTAATGACCGGCTTCATGAACAGGGAAGCTGTAGAAAAAACCGTGGAAACGGGGAAGGTGACCTTCTTCAGCAGAACAAAAGGGAGGCTCTGGACCAAAGGTGAGGCCTCGGGCATCTTCCTTTATGTGAGATCGATTACCCCGGACTGCGACAACGACACCCTCCTTGTTAAAGTCACCCCCGCCGGAGCTGTCTGTCACGAGGGTACCCACACTTGTTTCGGGGAGGATGAGGCGCGTCCGTTCGGATTCCTTTCTTATCTCTATGACCTGATCGACTCGCGGAAAAAGGAGATGCCGGAGGGATCGTACACCACAAAACTCTTCAACCGGGGGAGTGACCGTATCATCCAAAAAGTGGGTGAAGAAGCCATTGAAGTGGTTATAGCAGCAAAAAACAGGGATAAGAATGAGATAATTAACGAGTCAGCCGACCTGCTGTTCCATTGGCTTGTAATGCTGAACGAACAGGAGATCGACCCGACAGAAGTGATCAGAACACTGGTCAGCCGGCACAAATAATAATTGAACCAATGTACATATATTTGAGGTTACGTTTTTATTAATTAAGAAGAATCAAAAGTTGAAGAAATTTCTCCTCATAGCGCTCCTCGCGCTTGTACCCGCCACAGGCACGTTCGCCCAGTTATCATCGATAAAGGGTGAGATCACGTTCCCGCTGACAGCCCTTAAAACGACTGCCGGTTCAAATTTTTATCTTGTAAACAACTTTAACGTTGCCAAAACCGTTAAAGCTGCTTCGATCTCCGGTGTTTTCTCCACTTCCGACTCAATCTACACCCTGCCCGCAAAAGACAGTGTGCAGATCACCATTAATTACAAACCTGTTCAGAATGTCAATGATGCTTCATACATCGTTTTTTACGCGACCGACAGCACCACTTCATTCGCCATCAGGGTTTCGGGCTCCGGCACAACCGGTGACAGCTATCAGAGCACAACTTTTGATAAATACGACGCCGCTCTGAAGACTGCTCTTAACGCATTGGTGATCAATCACACGAGTCTTGGTTACAACACGGGCCGCGACAGGATGTTCGAGAATGTTGACAAACAGGCCGGTGACACCATAGAATGCGTTTACACCGGAATTAAAATTAAAGCGGCAACACGCACCATCGCCCAGAGCCTTGGTTTTGACACCGAACACACGTGGCCTCAGGGCACTTTCAGCCAGGCTGAGCCGATGAGATCAGACATTTTCCATCTTTACCCCACAAGTACCACGGCTAACAACACCCGCAGTAACTATCCGTTCGGCGTGGTTACAAGCGGTGTTACATGGTCGGGTGGTGGAAGCAAACTCGGCACCGGTGTGGGCGGAACGGTTTTTGAACCGCGTGACGTCCACAAAGGAAATGTCGCCAGATCGATTTTGTACTTCATAACCCGTTACACGACCAATTACGGTAATTTCTTCACTTCGGCTCAGGAATCAGCTTTCAGGATCTGGAACAAAACCGATACCGTTGACAACCGTGAGCGCCTGAGAAACAACGCCATTGCGTTCTATCAGCTCAAAAGAAATCCTTATATCGACCATCCAGAATTTGTTGACAGGATATACAGTTTCCTGAACAACAACTCCGCTGCTCCGGTGGCTGTACTTAACGCGTACCCGAAAGGTATTTCGTTCGGTCCCGTTTCGGTTAACGGTACGGGCTACGTCTCTTTCTGGATCGTGAACTCCGGCAGCAAGGTTTTAACAATCGCGAACAGCAACATCAGTAATCCGTTGTTCAAGTTTGAGAATCTTCCGGTTCAGATCGCTGCCAATTCAGCAGTTGAAGTGCTGGTTTCATTCAAACCCACTGCCACGGGTACCTTCCAGGGACTTATGGAGATAAACAGTGACGGCGGAAGTTACACTGCCGGCATCAAGGGCACAGGCGAAATCGGCACGGGAGTTGAAGAAGAGCCCGCGGTTCTTCATAACAATTCATTCGCCCTGAAGCAGAACTTCCCGAATCCGTTCAACCCCGAAACAAAGATCGGATTCACCGTGCCCAACCTGAAGGGAAATTCTTCCTACGTGAAACTCGCGGTTTATGACGTTACAGGGGAGGAAATTACCGTTCTCGTGGATGGCGAGCGCGCTCCCGGTGAGCACTTTGTGACATTTGAAGCCGGAAACCTCCCGGGCGGAATTTATTTATGCAGAATGGAAGCCGAAGGCTACACTTCAACCACCAAATTGGTGTTGCTGAAGTAAACAACGGCACGGATAAAATTGATGTACGCTACTGAATCAAAAAGAACGGCGGGATATTTGAGAGACTTGAATAAATTTATTGTGGTTGGCGACAAGGTTCTTGTAAAACCTGTTGATGACGAAGGCAGAACTCACGGCGGGCTTTATCTTCCGCCCGGTGTAACGGAACGGGAAAAAGTTCAGAGCGGATACGTTCTTAAAACCGGTCCCGGGTACCCTATCGCCATGCCGGGTGACGATGAACCCTGGAAGGAAAAAGACAACACCCGCTATATCGGGCTTCAGGCGCACGAGGGTGACATGGCGATCTATCTTAAAAAAGACGCCATCGAGATCGAGTACGACCGTGAAAGGCTCGTTATCGTACCACAGACCGCCATACTCCTCCTGATCAGGGACGACTTCTCGGTCTGACCATGCTCAAGCACTACAACCACGTTATATGGGATTGGAACGGCACACTCTTCAACGATGTGGAGATGTGCCGTGACATTATCAACAACCTGCTTGAGAACAACGGATATAACACCCTTTCACTTGAGAGGTACAGGGAGATATTCACCTTCCCCGTAAAGGATTATTACGCCGCAGCGGGAGTTGACTTCGCCCGCAACCCTTTTGAAGTGATCGGGAAAGAGTGGGCTGACCATTACGAGATCCGCAGGCATGAGTCAGACCTCTTTGAGCAGGTGGAAACCGTTCTCTCACGTGTGAAACAACTCGGTATAAAACAGTATATTCTCTCTGCTTATGTAAAAAAAGAACTTCTGGATATTGTGGAGAAGCACGGACTCACCGGATATTTCGAAGAGATAAACGGACTTGAAGACGTTTACGCCCACAGCAAGCTGGAACTCGGGCTTTCACTTGTTGAGCGGCTTGGTGACGGAAAGCGCTCCGCCGTTCTGGTTGGCGACACTCTCCATGACTATGAAGTGGCAAAACAGATGGGTATCGACTGCATCCTTACAGCCGCCGGACACCAGAGCAGGCAACGCCTTGAATCAGCCGGCGTGCCTGTTTTCGATTCGATCAACGATTTTGTCCAACACCTGGAATAACACGCCACACCCCTGCCGGTACTCCCCCCGGAGCAAATTACTTCAGTAAAGCCGCGTATTTTTTCACCATGAATGAACCATTGGCACCAAGTCTGGCATAAAGCCATGCTTTCTGGCGGTTAACGCTCTCAGAAACCGTGTTATCACTGCCGAGTTTGTTCAATGTGGTGATCGCGTCAGAATAGCACTTGAAATCTTTAAGGATCAGACCCGCGAGGAATAGCTTGCTCTGCTCATCGAGTTTCGTGTTCGAGTAAACTTCGGCAAGTGCTGAGGTTACGTCGTCGGTAACCTTTTTGTCGGCAATTATCATCACTCCGGCGAGATCATAGTTGGCACCTAATTTCGGTTCTTTTCCGAGGGGATAGATATCCCATTTGAAGCGTTGTTTTGAGTCACCCTGTGTGAACTTCATTCCGGGGATTATATATTTCACCAAAGTGTTGGTAAACCCTTTCACCGTACCGCGGAATATCTCCTTGTTCTTTGAGTCCATTACGAGAAGAACGTATTCTTTTTCAACGGGTGTTTTGTCGGTAACGGATGAGTCGAACCATGTAAATTCAGGAGTGTCGGTAACTATCAACCCGGCAGGAGCGATCGGGAGCACCCCTTCAGCCCTGAAACTCGCGGGTGACGAAAGCTCTTTATCAATATCGTTCTTGGCAGTAAGGTTGACATTCTTGCGTGAAAGGGCGTTCTGACCTGCCTGAATTGAAAAGGTCGATCCGTTTCCGTCATCAAGTCTCGAAAGGGCGGAAGTGCTGCCGAGTATCAGTTTCTGCTTCGGCATCAGGGTTACTATCTCGCCATCCATGAAATAGAGGGTGGCTTTTGAGTCGGAGTTAAGAGAAATAACATCTCCCTCTTCAAGCGTCGCACCCTGCTCGAGGGTTTGTTCGGTCTGGTCTCCCGGTTTTATCACCACGGGTGCTCCCTCGGTACCGGTAACCAGAGCCACTGGGATCCCGGGGGCGTCCGCGGCAAATGCCAAGGCAAAGAAGAGCAACAAGGGTAAAAGGTAAACGGTCTTTCTCATTTTCATTCCAATATTATTAAACACATCTGTTAAACCATTTCACCGTCGTGTTTGTTTCTGAAGTGACGGTACCCGTGTGACCGCCGTCAAAGTAACAAGCGAACGATTTTCAAGAAAGTCAATTTACTACAATTGGCTGAGAATTAAAAGGAGCATTATGGGCAAGGTTGTGTTGATATCAGGGAGTTCATCGGGAATAGGGCTGGAAACGGCGAAACTTTTTGCCTCCGCGGGCTGGACAGTTGTGGCCGGAATGCGCAACGCCTCCGGAAGAGTGACTCCACTTCACGACGACAGAAGGATAATCGTCACGGAACTTGACGTGACCGACACTTCAGCCATTACCAAAGCAGTTGAGGAGGTCGTACGTAACCATGGTGGCATCGACGTTCTTGTTAACAATGCCGGGTATGCCCTTACCGGTGTGTTTGAGTACTTCGATGAAGACACAGTGAGGAAGCAGATCGAAACAAACGTGATCGGACTGATGAAGCTCACCCGGGAAGTACTGCCCCACATGCGGGAGAGGAAGAGCGGCACTATTGTAAACATCGCCTCAATCGCGGGAAAAACGACATTTCCGTTTTACTCTTTTTATCACGCCACCAAGTGGGCGGTCGAGGGATTCTCTGAGTCACTGCAGCATGAACTGGTGCCATTTAATATAAAGGTAAAAATTGTCGAGCCGGGTCCGGTGAAAACCGATTTCTTCACCCGGTCGATGGAGATTTTCAAACCGCGCCCCGGGGATGAGTACACCGGCCTGTTCGAAACCGCGTTCAGGAACATGGGACAGACCGGGGATATGGGTATCCCGGCTAAAAAAGCGGCAAAAAAGGTATTTAAAGCCGCCACTTCCGGGGGATGGAGGCTCAGATACCCGGTTGGAAGCATGGGAATTCTCGGGCTGCGAAGGCTCCTTCCCGACGTGATTTTCAACGGGCTTGTCAGAGGTATTGTCTTTCGTGGTTTTAATAAATCGTAAATTAAGTTTATATTAATGAATGTCTAAAATTTTTTCCGCAATCAGGATACCGGTTGTTGTGGATCAGCAGGCGAGAAGACATTCAAAATTGGCAAGTGAAGTTGCCTGACCCGTCGGGAATATCCCCCGCGTAAAAACCCGCCATATGATCCTTACTGTCCGGATCGAGAACGAACTGTCCGATGAAATATATTCTTCTGGTTCTTGCCGTGATCATTCCCCTTCATTCACAGGGGATCGATATATCGAAACTCGGAGGCCTCCGTTTCTCGGGGAACCATGCCAAATTTTCACCGGCAGCCACTTCCCCCCGCCTTCTACCAATTGAAAAACGTTCATTGTTCGAAATTTCCACCGGCGATCAGATCGCCACGGGCACCAAGGTAAACCTCGAATTTGTATTCACCATTTGGGACAACAGATACAACGGTGAGGTGTTCAGGCTTACGGTTGCCGGAAACCCGCTTGCGTTGCGTTACTCGATTGACGAAGCCAAGAGAACCGCCGGTTTCTTCCTTGAGATAAACGGAAAACCTGCCGGGTACCGGTTCAATTACGATCTAAACCGGATATATGAAGGGAACTGGTTCCCGGTAAAACTTTCAATCGACCTCCGGAGCGGAGCCCTTCGATTTTCATTTTCCGGCAAAGAGGAAAAGCTCGGCATCACCCCTAAAAACTCCCCGGAGTTTAATCTCAGATTTGGAAGGGATGGCACCGGCAACTGTCTGCCGGTTGAGATAAAAGAACTGAAGATATTCGCGGATGAAGAGTTGAGACACTGCTGGAAGTTCAATGAAATGAGTGGTGACGTCGCCTATGATTCTGAGGGCGGGCTTGACGTAAGAACATTGAACTGTGAATGGGTGATAAACCGGCACTTCATGTGGGATTATGAGCGTGAAGAAAATTACGTTCCCCCTGCTTACTACCGCTACAGTGCCACAGAGCCCGAGCACCTGTTTTTTGATTCGACAAAAACCAGTACCATTAACCTGAGGCAAAAGGTATATACCGAAATCCCATATCAGGACTCTGTGTTCCTGACGGGAATGGGCTCCTCACTCCCCGAAAATGACAGTCTTGTGGCATTTCAGACGGGATACCCTGACGCGCCCTCGGTGCTTGATTTCCGGAGAGGAAACTGGTTGATGAAAAATGAAAAAGTCACTCCGGAAGGGCATTATTACGGTTCTTGGTTGATCCTGGACCCAAAGAACATCGATGTTTATATCTTCGGTGGGTATGGCTGGTACAAGTTTAAGAATACTCTTATCAGGTTTAATAAATCGACGAATCGCTGGGATACCCTGAAAACAGCCGGTGAAAAACCGAATCCCGTTCACTACCATTCGATGTTGAGGGGCAAAACACAGGGAGAATATTATTTCTTCGGCGGTGAAGGAAATGAAACGGGCAATCAGGTTGACGGATCCTCGGCGCAGTGGGGATTTTACAAACTCGACCTGAACACCCTGACATGGCAAAAGAAATGGCAGTGGCGTGACACCTCAGCCCGGATGGCGATGGTCTACTCGGTCTGGGCGAATACCGCGATGACCTCAATCTATTCGATTATCCACAGCGGCGATCAGAAAGGATCTATATACGAAACTGCCCGGCTTGACCTTGACAAGGAAGAAATAACTATTGTCGGCGATCCGATTTTGGTGAAAGATCAGGATCTGTCTGTCCCGGCACTCTATATCGATCACGAGACTGGAAAACTTTATTCCATTGTATATAATACAGAAGGAAAATCGGTGAGAAGGGTTGTGAAGTCAATACGCACCCCTGTACTTTCGCAGGCAGAGTATAATGAACTGCTCGAAAGGTCAACACCTGTGGTGCTCGCGAAAAGACAGAAGATGATCGGTTACATCCTTATCGGGATGGTCAGCATCTCGATACCGGCCGCCGCCTGGGCAGGATACAGAAGGCGCGTGAAGAGAAAGGGAAATGACACGCGAACCACGGGATCAAAGCAGGCTGACCGTAACTTTATCACCCTTTTCGGCGGATTAAAGATCGTGGATGCCAACGGTGTTAACATCCACGAACAACTCACTCATGGGCTCTCAGACCTGTTCTCACTGATCTATTTTCACACGGTTTTTTCGCCTGACAAAGGAATAAAACCAGACGATTGCGCCAAGGTGATCTGGACAGATACCAATGAAGAGAACCGTTTAAACAACCGGAAAGTGTTCTTCTCAAAACTGAGAAGGTTGCTGAATGAAAACTCAGCGATCAAACTTGAACAGCGGGGAGATTTCGTGGCGGTTTCGGTTCCGTCAACGTATAATGACGAGTTGAAATCAGTTTATAACATGGTTAACGGGGATGACGGGCAGCTCTCGAACGAAAAACTCGACAGATTCATTCAGATGATCTCACGCGGTGAATTTCTTGAAGGGGTCACAGCCGAATGGGTGCCACAGACAAAAAGCATTGCGGTTTCCCGGATACTGAAAAAGGCATCAGAAATTATGACCCGGCTCAGGGCAAATGGTGAACACGCCAGGGTTCTAGAACTCGCCCGCGCTCTCTCGAAACAAGACCCCCTGAGTGAAGAGGTATTGAAACTTAAGTTACTCTCACTTCTTGATCTCGGGGAAAATGAAGAAGCGAGGATCGCCTACGCGAAATTCAGGCGTGACTACGCCAACCGCTATGGTGAGGAATTCCCCTACGATCTGGATGAGTTCACGGTGCTTTGATATGAGGATATTTCTCCGGGCATTCCTTCTGTTAGTTTCGCTCTGTCTCTCCGCTCAATCCGGGAACGCGCAAACGGTTGATACTTCCCGGAAACCCGGCTTGATCTTTAGCGGTAAACACTCCCGTTATCTTGGGACCTCCGGAAACCCGGAACGGATCAAGAGGATCGACCAGACCGCTTTTTCGATCTCACCAAAGGACGGGGTCGAACTTGGACCCGTTTACGGAATGGATTTTGACTTTTCCGTCTGGTATGCTGACAATTTTTCAAGTTTATTCACAATCAAGAACGAAGTGTATGAACTGACACTTCGCTATCTCTTTCATCCCGACTCCTCGAACATCCATTTGCAGTTAAGGGTTAACGGCAAGCACCTCCTTTTTTCTTTCGTTATGCCTAAAAGTGAACTTACCGAAAAACATTACTACCCCTTCAGGCTGAGCGTGGATGAAACACGCGGCTTTATAGAGGCGGAGTTGAACGGGGTTGTGAAGAGATCAACGAGCAAGTACATTTCGGTTTCTGAAGCACCTGTCTTTTATTTCGGGTTACTTGCAAGTGACCCCGACTGCGCGGCTATTATTCTTAGAGACCTGAGGTTGACATCCGCCGGCAAGATAAAGCACAGGTGGAAATTTAATGAGGTGGAAGGTAACACAGCTTTTGACTCTTTGGGGGGCGTTCCCGTCATCATTCAAAACCCTCTCTGGGCGCTTGCTACATATTACGACTGGACCAGGGTTTTCAGACCTGATGAAACGTTGTTCAAAGATGTCACTTCATTCTATAAACTGAATACTTTTAACCGTAGCGTGGTGCTCGAGCAGAAACCGGGAGGTTTACCCGTTGGTAATGTTTTCCCAATGGAGGCTGACTCGGTCGAGCTGGAGTCGGTTATTGCTGACACCGCTCTCAAGAGGATTTATGCAAACCTCGTGGTTTACCAGAAAGAAAAGTGCTTGAGGTATTCCTATTATATTAACACTCCGCCCATGACTGACCGGGAATATGAACGAATTGTAGCCACAACCCCTGTCTTGGAGAATGAAGGGCACAGCCGTTTTTTACTGATCCTGGGGATGGTCGTGCTGGTATTAGTGGTCCCGGGGATGATATGGCTCATAATTTCGAAAAAACAGAAGTCACTCCCCATTAAGAGGGCTTTCCCGGATGATCAGGAAGGCAAGACGGAAATTGTAGCCGGGCACACAAACTTTATCACCATATTTGGCGGACTAAAGATAATAGATTCCACGGGAAAAGACCTAAGAGCGGAGCTCCCCCCAAAGGCACAGGAATTTCTCTCCGCTGTTCTCTTTTATTGCGCGTTCGATGAGAACAACTCGGTACAAGTGAAGAAACTTGACAGCAAGCTTTGGCCCGATTTTACCGACTCTAAAGGGAAGATAAAGAACAACAGGAACGTTACCAGTTCGAAGGTGCGAAAAATATTAGAGAAACTCGGTTCCGTGAAAATGGAAACCGACGGAGAGAGGATCACCCTCACTGTCAACCCGCCTGTCAGAAATGAGGTGAAGGAGTTTGCCAACCTTCTCTCCCTCTTCAAGGTTAAAGCCAAGATAGAGGTTGATCACCTGATGGATAAATTCATTACCATAATCCGTGGCGGCACCCCGTTCCAGGGGTTGGAAACTGCATGGGCTGAGAGTCAGCGTTTTGATACCGCGGGTGAGATCACGAACTTGCTGCTTTCGAGGTGCCAGTACCTTTACAGGAAAAACGACTATCAGAACTGTGAAGAGACATCAAGGCTGGTCGATCTTTTCGATCCGGTGAACGAACAGGCTTATTATTACCGCATAAAATCCCTCTACTATCTCGGAAGGCATGCCCTCGTTGATGAGGTATGGAACAATTTTCTGATCGAATACAAGAAAGAATCAGGAATTGATTATCCGGGTACCATCAAATCAATCCTCAAAGACTGACCAAGAAAATATCGATATATCCCCTTTTTTCGTGTTAACTACTGATTAATTACGAAATAATACAAATTAATTTCGGGCATTAATCGGTTATTAACCCTTTTGTTAACCCCTTGCTGATAAATTTCCCTCAGAAAATTTAATTTTTTCAGTTAGTTTTCTTCAGGGTCAACCGATAAGGTCTTTTGGGGTGCACAGCAGAGTTTGGTAAAACGTTAAGTAATTTGGGTAAAATTAAACGTTCCATCATCGGGGGATGTCGGGGGTTCGACATCCCGGTTTTTAAATCAAAATAGATATAGTTAAATAGAGGGTCGCGAGTGGAGTAATGTAGCTGAGCGGGGTGCCATAAAAGGCACCCCTTCGCTGCTTTAAAGGGGAAGGTCTTAATTTACCTTGCATTAAGTGCCGAGTTGAAGTCGGCATTCACCATAATTCTTACTAATTCATTCAACTGTGTTTTTGCTTCCCAGCCGAGTTCTTTCTTCGATTTGGCAGGATTTCCTATGAGAAGGTCAACTTCTGTCGGGCGGAAGTACTTGGGGTTTACTTCGATAACCACTCTTCCGGGCTTCAGCGCTGAAAGATCAACGGCGCCTGAAAATTTGGTGGAATACTTTTCGATCAGCCCATTGAGTTTGGCTTCATCAACTGAGTGGATCACGCCCTTCTCATCAACGCCTTCACCTTCAAATCCTATCTCGATTCCGAGAGCGTCAAAGGTCAGTTTGCAGAAGTCTCTAACGGTGTTAGTAACGCCGGTGGCGAGCACAAAATCATCTGCCTTTTCAGCCTGGAGTATCCTCCACATCCCTTCGCAGTACTCGGGGGCGTAACCCCAGTCGCGTTTGGATGAAAGGTTTCCAAGAACAAGTTTATTCTCTTTTCCGGTTACTATAGCCGAGGCTGCCATTGTTATTTTGCGGGTAACGAATGTTTCACCGCGTCTTGGTGACTCGTGATTGAACAGGATACCGTTTGAAGCGAACAGATTATAAGCCTCACGGTAGTTGACGATGATCCAGTAAGCGTAGATCTTTGCAACGGCGTAGGGTGATCTGGGGTAAAATGGTGTTTTCTCATCCTGCGGGATTGCCTGAACCTTTCCGTAAAGTTCACTGGTAGAGGCCTGATAAAACTTTGTTTTAGTGCTGAGACCGGTTTCCCTCATCGCGTCGAGGAAGCGAAGTGTTCCGAGCGCGTCGACCTGAGCGGTGTAATCCGGTACGTCGAAAGAAACTTTCACGTGGCTTTGGGCGGCGAGG
This sequence comes from uncultured Ignavibacteriaceae bacterium, assembly GCA_964625575.1. Taxonomy (GTDB): domain Bacteria; phylum Bacteroidota; class Ignavibacteria; order Ignavibacteriales; family Ignavibacteriaceae; genus UTCHB3. The sequence continues at coordinate 59,793 of CAZVBQ010000002.1, read as the reverse complement.
TTGTATATCTCATCGGGGGCGATCTTCTCGAGAAGGCGGTTAAGGTTGCTGGTGTCAACCACGTCACCATGGTGGAGGAAGAACCTTTTATTCCTCAATTCATCGTTGTTGTAAATATGGTCGATCCTGCCGGTGTTAAATGAACTGCTGCGGCGGATGATCCCGTGGACGGTATATCCCTTTTCGAGTAATATCTCGGAGAGGTAGCTGCCATCCTGGCCGGTAATTCCCGTTATCAGAGCTGTTTTCAATTTAGATTCCTTTATTGTAAAATTATTCTTTCCAAATAAAATCAAAAAGCATGTAGCTTGCTGTTGCCATCACCACATTGTAGCTTATAAGAGCGAAAAACTCAGGTGATATTTCATCGAATGCCACCCCGTCGGCACATCTTTTCGTGATCTCAACGAGCATCAAGAGAAGTGGCAGAAGTATCGGGAACGAGAGCACAGGGTAAAGCGTCCCTTTTGAATTCGCTTTCGCGATTATCGACGCGATGATCGTTGAGGCAAAGGCGAGCCCTGTATTCCCAAGCACAAAAGAGAAAAAGAAGATAAAGACGTTCTTCAGCACGAATGTATCGAAAAGCGCGGTGTAAAGCACCAGGATCACCATGTTCATGGCGAAAACGAGTATGAGGTTGTAAAAAAGTTTTCCGGTCAGTACCACCGTGGGAGAGGCGATAAGTTGCAGTATGATGTTGGTGCCCCTCTCCTCCTCGGAGACGAAAGCCCTTGAAAGCCCCGACATTGCGGAGAAAAAGATCACCACCCAGAGTAGTCCGGCTGAAAGGGCGGGAGATATCTTCTCCTGTCCGATAGCGAACATTATCACGCTTATGGTTACTATAATGAACATACCCAACGCGTTGATCGCGTAGCGTGTGCGGAGTTCGGATGTGAGGTCTTTGTTGAAGAGCCAGAGAGCGCGTTTTAGCATCAGGCAGCCCTTTCAGCGGGTTTGTGGTCGAGTATCTTTATTACCCGGCTACACATCGCAAGTTCATCTTCCTCGTTTGTGGCGAAGATAACAATTTTCTTTTCGGCGACCTTCCGGGCGAGCTGGTAAACTTTTTCTTTCCCTTCGGTGTCAAGGTTTGCCGTGGGTTCGTCGAGTATCACAATGGCAGGATCATGAATGAAGGCGAAGATGATCTTCAGGCGCTGTTTCATGCCGGAAGAATACGCCCTCACGAGGTCATTTTTCCTTTTAAGCAGCGAAAAATGATCCAGCAGTTCATCCATGTACTTCTCATCGAGTTTCAGCCCCCTGATATTCATTGAGAGCTCAAGGTTTTCTTTCGCCGTGAACTCATCGTAGAGAAAAAGGTATGGGGAAGCGAATCCAATATGGTCTATCGCGGTCGAGGGCGACCACTTCTTCCCGTCTGCATGGAAAGTGATATCACCTGATGTCGGTGAAATCAGCCCGGTTATAACCTTCACAAGGGTTGATTTACCCGAACCGTTGGGACCCGCCACCCCGAAGAGCCCGGGTGCCTCCCAATCGAGGTTCACGTTCCTGAAGATAACTCTTCGTTCGAATGTTTTCGTAAGGTTTTTAAGTTCAAGTTTTATCATCGATGAGTACCGGTTACTTGTGAGAGGTCAGTTTATAACAGTGATCTTGCCGGTTTTCTGATCGGTATCAGATTTTATGTGGAAGATGTAGACCCCGGAATCAAGCCTTCCGCCTGAATTGTCGCGAACCCTCCATTTTATCCGGTCGCGAAGAATGCCGTGCGGCACTTCAGTTCCGTTGTAAACAAGGTTTCCGCTAATGTTGTAAATATACAGGCCGGCGCTGAGATCTTTTAAAAATTTAAAGGGGAAATATATCACATCTTCGGCTGTTTTCCCATAAACGAAGGGGGAAGGTCTCGGGGAATCGTTCTCTTCAGCGGTTTCCTGACCCCGTTTCACCACGCTGTTGTTGATCACAACAGAAGTGGTCGAGCGCCATGAAGTGTTGCCCGCGAATTTGTCATGGTACATCCCCGCGAGAGGTGAGGAGCCATCGGCGTTATACGTGAAGAGGTTATAGCTGTAGTTCAGCCATTTTTCAGGGGAGCTTTCCCATTCTTCCACAGAAAAGTCAGTTACTATTGTAACAATTGTATCGTTGTTGCCTGGCTGAGTGTTTGAAATGACGATCTGGTTGTTCGAAATTGGATGTGCCGCTACGGCAACAGTTGCACTGCTTCCCATAAGACCAGATTTCATGGTGCTTCTGATCGCGGGAAAACGGGCAGCGTCTTCAAAGTATTCACCCGCTGAAGCGCGGTAGTTGGTGAAGTAGTTCCATATTCCGAAAGTGTTAAACTCGTTAGTGGCTGTGGAACCTGCCTGCGATATCGAGTTGTATATCGCGCGCGTCGCCCTTTGCCTTGGCATCAATTCCCACTGTTTTCTGATTATTTCGGTGCCGAATCTTTTGCTCAGCATCAGGTTCCACGTGGCGAGATTGTATCCGGAGTATTTTGAAAGTGAAAGCCAAGGCTCATCGAAATATTCGGAAAGGTAGCCGAGATAATCGTTTATCTCCGGGAAAACGAACTCCTCCATCGAGGTGGAGGTGAGCTCGTGGAAGAATGAATCCGCGTATCTGAGGATGTAGTTCCCTATCTGAATCGCGTGGTGAAACTCATGCGCCGCGGTCACTTTTGCCGCCGGGAGCCCTGTAGTATAGAACCCGGCGAAATCGTTGTCGATCTTTATGTACGAAGTGTATGTGTCGGCAAAAGGGGAGGTCGAATTTTCGGGAACCGTTTCGCCGTACCAGTACTGAAACGCGACAATGTAAACATCATAAAGTGAATCCCCTCCGGCGGTACCGTCGGAAGGGGGAGGAGGATATTTTAGAAAATTTACCTCATACTCCCAAGCGGAATCGAGCGCTACTGCAAGACTGTCGGGCGAGTAAGCAGGTTTCTCAAATCCTGAGAGGTCGAAGTGTACCCTGAACCACTTTTTCGGGGAGACTATGCTTGTGTCTTTCACCGGGCGGGCCGTGAGATTGTTTAATATCGTCTGTTGATCCGGTTTGAGGCTGTTGTAGTTATTTATAAGGGGTGAAAGTGAGGGGAGCCCGCACTTCAGGTTGGTTGTGGCCGGTTTGCCGTCAGGAGGCATGCCGGATCTGAGAGCCACACAGGTGTTAAAAATCGAGTCGAGATCAGTGGGGTTTTGCGGAACGATCGCGGAAGAAAACAAAAACAGTGCGATAAGGATTTTTTTCATGCTGTTATCCGGTATTGCCGGTTTGCCCGTTTACCGGGTGCGGTTTGCCAAACGCTGTTCGCGTCTGAGCCCCGCGTCAACAAAGCGGCGTTTTTCTTCTTCCGTTTCCGGGATCACTTTCGGAGCGGGTACCGGTTTTCCCTCTTTACTGATATTAACGAAAGTGAGGTAAGCGCTGTTCGTGTGCACTTTTTCAGATGACGTGAAGCCCTGAGAAAATATTTTTACCCCCACTTCCAGAGATGAGGAGAAAACCCTGTTTACCGATGCTTCAAGGGTTATAACCTCTCCAAGCTTGATGGGGTGGTGGAAGTCGATCTTGTCAACCGAAGCGGTTACGCAGACTCCCTGGGCGTGTCTTCCCGCGGCGAGGGCAGCGCAAATATCAACCCAAAGCATCAACTGGCCACCGAGCAGGTGCCCGTGCGGGTTTGTGTGGTTCGGAAGAACCAGTTCGGTCATAATTACCTGGGATTCGCGTACCGGTTTATCTGTCACGGCTTGGCTGTTATCTGTGACATTTTCTGAAGGTCTGCCTTAATACTCTCAACTTTGGAGAGATTCTGGTTCCCTTTGTATCTGCCAAGGAAGAGTTCGCACTCTTTGAGGGCTTCCTTGTATCTTTTTCTGTCGACTAAAAGTAGAATTTTGTTGTAGGCAGCTTCGGAGCTGTATTTTGAGTCGTGATATTTTTCAACCACAAAACCATAATATTCTATCGCCGCGCCTTTCATACCCATGTTCTCATAGGTCACGGCATTCGAGTAAAGTTTTTCGGCGAGTTTGTTGTTAAGCTCAGCGATCTTTCTTTCAGCCTCTTCAACCTTGGGGTCGGTCGGGAAGAAATTGATGAACACCTGGAACTCTTCGATACCTTTTTCGGAATATTTCTGGTCGAGAGAGTAGTCGGGCGACAATTCGTAATAGCAGTCGGCGAGCATAAACTGGGCATCCTTTATGTAGTTGCTTGCCTTCATGGTGTTTATCAGCTTGCTGAACTCATACGCGCCCATCAGGAACTCTTCGCGTTTGAAGCGTGACATCGCCAGATAATACTGCGCGTCTGCCGCAATCGTGGAGCCGGGGTACTGAATAAGTATGCTCTCAAACTCTGTTATCGCGTCGAGGTAAGACTCGTCATTGTAAAGCGACATGGCGTACTTGAAACGTTCTTCGGGTGTCATCGCTGATTTGTCGAGCTCAAATGAACATCCGGATATGAATATCAGCGCGAAAATGGCGCTTACTGCTAATTTCTTCATTCTCTAATTATTTTTTGACCAATTAACAAATTTACGAAATGCCCTCAAGGTGGGAAAGGGGATTATTTAGTGGTGAGTTAATGAGTTATGAGCGATGAGTTTTTAGTTGTATGAAGTATGATTCGCCTTCGGCTATATGAGGTATGAAACTTATGGCTGATGGTTGATGGCTGAAGGCTGAAAATAGCTGTATGATCCGCGGCAGCGGAATGATTCGCCTTCGGCTATATGAGGTATGAGGCAGACTTATGGCTGAAGGCTGAAAATGGATGTATGATTCGCCTGCGGCTATATGAAGTATGAAACTTACGGCTGAGGGATGAAGGCTGATGGCTGAAAACCAATAGCCCTGGGATTTATCCCGGGGAAAACTGAGATTTGGATACCGGGTCCCCGCCCCAAAACACGATTTATAATTTACTTTCGGGCTTGAAACGAAATTATAGATATTTATAATTTACTTTTGGGCGTTAAAGTAAATTATGGTACACTTATACATCATATCTCATACATCATACATAGTCACCCCTTCCCCAAAAAGGCTTTACCACCAAAAACCATCACGTGCTTTGAGTTTTCTCAATAAAAGGCATGGAGAGCCCCTTAAAATGGCGATTTGAAGTTGTCCTAAAACCTTGTTATCTCATAAAATTTCCGTATTTTTAAAGTCTTGAATTAGAGGATATCATACATGCAATTTACCATCAACAGTATAGCTTTTGACAAGCTGATAACGAAAGTGCTCCCCGCGGTTCCGCTGCGCACTCCGATGCCGATTCTCGAGAACATTCTTGTTGAGTTTGGTAACGGCGAACTTACCCTTACTGCCAACGATCATGAAGTGGCTATCAGTGCCAAAGACAATGTGACCTGTGAAGATTCTGCCCGGTTCATTGTGAAGGGAAAGCTCCTCAGCGATTTTGTCAAATCCCTCGGTGATACCCTCGTGAGGGTGGTGATAGAGGACCAAAAGATCGTTATGAAGACCGATATGGGTCACTACAATTTTAATTACGCTTCCCCCGATAATTTCCCCGGCTTCAAGTCGATTGAAACCGACAAGGTTCTCGATATCGACGCCAAGATACTTAAAAAAGCACTTCAGTCAGCTTCATTTGCCGTAAGTAAAGACTCTGCCCGTGTCTCGATGACCGGTGTTCTGATCGATATGAGGGAAGACGGCACCCACTTCGTTGCAACTGATGCACATAAATTGGTAAAATACTCCGCAACCGGCATCAGACATGATGAACCGACTGCGATAGTTGTTCCCGGTAAAACGGTGAATATCCTCGTAAAGCTGCTGGAGGAGGGAAATGTCTCCTTCAAATACACTTCCGGTGGCATGTTCGTTGAGTCAGGCACCACCAAAATGGTATCCAGACTAATCGAGCATAAATTCCCCGAGTATAACGCGGTGATCCCTCAGGACGGACCAAACAAACTGACGATCAGCAAGGCTCCTTTCGTTTCAGCCACAAGAAGAATGATGCTTTTGAGCAACAAGAACTTCCAGTTGGTGAAAATGACCCTCGACAAGGATGGCATACAGCTTAATACCGAGGATCAGGAGAGTGGAAGCAAAGCCGATGAAGCCGTTCCGGCAAACTACATTGGTGAAAAATTCACTATCGGCTTCAAAACCGAATCACTCTTTGAGATTTTGAACAACCTAAGCTGCGACGACCTCGTGGTTGAACTGGTGTCGCCATCGAAAGCGGCTATATTTAAACCATTGAAACAGGATGAGAATGAGGAACTGCTGATGCTCCTCATGCCTACGCGCTTAAACACAATATGATATTAAAGTCGCTGGAACTGAAGAATTTCAGAAAGCACAACGACTCGAAATTTGAATTTTCCCCCGCCCTGAACTATCTTGTAGGGGGTAACGGAATAGGAAAAACAACGGTACTTGAGGCAATTTACCTTATTTGTACCACGAAAAGCTTCAGATCAAGTCCGGACTCCGAGATCGTGAATTTCGAGTCCGGTTCTTATGAAGTGACCTCCCATATCGAAAGCTTCACTTCGCACAAGGTGAGGATCTACTATGGGAGAGAGGAGAATAAACGGGTTTATTTTAAGGACGGAAAGCAGCTTTCGCGCGCTTCGGAGATAATCGGCAAGTTCCCGGTGGTGGTTTTAACACCGGCTGATCTGGAATTGACCCACGGTTACCCCGCGGACCGGCGTAAGTTCGTGGATCAGGTGATCTCACAATCAAGTGAAGTGTATCTGGATACACTTCTTGACTACAACCGCACCCTTAAACAAAGGTCATCCCTCTTAAACAGGTTGAAAGAATACAGACAAAGAGACCTTCTCGATCAGCTCGAGGCATGGGACGAAAAGCTGGTCAACTCGGGATCACAACTCATTGAAATGAGACGAAAATTCGTCGCTGAGTTTAAAGACTATCTCGCCGTGTCATACTCCCACATCATGAACAACATGGAGATTCCCCGCGTTGATTACGATTCTTTCGCGCTTGAGGGTGACGACGTTAAAAAAGTTTTTATGGCACTCATTGTTGCCAACAGGGAGAATGAGATCCGCCGGGGGACTAACCTGGTTGGTCCGCACAAGGATGATCTGGCGTTCAGTATAAACGGGAATTCACTGCGCACTTACGGGTCGCAGGGGCAACACAAGACGTTTCAGGTTGCGCTAAAGTTCGCGCAGTTCTTTTATCTGAAAAGAATGTTAAAGAACACACCGTTTTTTCTGCTGGATGACGTGTTCGGCGAGCTCGATACCAGCCGTTCCGTTGCCATCAGCGAGTACCTTAAGGAAGTGGGGCAGGCGTTCATAACGCTTACCGATTTTTCGAATTACCAATTCCTCTCAAACGACGAGAACGACTGTACAATTTCCTTACAGGAAGCATAGAAGAATAGAAGGAATAAAAGAATAGCCCTTATATACCTTTTATTCTTCGATTCTTCCTGTGAAAGAAAAGAAAAATGGCAAAAAAGATAGTGACCTCCGTTGGTGAGGTGATAAAAAACGACCCGGCATTTTACAAAGTACGGGAAGTGATGGAAGAAGAAGAGATCTACGAGAACTTCTTTCTCATCTTTCCGGAGCTGGCGGGGCATGTACTGCCAGATAAATACGACAAAGGAATTCTTACTATTAAAGTTGACAACCCCTCCCTAAAGAATGAACTCAAGTTCAACGAGGAGCTGCTGATCAACAAAATGAACACCTGGTTCAAAAGCGAAAAAATCAAGCAAATAAAGTTTTCAAGATAAAACCGGATAAATGGAATTAAAATGAGTGAACACAACGAGATCCCGAACGGAAACGGGAGCGACTATAGTGCCTCCAGTATTAACGTACTGAAAGGACTTGAAGCGGTAAGAAAAAGACCCGCGATGTACATCGGTGATGTCGGCGTAAGAGGTCTGCACCACCTCATTAATGAAGTGGTTGACAATAGTATCGATGAGGCCTTGGCAGGGTTCTGCGACACGATCACCGTAACCATAAACAAGGATAACAGCGTTACCGTGGATGACAACGGCCGCGGTATTCCCGTTGATATTCACCCTGAAGAACAAAAATCAGCTCTCGAAGTGGTAATGACCGTGCTCCATGCCGGTGGCAAGTTCGACAAGAACTCTTACAAGGTGTCGGGTGGTCTTCACGGTGTGGGTGTTTCTGTGGTTAACGCACTCTCGAAGTGGCTGAAAGTTGAAGTACGACGCGACAAACAAGTTTATTTCATGGAATTCCGTCAGGGCGAAACTCACACACCACTGAAAGTTATTGGCACCACAAAGTCGGGCACGACCGGTACCAGGATCACTTTCATGCCTGACGACGAGATATTTAAATCGATTAACTTCAAGTATGACACGGTTATCGCCCGTATGCGCGAGCTGGCGTACCTGAACAAAAATGTAACCATCGGCTGTAAAGACACCCGTGAAGGTTCGGAAGAGGAAGACACTTTCCAGTTCAAGGGTGGACTCATTGAATTCATCGATTATATGGATGAAGCGAGGAAGCCGCTCCACAAAACAATTTACATTGAGGGTGAAAAAGACGGCACGCCGATCGAGATCGCTTTCAGATACAACGAGGAGTTTTCGGAGAACATCTCCTCGTATGTTAACAACATCAACACTCACGAGGGCGGTACACACCTCGTTGGTTTCAAGGCAGCTCTAACGAGAACGATGAACAACTACGCCGCCAAGAACAACCTGATGAAAAACTCGAAGATAACCCTTTCGGGTGACGACTTCAGGGAAGGGCTTACGGCTGTTATCTCAGTAAAAGTGATGGAGCCACAGTTCGAGGGTCAGACCAAAACCAAACTCGGCAACAGCGAGACCAAGTCAGCGGTTGAGACACTCGTGAACGAGAAGCTCGGTGAGTTCCTCGAAGAGAACCCCGGTGTTGGTAAAAGGATCATTGAAAAATCACTCAGGGCTGCGGAAGCCCGTGAAGCGGCAAGAAAAGCCCGCGACCTCGCCAGAAGAAAGAACGCGCTCGACAGTTTTGACCTGCCGGGTAAACTGGCAGACTGTTCTATCACCGATCCCGAACATTGCGAAGTTTACATCGTTGAGGGAGACTCCGCGGGTGGTTCCGCCAAACAGGGTCGTGACAGAAGATTCCAGGCGATACTTCCCCTTAGAGGAAAAATTCTGAACGTTGAGAAGGCGAAACTTCACAAAATTCTCGAAAATAATGAGATTCAGGCAATAATCGCGGCGATGGGTTGCGGTATTTTGCCGGAACTCGACCTCGGAAAGATCAGATATGGCAAGCTCATTCTTATGACCGATGCCGACGTTGACGGCAGCCACATCAGAACACTTCTGCTTACATTCCTTTACAGGTACATGCAGCCCTTGATCATCACCGGAAGGGTTTATATCGCCCAGCCGCCTCTGTACAAAGTGAAAAAAGGACGTGAAGAGTTCTACGCTTTCGATGAAAGGGAGCGCGATGACATCCTTAAAAGGTTACGCGTGGCCGCAAAAAAAGGTGCCGTGGTTTCTGAAGAAAATCAGGAATATGATGATGAAGGAAATATCAAGGGCGTTGTCATCTCCCGATATAAAGGTCTCGGTGAAATGAACCCCGAGCAGCTCTGGGAAACCACAATGAACCCTGAAACAAGAACCCTTCTTCAGGTAACCCTTGAGTCGGCTGCTGATGCCAACAGGCTTTTTGAAGTGTTGATGGGCGACAGCGTGGAGCCGAGAAGACAGTTTATCGAGAGAAATGCCAAGTACGTCAGGAATTTGGACGTTTGATCGGTGGTGAGAGGCGAGTGGCGAGTGACGAGATTTTTGTTGCCCGTTGCCCGTTACGCGTTGCCCGGTTGATTTTAAGTTTTAATTAGAGGTTTTTTTTATATGTCAAATATGTTCGATAAGATAATTCCTGTTTCACTTGAAGAGGAATTAAAATCTTCGTATATCGATTACTCGATGTCGGTTATCGTATCGAGAGCCTTGCCCGACGTGCGTGACGGTCTGAAACCCGTTCACCGTAGAGTGCTTTACGGTATGTATGAGCTGGGCGTCTATTACAACAGACCCTACAAAAAATCGGCGAGGATCGTGGGTGAAGTGCTTGGCAAGTACCACCCCCATGGCGACTCCGCCGTTTACGAAACCATGGTGCGAATGGTTCAGGATTTCTCACTCAGATACCCCCTCGTGATGGGTCAGGGTAACTTTGGATCCGTTGACGGTGACTCCGCCGCGGCGATGAGGTACACCGAGGCACGTCTCGCGAGGATATCGGAGGAAATGCTGCGCGATCTCGAAAAAGACACCGTTGATTTTGCTCCTAACTTCGATGATTCTCTCCAGGAGCCTAGGGTGCTCCCTTCATACCTGCCTAACCTTCTGGTTAACGGATCAAGCGGTATCGCGGTCGGTATGGCTACCAACATCCCCCCTCACAACCTGAATGAGGTGGTTAACGGACTCGTAGCGCTGATTGATGACAAGGATATTTCGATCGAAGGTCTGATGCAGCACGTTACAGCTCCTGACTTCCCTACCGGTGGTATAATCTACGGTTACTCGGAAGTGAAGTCGGCTTACCTCACCGGAAGGGGCAAGCTCATCGTGCGGGCCAAAGCCAACACCGAAACCTTGAAGAACGGCAGAATGCAGATCATCGTGACCGAGCTCCCATATCAGGTGAACAAGGCAGCACTTCTTGAGAAGATGGCAATGCTCGTTAAGGAAGGGAAGCTGCAGCACATCTCGAACCTCAGGGATGAGTCTGACAGGGACGGTATGCGCATGGTTATCGAACTTAAGAAAGACGCGCAGCCCGCGGTTGTGCTGAACCAGCTTTACAAACACACGCAGATGCAGGTGACATTCGGTGTTATCATGCTCGCGCTCGTGAACGGCGTGCCCAAGGTGTTAAACCTGAAAGAGATGATGCGCCACTTCCTCGATCACAGGATGGAAGTGTTGATCCGCAGAACCAAATTCGAGCTTGATGCTGCCGAACGGCGTGCCCACATCCTCGAAGGTTATATAATCGCTCTCGACAATATCGATGAGGTGATAGCGATAATCAAGGCCTCGAAGGACGTAGAAACTGCCAAAAACAACCTTATGTCGCGCTTCGGGCTCTCCGAGATTCAGGCTAAAGCCATTCTCGATATGCGGTTACAGCGCCTCACCGGTCTGGAACGCAAAAAAATTGAAGATGAATACAAGGAACTCCTTAAACTGATCGAGAGACTCCGCGGCATCCTCGAGAGCGAACAGAAGAGGTACCTTATTATTAAAGAGGAACTGCAGGCGCTCGTTACCAAATATGGTGACGAAAGACGCACCGAAGTTATCCATGACTACGAAGATTTCTCACTTGAAGACATGATCGCCGAAGAGGATGTGGTTGTCACCATTTCCCACCGTGGATTCATTAAGAGATTCCCCGCAAGCGGCTACAGGAAACAGAAACGCGGCGGCAGAGGAGTTACAGGCGCGGGAATGAAGGACGGCGATTTCATAGAGACGATGTTTGTTGCCTCAACGCACCATTATATCATGTTCTTCACCGACAAGGGCCGTTGCTACTGGCTCAAAGTTTACGAAGTGCCCGATGTGGGTCGCTCCGCGCTGGGCCGTTCGATACTCAATCTCATCGAGAAGACCCCGGATGAAAGGATCACGGCGTTCGTAACCGTAAAAGAGTTCAAAGACGACCAGTACGTTGTGATGGTCACAAAGAACGGCGTGATAAAAAAGACGGTTCTTTCCGCTTATGGAAACGTGAGAAGATCAGGCATCATAGCCTTGAACCTTAATGAAGGCGATTCACTGATCAGCGTCCGACTCTGCGAAGCAGGTGACAACGTGATCATCGGAACCCATGACGGTATGGCGATCAGATTTGACGAATCGGCTGTCCGAGACATGGGACGTGCCGCGACCGGTGTTATCGGTATCAGACTCGAGAAGGGTGACTTCGTTATCGGCGCGCTGGTAATCAAACGCACCAGCACGGTAATGGTTGTAACCGACAGGGGCTACGGCAAACGCTCCGACGTGAACGACTACCGCGTGACCAACCGTGGCGGCAAAGGTATCATCACCGTGAAGACCACCGAAAAAACCGGTAAGCTCATGGCAATGATGGAACTTAACGACAACGATGAGCTGATGTGCATGACCTCCGGCGGCATGGTGATCAAGATGTCCGCGAAGGATATCCGCACAATGGGCAGAAACACACAGGGTGTTCGCGTCATCAACCTGAAAGACGGGGATGCCATCACCGACATCGCGAAAGTCGTACCTGATGATGAAGAAGCTCCGGAAGAAGGACTTCTTTAAGGCTGATCCGCCACAGGCGGACTGAGGGTTGAAGTGCTTAAGACCTCACCCCCGACCACTCTCCTAAAATGAGAGGGGAGTTGGAAATAATTAAAAGAGGCTGTCTCGAGAGGGGCAGCCTTTTTTATTAAATGTTAGAGGTGAAATGTTAAATGTTATTCCCCGGCACAATCAAACCAATTGCCTGCGGTTTTAACCGCGGGGGTGAGAACGAATTCTCTCCGCGCTTTTGATTAGGCCGCTGGTGCCCACCGGAGGTTTGTGCTGCAAGTTGAGCAATGGATATGATAATTTGCGTTCATAAACACAAATAAACATAATATTTTGCGTTTATAAACACATATTATCATGTTTTCAGGTTTTGATGCACGGATTTGCTGTCAAACGTGGCTTCATCTTTCACGCCGCCGAAGGCGGTTTAGCCGTAAGCCCTCAACTATTCATCCCTCAGTTCGTCGAAAGCGGTTTCATACTTCAAACCTCAAACATCATACAAAAATCCCTCAGCCCTCAACCATTCAGCCGTCAGCCCTCATACAAAAACTTCACTCCGCCGCAGGCGGATCACACCTCGCTCACTCGTTTATCATAAGCCCGATTCCAACGCGGATGCTGAAACCACCGAATGATCCTTTGGTTTGATCCGAGAAGTAATCATATGAGGTGTTTGTCGCGTCGTACATCTCGCTGAAATTAGCGTCCACCAGGCTGAAATGATAGGAGGGGTGGACATAAACAGAGAACATTTCGCTGAGTCCGATGTAAAGTTTGCCGCCAATTCCCAGGCTGGCGATCATGCCGATATCCCCCGATTTTGACTGAGTATTCGTCCGGGTTTCGAAACTCATCGACTGCACGTCAGCCTCGATGTACGGGAAAATGAGTCCGATATTCCTTTCGGATGCGGCTACAAGTCCCGTGCCGACCTGGAAGTTGCTCAAACTTATGTCCATCTCCCTGAAAGTGCCTCCACCGGTTGTTTTCACCGGGTCGGTTTCCGCTCTAATTTGGCCCTTGAGGGAGGTGTAGCCGAAATCGAAGTAGACACCAAACGTGACACCGAGATCAAACGACCAGCCCGTCATCGTACCAAGTGGTTCCATTTTCTTTGTAAGGATAGAGGCGCGAGTTGCGTTGTACCGCTCGATAAATCCGTCAAGCCCGGAAGACTTGGTGAAAAGGAAACTGGGACCGCCGGAAATGATCAGCTGAGGGTAAACAGGAATAGCAAACAGTAGAAACAGGAAGATTTTTTTCATGTATGACTCATAAAAGTTAATAAAATATAAATGAATATAATGAATTAAATGTTAAATATTATTCGCTCCGGCGAAGTGAAATGTTACTTGCCTGCGGCTGGAAATGCCACCAATTCGGAAAAAACATTCTCAATAATCAAACAGAAGAAAAGTGATACCAAGTTGCAGTTTTATTGCCGTGAGGGTTCCGCCGGTGTCGTAACGTTGGAAGTGGCGGTAGCCGGTCTTTAGTCCCGCGTCATCATACAGGGTGCTGAAACCACTTGTGATGAAGGTGGTGGTATAAGAAGCCTTGCCGTAAAGATAGAGTGGCGCCAACACTTCGATGAAGAGGGTCAACCCGCCCGCGAAACTGTACATTGTGCCTGTGTAGTTTTCAAAAGTACGATTAAGTCCCTTCACCTTCATCTCGTGATCGATCCATCCGTAACCGAATTCTACGCTTGGCATGATAATCACCGAAGCAGCCTCACCCGTAACGATTGGCAGTGAAAATCCGCTGGTGAAGTTGTGGAGGGTCAGATCGATGTCGAGTCCCGCGCTTTTATCTGTTGAAAGAAGGGGGTCGAGCGTGCCCGTCATTCTCCCCTTGTTTTGGGAGTAGCCAAACGAGTACGTCAGGAACATCCCGTCATCGTAGAAGACGTTCAACCCAAACCCGGGCAGTGTGCCCGGTGGCGACATTGAAGTTACAATGGAACCTGAATTTTCATAATTCCATGTCGAAACGAACTTGTCGAACGGGGAAGTGGAGACAAGATTGATGTCGTACCCGCCCGAAAGTCCGGAAATGGATATCTGTGAAAACGCTGATGCCGTAAAAAGCAGAAAAATTGTAAAAATTTTCATCTGAAACGCTTTGATCATTTTAACTGTTTTACAGACAGATGCCAATTAAAGTTTCATGGGGTGCCGGCAAGAAGAGCGCCGGAGGTGAGCTTTTTTTTAGTTATATTACACTATTAAAAGAACATTATTTGAAGAAAATAAAAACGAGGTTAAAATGTTATCAGCTAAAATGGAAAAAGCGCTTAACGAGCAGATCAATAAAGAGCTTTTTTCTTCTTATCTATATCTCAGCATGTCTGCGTACTATGAATCAGTAAATCTCACCGGATTTGCAGCCTATTTTAATATGCAGGCAGACGAAGAATACGCGCACGCGATGAAGATCTACGGCCACGTTCACACACGCGGTGGAAGAGTTGTTCTTGAAGCGATCGAGAAACCACAGGCAGAGTGGAACGGCGCGCTTGACGGTCTGAAAGCCGCTTACGCCCACGAGCAGTTCATCACCAACAGCATTCACTCACTCGTTGATCTCGCTCTCGAGCTCAAAGACCATGCAACCAACCAGTTCCTGCAGTGGTTCGTTGAAGAGCAGGTTGAAGAGGAAGAGAACGCCTTGGCACTCGTCACCAAACTCGAAATGATCGGCGAATCGAAAAACTCACTCTATCTCTTCGACAGGGATATGGGGAAGAGAGCCGCGAAGTAGTGGTTAACGGTTAGTGGTTAGAGGTTAGTGTCGTTAAATGAACTTTCCTGCCACTGATGAAAATTTAAGGCTGTTCAGAGATGGGCAGCCTTTTTCTTTAAATGTTAATTGTTAAATGTGATCTTCGGTTGTAGTTAACCGCGAAGAGCGCAAAGGACGCGAAGAAGGTTTTAAAAATGCTACACGGATGGATCGGATTTAACACTGATTTCACGGATTTTTTTCTTCATCTGCGCAATCTGTGCATTATCTGTGAAATCTCCCGAAGGGATGCCTGCGGCACGTGTAACTTTTTCTTTGCGTACTCTGCGACCTTTGCGGTAAAAAACCAAACCCCAAATCCTAAACCCCAAACCCCAATCCGCCGCAGGCGGACTCCACACTATACACTCCATACTACTGAATAGAAAACCTCTCAATTTCCTCAAGGGTGTCAGGGTTGATAGTCTGCACTTCAACTTTGTCGCCATCGACGGTGATGAAGACGAGGGCGTTGCGGGTGGTGAATGACTTGCAATATTTGCTCCAGGGGAGTTTTTCCTGGGCGTAGTAGGGTGCGCCCGCGGCACCGTTGTTGATCTGGTAGATTGTGCGTTTCAGGGTGATCTTTGGTTTATCCCAGTTCGCCGGGTATATCTCCATTTCGGGATTGATGACGAGGTGGTTGTAGTTATGCTCATCTCCGGTGAGGACCGCGCGCACCTTTTTCGACTTGTTAACCAGCACTTCGAGTATCTGATCGCGACGTTCAATTATGCCGAATTCGCTCTCCTTGCCTGCAATTCGTGGTCTTACGTCGTTCTTGCCCGAGTACCACATGTCGTCACCGGAGTGTCCGCCGTTGGGGAACACCGGGGTGTGGCAGGTGATAAAAATGTGCTTTATCGAAGTGTCGCTCTCATAGAAGTGTACCATCGCCTTGAGCCAGTCGAACTGGTTATCCATGATATACGCGTGCGGATTGCCCGAAATGCCTTTTTCTTTTCTTACATCGGGTCCGAACCAGTAGTTTGAGTTCAGAACGATCATCGCGCTGTTTCCGTAGGTGAAGTGGTACGCGTTCTCAGCATAGGAAGGGAAATCTGTTGTCTCCTTCGAGGGGTCATAAATGGAGCCGTCTTCTGAAAGAAGGATTGGATCGACAGGATTAACGAACTCATCGGCGAAAACCTTTTCAGCGGATACGGCATCGTAAGGGAACTTGTCAACTCTCAACCAACGGCTGGGGCTATCGGGGTCAGCGAATCTCGTGTGAAGCCCTTCATGATTACCCATTGTTTCGTAGATTGGGAAATTTGCGGCAAAGGGTTGAACGGCATTCTTCCAGTTTCTGAATTGAAGGCGGTTATCTTCCAGGTCATTGGCATATCCGTTGATCAGATCGCCTGTAAACTGCATAAAATCGACGTTTTTATACGCGGAGAGTGCCATGATCTTCCGCATGATATAAACATTTGGTCCGTAGAATCCGCGTTCCCCGCCGCCAAGTCCACCCCGGGAGTCGGAAACATAAGCAAATGTAAACTTTTTATCGCTTCCCTTCACCGGAGAGGTGCGGAACGCATGTTCATGGAGCGTGCCGGCAACTTTTACGGTGTATGTGTAGTCAGTTTCGGGCTTCAGTCCGGAGATGTGCAGTTCGTGTTTCTTCCCTTTGTCCAATTTGTACTCATTACCTCCGGCTGTTACCGTGGGCTCGCAGTCGTAATTTGTTATAAAGGAGATAACCGCAGAGTTTTCAGTCACCTGATCGATAAAAGGTCCGTCAATAACAGTCGGCATGGCGCGGAATTTTTCTCCTGCCGCGAACTCGATCTTTCCGTCGTAGATCATCGTTCCATCCCCCGTGGTGACGCGGTATCCAAGAACGCTGAATCCTTTTTCGCCCCAGCCGGTCATGTCGTACGTGCCCGAGAATGTTTTCCGGATATCCACTTCCACCAAACCTTTTACTATTTTTAAGCTCCGGTTGAACCAGACCGGCAGGGGATATTTGCCGTCGCCGTAGGGGATAAGTCCGTAGTAAAGCGTGCCGTTAAGGGAAGTGTCGCCGAAGTCGAAAGCGAGGCCGTTTTCAGTTCCGGATATTCCATTTATGAACTGATCGACGGTGAACCGGGCCTTCCGTGGCTGCTCCCACAACTTCCGTTCGCCATCCTGAAACCAGTAGAGCTTCTTTTCTGAGTCGTAGTGAATGTTTGTGAGAGAAGCCGGCACTTCCTGCGCTTTAAGCGTGGTAAACGAGAGGAATAATCCGATAAAAACTGTAATTCTGGTCATACCTTGAAATTTTTTGTTGGAGATGCAATTTAAATTCTTTCACAGGAAGAATAAAAGAATAAAAGGAATAGAAGAAGGTTTTCACCAACTTTCTATTCCTTTTATAACTTCTATGCTTTTATGCTTCCTGTGAGGAAATCAGTCTTTCATGCGGTTGCCTTTTTCTTCACGGATGAAGATCCAGGAAACAACCTTGCCGACATCGATGGTCTCGAAGTAGTTCCAGTATTGGCGCGTGCGTACGTGCAGCGAACTGGTATCATCTTCAGGTATCAATTCGGCTTCTTCTATCAGGGCGTTAAGGCGACTGATCCAGAGCTCCCAGTTTTGGGCTCTTAGATCGATCCAGCCAGCGTCTGCCCATTTTTCAATGTTTTCAGGGTTTATCTCGAGCTCGGTTTCAGCTCCGAAAACGGGTATTTTCATCAACTGACCGCGGAGAAGGTTCTTGCCGTCAGGCATCAGAACGGGGATTCCGACAGAGATCGCCTCATTTCTGAACTTGTCGTCGCCCATCAGATAATCAGTGCAGAGCTTCGAGAGCTCTTCAGGGGACTTACTGATAATCTGCTTCATACCGCCGCAGGTGCGTTTAAGCATTTCGATCTCGAACAGCAGTTTCGAGAGGCGCGGGGGTCCCAGCATTTCGAAAGCCACTGATGCCACCCCGTGCTGCTCCTCAAGTTTAGCGAGCTTCTGCACGGCGAGGTGCTGCATGAATCCGGCCCGGTAAGAAGGTTGCATGTTGGCGTTGTCAAGCGCGTTGATGATATCGTGACCGGTGTTGCCGCCCATGATCTCGAAAACAGCGTTGTTGGCGATCTCTTCCGGGGTAACGAACTCCATCTGCTTTTGGGCGGTGATGGCTTCAAACTCTCCTCTTGAGAAGATGCCGTTTTCGCCCGTATCGATGTAAACCGAGCGGAGAACGCCTTTTTTCTCGAGCGACCTGTCAAATGTTTTGTGGATCGTTCCTTCGAGTTGGATCGCGGCATCAAGTGGAATGTCGTAGATATCCACTTCCTTGCCGCCTTTTTTGATCGTACCGAACTCGATTTTTTTCCACGCAATGGCAGCCGCCGGCTTGATCTCTTTGGTGATCGCGCTGTCGGGGGTTCTCGCCATCAGGAAGAGGAGAAGAGTGTGCGCGCCCGCGATCGCTGACTTACTTAAAAGCACCCTCGACGGTCTCTCTTCACTGTGTGTGTACGGGATGTTAAGACCCATTCCACCCGTTCCGGAGGTACCGATCTTCAGATATACCTGTGTATCGAATTTGTGCATCGAGTTATAGAGCACCTGAATGTGCCTGATAAGCTGAGGGATATAGAGCGCGGCGACGAGTTTTTCGACCTCAGCCACCATTTCACCATGCGAAGAGCTGTTGTAGAGCACTTTTTTCAAGTTTTTATAGGCTGAGAAAATATCCTGATAGGCTATGCCCGTGGCAGTGTTTATACAATCTATGATTATGTCGGGTTTATGTTCTTCGAGCAGTTTGTAGAGTGCCTGTGCTGAGAGCACATCATCGGTGAGGTCATCCATCACGTCATCGATAACAACGCGGCGTCTTCCGGGATCGGCCAGCATTTCGGGACGCGACAAATCTTTGAATTCGTGTCTTACGAGGACGTTGCCCCACCATGGAACAAAGAAATTTTCCGGCATGCCGGGGTATGTTTTTTTAAGATATTCAACTTCGTCTTTGGCTTCGCTCTCTTTTAGAGAGGTAATGATCAACCCTGAGGGTTTTTCCAACATCAGGCGACGGGTTATGGCCTTGCCGACCAGCCCCCAGCCACCAAGTACGAGTACTTTTTTTCCGTATATATCCATTTCATTTCCTTGAATAAGAATTTTTCCCGTCTTCAAACATACATATAATAATTTTTAGTACAAAGCGAGAAGGGGGATGGGGTGTTTGGTCCGCCAAAGGCGGATTGGGATTTGGAGGGGAGGCGAAGGCTGAAAAAAATAAACCGCTAAGTTCGCAAAGGATTTAAAAAGGTTACACGGATGGACAGGATTTAACGCGGATTTCACGGATTCTTAGGACACGGATACACGCTGATCAGACTGATTTACGCGGATTTCGATAACCAACGGCAGGGGTTTCAATACTTTGGGTTTTCTTACAGTAAGAACCAAAGAATAGAAGGAACAGAAGGAGGAAATTCTGTCAAACCTCTTGTATTCCTTTTATTCTTCTATTCTTCCTGTGGAAATTCCTGTAGTCAAATTCTCACTACTCGCCACTCACTACTCGCAACCCCAAAGGGGCAGGCGGGCAACTCAAAACGCATCACAGACAACCAATAGTACCACTCAGTGTGGCACGGATGCCGAACCCTCCGAATGAACCTTTCATGCCGGTTGGAATCACCATGCCATCAATTTTTGTCTGGGAGGCATAGTAGAGGGGTCCCCATTCGTTGTCGCCCAGTCCGAAAGTGTAAGTTGCTCTGACGGTAGCGAACACCCCGGTTTCTCCGGGATTGCCGATAATCAGGATGAGGCCCGGGCTAAGGCCTAAATAAGTATCAATTTTGTCATCTGTATCTTTACTGTAAGCAGTTGTGGTTTTGTATTTCAGGCTGGCGATGGGCAGTTCAAGATAAGGTCCGAAGCGCAGCACATCAACACCCATAACCAGGCCGAGTGCCAGGTAAAATGAGGAATAACCGAGCTCTATCTCCCTTTTGGAAATGGTGCCGGGAGTGACCTTCGCGGGGTCGGCCTCGGCTGACATGGTAGCGTATGTGTTGAAAACACCAAGTTCGAGCAGAAGATTGGAGGCAAACATTCCGCTAAAAAAATGAAAAACCCTTGAACATGGAAGGGGATTCCATTTTCTTCGTAAGTATCTGTGAGCGTTGAGAATTGTATTCAGAAACGAAACCGTCGATTCCGGCAGAAGAGACGAAAGTACCCCCATAACCGAATCCGGCGTAGACCCCGATCTCACCCTGGGCGTGAAGAAGAGAAACTGAACAAATGAAGAACAGCACGGCAAATCTTTTCATAGAAAACCTCTGTTAAGATGCCTGTAAAAAGTGTGCTGAAATATAGGTTATTAATTAATAAAAGTGAAATTGTTTTTTTGTTGGTGTTTGGGGTTTGGGATCTGGGATTTGGAGATCGGTGAATCAACTTAAGTACATCATCCTTACGAAATTTGTGCGTTTCTCACGTTTTCCTTCTTTTTCGTAACGGCTGACAACTCTTTCAATTTCTTGGTCGCTGTATAACTTGAAAAGCAGTTCGATATCCTCTATCTCGCCATTAAACAGAACCTGCTCGATCACCAAATCATCAGGAAGCTCTTTGGTTTTGTCGTATGACCAGAATATATGCGGCGAAAACTGTGATATCTTCATTTCAGAATCTATGTTTTGAGATTGGGCAATTTAATGAATTCCATGCAATTGTTGCGGGTGTTGTCTTGAACACGATACGAAAGATGTGAAAGATATGAAAGATATTTCCTATGGATTGTCTTGAACATGATTAACAGGATTTTGGGGGATTAACAGGAATTGTGGCGATCCGTTCCCCGTTAGGGGGACAGTAAGGATAGAAGGGACAGTAAGGATAGAAGGGACAGTAAGGAAAGAAAGGATTATCGTAACCTGATTTTCCTTTTATTAAACGTCAAATAAAAGCCCTCTCCATCATTCAGGAAGACACCTGAAGGATCGAACATATCAAGGCCACCGGGGATGTAGCATGCCATAGATTGCATAATAGGGTTTTGGGGGGCAAATAAATTTCACCTCGGAAGCATAAATTCCGTGTAATTCTCCCTGCTGATCACTTTTATTTCGGCATTATAGGTTTCTTGAAATACCTTGTTCGGGGTTGTTTTAGCCTTAGGCGAGTATTTGAACTCGTACCCTGTGATTTTGCCACCACTTTCCTCTACATAATCGATCTCTTTTTGTTCGTAGGTCCGCCAAAAATATGAATTAACCAGAGTGCCGGAATAGTGGATAAACTTCATTCTCTCTGCCAGACAGAAATTTTCCCAGAGCCTGCTCTTGTCATCCCTGATTTCAGGCGGGTTGAAATTCCGAATCAGCGCGTTCCTGATCCCAAGATCATAAAAATAAATTTTCAGAGATTTCGAGAGCTCGTTCCGCAGGTTACGGGAGAATGAATAGAGTCTGAACACAATAAATGATTGCTCGAGGATGTCAATGTACTTCTGAACAGTTAGTTTGTTGATTCCCAGCTTTGAGGCAAGTTCGTGATAAGAAACCTGGCTCCCAATCTGAAGAGCAAGACTGATCAACAGGTTCTTCAACACTTCCGATTTTTTTATGTTTTCGAGCATCAGAATATCCTTGAAAAGATAGTTTGACGCGATCTCGTTTATCCGCTCGATTGATATTTCTCCGCCGGAAGTGTAGACTTCAGGATAAGCTCCGAGACTCATTATCCTTTCGGTCGCGGTTTCGACGCTTAACCTTCCATAATGTTGAGATATCTCCTGAATCGAGAGGGGGAAAAGAGTGAATCTTACAGCCCTTCCGGTGAGTGGCTCGCTGATCTTGTTGGCCATATCGAAACTTGAGGAACCTGTCGCGATCACCTGAATCCCGGGAAGTTCATCGGCAAATATCTTTAGGATCTTCCCGATATTCGGGATAACCTGAGCCTCATCGAGAACGATCACTTTTTTATCGCCAAAGTAACTCCTGAGTCTGTCAGCTTCCGGTATGGAGAGCGCGGACTGAACCGAGAAGAGTTCGCAGTTATAGTAAGCTCCGTCATCTCCGAACCCGGAAACAATATCTTTCACAAGTGTGGTTTTGCCAACCTGCCTGGCTCCATAAACGATTATCACCTTTCCTCGAAAGAGGTTAGCGGTGATCTTTTCTGTTAAAATTCTCTTGATCATAGGGAAAATCCTAAAAATTGTCATTACACTGACAAAATTTAACCAAAATTTGTCACTCAATTGACAAAATTCGGCAAAAAATTGTCACTTGGGTGACAAAATTTAGAAATTGACCCACTAAAGCCCGGACGATGACTGGGGAGTGCAAGAACGCGGGCTATCCTGTTTATCATTTCCAATCCTGTAAATCATGTTCAAGACAGATTTCGGTCATATCCTTAACATCTTTCCTCATCTTTCGTATCGTGTTCAAAATAATTTTCCGGAAAAATGGTAATATTCCCACTCTATCTTATAAATATCCAATTAAGGAGAGGAAAACCATGACAACCATTTATCACAGAGAGATCGAATGCGCGAACTGTGGACACGAAAACACCATTTATAACATCGGAAGCACGAATGCCTTTGGCTCGCCGGATCTCGACGGCCGTCCACCCGAAATGCAGCGAAGAACAATGATCTATTGGGTGCAAAGTTGCGAGAAATGCGGAATTGCCACCCCGGATATCACTTGGCTGAATGATAATACGCTGAACTATTTCCGTAGCGCTGAATTCAGATCGACACATGATGCTGAGAATTTCAGGGAACTGGCTGAGACTTTCTGGACCGCGCATCTTATCGCGTTGAAGGAAGGGGAAACCAATTCCGCGCTTAGTTTCATCCGGTATGCCTCATGGGCGTGTGATGACCAGGGTGATACGGCGGAAGCGAAAAGGGCGAGGGAAATATTTCTTGACTTGGTGAACGAAAATGGCAGTGGCCCTCAGATGATCTCTTCGGAGGGTCCCTTGGCAGGTTATTTGGTCCTCGCCGATACCTCCCGCCGTGCCGGCAGGTTTGATGATGCCAGAAATGCCGCCGCGAAAGTGGCTGAAGCGGGGGAAAGTTTTTATTCCAATATAGCCTGGTTTATTGTTGAGCTTTGCGACAAAAACGACACAGGGTGCTACAACATCAGGGGGAAGAAGGTTGATTAAGAAATAGCGTGACTAAGCGGGATAAGTTGAAAACCCATCTTTATTCGTGAGAATGAATTATGTGTAGAGTCAGGCTTGCTCTAAACGGTTCATCCGGGCAGATCATACTTGCTGATTGCTCTCCCGGATTCAAAGAAATTTTATTAAATTGGACAGTCAAGTTTTAAGATTGAGAAAAGGAAGATGTCAAGAAATATTGAAGAATTTGAAAATCAGGTGATCCAAGGCGACTGCCTCGAAGTGATGCCATTATTGCCCGACAAATCGATCGACATGATTATTTGCGATTTACCCTATGGCACCACGCAAAACAAGTGGGATTCAGTCATTGATCTGAACAAACTGTGGAAGGAATACGAAAGGATAATTAAAGACAATGGGTGTATCGCTCTGACCTCGCAAGGTTTGTTTACCGCGAAGCTGATTCTTAGCAATGAGAAGTTGTTCAAGTACAAGATCGTCTGGATCAAGTCAAAGTCGACGAATTTCCTTAACGCGAAAAAACAGCCACTTCGAAAACATGAGGATATCTGCATATTCTATAAGTCCCAGCCGGTTTATAACCCGCAAATGATTCCCGGTGAACCGTATGACAAGGGTGTGAGAAAGGATCAGTTTACCGGAAGTTACGGTGAATTTAAACCTCATCATGTTAAAAGCGACGGGCATCGCTATCCGAACGATGTTGTAACGATCGAAGAGCAAAATCTCGAAGACATTGTTTACTTCAAAACTGCAGAGTCGGAAGGAAAGGTTTATCATCCAACGCAAAAGCCCGTTGAACTGGGAAGATACTTGATTAGAACATTTACAAATCCCGGCGCGATAGTATTGGACAACGCTTGCGGCAGTGGTAGTTTTCTGCTTTCCGCAATTCTGGAAGACCGCAGGTTCATCGGAATAGAAAAAAACGAGGATGTTCTCCTCCATCGTGTGTCTCCCGTTGATTACATTAAAATTTGCACAGAGAGGATCGAAAAAACGATTCAATACCTCAACTATCAAAATTCGACTTTACAATTATTAGGGGAAAAAGCTCATGAATACAACGAGAAAAAGGATTAAGATAAACGAAAGGACGTTCGCCGGTCAAATAATAGGCTGGATACAGGTCGCCATTAACGAAAAGAAAACCATATTTCAGGATGCCACAAATGATTCCGGAATCAAGGTAGAAACCGGCAGGACGAAATTTCCTGATGTGCTTCTGTTCTCTGACAAGGTTTCCGGAATTGTGTTTAATGGTTGGGAGCTCAAATTTCCGGATACACCCGTAGATGATCATGATCTTCTTGAAAATGCCATTGAAAAAGCGAAACAACTCCGCTCATCGTCCTTTGTGACATGGAATGGCAGAGAAGCGGCTATATGGCAGATTGTAGACGGGAATTACACTATTGAGGACATTCAACCCATAAAAAGATATCCGCCCCTTCCGTCGATTTCAACTCGTGAGGATCTCGCGGACCCCCAAAAATATCAGACAAATGAAGAGCTTTTGAAACAAAGGCTTTTTGAAATTCTGCGGGACCTTGAAGCACTCATGTTGAGCGGCAAATTAAAGACTGCAGTAAATATTTCGGAACAGTTCCTATCCGCGATAACAGAAGCCTCAGAAATGTTGATACCCAGATTCGAAGAAGCGATCAGAGATAAAAGTGGAACAGACGTTGAGTTCAGGAAACAGTTCAATAGATGGAAGATTCTCGAAAATCAGAACATACGGATTCTTACATCATCTTCTTCTAAAGTGGAAAACATTACAGAGGAGCAGATACTTTCCAAATTCATTTTCTATAATCTTATCTCCAAATTGTTATTCTATTGTACACTTTCAACCAATCTTTCAGGGAAGTTGAAACAAATAAAGATCAAAAACCCGGACAGTTTCAAAAGTCAATTATCAAAATATTTCGACGAGGCTTCAAAGATTGATTTTGCGGCAGTCTTCAAACCGGATTTTACAGATGGATTGGAATATGACGAAGTGGTCTCGAAAGTATTGGTCGAGTTGTTGCGAGTTTTTAACAATTTCGACTTCAGGGTTCTTCCTGTTGAGGTTATCGGAAATGTGTTGGAAGAATTGATACCCCAATCCGAGAAAAGAAAATTTGGGCAATATTTCACGAATCCGATACTGGCAGATCTTGTTAGTTTTCCTGCTGTTAATTCGAATAAGGACATTCTTTTTGATCCTACTTGTGGCACCGGCACATTTCTGGAATCTTTCTATCGTATTCTGAGTTTTCACGGTGCGAAAAATCATACCCAAAAATTGTTCCAAATATGGGGAAATGACATTTCTCATTTCCCCGCAATTTTATCGGTAATTAATCTCTATAAGCAAAACTTAAAAGAGGTCTTCAATTTCCCCCGGGTTTTGAGGGGGGATTACTTCGATCTGAAACCGGATAGCCGGCTCCTTTTCCCTGATCCGGTTGATTATAATGTGACCAAGGAAGTGGAGCTTCCCAGGTTCGACGCGATAATAAGTAATTTCCCTTTCATACAGCAAGAGGATATTCCGAATGATCTGCTATCAGCTTATTTTAAGCAGATCTTCGCCCAAACACAGCAATCATTCATGGTGAGAGGCACTTTTAAGATTAATGAAAGATCTGACTATTTCACCTATTGTATCTATAACTCATTACAATTTTTGAAAGAAGGCGGACGAATTTCTGCCATCACCTCGAATGCCTGGCTTGGGAAAGAATACGGAAATCAGTTTAAGAAATTTATACTGGACAACTTTCAGATCAAATACGTGATCCGGTCAAACGCCGAGCATTGGTTTAAGGACTCTCAAGTGTCCTCGCTCTTTATTCTACTTGAGGCTAATAAAACCGGAATCCCCACCAAATTTATAACAATCAATCGAAAATTAAGCGAATTGTTTGACAAGCCATCTCCTCTGACGCGCCTGAAGGCAATTTCGGATTTTTACGCGGAAATTGAAAATCATGAAATTCACGGTTTTTTAGGAGTGGAAAATACACAGGGGAACGTCAAATTTGTCCGGAAAAAAGACGGCAGTGTGGGTTTTCGAATTGTAAGCCGTGCGGAACTGATTAAATCTCTTAAGAAAGATGGAAACTGGAGCTCATTTTTTTCTGCCCCCAATTTGATTGAAACTCTTGAGGAAAAATTAATCAATCCGGTACCCGGAGTATTCCAGGTCTTTCGGGGTGAACGGACAGGTTGGAATGATATGTTCGTTATTAACAAGCACAGGCTAAAATCCAATACGATTGAAAAGCAGTATCTGATCCCATATATCAAGAGTCCATCCGATATTAAAAGTCTTCAAATCAGATCATCAGTCTCGCATTTTTTGTTTAGCTGCCTTGCACCTCAAGACGAACTTGAATTATCGGGTAGTGGGGCGTTATCATGGATCGACAGATTTAAAAACGAGCGGAACAAAAATGGTACAAAAACGATCCAAGAAGCTTGTTCTTCGCATAGGCCATACTGGTATTCTATAAAACCTAAAAAAGCGCATATTGTGACAGCTGTCAATCCGTTTGAAAGGCTATTTTTTGCTGTTGCCACTGAGCCGGTTTGTATTGATCAAAGGCTAATAGGATTTTCAGTCTCCGATAAATATGATCCATTATTAATAGCAGCACTGCTAAACTCGATAACCACCTTGATACAAATTGAGCGCCGGGGGGTATCAAGACATCAAGGCGCGTTAGATCTTAACGCCAATTTCTTCAAAAAAATCTGTATTCTGGACCCGGATAAACCATCTGAACAAGAAAAGAAGAATATTATTGAAAAATTTAGCCATTTGTTGGACCGGGATGTGCTACCTGTTGATGAGGAATTTGAAAAGGAGGACCGGTTGGATTTTGAACAATACATTTTGAATGTTTATGACATTCCGGAAAGCACGCTTGAAGAACTAAAATCCGATTTAATAAAGGCAGTATTCGACAGGATTACACTTAAAGATATGTGATCATAATTTTGATTGTGTGTACCCGAAAGCGTTCTATTACCGAAAACGCGCGGAAGTTTCCATCCGCGCGCTTTTTTTATGGCAATAACTGAAATTTACTGTTTGCCTAATTTTTCCACTATTTTCCAGGAAAGTTTGTCGTCTTCATAAACAACATCGACTTTGTAGCCGTAATCGCCGTCGGTTTCTGTTGTTATAAGTTTGCCTTCATAGTTTTTACCTTCTTTGTGCTCGAGGGTAAATTCTTTGACGGTGATTCCCTTGTCTTTGAACTCCGGGCTTTCCGACATGCTTTTCTTTGCTTCTTCGGCAAGTTGCTCTGTTGAAGGTGTAACGGAAACGCTACAGGCGTTAAAAAGCATGGCAGCAAATAAGAGGAATAACGATCTTGTAAGAGTCCTGTTTAACATGGACACTCCGGTAACTGTTTATGATTAAATAAGATGATTAAATCGGGATGCTCACAAAGCATAAAATAACCCGGTGCAATATAATTCAGTATGACGAAACTCCAAGCAACAACAGAAAAATTTTAATTCCGGAGGATTATTAATTATGTGTAGAGTGGTAATGGGTTTTCCCGATCGATCATTCCCTGTGGTTAAAACCACAGGCTATTGGTTCGGATTAAAACAACTCATCGCTCATCACTCATCGCTCATCACTCCTCCTTCCTCCATACAATTAAAATGATTATATTTCGACTTGGTTTTTACAAAATCCAGAATGGAGAATAATCAATATGAGTAAAATAACAGAACTGCTGGGTGCCGAAGGTGAAAGCCTTCTAACCTACAAAGCGAAGTTCCCCAAAGAGAGCCTGCACCTGCCTGGCCCTGATTTCGTTGACAGAATTTTCATTCCTTCAGACAGGAATATCAATGTGCTGAGAAGCCTCCAAACGATCTTCAATACCGGAAGACTCGCGGGTACAGGCTACATGTCGATCCTCCCTGTTGATCAGGGTATCGAGCACTCAGCCGGCGCGTCATTCGCCCCGAATCCGGTCTATTTTGACCCCGAAAACATCGTGAAGCTCGCCATTGAAGGCGGTTGCAACGCGGTTGCGTCAACTTTCGGTGTTCTTGGCTCGGTTGCCAGAAAATATGCCCACAAGATCCCGTTCGTTCTTAAACTGAACCACAACGAACTTCTTACCTACCCGAACAAGTTTGATCAGGTGATGTTCGCCACTATCGAAGATGCCTACAATATGGGCGCGGTTGCTGTTGGCGCTACCATTTACTTCGGTTCAGATGAAAGCACACGCCAGATCCAGGAAGTGTCGGCTGCATTCAAGTATGCTCACGAGCTCGGAATGGCTACAATTCTGTGGTGCTACACCAGAAACAACGCGTTCAAGGCTGACAAGGATTACCACGTTTCAGCTGACCTTACCGGTCAGGCAAACCATCTCGGTGTTACCATTGAAGCTGATATTATCAAGCAGAAGATGCCCGAGAACAACGGTGGCTATAACGCTCTGAAATTCGGTAAAACCCACCCGAAAGTTTACACTGACCTCTCAACCGATCATCCTATCGATCTCACCCGCTACCAGGTTATCAATAACTACATGGGCAGAATGGGTCTGATCAACTCGGGCGGCGCTTCCGGAGCGAATGATTTCGCCGAAGCAGCACGCACCGCGGTTATCAACAAAAGAGCCGGCGGTATGGGTCTTATCTCAGGCAGAAAAGCCTTCCAGCGCCCAATGAACGAAGGTGTTCAGCTTCTGAACCTCATTCAGGACGTTTACGCGGATAAGACGATTACTATCGCTTAAGTGTCAGGTATTAGGTGTTAGGTATTATTGTCTGCTCCTGACCTGCTGTACATTAACAAAAAAAGCTGTTCCCGATTCGAGAACAGCTTTTTTATTTTTAAAGGTGCTTATAAACCACGTATACTCCAAGTTAAGATAAAGGGCGCCGCAGGCGCCCAATACCTAACACCTAATACCTAACACCTAATACCTAACACCTAACACTTACTTAAGCAGCATCAACTTCTTGATTTCAGTGTTTTTACCCTGAACGAGTTTGTAGAAGTAGGTACCTGACGGGAGGTTTGCTGCTTCGAACCTGACATCATATCTGCCGGGCTGTTTTACATCGTTCACGAGGGTTGAAACTTCGTTGCCGAGAATATCGTAAACCTTTAAAGTTACCTGACCGGCTTCCTTGATGCTGAAGCTGATGGTGGTCGAGGGGTTGAATGGGTTAGGATAATTCTGCCCGAGTTTGAAGTCAAGGTTCATCATCTCATCGTTGATGCCCACAGGGCTTGAGTTGATAACGAATGTATAAATCGAACCGGCCACCGCGTTGAACTCATACTGTGTCACAAGAAGCATGTTGACGGGAGTCGTGATGCCATAACCTGAAAGGAAGAATTTGTGATTGTTCCTTATCTCCTGAGGAATCTGCTGGAGAATTTCAGCCCATGAGAGTTTTATGAGTCCGGAGGCATTTGAAGACACTTTGAATGACCATGATTTTTCAGGATCGATTGAGTAAGGTGTTTTCACATCCGACGCGAATTTATCGGTGTAGGCCGACCATCCGGTCTGCTGGAACCATGTCTGAACCGAGTTCGGTGACGGTGAGGCGGGTGCCTTCGCCATATCGAACCTGATATCGAATCCGTTCGAAGCTTCGGAATTGGTGCCGAATCCGAGGAACTTGTCGGTTATGCCATTAACTGTAGCGGAAATGGTGGCAAGCCAGTTATCGTTTGTCGATTCAATTCCGTTTTTCTCTTCCTGTTTCGGAACAAAACCATCGTCCGGGGTATCATATCTGATCTCAAGCCCGGTGGTATTTGTAAAGAACCAGTGACCATCCCAGGCCGCGAGGGTTGTGGTGGTATCGTAAGCAACAGTTGTATTGTTGAACTTGTAGATGCTTCTCTGAACGAGACCTGCTACAACGGCTTCTTCAATCGTGTATGCGGTCTGGTTTCCGGTCTGAAGAATCCTGATATTATTTTTCACCGTGCCGGAGGTGAATGGTGAAGCAATCAGGTTCCAACCACCCGAAAGTGATCTTGTCTGACTTACTGTGAGAAGTGTACCGGTAACATTTACGGTTGCAGGAGCTTCAAGTCCAAGCCAGTAACCCGCTGCCGGATTCATGACAGGTGAGGCAACGTAACCACTTCCGTTAAATGAATAGAGGTAGTAGAACGGAATGCCAGCCAGCACATCCGGAGTAAGATTTGAAACCGGGTTAAGCGGTATTGACATCAGGCTCCATCCGCCGGAGTAGTTTTTTGAAGCAACTGAAGCGGTTCCGCTTCCGCCCACAGGGTGAAGTCTGGGTGAACCGGGAGCGTTGCTCGCGATCGAAATGCTCGCGCCAAAATATCCGATTGAAGGGGGAATGAAATTGAAATTAAGCTGCGCGGAATTTCCCGCGGTTACGGTTACGGGAACACTTCCAGCGAAAGAAAAGGCAGAAGCGCCGTTACCTGAAAGTGTCACTCCTGTGATCACGAGATCAACACCGTCACCCCCGGTGTTCGAAACGGTGATTGAACCCTGACCTGAGGTACCCACGATCACGTTTCCGAATGAGAGCGAGTCGCCGGTAACAACTAATCCCGGTACAGCGACCTTGCCAACACCGGTGAGGTTTACCTCAACTGTGTCGTTCAGGGGATCGTTGCTGAGAATGGAGAATTTACCGGAGAACGTACCCGCGGTTGAAGGGGCGAACCTGATTGTTCTGATTATAGTGTCGTTTTTGCCCAGTGTCGCTGTGGTCGTGTTGAACACATAACTGAAACCGGTTCCGCTTACGAGCATGTTTGATATCTGAAGTATCTGGTCACCGGTATTGGTGATGGTAACCACGAGGTCTTTTGTAGCGTTGGTTTTAACGGTGTCGAACGAGAGTGAAACTGGGTTAACCACCACTGTAGGATTCGAAAGAGCAACTCCGATTATCAGGCGGAAATCCTTGGAATTGGATACCGTGCCATTCGTATAAGTATACGAACCGGTGCGGAGGTTTGTTTCGGCTCCTGATGACAAGTCTTTCAGGGTTATGCCGTAAGAAGCAGGAACATCTTCAAAAGAAGCGGCGCTCAGGGTGATGTTGCCGTTGAGGTCCGATTTTACGGTGAAATCCCAAGTTGAAGTGGTTGCCGAGAGATCAGAGTACGCTTTGAAATCCCTCTCGAACTCCGGTCCTAGCATTGATGTCCAAGTGGAGCGTGGGAACGAAGCGCTGATATAGTTGGAAGGCGCGGGGGGTGTTTTCGGGTGATCGATACCGATATCATAGCCGTTGGTCGCGTTAACGAACATACCAGCCAGCAGGGTTGAATCAAGCAGACTTCCACCCGAGGCTTTCAGTCTTACTGACCAGCCGTGGTTGTTCAGGGTGAAGGCACTTCCCGGTGTCATCTTGTCGATAAAAGAGATATTCAGGAAGTTTGAAGTAAAAGTAACCGGTCCCTGAGTGGTGTTATCGGTGAAGAGGTTTGAAGGCAATCCGCCTGTGATGGCGGCAGTGTTATCCCAGTCTTCGTTTATGTAACCGAGAAGGTTGATCTGTTTTGGGTTACCGAGATCTGATCTTTTGATCTTGACTTCCCAGTAGCTCGTGGTTGTGTTTTTGAAATTCGCGGTTTCGAATGTTGCCGGTCCCCAGGCTGTGCCATTGTAAACCCTCTTGGTCTCTGTGTTATCCAAGGTCTTAAAAGCATAGTGATAATTGGCACTAAATGGAAGTGTCGGGGTCCATCTCCATGTTTCACCGGTAGTTGTACCTGTGCCTTGGGTGGCTACGGGTTTCGGGTCGGTGTCAATGTAGAGGTGGATCGCTCTGTCGTTTTCGGTAAGGTTACCGCCTGGTGTAGTTCCGGAGTAAGCCACGTAGATGTAGTCTTTGTCCCATGTTACGTAAGAAGTGATCTGACCGCGAGTGGTGTTGAACTTCTCGCTGTTAACCACGAAGCCGTTGTTGCCCTCGATGTTTTCGGTTCTGAAAGTTGTATAATTCTGAGCAGAAGACTGCGCGCTCGATGTAACAGAGATCTCATCCACGCGGAGTTCTGGTCTGCCGCCTGAACCTGATTCATAATAATATTTCCAACGAATAAAAAGTGACGCCTGGTTGTTGCACTCATTAGGAAGTGTTGTTGGACCAAAAGTCTGGGAGGATCCAGCAGTTCCCGGAGAATATTCAACCGGGCCGGGTACATCTGTCCAAGTGCCGGTTGTTCCGATACGATACTGAAGTCTGATCTTGTAGATGCGGCTGGTTGGAGTACCCAATGCAACCGTGCCGGCAGTGAAAGAGACTTTAATATCTTGCCTTCCTGTTGCATTCAACCCGAGAATCGCGGTACCCAAGTAACCCTGTCCAGTGGTCGAACCTGAATTAACGAATGAAAATCCGTTCGGGCCCAACCCGGTGACACGGGCACCACCGGTGAGACCATACGCGGATGTGTAATTCTGGGTCATCTCAGTGGTAAGAGTCGGATCCGTAAAAGCACTCAGTCTTTGAAAGATCATATTCGCGGGGTAGGTACCTGCCGCGGAAGTTGAAGGCCAGGCCGTAAAAGAATACGAGCCTGAACTCAGATCGAACAAAGCGGGGTTCGTCTGAGCCAGTGAAGGAAATGCCGTTAGGAAGATCAACGACAAGATGGTCACAAGTTTACTCATGGTGGTCCTTTTGGTTAAAAAATGGGAAGAGGAGACGAAATTTAAACTATTTAGGTGATTCAACAAGTTCATTATTTGTTATTAAAACATTATTAAAAAAAGCTGTTCCCGGGTCGGGAACAGCTTTTTTTCGAAGGGTAATGTGTGAGCGATGAGTTATGAGTTATAAGTGATGAGTTTCATACTTCATACATCATTCCGCCGCAGGCGGATCATACTAAAACTTCACAGTTCACCTCGCCGCGGCGAGTCACAGTTCACACTTATTTAAGCAGCATAAGTTTCTTGATCTCACTATTCTTGCCCTGAACGAGTTTGTAGAAGTAGGTACCTGAAGGGAGGTTTACTGCTTCGAACCTGACATCATATCTGCCGGGCTGTTTAACGTCGTTCACGAGGGTTGAAACTTCGTTGCCGAGAATATCATAGACCTTTAAAGTTACCTGACCGGCTTCTTTGATGCTGAAGCTGATGGTGGTCGAGGGGTTGAATGGGTTCGGATAGTTCTGGCCGAGTTTGAAATCAAGATTCATCATTTCATCGTTGATGCCCACAGGGCTTGAGTTGATGACGAATGAGTAAGTCGCGTTTGCTGTCGCGTTGAACTCATATGCTGTCTGTGTAATCATATTGATGCCGTTGGCAATTCCGGGGCCTTTAAGAATAAAGCTGTAGTTGTCACGGATCTCCTGTGGGATCTGCGATACGATATCAACCCAGCTCAGTTTGAAGGTTCCGGCTGCTCTCGCGTACACTTTGAATGACCACGATTTATTCACGCCATTCTGAAGTGGTGCCTGTATGTTGGAGGCGAATTTTGAAGCAAGACTTAACCAGTTTGGCTGGAAGAAGTATGCTTCAATCGCGTTGGCAGCGGGCGAGATCGGCGGTTTTACGTTATCGAACCTGTTATCGAATCCGTCGGTCGCCGCTTCGTTCGATCCGAAAGTGAGGAAGTTATCCTTTGTACCATTGGCCTCTGAAAGGATGTTTACGAACCAGTTTGACGGGGATACATCGAACTTCGGTGACTCCTTCGGAGCAAGAAGATCTGCAGGGACTGCGTAGAGATATTTGATCGTCAGATCAGGTACAAGTGTGAAGAA
Organism: uncultured Ignavibacteriaceae bacterium; assembly: GCA_964625575.1. Taxonomy (GTDB): domain Bacteria; phylum Bacteroidota; class Ignavibacteria; order Ignavibacteriales; family Ignavibacteriaceae; genus UTCHB3. The sequence continues at coordinate 25,787 of CAZVBQ010000002.1, read as the reverse complement.
CCAATGTCCATCCCAAGGTGCCAGGGTTGTAGCCGTTTCGTATGTTTTGTTTGTGGTCGTGTATTTATAGATGGCGGCCTGTACCAGGTTATTAGTGACAGCCTCATCTATTGTATAGAAAGTTGACCCCATACCGATCCTTATATTTGATTTCGGTGAACCGTTTCCGCCGAATGGTGAGGCGATGAGGTTCCAGCCGTTCACAAGCACGGAGGTCTGATCTGTGACAAGGGGTGTACCGGTTACATCCACGGTTGCTGCCTGCTCAATACCGAGCCAGTAGCCATGCATCGTGTCAATTGTCGAAGAGTTAACGTAAGTTCCTGCCGAATATTTATACAGGAAATAGTTGGTAATGTCGTCACCAATAATGTCCGACGCAAGATTTGAAACAGGAGCAACAGGTATTGACATCAGGTTCCATCCCGCGGCGAAGAGTTTGTCGGTGGTTGAGTTTGTTCCTGTACCACCAACCGGTATCGATTTGGGTGAGGCAGGGTCGTTACTTGCCACGGAAATTGTAGCGCCGAAATACCCGAGGGCGGTTGGTGTGAATGTGAAATCGAGCTGCAATGAGTCACCCGCGGAAATCGAGATGGGGGTTGTGCCGGTGAACCGGAATGCTGCCGCGCCTGTACCCGAAAAAGTGACGCTTGAAATTTCAAGCGAAACCCCGTCACCGCCTTTGTTGCCTATCCAGACAGAACCCTGGCCTGTGTTGCCGACAATCACGCTTCCGAAGCCGAGTGAGTCGGCGAAGAAAGTCAATCCGGGCACGGCCGTAACACCATTACCCGTCAGAGAAACTTCGAGCGCCGGGTTGTTGGGGTCGTTACTGGTGATGGTAAATTTACCGGGGAAAAGACCGGAAGCGTTAGGAGCAAATTTGATGTGCCTTACAATCGTGTCATTGGTATTGAGAGTGGCAGTGGTTGAACCTTCTTCGTAGGTATAACCCGTTCCTGCTGCAGCCATGTTTGTTATGCTCAATGCCCGGTCGCCTGTGTTCCTGATTGTTAAAGCAAGCGATTTAGTGGCGTTGGTTTTCACGTTGCCAAAATCGAGTGATGACGGCGAAACGCTGATGGTCGGATCAGAAAGCGTGACACCAATGATCAATTGGAAGTTGCGTGCAATTGACTCGCCCGGGGTGTTGGTATACGTGTAAGTACCCGTTCTGAGGTTGGTTTCAGTACCCGATGAAAGATCCTTAAGGGTTATCGCGTAACCGGCGGGAACATTCTCGAATGAAGCCGCGCTCAACGTGATGTCACCCACCACATCGGAACATACAGTGAAATCCCATGTCGAAGTGTTGGCGCTGAGGTTCGCGTTCAGTTTGAAATCCCTCTCGTAGTTTGGACCCATCGATGAGCCCCACGAAGCATGCGGGAAGTAAACATCGATGAAGTTGGTTGGTGATGGAGGGGGTTTCGGCAGATCGATACCGGCATCATAACCGTCGGAGGAATTAACGAACATGCCTGCCATGGCAGTTTCATCTTTAAGCGTGCCACTCTGTGCTTTGAGCTTAACGGTCCATCCCCAGTTCTGAAGGTGGAATGGGGCATTTGGAGCCATTTTGTCAAAAAATTGCACATTCAGGAATTTACTGTTGAAGGTTATATTGCCCTGTGTCTGGGTTTCGGTGAAAAGACCCTGTGGAAGCCCACCGGTTATCCAGGCGTTTCCGCCGGTCCAGTCTTCCTCAACGTACGCGAGAACATTCCAGGCATTGGCGCCACCGAGATCAGCTCTTGATATCTTGATCTCCCAGTAGTTACCGGTAGGGTTCTTCCAGTTCGCGGTCACGAAGGAGGCATCGGTCCAGGTACCGCCGCCGTTGAATTTTCTCTTTATCTCCGAGTTATCACCGGTTTTGAACACATAGTGGTAGTTGGCGGTGAAGGGGAGAGTGGGGTTCCAGAGCCAGGCGTCGCCGCCGGTTGATCCCGTTCCGGTAGTGGGGACGAGTTGGGGGTCGGTGTCGACGTAAATATGGATTGCCCTGCTGCCATCGGTAAGAGGTCCGGCAGGTGTGGAGCCATCATAGCCGATATAAAGCCAGTCAGCATCCCATGTTACACAGGCGGATATCTGGGTTCTGGTAGTGTTGAATTTTTCATAGGTTTGGTTAAATGAATTGTTGCCATCTATTGGCTCCGACCTGAAGGTCGTAGTTGTTTGGGCAGAAGCCATGACAGTTGACAATACAAGTACCATAAAGACATAAAAACCACGCATAGGTACCTCGAATTTAGAGTTGTTGGGACTTGCTATTAAATGCCAGAAAATTGCGTTTAACTAGTAAATATACAGAAAAAAGGGGATGTTAATCAAGAAAATCAACATCCCCTTTTAATGATTGTGATATTTGTTACTCTTCGTAACGGGGGTTATCAAACACGCGGAAGGCGCAGAACTTAAGGTAAGAGGTTTCGGGCATCGAAGGGATCACAGGGTGATCTTTGGAGGCACCGTTGTAGTGGATCATCTGAAGCACTTTTTCCTCTTTGTAGGCTGATTCCCTGATGATATCTATCAGATCTTCTTTCGTAATGTGAAAAGAACATGAGGAAGTGATCAGATATCCGCCGTTGTTAATCAACTTCAAAGCGCTGCGGTTAAGCTTCTGGTATCCCTGTTTTGCGGGGATGATATTCTTTTTCTGTTTAGCGAACGCGGGGGGATCGATAATAACCATATCATAACGTTTTCCTTCATCGGCGCAGTTTTTCAGATATTCGAAAACCTCGGCTGTGATGAAGTTGGCTTCACAGTCGAAACCGTTATGATTGAAGTTGATCTCAGCATGCTGAATTTCGGCGGGAGATGAGTCGACGAAATCAACCGATCTGGCACCGTTGTAGGCACACTGAAGCCCGAAACCACCCGAATTACAGAAAGCATCAAGAACATCGAGACCCTCGGCAAGCTCTCCGGTGAAAGTGCGGTTGTCGCACTGATCGAAGTAGAAGCCGGTTTTCTGTCCCTCGCGGAAGTTAACAAGATATTTCACCTTTCCGTCATCTATCTCCTGGGTGTCATCTTCACCAAGGAGTATCTCATCAGTGAACTCGAGGCCTTCGAGCTGCCTGAAGTAAGGTGAGTTGCGGGTAAAGATATTCTCCGCGTTAAGATTACGTTTAAGTACATCGACAATCAGGTCGAGGTTTCTTTCCATGCCGACCGTATTAACCTGAAGGACGTAGGTATCGTTATATTTGTCGATGATAAGGCCCGGGAGGAAATCGCTTTCACTGAATACCATCCGGAAAGAGTTTCTGTTCGGGAAGACTTTCTCCCTAAGCCCCAGGGCCGAAAAGATTCTTTCAACGAAGAGCATTCTGAGATCGGGGATTGGTCTCCTGTCCAGAATTCTAACGGCATAGAGTGAGTGCTTGTTATAGAAACCTGTTCCGAGATACTGCCCGCCTGAGTAATACACATCGACAAGGGCGCCATTCTCGGGGTTACCCTGAACATCCTGGATCTCGTTGCTGAACACCCACTGGTGTCCTGTTTTCAGGCGTCTCTCTTCGATCCTTCTGAGTAGTACTTTAGCCATTTTTTCTTCCTGTTCGCTTATTTATTTATTACGAACTTTTTGGTTATGGTTGTTGAATTGATGGTTATTTCATAAAAATAAACACCTGAGCCAAGTGTGATGCCCTGAGCCGAGGGGTTGAATTTCACTTCGTAATTACCGGGGTTCTGAACGTTGTCAAGAAGTGTTGCCACTTCGGCACCTGTGAGGTCATAAACCCTGAGAGCAACTCTTGCCGGAACTGAACCGCCAACCGAGTATCTGATAACTGTCTCAGGGTTGAACGGATTGGGGAAGTTCTGGCTCAATTCATGTGAACTTACAATACCACTGAACTCGACAAAAACCACCTTCGAGAGGTTTGATGTGCCGTCGTGGTCGATCTGACGCAGTCTGTAGGCATAGATTCCCGGAGCGGCGGGTCTGTCGGTAAATGAATATTTGTTCATCAGCGTGGTTGTTCCGTGTCCCTGAACAGAGCCGGTTTCTTTCCACGCGTTTTCGTTCTCTCCTCTTCTTTCGATCACGAAGCGTGAGTTGTTAAGTTCGGTTGCGGTAACCCAGTCGAGCACCACTTCCGCGCCTGAAGCCGTGGCTGTGAACGAAGCGAGTTCAACGGGGATGGTGGATGAGTCGATGAACGGTGTGAAATAGACCCAGCCACGAAGCGGATCGTCAACTTTGTGGGTGATGTGCGCTTCTATCAGTGTGGAGTCGTAAACGTTCCAATCGTTGTTCTGTGCCCAGATATCATTCGTGCAGTTGTTGAAGAGGTCATAAACAACACCCGACTGCAGGTTGCCGTAGATCTTGTTGTAACCGTCATCGGAAGTGTCGGCGTTGGTCAGGTTACCGAGCGAGGGTTGTGGACCCGCGGCTATCGATGAACCGTTATAAACCGTGATGCCCCAAAGGTTGCCATAAATTGTGTTTCTGGTAACAATTGGTTTGTTCGTACCGTTACCGCTGATGCTGATACCGCTTCCTGTTGTAAGGGGGTCGGGGTTAATGTTGTTGTTATAGATCAGATTGTTGTGCACGTAGCAGGTGATCTCCGCTCCTGAGAACGCGATACCGTAGCTGTTGTTATACACTTCGTTATAGGCGATCTCGGAGGCGGAACCACTTCCTGAAAGAAGCGATGAAATACTGATACCACCGGTCTTGTTATAACTGCCACCGTAGATCTTGTTGTACCTGATGGTGGGGGAGTTTATATTCTGGGTGCCAAAAGTGATCTGGTTCTTTGGGCTGGTGTTCTGGGAATTGTTGTTATAGAGTTCGTTGTACTCGATAACGGGGGATGATCCCGTTGTGCCGTAGATACCGTACTCGTAAGCCTCGGAGATGTAGTTGTATTTAATCACCGGGTTTGAGTTCGAAGACATATAGATCGGTCTTCTGCACTTGTAGAACCTTGAGTGATAAACCCTCGGGCTTGAGTTGAGGCATCTTACGGGGTAGTATCCGTGTACAAAAACGGCATATTTGATCACGGAAGTGGTGTCGGCGCCGGTGTCACGGAAGTAAAAACCTTCGTAAACACCCTGTGAGTTTTCAGTTGTACCTTTGAAGTACACGCTGTCGCCTTGGGCACCGTTAACCTCCACTGCTCCAAGTATGACAAAACCGGTACCTGTGGCAGAGAAAGTTACAACCGATCCCTGTGGGATGATGAGTCTGTCGCTTACAGAGACCGAGCAAAGAGCAGCTACAGTATAATTGGGGAAAGAGCCTGTGACGGCTCCGCCGGATCTGGCGACGAGGCTGTCCATGTTCCATACCACACCGGTACCGGGTGTTATGAACTGGGCATTCACGAGGGCAAAGCCTGTGAGAAGAAAGAAGAACAGTTTTTTCATAGGGAACTCCTGTGATTTATAGTGCAAATTTCCCCGCTGTGTACGCTCACCGGACTCATTGTGCCCGGTGAGCGAGATGGATTAATTATTTCAGATAGTATTTTTTTATGATCTTGCCATTCTCGAACTCGTAGACAAGGGGAACTCCCGTCGGGATGTTAAGTTCAAGCACTTCTTCCCGGGTAAGGTTATCCAAATGCATTACGAGTGAGCGGAGTGAATTGCCATGAGCAACAACCCAGATGTTCTTCCCCGCCATAACCATCGGTTCTATTTTCTCGATGTAGTAGGGAATTGTTCTCGCGGCGGTATCTTTAAGACTTTCGCCATTCGGAGGGTTGATGTCGTAGCTCCTTCTCCAGAGGTGAACCTGCTCGTCACCGAACTTTAGCGCGGTTTCGGCTTTGTTAAGACCCTGAAGGTCACCATAGTGCCGTTCGTTCAGTGCCTGATCCCGTTCGAAGGGGATCTCATCATAACCGGCGCTCGCGGCAGCCAGATCAGCGGTTCTGATGGCTCTTTTAAGTACGGATGTAAAGAGGAAATCGAATTTTAAGTTTTTCTCTTTCAACAACAAGCCTGCTTCTTTGGCTTCTTGTTCGCCGAGTTCGGTTATATCAACATCGATCCATCCTGTGAACCGGTTCTCAAGGTTCCATTGAGACTGCCCGTGCCTTAACAGAACTAAATAATTCATTAAGTCTCCTGTTTGCTATGTTTTATGAAATTCGAAGCTAAATTTACGAAAACCTGAAGGAAATATTTGTAATTATATTTCGACGGTAATTAAATTAATTTCCGGAGAGACCCTGCGCATAATTCACCGGGAACATTCGATCCCGCGACAAGTTTAACCTTACGGATAAGGCGCGTAAATTTGAAAAATAGAGGAAGTAATATGCAAAAAATGATTTTATTGACGGTTTTGGCGTTGGCTTTTATACTCCAGGCTTGCAGTTGCCCCGTTTGTGAGATAACAGAGAACAGGTACCCGAAAACCTTTAAACTCACAGGTGTGCCTCAGAAACTGAAAGAAAAAGTTGATAATTACATCGCTGCCAGAACGGGTGAGGATTTCTTCCTGAAAAACGTGAAACTTAACGAAACGGCATCATATTTCGACTCCGTTAAGTACTTCTGGGTTTACGATATTGCCATGGAAGGGAAGGACTGGGTGACAGGCAGGATAGAGCTATTTACCGATTCCCTTGGCCACGCTGATCCGTTAATGGAAGTGTCAGGAATACCGGAATGTGCCGCCAACCCCGCCTCGTGTGATTACTCTATCTCTCCCGCGAAGGCGAAGGAACTGGCTCAAAAAGAAGGCTTAAAGCCCGGTGTGAAAGAGTGGTCGGTCAAGTTCATCTGGAACCCGAAGTACAAAAATTATGTCTGGCAGATCCTGTCAACCTTACAGGAGTCGCAGGGGAGTCAGGGTTTCCGTGGCTCTGGGCAGGAGCTCCTCCTCGATGCATCCACAGGCGCGAAGCTTGAGCTGAATGAGTGGAAGGTAAGGTAGGTGTTAATTGTTAAGTGTCAGGTGTTATAGGTTTCGGGCTATAATGTGTTTCGGGTAAAGTTGAGACATTCAACCCAATTGCGAGTTATGAATCAGAAACTTGTCCGGGCTTTGGCAATAATTAAATGGCATTGTCAAGGGGAGTGTAAGTAGTTCAATTTACTTGTAGATACCCGAAATTCATTTTGTGCTTGCTTTCGCAACAACAGGTTTAATCCAAATACGATAAATTGCCTCAATTTCGTATTTCGAGAGACTTAAATTTAACTTCTGACCCATATCAGCAGCAATCTGCTCATAAGAAAGTAATGATCCAGAATCATTCAATAGTTTAACATATTCATGAATTATAAATTCTCTTCTTTGTAACACTTGCTCATTGAGTAGAACAAATTGTCCTTTGAGGGCAAGATAAACTATTCCTGAATTTATGAAAAGGTATTTCCTTCGTAAGTGTAAATTCAGTGTCTTTAGGTAGCTTTTTAGTAAATTTTCTGACATCATTCGTGAGTCATTATGGAATAGTATGGTTTTTACCACTGTACCATAGACCCAATCAGTGCAAACCAAAAATTTCACCTTGCCCACTGATTCAAGAATTTTAATCTTATTTGAACCATTTAAAACTTCTTGTACTTTATCGACATCGTAATCCCTGAAAAACTCTAATACATTTTCATAAGAGGTGTGTGGGCATATGTGTTCCTCCATTGCCCTGATTAAAAAATCCTCATTCCCGCTTAGGAACTTTAAATTTGTGTTGTGTTGTGAGGCAAGACCATAATAGTTTGGGTGATAACTTTGTACTCCCTTTATGGTTTTTACAATACTGGTCCACCCTGACCGGTTAAAAGATCTTTCCTCATTGATTTTTTGGATGATTTCGCTTCTGTGAATTGGAACTTCTCTTTGCGCGAGTAGTTCCAAGACAATTTCCTTTACTTCACGAACATTTTTTGCGAAGGAAGAGAGAGACAAGCTCATTCCCCGATGTGAAATATAGTGTCCTGAATTTTTCAGAATTGAATATAGTTCATATCGCGATCGCAATTTGGGAAAAGAAGGATATAGTTTATCATAAAGGAGATTTATATTAGTACTTCTTCCACGATTTGAGAGTATTTCGGTAGTTGTTTTATGCAAAAATTCGATCTCTGTACTTGAAAGAGACAAGTGCTTCTCTATACCGTATCGATCCTTGTCAATCCTAAAAAACTGTGTATTGTATTCCAAACCATATTTCAAGGTCAATCTCTTGAAATTCCGGGACTCTGTCCTCTGTGCTATTTCCTCCAAAGTCAGAGGGATTTGACTCTCATTAAGAACCAAGGATAAATTTTCAAGTAGAAATTTTGGTCTCAATGATATCTGATATGAAAACTGACCTTTACTAATAACAATTTCATCCCAAGACAAAACCACCAATAAGGCTTTCATAATATCGGTTGGGAACGCGTTGTATAGAAGGTTAACAAAATCTCCAAATTTCAGCATCCTTTCACAGCTCAATATAGAAGAAATCTTTTCAAGAAACTGTCTGTGCTTTTTATTAACACTTGTAAAGGAGAGATTAAGTTTGTTGCCCAAAAGGGGTAAGTCAGGATACATATATACAGCCAAAGCATAAGCAAAAGATGGATCTAAAACCTTAGGGGTAAAAAAATTGTAGTTTACAAGCCCCGGATGGGCCAATATCCATTCGATGATATCCTGATCGAGTGAACCTTTGTAGGGGGCGAGGTTAGAGACAAGCAATTTAATTTCCCTTTGAACTATTTGTCTAATCCGCTCTTTGGTAACGCCAAATTTGTTAGCAATTGTTATAAGGGTAAGACCTTCTCTGATTCTTAAAACCAGTTTTTCTTTTCTTTCAGGGTGGATCTTCTCAATTTCGCTTTCAAGTGCTTCAACAAATGTTGTTTTCAGCGGTGTACCATTTTTTGATGAATCACTGCCATCTTTAAGTTGGTCAAGAGTGCTTGGCCCATTTAATATTGTTGTTATTTTGGAAAGTTTTGTCAAATATTTTGATGATATAAGTTGCGGAGAGAGACTGCTTTGAAAATCATCTTGCAGTATTTTGTCAATAATCAAAAACGCTTCCGCAATACTGGTCTTACCCAAGTTTGGCAGATTAATCAGATCAGTGTAAGGTAAATTTAGAAGTGGACCGAGGCTTATAATTTTCAAGTATCTCAGTATGTGTTGAAATCTCCTGGGGAATTTATTTATGTCAAAAGAGATGGTGTAAAGTGGATTCATGATGTCCACAAAATAAGTGCCACCAAAAATCCTGTATTCATACTTTTCAAGCAGATTATTGTAGAGTTCTTCAGGAATCATAACCTTAACTTCCTAATACACCATTAAAATTTCCATTTACGATTTCTTAAAATAATGATTATCATTGTTAATAGAAAACCAAACACAATTCGAATCGATGTGGAGCGTTTAAAGGGTACCTGACAGGCAACAGTTGGTGAACAATTATTTTTATATTGCTTCGTATTAATTAAGCTTGATCCAAGCTATGAATTAGCGAGTATTTGGTTGAGGTTAATCACAGGTGGTCTCTAACCTGCACCGGTAATTCATTTATATCCATCCTTCCGGCTTAACAACATTCCCTGGCGCGTGGAGGAATTTAGCTTTCATGTAATTCTCATCATATCCGGCGATGCCACAACCGACTTTGGTGAGGAGGAACTCGAGGTGGGGGTTCGCGTGAGCGCATTCGAAGAAGAGTTTAACGCTTCCGGTTATCTCATCATCTGAACGGAGTCCGAAATTCTCATCCAGGGTCGGGAAGGCATAACACTGTCCGGTGAGACCTTCGCCGACTCCCATCGCCGCGCCGAAAGAATCATGCGCCTGCCTGGCAGCCCCGCCGTAATGTTTCCCCGCCATATTGGAGCCGAATACAAATATCTGGTGAGGGTGTAGTGAGGTTATCATGGGTTATTTTCAATTGTATTGGAGCGCGTTCGTCTGACGATAATTATCATCATATGACTACAAAAATAGTCAATTGAGATGAATATATAAACCAAAAATTAATCCGCGAAATCCGCGTTAAATCCGTGTCATCCGCGTAACTTTTATTCGAGTCCTTCGGGGATTATCTTATTCTTTATTTCCCCAAAACTTGATTTTCGGCTCAAGCCAGATCTGCAACTGCGCGAAGCCATAGCCGATGGCTGCTCCGATTATGGCACCGCCGAGGATATCGGAGGGATAGTGGAGCCCAAGGTATGGACGTGAGAGGGCGATGAGGGTCGCGGTGATGAAGAGGACCCACTTCAGACGTGGGTAGAGAAGGGTGAAGAATGTCGCGACAGCGAAGTTGTTCAGCGCGTGGTTTGAGGGGAATGACCATGTTCCTTCAGGCCCGATGGGGGTGTTTACACCCGGCAGGAAGTTACAAGGACGGACGCGCGCGAACCACTCTTTCAGCAGTTTCGCGCCGGTCTGGTCGCTGATAATTATCATCAGAATTACCATCACGGCGGCAATTCTGCCCCTTTTCCCACCGTAGGTTACCATGATTCCGATAAGTATAATGTAGGCTATGTACCAGCTGTTCACATCGGTGATTGTCGCGAAAAAGCGATCGAGGAAAGGGGAACTCAGCGTGTGATTGAGGAAGTAGAAAACAGCTTTATCTATTTCGAAGAGAAAATCCATGGCGCTCTCAGTTCAGAAATTCCCAGGTAATACCGAACCGGATGTTCCGCGGCAGAACGGGGTAATATGGTGAAAGGTAATACTTTGAACCGAGGAGATTCTCCCAGGCGAAGAAAAGCGTTGCCACTTTCTGAATGGTACCCGCCACGTGGAAATCGAGCTGTCCGGAAGCCGGAACGTCATCGATCCAAGGAGTGTAGAAAACCCGGTCCACATAAAAATTGTAATTCGTGGCGACGGTCGAGGTGCGGTAAGAATATGAAATAGTGGTCTTGAGATCGAGCGCGTCGTCAAATAGAGTGTCACGGAAAGAGATACCCGTTTTGGCAATGAATGCCGGGATGATATTCTTTCCCGAAATCTCGAGCTGTTTATTGTTGTACTGCGCGTCGAGAAAAGCCGTGAAACTCCCCAAGGAATAACCAAGGGAAGCAACGGTACCGAACGCGAGTTTCTTCGGCTCAGCGGGAGGAAGAGGGATCAACGGGTCAATTGTTGGCATCACCGCTCCCTGGTTTTTAAACCCGGTGTTTGAACCCCAGCCAAGAACGGAAGCATGAAGATTGCCCGTTTGAAAGATCAATTCGGCCTCAAGCCGGGTGGTGTAAGTGTTACTGTGATTGAACCAGACACCGGCATCATAACCCTCGAGGTACGACGCGCCCGCGCGGAAGCTCAACCCTTCGGAGATTTCAACTTTGGCTTCGCCTCCGATACCGGGGTAGAATGTGCCATCGTATATAAATATCTTTCCGAATCCCGAGAGGGCGAAACTGCCAAGTTTCCCCGTCAGAATGCCACCGGCTGAGAAGGAGTTTCTTCTACTGCTGCCAGAGGGGACGAACCCCGCTGTTGGGTCGAACCATTCATTCTCGAAATTAACCGACTCATAGTTGGCATGCACGTCGGCAGCGAAATATTTCGTGTCGAACGTCGCGCGGAAAACTCCGCCCGTAACGGTGTACCGCCGGTTGCTCAGCACCCTGTTGGGGTTGGTGAAGAGGGAGTCTTCATTCTGCCGGAACTCATTCAGGTTGGTCTGGTGGAACAGGCTTCCTTCAACGTAGCCAATTGAGCCGATACTTCCGAACGCCTTGAAGTGGAGCCTGTGCTTGGTGTTCTTCTGATAGCGGTTCAGGAAGTTAACGGGCGCGGCCCGGTCGTCGTAGAGAAAATCGTCGAGTGAACGTCCGGGGATGGACGCGGCGAGCGACTTTGCCGAGTCGTAATTAACGCCTCCGTTCAGTCCGAGATCCTGTTGAATATAATTGTATCCCGCGGCAAGATTCAGGCGGTTTGAAAGGATGTATTTCAGGTTAACCTTCCCCTTCCAGAGGGAGAGGTTGCTGTTCCGGAAACCGTCGTCAACCTTGTTGTTCGTTATCTCTGTGAAAAGCACCAGCCGGTTCTTGATGGTCTGGTTGAACTGCACGTCAATAAAACCCTCGCCCGCGGGGCCTTCAAAATATTTGATCCGTGAATAAGGCGCGCCCGAAACAAAATCGCGTCCTGTAACCGCGACCGTGATCTGCGAGGGGCGATAGGCGTGTAAAAACCCCATGTATGAAGGGTATAGCGACAATTTATCGATGTAGCCATCGTGCAGGTTATCGAAATAGAGGGACTCAGAGTATCGGTCGTTGATCTCGATACCGTCTTCGAGGAAAGATATCTTCCCGTTTCCCTCGCCGTAAAAAGTTACTTCAGAAGGGAGGCCGGGAAAGCCCATGCTTCTGTTGAACGTGGCAGGGAAGTGCTGCAGAAGTGTCGCCCCGTCGCGATAATTCATCAATTTCAGGTCATCCTGCGAAAATGCGCGGAACGCGCCCTGCTCAGGTAACTGGTAGACGGGTGCAAGGGAGTCAGTTACCACGCTGTCCCTCAACGCCCGTGGTTTATACGCGGAAGTGTCGGTTACAGCTTTCGTGGTGTCCCTGCCGGCGGGTGGACGCTCCTGCGCGAACAGGGTAACTGTCGCCAGAAACAGCAGGGGGAGAATGCTCTTCAATGATATCAAATAAATAATCTCTAAATTTGCAGTTTGAAAAATATCAAAAACGGATCAAAATTGCCGGATAATAAATCACCCTTCCTTCCCGGGGGGGCAGCCCCGATCAAATTCTTTTTAAATGAAGTGCAGCCTCACGAAGGCTCCCTCCTCATTTTGGGGAACGGATTTACAGAAATTGTGCCCCACTTCATCGGCAGCGGTTTCGCACCAATTCACGCCGCGAGTGACGACAACACCGAGATATTCGGGTTCAAGGCAAACACGCCAAAAGACCGGCAGGTGCCGGTACTTTATGTTGACTACACCTCGCTCGATCACAAAACTGAAAGTTTCGACTTTGTCTTCTGTCAGGCAACCCTGACACTGGGAGTGCGGAACAAACTTGTGAAAGAGATAAAAAGGATACTGAAACCGGGCGGACACCTGATAACCACTGAAATACTCTGCAACAAGAAACCCGCGCCGACATTTCTGAATGATATCTGGGCTGACTCGGGGCAAGACCCCCTCTTCACCGAAGATTTTGAGCCTTACTACACTTCCCGCAATTTTGAAGTTGTTAAAGTTGCCGATTTCACCAACGATCTCGACGAGTTTTACATTAAATCGTACAAAATGCTCGAAAACAACCTGAAATCGGTATCCGCGGAACAGAGACAAAAGATCAGAAAAGAGTTCGCGGGAGAGAAGCACGAGATAACCTCGCTCGTTAAAGGGGGTGCCCTGAAATTTATGAACCTGAAAACGATGATATTAAAGAAAATATGAGATTAGAAAAGAACAGCATTATTGAATTGGTGGTTGAGTCGTACGCGTTTGAGGGGAAAGGCGTCGCTTTTCTGAAAGACCCGGAAAATTCAGAAAATGAACGGGGGTTCGTGGTATTCGTTCAGGGTGCATACCCCGGCGAAAAAGTGCGCGCGAAGTTCACAAAAACGAAGAAGAACTACGCCGAGTCTGTTCTGGTCGAAGTGCTGGAGCGCTCACCACTCAGAACCGACCCCGCGTGCAGTCACTTCGGAGTCTGCGGCGGGTGCAAGCAGCAAGACCTCGCCTACAGCGAGCAGATACGCCATAAAGAGCTGCAGGTTGCAGAAATTTTCAAGAATATCGGCGGGATTACGGATATCCATCAGGAACCGGTTGCCGGTGCTGACAAGCAATTTTATTACCGTAACAAGATGGAGTTTTCGTTCTCACAGAAACGTTGGCTGACAGCGGATGAAGCGGGAAAACCTGACGTGACGAATCAGGGACTGTTTCTCGGGCTGCATGTGCCGGGTGTTTACGACAAGGTACTCGATCTGAAGGAGTGCAAACTTCAGTCACCCATATCGGAAGAAATTGTTGCCTTCACCCGTGAATATTTCACCGAAAAAAGACTCGAGGCTTATTCCACCAAAACGCACACCGGCTACCTTAAAAATCTTGTTATCAGGCAGTCTGCTCACACAGACGACCTGATGGTGAATCTCGTTACCGCCCGGGAAGAGCAGGCGATCACCTACAATTACGCCTCGGTTCTGAAAGAGAAATTCCCTCAGATCACCACGATAGTTAACAACATCAACGGCTCAAAGGCGCAGGTTGCCAAGGGAGAGTACGAGATAGTGCTTCACGGTGAGGGGAAGATATACGACAAAATAGGCGGCTATACTTTCGGCATCAGCGCAAATTCCTTTTTTCAGACCAATACACTTCAGGCGGAGAAACTGTACGATGTAACGCTTGAATACGCCGAACTGAAGGGGGACGAAACAGTTTACGACCTTTATTGCGGCGCGGGGACGATACCGATATACTTGGCGAAACATTGCAAAAATGTTTACGGTTTTGAAGCAGTTGCCGACGCGATAATGGACGCGGGAATGAACAAGGAACTGAACAACGCGCAACACCTCCACTTCTATATGGCAGATCTTTATAAAAGTTTTCTCCCTGTTGTGGCGGAGAACAACCTGCCGGCACCTGATGTTATCATCCTTGATCCACCCCGTAGTGGCATGCACCCAAACACCCTTTCAGATGTGCTGAAACTGAAGCCGAAGAAGATCGTGTATGTAAGTTGCAACCCCGCGACACAGGCCCGCGACATTAAGGAACTGCTGGCAGAAGGGTATACTCTCACCAAAATGAGGGCGGTTGACATGTTCCCGAACACCTGGCATATCGAAAATGTGGCGCAGTTGATCCTGAATTAACACCACGGGGTTATCAAATCAATAAGCAACCGTTATTATTTTGATAACCCCTGGCTTACGCCCCTTACCCCCTAACTTCTTCAATTTCCGCGTTTTACGGCTCATTTAAGCGTTTTTGGTTTTGGTACGATTATTGAACTCTGGTTGATCATTTTAATCAATCGGAGATACAATGAAAAACATGGCTTTACGGCTTTTCGTGGCTGCATTTCTGATGGCGGGAACAGTTTTCGCCCAGGGTCTGCCGGTTCTTCCGTTCGACTTTGAGAACGGTGCCCTTAACTACACTTTCACGGATTTCAGCGGTGGCCAGGCTACCAGAGTTGCAAACCCCTTTCCGGGTGGAATTAACACCACAGGCTTTACAGGTAAAATGGTAAAGAACGCCGGTGACCCTTGGGGCGGTTCGTGGATATCACTGGCGGGAAATATCGACTTCTCGACCAACAAGATATTCAAGGTTAAAGTTTACATGCCGAGAATTGGCGCCAAAATGCTCCTCAAGGTTGAAAACGCCACTAATGGCGGTATCTTCTTCGAACAGGAACAGACTTGCACCACCGCCAACGCGTGGGAAGAACTGACTTACGATTTCAGCACCATCAACACTGCGAATACCTACATTAAAATGGTTTTTATTTTTGATAACGGTACTGTCGGAGCCGGTGGCGCGAACTTCACCTACTACTTCGATGAGATCAAACTCGTTTCAGGCGGCGGGGGCCCAACCCTTACCCAGATGAATCTCCCTGTAACATTTGAAGACACTACCGTCGCATACGGTCTCGTTGGTTTCGGGGGAGCAGAACAGTCAACCATAGTTGTCGATCCCACTAACTCAAGCAACCACGTTGCCAAAGTTATTAAAACAGCCACTGCTGAACTTTGGGCGGGCACTACCATCACAGCCACCAACGGTGGACAGCAGTCAGGTTTCTCAGCCAAGGTTCCATTTACCGCTCAGGAAAAGAGGATGAACGTAAGAGTCTGGTCACCTCACGCCCCGATCCAGGTAAGACTTAAAGCGGAAGACTATCAGAATGGTGCAGTTTCATGCGAAACTGAAGCCACGCTCGCGGTTGCCAATTCATGGCAGACACTTGTGTTCGATTTTGGCAATCCGGTTTCCGGAACCGCCGCTCTCGATCTTAACGCGTACCTCAACAAGGTTTCGATCTTCTTCAACTTTGGCGTAACAGGTGCTACCGCCGGTGAAAAAACCTATTATTTTGATGACGTGAAATTCGGCGTTAACATTGTGCCGGTTGAACTGACATCATTTATTGCCAATTCCTCAACCGGTGGCGTTCGCCTCGAGTGGGCAACAGCTTCAGAAACCAATAACAGAGGTTTTGAAGTTGAAAGAAATGGCGGAAGCGGATACTCAACAGTGGCGTTTGTAGAAGGTAAAGGTACCACAACCTCGATCAGCAATTATGCCTTTACCGACGCTGTTACCGCCGGTAGATACACCTACAGACTGAAACAGATCGATTTCGACGGTACAGCTTCTTACTCGAAAGAGGTTGAAGTTGACATGTCGCCTGTATCATACAGCCTTAGCCAGAACTTCCCGAATCCATTCAACCCTTCAACCGTTGTGCGTTACGCGTTGCCCGTTGCGAGCAATGTAACCATCAACGTTTACAACGCTCTTGGCCAGAAAGTGGCTGAACTTGTTAACGGTTTGATGTCAGCCGGTGAGCACTCAGTTGAATTCAATGCCGCGAAGCTTACTTCTGGCGTCTACTTCTATGAGATTCAGGCAGGCAGCTTCAGAGACATGAGGAAGATGCAGCTTCTGAAATAGTGGTCAGTGGTAAGAGGTTAGTGGTCAATTTAATCCACTGATCGTTACAGCTTTCACAATTGATTTGAGCCATCCGGAAACGGGTGGCTTTTTTATTTTAAAGATTGCCGACGCGCTGAATGAGTTCATCCCAGAGACCGAGGCCGCCGAGGCTGTTGGTCATTATCACGATGCCGGAGCCGGTGGCGCGGTCGAACTGATGGTAACACTTGAAGCCGGAGCCGTTTGAGCCGCTGTGGTAGTGGATATCGCCCGCGGCAGTTTGATCAATCGCCCACCCGAGAGCGCGGAAGGTTTTAATTCCGTTTTTGTTTCCCGGGCGTTTCTGCGGCTCACGGGAGGGTGACTCAGCCTGCCGGGAGAGCATGGTATCGATGGTTTCAGCGGAGAGTGAACTGCCACCGGGGCGGTCGGGCGACATTACATCGAGTAGAAAACGAGCGTAATCTTCGGCGGAGCAATAAAGCGTGTATGCACCGTTGGCACGGGTGTAAGCGGTTTTCTTGACGAAGTTTCCTGAAGTGTCGTGCCCCACGGCTATCCGCGCATCAAATCCCGGTGCCCATACAAAAGTGCTGTTCTTCATTGAGAATTGCGGAAAAATGGTTTCAGAAGCGATCTTATCGAGCGTGCTTCCCGTGATCTTTTCGACCACTTTCTGGAGGAGGTACATCCCCTCACCCGAATACTGGAATTTAGTGCCGGGCTCAAACTCTATGGGGAGGTATCCGTTCTCTTCATCATCTCCGGGGCGCCAGTTCGGAAGTCCCGAAGTGTGGGTGAGTAGCATCCGCGGGGTTATCTTTTTACGCCACTCCTGCCCTTTGAACGCGGGGTCATCGAAGATGGTCCAAACGGGTCCATCGAGGTTCAGTTTACCCTCTTCCACTAATTTCATCGCAATGTACGCGAACACAGGTTTGCTCATCGAGCAGGCTTCGAACATCGTATTTCCTGTAACGGGCTCTCCACTCCGGACATCAGCGACTCCGAAACTCTTCGACCACGCTATAGCATGATCCTTTATAATTACGCACGAAACACCCGGGATGTTATACTTCTTTTGGAGCAGGGGGATCAGGCTATCGGCTGTTTGCTCAACCATTTGGATTGAGGGTGACTGCTGATCCGTGGTTTGCAAGTGAACGGGGATGGCGAAAATGGTCATCAGAAGAAGCAGGAGGCAGTGTTTCATTATTTCTTCATCTCCCGTACTTCTTCGGGTGTGAATTTCGTGCAGCCTTGGTAGTCGCCATACATCAATGTTTCGGCGAATATCTCGGGCATTCCGCCGGTGTGGAGAAAGATGACGGGGAGATCACGCTTAAGCGCGCCTTTGCGGGCGAGATCGAACAAACCGGCCATCGCCTTGCCTGTGTATATCTGATCTACGATCAGGCCTTCGAGCATCGCGCACTCATCCGCGGCATCCCGGGCGATCTTGATGTGTTTGGCGTACTCCTCGTGATAGCAGTCGAACACGTTGAAATTCTTCATGGCAAGCGACTCATCAGTACCGAGCAGTTTCGCGGTGGCTTTGGCAAGATCGACGGTTCTCTCCCTGATGTTCTGTTCAGTTCTTGAAACACTTATTCCGTAAACTTCCGCGTTCGGAAGGAAGATGGCACACCCGAGAACCACACCCGCGAGGGTTCCGCATGAGCCGACGGGCAAGAATATCTGCACATGGTCATCATCCAGTTGAAGTGCCAGTTCCTGCATTGCCAGCACATACCCCATCGTTCCGCGAGGGGTTGATCCGCCGAGGGGAAGGGCGTATGGTTGCTTCCCGGCAGCTTCGAGTTCGTCACGCCAGGCAAGTTGAAGTGTCTCCAGATCGTCATCTTCGTCACTTCCGTTTATGTACCGGATCTCCGCGCCGAAAAGGGTATCAAGGAGGAGATTCCCCTTCAATTCGTTAAAATCAGCGCCGCCGAGCACAAGTTTTATATCCATTCCAAGCTTCCGGGCGGCAGCAGCTGTCATTCGGGCGTGATTCGACTGTTGTCCGCCCACCGTGATGATTGTATCGTAACCACCATCAACCACGTGAGCAAGCTCGAACTCAAGCTTCCGGGCTTTGTTGCCCCCCATCGCGAGTCCCGTAAGATCATCGCGTTTTATCAGCATTTTATCAAGTCCCAGATGTGCCGCCAGTTTTGGGGCTGACTCAAGCGGGGTGGGGAGATTGGCAAGTTTCAGACGGGAGACACTTTTGAACATTTCACGCTCGTAAATTTTGTTAATACCTGAACAAAATTAACCATTTTATCGATGCGGGCAGCCAAAGTTGCCACGTGTCAGGTATGAAATTACGGGAATTTTCGCCATCTTTGTGGTATTGAATTAACAAATCACAAGGCATGGTCATGATCGAGAAAGCCAAAGGCCTCTTCGACGGTATTAAACGCCACACTTCGCTCACTCCTTCTGATGAAGAGAAGATCGCGGAGTATCTGACCGCGAAAACCATCAGACGCAAGCAGTACTTCCTGAATGAAGGGCAGGTCGCCAAAACCGCGGCATTCGTGCTCAGCGGCTGCCTTCGCTCATACTCGATCGACGGGAACGGCTTCGAGCACATTCTTCAGTTCGCACCCGCAAACTGGTGGATAACCGACATGTACAGCTACATCTCCCAAAAAGAGAGCCACCTTAACATTAATGCCCTCGAAGACAGCGAAGTGCTCCTCCTCTCCCGCCGCGACCAGCTCGCCCTCTTCGATGAAGTGCCCGCGCTCGAGCGTTATTTCAGGATCATAACCGAGAATTCACTCGTGAACAGTCACCGCCGCCTGCTGGACAGCATGGCGCTAACCGCGAAGGAACGGTACAAGAAGTTCTGCAGTATTTACCCCACACTTATTAACACCCTGCCGCAAAAACAAATAGCATCATTCATCGGGATCACCCCCGAGTTTTTGAGCAAAGTGAAGTCGGAAGCGATGAGAGAAATCTGAACTGGTGTTTGGTTTTTGGGGTGGGGTGTTTGGTGTCTTTAGTGTGGAGTAATATCCCAAATCCCAAACCCCAAATCCCAAACCCCAAACCCCATCTTGCTATTCTCACGTGGATTTGTTAATTTGGTTGCCGGATCATGAATGTTCCTGATCTTTTAGCCTAAAGTTAATTAATAGTATCCCACAATATTTTTGCCGATGAATCCAATTTCCACTGATTCCGCCCGGATCGAAGAACTCTCAAAACTCTCGAGACAGTTCAAGGCAATTCTTGAAAATTCACCTGATGGTGTGGTAATGGTCTCCGCCACCGGGCAGATGCTTTATGCCAGCCCTTCGGCAAGGCGCATGTTCGGGTTCTCGGAATCAGACGCTCTAATGTTCGACCCCGCGGAGCACACTCACCCGGAGAGTTTGGTTTAGAGGAGGGGGAGGGGCCCCCCCACTTCTTATTAATCTCTACTCACTATTGGTTGGCAGCCCAAACCCCAAACACCAAACCCCAATCCGCCTGCGGCGGACCACCTCCCCCCTCCAAATAATTTCGACAAAATGCCAAAAATTATCATCCGGTGATACTGTTTTTAAGAGTGTTTATACTTAAATTGCACCATAAATTTGGTACCTCTATTGGACGGTATTATTTGTGATTATCGTCACGGGTATCGCGAACTTAACTAATGATTGGTGGAGAGCATGGAACACATCGACCGTCAAAGGGAATTGCTTAAATTTATCGGACTTGTAAATCCGGGTAATGTCATGAAAATGCATTATACCAAGCTTGGGTTTGGCAACGAAAGCAAACCGTATCACTTCTCAATAATTATCACAAGGATGAGCGCCTCTCTCAAGGCTGTTTTTCTTGTGCCTGTCTCAACAAAACTATTCAAACCTGAACATTATATTTCCCTTAATCTCGCGAACGATTCAAACCTTAGGGCCTTGGAGGATGAAGAGTTGGATATTGACTCCTTCGCCCTTGTAAAACATACCAGACAGGTGCCCATCGGTTCTTTTTTTGATGACCCGGTCTCGCATCTGCGTGGTAGTCTTGTTGAAGCGAAGAGTAAGGAAATTTTAAAGGCACGTAAATTATATCTTGAGCAACAATTTAGAAACAAACATAAAGGGGATAAAATATCATGACTTTGCTCGAATCATTTCAGGAATTTCAGACTAACGGTAGAGGGAATGGACTCTTTCTTGAAAAACTTGAGGAATTACAGGGTAATTTCTTCAAAACAGTTAAGGCAAAAAGCCCTCAGTACTTTTCTCTTAACGGGTATGCTGCTGAAGATGACTTCAGCGCTGACTTTTATGTTCAATTTCTGGACAAGAAACTTTATAATGAGAGTGTGCAGAAATTTCTGGGCAAGTCCACCAGTGACGAGGCACTAAAGAGGAACCTCTACTCGCTTATTCAACAATACTATAATACAGCCTTCGTTTCACCCGAGGTTAAAGTTGCAAAAACTGTCTTGGATGCTATCATCGGCAAGATGACAGAGTTTGAACTCATCGTGACAGAGAGCAAGAACGGTACAAGAAACTCGATGATAATAACTCGCTTGAATCACCTTGATTTTGAAGATATTGTTCTAAAAATGACTGCACAGTTCAGGAACAACCCTGATAAGTATGCCTCACTCTATAAGGTGATTGAGCATCTGAACAATAATGGAGAGACAAGGTACTATGACTTGATCGAGATCATAAAAGACCCACCTCCTAACCAAACTGAGCCGGGGAATGGCAGTGGTGGAGAAGGTACCACCGACGGTGACGAGGGAGGGAATTCAGGCGGTGTAATCATTGATGAACCGGTAGATGAGGATACACTTGAGGGTCCTGCAAATTTATTTGGATACCGACCGGAAAAATCAGAAATCAACAACTCTTACTTGGCAGGCATAACACCAGTGGCTATTGAGTCTCTCCATTATGTCCCTTGGGATGCCAATAAATTGTTCTCTGAACTGATGTTAGAAGGCAAGAATAGCCCCAAAAGGATCAGATTTCTAATAAGTCTGATACTAAATAAAGCCGGTCTCAAGAAAGTTGAAGCTTTCATGTTTACCTGGCTGCTAAAAGGGGATATGTCCGGTAGAATTCCGATCGATGTCAGAGAACAGGTTTATAAAATACTGGGGATCAGATCAGCGGCGTATTACGAGCGCTATGATGGATTCCAGAGAACTCTGAGGTCAATCATGCGGTTGGAGAAACACTCTTTCGAATATAGTGAGGTCGTTTCCGCCATGCTGATTTTTTACAAAGTTTACAAAAGGATATGTGTTATATGAATGCGTTACTCGATGAGATGAACTTGCGAGAACTGCCCTCTTGGCTGGTGGACTCGTACCGTAAAGGTACCTGCACCCCGGAGGAGAAAAGAATTGTTGAAGAATTGAAAAACCTGCCGGTCAACTTCGTCAAGTTCCTGACCACACCGGAAGAGGATTCGGAAGAAGGAAGGCCCCGCAATATCGAACGGCTGATGAAACTCGCCGAAGAAGCGATGGAGAGATCAGGCTACAAACCGGAGGCACCACTTTCTGAACCGGAAGATGCCGAAGCAGAAAACATGATCGAACCAGCTGCCGGACAGATCTGGTCGGTGAAAACCTTTATCGGTGAGTCACACAAACTTGACGTGTTGCCGATCGCCCGTGAGCAGTATGTTTTCCTCCTTACAAATCCCGTAAATCTCACAGAGAATCAACAACCGGTGTTAAGGAAATACACAGACGACCGCTTTGTAGAGGTACTTCCCGTTTCGATCCATACCGAATTTGCCAACAGGTACGATATGATAATCCCCGAGGGGAACGACATCCTTGGTGTGGAATTCATGATCGAAACAGAGATCAACTCCCGCCTGCTCGCGCGGGATCTGGATGTCTGCCATGGCGCCATTTCCCAGGAAGAAGCCGAAAAACTTCTGAATCTTTACTTCCACACTCACGACATGGAATATGATTATGAACTTCTCGGCACCACCAACACCGGCGAAGAAAACGAAGAATCGGGTTTCCCCCTCGATGAGTTCAAACAGATCGAATTTGCCAACTCACAGATCATTGCCGAACCGGTGGAAGCACTGGAGGAGAGGCTTGCCGAACTGGGAAAACGGGTGGCAGCAGCAGTAATGATCAGGGTAATTGGAAAATTATCCGAGTTCCAACACACAAGGGTTGCCGCGGCTGTTAATAATATTGAGGTTGCCGCGCTTGAACCCGGTGAGGTACAAGAGATATTTAACGATCCCAACATCATGATCTCGGTCAACCGTTACGATCAGCATGGATACTACTTTAATGTGATCGTCGCCGCCGAGGTGTGCAAAGAGACTTTCGATTTCCGTGTCAGCAGTCTGGGACCTGAAGGAATCGCCATTGAACGCACAGGAAGAAAACCGGGAGAATACTTCTTCGGATTCGACAGTGAGATGAAAACAGGTCTCTATAAGGTCACACTGGTATCCGGCGGTCAGACTTTATTTGATGGTGAGATCGTTCTGGAGTTCGAATGAAAGACGTAGAACAAAAAGTAAAAGATCATCTCTCGCGGGGACTGCATCATTCAGCGATCCGTACCGTTGTTGACGCCTTCAAGTCTTCAGGAGGAATAGAGAGGCAAAAGCACAAGACCCTGGCGGAACTTCTCCTCAGGAATGATGAAGTAAAATCCGCGCTCGACGAGGATTTGAAACAGAAGATCAAGACAGAAGATTTCCTTCCGGGTCTGGATCTGAAAACCGACAAATATCATTTCACAGGCATGGCGGCATTTCCCGTGTTTAACGAGAGTGGGTGCAGGGTCGCAATGCTCCGGTGTGAACAAAAATATGATTATAAACTGATCGATTTTGAAGCGTCTCCCGAAGTGGCAGGGAGTTTTCTCACTGCCGCAAATGTGATCTGGCAATACGTACAGAAGCATATCGGGGCGGTTGAGTTCCCGGGGAATGATGTCACCGTAATGAATTGGGGCATCTCCTTTGCTTTTCATTACAACCCGTTTGAAAGCGGCAGATTGGTTACCCCGAATTTGGATCACCTCGAGGGTGATTCTTTCCACTTCGCCGCGCTGGCCTCAGTACTTTCATTTATAACCGAAGTGCCTGTTGACCCGGGGTTTATCTTTACCGGCTCGTTTGAAGATTCCGGGAAGATGAGCCGTGTCTCGATGCTTTGTGAGAAGACAGAAGTGATCAGAAAGGAAAGACCCGGTTTCAGAAAGATAGTTATTCCTCACCGTGGCCTGTTCAGGGGAGCTGACCGTGATCTGATCGAAAATAATCCCGGAATCTTCCTTGAGATCAGAAGTTTTGACGATTTCATAGAAAAGATATTTGGGAGGTCACCCGGGGAATTCCTGCGATTCGAAAAGGTAAAACGGCATTCGCTCGGCATTGCCCGGGTTATTGCAGAAGACATGGGTGTAAAACAACTCACTTTGTTCGACAGATGGGAAGAGCAGAAAGTGAACGAGAGACAAAAAACGTTCCGGGTGTTAAATTGTACTATCAAGAGACGCGATGCAAATGTTAAATACAATGTTTTCCCCTGTCCGCGGATTTATGTGCCCGAAACAGGCTCAAATGATCAGCCAACCCTTATCCTCATTAATTTCCCATCGGCAAACACATACCTCGGCAATATGATGTCGAACAACGGTATATCGTCACACTTCTTTGCGATAGGATTGAACGCGGAAGCCGTGGAAGCAATGATCTTTGCCTGCCGGACCGCAAACGAGGGATGGGTGATCGGGAAGCACTTTTTAATAAAAGATTTAGAAGACAAATGACGATAAAGTGGAAATTGTACACGGCAAATGGAGTTATGGACATTGAACTTGTCTATGCTGACGATGGGGGATACTATTTCCGATTGTTTTGAAATTGTGAAAAATGCTTTAAAGAAATTTAACCTTCTGGAACATTAATGGAAAAACATAACAAATTCGCGGTAATGTTAGCCGCGTTAATTCACGATATCGGAAAGATCCGTTGGGAGCAAGCCAACGGGGTGGAGGCCTCGACTTCATTCTACGATGATGCCCTTTCCGGGCAAGCGTCAGCCTTGGCTGTACGTGATGAAGTATTGAATCTCCTTGGTGGCGGTGAGAACCCGGTTCTCGATCTGGTTACCAGGGCGGATGGTCTTGAACAAGATGATGCCTCAAAAGTTGGCGGATTCAAGCGAAAGCCTCTTCTGTCAATACTCTCACTGATCGAGACGGAGTATGAACGCCCACAGGGGCTGTGGTATTACAAACCCGGCAAGATCGATCCCGTAAATATCGAACCTCTCTTCGCGAACGGCATCGACGATCTTCCTTCTGCCGGGGAGATGAATGATATCTCCCAAGCCCACTATGACAACATGGTGGAAGAAATAAGAAGTCTTCCTCAAATTGCCCTTCCCCAACTGATTGAAACACTTCTTTTTATATTTGAAAAGTACCTGACAAGCGTAAGCTCTGATGTTTACCTGAGTAAACCCGATATCTCGCTCTTCGATCATCTTAAGACCACGGCAGCGCTGGCAACCTGCCTGACTGAGGCGGAAGATGACAACAATCCATTTCTGATAGTTGCTGCTGATGTAAGCGGTATTCAGAGTTTTATATACTCCGAGACCAACCCGGTTGAAAACAGCCAAAAGCGAAGAAGCAAGCAGTTCAGAGGTAAATCATTCTATTTGACTCTGCTTACCGACACCTTCAGTGCTTTTCTTCTTAGGGAAACGGGGATGCCGTCAGCCAACCTGTTAATAAACGGTGGCGGGCACTTTGTGATCATTGTCCCAAATAGCGAACTTAACCGCGCCCGGATCGCGGAGGCAAAAAAGAAGATACAGACATGGTTCTACAAGACCTACAAGGGTGAACTGAACCTGATCCTGGAGACCCTTGAGGCCAACGATTCTCTTTACCGTGATTTCTCAACGTGGTACGGTTTGATAGCCACCAGGTTGATGGCAGCAAAAAAACAGAGAAGCATCGAATTCATCGATGAGATTTTCGGTATAGATCTGGATGCAGCGGAAAAACAGTATTCCGCTATCCCTTCTTCCGATGAGAAGGAATCTTATGACCGCATGCAGACTTATGAGAAGTTCCTCTTCAGTCTTACCCAAATGTTCTCCGAGCTTGGTACTGTTCTGCCGAAAGCCGGTTATTT
>CAZVBQ010000001.1:437939-440631 GCA_964625575.1 uncultured Ignavibacteriaceae bacterium | reverse complement strand
TTTCTCAGGGCCCCTATTTCATCAATGATGTCGGTCAGCACCCGGAGTATTCCTCCGGTCACATTGAGGTGCCGGAAGGGAAGGGGTGGGGCGTTGAGAAGTGTGAACTGTGACTCGCCGCGGCGAGGTGAACTATGAAGCATGAAGTAGAAATGTTAAATGTTAAATGTTATTCGCCTGCGGCGAGGGGTTCTTGATTATCGATCAGGGTAAATATTAATCAAGCAGTATTGTCATTTCTAATTTTGAAAGAGTTTCGTTATGAGGCGCGTTGGATTACAGTTTCCAGTTTTTGTTTTGGTGGTTCTATTTGCTTGTGTGACTGCGGCGCAGGATAAACCCGCGGTGCAGAATGACTCTTCGGCCACGGTGTTTCTCGCGGGGCTTGATTCCGCGCGGATCGCCGACTCCCTTTATAAGATCAAGCTCGAGCGGGATCTTCTGAACCTGAAAACCACGGATAATCTGAAAAAACAGGAGCTTCTTGAAGAGTTGAACACTCTTAAACAAGCAGAGACCAAGAAACAGGAGATTCTGAAAAAACAGATCGATTCATTGAAACAGGTGAATAAAGGGTACGCCGTTGCTTCTTTCGGCGATACAATTTTCACGGTTTACGTCAAGTCCGGTTCTCTGAGCGCGGAGGAGCGGGCGAGGCTGATTGATGAGAAGATCCATAAACTGGCATCAGACTACTTTTTTAAGCCTGATTCGCTCAAGGCACTTCAGGGTGAGTTGAACTATGAAATTGTTTATGGTGAAATGGTGGTCGCGAGTGTCTCCGACCGTGACGCGCTTTGGATGGGGTCGAGCAAAAAGGAGCTTGCTGAAAGTTACCGAAAAAAGATAATTGCATCCGTGCTTGCCTATAAAGAGGCGACCAGTTTCAAGACGCTCGCCGTCAAATCCGGAATGGCTTTGGCAATTCTGTTGGTACTATTCCTGATCGTCCGGCTTCTGAACAAAGGTTTCAGATGGTATAAATTAAGATTGCTAAACCAGAGAAGTCGCTGGTTCAAAGGGATAACATTCAAAGATTATGAATTCCTCTCCGCCAGGAAGCAGCTCGACTATTTCCTCTTCTTCTCAAATATAGCCAGACTCTTTGTAATTCTGTTCGTCATCTTTCTTTCGCTGCCCCTTATCTTTTCAATATTTCCATGGACGGAAAGCATCGCCGTGGATCTTACAGGATTTATTCTTAATCCCCTAAAAAAGATGGTGGGTGCCATCATAAGTTATTTGCCAAACCTGTTCGCGATCGCGGTAATCGCCCTTACTTTCAAGTACATACTGAAAGGCATTGGTTATCTTGCCAACGAAATTGAAAGCGAAAATCTAAAAATCCCCGGGTTCTATTCTGATTGGGCGAGGCCAACTTACAATATCGTCCGTGTTCTCGTGATCGCTTTTGAGGTAATCGTGATCTTCCCTTATCTCCCCGGAAGTGATTCACCCGTATTTCAGGGGGTTTCGGTTTTCCTGGGTTTTCTCTTCACATTGTCATCCGCGGGCTCTCTTTCCAATATTATCGCCGGGACTGTTCTTACTTACATGAGGGCGTTCCAGATCGGTGATCTGGTGAAGATCGGCGATACCATTGGCGTTATAGAAGAAAAAACCCTTCTTGTGACCAGGGTGAAATCCAGGTTCAACGAGATCATAACCATTCCCAATTCAACTATAATGAACTCAAACACGGTAAACTATTCTGTTGAGGCAAAAACAAACGGACTTATCTTAAAGACTGTGGTCACAATAGGTTACGAGATACCATGGAAAGTAACACATGATCTTTTAATTGAGGCGGCCAACCGGACGGATAGGGTAATGAAAGAGCCCAAGCCTTTCGTGCTGCAGCTAAGTCTGGATGATTTCTACCCGAGTTATGAACTTAACTGTTACACGCGGGATGCCAACTATCAGATGGCGATCTACTCTGAACTTCATCAAAATATTCAAGATTGTTTCAATGAGGCAGGGGTTGAAATAATGTCGCCTCATTACAGGGCAGAACGGGATGGCAACGCGGTCACCATCCCGCCGGGCTATCTTCCGCCTGAAAGCGGGGCGAAATAGATCACTTCAACAGTTTTTTGATGAATTCTTCCATCGCTTCCGGTTTGGTTATGGGGGCGAAACGTCTTACCGGTTTGCCGTCGGGGCCGATGACGAACTTGGTAAAATTCCATCTGATGCTGCCTCCGGCGATACCGGGGAGTTTCTTCTTGAGATATTTAAATATTGGGTGGGCGCCTTCACCATTTGCGTCGATCTTTGAGAAGATGGGGAAGGTTACTCCGTAATTAACGAGGCAACCTTCTTTAATTGAAGTGTAGTCACCTGGTTCCTGGTTTCCGAACTGATTGCACGGGAAACCGAGGATAACGAGCCCTTGATCTTTGTATTTCTTGTAGAGGTTCTCGAGTCCTTCATACTGTGGAGTGAAACCGCATCTGCTGGCGGTATTAACCACGACCACTGTTTTTCCCTCGAACTGTTTCATGTTCACTTCTTTTCCGCCGGGACTTTTGGCGGAAAATTCATAAAATTCTGACTGCAATTCTGTACCTGAAAGCTAATGTTTTTAATATTTACATAACATTCCGGACGTCAATTCAGTTTCAAATATTGATAGCACCACAACCAGCATGGTACGGCTGCTACCAACATACGACCCCTACGGGGCCGG
>CAZVBQ010000001.1:426011-437839 GCA_964625575.1 uncultured Ignavibacteriaceae bacterium | reverse complement strand
ACAGAAGAAAGGGTCTCCGTTACTACCTACCAACATACGACCCCTACGGGGCCGGACAGAAGAAAGGGTCTCCGTTACTACCTACCAACATACGACCCCTACGGGGCCGGTCCCAACTCATACCCGAATAACATTTAACATTTAACATTTAACATTTAACCCATAACACTTAAAAAAAAAGCTGCCCCGATAAAAAAGATCGAAGCAGCCTTTTGAGCTTATAAGGAGCAGTTACTTCTTCAGAGGTTTGAGGCTCTGAAGGATGAAGGTAATATCTTTCTCATATTTCTTCACAGTTTCAGGGGCACCAATTCCATAAACTAGCAAGCTGAGGTTTTCAACCGGAGTGTTAACCACGCCGAATGAAACTTCCATTCCATCGGCAGTACCTTCAACCACTTTTGCGGGCATGCCATTAACTTCAACGTCTTTGGCTTCGCCGAGTTTGAGGTCTTTCACTTCTTTGGCGAGAACTTTGTCGGCTTCATCAAGCGCGGCATTAAGTTCATCACCCTGAAGAGTCTGGAAGTGAACAAAGAAACCACCTTCGGCGGGTTCAGCGGAGAGTCCGCCATCTTTTGCTTCATACTTCCAGCCGGCGGGGAGGTCGATGCTGACCTGAGCGGCTTCATTGGAAAAGGTTTCGCCTTTGCTTACATTATCAGCCGCGGGAGCTGCCGCGCTATCAGCGGGCTTCTTCTCAACAGGGGTTTCTTTTTTGCCGCATCCGGCGATAACGAGTGTAAGCGCGATAAAGCCCATCGCTAAAAATCTTCTGTACATTGCTGTCTCCATTATATGATTAAATTCGATTAAAGAAAGCTGTATTAGTTAGCCGGAGCGATGCTTGTGAGGATCAGTGTGATATCTGATTCATACTTCTGCACTACGTCAGGGGTACCCCAAGCACCAACCATAAGGGTTTTGTTAGG
This sequence comes from uncultured Ignavibacteriaceae bacterium, assembly GCA_964625575.1. Taxonomy (GTDB): domain Bacteria; phylum Bacteroidota; class Ignavibacteria; order Ignavibacteriales; family Ignavibacteriaceae; genus UTCHB3. The sequence goes on along the minus strand of CAZVBQ010000001.1, from coordinate 436,907 downwards.
AGCAGGTGTGTCGATAACGCCGATCAAAAGAAGCAGATTTTCTGCAGTTCCATCAACAGTAATAGCGCTCATGCCATTGATATCACGGCTAACGGCATCTTCCCACTGAATATTAGAGTAGCTCTCGGCCAGTGATTTATCAACTTCATCGAGTGCAACTGAAAGATCATCACCGGGGAAGATCTGAAGAAATACAGCAAAACCGCCGCCGTCAGGGTGGGCAACAATTCCACCTTCGGTGTTTTCATAATTCCAGCCGGCAGGAAGTGTAACCTTAACCATGGCTGATTCGTTTGTGAATGTTTCCTGTGCAAAGATCTGTGATGACAGAATAACAGGAAGGATCGCGAAGAAGAAAAGTTTCTTCAACATAAGAACTCCGTGTGTTTTTGGTAAGAAAAAATAGACTGACCGGTGAATTGAAATTATGGTCTGTCTAAAATCGATTAAATGCTCCGCAATAATAATACGGACAGAGTTTAAAAACAAGAACTATTTTTTGTTTTTTTCAGTACCCGGGGCTTTCAGTTGAACCGAAAGCCCCGGGTAAGTTAAACGTAAAACCGTTCCTGTTAAGTTGTTTTACTTCTTGCCGGTGAATCTTGTTCCATCTTCATTCAAGTTTTTTGAATATTTTTCAGGATCTTTTGAAAATTTGGCATCGCAGCCGGCGCAGCAGAAGCCATAGGCCTTTCCGTTGTAAACTTCAAGTTTGATCTTTGGGTTAACTTTCTTACCCATAACAGGGCAAACTGTGTTCCACGCGGTGGCCGGCACTTCGTCCGTTGCTTTTTTCAGAGAGTCCTGCATGCCGGTTGAACAATCTTCTTTTTGTTTTGTTGTATCTACTGCTTCTTGAGCCTTCGCTGTGAAACCCATAACAGTAAAGAAGAAAACTGAGAGAATTAAATACTTTTTCATTGCTTTATTCCTTTTGTTAAAATACTGAAAGTCTTATACCCGCGTAGAATTTGCGTCCCGATACGGGACCCCAGATCATGGCGGCATCGAAATATTGACCGAACGGATCATCAGATGCGATCACGGGATTCGGCTGTTTATAGTCAGTTATGTTTTCAGCACCGAGATACACTTCGAAAAGATCGAATTTTTTAGTGATTTGGGCGTTGATGTTCAGATAAGCGTCGAAGTTCTCATCCCTGCGGTACTGCACCGGGTTCGAGGCAGTCGAGGGGATCCTTCCGGGTCCGTTAACCAGAAATGTCGCGTCAACTATCCACTCCCTGAAGTGGTCAGCCCACGAGACTGTGGCAAGAATCTTGTATCTGCTCTGAAGCGGGGCTGCACGGAGGATACCGTTATAAGTGGTTTTCACATCGGTGTACCTGTAGGCCGCGGTCACTTCCAGCCTGGGGATTATCTGGTAAGCCATTTCAATCTGATAGCTGTTCGAATATGATTCGCCGTTCAGATCGTAAAATAGCACCTTTCCGGGATCGGAATCAATATCAGTAACCACCTGTTTCAGGAAATCGGTGCGGTAGTAATCGGCGGTGATTCTCAGTTCGCGCCCGTTGATCATGAAATACCGGGTGAAATTAAGTCCGTAGTTCCATGCCTCTTCGTAGGGAGTTGAAGCGCTAACCACGAATTGCCGCGAACTTGCCATCCAGTTCAGGTTATTCGCGTAAATATTCATCGAGCGATAACCTTTCCCGGCGGATGCCCTGAGGGTTGTGTTTTCGTCGAAGTTATACTTGAAGTGCAGCCTTGGCGTTACGAGTGTACCGGACAAGTTGTGGAGATCGACCCTGATACCGGGCACGATCGAAAGCAGGTTATCGGGCGAGTAATTGTATTCAAGAAAAACACCCGGGATATTCTCGGTTTTTTCCTGAGTGAAGGTACCCAGATCTTCTGTCAGCTTATCGAGTGTGAAGCTGAGTCCCGTTGTCAGTTTGTGAGTTTCATCCTTAGAACGTGCTTCAAACACCAATTTCGAGAAGAAGATATCCTGAGTGCCATCATATTTCCTGTCACCGAAAAGTGTGTTTTGTTTGTGCTGATGGAGGTCGAGGATCAGCCCGAGACTTGTGTAAGCTTCCGAATCGAAAACGTAACCGGTTTTGGTATTTATATCGAAGTGCCGCGAGTCGATATCGATCCGGTATTGTTTTCCGGAGGGCATTGGCACGAGCTGACCGCCCGTTTTCTTCTCGGTCATATACTGCACGCCAAACTGCGACTCGAGCCCGAAGCCGGAGTGGTACATCCACCGGTTCATGAAATTGTACTGCGCGGTTTTCGGATCGTCGATAAACGAGTCGGTGTTGTCATCCAGTCCCTTGGAAACGAAGTTCGAGTGGGCGAGAAGGATGGTGCTGAAGTGCTCCGAAAGTTCGACTGCTGCGGTGGCGTTCAGATCGGTTTTGTAGTGCGAGCTTTGGAACGCGTTGAAGTAATACCGCTCCGCGTCAGACGGCTTTTTGAAGCCGACATTTATCTGGCCCGAGATCGACTCATAACCGTTAACCACCGAGGCAGAGCCTTTCGAGATGCTAATATCTGATATCCATGGACCCGGCACGAAGCCGAGACCGAAAGAACTGCCCAGCCCGTTAAGTGAGGGAACGTTCTCGAAGAGCATTTGGGTATAGGCTCCGGCAAGTCCGAGCAGTTGTATCTGTTTCGCGCCAGTCACGGCATCCTGATACTGGACATCAACCGAAGCGTTGGTGGTGAAGCTCTCACCGAGGTTACAGCACGCGGCTTTAAGCAGCTCTTTATTGGTGATAATCTCAACCTGTCCGGGGGCTTCCTCATCGATAAACCGGGATGAACGTTCGGCAGAGATCACCACTTCATTAAGTTGGACGTTCAGCGTCAGCACGATCTCTATTGAGTCTTTAGAGCGGGAAACCTCAACCGTGTCTGCTTTGTACCCCGTATAGCTTACGATCAGGAACGCGGTTGGGGTGGCCGGTTTCGGTAGTGAAAAGATACCGTTAATGTCGGTTGTAGTTCCTGTTTTCGCGTCACGCCAGAAGACGTTAGCGGAGATAAGGGGCACCTTTTCATTCTTTTCGTTCAGTTCAGAGACTTTTCCTTTAAGCGTCTGAGCCGCGGTTGGCAAGGCAAGAAGTGCCAGCACCAGTAAAAATTTGAATTTCATTTGTGAATCCTCTTTCAATAGATTGAACATCGTGGAGGAGATACATCGAAAAAATTAGATGTAGCTTCCCCGTGCAGGGTCTTTTATTTGAGGTACGCGTGGTACCTTATGAAAGAGGCGTGGCTATTTTAAGCTGGTGCAGGGAATAAAGGAGATGTTTACCGAAGAGGGGTGGGGGGATATCCTGCTGATATCCTTCCGTGTTGCAACCTGAAAGGGCATTGAAAGTGACATCAACGGTCGCTATAACCACCGTACCGGCATCAAGTGACTTCTGAGCGGTTGAAGTGGAAAAATTATCGGTTATCTTAAGGAGGTTAACCTGGTCGGAGCAGCACGTGTGCTCATCCGCTTTTACAATAACGCAAGAATCATCTTTCGCAGCGGTGCCGGCAGGTGCTTCATCTTCACAGCATGAAGGTTCTTCAACCGGAACGGTCTCGCAGCATGACGCTTCAGAGTTCTCGTGTTCTTTCTCGCTGCACGCGGCGCAGAAGTCGAGTGACTTCTCACCCGTTAGGTTACACTGATGAATAACCTGCGGAATCCCCGTGGAAGAGAGGAAGAAGAACGTCAGGATCAGCGAGATGAAAAATTTACGTTTCATATTCAGAAATGTAACCAAGTCAATGCAATTTTACAATGCAAAAAATTTGCGGCTTACCGTTCATCATTTTACATGATGTATCAGGTGGATTTATGATTAAATTCAGCATCAATTTTTTTTTTAATAATGGAGTAAAAATGACAGCACAGGAATTGAAGAACGATTTTGAGAATGAATTCAAAGGTACCAGAAGGGTGCTTGAAGCGGTTGATTTTGAAAAAGTCGACTACAAACCCCACCCAAAATCATTCGCGTTCGGTGACCTCACCGCCCATCTTTCAAACGTGGCAAGCTGGGGACTCTGGACAGTACAGCACAACGAATTCAGGATGAAAGCTGAAGATGTTCAGAATGACAGGGCTCTGCCTGACACAAAAGAGGAGCTCCTCGCGAAATTTGATTCTGTTGTCGCAGAATTCCTCGAGATTCTCGGTGGTCTTTCAGAGGAACAGATGAACGAAACCTGGACATTCTATTTCCATGATAAGGTAGTGTTCGCCGCTCCCCGCAAAGAAGTTTTGAAATCTACAATTCTTCACCACATGATCCATCACAGGGCTCAGTTGACCGTTTACTTAAGAATGAACGATCTTAAGGTTCCCGGGCTTTACGGTCCTTCTGCTGATGACCCCCGCAATTAGGTATCAGGTATTAGGTATTAGTCCGCCGCGGCGGACTAATACCTGACACCTCAAAAAAAAAAGAAACTATTTAAGCAACGCAACCTTCTTAACCGCCTGCCCGCCGGGGGAAACGAGGCGGACGAAGTAAACGCCTGAGTTGAGGCCAGTTGCATCAAAAGTGGCTTTATGCTGTCCGGCTTCGCGGTATCCCGATTCTATAACCTTCACTTTTTCGCCCATGGCGTTAAATGCCTCGAGAGAGATATTTGATGCCGTGGGCAAACCATACTCGATCGTGGTGGAAGGATTGAATGGATTCGGATAATTGTTGTATATCGTGATATTGTCGGGCACCTGATCGAAAGCCACGGAAGCCACTTTTGAAATGGAGGCAGTACCATCGAAGTCGATCTGTTTTAATCTTATAAAGACCTCACCAGTTGGCAATCCGGTTAAAGTATATGAGTAACGGGATTCCTGCGTGGTGGTTCCTTTACCGGCGACGAAAGCTTCGGTGGTGAAGATGTTACCACCGGTGCTTTTTTCGATCTCAAAACCGTAATTGTTTGTTTCAGAAGCGGTTACCCACTCGATCAGCACATTCTTGCCGGCTCTTGTGGCAGTGAATGATGTAAGTTCGACGGGCAGGGTCGACTTGAACCGGCTGCTCGAGGCGTTCAGAACTTCTTTTGTCACGTCATCCTGCACATAAGCGATAGAGTAGAGATTGCTGTCGACCCAGGCGGATTCAAACTTGTATCTGTAAACAAACCTGTGCGTGCCCGCCGTGGTGGGGAAGTCGACCCCGGCTGAAGAGGGAACGGCTTTTCTGAATACGTGCGGGAAATATTTTTCACCGTTGCTTCCGGGAGCGGAGGTGTAATTTATCGGGTCTTCCACCGCGAGTACCCTGAGTTTCCACGTTCCGGAGGGGAGGGTGGAGAGATTTACAGCTTCGACCATCACTTCGACGCTATCCGCTGAAATTCTTTGATGCGTGAGCTGGAGAGAAGTTGAAGTTGGCAGTGCCATCCTTGTATTGTACGCGGCAGAGAGATTTCCCGCCGTAAAGGGCCACACATCCACAATAGTTCCATCAACATTAAGCCACGGGGTGGCGTTTACATTTCCCTTCATCCACTGTATCCGGTCGCGGTTCTGCTGGATGTTGTGCTGGTACATCGGATCGTTGATCCCGGGCCACCAGGCGTGATAAGTTACCGCGATAAGCGAGTCATGCATCTGAGCGAGATACGCGTTAAGAGTCGGATTGCTTGCCGCGCATGGTCCGCATGACGCGTTGGTGACTTCTTCAAACAAGGGATAACGGCGGAAACCGGAAGTGGTACCGTCAGGGCTTCTTAAGACTTCCTGAGCAGTGATCTCAACGATAAAAATTAGAAATATTGACAGGGTGGTAAATAAAACTCTCATATCTCTCCGGCTTGATTAAATTGAGTCGTTTGGAATAATTAAATTTCAACCCTTGAAATTAGAAAATTCCGGAGAATAACCGAAAAAAATGAGCAATATAGAAGAAAAAGACCCGCATTTTATACACAGAACCACCCTTTTCGATCAGTTTTCACCTGAAAAAGGAGCTGTTGTCTTTCTTGGAGACAGCATTACCGAGATGTGCGAGTGGCACGAATTCTTCCCGGGTGTCTATTTATTGAACCGTGGAATAGCGGGTGACTCAACAAGAGGAGTGCTTTCCCGGGTGGAAGAGATCGTTAAACTGATGCCCTCAAAAGTGTTCCTTACCATTGGAGTGAACGACTTGCAAAGGCACTATCACCCGGAGGAAGTGACGCGCAACATTTCGGAAACGGTAAAAAAACTGTTGAATGAGACACACGCGAATGTTTACATTCAGTCGATACTTCCCGTGATGGAGTACAAACTTCAGACGGGGATACTGAATCTGACCATTGACGCGGTCAACAATGAGTTGAAAATAATTGCAGCGGATCTGGGAGTTGAGTTTATTGACAATAATGTCCTGTTAAGTGATGAAACAGGTAATCTCGCGCCGCAGTTCAGTGAAGACGGGCTTCACCTGAGCGGTTCCGCGTATAAAATTTGGGCTGACAACATACGTTCGCGCGTTCTTGAATGAGTTGATAATAATTTCATCGAATTATTCATAAATAGTACTTGAGTTGGAAATAAATTTTTTATATTGCCAAACAAATTGTTTCCATTCGTTCACAACATTTAATCGAGGTCTACATGCGCCTTATTTACAGTGTTTTTTTTCTGTGTGTTCTCGCCATCGCAGGTTTCGCGCAGGATGTGAGGGTTGAAAAGCCACTCTACCTGTCGGGAAACCAGAGTGATTGGTTATCCGACAATGTCGTGCTTAACTACAAACCGGCAGGTATGATGTCGGGGGTACAGACATCAAATGGTGATATTTACATTGCCATCAACGATACCCTTTCGACCGCGAACCTTGGGCTCGTTGTAAGAAAATCGACCGATGGCGGAATCACCTGGTCGACTATTTCAGGCGTCACTAACCGCACTCATTATGAGAAGATCAGGCTTCTGAAGAATTCGCTCGATTCCGTCTATTGTTTCTTTATGATCGACAATACAATTTACTCATGGAATGTAAATTCCTCCAATATTTACAACGTCATGGTTCCCGGCGCGTACAGATCATTTGATGCCGCCATCACTTCCAGCAACACCATGTATGTTTTTACAGATTCTCTGGCAAACAACAACATTGTACGCTATTCTTCGACCAATTTTGGCCAGACATGGGCCGGCAGGGGTTCGGTTTCTTCATCTTCCGCGCTTCCGGTAATAAACAAATCGCAGAGTGGTGATACGATATTCCTCAATTACTACGGTCCCCCGCTCGCGGATACAGCCACTTCAACCATAAGAGTTGCCAGATACCGTGAGACCACTCCGGGAACCATGGCCTCAGCCGGATTCCAGGATCTCGCCACATCCACTTTGCCTAAATATGAGTATAAAACAGTGGCCTCAAACGGGGTGGTTTGGTTTGTTTATACAAAAGTTGACGGTAACTCACAACTTTGGGCGAGACAGAGTACCGATGGAGGATTGACGTACGGCACAGAATTCCGGTTAAGCCCTGACGAGACGGTGAATCAATACAGGTTCGATGTAACCAGCAAATTCCCGGCGGGGAACGGGTTCAGTCTCGCTTACCATTCTGACAGTACACAGTCTGGTCCGGCGACACCTGTAACTGATAAAATAGTTTTTGGCTCCGCGCTTCAGAGCGGCAGCGTGTTCCAGCCACTGATCCAGATCAATGAGGTTCCGGCGTTCTACTCGGCTGACAACTGCAAGCCTGTTATAGTTGAGTTACCATTTTTCAATGGTTCGGGAGTTGCATTTGAAGCCGAAACCGGCACGGGCAACAAGGTTTACTGGGATGCGTCAAACCTGGTGCCTGTGGAGCTTACCTCATTCACTGCTGATGCCTACCCAGGAAAGGTTGTGCTTAACTGGTCGACCGCCACAGAAACCAACAATCAGGGTTTCTCGATCGAGAAGAATGTGAACCACAACTGGGAAAAAATCGGATATGTAGCCGGAAATGGTACTTCAACAAGTCCGCGTGACTATTCCTTCGTTGATGGTAATGTGTCTACCGGAAAAGCTTACTACAGACTGCATCAGATCGATCTGGATGGTACCGGTTCATATTCAAAAATTGTGGAAGTTGACCTTTCAACACCCAACGAATTCAGTCTGAGTCAGAACTATCCTAACCCTTTCAATCCTTCAACCTCGATCAAATTCGCGCTTAAAGTTGATTCAAAGGTCAGTCTGAAGGTCTTCAATCCACTCGGTCAGGAAGTGATGACACTGATCTCCGAAAGCCGTGCCGCCGGAAATCACGAAGTATCATTCAACGCCTCGGGACTAAACAGTGGTATCTACTTCTACACAATTGAAGCTGCCGGTAACGACGGAAGCAAGTTCACTTCGACGAAGAAGATGATACTGATGAAGTAAATGTTCATGAAGTGTGAACTGTGAACTGTGAAATGTGAAGTTTGGTTGTCCGAACGGTTAATATTTCTCACGTAACATTAATATTTGAAGAGCTGCTTCAGAGCGATCTGGAGCAGCTTTTTTTATTATGGGCGGTGAATCAGGGTTGCAAAACGTCCATTCTTGGGCGAGGGGGAGCGTGGTGATATATAATAAATAATGGTTTGGCTGCTTTTGAAAAAGGCGTGATTAATAAGTATATTGAAGGTTTAAATTATTTACTTTTATGGAATTAAGTTGGTCAAGTACCTGTTCATAACCGGTGGCGTGGTTTCGTCGATCGGTAAAGGAATTACTGCCGCGTCTCTGGGCTTGCTTCTTAAGCAGCGGGGTTACCGTGTAACCATCCAGAAGTTCGATCCCTACATAAATGTTGATCCCGGAACCATGAACCCGTTCCAGCATGGTGAAGTGTATGTTACGGAAGACGGAGCCGAGACTGATCTTGATCTTGGTCATTATGAGCGCTTTCTTGGTGTGAATATGAATCGTGCCAACAACACAACCACCGGTCAGATCTACTACGATGTGATCACCCGTGAACGTCAGGGTGAATACCTTGGAGCCACGGTACAGGTTATCCCTCACATCACCGATGAGATCAAGCGGAGGATGTGCAAGCTCGGCGAAACGGGTGAATACGATATTATTATCACCGAGATCGGTGGAACGATAGGAGACATCGAGAGTCTGCCTTTCATCGAGGCGGTGCGCCAGCTTCTTCATGAGTTCGGGAAGAAAAACGCGATGTGTATCCACGTTACATACGTTCCTTACATTACATCCGCGGGCGAAGTGAAGACCAAACCCACACAGCACTCCGTAAAGGCCTTGCTCGAGCTGGGAATACAACCAGACATGCTGGTCTGCCGGTCAGAGAGGAGTCTTTCTCTCGAATTAAGGTCGAAGATTGCTTCATTCTGCAACGTGGAGCCGCATGCAGTGTTCTCGACACAAGACTGTGACACAATTTACGAAGTGCCGCTCCTTCTTCATCAGGAGAAGATGGATCTTCTCGTTCTGAAGAAATTAAAGCTCGCCGACACCAAGATCGAGCTCTCGCAGTGGAAGAAATTTGTAGCTAAAGTTAAAAATCCAGCCCAGACCATAGAGATAGCGATAACCGGCAAGTACATCGACTACCGTGACGCGTACAAGAGCATCATGGAGGCTTTCATTCATGCCGGAGCAGAAAACAACGTGAAAGTAAACATCCGCTGGGTGAACTCCGAGGATTGCGAGAATGGCGACATTTCAGAAATTTATGAGGGAGTCAGTGGAATACTGGTGCCGGGTGGTTTTGGCGTTCGCGGAATTGAAGGAAAAATAAAGACCGTCACGTTCGCCCGAAAGAATAACATTCCGTTCTTTGGTATCTGTCTCGGGATGCAGGTGGCAGTGATCGAGTTCGCGAGAAACGAGTGCCACATGCCGAAAGCCAACAGTTCCGAGTTCAAAAAAGGCGCTTACCCTGTTATTGACCTTATGCCCGGGCAGAAGGGGATAAAGAACATGGGTGGTTCTATGAGGCTTGGTTCATACAACTGTGTGATCAAGGAGAATTCGAAGGCGGCTGAAGCCTACGGCGAACTAAACATCTGGGAGCGTCACCGCCACAGATACGAAGTGAACAACCATTTCAGAGCGGCGCTCACGAATCACGGACTCGTAATAAGCGGTACTTCACCCGACGGGTTGCTCGTGGAGATGATCGAGTTGAATGATCACCCCTGGTTTGTCGGTTGCCAGTTTCACCCCGAGTTAAAAAGTCGTGCCACCAAGGCACATCCGCTGTTCAGAGACTTTGTGAAAGCGTCAAAGATATTCTCGATGACGAAGTAAGATGGGGAAGTTAAAGCTTGCCGTTTTTGTATCCGGAAGGGGCTCAAACCTTCGCGCGATAGTTGAATGCGAAAAACTAAAAGATTGTGTTGAAACGGTTTACGTCGTAAGCGATAAACCTGATTGTAAGGCATTTGAATATGCCACCGGTGTGGGGATAACGACCTTGACCACCGGGAAAAATGGTAAAAGTTTTGATGAATTGGCTGACTTGTTTCAGGCAGCCGGTGTAGGGCTTGTGGTTCTCGCGGGCTTTCTGAAGCTTGTACCGCCCGGATTCGTAAAGCGTTTCGAGCGAAGGATCATAAACATTCACCCCGCGCTTTTGCCCAAGTATGGCGGCAAGGGGATGTACGGACACTTTGTTCATGAAGCTGTTTTCGCGGCCGGTGACACGATATCAGGTCCGACCGTTCATTACGTGAATTCAGAGTATGACCGGGGAGAGATCATAGCTCAAAGCCCCGTGGATATCTCAAGTGCCACTTCCCCGGAAGAGATCGCCGCGATAGTGCTCAGGGAAGAGCACAGGCTTTTGCCGGAGGTGGTTTTGAGGTTTAGTGTGGAGTGTGGAGTTTTTGGTGTTTAGTGTTTGGGGTATGGTCCGCCGCGGCGGATTGGTCCGCCGGGGCGGATTGGGAGGAAAA
>CAZVBQ010000001.1:256042-425911 GCA_964625575.1 uncultured Ignavibacteriaceae bacterium | reverse complement strand
TCATGGATGCGGAACCAATAGCCCGGCGTTTCAACGCCGGGGGTGAATGGGATTGGTCCGCCGGGGCGGATTGGGAGGAAAATCATGGATGCGGAACCAATAGCCCGGCGTTTCAACGCCGGGGGTGAATGGGATTGAAGAAACAGAGAGAGAATTGAAAAAATACGCGTTATTATCGTTGACTGACAAGGCGGGAGTGGTCGAGTTGGCAAGAGCACTGGCCGGCTCCCGGTATCAGATAATTTCCACGGGTAATACTGCCCGGGTGATCAGGGATTCAGGTACCGATTGTATTGAGATCGGCGAATTCACCGGTTTTCCCGAAATATTGGGGGGACGGGTTAAAACGCTCAATCCAAAAGTTTTCGGCGGAATCCTCTCACGTCGCGACAATCCGTCCGATCTCGCGGAAATGGAGAATCATGATCTCGGTTTTATCGATATTGTGGCATGCAACCTCTATGATTTTTCAGGCGCGTCACGTGAAGTTGACGCGACAGTTGATGACCTGATTGACAAGATAGATATCGGCGGTGTTACACTGATCCGTGCTGCCGCGAAGAACCATAAATTTGTAACAGTTCTTACATCGCCCGCGCAATATCCTGAATTTTTAGAGAAGCTTGAAGCGGGTGAGATCGACGAAAATTACAGGGCTTCGCTCGCGGTTGATGCTTTTAAACTGACAGCGAGGTACGATTCACTGATCTCCTCCACCCTTGAGCAGAGGATAGCAGGTGAGGCGACAACATTTTCCGTGTTTGAACCCGAAAGAAGGGTGCTCCGTTATGGTGAAAATCCCCACCAAAAAGGGTATTTTTACGGAGACTTCAGCGAATATTTTGAGCAACTGACCGGCAAGGAGCTTTCATACAACAACATCCTCGATCTTAACGCGGCGTGTGAACTGGTTGAAGAGCTTCAAGGCAGCGCCTGCGCCATCATTAAGCATAATAACCCTTGTGGTGCAGCCACCGGCAGCGACCTGCTCGAAGCGTATACAAAAGCGCTTTCTTGTGATCCTGTATCGGCTTTCGGGGGTATAGTCGTCTTCAATTCAGAGGTCGACGCGAAACTTGCTGAGAAGTTGAATGAGATATTTCTCGAACTGGTTGTAGCCAGGTCATACACGGACGACGCGTTGGGAATTTTAAGTAAAAAGAGGCAGCGTCGTGTGCTAATTCAGAAGCAACCGCTTCCTTCCGGGTTCACCGTAAGAAATGCCGCCGGCGGATATCTGGTTCAGGAACGGGACACTGCTGACGCTGATCCCTCGAAGTGGGAGACGGTCACCACCACTAAAGTTGGCGAGTCAGCACTTCCCGGACTCGCGTTCGCCTGGACTGTATGTAAAAGCGTACGCTCGAACGCGATTGTACTCGTTAAAGATGGCCAGACCATCGGAATTGGTGCCGGGCAGGTTTCAAGGGTCGATTCAGTAAAGATCGCGATCGCGAAAGCGCGTGAATTCGGGTTCGATATCAAAGGAGCGGTGGCAGCATCAGATGCTTTTTTCCCGTTTGAAGACGGGGTTACACTTCTCGCGGAGGCGGGAGTAAAAACGATACTGCAACCGGGTGGATCGGTGAGGGACGCGGAGAGTATTGCCGCCGCCGACAGATCCGGGATAGCGATGATGTTTACCAAAGTAAGACATTTTAAACACTGAGGTTTTAAAGAATGGGAATTTTTGATTTTTTAGCGAACGATATTGCCATCGACCTGGGAACCGCGAACACCCTCATTTACGTGAAGGGGAAGGGGATCGTTCTGAACGAGCCTTCTATCGTGGCTTTCGACAGGAACACGCGCAAGATCATCGCTCTCGGGAACAAGGCGAAGGAGATGATGGGAAGGGAGCACCGTGAAATTTCGGTGACTCGCCCCATGAAAGACGGAGTAATAGCCGACTTTGAGATCGCCGAGGGAATGATCCGGGCTTTCATTAAAAAAGTTAACTCGGGCATAGTTTCAGCGCGGAAGGTTGTTATCGCCGTACCAAGTGGTGTCACCGAAGTTGAGAAACGCGCGGTCAGGGATAGTGCCGAGCACGCCGGCGCGAAGGAAGTTCATCTGATTTCAGAACCGATGTCGGCAGCGATAGGCATCGGGATCGACGTTTCACGTCCCGAGGGTAACATGGTTATTGATATCGGCGGTGGCACCACTGAGATAGCGGTAATCGCGCTTTCCGGCATTGTGGTTGAAGAGTCGATCAAAGTTGCCGGTGACGAGATGAACGAATCAATAGTCAGCTTTTTTAGAAGAAATTACAACATATTGATCGGTGAGCGCACCGCTGAAGCCATCAAATGTCAGGTGGGATCAGCCATGGCACTGCCCGAGGAACTGACCATTGAGGTTAAAGGTCGTGATCTTGTAGGAGGCGTTCCTAAAAAAGTGGAAGTGTCGTCGGTTGAGATCCGTGACGCCCTCGAGGGTCCCGTTGTTGCTATTCTTGAAGCCGTAAGACGCCTTCTTGAACGGACGGGAGCAGAGCACTCGGCTGATATTCACAGCTCGGGTATCATGCTTTCGGGTGGCGGGGCACTGCTTAAGGGGCTCGACAAGCGGATCAGACTTGAGACCAATTTGCCTGTTCACATCGCCGAAGAACCACTTCTTGCGGTTGTAAGGGGTGCCGGCAGGGTAATAGATAATCTTAACGCATACGCGCCCGTACTGATCAGGCACCGTCGCTATTAGGATGAAGCAATTCTTTTTAACCCTTTATCTGTCCCTCCGGTCATATCTTCTTTTGATAGGGCTGGTTATTCTCTCGTTTTTATTGATGTCGGTAAGTGAGCATGACTCAACCCAGAAGCTCAGGGGGCTTGCCCTTTCCTCCTTCTCGAGAGTCGCGGGCATTTTCGGCAAGTTGAATTTTATAGCAGATCTCCGTTCTGATAACGAGCAACTCAGAAGGCGGAATGCAGAGTTAATGCTTGAGAACAACCAGTTGCGCGAGTTCGGACTCGAAAACCAGGAGCTCCGCGGGATGCTCGCGTTTCAAGACAGCACATCATACGAGCTTATAGCCGCTGAGGTGATCGCCAAATCTTATCTCGGTGATCAGGTTAACTTCACCATCAACCGGGGGTTACTGGATTCTGTTAAACCCGGAATGCCTGTTATCACCCAGGATGGGCTTGTGGGGCTCGTCTACACTTCCTCAAACCATGACGCCATAGTAAGAACCTACAAAAATGTCAACCTTAAGATCATAGTAAAACTAATGAACTCGGGCGCGCCGGGAATTCTGAAGTGGAATGGTACCGAGCTGGTAATGCAGGGTCTCTCAAAAACGCTGCAACTCCCTAAAACAGAAAGAGTTATCACAAGTGATATGAGCTCGCTTATCGGGGTGAACCTGCCCGTGGGTGACGTTGAAAAAGTGCTGAACCCTGAGAGCGGTCTCTTTAACGATGTTAAGATAAAGCCTTATGTTGACCTCAACTCAACGATGAATGTTTTCGTTATCAGAATGATCCAGAGCAAAAAAGTGGATGAGTACGAACTGAACTACCTGAAAACCAAATGATGAAGAACAAATACCTCGTACAGCTCCTGCCGGTGATCTACCTGATCCCTCTTCTTTTTGTTCAGGTGATCTTCATTCCGTTCATCGCGATCGATACAGCCGTTCCCGACATTGTGCTGATACTCGTGGTGTATTACGCCGTGCGTGAAGGGCAGATACGAGGCACGATCTTCGGATTTGGTGCCGGACTCGTTTTTGATCTCGTAACGGGCAATCTTTTGGGAAGTGCAGCCCTTTCAAAAACGCTCGCTGCTTTCGTCGCGGGATACTTCAGCACCAACAGGATCGATCTTAACCTCCGCTCTTACAGATTCATTCTTATAATACTTTTAACCGCTTTTATAAACTCCTCAACCTTCGCGTTGGTAACAAATTTCGACCTGAATAATAACCTTCTCAGGCTTATTTTTGAACAGGGAATTACCCCCGCCCTTTACACGGGTCTCATATCTACGATATGGATCTTTGCAACCCCAACAAAAAAAGGTGACTGGCTGGAATGACGCAACTTTCTCCATCAAGAAAAAGTGTGCTCGCCGCGATTATACTTGGCTTACTTCTGGTTTACGGTTTAAAACTATTTCAGATGCAAATAGTTTTCAACACTAAATTTGAAGATAAATCAACCAACAACAGTATCAACGCGATCGAGCAGATGCCCCTCCGGGGTGTGCTTTACGATCGTAACTTGAAGTTACTCGTTGAGAACATCCCTTCTTATACAGTCCGGATAACCCCTGCTGAATATGACACTTCCAAAAGCCCCTTTCTGGAAGCAATTCTTGAACTTCCAAAGGATACAATCGCCCGGATACTGCAAAAACATAAAAAATACGGCAAGTATCAGGCAATAAAGATCAAGAAAGGCGCTAATTTTGAGCAGATCGGCTGGCTGGAAGAGAACGCCGAGCGTCTTCCGGGAGTCGACTACATAATCGAGCTTAAACGTGGTTACACGGGTGCTTTTTCGGCGGCTCACGTTCTGGGTTACTTGAAGGAAACCAACGAGAACGACCTTAAAAAAGACAGTTTCTATACCCTCGGCGACAATATCGGCATGAACGGCATCGAAAAAAGTTACGAGCGCTATTTGCGTGGCGAGAAAGGGTACAACTACATCCTCGTGAATGCCTCGCGGAAAAAGATCGGAAGGTATAAAGACGGTTTATCCGACAAGGCATCAAAGAAGGGGAAGGATCTGGTGCTTTCACTCGATTCAGCCGCTCAGGCAACATCGGAAGCGGTTATGCGGGGCAGAAGTGGTGCCATTGTCGCCATTGAGCCTTCAACCGGTGAGATACTCGCCTTTACAAGCGCGCCTGATTACGATCTGAACAAGTTTTCCGATATCACTCCGGCAGACTACATGCGGGGGCTCATCTCGAACCCTTTGAGGCCACAATTCAACCGTGCCGCCATGTCGACCCACTCACCCGGCTCGACTTTTAAGGTGCTCGTTTCATTGTGCGCTCTTGAGCTCGGCATAATCAACCAAAACACAACGATCTACTGTCCCGGTTCTTATACATACGGAAACCGCACATTCAAGTGCCACGGATCGCACGGAGCCACCAACGTGTACAGGGCCCTTGAGGGTTCTTGCAACGTCTTCTTCTATAAATTAATCTTCGATATCGGTGTTGACAGGCTGAACGAATTTGCCAAGAAATTCAAGGTTGGCACACGCACGGGAGTTGATCTTCTCGAAGAGTCGAAAGGTTTGATCCCCTCGACAGAATATTACGAAAAGATCTACGGCAAGAACTGGCCTCGCGGTATCCTTGTGAGCGTGGGTATCGGTCAGGGTGAGGTAAGCATGACCCCTGTGCAGCTCGCGCTAATGACCGCTTTGATAGCCAACGACGGAAAATCATACACCCCTCACCTCGTAAAAGGATACGTTGATGAGAAAAGAAAGTTTGTGCCATTTAAATTTGACGAGATAAACACCGGAGTAAGTCCCCAAAACGTGGCGATAATCAAGAAGGGGATGTGGCTCGTGGTTAACGGAGGTGGCGGTACCGCGAAGAACATCAGAACCAACGAAGTGGTGATCGCAGGAAAGACAGGTACCGTTCAGAACGTTCACGGTAGAAACCACTCCCTTTTCGTCGGCTTCGCGCCGTACGACAATCCAAAGATCGCCGTTGCGGTGCTCTTTGAAAACGCGGGCTACGGTTCGGAAGTGGCGGCTCCCGTGGCAGAAACCGTTATCCTCGCTTATCTACGTTCAATCGGTGTGATAAAACAGGAAAAGAAGGAGAAAAAGAAGGAAAACCGGAGAGAAGACGACACCACAAGACTTCTTACCTTTTTAGAGGAGAGTCAATAATTGAGATTAGGAGGCAAGTTAACCCTCAGGTTCGATTTTCTCATCTTCGCCGCGGTGATCGTGTTGCTGGTTTTTGGTTTGCTCGCCATTTACAGCTCGACCCAAAATGTTTTTCAGGTGAGGAACAATTTCGAGAAGCAGATATTTGCACTCGTTCTCGCCCTGATAATTTTCATCGTGATCTATTTTCTTCCGACATCCCTTATCAGATCCGCTGTTCCGTGGGGGTATGGTTTAAGCATTTTCCTCCTTTTGGCGGTGCTCGTACTGGGAAAAACGATAAACGGCGCGAAGGCGTGGATCGCGTTGGGCCCTCTGAATATTCAGCCGGCGGAGTTCTCGAAGATAGCCACGCTTCTGGCACTTGCAGCCTTTCTCGATGAAAAGGGGAATGACCTTGACGACCTGAAAACCATTGTGAAATTCCTCGCCATCGGGCTTTTCCCCGTGGCTCTGATCATGCTTCAGCCCGATCTTGGCAGCTCTCTCGTCTTTTTCGGCATGATGCTCGCCCTCCTTTTCTGGAGGGGGATCAGCACCTTCGGGCTTTTTGTGGTTCTCGCGCCGCCTCTTGTCATGGTGGCTTCACTTTTCGGAGCATGGTATATAGCCGGTGCATTTCTGGTTGTGGCGATCTTCCTTTTCGTTTTCAAACGCAATATTTTTGTTACAACTGCCCTGCTTGGGGTTAATTTCGCCTCTGCCTTCTTCGTCAAATATTTGTTCAATATCCTTAGTCCGCACCAGAAAAAGAGGATTCTCTCCTTTGTTGATCCCAACGCGGACCCTCTCGGCGCGGGTTACAACGCCATTCAGGCGCAGATCGCCATTGGCTCTGGTGGATTTTACGGCAAGGGATTCATGTCAGGGAGCCAGACACAGCTTCAGTTCATCCCGGAGCAGTGGTCAGATTTTATTTTCTGCGTCATCGGTGAAGAGTTCGGATTCATCGGCACGATGGTGATCCTGTTAATGTTCCTCGTTATCCTGCTTCGTCTTCTGAAGATCGCGACCGAGATCAGGAACATGTTCCTCAGCCTCGTGGTTGTGGGGATACTCTCGATTTTGACGATACACTTCGCCATTAATATCGGCATGGTGCTCGGCATAGTGCCCGTTATCGGTATTCCGCTGCCGTTCGTAAGTTACGGTGGTTCATCCCTTCTTTCCAATTTTATCATGCTCGGTATGGTTTACAATATCTACCGGAGCCGTCAGATGCTGACATAGGAGTTCGAAGTGAAAGCAAGTGAAAAACTTGATCTGCAATTCGCCAAGGGAAAACACATTTGTGTCGGGCTCGATACCGATCCCGCGAAAATACCCGGCCACCTCCGAAGCGATAAAGATGCCCTTTACCTCTTCAACAAGGAGATAGTAGAGGCAACCATTGGAAGTGCTGCCGCCTACAAGTTGAATTTTGCTTTTTATGAGTGCCACGGAGCCTACGGGGTCGATCTGTTGACCCGCACTGTCAAGTTGATCAGACAACTTGACGACACCGTGCCTGTGATCGGCGATGCTAAAAGAGGGGATATTGGCAATACATCAAAAATGTACGCTGAGGCCATCTTCAACATTCACGGGTTCGACTGCTCAACCCTCGCCCCTTACATGGGAAAGGATTCGCTTGACCCGTTTTTTGAGTTTACCGACCGTGTGAATTTCGTCCTCGTCCTCACTTCCAACCCGGGTTCAAACGACTTTGAGAAGCTAATGCTTGCCTCCGGCGTGCCTCTTTACAGGGAAGTGGCGCGGAAGCTGAAAAGCTGGTACCCTGCTGAAAATCTTGGCATGGTTTTTGGAGCTACAAATCAGACCGATCTGGAAAACGAGATAGAGGAATTGAGTGATAATTTTATCCTTCTGCCGGGTGTGGGAGCCCAGGGCGGAAGCGCCTCCGCCATCAGCGGCGTATTCAAAGCCGCCGGGCATGGGCGATACCTGATAAATTCAAGCAGAAACATCATTTACGCCTCTTCAGAGCGTGATTTTGCTGAAGCCGCCGCGCGGGAGCTTGACTCTCTGAACCGGCAAACGAATTAGCGAACTACAGTTCGCGCTTTAAATTTTCGACCGCCTAAGAAAATCGGTTGACTGAGATTGGTTCGCTATTCTCTTTTATGGGAAAAAATTCTAATAATTGAAAGATAATAGTAAAAGCTATTATCATTATAGCCGGAGAAAGAATGAAAACGTCAGCCTTACCCGAGAAACTTATATACGAGATCTGGAAGAACCAGGACTTTAAATCAGAGATCGAAACATGTGATGGTGAAAAAGTGGTCGTGCACGACCGTGGGATCGAATCGACTGAACTTGGGGGTCCAGACTTCAGGAACGCCCGCGTGCAGATCGGTAGTCTTACCTACGTCGGTGACATCGAAATTGATAATTTTCACTCCGACTGGAGGAATCATGGTCACTCAAAGAACCCGAAGTTCAACAAGGTTATACTTCACGTGATACTCGATGATTCCGACAGGCGAAACTTCGTTACCACAAAAGACGGCCGGAAGATCCACTCGATCAGCGTGATCGATTTTATCGATGATACCTTGAGCGAAGCCCTCAGAAAGCAGATAGCCAACCACCGTCTTGAGACCATCAACAAGATCTCCTGCAAGCAGTTAACCCTCATGGTCACCGAGGAGGAGAAGCTTGAGTTCCTCAAAAAGCTTGGTATCGAAAGATTTAAAAGGAAGTGCGAGCGGGTTGCTTACAGGCTGAAAGAGATCCTCTTTATAGAGGAGATGAAGATCGCCGAGCCCGAGCATGGCTATGACGTTCCGCTTGAGTACCTTGAAAGAAAGCTTACATACAAAGAGCTGAACAAACAGGATGTATGGATCCAGTTGTTTTATGAAGGGATATTTGAAGCACTGGGGTACTCGCGCAACAAAGAAATAATGATAAAACTGGCGCGTTCGGTTGATCTCAAGCTGTTAAAGCAGTTGGGCACCGACTCAGAATTCATTCACAACGCCGAGGCTGTTTTCTACCATGTTTCAGGTTTGCTCGCGATGGAGCCGAAGGGAAAATCGGAGGAGACATCGGGATATATCAGGTCGCTTCACGAAACCTGGAATCAGCTCGCGCATCTTTATGACGGCGCCAAGTACGATGAGGAAGACTGGTCGTTTTACCGCAGCAGACCTCAGAACTACCCGACCGTCCGAATTGCCGGCGGTATCCGTCTGATGAACGAGATACTTCACCACAACCTTATCGGACATCTTCACCGCAAATTTGTAGAAATAAACAAGCTCGATACCGTAAAACTGTGCATCAGGAGTCTGTTCGTTACCAAGGGTCACGGATACTGGAGCAGGCATTACATGTTTGATGTTGAAGCCAAGCCCCACATCAAATTTTTCATTGGAAAGAACCGCGCTGATGAAATGGTGCTGAACGTCGTTCTCCCGATACTTTATGTTTACTATGAATTGTTCGGCAGGCACAAGTTCGCTTCCAAAACCCTGCGACTTTTCAGCGAAGTGGAAATGGAGATCGACAACACCCTTGTGAGCGAGATTTCAGAAGCGCTCAACCTTGAACTCCACAAGCACGGCCCCCTCATTTATCAGGGCATGCTCGAACTCTTCCGCAACAAATGCTCAAAAGACAAATGCGAGCAGTGTGAGATCGGGGAGAAGGTTTTTCATGAATAAGTGTTAAATGTTATATATCATCTGCCTTTGGCAGAATGATCTGTTAGATTTTTTACCAATGCCGGTTGCTTTTGCGATCGGTTTTTGGTTTTAAACCACCACCCCCGCCGGAGGCGGATAACACCTAACACTTAACACCTAACACTTAATTACTGCTCCCCCCAAGCTTGTTGATCTCATCCCGGATGCGGGCGGCTTGCTCGTAGTCTTCGTTTTCGAGTAGTTCGCGGAGCTTGTCTTGAAGGGCGGCGAGTCTGGTTTCGCGGATGGTTGAGCGTTCGGTGACTTCATCGCTTTCGGTATCTTTTGAACTGTCCTTGGCGGGGTAGAAACCTGCCTCTTCCATCACTTTTTCAGCCACATAGATGGGTACCTGGGCCCGGAGGGCGAGATTTATCGCGTCGGAGGGACGGGCATCCACTTCGTTGGTGAAGCCTGACACTTCAAGCACGATGTTCGCGTAGTAGGTGTTGTTCAGGAGTTCATGAATAACAACCTCGACGACGGTGGCGCCGAGGTTGTCAATCATCGATTTCAACAGATCGTAAGTGCCGGGTCTTTCAGGCTGGTATTTTTCGATGACAAAAGCCATCGACTGGGCTTCAAAATGACCGATGATTATCGGTAATTTCCTCTCGCCGTCCACTTCCTTTAAAAGAAGGACAAAAGCACCACCACCGGCGGGACTTGAGGAAAGACCAAGTACTTCACATTCTATTTTGTTCAATTCGCGATCACTTTCTTGAGTTCTTCTTTCAAAGCGGGCAACACTTCGAAAACATCACCAACGATTCCGTAGTCAGCCACATTGAAGATCGGCGCGTCTTTGTCTTTATTGATCGCCACGATGTACTTCGATGAAGCCATGCCCGCGAGGTGCTGGATGGCGCCTGAAATACCACAGGCGATGTAAAGTGACGGAGTGACGGTTTTGCCTGTCTGTCCGACCTGCTCAGAGTGAGGCCTCCAGCCAGCATCAACCACGGCGCGTGAGGCACCCACGGCGGCACCAAGCACTTCGGCGAGTTCCTCGACCATGTGGAAATTGCCCGACTCCTTCAAACCACGTCCACCTGAAACTATTATGTTAGCTTCAGCAACGTCAAGTTTACCGCCTGCTTTCTTTATTTCAGTGGCGGTGGTGGTGAGGTCGGCACCGGCAACAGCAACTGTTTCAACAGAAGCGGTGGCGGGGGATTCAACCAGAGGGAAAACGTTCGGTCTCAAAGTGAAAACCTTGTTCGCTGACTTTGCAACAACCTTTTGGAGGGCCTTCCCGGCGAAAACGGGTCTGGTGGCAACGATGTCCCCATTCACGTCTTCGAGCGAGATGGCATCAGTGACGAGCGCGGCTTCAAGTCCGACGGCGACCGGGGGGGCGAGGTCTTTACCGAGGGCTGTACCTGAAAAGATGAGTGTATCGGCACCCGCATTTTTCGCAAATTCGACAATGGCTTTCGCGTATCCCGAAGTCGAATAGTTGGCGAATCCGGCATCGGAGAGAACCGTGATTTTAGCGACTCCATAATTTGCAAGGGCTTCAGCACCTTCAACCGAGGCGGCAGGGATAACGGCTGCCACTTCGCAACCATATTTCGCGGAGAGTGAGGCGGCGGTTGACGCCACTTCAAAACCTGATTTCTTAATTTTTCCTTCGCGCTGTTCAATCACAGCAAGTATCATTTTTGGCATCGGGTCGTCTCCTTATATCACTTTGGCTTCTTCTCTTAAAAGGCGAACGAGTTCCGCGACGGCGGAAGCATCGGTGCCGACAATTCTACCGGCGGCTTTTGGAGCCGGTAGCGACATTTCAATAACTTCAACCACTGGGGCGGGTGGATTAACCGGTTTCTCAACCAGTGGTTTTCTCTTCGCGTCCATGATCCCTTTAAGGTTGGGATATCTCGGATCGTTAAGCCCTTTCTGAGCCGTTATCACAGCAGGAAGTGCTGATTTTATCACCTCACGGCCACCTTCTATCTCTCTTTCGGCGGTTATTACGCCGTTTTCGATATTAAGCGAGACGCAGACGGTAACGCAGTTGAAGCCTGATTTTGCGGCGGTGAGCTGGCCCACTACCGAGGAGTCGTAATCAACAGACTGTTTGCCCATGAACACAATGTCATATCCGCCCGCTTTGATCTCTTCGGCGAGAAGGGTTGCCACCGCGTTTGAGTCGAGCTGATCTGATGTCTTAAGCAGGACACCGGAGTCGATCCCCATCGCGAGGGCTTTCCGCATGATCTCCTTGTTGGAGTCATCGCCGGCACTGATCACTACAGTTTCACCGCCGAATTTCTCTTTGGTTCTAACTGCTTCTTCAATGGCGAATTCATCGTAAGGATTTACAATAAAACTTACGCCGGCTTTGTCGATTTCTTTACCGCCGGCGGAAATCTTGATCTTTGTAGCTGTATCCGGTACATTGCTGACGCAAACAGCTATTTTCATTTGACCTCCGTTATGTATGAATTTGATAAGATTAAACTACAAAAATAATAAAGATGCGTGTTTTTTCTTTAAATTACAGGATTAAGTTTTAAATAGTTCCAACCTGAAAAATGGCATATAAAGATAAATTACAACACATATTGAATTCACTACCTGATGAGGGAGAAGCACAGTCGCCTGAAGTGGCGGAGCCTTTAGTTGACGAAGAGGTGGATTCAGGCACATCGACCAAGTATCACGCGCGGGTTTTGCTTTATAACGATGATTTCCACTCGTTCGATGAAGTGATTGGTCAGCTTATAAAAGCGATCAACTGCTCCACCCAGCGGGCGATCTATCTCACCATGAAAGTTCACAGTGAGGGGAGGGCAGAAGTTTTCAAGGGTCCCTATATCAAGTGCATACGGGTTTCATCCATCCTCGAAGAAATAGCATTAAGGACAGAAATTGTTTATTAGATCAATCTTATTCATACTTCTCGCGGTGACGCCGCTCTTGCCTCAGAACGGGGGAGCGACCTTTGATTCTGAGATGCAGGCTCTGCTCAGTGAACCTTTTTTCACTTCATGTTATGCCGGAATAAAGGTCTACAACCTCACGAAGCAGAAAACCGTTTTCGCCCGTGAGGAACAGAAATTGATGAATCCAGCCTCAAACATGAAGGTATTGACCACAGCCGCGGGAATGCTCTTTCTCGGGAAGGATTTCGCCTTCAAAACCACCATCGGTTACACCGGGAAGATCACCGGTGACGTTCTGAAGGGTGATCTGGTGATAGTCGGAAGGTGCGATCCTGATTTCAAGATCGACAGTTTGAGCAAAATTAAAGACATCCTGACCGGTTACGGCATCCGTACAATTCAGGGTGATATTGTGCTCGATCTCTCTTATAAAGACTCCCTTTTCTGGGGTGAGGGCTGGATGTGGGATGACGACGGAGCCGTCACTTCACCATTTATGTCGGCGCTTAATTTTAACGATAACACGGTTAAAGTTACCGTGACACCACGCCCCGGCACACGCCCACTGGTAACCGTTTATCCCGTTACCGACTATTTCGAAATTGTCAACGAGGCTGTAACCGGAAGTTACGACAACCTTCAGGTATGGCGTGACTACCTCGGAAGAACCAACAAAATATTCGTCCGCGGAACCATTGGCGCCGCTTCACAGGCTTTTGTTTACAACTTCAACGTCTGGAAACCCGAGTATTACATGGCAACACTTGTGAAAGAAGTGCTCGGCAGAAGCGGCGTGAAAGTTACCGGAAAGATCAGGGAGTCCACGGGCGCGTACGCCATGACACCCCTTTACGAGTTTAAGCATGTTTACTCAAAACTTATAAATCAGCTCAACAAGAAAAGCGACAATCTTTACGCTGAAATGGTGTTGCTCGCGTTGGGTGGAGTTTACCGTCAGAAGAACATCTCGTTCAACGACGGGAAGAAACTGCTCGACAGTCTGGTTGTCCGCGTTGGCAAGTCACCTTCCGGCTACCGTTTTGCCGACGGCTCGGGAGTCTCACGCTACAACGTTGTGAGCGCCGATCTGCTCGTTTCTGTTCTCAACCTGATGTATACCCGTGGCGGGGAGGAGTTCAACATCTTCTACAATTCCCTCCCAATCGCCGGGGTTGACGGAACCCTCGCCGGAAGGATGCAGGGAGGACTCGCTTTCAAGAACGTCAGGGCTAAAACAGGCTCACTTTCGGGTGTAAGCTCACTTTCGGGTTACGTAAAAGGGACGAGCGGCGACATGATCTCATTCTCGATCCTGATGCAGAATTTTACCGGATACGCCACCATGGCACGTGGATATCAAGACCGCATTTGTGAATTAATAGCAAAATACAATTAATGATGACACTCAAGAAATTACTGAAACTTCTGCCCCTTGTACCGGTTCTCTTCCACCTTTCAGGTTGTGAAAGCAAAAATGAAGTGCCGCCCGCAGATAATCTTCCTCCAGCTTATGAGATAGCCAAAATGGACAGTTTGCCAAAATTCGACAGCCTGAGAGTGTATGACTTTGTGAAGAAGCAGGTTGAGTTCGGTCCTCGCGTTGCGGGCACCCCTTCCTACGAAAAGGCCAAGAAATTCCTCGTGGATGAGCTTGTTAAAACGGGTGCCACTGTAAAGCAACAGGAGTTTGAGGCCACGGTTCCCTGGGGCGAAAGGCTAAAATTCACAAACATTATTGCCTCGTTCAGACCGGAACTTGACAAGAGAATCCTCCTCTCGGCACATTGGGACAGCCGTCCTCACGCTGATCAAGATGCCGACAGCAGCAAGCACAAATCACCGATACCCGGCGCGAATGACGGCGCGAGCGGAACCGCCGTTCTGCTTCATCTCGCTGAGATACTGGGGCAGGTACCCCCCTCGATCGGGGTGGATATAGTTCTTTTCGACGCCGAGGATTACGGTGAGTCGGGAAGCCTCGCGGGTTACTGCATTGGGTCAAAATACTTTTCTTCTAACAATCCGTTGAAGGTTAAGCCGCGTTTCGGTATTCTTCTCGACCTCGTGGGCGATAAGGAAGCTGTTTACATGCGTGAGCCTGTTTCAAACCATTACGCTGGTGACATTGTGGAACTCGTCTGGAGATACGCCCAAAGCATCGGAAACACCCGTTTCAAAGATTTTGTATCGCAGGAGATTTATGATGACCATGTTCCGCTCAATGAAGCGGGGATAAAAACCATCGACATCATCGATGCCGGTCTTGTTGGCGGGAGGTCGTCAGACCCAAGACGCAACTACTGGCACACAATGAAAGATGACATGTCAAATATCAGCGCCGGCACGCTTTACGACCTCGGCAGGGTGCTTACCGGACTCGTTTACTCATTAAGGATCAACTGACATGTTCATAGTTCATAAAGGGATAAGAATTTATTACGAATTTGCCGACCGTGGCAGCAGGCATGTTCTGCTTCTGACGCACGGCTTTGGCGGAAGTTCAGCCGATTGGGACCTGTTCACCGCTGCACTTCCCGCTGATCAAAGTTATATCGTTTTCGATCTCCCCGGCTGCGGAAGCTCCGAAAAGGGGACTGACGACACTTTTTACACCTTCGACGGACTTGGTGAAGTAGCTGCGGCTGTAGTGAGCGCGTGCGGCGTCACTTCTGTTGTTCCGTGCGGATATTCCGCGGGCGGAAGGCTGGTTTACTACATCACTGCCCACCGGATGCTTCCCGGGCAAGCGGCATTTGTCGCCATCAGTACCACGCCCGGAATACCGGTTGAGGCCGACAGGGAAGAGAGAAGAATTGGCGACATCGGGCACGCCGGGATGATAGCTGAGCACGGAATTGTTGCCTGGGCAGATCGCTGGCTGTCACTTGACCTGTTCGACGGGTTGAAGCAGATGCCCGAAGATTTTATGGCAGATTACCGTAGACGTCGCCTTCAGAACGACACTGAGGTGTTGCAAAAGTACCTCCTTCTTTCCGGAACGGGCGTTATGGAGCCTCAGCAACCACTTCTAAGGGAGCTAGATATGCCCGGTTTGCTGATCTCCGGAGGCAACGATGAGAAGTATACGGGCATCGGAAGCAGGGTGACACGGGTGAACAAAAGGTTTAAACATTTTGTTATAGAGGGTGGGTGGCACACGGTTTACATCGAAAAACCCGCTGAAACTGTTAAACTGATTATTGAATTTATAAACGAATTAAACTGAGTTACTGGACTAAAAATGAGCGTGAACTGGATTAAACACGGTAATTACACAGACATTATTTATGAAAAAGCCGAAGGCATCGCGAAGGTCACCATCAACCGTCCCGAGGTAAGAAACGCTTTCAGACCCGAGACGGTAATTGAAATGTACAACGCTTTTGTTGACGCGAGGGAAGATCAGACCATAGGTGTCGTGCTCCTCACCGGTAAAGGTCCCGCTGCCGACGGTAAATATGCTTTCTGCTCGGGTGGCGATCAGAGGATCAGGGGCGACAAAGGCTATGTCGGAGGTGACGGCGTGCCCAGACTTAACGTGCTCGACCTCCAGAAACTTATCCGCAGCATTCCGAAGCCGGTTATCGCGCTCGTCGCGGGTTACGCAATTGGCGGCGGACACGTTCTACATGTTGTCTGCGATCTCACAATTGCTGCTGACAACGCGGTGTTCGGTCAGACCGGTCCCAAGGTTGGTAGCTTTGATGGTGGATTTGGTGCCTCGTTCCTCGCGAGGATCGTCGGTCAGAAGAAAGCCCGTGAAATATGGTACCTCTGCCGTCAGTACAACGCAACCGAGGCAATGGAAATGGGTCTTGTAAACAAGGTTGTACCTGTTGAACAGCTTGAAGAAGAAGGCGTTCAGTGGGCGAGAGAGATTCTTCAGATGAGCCCTCTCGCTTTAAGGTTGTTAAAGTCGGCCTTCAACGCGGAGCTTGACGGGCAGCAGGGGATCCAGGAGCTCGCCGGTAATGCCACACTTCTTTACTACATGACAGAAGAAGCGCAGGAAGGAAAGAAGGCATACCTCGAGAAGAGAAAACCGGAGTTCAACAAATTTCCAAAACTTCCCTGAGAAGTCATGAATAAAGCTTTGGTATGGATAATGGCGGCGAGGCCGAAAACACTTTTCGCCGCTTTCGCCCCCGTGATCGTCGGCGCTTCACTTGCCGTTGCCGAGAAGAAGTTTGATCCTGTTTCATCTTTTATAGCGCTCTTGTGCTCACTGCTGATACAGGTCGCGACAAACTACACGAACGACCTTTACGATCACCTTAAAGGTGCTGACACGAAGGAACGGGTGGGGCCCAAACGCGCGCTTAACGAAGGTTGGGTGAGTGTAAGCCAGATGAAGACGGCGATCTATCTCACGTTCGGAACGGCATTTCTGATGGGTCTTTATCTCGTTTATGTTGGAGGACCATTTATTCTCGCGATCGGAATTCTCTCGATAATCGCGGGATTCATGTACACGGGCGGACCATTTCCACTCGCTTACAACGGACTTGGAGACCTTTTCGTTTTCCTCTTTTTTGGATTTGTCGGCACCATCGGCACCTATTTCATAAACACCTCAGTGGTTTCTTCACAGGCATTGCTTGCTTCAATTCCGGTTGGAGCGTTGGTCACGAACATTCTCGTGGTGAACAACTACCGGGATTTCGAGCAGGACAGGAAAGCCGGTAAGAGGACACTCGCGGTGATGTTCGGAAAGAACTTCGCGCTCGGTGAGTATCTCATTTTGCTCGGATCGTCTTTCGCTGTTCCACTGATCATGTTCCTTTACTACGATCTGAGCGCATGGATTTTCCTGCCGTATCTTACACTTCCGTTCGCTTACAAGCTTATCATAATGCTTCTGAACAGGCACGGTTCAGAGCTTAATCCCGCTCTTGAACTGACAGCGAAGCTTTCAGCGATTTACGGAGTGCTTTTCTCAGTAGGGTTGTTACTCTAAACCATGGAACATTCAAACAACCGGGAGAAGTTGCTTAAGTATCTCAGGAAGTTAACAATTAAGTTACCTCCTGCCGATGATGAAACAGAGTATCTTGTCTTCACCGGCGAGGAACTTGCTCTCAAGGCTGATATTCTTCCCATGACAGAGACCCCTTCCATTGTTTTTATTCGCAACGAAGACCCGCTTCATGTGATTCTCGCTTTGATCCGGTCGATCGAACAGGGGTATTTGTCTGTTATCCTTGCCCCCGAAACAACGGGTGACGAGGTTGTGGAACTGTCAAGAAGATTTGACCCCGAACACACATTCTTTTCAGAACATCTTACAACATACAAGCAAAATCCTTTTCCGTATGAGCTAGATGAAGAGGATGCTTTGGTTATTTTAACTTCCGGCAGTTCGGGAAAGCCCAAGGCAGTCACCCACACTTTCGATTCACTCATTAAGGCGGCTGAAGACGGAAACAGAGCACTCGGAGTTACGAAGGACGATATATTCCATCTTTCCCTCCCGCTGAACCATATTTCAGGTTTAATGCTCTTGATCAGAGCCGCGATTGCCGGCGCGACGCTGTTGATCCACCGTCAGGGGGCAAAGACTCAAGGTACGCTACAACCGACCTTCGCCTCACTGGTACCGACACAATTGAAAAAAATGCTCGCGGAGGGGAAAGGACCGGGCAGTTTCAGAGTGATCCTCCTGGGAGGAAGCGCGTCTGAACCGGAACTTGTTTCCGAAGCTATAAAGGCAGGATTTCCAATTTACACAGTTTACGGTTCATCGGAAACGGCGGCATTTATCGCGATCGCCGGTCCTGAAAAACTGGCAGAGAACCCCGGCGCGGGCTACGAACCGATAGATGGAGTTGAAATAAAGGAAGAGAACGGTGAACTGCTTGTAAGGTCGGAACATCTCTTCAGCAGGTACCTCGATGATCCTGAACTGACAGAATCAGTCTTCTCAGATGGTTTTTACAAAACCAATGATCTGTGCGAAATAGCAGAAACGGGGGAGTTCAAGATAACAGGTCGCAAGAACAGGTTTATAATTTCAGGCGGAGTTAACATCGATCCGCTGGAATTAGAATCCGTGATAAAGGAATTTCCCGCGATCGATGAGGTATTTGTATTCGGTGTCCCAAACGAAAAGTGGGGGGAGGCCGTCGCGGCACTGCTTGTAGCCAATAAGGATTTTGAGTTTCAAGACCTGCACGCGTTCCTTAGAACCAGGATCACACCCTACAAGATCCCGAAATACTACCGGTTGGTTGATGCCATACCGTTGACCTCGATCGGCAAATACGACCCTGTCGTTTCCCGTCGCCTCCTCTTCGAGCGTTAAAGCTCTATTTTGAGCAGCGCCTTTTGCAGGTCTTCAGGCACCGGGCATTTGGCGAACCCATCCTTTTTCACCGTCGCGTGAACCGTTTTTACCTTGATGGCGATCTCATTATCCGTAGTATAGATGTTGTACGTCAAGCGGAATGAATTCTCCTTGATCTCACCGAGTTTTACCATTGCCACCACTATGTCACCCGGTTTCAGGGGCTTTTTATAGTCGGCTTCGGCGTGAACCAATGGAATTATCACGTCACGCTTGCCGAAATAGTCGCCGAGGCCATTCGCGTGCATGAACTTTTCATAAGCTGTATGAGCTATTTCAAAAGCGCGGGAGAAGAAGATGATCCCTGCAGGGTCGCAGTCGCTGAATGATATATATTTTTCAATCGAGAACATTTGCTGTCCTGTGGTTTGTAACAAAGGTGGAACCGTGGTTTTTTCGTATTTTTAATAATACAAAATCAAAAAATCAGGAATGAAAGATATGAAATTATTCAGATCCGCACTTATGATCACGCTGTTTTTAACCGCCGGAGCTTTCGCGCAAAATGGTGGATTCGGCTTGGGTATTATAGTTGGTGAGCCAACCGGGCTTGCCGGAAAATACTATCTGAGCGAGTCACACGCGATCGACGGGGCTGTCGCTTGGTCATTCAAGAAAGACGCGGCGCTACACATCCACGCGGATTACCTTTATCATGATAACACCTTTTTTAACGTTAAACAGGGCAGGCTTCCCGTGTATGTGGGTATTGGCGGACGGATCAAACTTCAGGACAAAAGCAGGATCGGCGTGCGGATCCCGGTGGGCATGGCTTATGAATTCGCGAAAGCTCCCGTGGATGTTTTTGTTGAAATAGTGCCGTTGCTCGATCTCATTCCAGACACGCAGTTCGACTTTAACGGCGCGATCGGGGTCAGGTATTTCTTCCGCTGATCAGGATGAATAATTTCGCGGGCGAAGAGCTTTATTGGGGCAGCATCCAGAAAGAGGGCGCTGCCCTCGTTTTTTCAGGCGATGACGTCAACCACATAACGAGGGTAATGCGCCACAAACCGGGTGACAGAATATTCGTCACTTCAGGTGACGGAACCATAATTCAGACAGAGATCACCGCCACGGGAAACAGGGCGATTGAAGGCACGGTTGTTTCGGAAACAGAAATGCCCAACCGGCTTGATAAAGTTACCATTGCCATACCCCGCCTTAAAAACCTCGATAAAATTGAGTTCGCCATCGAAAAATTAGTTGAGACGGGTTTCAGCAGGTTCATTTTCTTCAATTCTGACAATGCCATCGGGAAGGGATTCAAGCTCGAACGGTGGGAGAAGGTCGCCATTTCAGCCGCGAAGCAATCATTCAACCCATTCAAACCGGTGCTTGCGACGGCGGAGAAATTCGAACATCTTTTTCAGCAAGGGAAGGAAGTTCTGGGTTTTGATCTTGAAGCGGAGCAGGAGTTCGCTTCCTTCGTGCCACTTCCTGAACATGAGTACATTCTGGTCACAGGCCCGGAAGGGGGATTGAGCCGAAGGGAACTTGAAAGGTTCGACTCCCGCCACCTCTACCACTTAACAAAAAACCGTCTCAGGGCTGAGACGGCTGTTTTGTATTCCGCGTTTAGAATTGGGTGGTTCTACTAAAAATATTTGACTATTCTGCGCACAAGCCTGTTGAACTTGTTCTCCACGAGTTTGGCAGCGATCGTAACATCCTCGTGGCTGAGCTTTTGCGGTGAAAGCCCCGCGGCGTAATTTGTGATGCACGAAATGCAGCTGACCTTCACGCCGAAAGCAGACGCCCAGTAAGCCTCGGCAACAGTTGACATTCCAACCGCGCTCGCGCCGAATTTATCCACCATTCTGATCTCGGCAGGGGTCTCGTATGTCGGACCTTTGTTGTACCAGTAAACGCCTTCCTTCAGATGCACTTTCTCCTCGAGAGCCGACCAGATAATAATATCGTTAAAGTCGGGGTCTGGAGTGTTTTGGAACCGTTCCCTTTGTTCGGTGGTCGCCACGCGCATAAGATCGTCGAGCTCGTGCTTTATATTGAATCCGATAAACGAAGTGCAGAGCATCAGGTCACCCGGTTCAAACGAAGTATCAACCCCGCCGGCGGCATTGGTTAGCAGCAGGTAGGGTATGCCAAGATAGCGGGTGATAATAGAGGGAACCACGGTTTCGTAGAGGTCGTATCCTTCATAGAAGTGGAACCTTCCCTGAAAAACGAGGCATTTCTTCCCTTCGATCGAGCCGAGAATCAGCTTTCCCGAGTGCCCTTCCACCGTTGAGTGGGGGTAGTGGGGGAGGTTGTTGCCATCCCAGGTTTTAAGGATATCGATGGTTTCGGGAAACTTTCCGAGACCGGAGCCAAGAACAATGGCAAGCTTAACATCATCCGGTTTGATATCCTGTCTAAGAATATCGAGCAGGTCTTTATAGTAGAACTCGAGATCGATCATCTTAAAAGAAAATCCCCGCGATGGTTGCAGAAAGAAGTGTTGAAAGTGTTCCGGCGATAACCGCTTTAATGCCGAGCTGGGCGAGGTCCGATTTTCTGTCGGGAGCGAGGGCACCAATTCCACCAACCTGAATGGCAATGGAAGAGAAGTTCGCGAATCCACAGAGGGCGTATGACGACATGAAGATCGCCTTGGGATCAGTCAAGACCTTGGTTTCAACCATTTTGGCGAGGTCGAGGTACGCCACGAACTCGTTGAGCACTGTTTTGGTGCCGAGCAGGCTGCCGAAGTCGAGGGCATCCTGTACAGGAATTCCTATGGCGAGCGCCACGGGTTGAAGAAGAAATCCTATCAGGAGCTGGAAGCTGAGAGGTTTACCGAACTGCTCAATCAATACGGCGTTCAGTCCGGTGATCTCACCGGTCCAACCGAGTAGTCCGTTCATCAACGCTATAAGGCAGATGAAAGCGATAAGCATGCCCGCCACATTGATCGCGAGCTGCAGACCGTCGATCGCACCGTTTGAAGCGGCTTCAATAACGTTTGAGCCGTTCTTTTCAATACTGAGGTGCACTGAGCCACGGGTTGCGGGTTCATCCATCTCAGGGAAAATTATCTTCGAGATAAGCATCGCAGCAGGGGCTGCCATAACAGACGCGCTGAGAAGTTGGGTGGCGAAAAGAACCTGACCTTGCTCGAGAGAGATGCCTTTAGCCGCGGCATAAGACTGTCCGAGCATCTGTATGTAAGCCGCCATAACACCACCGGCTATGGTTGCCATGCCGCCGGTCATAACAGTCAGCATTTCGCTTTTTGTCATTTTCTCGAGGTATGGTTTGATAATAAGTGGTGCCTCTGTCTGACCGACGAAGATATTCGCGGTACAAGAAAGGGATTCGGCGCCGCTGGTACCCATGATCTTCGCCATCACCCAAGCCATCGCCTGAACCACCTTCTGCATTATGCCGAGATAGTAGAGGATCGACATGAGAGCCGCGAAGAAGATGATCGTCGGAAGCACCTGGAACGCGAAGAAGAAGCCGAGGCTTCCTTCCTTTCCGGGGGCATAAGCGAGATTACCGAAAACGAATGATGCACCCTGCTCGGAGTACTGCAGGATCACGACGAAAAACGAACTCACCCAAGCGAAGAAGTCTTTCACCCAGCCGAGGGGTCCGAAAAACTGTGACATCGCTTCACCCTTGATAAGGAAGATGGCAAGCACGAATTGAATTGATAAACCACCGGCAACAAGTCGCCAGTTTACATTTTTTTTGTTGTTTGAAATAAGGAACGCGATGCCGAGGAGAACACCAATTCCAAGAATTCCTCTTAGTACAGCAATGAAGTCCATTAGGTTACCTGAATAATAAAACTATTTCCAATTAAATTTCGTAAAACGGGATGTAAAATAATTAATAATCAAGAAAATTTCGTAAAAAAACTGATAATATATCGCTTCGAAAGGGGAAAAAGCATAATTAAACCTCTTTTGAAGGCTCAAAACCAATGACATGTCGAATAATGCCTTCACCACGAAAACGAACGCCACTTCCGGAAACCAGGGGAGGAACAGCACTGATGACTGCGCGTAGAGGTTGGGCATGTGCCAGAGGGCGAGTATCCACTTCGAACTTTTCGAGTAAAATTTCGATGCCTGGGTGTGGCGCGCCTTTTGTTTGAGAAATGCTTTCCCCTCGAAATGGGTCTCCGAGAGCACCGCCGCTCGGGGGGAATCGCAGTAGCTTATTTTGAAACCGTGGTCCAAAAAATTCCTGAGTAGCAGGTCATCATCGCCGCCGAGAGACCCCTCTGTTGAAGTGTAACCGCCCTGCCTGAAAAATGCCTCTTTTTTGAACGCGAGGTTCCGCGCTATCGCCGAAACGGGATGACCGTGACTGAATGTTGAGGCGATTATCAGTGACGAGCGGAGGTTGCTGAAGCATGACAGCCCGTTAAAGAAACCGTGCCTTTTATGAAGTGGGGCCGGTCCTATCAAGAGGTCGCAATCCGGGGTGAAGTATCGGTCGATCTCCGTAAGCCATTCGCTGCCGGGTGTGCAATCGGCATCGGTGATGATAATATTCCCAGAAGTCGAGGCTTCGATCCCACGGGTGAGGGCAGCCCTTTTACCGGTTTTTTCACCCGGAGCGGCAGTAATGATCCTTAATCCCGGAATCAGGGACTCGTAATGTCGCGCCGTTTCTACCGTTCTATCGGATGAGTGATCGTCAGAGATTATTATTTCAAATTTGTCAGAAGGGTAATCCAGTTTGCTCAGCGCCTCAAGCAGATGGGGGAGGTTTTCCTCCTCGTTCCGTGCCGCCACGATGATGGAAAACTTTGAATGGCCGCTCCCGGCCGGTTTTGTGGAAACTTTCCCATGCAGCCGCTTTATTCCCTTCAAGAAAAGGAACTGCACAATAACGTACGCAACAAGAACCGCAGAGTAGAAAATTATCATGCGCAAAGATAAGGAAAAGTTGTTAGAGGTTAGAGGTTAGTGGTGAGAAGTGAATTGGGGGGAGTGAAGAAATTAAAGTTACGCAATTTTACAGATTTCGCACGAGCTACAGGCATCCATTTGGGAGATTACACGGATGGGGATTAGAGTGCACAGATTTTTGGGTGTCTGAAACAAGCTGTAAAGTTTCATCAAGTGCCCGTTTTTTTGTATTTTTAGCGTCACGAAAAGTTTCATAATTTGAGTTTGAGTTAACAAAAAGGTATGTTATCAGAATTACATTTTGCTGGCAGAACACAATGACCGGCGGGAGTATCTAATGGAAATTTTCACAAATCTGTATCTTGGCGACTGCCTCGACACCTTAAAAGAGATACCGGATAACTCGGTTGATCTTATTTTTACATCCCCCCCTTACGCGGATCAGCGAAAATCCACTTACGGCGGCATACGCCCTGATGAATATGTTGATTGGTTCCTTCCACGGAGTGAACAATTCTTGAGAGTTTTGAAGCCGACCGGCACGTTCGTTCTTAATATCAAGGAAAAAGTTGTTGAAGGGGAGCGAAGCACGTACGTGCTCGAGTTGATCCTTGGGATGAGGAAGCAAGGCTGGCTCTGGACGGAGGAATTTATCTGGCACAAGAAAAATTCATACCCCGGTAAGTGGCCAAACCGGTTCCGGGACGCGTGGGAGCGACTCCTTCAATTCAACAAGGAGAGGAAGTTTCACATGTATCAGGATGAAGTGATGGTACCGATGGGGGATTGGGCGAAAACCAGGCTCCGGAAGTTGAGTGAAACTGACCTAAGACGCGACGACTCCAAAGTGGGAAGTGGTTTCGGCAAAAACATATCCAATTGGGTTAACAGGGATATGGCATATCCCTCGAATGTGCTTCATCTCGCGACAGAATGCTCGAACAAAAGTCATTCGGCGGCATTTCCGGAAGAATTACCGGAGTGGTTCATTAAACTCTTCACTAAAGAGGGTGACGTGGTGCTTGATCCGTTTCTGGGATCGGGTACAACGGTTAAGGTTGCCCAGCGGATGGATCGAAACTCAATCGGGATTGAGATCCTGCCCGAATACTATTACATGGTAAAGAATCAACTCGAACCTTCTAAACTTGTATTGTTTGGTTAAACATGCCTCTCGATCTGACAAAAATACAGGAATATGTTGAAGAGAACATCTCTTCTTTCCACGCAAAAAGACTTGAAAGCCTCGACCGTCTTGAGATTAACAAGATAATACTGCGAAAGAATCCATATCTGTTCCGGGCGAAAAACCTTGGACCCGCTGAACTTGTTAAGAGCTTCGCGGACGCGATCATCTCATCAAATGAAGAAACAATATTTGGTGACTGGCTTGAAGGGTTGGCTATCTTCGTGAACACCCAGGTGTATGGGGGGAGAAAATCGGGAATACCCGGTATTGATCTCGAGTTTGAAGACGGCGGTGTCAGGTATATCGTCAGTATCAAATCCGGACCCAATTGGGGTAACAGCCGGCAATTGGAGAAGATGAAGCAGGATTTTAAGTCCGCGAGAAAGGTTTTAAGAACCAGTAATTCAAATCTTAATGTGGTCGCCGTTAACGGCTGTTGCTACGGCAAGGATAGCAAACCCGACAAAGGTGACTATTTCAAATATTGTGGTGAATCGTTTTGGAAATTTATTTCAGGCAATCCTAACTTGTTTAAAGACATTATTAAGCCACTCGGTTATCAGGCAAAGGAAAGAAACGAAGAGTTTTTAGCCTCTTACAATGGCAAGATCGCTGTTTTGCAGCGTGAGTTTCTGAATGTCTTCTGTACCGCTGAGGGTGCAATTGATTGGAATAAAATAGTGGAGTTTAATTCAGGAGCGGAAAAGCAGGTATAAGGAGAGGTCAGAGGTCAGAGGTCAGAGGTTAGTGATGAGTTATATAAAAAAGGCTGCCCGGTTTGTGAGCAGCCTTTTTCAGTATAAAGGGTGAAGTTTTACTTCATATTGAGGTGGAAGCCGGCATACATCCAATATGCGTTGTCAGTTCCTTTTTTCTCTTTGAAGATGTCGCCGGGGAGGAAGGTGGCAGCACCGAACATGAAGTTGAGGTATTCGTTGTATTTGGCGACGAATGAAAGGTCGATCTCGGTACCGTAGACGTTGCTTTCAGTGCCTGTGGCAAGCTTGTATGAAGCGGCTGAGCCGAATACATGTCCGGTTAATTTACCGGCGAGCCAGCTTGTAACTGCCATTTTGTAGTAAGCGTAAATGTCTGTCACACCGAGGTTCCAAGTGCTTCCGGGGATTGCCCTGAAGAAGTCCATCTCGCCGAGATAGGCGTGCTTTGTGGCGTATGAGTTGTCGAAAACCTCATATTTATCGTCAGCGGCATCCTTGTCACCGGAGTAAATCGCGTAACCGGCGCCGAGTGTTGCCTTTGACTGAACATGGAAATCATACTCAAGGTTGATCGCGGCGAGGTACGCGGCGATATCCTGTTTCTTGCCTGTGTTTATGTTGCCCATCTGATATGCAACATCAATATCGAAAACGAATGGACCGACATATCCGGGGGCGTTAAGTCCGAGGGTCAATCTAGAAAGTCTGTCAACCGGTGATCTTCTATCGAAGAGGAGATAAGGGTTGAGCTGAAGATTATCCTGAAGTTTGAACTCGCCGAATAGACCGACGAGATTCTGATCGAGACTGTCGTCAGCGGCGAGTTTGTCTGAAAGTCTGAATACAAAACCGCTCAGGCGGTATCCTTTTCCTGAGTATCTGGCAGTGGCACCGTCAAAAGTGATCGGTGTGTTGCCCCAGTCTGACTGACCTATGATCCTCGCGTTGTTGTAGCGGGCTTCCTGTCTTCCGAGGATGAATTCCCAGTTACCTTTTGTGAGCTTGAGGTATCCTTCGTTCAGGTCGAGGTTGGCTGAGTTGGTCTGCACGCCGGCTTCCTGACCGAAAACCCTCGCGTCGATAACCCTGAAAACAAATTCGAGATCATCGTTGTTTGAAATGATGGCTCCGAGGCGGGCGCGGTTGTTTATGTAATTTTGCCACTTAGTATTGGCGTTGAAATCCTGTTCATCTATCTCAAGACGGGTTCTGAGTTCACCGTTGAACTTTACGCTCAACTGAGCAAATACCGCCGGAGAGGCGAGCAGGAGAGCGAGTACGAAAAATGTATATTTTTTCATCTTTTGCCTGTTTTGTTAAAAGGAATAAAAAGTCCGATTCAAATATAGTGATAATATATGAACCATGGAAGCGTCAGGTTAATGAATTCCAGCCACTTCCGGTTTCAGAGAAACGTGTCTTGATCCTGTCGAGAAGTTCATCGGGCAATTTACCTTTTTCGACCATCTGAACGGCGGCCTTCAGGTGTTTCACATCGGAAGTGCCGATGAGAATGGAGTCGACACCGTATGTGAACGCGGCGAACCTGATCATCGCTTCTTCAAGCGGCATTCCGAAGTCGATATTCATTTCATAAATTCTGCGTCTGTATTCGGCTACGTTGGGGTCGTCAAGGTTGGCGTTTTCGGCCCACGCGAAATTGGCGAGGGGTCTTTTAGCCAGCACGCCCATATACCGCTGTTTCGCGGGGTGGAGCAGGGTATTGATCGTTTTTTGGTCGGCAATGTTTATCGAAGCCTGTATCGAGGCGAAACTTCCGCTGTAGACCGCGTACTCGAGCGCTTCATTGTCACCGGAGTACGCATGGCACCTGACCTTTCCCTCCTGGGTCATGCGGGTGAGGGCTTCCGTCACTTCGCCTCTTTCAAGCACATCCTTGTTACAGGAGTGGAGGTGGACGATATCGATGTAGTCGGTTTGCAATATTCTGAGAGCTTTCTCAACACCTTTGATGATGCAGTTGTAAGTCCAGTCTTCAGTTCCTTCAACATCGTAACCGATCTTGGTGGAGAGGACGAACTCATGCCTTCTCGCGGAGAGGTGTTTGCCGATCCGGTATTCCGACTCACCATAGCTTCTGGCGGTGTCGATCAGATTTATGCCAAGATCGAGAACGGTGTTCAACAGTTTCTCGATTTTTTTGTCAGAGGTTTTCTTGTCGCCGGTTTTTCCGGCTCCGAATCCGAGGGGCGTCACTTTCAAACCGGAAAATCCGAAGTCGCGCAATTCCAAACTCATTAATGATCTCCAAAATTTTGTAATAATGAAAACAAATTTAACAATTAGTGTGGAGTGTGGAGTATAGAGTGTTTGGGGTTTGGGGTTTGGGATTTGGTCCGCCGCAGGCGGATTGGGGGGAGTTTAAAATAAAAAACGGGCTAATACTAGCCCGTCGGGATCTTTTGCACTATTAAACTCGATTAGAAGGTGTAAAACCTATTAAATATTAATTAAACTCGATACAAATTTAGGGGAGGGGAAGTAGATAGTTTAACAAAAAAACGTCAAACTTTAACACTTTTTGGACAATGATAAAATATCAGTTGGTATCCGATGGTAATTCGCCGAATTCATCTTTGTAGCACTTGGCGAAATAGGATAAATTGCTGAAACCGGAAGAATATGCAGCCTCACTTACGCTCATTTTTCCTTCTTTTATCATCCGTTTTGCTTTCACAAGCCTGAAATATCTTATGTAACCGTTAGGGAGCCGGCCTGTTACAGCCTTTATCTTCCTTTGGAGCTGTCGCTGACTCATACCGACGAGCTCACCGAGGTCTTCGACACTCAGGTCTTCATTGTCAAAATTCTCGTTAAGTATTCCTTCGAGTTTTTCGAGAAACCTGTCTTTCAATTCAGGTTGATGGTTGCCGCCATTCTGAGAGTCGGCCGGCGTGAGGGAGAGATATCTCCTTCTGTTTTTAAGAATTGTGGAGATCCGGGCCTTCAATTCTTTGAGCGAAACAGGTTTTATGAGAATTTCATCGGCGCCTGATTCGATGGCTTTAATTTTATTGGCTTCAAATGAATCAGCGGTGATAAGCATGACCGGTATGTGGGAAGTTTTTTCATCATTTTTGATCAGTCGCGCCACTTCGATACCACTCACACCGGGCATGTGAATATCGGAGAGTATAATATCGGGGATGAGGGTGACGGCTTTCCGCAATCCGTCAAATCCGTTATGCGCCTGCACCACCCTGTATTCATTCTCAAGTGATTTGGCGAGGAACTTGCCGACCTCCTGGTTGTCTTCTATTATCAGAACAATTTTCTGATCAGGATCAGGTGAAACACTTGAAGAAACCTTTTCCTGCTGTTGCGATGTGTACTCGGCTATCTTGAAGGTGCTCCACTTGCTATATTCATCAAGGTAGTCATCTTCAACTTCCGCGTTCGAGCGCGCGGGAAGACGGATGCTTACAGCGAGACCTTGATTTGCCTGCTCCACACCGGTTTGTATATTGAAAGTGTCGCTGATCGCTTCGAACAGGCAAGTATCGATCACGTTCTGAGGTTGTGATGTAAGAAGTTCATAATGGGTTATTTCCGGCTCTTTGCCTGCTATATCGTAAGAGGGACTGAACATTATCAAAAGCTCACAATCATTTTCATCCTTCGATTTAAGGATCACTCTGATAACAGATGATGGAAGAGAAGAGCGTACCAAAATCGAGATCATGTGTCCCGCGAGTCTGTCGATCATCAGCGGGGAGCAATTGGCGATGAACCTGGAGCAATCGCTTACGAAAAAAAGATCGATATCCCTTTGGGCGGCCATAAATTTCAGATTGTTTGTAACGGCATTAAGCACCTTCACAAGGTCGACATTTTTAGGGATGAATTCGGGTATGATCAGGTCGTAAAGGTTATCGATCTGAGTCGCGAGATTGGCGAGGTTGGCAAGGGCGTTTTGCAGGTCTTTGAGCGATTCCTGGTGATCATCAGAGCATAGTTGCTCATCAATTATATCAAGATTTCCGCGCGCAATTGTTATATTGCTTCTTAAATTTGAAGCAATGGAATTGAAGACATTTTGTCTTAATTTCTTCCGGTAAGTTTCAGAAGCAAGAATATGTGATCGCGTGTTGCTCATATATTTTATCCGGAAAGCCGGTTCGGAAAAAAAAATTGATGATTATTAAATATAGTTAAAATCAGAACAGGAATACCATGCCTCAATTAATTGAAGACAAGCTGCTTATACTTTCGGTTCTGGTGATTATGGCGATAATGGTCACGCGACTGACCAAGAACTATGGTGTGCCGGCATTGATCCTATTCTTGGGGCTTGGGATGCTCGCGGGATCAGACGGACCCGGTGGAATTGAGTTTGACAACGCTCCGCTGGCGCAATCAATCGGAACCATCGCCCTTGTGTTCATCCTCTTTTCAGGTGGATTGGAGACAAGGTTTGAATCTGTAAAGAACGGCTACAAATCTGCCTTTTCACTCGCGTCGCTTGGCGTGGTGCTTACGGCGGGATTATCGGGGGTTTTCCTCTACTATGTGGCGGGTTACGACCTTCGGCTTTCACTTCTGATCGGATCGGTAATTGCCTCGACCGATGCCGCGGCAGTGTTTTCAGTTCTCAGGGCAAAAGACCTGAGCCTGCAAGGTGAGTTGCAGCCGGTTCTCGAGATCGAAAGCGGGAGCAACGACCCAATGGCGATCTTCTTGACCGCGATGATGATCTCGGTTATGACAATGCCCGAAAAGCCACTTTACGACTACATAATCATGCTTTTCCTTCAGTTCGGTATCGGAACAGTGACCGGACTCCTCGGGGGCAGGGCGATGACCTGGGTTATAAACAGGCTTGATTTTCTCTCACCCGGATTTTATCCCGTTTTTGTACTCGCTTGCGCCCTCGGTATCTACAGCGGAACAGCATTAATCGCGGGATCGGGCTTTCTTGCTGTTTATGTTGCAGGAATTGTCGCGAACTATTATGAATATCAGCACAAAACCAACACTACACGGTTCTTTGAAGGTCTTGCATGGTTGAGCCAGATCGGGATGTTTGTAACCCTCGGGCTTCTGATCTTTCCCTCGAAGCTTATTGAAGTGTGGGAGACAGGGGTTGTGCTGGCTTTGTTTCTAATGTTCATTGCCCGTCCCATAGCGGTTTTCGCCTCACTTTATTTCAGCAGTTATAATCTGAGGGAGAAGCTGTTCATCACTTGGGGTGGTTTAAGGGGGGCGGTGCCTGTAATTCTTGCCACTTTCGTGCTCACCGCCAACGTTGATGGTGGTAGTCTTGTTTTCAACCTTGTGTTCTTCGTTGTCATACTTTCGGCTCTCGGTCAGGGGTGGTCACTTCCGTTAGCAGCGAAACTGCTTAAAGTATCGGCGGAAAAGAACCTGACGAAGAAAGTCCTGATAGATCTCGAAACCGGAAGAGGGGATGACAAAACACTGTTTGATCTGTTCGTTCAGCCCGGGGCGCCTGCAGTCGGTCAGAAAATTGTTGAGATCGGTCTGCCGAAGGAGATGCTGGTAGTGCTGATAGAACGCAAGGGGAAATACGTGATCCCATCGGGCAGCACAAAGATAGCTGAAGATGATCTGGTGATAATGCTTGTTGACAAGAATGGAATAGAGGAGGCTGCCTCGTTCTTCAAGACAGCCGTTTGAAACTTAAATTATCCTGACCACCGAGCGGTTGAAAGTGTAGCGGAACATTTTAACGATCAGCCTGTAGATCATCAATAGATAGGAAATATATACTGCAAGGGCAACAATTCTGACCAGGAATGAAAAAGCCGCGTTCTTTACAGGTTTATAAACAGGGAGAATCCCCTCGGTTCTGATCACCGGATTGAGGTAAAATGTTGTCAGTTTATTATAAACCTCGGCGCGTACATAGGTTCTCACTTTCTGTATCGGGAAGTTTACCGAATCAACAGTGGTAAAAGTCGCGAGCGCTTCACCGTTATTGCCGACGAGTCTGATCGAATCAGCCGGTTGGGCGAGGTGTAGCCTGAGAGTGTCGCCGTGCACTTTAAGGTACCTCAATTCGTTATCCACAACGCCTCTTTTACCCGCGACAGCGATCGAGTTCCCTTTTCGTAACGCGTCGAGTATCAGGTTACTTAGAAGAGACGGGGAGCGAACCATGGTCCAGAATTTACCCGTTTCGTCCTCTTTCCGTTGGTCGTGAGAATCGTCGTTACCGTAGCCGAAGGCGGGGTAACCGGCAGTAAGCGCGGCATCCCACTGGGCGAGCGAGGTGCGGTAGTGATTCAGAATTTCAATATGAGTGTAGTTCGAGAGGTACTGAAAATCTTCAGGTGAGTAACCGGTTGAGAACTCCGGATGATTTATCGCCAGAAGTTTTGACGTGGGGCGGAGTCTTTCAATAATATCCTGTTTGTGGTGAAGCGACTGGAACAGGGGATAGTCGAAATGCACCACTTCCTTGGCTCCGATGGGGTGCTGATGTCTTTTAAAAATGCTGTAGCCGTGCTCATAGATCGGTATGAACTCTTCATCCATTATGCCGGGTGCGCGGGTAATCTTGTGGTAGTCGGAGATGCCAACGAAGTCATAGCCGAGCGACCTGTAAACCGAATCGAGCTGCGCTGGGGTTAGTTTGCCGTTGGTCATCCCTTCCCAGGCGATGGCGTGGGCATGAAAGTTGGCTTTCAGCCACTTCCCGGAAGTGTCGGCGTAGGGGTTATACCACTCGTTGCCCGAAAACGGCTTCATGGCGGGGAATTTATACACGTTTGTGAAAATATACGGGAAGAAAGCCAGGGCCGCCACCAGAAGAACCAAAATGATAACCATAAAAACGGGGACCAGCAGCAGTTTTTTGAAACTCATTTAGCGGATTGAAATCTAATCAGGGGTGGAAAAATGTTATATTTGTGATCGCAAATTTATGAAATTTCGTGCTTATTAACAATTTAACAAATAAGAAAGGACTAATAGTTCATGGAGACAAAAACACAGGAGAAATTCACTTTCCAGGCGGAAATAAATCAACTTCTGGATATCTTAGTTCATTCTTTGTACAGCAGCCGTGAGATATTCTTACGCGAGCTGATCTCAAACTCTTCTGATGCCCTCGACAAGCTGAGGATTATCTCCCTAAAGAGTGATGATTATCATCAGAAAGACCTGCCATTAGAAATAAAAATATCGTTCGATAAAGAAGCGAAGATGCTCGTGATCACTGATACCGGTATCGGTATGACCAGGGACGAGCTTGTAAAGAACATCGGAACAATTGCCAAATCGGGAAGTTCCGAGTTCATTAAAGCGCTGAAAGCCGGTGACAGCGACGCTAAAGAGATCATCGGAAGGTTCGGTGTCGGTTTCTACTCAGTGTTCATGGTTGCCACGGAAGTGAAGATCAAAACAAGATCTTATCTAAAAGATGAAGCCGGATACGTCTGGCGCTCAACCGGAACTGGTGAATTTACCATCACCGAAATGGAAGAGAGTGTTAGCCGCGGTACCACGATCGAGATCTACCTTAAAGATGACGCGGTTGAGTTCGCCGAAAAAGAGCGTCTGGAAAGTATCATCAAGAAACATTCCGGATTTATCTCTTATCCTATCTATCTCGCGGCTGAGAGGATAAACACGATAACCGCGCTTTGGAAAGAACCAAAAAGCAGCATCAAGCCGGAACAGTACTCTGAATTCTACAAGTTCGTATCGCACGATTTTGATGATCCCGAGTGCCATATCCACATAAACGTTGACGCGCCGATACAGTTTAACGCGCTTCTTTTCATCCCGAAAAGGAACGTCGATTTCTTCGGAATGAACAGGGACAATTACGGTCTTGATCTCTACGTGAGAAAAGTGTTGATCCAGCACCAATCGAAAGACCTTCTTCCTGAGTTCCTCAGCTTCGTGAAGGGTGTGGTTGATTCTGAAGACATCCCCCTTAACGTATCGAGGGAGACACTTCAGGAGAACGCCATTTTCGGCAGGATCGCCCGTGAAGTGACCAAATCTGTTCTCAAAGATCTGATCAACCGCGCCAAGAATGAGCCCGATCAGTACAAGAGGATATATCAGGAGCACGGAAAGTATATCAAACTCGGGTTTAACGACCATAACAACCGTGAGCAGTACCTCGAACTTCTCAGATTTGATTCGTTGAACAACCCTGATCCCGAAAAACTTGTTTCGTTCGAGGATTACAAGAACGGCCTGAAAGCTGAGCAAAAGGAAATTTACTATGCTCTCGGCACCGCGAGGGAATCGCTACTTGCAGATCCCGCCATCGAGATTTTCAAGAAGAAGGGGATAGATGTTCTCTTCCTCTACGATCCCGTGGATGAGTACGCGTTGAACATGGTAGGGAAGTATGGCGATCTCGATCTCGTATCGGTTGAAAAAGCCGACATCGCGAAACTCGAGTCATTCATCGATCTTGAGGAGAATGGTCAAAAACTT
The DNA here is from genome assembly GCA_964625575.1 of uncultured Ignavibacteriaceae bacterium. Lineage (GTDB taxonomy): Bacteria > Bacteroidota > Ignavibacteria > Ignavibacteriales > Ignavibacteriaceae > UTCHB3. Next base: position 391,897 of record CAZVBQ010000001.1, on the reverse strand, counting down.
CCTGAACTTACCTCGGACGATGAAAAAGTTCTCGACGACCTCGCCAAGAAGATCAAGGATGTTCTCGGCGAGAAAGTAAAGGAAGTAAAGATATCAAAACGCCTCAACGACCATGCCGTTTGGCTCTCGGGTGAGAGTGAAATGTTCTCGGCATCATTCAGAAGGATGATGAAGGGTTCGAACCCGATGTTTGAGGGATTTGGTGCCCCAAAAGTGATGGAAATAAACAAGGATAGCGCCGTTGTGAGGAACCTTCTCACCATTTACAAAGGTGACAAAAACTCTCCCGTGATCCCGAGAGTGGTGAACGTTCTATATCTTTCAGCGGAGCTCGGCTCGGGTGATCTTAAGGATCCGTTCGTTCTCGTGAAAGAAATGAACTCAATACTTGAAACATTCACCGGTTCTTACACCATCATAAAATAATTTATGAAAAAACAGGGAGGAATAACTCCCTGTTTTATCTATTTTTGAACGCGGGAAAATAAACAGTTGTTAGAAATTAAAAACATTCATTAAAACTAACTCGGAATACATATGGCAGTAACTATTTTTGATAAAATGGTCGGGAAGATTGAAGGCTGGCGTTCAGAAATGTCGGTTTTCTTAAAAGAGCATGGAGAGCACAAAGTATCGGATGTTACCATATCCCAGGTGATGGGCGGTCTCCGTGGTGTTAACGCCCTCTGGTGCGACACTTCCGTGGTGCCGAAGGAACAGGGACTAATAATTCGCGGCGTTCCGATGAAAGATCTTACAGATCTTAACGGTGTGCAGGTGTTTTACCTCCTTCTTACCGGGGAGCTCCCCTCGGAAGCCGAATATGAGGAATTCGCGACTGCCCTGAAGATCAGAAAGTTTGTTCCTTACTATGTATGGGAGATACTAAAGGCGATGCCAAAGGATTCGCATCCGATGACCATGCTTTCCACTGCCATTCTCTCCATGCAGAAGGAATCAAGCTTTGCTCACCACTACGAACACGGGGTTCACAAATCCGAGTATTGGAGATATACCCTGGAAGACGCGTTGAACATAGTGGCGAAGCTTCCCGCGATCGCTGCTGCCATTTACCGTTTGCGTTACAACAAAGGAGAGCTGGTTCAGCCCGATCCCGATATGAGGCTCGCTGAAGATTTCGTTCACATGCTTGGTATCGATGCCCCGGCTGATGAGTTCCTCTCACTTATCAGACTTTTCCTCGTTGCCCATTCGGATCACGAAGGTGGTAACGTAAGTTCTTACACTGCCACGGTTGTAAACTCGGCCCTCTCAGATCTTTACTACTCCATGTCCGCTGGATTCAACGGACTTGCGGGCCCGCTCCACGGACTCGCGAATCAGGAATCGCTGAAATGGCTGCTTGAGGTAATGAAGAAATTCAACGGCACTCCGACCAAAGAGCAGATCGAGATCGAAGTAAACGAAACCCTTGCTGCCGGTCAGGTTATTCCGGGTTACGGTCACGCAGTACTCAGAGTGGTAGACCCCCGTTTCACCGCGTTCTATGAGTTCGGAAAGCTCCACTTCCCTGAAGATCCGGTATTCAAAACTGTGGTCAACACTTACGAAGTGGTGCCTGAGATACTCAAGAAAATACCAAAGATCCAGAATCCCTGGCCAAACGTTGACGCGGTTACCGGTTCACTGCTGTATCACTACGGTATAAAAGAGTTCTCATACTACACCGTGATGTTCGCCCTTTCGAGGTCGATGGGTCTCGCCGCGCAAGCAGTAATGAACAGGGCACTCGGACTGCCGATCGTCCGTCCGAAATCAGTGCCTACTTCATGGTTGAAGAGTCAGGTTATAAAATAATCAGGCATCTTCATGATGATGTTTCAAAGCCCCGGGGATCAAATTCCGGGGCTTTTTTTGTTGAGGGATGCTTCACGAAACAGGATTTAAGTTTTTCGTGAAAATTGTTTTTCATATATTGCAAGAAGAAAATTCATTTATCAATTCAAGTGAAGAATTATTATGTCGTTGGACAATACAACACAGATTCGTTTGGCAGAAGAAAAAGATATTCCTGAAGTCAGGGAGTTATTAAGGAAAACGTGGCACGATACATACAGTGCATACATCCCTGTTGAAGACCTTGACACTTACCTTGACACAGTCTATTCGCCGGCAAAATTGGTTGAGATACTTAACGCTGATCTTGAGGACTGCTACATTGCCGTTGAAGCCGGCAAAATTGCGGGCTGGACCCGTCTCAAACGCGATGACGATAATGACGTTTTTTATCTGATCTCACTCTACGTCCACCCTGAACATCAAAGCAAGGGCATCGGGAAATTGCTGCTTGATAACGCGGTAAGTTTCGCTCTTGAGTACAGGTTTGAGAAGATCACTCTTGGTGTGATGTCAGCAAACACGAAAAGCGTTGAGTGGTACGAAAAGCAGGGCTTCACGCCAGTAAGAACCGAGCCCTTTACCTGGGTGAACACCACGGTTGATCACCTGATAATGGAAAAGGTTATCTTCACCTGATGCTTCTCCTCTGATTTGCATTTTATTTCATCATTCCGATTGGTAAGTTTACCTTTATTTTTAACCAATTTTTGAGAACAGTTCCGTCAGGAGAAATAAATGGCATCTTTTCCAGTTAAAAGACTCAGAAGATTAAGATATAACCCTAAAGTCCGCGACCTTGTGCGTGAGACACTACTTACCAAAAACGATTTCATATACCCGCTGTTTGTTGCCCCGGGCGAGAATGTAAAAGAAGAGATCAGGTCGATGCCCGGTGTTTTCAGGTTTTCGATCGACAATCTCGTAAAAGAGTGCAAGGAAGTGGCGGAGATGGGTATACCCGCGGTAATACTTTTTGGCATTCCCGAACACAAGGATGAGGTTGGTTCCGACGCTTACTCGGATGAAGGAATAATTCAGAGGGCCATCAGAGCAGTAAAGGCAGAAGTTAAAAACTTGCTCGTAATCACCGATGTCTGCCTTTGCGAGTACACTTCCCACGGACATTGCGGTGTGCTTAATGGTGAGGAAATTCTGAACGATGAGACAGTTGAACTGCTGGTAAAAGAAGCGGTATCTCACGCCAAGGCGGGAGCTGATGTTATTGCCCCTTCAGACATGATGGACGGCAGGGTTGCCGCAATTCGCCAGGGACTCGATGAAAACGGCTTCAGAAACATCCCCATTCTTAGTTACGCGGTAAAATATGCCTCGGGATTCTACGGCCCATTCCGGGATGCCGCAGACTCAACACCCGCGTTCGGTGACAGGCGCTCGCATCAGATGGATGGTGCAAACGGTGACGAAGCGATACGTGAAGCCCTCAGCGACATTGAAGAGGGTGCCGATATTATTATGGTCAAGCCTGCCGGAGCATACCTTGACATCATCAGACGAGTGAAAGACGCGACCGGAATGCCACTAGCCGCGTACCAGGTTTCGGGTGAGTACGCCATGATAAAGGCAGCCGGAATGAACGACTGGATCGATGAAGAGAGGGTGATGATGGAGTCGCTGGTTGCTATTAAAAGAGCCGGTGCTGACATGATCCTCACATATTTCGCGAAAGACGCCTCGAGAGTGCTCGACAGGCAATAAAGGATTTGAAAGGTTTATAATGGAAATCAAAAAAAGCGAAGCGCTTTTTGAAGAAGGAAAAAGATACATTCCGGGCGGGGTTAACTCACCCGTAAGGGCATTTAAGTCAGTGGGCGGTAACCCGGTTTTCATGGAGCGGGGTGAAGGCTCCCGGTTGTACGATGTTGACGGAAACAGTTATATCGACTATATCGGCAGTTGGGGTCCCCACATTTTTGGTCACAATCCGTCTTTTATAAAAGAAGCCGTTATCAAGGCGCTGGAGCACGGTTCAAGTTTTGGTGCCCCCACCGAAATGGAAGTGAAGATGGCGCGCCTCATTACCTCTCTCGTTCCCTCGGTTGAAATGGTGCGAATGGTTAACTCAGGAACCGAGGCAACCATGAGCGCTATCAGAGTGGCGAGAGGTTTCACCGGCCGTGAGAAGATCATAAAATTTGAAGGCTGCTACCACGGGCATGCTGATTTCTTCCTCATAAAAGCGGGAAGTGGCGCCCTGACTTTGGGTGAGCCGAACAGTCCGGGTGTTACCAAAGGTACCGCGGCTGACACACTTATCGCCAAGTACAACGACCTTGAAAACGTCAGGGAACTTGTAAAAAACAACAAAAATGAAGTTGCCGCCATCATCATAGAGCCCGTTGTGGGTAACATGGGGGTTGTGGTACCAACCGAGGATTTTATTAATGGTTTGCGTGAACTTTGTACCGAAGAGGGGATCGTCTTCATTTTTGATGAAGTAATGACAGGTTTCCGGGTTTCAAAAGGAGGTGCCCAAGAGCTTTTCGGTATAACACCCGATCTTACCACCTTCGGCAAGATCATCGGTGGCGGACTTCCTGTCGGAGCTTTCGGCGGGAAGCGTGAGATCATGGAGAAACTGGCACCACTCGGTCCCGTCTATCAGGCGGGTACTCTTAGCGGCAATCCGCTGGCGATGGCTGCCGGTTACGCTGCCCTCCACCACATCCAGGAGCACCCTGAAATTTATCAGGAACTGGAGGATAAAACCGACAGGCTTGAGGAAGGCTTCAGAGAGAACCACGCTAAATTCGAGAGATCATTTAGAATTAACCGTGTTGGCTCGATGATATCACTCTTCTTTACTGAAGAGCCTGTTTATGATTTTGATTCTGCTTTCAAATCAGATACCGCCATGTTCAGCAAGTTCTTCCACGGTATGCTGAAACGGGGTATTTATCTTCCGCCGGCGCAGTTTGAGGCGTGGTTCTTGAGCACGGCTTTGAGCAATGATGAGATCGATCAAACGATCCGCGCTCATTACGAGACTCTGAAAGAGATTCTTTAATTTTCCCGAAGGGGTGGCAGAAGTGTCGCCCCTTTTCAGTTTATCAATAAAAGGGGTTAAGAATTTTCTTCGCGCTGAAGAGGTGGTAGACGGCAAGAGGGATGTAGATTATCACGAATGCTGCAATCGTAAGCGCGAGTCCAAAGATCAGTATTCCGTGAAGTTTCGACATAAATGCAGTGACTTGGGTGACTATTACAATCGCTTTTCCCGTGAAAGCCATTATAAGATTGAAAATAAAAATGAGTCCCACGATCAAACCGAATCCTGGGAGCGCGTTTTTGAGATCGGTGTTACTGGGTGCCATGTGGGCTGAGATTGAAGCCATAACATATACAAGCAGCGCGGTGGTTAAAGTCGGCTTCGAGAATGAAGCCTGAATAGCACTTAAATTCTGTTTAATGCCCGAGTAAACCTCCGTGAAAATTTTGCCCAGGGAAGCATTTATATTATTAATATCGATACCCGACTTGACCGGAGCGGCAGCATTTCCGTGAAAAAAGGTGTCGAACAGAAGGAAAAGCACGGCGCTTCCCGTAAGAAGTGGAGCGATCCCGATGAAGAAATTGCCCACGCGTTGGTAAACGCTTTTTGTGTTATAGCTGTGATGGACATATCCGAGCACCCCTGAACTTTTATCAGGTTTGAAAAGGGCTACTTCATTAACCTTGTGACCGAATATAAGGCAAAAGATCACGTGTCCCAGTTCATGCACGGGCGTTCCGATCCACGCGGTGAGATATAGACCGTTCCAACCGGTGGTTTTACTGAACGAGATGCAGATCATCCGTTGCAGGAGAAACAGTAGAAGGGTGATCACACCGGTTAATCCGAAAAGTAGCAGGAGGTGGATCAAGGTGTTTTTCGAAGCGCCGAGAAATATATCTATCATCAGTTACCGGACAAAAATTATTTTTACTGAACAAATATAAATAAAGCAGCTTCACAGATGTTGATGAACAGAGAAGAGAGAGCAAAAGAAACCGTAAAAAGATTGAGGGAAATTTATCCTGATGCCCAATGCGCTTTGAATTTCAATTCACCATTCGAGCTTTTGGTCGCCACGATTCTCTCTGCCCAGTGCACTGACGCGCGGGTTAATATTGTGACCGCTGATCTATTCAAAAAGTACACCTCACCCGCTTCTTTCGCTAACGCCCCACTCGAAGAGATTGAAAAAGATATTTTCTCAACGGGGTTTTACCGTCAGAAAGCAAAAAACATAAAGAATTGCTGCCAAATTCTGGTTGAGGATCATAGAGGTGTTGTTCCCGCTGACTTTGAGGTGCTTAAAGAGTTGCCGGGGGTGGGGAGGAAGACCGCTTCCGTTGTGGTTGGCAACGCTTATGGGCAACCTGCGATAGCCGTAGACACGCACGTTAAAAGGCTCTCAAACCTGCTCGGCCTTGTCGGATCGCAGGACCCAGACAAGATAGAAGCGGAGCTGAAAGAGCTCATTGATCCCGGTGACTGGGTTGTGTTTTCACACCAGCTCGCCACTCACGGAAGGAACGTTTGCTTTGCCCGCAAACCGGAGTGTTTCAGATGCGTTCTGAATGATATTTGTCCCGGGGCGAAGCTGTGATTCCGCGTTTTTAGTGGATTTGAGAGGGGAAAGTGAAAAATGGACTGAAAATTGTATTATTTTAATTCAGGATTTTAGTTATCTTAATTTATTAAAGAAATATTTGTTTCACACTTCCACAGCCTGAAAGCAAAGGCAACATATCCGGAGCCCAGATACGAGATTTTTCTACCAATTTTGAATAATTTGTAAGCAAACCATTTTTCGGCAAGCATGCTAAAGAAGATCTCGTTATTATTATTGGCTCTGGCTCTCCAGGTTTTTCCACAGAGCGAAATCAAGATCATTCAATCGTCGGCAAACAGTCTGACCATTGAGTATGCACCGTCATATAGTGACACGGGATATGTCACTATAGACGGGAGACAGTACCGGAAAACTGTGTTTTCTGGTTCCACGCGTAATCCTTCAGCCACAGTTGGCGCTCCCGACGCGAGATCACGCCACCTGACGCTTGGTGTACCCTATGAAAACGGAGTGACCGCAGAAGTGCTCGCCACATCTTACAGTTACATTCCGGGTGAACTGCCTCCTGTACCCGATGTGCGACCCGGCGCGGAAAGAAACGCCGAGTACACTTATAACCGCCGGAACGATATAACTATCAACAACGACCCTCTGATCTTTGGTGAAGGGGGCATGGTTAGGGGTCTAAACGTTCAGGATGTCTACCTCGGCGCGGTAACGCAGGATGGCGGGAACATAAAACTCTTAAAACGGATGACGGTCCGGTTTACATTCGGAAACACCCCGGGAAGCGCGGGATCCGATGACGAGTTCCTCCGTGAAATGGTATTCAACTACGACATGGCCCGGAAATGGATCGCCCGGAAGCCTGCCGGTCTGAAAAAAGGCTCCGCGGTCGGGCAGACAGTACTTTCATCAGGGAGGTGGTTCCGTTTCGAAGCTCCCGAAGAGGGATTTTACAAGATCAAGTATGATCAGTTGAGTTCTTTTGGAATCAATCCCGCGACTGTTGATCCGAGAACCATAAAGATTTACAACAACGGCGGTTACGTTCTTTCAGAGAACATCTCTGTTGCGCGTCCCGAAGACCTTCAGGAGATCGCGATCACTGTAACCGGACAGGATGACGGCAAGTTTGATCAGGGAGACGAAATAATATTTTACGGGAGGGGTGTTGGATTCTGGTATTATGATTCACTCGCGAGAGTGGTAAAAAGAAACCAAAACCCGTATACAGCAAAGAATTACTTCTGGATAACATCCGGCGGTACCAACGGAAAGAGGACAGGGAGTAAAAGTTCAGTCGCCGACAACACTTCCAATATTGTTGAATCGAGCGACGCTTATGATTTTTGGGATGAAGACAAGATAAACCTGGGTCAAACAGGAAGATACTTCGTTGGGGATGAGTTCTCTCAGAACACCAAAACAAGGGTTTACCAGAAGAAAGTTGAAGGGATAATACCCGGCAAGCCGACATATTACTCTTATTGGTTTGTGAACAGATCGAGCGAATCGGTCGGATTGACAGTGGAGGAGAACGGTAATGTTGTAAGAAGTTCGACCATCTCGGGGAACGGCTCTGACCCTTACTCGGTAGGCAGGCTTGACAGTACGACCGGAAGGCCCCACTTCGGCACATATCCGGATGAAAGATCTGTTTTGAGGTTTACGTTTGGCGCGGGCAACAGCACTTCATACGGTTATCTTGACTTTTATGAGATCGCCTGGACCCGTTACCTCAAGGCATACAACGACGTGTTGCTTTTTTATTCACCCAAGATGCGTGGAACAACCGGACCCGATTCGTTGTATGAATACCATCTGAGCAATTTTTCCAACACCGATATTACGGTTTACGATATTTCCGATCACTCGAACGTGAGGAAAATAACCAACCCCCTGATGCAGAGTGGAAGTGAATTCCGTTTCAGGTCATGGGAAAGACCGGGAGCTATCAGCAGATATTACGCGATATGCGGGCAGCAGTACAAAACCCCGGTTAACGCTGTTGAAATGCCTAACCAAAATATCCGTGGCGACCTTTCGGGAGCTGAAATAATAGTTCTGACCTCGAAAGATCTGGTAGAGTCCGCGAACAGATACAAGCAATACAGGGAGTCACATCCCACGGATCCCATTTCCGCGAAGGTTTTTACCGTTGACGCGATAATGAACGAGTTTAATGCCGGTGCGCTTGACCCAAGCGCTTTAAGGGATTTTGTAAAATATGCTTACGATAACTGGCAGATAACTCCAAAGTATGTTTTTATTCTCGGTGACGGTGACTACGACTACAAGAATATCGAAGGGAAAGGGAACAACAAGGTTCCCACTTATCAGACCCGTGATTTTCTTTATGAGATCAACTCTTTCTCGACCGACGATTTTTACACATGGGTATCGGGAAATGACCGCCGGATCGATCTTGGGCTTGGCAGAATTGCCGCCCAGAACGCGAAACAGGCGAATGATTATCTTGACAAGGTAGTTGCTTACGAACGCAGCACTGACAAAAGTTCGTGGAAGAACCTGATCACGCTCGTGGCCGATGATCACCTTACTTCAACCGGTATTGATCTTGCCGCGAATACCATGCAGTCGGAACGCCTCTCGCAGAGCAGGATACCGCCCGAGTATGAGCAGAAGAAAATATATTTGATAAATTATCCGACAGTTCAGACCAGTCTTGGCAGAAGAAAACCTGAAGTTAACGCTGCTATAATAAACGCGATAAACGAAGGAACAATACTGATGAACTACATCGGGCACGGAAGTCCCGAACTTTGGGCTCACGAGCAGGTCTTTGTGAGGAGTTCAACCATCCCGCAGCTTAAGAACAGTCGCTACTTCTTTCTTACAGCGGCAACCTGCGACTTTGGATATTACGACAGAACCGATGCCCAAAGCGCGACTGAAGACCTTCTTTTCCTGCCCGGTGCAGGCGCAATTGGTGTTTACACGGCGGTAAGACCGGTTTATTCGGAGCAGAACACGATACTTAACGATTCGCTCTACCATCAGATGTTGAAGTGGGGCAGGGACTATGACAACCTTCCGAAGAGGATGGGAATGGCGTATCTGCTTACAAAAGTGAACTTTCTGACGGAGAATGATCAGAAATTCCAGCTTTTCAGCGATCCCGCGATAAGGCTGGCACTTCCGCAGTATAACGGGAAGATCGACTCAATAAACGGGAACGACCCCGGAGTTACAGTTGTACCGGTGAAGGCACTTAACAGTTTGAAAATAGCCGGTTCGGTGAGAAAAGCCGATGGAACATTCTGGAGTGATTTTAACGGCGAGGGGCTGCTCACGGTATACGATGCCGAGACCACGCTTCCACTTCCCGAGATCAGTCCTTCAGCAGCGATGAAGGTGCCGGGTGGCTTGATCTTCAGAGGCGGGGTATCGGTTGTGAATGGCAAGTTCAATGCCGAATTCGTGGTGCCGAAAGATATTTCATACGACAATCAGAAGGGGAAACTCGTTTTCTACTTCTTCAACAGTGAAAAAGACGGTATAAGTTTTACAAACAATATCACCATCGGCGGCGTTGATCAGTCGGTTATTAACGACGGCAAGGGCCCCGCGATGGAAATAACATTTGATGACGCGCGTTACGAGAATGCTTACCTTGTTAATCCGAACACCACGCTGGTGGTTTCTCTCCGTGATGAAACGGGGTTGAACACCACGGGTTTGGGAGTAGGACACAAAATAGAGGCGGTTCTGAATGGCAACGAGCAAAATCCAATTGACCTGACGAGTTATTTCACCGGGGATCTAAACTCAGGTGGAAAAACTGGGAAGGTAAACTACAGGTTTTCAAATCTCGCTCCCGGTGTTTACACCATCCGGGTGAAGGGTTGGGATGTTTTTAATAATTCATCAACTGTTGAGTCAGAGTTCAAAGTTGTGTCGGGTGGGGGAATAGCCGTTGAGTATGTGATGAACTATCCGAATCCATTCTCTTCGAACACCTTCTTCACGTTCCAGCACAACATAGCCGGACCGGTTGACGCGCGGATACTGATCTACACGATCGCCGGAAGGAAGATCAAGGAGATCGATTCGAAGTGGATCAACGACAGATTCGTTCGCGTCGAGTGGGATGGCAGGGATGATGACGGCGATCTGGCTGCAAACGGGACGTATCTCTACAAGTTGATAGTAAAACCGTCGGATGGCGGCGAAACCAGATCAGTTCTGGGTAAATTAAGCATTATTAGATAAGTTTTGAATAAAAATTCTTTCATGGAGGTTAATTAATGAACAAGTTCAAAATCGCGATCCTTGGGTTGATAGCAATCTTTGGTTTCAGCAAAACCATTCAGGCTCAGGGAGAAGCGGCAGTACCGTTCCTTTTGATCGCGCCCGATTCAAGAGGTGGCGGTATTGGTGAGTCCGGCGCGGGTCTTGCCGACAATTCATCGGCAGTATTCTGGAATCCCGCCGGTATAGCGTTCCTTACGGGACAGGAATTCAGTTTCACGCACTCGAACTGGTTACCACAGTTCAAACTCGATCTTTTTTACGATTACGCGACCTACAGAAACTACATTGATGATATCAATGGAAGTGTAACCGCGAGCATCACTTACATGAACTATGGCGAGTTCGTCAGAACGGGTCCCGATTCACCCGATCCGCTCGGAACCTTCAGATCGTTCGATATGGCGGCTACTGTTGGTTACGCCACTAAACTCTCGAACGACTGGGGATTTGGCGTGAACCTCAGACTAATTCACAGCCGTCTTTCTGATCAGCCAACCGGACAGGAGCAGGGAACAGGTACAGCAACATCAGTTAGCTTTGACCTTGGTTTCATGTGGAGACCCTCTTCACTCGTGCTTCCTTTCGTTGATTACGATCTCGGAAACAAATTCTCGATCGGTCTTAACCTCAGCAACCTCGGTCCAAAAATTTCATACATCGACCGCGCGCAGGCAGACCCGATACCGACCCAGTTCAGACTCGGATTCGCATACAGAATTCTTTCTGATGAGTACAACAGCCTTACCTACACCCTTGATTTCGCGAAACTTCTCGTAAGAAGATACCCTGACGGAACCAGTGATGAGTTCTACAAAGCGGTATTCACTGCCTGGGGTGACAAGAACATCGGTGAAGAGCTTGCTGACATTGTAACTTCAATGGGTCTTGAATACTGGTATGGTACACCCGGCGACTTCCTTTTCGCTCTCCGTGGCGGTTTCTTCTATGAAGATCCAAACTACGGTAACAGAAAGTTCATCACCCTTGGTGCAGGTATCAGATATGACATATACGGATTTGACTTCAGTTACATTTCAACCTCGGTCTTCAAAGATGGCGAGAACCATCCTCTGAGCGACACCCTCCGTTTCACCATCCTCGTCGGATGGGGCGGTTTACCCGAGAAACACCTGGGGCTCCCGAGAGGGTTATAGTTTTATTTGGGGTTTAGGATTTGGGGTTTGGTGTTTGGTCTGCCGCGGCAGATTAGTGTTTGGAAGTTGGGGTTTGGTGTAAGTTTTACCCTCACCCCACCCCATACCCTACACCCCACCCCATACCCAAACACCGTATCCCATACCCGATACCCTAAACCCCAAAAATCCTTATCTTTAAAATTTGCATAAAATATTTTCCGGCTAATGAAGATCATCAAGTTTACAGTTCTGCTATTGTTGTTTGTCTGCACGATAAACGCTCAGACCCCGCTTAAAGGGAGTGTTTCGCTCTCGTCTTTCAGAAATCCTGATAAAGTCAGTACGGTTGACACGATCAAAATTCTTGCTGTAATGGCAGAGTTTCAGGTTGACAACGACAACACGACAGTGGGGAACGGAACATTTGCTTCGATCTACTCAAAAGACTACGGAAAATCGATAGTTGATCCGCTTCCTCATGACCGGAATTACTTCAAAGCTCACCTTGAATTTGTAAAGAACTATTACCAGAAGGTTTCGAACGGAAAGCTTCACGTTGTTTTTGAGGTGCTGCCCAACGGTGTCACCCTCTCAAAAACGATGAGAAACTACTCACCGCCGATCAACTCAACAGATTTCAAGGTGATGGGGGATTTCATGCAGGAAACCTGGACACTTGCCGATCAGGCAAATCCGGGATTCAATTTTGCGGGGTATGATCTGTTTATGATCTTTCACGCTGGTGTGGGCAGGGATGTCAGCCTTCCCGGAAGCCTTGGAAACGAGCGTGACCTTCCTTCGATCTATTTCAATCTGCCGGCACTTCAGAAATTTTATGGCGGTACATTCGATGGCGTGCCTGTAAGTGGCGGCGCTTTCAAGATAAAGAACACAGGTATTCTTCCCCAAACACAGAACAGGGAAGTGAGTTCATTCAATACGACATTTTTATACAAGATCACAATGAACGGACTTCTTGCCTCAACGGTTGGAAGTCACCTTGGACTGCCTGACCTGTTCGATACGAACACCGGACTAAGTGCCATAGGGCGTTTCGGACTAATGGATGGGCAATCGATCTTCGCTTACAACGGCGCTTTTCCACCTGCTCCGTCCCCTTGGGAGAAGATGTTGCTTGGGTGGGAGACTCCCGTTGATCTGGGCGGAACAAACCTCAAACCACGTTTAACCTCCCGTGTCACCTCTCTGCCGGGCGACTCGACGCTCTTGAAACTTCGTATAAACGAATCTGAATATTTCCTTATCGAGAACCGTCAGAGGGATGCCAACAAGGATGGCGCGAAGATCACGCTTTGGGACGGTACCGGTTACGTTGTGAAAACTTATCCGAAAGACACAACAGGTTTCGCGAGTTACTCTATCGATTCACTGTACGGAGTAGTAGTCGATGTTGACGAATTCGACTGGGCACTCCCCGGAAGCGGAATCCTCGTCTGGCACATCGATGAAAAAGTTATTAACGCGAAAATAGCCGACAACAAAGTTAACACCGACAAGAAGCGCAGAGGTGTCGCCGTGGTTGAAGCTGACGGCGTAAACGATATCGGCGAAAAGTTTTACACCATTTTTGGTGATGAAGTGGTTGGAGAGGGAACAGAGTACGATCTCTGGTTCGCTGAGAACAAAGCCGACCTTTACACCAATGTTTTTTCAAACACCACCAGACCAAATACAAAGACCAATGACGGCGCGAACTCCTTGATCACTATGAAGGATTTCCCTGCCAACGGCAACTCGATGATCTTCACGGTTCAGGCAGGGGATTCGCTGATAAAGCCTTACAAAATATGGAAGCCTTTCGCGGGTTCGGTACCGGAAAAGGTTTATCTGACAGATACTTACAAATTTGCCATCAACGGAAATTCACTTGTAAGTTTTGACGCGAACTTCAATCCCACGGTTGTAAAGTCACAGTTTGGTGATGGTGGCGTGGCATTCTTTGAGAAAGCAGGCAAACTTTATATCATCGGTTCAAGCGGTAACAAGGTTTATCGTGCAGTTGCCGGCGGAGGAGTAGTAACAATTGACTCTCTTGAGTCAGGCTCAGGTGGCGCGGAAGTTATCTCCCAGAAAATGATCACTTCGAGTCTCACGGAGAATGAAAGGGTTGTTGTTGGAACATCCCAAGGCAAGCTATACAGATTTTCACTTGAACCGTTCGCCAATCTTGATTCCGCGTCAGGAGTTTCAGGTGTACCTGTTACCACACTGCATTTTTTGGGTTCAATGGTTTACTTTACACAAAATGATGCTTCCACATATTACGCGGGTGAGTACGGCAACGGAGTTGGCACGAATATCTTCACCGGTAAACTGCTATCAGCGGTAAATTGTGATTATAAAGGTCGTCCCGTTATTCTTGCTCTCGAAGAAGGGAACAGACTAAGGGTTATCACGATGCCATTTATGATGACCACCGGAGTCTCAAACAGTCCTGAACTTTCCAATCAGCCCCTCACACTGAAGGGGAAAACACCTGTTACAGCCATTTCGGTATCGGATAACAGGCTTGACGGCAATCTTTATGTGAATTATACTTCAGGCAACGAGCTTTATTCAGTCAATCTTACCGGCGCGGTTGCTGATAATTTCCCTGTTGTTATTCCCGCGGGAAACACATTCGCCGGGAACACTATGGTGGCTGATTTCTCCGGCACAAAGCACCCGGAGATAATTTCTTTTACATCAAACGGACTCGTTTACGCTCACGACGGTTTGACAGGAAAACTGGTTGATGGTTTCCCTCTCAGCACGGGCGAACCGTTCGCCGGCAATTCAACCAACACCGCGGATTATTTCACTGCATCCGGTATGCCGGGTTTTATCACCACGGGGCAATCAGGCACAGTAAGCGCGTGGACACTTAACCTCGCTGCCGGAACTCCTTATTTTTACGGCAGATATGGGAACGACGCCAATACGTTGTCAGCTAAGTTGACCGCGAATTCTGTGACTGACAAGACTTTCATGCCCGATCAGAAAATTTACAACTACCCCAATCCTGCAACCGGTTCCGAGACATTCATCAGATTCTATGTGGATGAAGATTCGGATGTATCTGTTAAAATATTCGACCTCGCCGGAGATTATGTAGCCGAACTCAAAGGTTTCGGACAGGGCGGGATGGATGGCGAGATCAGATGGGATGTAAGAAACATTCAATCGGGTGTTTATCTCGCGAATGTAGAGGCAACCTCGGTTGTTTCGGGTAAATCCGGGCATAAAGTGATTAAAATTGCAATTATAAAATAGCGGAAATTGATGTTCAGAAAATTTGCATTTATAGCGGCACTTCTAACTTTAACCGTTTATGGTCAGTTCGACAAGTACAATTCGGAGTTCGAGTGGTACACGGTAAAAGGGAAGAATGTCGAAGTTCATTTTCATGAGGGTGCCGAGCGTACCGCGAGGGTTGTTCTTAAGATCGCGGAAGAGGTCTGGGAACCAGTTTGTTCACTTTATGACTATTATCCCGATAAAGTCCACTACGTAATTAAGGATATCGACGATTATTCGAACGGTGCCACTTACTTTTTCGACAATAAAATTGAAATATGGACCAGCGCTCTCGATTTTGACCTCCGTGGCTCACACAACTGGCTGCGGAATGTTATCTCACACGAGTTCACGCACATGGTTCAGATTCAGGCATCGCTTAAGACCACAAGATCGGTTCCGGCGGTTTATTTGCAGGTTCTGAACTACGAAGAGAAAAGACGTCCCGACATTCTTTACGGATTTCCAGACGTGATCGTCTCTTATCCGCTGGCGATGCTCAACATGCCCGCGTGGTTCGCTGAAGGATCAGCGCAGTATATGCGTAAACAGTTCGACTATGACAACTGGGACGCCCACCGTGACATGATCCTGCGTTCATACGCGCTCGACAGTAACATGCTTACATGGAACCAGATGGGCGTGTTTGAGAAGACCAGTCTCGGGAATGAGTCGGTTTACAATTCGGGCTTCGCCCTTACCAAGTACATTGCTCAAAAATATGGCGAAGAGAAGCTCAACAAACTAACCCGTTCGCTCGGCAAGCTGACCCACTTCACTTTTGATGCTGCCACAAAGGACATTCTCGGAATCGACGGGCAGGAGCTTTACAATGAGTGGTCGGCGTACCTGATGAAAGACTACAGGGAAAGAATAGCGCCTGTGCTCTCAAACAAGGTCACTGGTGAAATGGTGGGAGCAACCGGATTTGGCAACTTCTATCCCTCTTTTTCTTTTGATGGAAAGAAGATCTACTACATTTCGAATAAAACGAGCGATTATTTCTCTCCAACAGCGCTTTACGAATACGATATCGCCACAAAGGAGGAAAAACTTCTCATTCCGGGTGTCAGATCAACCTATTCTGAAGTGCCGGGGACTGATCTGATGATCTACTCGAAGCTCGGTGATGATAACCCATTTGACTACAAAGTGCATGACCTGTACGTTTACGACAAGAAAAATGACAAGGAGACACGTCTCACCTTCAACATGAGGGCGAACATGCCTTCGGTTTCACCCGACGGTAAGAAGATTGTTTTCCTTTTTCAGAAAGACGGTACCACTAACGTTGGCACGGTTGATATAGACGGAAAGAACTTCAGACAGCTCACTTATTACGGAAATGGCGAGCAGGTTTACAGTCCGAAATTCTCACGTGACTCAAGATCGATCTATTTTGATTTTCAGTACCTGCACGGACGTGACATTGCCACCGTTCCCGTTGAAGGCGGAGCCGTTTCATTCGTAATGAACACCCCGGGAGATGAGAGAAGTGCAGTAGAGACGACCGATGGAAAACTGCTCTATGCCTCATCTGAAACAGGTATTTTCAATATTTATTCGTTTGACAAAGCCACATCGCAGACTAAACGACTGACCAACGTGACAGGCGGCGCTTTCATGCCGGCAGTCGATCAGAATGGTAACATCGCTTACGCGGGCTACACTTCCGGCGGATACAAGATTTTTTACATCAAAGCCGGTGAGCAGGCGCTGGTTGACGAAAGTAAAAAGTACGTCAAGCGGGAAGACCCGCCACTCGATATGGAAAAACCATTCGCGGATTCCAAAAACATCGATTGGGACAGGCTGAAGAAATTCAACGATTATGAGTACCCCGACACGGCGAAAACGAAATATACAGGCGCTTTTTCGCGTTTGAGCATCTTCCCGTTCGTCAGGTACGACAACTACAGCACCACAAATAACGCGATCGAGAAGATAAAACCGGGTCTGTATGTCAGTTCATCCGACATGTTGAACCGATTCAGTATTTTCGGCGGCGGTTCGATAAACCTGAGGGGAGAGAGAGACCTTTTCTTCAGTTTTGACTACAGGAACAAATTGCCGTTACTTCCGGCTCTCGGGCTCTTCCCGGAACTGGGACTTGAAGTTTACAACGTTACCAGAAAGGCAGATGTTGATATCTTCTTCGACGAGCTGCCAAAAACCTCAACTGATGTAACTTACAACCTTTTTGAAGTTGATGTTATCGCCCGGCACAAGCTCTTCGCCAAAACGAAAGACCTTGAGCTCCGCTACATTTTCAGCAGCTACACCGCGAGCATCGGTAGCTTTATCATTCCGAATAGCACCGATCTATACCCGACATTCAACGATACATATTTGATCGGAAGCAATTTCAGGATCACATACAAGACCGACTATAAAAAGCCGGGTCGTGACATGGATATCAATCCGATCGGTAGCAGCCTTGAGATCAGGTACGACTATGAGATGAACCGCTTCAATCCTGACGGTGAGTACTCTGTTGATAACGGAATATTGGTTGCCCAATACAAGAATTTTGATTTCCACAGACTTGAAGTGAACCTCGGTTACTCATTCGAGACTTTTAAGGGGCACACGCTCAGCACGAAATTAAGAGCCGGTACCATTTTTGGACCTCCGGTTCCCGACTTTTTTGATTTCTTCCTCGGTGGACTTGTCGGTATGAAGTCGTATCCATTCTATGCCATCAGCGGCAACGAACTGGTTTACGCGAATCTTACTTACAGATTCCCGTTGTTCAAGGAGATCGACTATAAATTCGGACATCTCTATCTTGACAAGGTGTACCTCTCATTCTTCGGTGACGTTGGCAACGCCTGGACGGGCAATCTCGCCGAGTCAGGCAATCTTGTAAAAGGGGCGGGAGCGGAATTAAGAATGGCACTAAACTCGTTTTATCTTTTCCCCACGGCGGTTTTCTTTTCTGCTGCCTACGGTTTCGATCAGGTCACGAAAATGGCTCAGACCGGGGAAGTGGTAAAATACGGTAAAGAGTGGTATTTCTATGGTGGCGTACTTTTTGGCTTCGATTTTTAAAGGATTCAATATGAAAAAGATATTTGCAGTCGCGTATATTCTTGTTTTTTCAGCTCCGGTGTTCGCTCAAGTCAGTAGTGAGTCGCGAGTAGTGAGTGGCGGGATCATTAGCGAGTTTGGAGTAGCGAGTGGCGGGATCAGTGGCGAGTTTGGAGTGGCGAGTAGCGAGGGATCGAAAATTGAACTTACAGGTGACTTGAAGACCGATGCCAAGCTTTTGATGGAGCGTTACCAGGCGAGCCCTGAGGCAAAACTCAACTTATCACCGGAGAAGAAATCTGTATTTCTGTCCACTCTCCTTTCTGCAGTTGTTCCCGGTGCCGGACAGTTTTATAACGGCGAGATATGGAAGTCGGCAATTTTCCTTGGTCTTGAAGCCGGGTTGATAACTGCTGCCATCATCTACAATAAAAAAGGTGATGACAAGACGAACGAGTTCCAGAGTTACGCGGATCAGAACTGGAGCGTTGTTAAATACGCCGAATGGCTTTTACTGAACAGAACCTCGCTCGGATTGCCTGACGGGAACATAACCATTGACCCCAACACTTCCCTTAAACCGTGGGAGCGGGTCAAGTGGAGCGAATTGAACCATCTTGAGAGTAAGTTTTCACATAAACTCCCTGCTTACGGGGAGCAGCAATACTACGAATTGATAGGGAAGTATCCCCAGTATAATCACGGCTGGAAAGATCAACTTGATGATAACACACCGGAGTACAACGCGAATCTGACACCAATGTTCCTTGGTTACAGCCAAATGCGTGGTGAAGCAAACGATTTTTATAACGCTTCCACACGATTTGTTGTATTTGTTGTTGTGAACCACATTTTATCTGCCGCGGAGGCTGCTTGGTCATCGGCGGTTTTCAACAAAAATCTTACAATGAGCATGCGGGTTTCACCTGAGATCATCAACACGGCGATGGATATTGATTTCATTCCGAAACTGAATGTCAGTTGGAGGTTCTGATACAAATTGCTAAAGCGATAAATGCTATTTAACAGCATTGAATTTGGATTTTTCCTTTTAATTGTATTCTTCGCGTACTGGTCAACCACAAAGCAGCCTCAAACGCGGAAGTACACACTGATAATTGCCGGTATCCTTTTTCTTGGATACGGGAGCAAGATCCTCGCGCTTTGCCTGATTATCTCGGGTGCATCCACCTGGTATTTGAGCAGGATGATCTACAGATCAGACGAGCCCGGTGAGAGACGGAACGCTTTCTTAGCCGCGCTGGGCATCAATATTCTGATACTCGTGGCGGCAAAGTCGGGTTACGCCGGAGGAATTGAAAAAATGATCCAGGGTGGAGGTGGTTCCGATCCGTTTTCCCTCTTTTCCGCTCATGGATTTCTGACTTACGGAGTCCTCTTTTTTACACTTCAGGCAATTGGTTATACAGTTGATGTTTTCAGAGGCGACACGGGTGAGGAGCCTTCATTTGTCGACGTCTTCCTGCTGATTGGTTATTTCCCCAAGCTGGTAGCGGGTCCGCTTGTCAGCAATACAGCCTTCCAAGCGCAACTAAACAGTGCAGTTAGATCTGAAAAGATAGATGCTTCGAGAGGTTTTTATTACATTCTCAGGGGGCTGTTCAAGAAAATGGTTCTCGCCAACTATCTTGCAGTGAGGCTGGTTGATCCGGTTTACTCAGATCCCGGCTCTTATTCTTCACCGGACGCTTTGTTGGCGGTGTTCGCATTCACATTACAATTTCACTGGAATTTGAGCGGGTTGTTTGACGCCGGAAGGGGAATCGCGTTGCTTCTCGGAGTCACACTGCCGGAGAATTTTGAGAGGCCGTTTACAGCATCAGGGTTAGGAGATTTTTTAGAAAGATTTAACCTTACTCTCACTCATTGGGCGAAACGGTATATCACAGGACCGCTTAAAGCCGGAACTAACCGGCAGGGTGTGGTTTATCTTTTCATCGCGGCCCTTCTTGGCGGCTTATGGTACGGAACCGGTTGGAACGCCCTGATACTCGGAGCACTCGCGGGGGTGATTCTTGTAGCGGGAAGGGGAAGAGGTGATGTGATACTGACTGATAAAAAGGTCTACACCCACTACCTAAAAGTTATAGCGACTGTAACCGTGGTATCGCTGATACTTGTTTTCCTTCGGGCGGAGAGCCCCGGCAATGCTTTTAACGTGCTTGGAACTCTTTTCAGTTTTAATTTCGGTGGCAGTACCATTGATCCGTTGCTTCTTACGGTGATCATTTGGGGGTTCGCGATACAGTTTGTGCCTTGGAGCATTAGTGAAAACATAGTGGAGAAACTTTCATGGCTTCATCCGCTGACGCAGGCCGTGATCATTGGTTTTGCTGTTGTTTTAATAAGCAGTCTTGCCATTGGTAACTTCCCCAATTTTAATCATTTCGCATTTTGAGGAGCGGTTTGAAGAGATTCAGAGAGTATAAACCCGGAACCGTGATGAATATGATGCTGGTCGTCGCGGTTATCATTTTCTTCCTCAATTCTCAAAAGGTGATGACCCGGATTCAACGGATGGATGAGGGAAGTGGTGCCCGGCAGACGCTTGAGGCCGTCTATGAGCCCGTTTACGCGGTTTGTAAGATAGTGCCGTGGACTAATTTGAACTCATCACTTGGTGGTGGTTTCAGGGATTTCGCGGGTATTGGCTACAGGGAAGTTTTCGACCGTGATCCCGTTAAGGATCTTTCAGCCAAAGAGTATCCCTGGCTTGAGCAATTGGTTGACAAGACCGACAAGGTGCTCGTCGCGAGCGTTGACTCACAGGCTGCACTTCCAAAAGAGGAAGAGATAAAAATTGATCCGGGCGAGGTACTACAGATACTTCTGATAGGTGACTCAATGCTGAACGTTGGCTTGGGTGACGTTCTGAAAAAGAAGTTCAATGAAGCCGGGGGAGTTGAGGTCACGATGTTTGGAAAGAACTCGACCGGGCTTGTAAGGCAGGATTATTTTGACTGGTTCAAAAAACTTGACGATCTTTGTAAAGGAAAAAAATTTCATCTCATAGTGATCATGATCGGCGCGAACGACGGTCAGGGTATCCGGATTGACGGCAAGGATATTATGTACGGAACCGATGCATGGACCGGTGTTTATCGCGGGAAAGTGAACAGTTTCGCCACTAAAATGTCGGGTTACAGTACGAAATTCTACTGGATCGGCATGCCTCCGATGCTTTCACCATTCTTCGACAAGAAGATGAAGGCACTCACACAGATATATCAGGAGGAGACAGGGCGTTTCAAAAACGGGAAGTTTATTCCCACGATAGACATCCTGAGTGACGGAAAAGGGAATTATGCCGAGTACGTCAGTTTTGAGGGGAAGAAAGTATGGGCACGGGGTAAAGACGGGATCCATTTTGCACCGGGTGGTGGTGAGGTCATCTCGAAAGCCGTGATTGAGCAGTTCAAACTTGATTTTAAAAGATAGAAAAATATAATGCGTGATAATTTAGTTGTAATTGTTGGTCGCCCAAATGTGGGAAAATCCACCCTTTTTAACAGGCTGACCGGCACAAAAGATGCCATAGTTGATGACGTTAGCGGTGTAACACGCGACCGTCAGTTCGGTTTCGTTGAGTGGAACATGAAGCGTTTCCGCCTCATTGACACAGGCGGTTATGTGCCTGACTCTCCTGATTATTTCGAGGCAGCCATCAGGGAACAAGTTGAGATCGCCTTGACTGAAGCTGATAAAATAATATTTGTTGTTGACGGTAGAACAGGACTCCTTCCGATCGATGAGACCATAGCTGATCTACTCCGCTCTTCAGGAAAACGAACTATACTCTGTGTTAACAAGATCGACTCCGAGAAACTTGAGCAAAACATCCATGAATTTTATGAACTCGGATTTGGCGAGCCACATCCCATTTCCGCGTTGAACGGCAGAATGACGGGTGATTTTCTTGAAGTCGTGGTCTCGGGCTTTCCAAACGCGGAAGAAGACCCTGTTGATGAAGGTTTGAAGATTGCATTTGTCGGAAGACCCAATGTTGGCAAATCATCCCTTACCAACGCCCTTCTTGGAGTTGACAGAAGCATCGTTACTGATATCCCGGGTACAACGCGTGACTCGATCGACAGTATCATCAAATACTATGGTGAGGAGATAACGATAGTTGATACAGCGGGCCTCCGTAAAAAATCGAGGATAAAGGAAAATATCGAATACTATTCTTCAGTCAGAACGCTACGCGCGATCGCTGACGCTCACATCGTTGTACTTCTGGTGGACGCGGTTCAGGGATTTGAATCTCAGGAGCAGAAGATACTTGAAGAGGCGATCCAGAGACGAAAAGGCGTGATCATCGCCATTAACAAGTGGGATCTTGTTGAAAAAGACAGTAACACCGCCAAGTTTTATGAGAAGGCACTAATCGATAAACTCGGTAAATACGACTACTTCCCTGTGATCTTCATTTCCGCCCTAACGAAACAGAGAATATTCAAACTGATCGATATGGCCAAGGAGGTTCAGTCTGAAAGGCACAAAAAGATTTCGACCAGCGAGCTGAATGATGTGATGCTGAAGGAGATCGAGGCATATCCTCCGCCATCAACCCATACCGGAAAAGAAGTAAAGATTAAATTTGTGACACAGGTCGGAGATAATTATCCCGTTTTTCTCTTCTTTTGCAATTATCCCAAGGCAGTTTCCGACCAGTACCGCCGTTACCTTGAAAAGGCGATCAGGCGGAATTTTGGATTTAAAGGAGTTCCCTTTACCGTCTCATTCAAAGAAAAATAATGAAACACCTGATCAAGAAAATTGTGATAGTTGGTGGCAGGGCAGCGGGTCCCGCTGCCGCCGCGAAAGCCCGCCGGGAGAATCCGGAAGCGGCGATCACAATGATCGAAGCAGGAAAGTACATCTCAACCGGAACTTGTGAGATACCGTATCTAGTATCGGGTGAAGTTGGATCGGCAGAAGAGCTCGTGTTTTTTTCTCCTGAACATTTCAAGCACCGATACGATGTTGAGGTTCTTACTAAAACGCGCGTGACGGCGATAACGACCCGTGCCCGGGTTGTTAAAGTTGAACGGGGCAGCGCTCAATATGAAATTCCCTACGACCGCCTGGTGCTTGCCACAGGCGCGAAAAACCGGATACACCCGCAGTTCCCCCCTGAACTTAAGAATGTGCATTACGTCAGAAATATCGAAAGCGCGGAAGACCTGCTTTCAAGGCTTGAACCGGGTAACGGCAAGTGGCTGATAGTCGGCGCGTCTTACTCGGGTATCGAATTTTCCGAATCGCTTGTAAAGCGGGGGAAGGAAGTTCTGCTTCTTGAGAAAGATACCTTGCCCGCGCCCGGATTTGACCCCGAGATAAGGGAGCTGATCAAGGAAGTGCTGCTTAAAAACCGTGTTGAATTCACCGGAAACGCGCCTGAAATAAAGGTTTTCACGAGCGGGGATAAGATCTCCAAGATCAAACTCGAAGGCAGGTTGATCGAGATCGAAGGAGTTATTGTAAATACCGGGATTGATCCTGAAACGGGACTCGCGAAGCAGGCAGGACTGGATATCGGCCCCAAAGGGGGGATAAAAGTTGACAACAGAATGCGCACCTCGGATCAGTACATTTTCGCCGCGGGCGACTGCGTTGAATTAAAGGAGTTGATCACAGGAAAACATGTCATCCTTCCACAGGCGACACTCGCCCGGGATGGAGGTTATGTTGCAGGCGCGAACGCCGCGGGCGGAAACGATTTTATGTACCCCGTTTTGCGGAACACCGCGATCAGGGTTTTCGATAAGTTCGCTACGAAGACAGGGAAATGTCTTGAAACACTTGATGATTTAAGGATCCCTTATCGCACGGTTACGGCGATGGCGGATGGAATAATCAATGTTATGCCGGGCGCCCGTAAGGTTTTCGGCAAGTTGATAATCGGCACTGACGGAAAAATACTCGGAGCCGGATTCTTCGGCGGACCGGAAGTTTCGGGTTATTGTGACCTGATCGCTCTCGCGATAAAATCAGGCATAAAGGCATCTGACCTGAGGCACGGAAATTACAACTATACACCCACACTATCTCCTTTTAAGAATATAATCGAAGCATTGGCTATAAAGGCTTCAGGCAGGAACAGGTAATTTTTGTCGTATCTTAAAGTTTCAGCACGGGCAATCATTTTCTTCCTTGTTATTTCATTCACGGTATTTCCTCAAAAATATCCTGACAAGAATGTACATGCAATGCTTGAGCGGGGGATCAACTTCCTCGCGGGAGCAAGGTACGACAGCGCGAAAGCCGTGTTTGCCCGGCTCGAAAAGTATTACCCAAAGAATCCTTTCGGACCGCTTTACCTTGCTGCCGTTGAGATCGTGAAAGGTTTCGACTGGGGTGTGCCGTTCAGCAACGACTACATCCTCCAAAAGATAGAGAAAGCGGAAAATCTCGCGGATAACAACCTCGATGCCGACGGAAAGAATGTCTGGAACAACTATGCCGTTGCCACCGTCTACGCTTACGAAGCTTACTACGATTTCATTCAGGAAGACTGGTTTGGTGTGTTCAAAACAGGTTCCAGCGCCTTGAAATATTTCGAAAGGTGCATGGAGATCGACAAGAAATTCTATGAAGCATCTTCCGCCATGGCGATATTTGACTATTGGAAAAGCGTGAAGACGAAAGACCTCTCATGGCTCCCGTTCGTTGAAGACAATTCGGAACAAGCCATCAAGATACTCGAACGGAACCGCAAATATTACTCTTACAACGATTTCCTCCTCGCCAACTCACTGGCTTGGATATACATCGATAAAAAACAATACGCGAAGGCACTCTCACTCTGTGACGAAGTGTTGCGGAAGGCACCCGGAAACAGGATTATCAAGTGGACTAAAGCCCGCGTACTGGAAGAGATTGACCGCAAAAAGGCGATAGAAGTGTATCGTCAGATTCTCTCTACATTTCCCACCTCAACAAACTACTACTTCTTCAACATTGTGACCCTGAAGCACAAGATGGCCATGAACTATGAAAAACTCAGGATGTACAAGGAAGCACTGAAACTCTGCGATGAGATACTCGCGATAAAGAATTTCAACTCATGGGACAAGAAAAAGCTTGATGAACGACTCAAAAGGGTAAAAACCTTAAGAGATTCGCTCAAAAAGAAGGTCTGAACCGATATTTCCGCAGTCCGGAATCAAATTTCTTTTTATTTTACCTCTTGAAAATTTTGTATATCAGGAGTGTAACCACTGAATGAGCGAAGATAAAAGATTAACTGAACTGCTGCGTCTCTGTGAAGAGAGAATTCCCGGAAGTGATCTGAAGCTCATCAAAAAAGCTTATGAATTCGCTGCCATCGCTCACCAAAACGACCGGAGGGCTTCAGATGAACCGTATTTTTCGCATCCGCTCGCGGTCGCGAGAATACTCATTGAAGAGATTCCGTTTGATGATGTTTCGATAGCTTGCGGCTTGCTGCATGATGTTGTTGAAGACAATGAAGAATATACCTACGACACGATTAAACGCAATTTCGGCGATGATGTAGCCGTTATTGTTGACGGTCTGACAAAGATCAAGGAGCTGTTCAAAGCCGCCGAAATAAATCAGGCAGAGAACTACAGAAAACTGCTGATGTCGATCATGAAAGACATCAGGGTAATAGTGGTAAAGTTTGCCGACCGCCTGCACAACATGCGCACCCTTGAGTTTCTGCAACCCGACAAGCGTAAAAGGATCGCCACAGAGACCCTCGAGATCTATGCTCCGCTCGCGCACAGGTTCGGACTTGGAAAGATCAAATGGGAGTTGGAAGATCTTGCCTTCAAAGAACTTAACCGTAACGCTTACGATGACTTAAGAAAGAAGCTCAACCTCAAACGTGATG
Organism: uncultured Ignavibacteriaceae bacterium; assembly: GCA_964625575.1. Lineage (GTDB taxonomy): Bacteria > Bacteroidota > Ignavibacteria > Ignavibacteriales > Ignavibacteriaceae > UTCHB3. Next base: position 365,837 of record CAZVBQ010000001.1, on the reverse strand, counting down.
AAAGGGAGAGTTATCTCACCCGGTTCATGGAGCCGATAAAGGCAGCGCTTGACGAAAAGAACTTTGAATATGACATCGCGGGGCGGCCGAAACACCTCTACAGCATCTACCGCAAAATGATAAAACAGAACAAGCCGTTTGAAGAGATATTCGATCTCTTCGCCGTCAGGCTTATTCTTGAGTCAGACAGTTCCTTCGACTGTTATACCGTATTCGGTATCATTAACGCTCTTTACATTCCTGTGCCTGACAGGTTCAAAGACTATATTGCCATCCCAAAGGTGAACAATTATCAGTCGATACACACCGCGCTGATCGGACCCGAAGGGCGTGTGGTTGAAGTTCAGATCAGAACGAGAAAGATGCACGAGATCGCCGAGAAGGGTGTGGCGGCGCATTGGAGGTACAAAGAAGGAAACATCGGTAAAGACCGTAACACCGACGACTATGTTCAGTGGATACGGGAAATGGTTGAAAGTTCCGGAAGTGAAGAACTTAAAAAGAACATCATCGAGAACTTCAAGCTGAACCTTTACGAGAACGAAATATTCGTAATGACCCCGAAAGGGGATCTGAAGAGGCTGCCTGTTAAATCCACCCCTGTGGATTTCGCGTTCGCGATCCACTCCAACATTGGTCATCACTGTATCGGTGCAAAAGTTAACAAGAAGATAGTTCCTCTCGATTTTGTTCTTAACCGTGGCGATCAGGTGGAGATAATCACCTCGAAGAACCAGCATCCCAACAAGAACTGGTTGAAATTTGTTCAGACGCAGAAAGCCAAATCGGAGATCAGAAAGTGGCTGAACAAAGAGGAGGAGAAACTGATTGACGTGGGTCGCGAGCTGTGGGAAAAGAGGCTTAAAAAGCTGAAACTCTCCCTCGGTGAGACTGAAATAGCGAAGATACTCCAGCGGAATAAACTTCATCACACGCGTCAGATGTTCAAGTATCTCGGACAGGGGACGCTTTCGGTCGATACACTTCTTGAGGAGCCGAAGGAAAAAGATCACAAGGTACTTGGTTCACCAAGCGTTCAGTTCGAAGATTTTGCCCGTTACGCCCGCGGTACAGGCGGTGAACTCGTGGTCGATGGAGAAGACATTAAAATGATGCTCTCTTACTCGAAGTGCTGCAACCCGATCCCCGGGGATGATGTCGCGGGATTTATTACCACGGGTGAGGGAATAAGACTTCACAGGAAAACTTGCAGGAATCTGATAGAAAAATCGAAAATTGAACCTGAGAAAGTTGTATCGATCAGGTGGCCAGAAGTTGAAAACTCATCCTTTTTGGCAGGACTGATAATCAGAGGTGACGATTCCACCGGCATGCTGAAGGATATCGCGAACACCATAGTAAGTTACAACAACACTTCGATAAAGTCGATCAGTCTTGAAGCCAACGATTCATTTTTTGAGGGACAGGTTACACTTTACGTCCAGAACCTTGAACATCTCTCGAGGGTTATTGAGAGGTTGAAAAAGATCAAAGGCGTATACTCCGTTTCACGAATGAGCGAGGCGAGGTAGTGGAGGGAAGCCGCGTGTTGGCCATTGATTACGGGACCAAGCGGATCGGGCTAGCCCTTTCCGATCCGATGAAGATTCTCGCCACACCGTATGACACTTGGGAGAACAAAGGTGACATAGCCGGTAAAATAGTCACGCTGATAAAAGAGAAAAATGTGGATGTGGTGCTGGTTGGATACCCCCTTAATGGTGATGGCAGCAAAACCATCCTCTCTGATGTTATTGTGAAGTTCGCGGAAAGCATCAGGAAACTTTCAGAAGTGCAGGTTGAGCTCGTTGATGAGAGGTTTTCTTCGTCGATCGCGAGCGAGAGGATAATCAGCTCCGTTTCAAAGAAATCGAAGCGGAGGGACAAGGGGCTGGTCGACAAGTTCGCGGCAGCAGTTCTGCTCGAGGAATATCTGAACTCATAAGGAAAAACCACAACATGACCAGTGCCTCATCCAATCCGCTGACAGTAACTCGAATGATTCTGGTCTCGTTGCTCGCCATTGTAACATCTGTTTACTATCCGCTTATGGTTGTAGGGATATTCGACAGTGGATTCTCATTCATACTTCTTTTTTCCAGTCTTGTCTTGAACGGCTGGGATCTCATATCAAATTTCAGGATCTACCGTGAACAGAATGGTGGCATAGGCACTCTCTCGCGGGAGCTCGGCAGCGACAAGAAAAACAGGTGGCTCACCATTGATGTACTCGCGGTAATACCTTACGAACTTCTCGGTTTGCAGTGGTTCATGCTTTTACGCATACTGAAGCTGCTCAGGCTTTCACAGTATCAAAAATTTTGGAGGCACCACGATCTAAAGCGAAATGATGCCCTGTACATCCTTTTCTTTCTCTTTTGGATGACCCTCGCGGCTCACTGGCTCGCGTGCGGGTGGATGATACTTGAGCCTGATCACCCGGAACTTGACCGGGTGACCACCTATATTCAGTCGATGTACTGGACAATACAAACGCTGACCACTGTGGGGTTTGGTGATTACACTGCTGAAACCCAGGGTCAGATGATATATTCGATGGTGGTGATGATGTTCGGCGTGGGTATTTACGGTTGGTTGATCGGTAATGTGGCGAGCATCCTCTCGAAAAGGGATTCGGTTGAGCAGTTCTATCATGACAACATGGAGCGTCTGAAAACCATCGTAAGCAACAGGGGGCTACCCCCTCAACTTCAGAGGAAGATCAAAGAGTATTACGATTATATTTATTCACGCAGCTACTCGGGAAGTGACGAGCAGGCCCTTTTGGCGACACTTCCGGCCTCACTTCAGCATGAAGTGCAGGTAAGTCTTAAGCAGGAGGTCATCAGGATGATCCCCGCGCTTTCAGATTCACCTGAGAATTTTATCAGGGATATTGCCGGCGAGCTTCGCACAGAAATATTTATACCCGGTGACTTGATCTTTGAAGAGGGTGACAAGGGTGACAAGATGTATTTTCTGCTCTCAGGTGAACTTGAAGTGATAAGAAGGGGAGTAAGCCACAGGCTGGCGGTACTCAAGTCAGGGGATTTCTTTGGTGAAATGGCACTTTTTGAGCAAACCACGAGAAACGCGACCATAATCTCGATAACTTACTCTGAGACCTACTCACTTGACGCGTACGCTTTCAATTCAGTTTTGCTTAAATATCCCGGGATATCGGCTTTGATTGAAGAGAAAGTAAAGGAACGCAAGCACGGCATTAATCAGTGATCAGTTTGTTCACCTCGTCTTCAAGTGAAGTGACGGCGTCGTTAACGGTTTCTGAGACGTTCAGCAGGTTGCCGATGGCAGACCGTGTTTCATGACTGAGTTTTTCTACCGCGAGAAGGTTCCCGTTAATTGCAGCCACGCTCTCTTTTGCTGACCGCATCGCCTCTCTGAACATTTCAAATTGTGGTATCAATTCTTTATTATTCTCGAGGATCACGTTAAGATCGTTGATCATCTCCTGGATCTCGTCGAATCCGGCGAGGGAGCTCTCGTGATATTTTGAAACAGTATCAACACCATCCGTTACTGAACCTTTAACATCCTTTATTATCTCCTCTATCTCATTTAGTGAATTGAAAGTGTTTTCGGAGAGGCGTTTGATCTCGTCCGCTATCACTTTGAAGCCCGCCCCCGCGTCTCCGGCTTTTTCAGCTTCAATAGCCGCGTTGAGAGAGATAAGGTTGGTTCTGTCGGCAATATTCGAGATCGTGGTAATTACCCGCGAGATGTTGGATGTCCGTTTGTTGATATTGTTCAGTTTCTGGACTATGGAACCGGTTGAACGGCTTATTCCGATTATCGAATTGCCTATGTTTCCGATATTGTTCTGACCAGCGACGATCAGAGAGCCCGTTTCTTCAACTGAACGGGTGAGTTTTTCGGTGTTGTAAGCGAGAGTTGTGGTAACACGGTCGATCTCGTCACCATATCTGCGAACATTTTTGTTGGCAGTATCCTGCCCGGCAAACGTGTTATTCAGAAATGCAGCCGCGTCAGAAAGAGTGCCTGCGGAAGAATGGAGGTAATTTCCCGCGGATTTAATTCTGATCGAGAGGCCGCTAAGATCGTGGATCATTTTCCGCATGAAGTGCCAAAGCTTTGCTATCTCATCGCTGGAAGCAGCTTTTTCGTCGCTGATCTCTTTATGATTCGAGGATTCGGCGTCAAGTTTAGCCGCAGCCGCTTTCAGATTGCCGTTGGCCACGAGCGCCACTACGTCTGAAATAGTGGAGACCGGTTTAGTTGTTTTTTCTATCACTATATAGATGAAAACAGCGAGGATAGAAGCACCAATAAACCCTACCAGCAGGATCATGTTGCTGAGGAAGTACAGCCCTGAGAAGAGATCACTTTCGGGGATCATGATTCCAACCGACCATCCCGCCGACTTAAGCGGTATGAAATAAAGTCTGTGATCATCACCCGAGGCTGGGTCAACCATTTTAGTGAAACCGCTCTCGCCACCTGTCATTTTGTGTCCGATCAGCGCGAGTTCCTTGTCAGTCCTTGATTCTGCAAGACTGAAAATGGTTTCGTTAAGTATGTAGTCAGGGTTCCGGTGCGATATGAAAGTACCGAACCGGCTGATCGCGAAGGCAAAACCGTTCTCTTTAATTCTGATTTGCGAGACGATATCCCGGAGCAGTTTCAGATCAACGTCAGCTGTCACGACGCCGAAAACCTTGCCAGAAGTTGAATCAATGATCGGTACCGAGTAAGTGATCATCAGGTTCTCGCCACCGCCTTTATCGTAATATGGTTCCGACCAGAGAGGTTTTTTAAGAGCATAGGGGATCTGGTACCAGTCCCAATACTCATACTTGTATTCCTCCTTGGCAAGATCGGTATACGAGATCACATCACCGTTACGGTAAAAGTATGGGGCAAAAGGAAGTGAATCGGGTCTGAAAGCGGGCTCGTAGGCAATACACATTCCGTAAATGCCAGGGTTGCGTCTAATGAGGTCGCCGAAAATGGTTGAAACGCGGGCTGAGTCATACGGATAGTTGGAGATGAAAGTCGAGATCGCTTCCGGTATTTTTTCGATACCCGTTAGGAAGGTTTCCATGGTGTTCACTTTTGCTTCGGCGAGGTTCCGGGAGTCTTCCTCAATTCCCTCAAGTATTATGGATTTTGAGACAAAGTAATTTGTGAGATAAACCGCGAGTAAAATGCCGAGGGCTATCATCATAATATAAGCTGAAAGTCTTTTATTCAGGGGGAGGGTGTTGAATTTATTGATCATTTCACCACCGGCATGAAGAAGTTTTCATACTTGATCTTTCCTTTAATATTGCCGGCATCTTTCAGCACCTGGATCGCCACCTTGAAAGAATTAGGGTCGAGAGTAACATTCAGTTTGTTACCTTCCGGTTGGATCACGGCTTCCATTACCTTCAGCATGCGCATTTGATGAGCGAAGTTGGCCTGGAGACCGTTTTTCCTCTTCAATTTCACGCAGTAGTTAACTGTTTCTTCCTTGTTGTTGAAGGCTTCTATCCATCCTTCCATGGTGGCTTTCACGAATTTCTCACAGACATCACGGTTTTTTTCAAGGAAGCCGGCGTCGCAGTAAATTCCGTCTTCGGGAACATTCAGACCATATTCCGCGATGCGGAAGAGGGTAAGGTCTTCCTCCTTAACTCCTGAAAAAATAATGCTGTTAAGCTCGTTATAGTCCATAACCACTTGAGCATCAACCCCGCCGAGCAGGAAGAGATTTACGGTCGACTGCACAGGTACGAATTTTGAGTTAAGGCCGTACTTCGTAAGAAATGCCTGGGGGAGTTCGCGGAAACCCGCCTGCCAAATGGCGATCTTTTTGTTGTTCAGGTCTGAGAGTTGCCTGATACCGCGTGATTTAAGTCCCGCGATGGTAAGAGCAGATTTCCTTGATGTTTGAGCGATGAGTCTCAGATCGAGACCCTTCTCATATTCTTCGAGGGAGCCTGAAAGAAAATTTGTGATGAAGTGTGCCGCGCCCGATCTAAGCAGGTCAATGGCGTTGTCTTTGAAACCGGTGTGGCGGATGGTGACATCGAGTCCGTACTTCTTGTAGATTCCTTTCGTGAGTGCCGTGTAGTACCCTGCGAACTGTGCCTGTGGCTGCCAGTGAACCGCGAGCACCACTTTGCGGAGCCCGTTTTTTTCCTGGGCGGGTGATATAGCCAGGAGGCCGGTCAAAAGGATAAGGAGTAACGTTCTTGTAAGCCGGTTAACGCTTGGTTTCATCTTTAATTCCGGAAGATTCGGGTTCTTGGCGAACGGGTACAATAATCACAAAAATGGGATATAATTTAAGACGATTAGAGGAGATATCAAAGAAATGACGGTCAGAACGGGGCAATAACGGGAGAATTTATTACATTTAGACAAGTGAACCTGTGCCCGGGAGGGGAAGTGAGTGCAATATTATTGGAGTGAAAACGAACTTTGAAATTCTTATATTTGGAACTAATATATCATTTATCCGGAGAAACATTTGAAAAGAATCCTCTTTTCAATAATCGCGATCTTCACAGTTTCACTGCACGCCCAGAACACATACGAATTTCTAAGAGTTGACATCAGCCCCAGGGCTGCCGCCCTCGCGGGAAGTTTTACCGCCGGTTCGGGTGACGTGAATGTCATCAACTACAATCCCGCGGCGATTGGGCAGCTTGAAGGTTCACCTTTTTCGGCCAACTTCGTAAAACACCTGCTTGACATCAACTTTTTTGGAGTGGCATACTCGAAAAATTTTGAAGGTATCGGGCGATTCGCGGCAGCGGTACGTTATGCCAACTACGGCACTTTCTCTGAATATGACGAGTTCGGGAACAAAGGGGGCACTTACGGAGTAAACGAACTGGCTTTAACTGTGGGTTATTCAAATGTTCTTGCTGATAATTTTTATTACGGTGCGAATGTTAAACTGATCCATTCTTCGATAGCGTCATACAGCTCTTCGGGCGTGGCGTTCGATCTTGGACTGCAATATATTATTCCGGCTCAGTTGATCACCATAGGCTTCGCGATGAGTAATGCCGGTGGACAGCTCTCATCATACAACGGGGTTAACGAAAAACTTCCATTGGATCTCAGTGTTGGTGTATCGAAGAAGATGGAACACCTCCCGGTAAAACTTTTCCTCGATTTTCACCGTCTAAATGAAGATCAGGGAGATTTTGTTAAAAGATTTGAATATTTCAGTTTTGGTACCGAATTCTATTTAAGCAAGGTTCTGACTCTTCGCCTTGGCTATGATAACAAAAAGAGAAAAGAACTGAAGGTAGGGGATTTCGCGGGTCTTGCCGGTTTTAACGCGGGACTTGGTATAAAGATCGACCGTTACATCTTCGACTATGCATTCTCATCTTACGGTGAGATCGGGGCACTTCACAGAATCGGTATAAGCACCGAACTGTAAAGGAACTATATTTTTTGAAAAGATATTATTATCTTTAGAAGTTTTTTATAATTATTCTTGAGGAAACCGCTCTTAATGTTAAGAGAAATGTGTAAATCGAAGATTCAAAGGCCTACAGTAACAGCTTCAGAACTCTACTATGAGGGAAGCCTTACCGTGGATACCGATCTTCTTGACGCTGCTAATATTCTGCCTTATGAAAAAGTGCAGGTGGTTAACGTGAACAACGGTAACCGTCTTGAAACATATACCATACCCGGTGAGCGTGGCTCCGGGATAATCTGCCTTAACGGACCGGCCGCGAGGCTCGGTTACGTTGGTGACAAGATAATTGTAATTTCCTACGCGCTGATGGAAGACACTTTACTGAAAGATTACAAGCCAAAAGTTGTGATCGTTGATGACTCGAACAAGATAACCAGAATGTTTTAGAGAGAAATCTGCAAAACACCGGAGTATGAGATGAGAAAGATATTTTTATTTACGTTGATCATCGCCTTAAGCGTTAACGCCCAGTTCAAGAAAGACCCCTTCACAAAACCGGAGGTCAGGGATGGACTTTACGCGAAGGAGTCGGGTGGTAACTTTCTTACCAATCTCTTCAATTCCGAAAATTTTTCGATGAGGCACTCTTTCGACGCTTCTTATTCCACATTCGGCGATCACGGAATTGCGACAACTGTTTACACAAACAGCATGTTCTACAAATTCTCTGATAATTTGAATGTAAGGCTTGACGCATCATTGGTGTACTCCCCCTACAACTCCCTTGGCAAGACTTTTCAGGACAATATCAACGGTCTTTACATAAGCCGTGCTGAACTAAACTTCAAACCGTGGGACGACACAGTTATCCGAATTCAGTACAGGAACATCCCTGCCGGAATGTATAATAACTACTATGGCTATGGCAACCCTTTCTCCCGGTATTCAGGCGGTTGGGGTTCTTCTTATTACGATGACTGGTTTGGCAATTAGAAAGAATCTTTTGATTGTTCAAAGCTAAAAAAGAAGACGAAGAGCAGAAGCGTGCCGGTGGCGCGCTGAACACACTCCTGAACATTTCCATATTCATCCTGGTTGTCCTTCTCGGATATTTTATATACTCGGGAGCGGGCAAACTGTTTGGTAAGAAAAACGTCGCTGAAACGGCTCAGGCGCCGGGAGTTCAAAGGCTGATCCAGGTTAAAATCTACAATGGATGCGGAATCAAAGGGCTGGGTGAGAAGATGACAGAATACCTCCGTAAGAAGAACTTCGACATAATTGATACCGAGAACTACTCATCCTTTGATATCGAGGAGACCCTGGTTATCGACAACCGGGGGAATCTCGAGAACGCGGTAAGAGCCGCTGAAGCCCTTGGTGTAAACCCCAAGAAAAATGTTTCACAAAATATAAACGAAGATTTCCTCCTCGATGTTATAGTGATAATCGGGAAGGACTACAAGAATTTAAAACCATTTAACAATTGATATATGAGCGAATTACTGAAACGGGATCCTGAACAGGACAGGATAATTAAAATTATTACAGAGGCAGTTTTTGAGAAGAAGGGTGTTGATGTCAAACTTCTTGACCTCAGGGGCATAACAACGATCGCTGACTGGTTTGTAATTTGCAGCGGTGAGTCGGATGTGCAGGTGAAAGCAATTGCTGACAACGTCGACAAGAAGCTTTCTGAAGAAGGTGTGAAGATATGGAAGAAGGAAGGATTCAAGGCACTTTCGTGGGTGCTTATTGATCTCTCAGACATCGTTGTTCACGTCTTCAGGAATGAATCACGTCAATTCTACAATCTCGAAAGATTGTGGGGAGATGCTCCGACCGAGGAACTCTCTGATCCACTCAATTAGTTTCCAACCAACTCTTTCAATACGGAGTGTAAATTGAAGAAATATCTTCTGGGCATTATAATGTCACTTGGTGAGAAGTACAGTATCACCGGGGATACCGAAATCAGTCTTGAAATACCGAAAAATGAATCCCACGGCGACTATTCCACGAACATAGCGATGATACTCGCGAAGCAGTTGAAGAAGAACCCCAGGGATCTTGCCCATGAGATTATCTACTCACTGAACCACGATCCCGCGATAATCGAGAAAATTGAAGTGGCGGGTCCCGGTTTCATTAATTTCTTCTTCAGAAAAGATCACATCACTTCACAGGTGGCTACAATTCTTGAAGAAGGAAAAAACTTCGGAAAAACAGACACGAACAAAGGGAAGAAGGCGAATATTGAGTTTGTCTCCGCCAACCCTACCGGTCCGCTGACAGTCGGGCACGGAAGAAACGCAGTAAGTGGCGACACCATGGGAAACCTTCTGGAAGCCACTGGTTATGAAGTTGACAGGGAGTACTACTTCAATAATGCCGGCAGGCAAATGAGGGTGCTTGGTGATTCGGTAAGGCTCCGTTATTTTGAATTGCTGGGTGAGGCTCAGCCCTTCCCCGAAGACTATTATCAGGGTGAATACATAACCGACATCGCCCGTGGTCTTTTTGAAAAACATGGCGACTCGCTGAAGAATGAAGACCCCGAGGGGATATTCAAAGCGGAAGCGGAGAAGGTTATCTTTGAGGATATTTCGAAGACGCTTGGCAGGCTGGGGATAAAGCACAAGATATTTTTTAATGAAAATTCGCTTTACGATGACGGCAAGATAAAAGCCCTGCTTGACACTTTCAAGGATAAAGGGCTAAGCTACGAGAAGGACGGAGCCGTCTGGCTTAAACTTTCAGAGCTTGGAAATGAAAAAGACAAGGTTATCGTAAAGAACACCGGTGAACCAACTTACAGGCTTCCCGATATCGCGTATCACGCCACTAAATTTGACCGTGGATACGATTTCATAGTTGACCTTTTCGGCTCAGACCATACCGCCACTTACCCCGATGTTCTCGCCGCTCTCGCTGAGCTCGGATACGATATCGAAAAGGTGAAAGTAATGATCCACCAGTTCGTTACGATCATAAAGGACGGCAAGGCTGTTAAAATGTCGACCCGCAAAGCAAACTATATCACGCTTGATGAGCTTATCGACTGGGTGGGGGCGGACGTGGTGCGATACTTCTTCAACATGAGGGCTATCTCAACCCATCTCAATTTTGACCTGAACCTCGCGGTGAAACACTCTGAGGAGAATCCCGTTTTTTATCTGCAATACGCTCACGCGAGGATATGCTCGATCATCAGGATGACTGACCAGGAAGGGCTTAAAGCCTCCATTTCTGATCTAAATCTGCTGATGACGGATGAGGAGCAACGTTTAATAAAGAAACTGCTGTTCTTCCCCGAGGCAGTTGAGAATGCCGCGCGCGTGCTCGATGCCGTCGTACTTTGCGCTTATCTTGAAGAACTGGCAGCGGCTTTCCACAAGTTTTACACCGTTTGCAGGATCATCGGCAGTGAAGAAAAACTTGCATCGGCGCGTTTGGCTTTAGTGAACGCCGTTAAACTTGTAATGGCGAACGGACTCGCGATCCTCGGAGTTTCAGCCCCCGATAAAATGTGAGAAAACCACAAGAATTGATGCAGCATGAACTGATGAGGCACCGGCTCTCATCAGTTCATCAGCTAAAGTTCTTACAGTAGAGCCTGTGGTTATTACATCATCCACAATGAGGACGTTCTTTCCGGCTATCCGGATGGGATGATCCACCTTGAAAGCCCCCCTCATATTCAATTCCCGTTCACGTCTGTTATGTGAAGCAACCTGTTGATGTGTCGCCTTTGAGCGCGAAGCTGCTTTGTCTTCGATGGGAACGCCAACTACACGCGCGAGACCTTTTGCAATTTCAAGCGACTGGTTATAACCTCTTTCAACCAAACGAATTTTATGGAGCGGGACAGGGATGATCAAATCGACCGGGAGTTTATCGAAGAGCGGTTTTTGCAGCTTTCCGAGAAGCGAACCGAGATATTCGCCAATTTCAAAATGATCGTGGTATTTAAGTGAATGGATCAGATCTCTTAGCGGGGAGAGTTCGGCGAACCCGTTGATTGTGATCATTTTATCAATTTCACCTTGCGGGAAGTGATCGTTACAGATCGATGAGAGTTCGTCCTCCGGGAGAACAGGAATTCTACTTAGACATGATTCACAGAAAAACCTTTCAGAAGTTGTGAGCCTTGTTTCGCACTGCACACAGAACCTCGGTGAGAGGAGATCAGCGAGAGCGGAGGCAGCACTTCGGGACACTAAGACATTCCTTCCCTTTTCCTAAAAAACCACTCTGTTGAGAGGAGCAATACAAGCAAACCGAGTAGCCAAGGATTGTTCCAAAGCGGGTGGGATACATTCTCTTTTCTGGCTTGGGATGCTTCTTCATTGAATTTTTTCAATTCTTCGAAGAGGGGGAGGTAATTTTTGTAAGTGTAGAATGAGCCTCCGGTGTTCGATGAAAGGTCACGCAGAAGTGTGGGGTTGGTGTATGGGTCGACCATTTCAATATCAATATCTCCCACGTTAAAAATACCCTGATCGGTGCCAACCGGTTTGCCGTCGAGTGAGGCGGTAGCGGTGAAGAGGTGATCTCCCGGGCGCTCAGGTTTGTAAACTCCAAGATAAACACCCGTGCCAGCGGGTGAGAGGGTGAATTCCGTTTTCCCTGCCGGTGAATTGAGCGCCACCCGCACTTCGGCGTCAGAAAGGGGATCGAAAGATTCATTGTACACTTCAGCGATGAACTCAACCTGCTCGTTACGCGAGTAGAAACGCTTGTTGGTTCGAACCGAGAACTTCTTTCTGTCTTTAACCGCGCCGAGCCATTTCGCTGAGCTAAAAAGGAAATCGTCAAAAAGTTTTTCATTTTTAGCTTTCAGCTTCCATTTCCAGATATCTGAAGCGATGATCGCGAGCGACCTTTTCGATCCAAAATTTCGGCTGATTATCAGTGGGTCGGGGAGAGTCTTTCCGTTCAACCTGACTTTGGCGAGCACCTTGCTTTCAGGCCTTGCCACGCCCCGGAGGTTGGGGATGTAAACAGGGGGAAGCGTTTCCCACTCTTTCACGGATCCGGGGGAGGATGAGTAAAATATGGGATCACGTTCCACTCCATCGGCCATCGCGGGTTGTCCCTCGTAGTCAACACCTGCACCGGAAGTGATTGTTACGGGGAGATAAGGCTCAATTTTCCTGAGTCTTCCGGGATCGGAATATTGATTGATCAGTATGAAAAAAGGGATATTACTGTCGGAGATCAGTTGCAGCACCTTGTCAGCCACCTCGTTTGGAACTGCTGTTGAGGGATAATTGATCAGGTAAAGCACTCCGGCACTGTCGAAAATCGAATTGTTTATATCCTTCTCAAGCGGCACGTTTGAGGCATCAAATGTCATTGATCTCACCGTAATTGTTGAATCACCGGAGAGGGCATTTTTAACAAAAGCCACATCGGGTGTGGGCGCGCCTGAGAGAACAAGCACTTTTTTACGGTTATCTGTTACATTTATGAAGAAGGGGAAAAAGTTATTTGCCTTGTTCGCTTCCTCAGGGAAAGTCTGGACCCTTACCGCCAGTTTCCTGATCCCCGTGGTTTTGGGGACATAATTAAAAAGGAGGGAAGTGGTACCGTCATTCTCGAGTGATGTCGTTTCTGACGCTATCACGGAGCCGTCTTCAAGCAGTTCAACCTTTGCTTCGGTGCCGGGGAAGCCGGCAAAACTGATCGTGGGCGAAATGGGTGTTTTGCTTCCCCTGATCACGTACTCATTATAGGAAACATTTTCGATCGCGATATCCTTCTTCGCACCAGAGTCGCCAATTGCCACAGTGAAAACAGGCATGCCCGGTTTCCCGGCGATCAGCATGGGGTCGCTACCGTCGGTTATAACCCCGTCTGAAATTATGGTAACCGAGTAGTTCGCCGTTTTTTTCGATGCAATGAATTTGAAGATTGATTCGAAGTTGGTCAGTGTACCATCGAAGGCCGGTATTTTTCCTGCCGAATTAACCAGTGCTGTATCCACATCACCGGCAAAAGTGTGAACAACCGCGTTGTTTCCCAAAGGGGATGCTGCCAGATCGTTCATGAACTTTTTTACGGCGTCTGTTCTCTCGGTGCCGTCATCGAATTTCATTGAAGCAGAGTGGTCAATGAAAAAGTAATTCACCGGTTTCTCGACGGTAGAAAATCCGAGGTTGAGAACGGGGTTGAACATCATGAGGAGTAACACGAGAAGAACCGAGCCGCGGAGCGTGAGCAGGAAGTATCTCTTGGGCCGTGACACCACCGGGATGGTGATCCTGTAGTAGAATAGAGCAATTATAGATACCAAAAGCGCGAAAATCGCGTAATACAGCCATGATCCGGAGATCAGCATCGAAATGGAGTCAGGCAATACCGGTTCAGCTCCTGTTTATTACAGAGTTGAAATCCCACTCTTTGATAAGTTGATAATCCTCGTGATCGGTTGAATCGAGCTTTATCGGGGTAATCGAAATGTAGCCGTTTTCGATGGCATTCTGATCGATGGTTGGGTCATCGCCGTCGAGGTTAACAAAGTCACCGATAAGCTGGTGGTACTCGCGGCCTATCACATCGTGCACGGTATTATAAGAATCGGCAAATTTTGATCTCCCCTGACGGGTGATCATGGTTCCCTTCACTTCCGAAAAAGGTATGTTGGGGAAGTTTACGTTAAGGAGTTTGCCGTTGTTAAATCCGTGTTGCAAGGTTTTAACAGTGATCCCGGCTGCGGCTTCAGCAGCCCAGTTAATATTTTCGGAAGTGCGGCCATTGATCGAGAAAGCAATCCCAGGGATATTCATCATGGCAGCTTCACGCGCTGCGGAGACGGTGCCGGAATAAATTATGTTGGTTGATGTGTTCGATCCGTGGTTGATTCCGGAAACAACAATGTCGGGGATGAAGTTTAGCACTTTTGTAATACCGATCTTTACACAGTCGGCCGGAGTGCCGTTTATGGCGAAACCAAAGAACTTTCCGCCGATGTAATGCTCAACAACCTTAAGTGGCCGTTTCATGGTAATGGAATGACCTGCAGCGCTCTGCTCGAATATGGGAGCAACGATATACACCTCTCCGAATTTCCTCAATTCGCGGGAAAGGGCTATAATTCCGTCTGAATCTATACCGTCGTCGTTTGAAACAAGTATCTTCAATTCTTACCTAAATTCTAAATAAATCGATCAAAAATATAACCATTGTGGAAGTGAACGGCAATGTAATTCATTTTTCATAAAATTATTTTCAGAAAATGCTTGACAGGTATACATCTGTTCACTATATTTGTGGTGAACATTTGATTACTTTTGGTGAACAATGAAAAACGACCTGACAGAAAGACAAAAAGAGATACTTGAGTATCTGACACAATACATCGGGAACAATGGATACGCTCCCTCGGTAAGAGAGATAGCGAACCATTTTGGTTTCGGCTCGCCATCCGCTGCCAAAAAGCATCTTGACAGTCTCGCGAAGAAAGGGTACCTGAACGCGAGCAGCAACATCAGCCGGGGTATCTCGATAAAATCTGATGTTGAAAATGACTACGAAACCAGGATGAAGAGGGAATCTGCCATTAACGTCCCAGTGGTTGGAAGGGTCGCTGCCGGGCTTCCGATCCTCGCTGAAGAGAATCTTGAAGGAAGCATTGTGATCGATTCAATGTTCGTCAGAACCACGGATGACTGCTACGCGCTGAAGGTAAAAGGTGAGAGCATGATTAACGCCGGGATCTATGAAGGGGATATCGTGGTGGTTTCACCTAAGAAACCGGTACACAATTATGACATTATAGTTGGCATGGTCGATGGTGAGGCAACGGTTAAAAGATATATAAGGAAAGACGGGAAGACATTTCTGATGCCGGAGAATGACGCTTACCCGGTTATTGAAGTAAAGCCAACAAGTGATTTCTCGATCGCCGGCAAGGTCGTCGGTGTTTTAAGATGGTATAACTAAGGAGACGGTCATGAAAAGTGATATTTTATCAAAAGCCATAAGAAACAGAAACAAGATCAGATTCTACTATTCAATGCGCCAGCTTGTAATAGATCCATACCTCATATCAATTGATAAAGAGGGAAGGAAGACTGTCTATGGCAAGATAGATGACAGTGACATTGTCCAGAGATTCGAGTTCAAGAAGATTTATAACATCAAAGTGCTCGCGGACGAAAATTTCGCACCGAGAGTTTTGAACGCCGCCCGTTTCAGTTAGGAGACAGAACCATGAGAACCTTTGACAAAAGAGATATTACCGACAAGCTGTATTTCAAGCTCCGCTCGAGTGGTTACTCGACGATCGGCAGACGGTTTGGCACATATCTTCCTGATCCACCCGATATAGGTGAGTTTCAGATAGATATTCTCGCCAAACAGAAGAAAGAGTTTGCCATCGGCATCGTGCTCGATGATCTTGCCGGGATCGACGTGAATTTTATAAAACAGAAGATCAGATTTCTGGCTGAGAGGAAATCCACCTACAGCGGAAACCCGGTAAAGCTTTATATCGCGCTCACCAGGAAGAATTATTTTTTCATTAAACACCTCCTCGATTCCGATCTGAGCGACATCTCACGCAACATCGAACTCTACCTCGTTGATGTGGACGCGGAGACACTTATCACAGATTCGCCACTTAAAGGCAAGGCTTCTTCCCCCATTTACATAAATTAAGCGGGGAAGACGCTTTTTTTACTTTCTTTTTGACTTTTTTTACAAGAAAAATCTCGCCATTTTTACTTTGATGGATTGATATTTGTTTATCCGTCCAAAATTATTTAAAATTCCTTTCTTTGAATTTTTATTTTTGTAACTAACCGGTCCGCATTTGGGCAACACAATATCAGCAACATCTCATCCTGACCCGGGAGCAACTATAAGAAGTTCCGAGATCCCTCGCCACATTGCCATCATAATGGATGGTAATGGCAGGTGGGCTAAAAGCAACAATTTGCCCCGTATAGCCGGGCACCGTGAAGGAGTTGAATCAGTCCGGGAGATCGTTAAATCGTGCGCCAGGATCGGAGTAAAATACCTCACACTTTACACTTTTTCCACTGAAAACTGGAAACGTCCCAAGACAGAAGTGACCACATTGATGCGGTTGCTCGTCAAGGTATTGCGCAGGGAGATACAGGAACTCCACAACAACGATGTGCGGCTTCAGGCGATAGGCGACATCCCGGCACTTCCGAAGGATGTGCAAAAAGAGCTTGCAGACGCGATTGATAAAACCAGAAACAATAAAACCCTCACGCTGGTGCTGGCTTTAAGCTACAGCGGCCGCTGGGAGATTGTTGATGCAGTAAGGTCGATCGCCCGCGACCTTAAGGAAGGAAAGATCAGCGAAGAAGAGATTAAAATTGATACTTTTTCAAAATATCTGAACACAAAAAACATTCCTGACCCTGATCTTCTCATCAGAACAAGCGGTGAGATGCGGATCAGCAATTTTCTACTCTGGCAACTGGCTTACTCGGAGATGTATATCACTCCCGTGTTCTGGCCACAGTTCAGGGAGAAAGATCTTCTCGAAGCAATTGCAGATTACGGCAAGCGGGAGAGAAGATTTGGCAAGGTCAGCGAACAACTTCACAACCAAGGCTAAGGCAAAATGACAAGATCCCTCTTAAAAGGACTTCAATTTACTTTTTTAATAACATTTTTCTTCCTTCTTCACGATACTGTTTCCGCGCAGATCAATTCCAGCTATTACAAGGTACTTTCTGTTTCCGTTGAGGGTAATGTCACCGCTGATGCCAATACGATAATTGAGTATTCCGGGTTAAAGAAAATCAAAGATACGGGCAGGGAGATACAGATTCCGGGTGATGAAACCATCAGCGCGGTGAAAAACCTCTGGGATCTGAGGATATTCTCGGATATTCAGATCATCATAGAGAAGTACTTTGAAAACGGTGTGTTCCTGAAGATCAAAGTATCGGAGTATCCCCGTTATGAGCAACTCGTCATCGAGGGAAATGACGCGATGAGCAAATCGGAACTTGAAGAGATGATCTCACTTGTCAGGGGTCAGATTCTTAAGCCGCAGGAACTGAACAGAATAAAGAACAAAATAACCGAGGCTTACACAAAAGACGGCTATCTTAACACCAAAATTGATATTTTATATTACGATTTCCTTTCGGTCGACTCTCTTCCAGGCAGGCTTGAAGTTACCTGGAGGAACCAGAAGGATTTCTCTGACGAGCTTAAAACCACATATGATGATCTTTCCGGGGTGAACCGTAATGTGCTTGAAAAGATCAAGGTGCGCAAACTCCTTAAGTTCAAAATTCAGGAAAACAGCCGTTTAAGCGTCAGGAAGATACACTTTACGGGTAACAGCTTTTTCTCAGAGGATGACCTGAAAAGTGAGCTCAGTGAACTCTCCGAGAAAACATGGTGGAAATTCTGGAGCTCCGCGAGATATGAGCCTGAAAAAGTAAAGAAAGACAAGGAAGTGCTCCTCACTTTTCTTCACAAGAAAGGGTTCAGGGATGCTGAGATAATTTCCGACTCGCTTGCTTACACAGATGACAAGCAAATGGTTGATGTTTACTTCAATATAATTGAAGGACCACAGTATAAAATAAGGAATATCGTCTGGGAAGGGAACACAGTCTACAATTCCGAAGTATTAGATGAGAGACTTGGATTTAAGTCTGGCGATATCTACGATTTTGTGACGTTCAATCAGAATCTTCGCGGTAATGAGAAGCAGAATGATGTCGCTTCGCTCTATCTCGACAACGGCTATCTTACCTTCACCGTTAACGCGGTAGAGAAAAAAGTTGCGAGGGATTCTATTGATGTGCTGGTTTCAGTAAACGAAAACAACCAGTTCAAGGTTGGCAAGGTTTCGATAAAAGGGAACGACAAGACCAAGGAAAAAGTCATCCGGCGTGAGCTTTATACGGTTCCCGGTGATTTCTTCAACAAAGGCGCCATGATCAGAAGTTTGCAGCAACTCGCGAACCTTCAATACTTCAACGTTGAAAAGCTTTATAAAGAAGGCGTTGATTACAATCTCGAGAACGACAGCACCGTTAACGTGGCGTTCATAGTTGAAGAGAAGTCAAGCGATTATCTGAACGCGTCGATCGGGTACAGCGGTTCATACGGATTTTCCGGCGCTCTTGGTGTAACTCTTAACAACTTCTCGATCACCGAACCATTCAGATTAGGCGGTGGACAGATACTCAGTTTTAACTGGCAGTTTGGCGTAAGCAACCTGTACCGAACATTCTCACTCGGATTCACAGAGCCTTGGTTCATGAACACTCCAACCCTCGTTGGATTTGACGTTTTTTCAACTCGCCAGAGCTATATTTACGATCTGTTCCAGGCGGGAGGTTCCGTGAAGGTAGGTCGCAGGTTAAAATGGCCTGATGACTATTTTTATGTCCAGGGATTTTTCCGTTATCAGAACAACAACGTTCTTAATGGAGGTGGTTACTACGCTGAAGGTGAGTCAGAACAGTTTACACTCGGATTCACGCTCAGTAGAAAAGACGTAGATAACCCGATCTTCCCCTCAAGGGGTTCATCGCTCATGTTGAACGCTGAGGTTTCCGGTGGTCCTTTCCTTCCAGGAACTGTCGATTATGTCAAAATTAATCTGACCACGGAGTGGTACAAGAGATTGTTCAATTCGAGCCGGTTCGCGCTCTATCTGAGCAGTGACATGGGGTTGATCCAAGATCTGAAAAATAAAACCAAAATTCAGCCTTTCGAGCTATTTTATATGGGTGGTGCCGGACTTGTTATCGCTACCACTTCACTAAGGGGTTATGATGACAGAACGGTGGGCCCAACCCAGCAGAATGGCGATGTGATCGGTGGCCGCATGTTCTTCAAGTATGTCGCGGAACTTAGGTTCGCTGTATCTCTTGACCCGATGCCTCTTTATGTACTTGCGTTTGCCGAGGCAGGAAATGTTTTTGAAAATATCACAGTTGCCGATCCTTTTCAGCTGAGAAGAAGCGCGGGATTCGGCGCAAGAATACTTATCAACCCGGTTGGTCTCCTTGGTTTCGATCTTGGTTACGGGTTCGACAGGAAGGAAGTTGACGGAACGGATCCCAAGTGGCAGTTCCACTTCCAGTTTGGTAAAGGTTTTTAGTTAATTACTCATAAAAGGAAAAAGTAGTGAAAAGACTTATTGTTCTCTCGCTTTTTATAGTTCTCGGCACATCTGTTTTCGCGCAGAATACCTCACTTAAGGTGGGAATTGTTGACGCGGATCTCATTCTTCAGCAGTTACCCGAAGCAATCAAAGCCAATGGCGATCTGAAGGCTCTTGAAGCCAAATACAAGGCTGAACTTGATTCCGTTACACAGGCGTTCGCGAAGGAAGTTGAAAATTTCCAGAAAGAATTCCAGAACAAACCGAACGATCCCAAGGTAAAAGAAAAACAGGGTCAACTCGCGGCTAAACAGAAAGGTATCGAAGACCTTCAGGCGAAAAGAAGAGAAGACCTTCTTAACAAACAGGATCAACTTTTGAAACCAATCTATGAGAAACTTTACGACAGCATCGAAGCTCTCGCGAAAGAAGAAGGTATCAACTACATGCTGAACAAGAAAAGCACACAGGATCCTTTCGTTCTCTATGCTGATGTTCAGTTCGACTATACCTACAAGGTACTCGACAAAATAAGAAAAGCCGGTAAATAATTTTCCGAAAGATCAATTGATGAGAGCAAAGTTTGTCATCCTCTTCCTGCTGCTGGCCACCCCGGGCATTTTCGCTCAGTTGAAGGTTGGATACGTCGACTCAGACGCCATAATGAAGAACCTCCCCGATGCTGAAGATGCAAAGAGGCAGCTTGACGCTCTTGTTGCTGAATGGCAGAATGAGATCAGCAAAATGGAGAGCGACATCAAGGCGAAGAAGGAAGATCTGGAGAGAAGAAAACTGATTCTTACAGATCAGATGAAAGCCGATATTGAAGCCGAGATCAAGCAGCTTGAAAAAGACATGGAAGCTTACCGAGTGAAAAAGTTTGGAAATGGCGGAGAACTCTTCCTCAAACAGGATGAGGTTATGAAGCCGGTTCAGAACAAGGTTTTCACCATGATACAGCAGGTGGCTAAAGACATGAACCTTGATTTCGTTTTCGACCGTAGCGGTGCAGTTTTGATACTCTTCGCGAAAGACGAGTACGATATTACTTCTAAAGTGCTTGACAAACTGAAATAATGCAAATCTCACTCAAAGAAATTGCTTCATTCGTTTCTGCCCGGGTAACCGGGCAGGACGATATTCTGATTGAAAACCTCCTTAACATCGAAAAAGCCACTCCCGGTAGTCTCACTTTTCTTGGATCAAAAGCTTACAAAAAATATTTCCCAAACACCCGGGCGAGCGCGATACTCGTAAACAGGGAGTTTGAGAAATCCCGTGATGATATTGTTTACCTTGAGGTCGAGAATCCGTATCAGGCATTTCTGATGATCCTGAAGCGATTCTTTGTTTATGAGCCCGAGCTCAACGGAATTGACCCCACAGCATCAATCGATCCCTCCGCTTCCGTTGGTGAAAATGCTTCGATCGGGAAAAATGTTGTCATCGGGAAGAACTGCAAGATCGGAAACGGAGCAAGGATATTCCATAACGTGGTTGTTCTTGAGAACTGCACGATCGGTGATGGAACCGTGATATTCCCAAATGTCGCGGTGCGTGAGAACAGTGTGATCGGGAAAAACGTAATTATCCACAACGGCGCGTCAATCGGCGCGGATGGTTTTGGATTCGTAAAAGGTCTCGACGGAAATTATCTTAAAATACCCCAGATCGGTAACGTGGTCATCGAAGACTTCGTCGAGATCGGCGCCAATACAACCATCGACCGGGCAGCCCTCGGCAGCACGGTAATAAAAGCTTACTCGAAAATTGATAATCTCGTGCAGATCGGACATAATGTCGAGATCGGTGAAAACACCGCTATTTCAGCTCAATCGGGAGTATCCGGAAGCACTAAGATAGGTAACAATGTGATTGTTGCCGGGCAGGTGGGCTTTGTCGACCACATCGAGATAGGTGACGGCATAATTATCGGGGCACAATCCGGGATTTCACGCAGTTTGACAAAACGTGGAATTTACGCGGGTTCACCTGTTAAAGAGCTCAACGAGTTTAAAAAAACCGAAGTGCATATTCGCAATCTCGCCGAACTCAATGAACAGGTAAAGCAGCTCAAAGCCGAGCTGGAAGCATTAAAAAAGGAAGCGTTTAAACCCTGACAAGAGGCTTAATGTCGGGCAGCAGTTCCTTTTCATCATACTGAATAGACTCCAAAAACAATCCACTCGGCGGTGAGGTAAATTTCGCCGGGTAGTCCGTCTTGGTGTCAATCATTTTCTTCAGATCACCCGGTTGAATGTTACCCCTTCCAACCTCCACTAATATCCCGGTTATTCTTCTTACCATCTTCCACAGAAAATGTGAAGCAGTTATCCTGAACAGGATCATTGAGCCGGTGTCGACTAATTCTGTAGAATAAACCATCACCTTTGTTGACTTCGCGTCACCACCGATCTTTGAGTCGCCAAACGAAGCGAAGTCATGCAGTCCCACAAGCTCTTTTGCGGCTGCGCGCATTGCTCTGGAATCGAGAGTATCTTTAACCCACCAAACGTAATTCTTCCCGAACGCTGTGCGTCTCGTGGAGATATGATAAAGATAGGTTCTCTTTTTCGCGTTATGCCGTGCGTGGAAACGGTCGGAGGCATTTTCGATCTTTAGGATGTTGATATCATGGGGGAGGAGATCGTTTATTTTAAGTTTAAGCACATCCAGCGGGATGGTATGTGGCGCCACGAGGGAAGCAACCTGTGCCGCGGCGTGAACACCTGAGTCGGTTCTTCCGGCTCCCTGCAGGTCGATGTCATCTGTTCCGAATATCTGCTGCAGAATTGAAATAAGCGTTCCCTGAACGGTTTTAGCGTTTTTTTGTGCCTGCCAACCGCTGTATCTGGTTCCTTCGTACTCGAGCGTGATCTTGTAAACGGGCATCGGGTTACCTGATCACCCTTGTCTCACGCGCGTACGCGTCGTGTGTTTCGTACACAGTAGCGGTAACCGCTTTGATGTTGTCAGGGAGAACATTGTCCGCGATCCTGTCGAGAAGATATTTCGTGATGTTTTCAACAGTAGAGTGGAAATTTACATCAACTCTTTTCGTTGAAAACCCTTCGAGAAGATCGTTCAGTTTAGGATCAAGCGATGAAACCATGAAGGCATGATCAAGCTCTTCAATTATAGGGTTGACTACTTTTTTAAGGTCATAAAAATCGATCACAAGGCCGTTTTCATCCACATCGCCCTCGACTTCGAGAAAGAGACGGTAGGAATGTCCATGCAGGTTCACGCATTTACCGGGGTGGTAGGGGAGTCGGTGCCCCATTTCCCAATGGAAACTTTTTGATATTTTCACTTTAAGCTATACTCCTTTTTGTTTTGGGTCCCAGATAAACTTGTGCATTTGCAACTGGAATCTCACTTTCAATGAGTCTTCAACTATCCAGTTAACAAGTTCAACCGGTTTCAGGGTCTCGAAGACTACAGAAAAGAGGATCTCACACTTTGACTTGAGGTCATATTTTTCGATCATCTCTTTTGACCATTCATAATCTTCTCTTGATCCGATCACGAATTTAATTTCGTCAATCGGTTTTATGAATTGCAGGTTTTCGTACCTGTTTTTTTTCATCATCCTGCTGGATGGGCATTTCAGATCCATGATAACATGAACCCTTTGGTCAATATTCTCGATAGGGAGGCTACCACCGGTTTCGATGAGCACTTTGTAACCGAGGTCGCAGAGGGTGGTCATCAGTGGCTGCACTTCCTTTTGTATCAGGGGTTCGCCACCGGTAATTTCAACCATGTCGCAGTTGTACTTATTCACTTCCGCCACAATCTCTTCGAGGGACATATCCTTTCCCTCGTAAAAAGCGTATTCGGTATCACAGTAGGTGCACCTCAGGTTACAGTAGGTAAGGCGCACAAACACGCAGGGCAGCCCTGCATGAGTGCTTTCACCCTGAATTGAGAAATAAATTTCATTTATTTTAAGCATGATTCATTGTATCCGTGTGTAGACATTAATTTCCGAACATTTTAATAAGAAAGTTGGGGACACGTTTTGCCCAGGCAGCTTCATTGTGTTCAGCATTGGGATCAAAAACAGTAATAAAATCGGTACCTTCACGGTAGCCAAGCTCTTTCAATAACGAGATCATCTCGTTGACACCGGGTTGAAGTCTGGCTTCAAGACCAAGGCCGCCATTGTCGATATACAACTTGAAGTTTTTCTTTTTGTCGCCTGATCTTTTTACAGTTGATACGTAATCGAAACGGTCAATTTTGAAGGCGGGGGAGAAACTTCCGGCTTTCGAAAAGACGTCGTTATACTCCCACAAAAGCATGAATGAGATCAACCCACCCATTGACGAGCCCGCGGTGGATGTGAATTCCCTTCCTGGTCTGGTTCTGTAAAGGGAGTCAATCACCGGCTTCACTTTATTAACCACAAATTTCATGTAGTCGTTTCCGAGGGGACAGTTTGAGTACTCATCGCGCCGGTTTTGACTGTTGTAGATGCCAACCACGATCATTTTCTCCACTTTGCCCTGACGGGTGAGTGAATCGAGTGCTTCGTCGACCTGCCAGTCAACTCCAAAACCGACGGTTGAGGGGTCGAAAATATTCTGTCCGTCGTGCATATAGAGAACTGGATATCTCTCATCTGAGTTTTTATAACCTTCGGGGAGGAGTATGACAATATCCCTCGGGAGGATATCTCCCTCACCCATTCCGCGGATATACTCAACATCTCCCGTAACCTTTCCCTGGAAAGCGGCGGACTTGTATTTTGTCCAGCAGCAGATATTGTAAGAAAGAAGTGTATCCCGGCTGACATTTACGATATTGTTTCCCGGGGTGCTGCCATCAGGATTTGTCGCCTCTTGCGACCAGCTTCCTTTTGTAAACTTAAACTCGATGGGCGCGGGCTTCTCCATTTCGAAAGAGAGAGTCCAAAGCCCCGGCTTCACTTCCGTCATTTTGGCTTTTGAGGGGTTCCAGTCTCCAAGTTGAGGAATGCTCCCCGCGATATAGACCGACTCACTCGGATTCAGACTGTCAACCCGGGCGGTAATGGAAACCTTTATCTGGGCTGAAGCGCCGGATGTAACCAGGAATAGTAAAAATATCGATCTTAAGAGAGTTTTCATTTGGTTTCACTCCAGTTAATTACCCGGTTTTCACCCGGCGCGAATCCGATTTCGGTGCGTGACCGTTTCGGCATTATCCCTGCGCCACTCCGGTAAATTATAAAATGGTCTGTCATTGTCGTAATTGTTTCATTGCCAATTTCGACACCACCTGATACTATATCCCTTGTAGTGGTTAAAGCTGAAAGACGTATTTCGTCATCCTGTGAGAAGAGAGTTACAACCGTGTCAGGAGAAACAATTCTGTCACCGGGTACCAGGATTGAAAGTGAATCCCTTTTACCCGATGTGAACAAGGTCAAAGCGGTTGAATCAACAACGATTCCATAGTCAATATCAGGAAAGACAAGACGTGGCGATTCGCATGACGCTAAAAGAAGGAAAAATATAAAGTGGAACCGGGCCGGGAAAATTTTCATATTCAGTTTACAAATATAACCTTCCCGGACCGGTTAGGAAAACCAGTGATAGCTTCACCCGGAGCGTTATTTGTACTTGATCTCCACGTAGCCGCTTACAAGCACTTCACCGCTGCAATTCACCACATCAACCTGATACAATCCGGGCAGGTAAAATGTAACCTTTTTCCAGAACCAGTTCCAGTCATTCTGGGTATCGGTGGTTATAGTGGTCTCAAAAGTGAGGTCGCCATCTGATTCGACACTGTAAAGTTTAAAATCGACCTTTGTGCAATTGATCTCGTACGGTAGTTTTACAAGAAAGTAGAAGTAGCCCCCGTTTTTATCGATACTGAACAGGGAGGCGGGGTTAACAGGCTGCCCGTTGTCTCCGATTCCCTCACAGAAGTAAATCTCCTGTGGGAGTGCGGTCAGGGCGAAAAACGTAAAGAACGCGATGATGAAGAAAAATTTTCTCATACAAAACCTCATTGGTTGCGACGAACGATTAAAAGATAATTTTCACTATCCGGGATTCAAGTTAGTGTAAAAAATCAGAAAAGTCAACGATCATTTTTTGACGTGGGGACTTTCAAAAATCGAAGAAAAATGTTATATTTGTAGTCTAAATTATTTGCCGTCCTAGCTCAGTTGGTTAGAGCGTCTGACTGTGGCTCAGAAGGTCATAAGTTCGAATCTTATGGACGGTACATGATTCCGGCCTTGTTTAATCCCCATTAGACAAGGCTTTTTTTATTTACGGAGGTTCCATGAGCAGCAATTCCATTATCGCGGTGCAACCGCTGGGCTTTCAGTGGCCCGTACTTGATCCTTATCTTTTTTGTGTACACCATCACGATTATTATCCAAAGGGAAATGGCGAGATGGGGCCGGATGCCTCACTTGAAGGGAGGAGATTGGGCGAGGATTTCACTCCAAAAGACGGTTGGCGGATGTATCACGGAGAGACCATTCCGGGTTTTCCCGCGCATCCACACAGGGGATTTGAAACTGTCACGATTGTGTTGAACGGTTACGTTGATCACTCCGACTCCCACAACCAGGCGGGAAGGTATGGAAATGGTGACGTTCAATGGATGACAGCCGGAAGCGGACTTCAGCACAGCGAGATGTTCCCGTTGCTTAATGATGACAGCGAGAACACGCTCGAGCTTTTTCAAGTCTGGCTGAATCTTCCTGCCGCTAAAAAGATGGCGGATCCGTACTTTAAAATGTTGTGGGCGGAAGAGATACCGGTTTACACTTCAACTGATGAGGGTGGCAAAAAAACATCCGTTCGCGTGATTGCCGGCTCGTCCGGTGAGATGAAGGCGCTCGATCCCGCGCCCGATTCATGGGCAGCAGATCCCGAAAATGAAGTGTGGATATGGCTGATAAAAATGGAGCCCGGTGCCGTGTGGAAATTAAATGCCGCATCACCGGATGCTTTTCGCGTTCTTTATTTTTATGAAGGGAATGAGTTAAAGATCGATGGCCAGACGATCGACGGTTACAAAGCCGCGCAACTTGTTCCTGATACTGATGTAATGATCACAGCCGGAGATACCGAATGCAGTCTTCTGCTTCTTCAGGGTAAACCGATAGGAGAGCCTGTCTTTCAGCACGGGCCCTTCGTGATGAACTCCCGTCAGGAAATTATGAAGGCATTCGTTGATTTTGATGCCACCCGGTTTGGCGGATGGCCGTGGCCGAGAAGAGATAATGTTCATCCCAAGGAGCGTGACAGGTTTGCAAGTCACTTAAGAGGTGAAGAAGAAATTCCCGGTCAGACGAACAGATAAAGTAGCATGAAGTGGGAGAAGGCTCCCAACAGAATAAAAATGTGAAAAATACCGTGAAACCCGACATTTTCAGGAAAAGGATCGGGTTTTTTTATGGCGTAGATCACCGCGCCCACTGTGTAAGCAAGCGCTTCAAGCCCCAGCCAGAACCACGCCCCACCCGAAAGCGCTTCATATAACGGATAAATTGCCACAATTACCAGCCAACCCATACTGAGATAGATGGCTGTGTAGAGTTTACGCGGCGCGTGAAGCCAGAAGATTTTCACGAAAACACCCGCCACCGCTATTAACCATACTATCACTAATATCGAATTACCCCATCCGCCTTTCAGAATGAGCAGGCACATCGGCGTGTATGAACCCGCGATCGAAACGAAGATCATTATGTGGTCGATCTTCCTCATCACAACCAATTTATTATCGCTGAGTGGCAGTGAATGGTAGAGCGTGCTCGCGGAGAACATCAGTACCTGCGATATCGCGAAGATCACGAAAGTAATAACATGGGTGGTTGTAACTTCAGGTGATGTCCGTGAAAGTAACAGCCAAAGCGCAACAAATGCCAAAGCCACACCCAAAGCGTGTGAAAGCGCGTTAAATGGTTCTCGAAGTGAGTGGATGAATTTCAAAATCCGGTTCGTAATAAATGAAAAACTATTCAGTAATATAAAACTTAACAGGTATTGAGTCAACCATTCGTGGCTACATTTCCCCTTACTGATCAACTTTTTGTAAATTTAAGTTTATAATTTTTAGAATTACCGGAACGACAAATGAATGGAATGATCCCCAAAAAGATCAAAGGCTTCAGGGATATTCATCCTGAACTGAATGAGTTAAGAAAAGAGATAGTTGAGAGGGCAGGAAAGGTTTATGAACTTTATGGATTCAAGCATTGGGACACCCCGATACTTGAGTACGCCGAGAACCTGGGAAAATATCTTCCCGACAAGGAAACGGTAGCCGAAGGTGTTTACTCCTTCCGTAATCCTGAATTGGAACCCGTTTACAAGGATGACGGAGCTGAGCTGAGGGACGAACTGGATCTGGTGGTGATGGATAATCACCATGTCGCGATGCGATATGATCTTACCGCGCCACTCGCGAGAATGTATGCTGAAGAGCTTTTCATGCAGTCGTTAAAAGGACAATTAACCACCAAAAACGCGCCGCTTTTCAGAAGGTACCAGCACGGGCCCGTTTACAGGTTTGAAGCAAAGCTCGATCCGGGCAGATTCCGTGAATTCTGGCAGCTCGATTTCGATACCGTTGGTACCGCGGACGTGGCTACCGATGCCGAAGCCTGCATGGTTCTGAGCGATGCCCTCGAAGCCATCGGACTTGAGCGTTCAACTTATTTGGTTAAAGTAAATAACCGGAAGATCCTTTCAGGATTCCTCGAATCGATCGGTGTCGAGGGAGCGGAGAGGGAGGCCACCGTTCTACGAGTTATAGACAAGATCGATAAAATCGGGGTTGAAGGAATCACCGCCGAGCTCGGCGCGGGAAGAAAAGACTCTTCCGGTGCCCTTATACCGGGGTTGGGAATAGAAACTGCAATGGTTAAAAAGATCACGGGATACTTTGAGCGGTTCATGGAAGACCGTAAACGGTTTGAAAT
Organism: uncultured Ignavibacteriaceae bacterium; assembly: GCA_964625575.1. GTDB lineage: Bacteria > Bacteroidota > Ignavibacteria > Ignavibacteriales > Ignavibacteriaceae > UTCHB3. The sequence continues at coordinate 337,373 of CAZVBQ010000001.1, read as the reverse complement.
ATTAGAAGAACTCGCATCTCTTTGCAATGGTAACGAAAAGTTCGATGAAGGCTTGGCAGAATTAAAGCGTATAAATGACCTGCTTGCAGCATCAGGATATGACGAATCACGAGTGCTCTTCTCACCTTCAATAGTCAGGGGACTCGGCTACTACACGGGTCCTGTTTATGAAGTGGAATCGTTGCTGACTTTTACTGACGTAAAAGGAAACACCCGGAGGGTCGGTTCGATCTGTGGCGGGGGAAGATACGATGGTTTGGTTGAAAGGCTTTTGGGGATTAAGGTACCCGCGGCTGGTGCCTCGATAGGTGTCGACCGTCTTGCCGAACTTCTCGTACTTTCAGGTCAGGCTGAGGAGAAATCAAAAGGAACAGTGCTTGTAACTGTCTTCGACGATGAACTTATGGGCGAATACCAGAAGATCGCCGCTGAATTGCGTGCCGCTGGCATCAGTTCCGAGGTTTATTACGGCGCGCAAAGAGGATTGAAGAAGCAGATCGGTTACGGAGACAAAATGAACTCACCCGTGTGCATCCTGCTTGGAAGTGATGAGCACGCCAAAGGTGTCGTCACCGTAAGGGATCTGGCGCTTGGCAAAGAAATGTCTGCATCGATAGAGAACAAAGAAGACTGGAAGCAGAAGATACAGAAAGAAGTACCGCGCGCGGAACTCGTGGAAACAGTTAAGGCGATGCTTAATCGCTGATCAATATTACAACGGAAGATCAATATAAAATGAACAATCACACTCTTTATCTGGATGGCAGATCGTTAAACACTTGGGATGTTTTTAGCGCGGCAACAAATCGCCACAAGGTTGAGTTAAAACCGGAAGCGAAATTAAAAGTGAGTGAGTGCCGCGACAGACTTTTGAAGCAGATAAGCGAAAATCCGGACGAGAAAATTTACGGCGTGAACGTGGGAGTGGGAAATCTTAAAGATACATTCATCGAGCCCGCGGAAGCAGCTTCGTTTCAGGAGAAGTACATCAAATCTCACAACTGTGGAACCGGTGATCCCATCCCTGAAGAGATAGTAAGAATGATGATGATAATCAGGCTAAACTCTTTTGCCATAGGGGTTTCCGCGGTTTCACCCGGGACGGTTGAGATGCTCGAATCGATGCTGAATAAAGGTGTAATACCTGAAGTGCTTGATCAGGGTTCCGTGGGTGCCAGTGGTGATCTTGTACCACTTGCCATGATCGCCGGGGTTATGATCGGTCTGCCGGAGTCGAAAGCGTGGTATAAAGGTGAGTTAATGAGTGCTCCTGAAGCGCTTGAAGCCGCGGGTCTGAAACCCGTAAAACTTGGATTCAAAGAGGCGATGGGGCTTACAAACGGCACAAATTTTATGTCTGCTTGTGCCATTTATGCCGTCAGGGAGGCTCATACACTTCTGCAAACGGCTAATAGAGCTGCCGCGCTCTCGCTTGAGGCAATAAGAGGGGAACAAGACGCGTTCAGCGATTTTCTCGCGAGCCACAGACCGCATAAAGGAATTGTGAACGTGGCTGATGAGATGAGAGAGATGCTTGAAGGCTCCAGAAGGGCAACAAAGGAAGCTCAGAAAGTGGTGTTCAGAGGGCAAGACCCCGCCACTGCAACGGAGCGTGTGCAAGACCGGTATTGCTTCCGCGCGGTTCCACCCGTTCACGGGGCAGCATTAGAAGCTTTAGACAAAATGGAAGAAGTGCTGCACATCGAGATCAATTCTGCCACTGACAATCCGCTCTTTGAAGCGAGTGGAGATAATCTGATCTTCCACAGCGGTTCCAACTTTCATGGCCAGCCACTTGCCACGGTGATCGATTATTTAAAACTTTCACTGGTTTCGCTTACGCTCATTTCCGACAAGAGAGCATTCAGCATGCTGAACAAGCATCTCAGTTTTGGTCTCCCTTCAAATCTTGCGATCTCCCCCGAAAAAGGGGATTCAGGCTTGATGCTCGCGCAGTACGCGGGCGCTGCCAGGGCGGGCGAGAACAGGGTTTTAGCCAATCCAGCCTCTGTAATGTCGATCTCCACTTCCGCGGGGCAGGAAGATTTTGTCTCGATGGGAAGTGTCGGTGTTGTCCATCTGTTAAAGGTACTCGACAACCTTAAAACCGTGCTCGCGGTAGAAATCTTGTGCGCGTTGAGAGGACTTCAGATGACGAACGGGAAATCCGGGTATCTAGAAGGTGAATTGACGCAATTAGGAATCGGGACAGGTGCCTTGTTCACGGATCTCGATAAACTTCTGCCTCTGCCCGATGGTGATACTTTTCTTGGGAACGAGATTGAGCTGGTTCGTCAGTGGATAGACGGAGGACCGTTCAATATTTACGATCTCAATTCCTGATCAGCCGATGATCCGGTCGTGGGAGAGGTAGGGGAACCGGGGAAATCTTTCGATAAATCCTGACATTCCCTGCAACCCTCCGGTGTGGTAAACGAGAATTTTATCTTCGGGTGTGAAATACCCTTTTCGTGATAGATCTGAAACCGCGAACATGACCTTCCCCGTATAGACGGGATCGACAGGTATTTTATACCTGTTCTGAAACTCGTCGATAAACTTGATCAGATCATCGCTGAACTTCGCGTACCCGCCGTGATGGTAACCATCAAGAACTTCAAGGTTTCGCGGGCGTGTGAAACCTGCTGATTCGAGGAAACCATTCACATTTTCGATGACGTATTGAAAATCTTTAAGCACAGGAACTGAAAGGAATTTGGTATTCGTTAGTCCTGCCCGGCAGGCAGCGAGGAAATTCCCTCCGATGGTTCCTCCTGAACCCGTTGCCATGATGACATGGGTAAAATTCCCGGCATCAGCAGGCAGCATTTCGGCTGCGCCAAGGTAGCCCAGATCATTAGACCCCCCCTCCGGTACCGGATAAAAATCACCGAGAATTTCTTTTAATTCAAGAAGGTAGTCAGGTGAATAGCGTCCGCGGTATTCTGTTCTTGAGACAAAGTACAGCCTCATTCCAAAGCTCTCAGCATCGCGCAAAGTGTGATTCAACGGGTTGGTTCGTTCGCCGCGGATGATGCCAATCGTGTTGATCCCGGCGATACTTCCCGCGGCGGCAAGGGCGTGAATGTGGTTCGAGTAGGCCCCGCCAAATGAGAGGATGGTATCTTTCCCTTCGCTCAGACACTGGCGGATATTGTGTTTAAGTTTGAACCATTTATTTCCCTGGATGAGGGGGTGGACGAGTTCGAACCTTTGAACCGATATGTTCCCCGTGGGGAACATACCGGAAGGTTCAATTTTAGCGCGGGGGACCGTTACCGGTCCGAAAAGATCAATTGCCTCTGACCTTGTCACGCTCAATCGCTTTTACGCCTTTGGTCATCCAGTCGGGCGCGGGAGCGCCTTTCATATAGTGATCGAAAAACTGCATCATGCGGATGCTGAGATCAACCCTGTTACCCCAACTGTTCTCTTTCAGGTTATGTACGTCACCTGTATAGTTGAGCATCCAAACGGGTTTCTGAAGCCTTCTGAGGCCTGTGAAGAGCTCAATGCCCTGATACCATGGCACGGCGTCATCTTTATCGTTCGCCATTATCAGAAGGGGAGTGGTCACCCTGTCGAGGAAGAAGACGGGGCTGTTAGCTATGTAGAGTTCAGGTTTATCCCAGAGGGAGGCACCAATTCTGCTCTGTCCTTTTTCATATTGGAATTCCCTTACCATGCCCGATCCCCAGCGGATACCGCCGTAAGCGCTTGTCATGTTTGAAACGGGAGCTCCTGCCATGGCAGCGCTGTAAAGGTTTGTTTGGGTTACCAGGAAGGCGGTCTGATATCCGCCCCAGCTTTGGCCCTGAAGACCGAGTTTTTCACGGTCGATGAAGGGGAATTGCTCAAGCATCGAAAGCGTGCCACCGACTATGCAATTGTAAGCACCTTTGCCGGGGAAGCCGTCTTCATACACGATATCGGGAATGAAAACGATATAGTCGTTACTCGCGTAGAAATTGGGATTGATGATCGATCTGCTCGGTCCGATAGTCCAGTATCTGTTCAGATTTTCGGCGTATTTTTCATAGAAGTAAACAAGCATCGGATATTTTTTAGTTTTATCCAGATTTTCGGGGAAATAGATCAATCCCTCGAGCGGTTTACCGTCGATGCTGTAATACTTAACGAGCTGTACATTCGACCAGAGATAGTCTTTTTGTTGCGGGTTGCTGTCGCTTACCTTCAACAGATCAGGCGAGAAAGCCTTGGAGTAATAGAGGTCAGGTGACTCTTTTGAAGACTCCCTGTTGATCAGAATATCACCGGTTTTTTCAGCTTTCAGAGCATAGTTATACATGTTCGGGGTCTTGAATAGTATCTTCGCCGGAGCGCCCGATTCCGGTGAATAGACGGCATACCCGTTCTCCTTGGTTACGTCATCAGAGATCGTGAAGTGAAGGTCGCCTTTAGCCGGGAACCAGGGGAGTTTTCTATCGAGATCGATCGACCGGTAAACAATTTTGTTCTCTTTTCCGTTGGTGATCCTTTTAGCGGAATTGCCGCCGTCGGGATCCGCCTGCCAGACATCGAACTGGGAGTAGATCAGGAGGGCATCATCGTCTTCCATCCAGCCGCCAATTCCATACGCTCCGGGTAGATCGGGGACGTCATTTTCAACGTTCCAAAGGGCTTGATCTATGCCTGTCGATATTTTGTTCGCTTTGCCCGAAGTGGTCTTGTACGAGTACCATGAAGAATCAGACTCATCGTACCAGATGATGTAATTTCCTTTGGGTGAAATACCGCTGTATTGCGACAGTTTCTTTTTTACGAGTGCGCGCTCGCCGGTGGTCATATCTATCGCGTAAATGTCGCTATAAGAGTCATCCCAGGAGATCAGATGTTTGTAACCGACGGCGGAGGAGCCCATCGCGTATTTGTTGTCGGAGTATTTTGAGTAGTCAACATCCTCGATCAGGGAATCGGTCAATTGAACTGCTTTGTCAGTATCGAGGTGATAGACAAATAGTGTGGTCTTTTTCTTCTCACGGTTGAGTTCAACATTCTGTTGCGTGTGGAGTATCGGATCGTGCCAGCTCCATACTTCAACATTCGGTTTTTCCTCGTCGAGAAGTGTTTCATCGGGATCGGGGGTGAGTGCCTTCGCCACACCGTAAAAGAGACGCTTGCCTGAATCGGAGAAATTCAGATCATAATTCACCGACACACGGGTGCCTTTCGGAAGGGAAGCGTGGGCTGAATCAACCAGCACCTTGGCTTCTTTCTTTCCGTCTTCCCAGAGGTAAAGATTGTAATTCTTCGCCGTGGCTGAAGTGTCTGACGAGAAAAGAAAGGCGATCTTCAAGCCATCTTTCGATAGTACCGTTGATTTCACGGGTCCGTTCATCACTACTGTATCAGCAATGAGCGTTTCCGTATTGAACCGTACCACGTAGGCCGTGTCAACCGAGTCGTCAACGAAAGAAACAAACGCGAAGCGGTTACCGCTTTCGGAGGCGGCATAGTCTTCGACGTTGGTAAACCTGAACTGCGAAGAAGTCAGGGGATTGTAGATCAGGAGATCGGTGCCATCCCGTTTAGCCTTCGAGGCGGGTTTATCTTTCTCTTTTGCAGCCTTCAGGGTATCTTTAACCTGGGAGGAGTCTTTAGTCTGGGTGGTATCCTTGGCTTTAGGTTCTTCCTTTGGTTTCTTCATTTTTTCGAACTGTATCGCCATCCAGCCGTTTGAGTATTCCGGCAGTTTGAATGATTTCACGTCGGCTAAATAAGTGGTGGAGTCACCCTTTCTGAACCAAACAGCGAGGGAGTCCTTGGGCAGGTCTTCCTTTTTCACCTTTTTAAGGTTGGCGGCTTTCAGGGTATCCCAGCCCGGTTTTACAGAAGTAACAACAAATTCACCGTTTGGAATGGTTTTAGCACCTTTTCCCTTGGGGATAAGCCGGGTGGATCCTTTGATCCTGTCGTAAATGTTCAGGTTTCCATCTTTCCTGAAAGTGTTTACTTCAAAAAGGAGGAGTTCACCATTCTTGGATATCTGAGGTTGTTCAATCCTTTTCCAGATATCGTAAACGTCGTGATCCAACTTCTTTTTGTGTTGTGGGAACAAAGTTATGGTAGCAAAGACACATAACAGAACTATGATGAAGTGTTGGTTATGCCGGGCCAATTTAGTCACCTGTTTGATTTTACAGAGTTGAGAATTAATAAGTTCTAAATTTAAGGTTTTCAGGGGGAATTGTTGTAATGGCTTAAGTTATTATATAAGATCGGCGAGAGAGGCGGGTACCACGTTTACCAGTGATTCGGGGTTTATAATTATCTGCATGCCGCGTACTCCGGCACTGATGGAAATGGTGTCGAAAATAAGCGCTGTTTCATCGATGAAAGTGGGGAATAATTTCTTCATCCCGATCGGGGAGCAGCCACCACGAACATAACCGGTAAGATCGAAGAGCTCCTTGACCTTTATCATCTCGATCTTCTTGGAACCGGAAGCTTTTGCCGCTTTTTTCAGGTCGAGTTCACAGGAGCCGGGGATGACAAAAACGAAAAGTCCGTTCACTTCATTTCTCGCCACCAATGTTTTGAACACGGTGTCGGCGTCAAGTCCGATCTTCCGCGCGACGGAGACGGCATCGAGTTCTTCCTCCGACACTTCATATGCCTGTGTTGAGAAGGGAATGCCTTTGCTTTCGAGGATTCTTACCGCGTTAGTCTTTGCCATTCAGAATAAAAATAATTAACCTCCGAAAGATACAAAAACAGGAGGTTCAGTAACCGCAAGCGAGGGGATACGTAAACAACAGCAGCCTGTAATTCGTGACCCGTTGTGATACTTGATATAGAGGGGTGGAATAATTTTAACTTTGTATGTGCCGGAAAATATTCATATCTTATCGCCTGTAAATCCACATTTCATTTTCCCATCATTTGATATAGTCCCAAAAGGAGACCCTAATGAAGTTAGTTTCATTGAGACTTTTTATAATCGCGCTGGTAACCTTAATGTTTGCAGGTTGCCTCACAGTAGACAAGAAAGAATACAGCTATAAAGTAAATGCCGACGGTTCCGGTGAAGGCTGGATCAAGTTTTACAACATAAAATCTGCAAAAGACGGTGAAGATGATGTATCGCTGAAAGATTTTGCTTCACTGATCGACGATTACGTAAAAGGAACCAAATTTGAGGATGAGAACGCCTCACTTCAGGTGGTTTCAAAAGATCTGATGGAAGAAGACGGAAAGCTTAACGGTCTGATAAAATTCAAATTCAACGACCTCTCTGAGATCTCCTTCCTTTACGAAAAAGGATGTGACTGCGCTCCCGTTTATTACTCGATGGGCGGATTTCTTTCAGAGACATATGTTTCCTCAAATGGTACTTATCTTGGTGAGAACGGTGGCCCACAGATCATAAAGTGGCCAGCAAAGACCAAAAGTTTCACATTTACCACTTCGGTGAGCGCTGATACAAGCGTGGTTGAACTCCTCAACCAGTACAATGCCTGGAAGGCAAACCAGAAATAAGTTTTTTCAATTAATGGAGTAACGAAAGTGATCAAAAATACCTTTTTATCACTGTTTCTTTTGTTCTTTGGCACCTCACTGATGGCGCAGTCTTATTCAGGACCCGCGGCCGGTTCAGTGACCGGTGGAGTCATGATGAACACCAACAGTTTCGGATTGACACCCTCGAATGCTTTCCCCAAACCGGAAACGATCAGGAACAAAATTGACTATTCAGCTGAGCCTTATTTCATCGAAGAATATAAGGACATGTACGACGCGATCAAACTCTACGTTCAGGACAAGAACGCGGGTAAGGAAGCGGTCGATACAACAAAAGCCTTGCTGATGAAAGATTTCCAGGGTTTAACCCAAACCAACTCGATCCCGCCTGACCCCCACGTTGCTGTCGGTGCCGGATATATCGTAGCCACTGTGAACAGTGACTTTGGTATATTCGACAAGAACGGAAACCTTCTGAAGCGAATTAACGCTGACCAGTGGTTTGCCTCAACAATTCAGTCACCGGGCGCGTTCGATCCCAAGGTGATTTATGACCACTTCGACAAGAGGTGGGTGATGGTATGGCTTGATCAGAATGACAGCCCCTCACGCGGTTACCTGCTTTTCTCCGTTTCAGATGACTCAATTCCTACAGGTGTCTGGTATAACTTCGCGCTTCGTTCAGATGTTAACGGAAACGATCCGAACGGAAGCTGGATGGATTATCAGGGTGTCGGATTTGATGATGACGCTATCTATATTTGCGGTAACCAGTTCTCATTTGCCAGTGTTTTTCAGTACGCGAAGATCAGGATCATCCCGAAAGCTCCGTTATACTCGAACAATGTTGGCGCGACAATCAACTACACCGATCTTTATGATATAAAGTATCCTTCTCCCGGTCCTACCAACCAAAGGATATTCCATATCAGACCCACGATCGCTTACACGCATGATCCGGCAAAATACTATTTCCTGCACGCGCCCTCGTCATCCAACTTCTTCGCCCTTTACTGGGTTGAGAATCCGTTGACCGCGCCTGTGCTAAAGGGATCGGTGGTTCCGACGATTAACTATGCTTCCCCGCCCGATGCCAACCAGCTCGGTGGAGGTACTCCGTTGATCTCGACCAATGGTGCCCAGCTTCAGAACGAGCCCATATTCAAAGACGGACAGATCTGGTCAGTTCACACTATCAGGAATCCTTCCGCTTCAAATTACTCGGCCTTGCATTATGTGAAGATAAATGCAGCGACATCAACGGTTGCCGAACAATCAGTTCTTGGCTCAAGTGGTTACTGGTATTATTTCAGTGCCATAGCCATTGACAAGTTCAACAACGCAGCATTGACCTTTGCACGTTCCGGTGACTCGGAGTACGCGGGAGCTTTTTACTCCTCGAAGTTCGCGAATGAAACAGATTTCACTTACAGCGCCCCTCTTCAGACGGGAAAGGCAAACTATGTAAAAACTTTTGGCGGAACAAGAAACCGCTGGGGTGACTACATGGGAATCTGGATAAACCCAGAGAACATGACCGATTTCGTGATCTTTACAGAGTACGCCGCGGCTTCAAATACCTGGAGCACATGGACTGGTATTCTAAGAGTCGCGCCATTTGACGGACCCAAGGCATTCCAGACCAAGTCAGTGCTCAATTTCGGTGAGATTGAGAAGAACACCACCAGCCAGGTTGAAAAATTCAGGCTTACCAGCTTCGGATCACAGCCTTTGGTGATAAACTCAATGTCATTCACTACCGGTAATTTTACACTGAACACAAATCTGACTTATCCGTACACTCTTGATCCAAACAGGACAATCGACATTGAGCTGACAGCCAAACCGCTTACACTTGGCGCCATAGCCGACACTCTTGTTGTGGTTTCGAACAGTCCCGATCCGATAAAAGTGGCCGTGACCACGTCGGGTTATGAGATTCTCCCCGCTAATGAGAAGGCAATGTATGCCGTTTCAGGCGGAGCGGATAATAACCGTCTGTTCTACTTAAGAACCGGTAACGCCGTGCCGACCGAGATCGGACCGACGTTGAAGAACCAGTTCCTCAGTATAGCGGTTAACCCGAAAACCAAGGTGGTGTACGGTCTGAGAAACACACTGCCTCTTGAAATCGTACGTGTTAACTCTGCTGCCGGAGACGCTCACACGCTTTTCAGAACCACGCTTTCGGATATTTCGAGCATTGCTTTCGATACTACCGGAAATCTTTATGCTTCGGCAAAGAGCGGAAAAGTGTACAAGGTTGGGTTAACCGACTCAACATTTACCGAAAGATTCACATCGGCAGCGCCGATTCTTTCGATCGCTTTCCATCCTCAGACCAACGAGCTGTATGCTTCGCTTTACAGGGCGCTTGGTTCACCGAAGGATATGATCTTTAAGGTGAATACTGCCACAGGTGATACAACCAGAGTAGGTTACACAGGATTTGGTTCAGCAATATTTGATCTGGAATTCGACCCTGCCGGGTTGCTTTTCGGACTCAAAGGCCTTAACAACCAGGCAACCGACCTTATAAAGGTCAGCACCGCGAACGGAGTTGGCGAATTGGTTGGTTCGACCGGTATCATCAACCTTGCAGCGATGACCTATAATTACAACGGAACGCTGACGGATGTGAAGACTCCGCAGACACTTCCTGTTGCATTCTCTCTGGGTCAGAACTACCCCAATCCTTTCAATCCTGTCACGAGGATCGACTACACTCTTCCGAAGGCAGCGAATGTCAGGATAACGGTTTACAACCTGCTTGGTGAGGTGGTAAAAGTAATTTATGAAGGATTCAACAACGCGGGTTCATACTCAACTTACTGGAACGCCGATGATCCTTCAGGAGCAAAACTTACAAGTGGTGTTTATTTCTACGAAATGAAAGCAAACACTGCCGACAATCAGACTTTCAGCGATATCAAGAAGATGGTTCTTCTTAAGTAATCGCCTGAATTTGATAAAGCCCGTGCTTATTCCGGTACGGGCTTTTTTTTTATCCAAAATCAGTATTGCCTGAAAAGTAAAAAAAATATATTATATTTTAGGTTTGAATCGACCGATTTTACAAGCGCGATAAACTTCACTGTCACACGAAATAATCGAATTATTGGCTGAAAAATGATATTAGAGACAACAAGAGGTGACGGCAGCGATGTTCTGATCTACTCAGAAAACCGCTTTGACCTCGAAAATAATTTCCGTATGGTACGGAGGAACATAGGTATTCACAATCCCATCAGGATACACTACAACGAAGTATGCACCTATGTTAACGATCTTCAACCTAAAACGATCGTCGCGTACCGGTTACTTACCAATCTCGAAGATTTTGATATTAACTACGTTAAATACGGTCAGCAGGTTCTGATAAACTCCGTCAGGGAAGTGATATATTTTGATCCCATCTACTGCATCAAGGAGATGGAAGATAATGGTTTTTTGAAGGAGGAACCTGATCTCAGGTTCAGGATCCAGCAGGTAGGGCTGAAATCACAAGGTATGCATGATGGAATGTCGCAGTATGAGGAATCATACTCATTTGATCTGGAGGCCGGCGAAGTGCAAAATCAGAATGACAGGGCATTTGCCGAACTGATATGTGCTTTTGATGAGATCGACTTCGACCGCGTGATCAACAATCTTTCCACCAATGAGGTGATTGATTCACCGAAGGCAGAGATCCCCAAGCCGGAGCCGCAGGCACAGAGCCGCTCCAAGTTTCAGGCCCTCACTTCAGAGGATCTTGGGTTTCAGAAAAAGAACACTGCGGAAACACCTTCCAAAGTTACCCGCGCCTGGGGTGTGAGATCGACGACTCTTTTTGAAGAAGACTCCTATTATGATCCATCCAAGGCTGCACGAAGGGTTAACCCTGCTGACGCGAGAATCGGTTCGACCACTCAGGCGGATATTTCACCAGGCACCACCGACCAGCAAAGCGCGAGGTTCACGGTTGTGGGACAGAGGGGCAGACCAAAATCGGCGTTTGGTACCACACAGGTGTTAGGACGAAACCAGGCAGATCAGAATGGAAGCACAAAGCGTTCACCGTTTTCCGCCTTTCTTGAGAAAAAGCGGCATGATCTTGCTGAAAAGAAACCGGATGAGTCAGTTTCACATGAAGAGATCACTGACTCGATGAAAGAATTCGCGAGTGACCGTGAGAAACGGTTCGTGGTCTTGAAACTGAAAAAAGACAAATTATAAAAAAAGAGGCTGCCGGTTTAGAGGCAGCCTTTTTCGTTAGAAACGGTCGTTCTCAAGATCAGAGAGATCGTCGTCCTCATCTGAATTATCGAGGGTGAACATGGTTGAGAGCATATCCCGGAAAACGAATTTGCCGGAGAGCCCGAATTTGCTTAGCAGAGAGAACTCACTCATTCCATGGAGCACAAATTCGGCAAAAAGTGCCTGTTCCTCTTTGTCTATTCCGGCAACATGTTTGGAAACCAGCCTGAAGAGACCCGGAACTGATTCAAGAGAAGTGTACCATGCTTTTCCATCAATCTGACTGTAAAGATCAAGGACATTTCCTTTGGCGAACCAGTCAAGAATTTCAGAATATTCTTTTTTACCTTCTTCATCTTTCCCTTTTTTCTCGGGGGAGGGGAAGAAGTTGAGGAACACAGTTCTGATCGCCTTCGAAATAAGCATATGTGCCACCACAGCGGAACCTTCCTGCTCACCCTCGTACACCAGTTCAATTTTACCGGTTATTGAAGGAACGATCTCATAAAGATCGCTGATCCTTACGGAGACATTATTCTCCTTGTTTTTGAGGGCCCGGAGTTCAGCGGAACTGTGCAGGTTTTCATAGCCTGAAATGGTCAGACGGGCAGAAACGCCGCTTTTTTCATCGATATACTCACTTTTCCTCGCTTCAAAAGCGATCTGCTCAAGCAGGTCTTCGATCAACGGAGAGCATTTGATCATCTGTTTTTGGTCGGTGTGGAGTCTGGCTTCCTGTTTTGTGATCGCCTTCGCGGTTGAAATTTCCTTTGGATAGTGGGTGAGTATTTGACTGTCGATCCTGTCTTTAAGGGGAGTAACTATTGAACCACGATTGGTATAATCTTCCGGATTCGCGGTGAAAACGAACTGAATATCAAGCGGAAGTTTCATTCTGAAACCACGGATCTGAATATCCTCTTCCTGAAGGATGTTAAAAAGTGCCACCTGTATACGTGCCTGGAGATCCGGGAGTTCGTTTATTACAAATATTGAACGGTGGGAACGGGGTATAAGGCCGTAATGTATTACCCTCTCATCAGAATAGGGGAGTTTCAGCGCTGCCGCTTTAATTGGGTCTACATCGCCGATGAGATCGGCAACCGACACATCCGGGGTGGCGAGTTTCTCGGTGTACCTTTCATCACGATGTATCCATACGATCTCTGTATCGTCACCATGTGTGACTATCTGCGAACGGGCATAAACGGAAACGGGATTGAACGGGTCATCCATAAGTTCACTTCCTTTTACAGCGGGGATGTATTCATCGAGAAGTGAAACAATAGTGCGGGCTATCCTTGTTTTTGCCTGACCCCTGAGACCGAGCAGCAAAATATTGTGGCGCGAGAGGATCGCTTTTTTCAGATCGGGAATCACGGTGTCTTCATATCCGTGTATTCCTTTGAATGGCTCATCGCCATTTTTGATGTGCTCTATCAGGTTTTCACGCAGTTCATCTTTAATGGAACGGCTTACATAGCCGGAGGACTTTAGCTGTCCGAGAGTTTTAATCTCTTCAATTTTTATGTTCATCATTTCTTTATCTGACCTTTTTTCTTCTGTTCCTGATAAAATCTTCGAAGACGAACTGTCCCAGTCCGTCGAGATCGCTGTAAAAAGCCCTGCCATTGTTCACACTCGTGAACTCACGAACGAATTGCTGCAAGTAGGGATCGGAAGCGATCATGAAGGTTGTGATAGGGATCCCTCTTTTCCTCGCGATTGCCGCCTGATCAAGAGTCTTGTTAACGATCTTGCGATCGAGCCCGAACGCGTTCTTGTAATATCTCAATCCGATCTTCAGACAGGTTGGTTTGCCGTCTGTTATCATGAATATCTGCTTGTTGGCGGTTTTTCTTCTTTTTAAAATTTCCATAGCCAACTCGAGTCCCGCTACAGTGTTGGTATGGTATGGGCCCACCTGTAGATATGGCAGATCTTTGATCTCTATCGGTCTCGCGTCGTTGCCAAAGACGATGAAATCGAGCGTGTCTTTTGGATATTTAACGGTTATCAACTCCGCGAGCGCCATGGCGACTTTCTTGGCGGGGGTGATCCTGTCTTCGCCGTAGAGAATCATTGAGTGTGAGATATCGATCATGAGCACAGTGGCGGTTGCGGCCTTGAAATCTTTCTCCTGTATCTCAAGATCGTTCTCTGTGAGCCTGAAATCATCGAGTCCATGATTTATCTGGGCATTTCTGATTGAGTCGGTGAGATCAACCTGATCGAGCGTATCACCGAATTGAAATTCCCTTCTGTCTGAAGTGAGCTCATCGCCGGTTCCGGTGAAAGGTGAACGGTGGTTACCTGTATTGCTCCTCTTCAGTTTTCCAAAAATTTCTTCGAGCGATTGTTTCCTGATTGTTTTCTCCGACCGCGCGGAGGGGGTTAAGTTTCCCGAGACGGGGTCTTCTTTCAGGTAACCTTTGCTTTTAAGATCATCAATGAAATCGCCCATTCCGTAGTTGTCAGTCGAGAGGCGGTATCTTCTGTCGAGTTGATTCATCCAGTTGATAGCCTGACTTACATCTCCGGAAGTGATGGTAAGCAACTGCATGAATATCTTCAGCAGGTCTTCAAACCGGGCATCCTTCAGTGAAGGTGGTACGTACTTTGTAAATCTGAATCCGTTCATATCAGGGTAACATGCCGGGTTAAATAATGGTTCAAACTTATCAGATACAAAAAAAGCTGCCTTGTTGGGGCAGCTTTTTTTATTTAAGTTTTAATGATCACTTGCGTTTGTCAAAGACCTTGTCGATCAGTTTGTATTCCACAGCCTCTTCGGAGGTCATGAAATAGTCACGGTCGCAGTCTTTTGTGATCTGATCAATTGATTTTCCTGTGTGCTCGGAGAGTATCTTGTAAAGCGTGTCTCTCGTTTTCATCATCTCTCTTGCCTGGATCTCGATATCGGAAGCCTGGCCTGATATTCCACCAATCCAAGGCTGGTGTATCATGATCTTGGAGTGGGGAAGTGCAGATCTTTTGCCATCGGCACCGCCGGCAAGAAGCACTGCTCCCATTGAAGCGGCAAGCCCAACGCAGATGGTAGCCACATCGGGTTTTATGAACTTCATTGTATCGTAGATCGCGAGCCCCGCGGAGACACTTCCCCCGGGTGAGTTTATGTAGAGATAAATGTCCTTGGTTGAATCCTCAGCTTCAAGGAAGATGAGCTGGGCAATTGTCAGGGAAGCGATATGGTCATCGATCGCTGTTCCGAGAAAGATGATTCTTTCCCTTAACAAGCGGGAGTAGATATCCATGCCCCTCTCGCCTCGACCAGTCTGCTCGATAACGTAGGGTACCAACTGATTGTATATTTCGATTTTGCTGCTCATTTGCTTGATCTTTCAATAAATTTATACACTATAAACACAATGCCTTCCGGCTTGGTTCAATCAGTGATGGTGTTTATGATCGTGATGGTGTTCATGATCATGATCGTGGTGTTCATGGTCGTGATCGTGATCATGGTGGTGGTGATCATGGTTGTCTACATATTTTTTTCTGTATTCGTCGGGATCGATCTCTTTAATTGGATTGTGCTCACCGAGGAAATTATCAAGAATAGTGTAGAGGAGCTGATTTCTCACCTGGTCACCACTGAAGTATTCTTTAAGAATGTCTTCACTGATGTTATAGCGTTCAACCTCTTTCGCTACCATCTCGTTGATGTACTCATCGGTAACAGAAAGGTTTTCCTGTCTGATGATGTTCTCTCTAAGAACTTGCCACTTTGCTTCTTTTTCGGCATATGGTCTGTAAGCAACTCTGAGGTCGTCAGCTTTTGGAAGAGGTTTCTTCTCTTTTTTCGCTTTATCAGTTTCTTCTTTTACAAAATATTCAAGAACCCTTTCAACGAAAGAGCCGGGAACCTTCACGTCGTTTGCGTCGAGGAGGGTTTTCTCAAGCCTGGAAGTGTAGATGCGGGTCGTCATATCGTTATAATAACCCTTGTAGTAGGCTGAGATCCCTTCTTTCAGTTCATCAACGGTTTTATATTCCTTTGAGATCGACTGAACAAACTCATCATTAAGTTCGGGAAGTGCTTTCTTCCTGAAACCTTTTACGATGAATTTGTAATTGGTTTTCGCGTATCCATCAATCATCTTCTGCTCGGCGTAAAAATCAGCAGGCTCTATAATGTCGCCGGCTTTCAGGTTGGGAGCGTTCGCTACGAATGATTCGCTGAGAAGGGGATAGTTCAATTCAATTTGTTTCGGGGTTCCCATTTCGAGGGAAGTTTCCGCGTTATAAACGTCGATATCGATCACAGTCGAATCAGGGTCTTCCATCTTGTCCACGTTTTCATAAGTGGCGTTCGAGCTGAGAAGATTTTTGATCTCTTCTTCGATCAGTGAATCGGTAACCTCATATTTTGGAATTTCAATATCGTTACCTTTGTAGCCGGCCACTTCGATCTCGGGGAACACTTCGTAGTTTACCTTGAAAGAAAGGGCTTCGCCCGGTTTGTAGTTGATATCAACGAGTCCGGGGGTGTTCAATGGTTTAAGATCGAGCTCTTTGGCAAGGTCCCAAAATGTTTTATTCGCCACTTTTTCAGCGGCATCATATTCGAGTGATTCACCGTACATGTTTTTAATAACATGACGTGGAGCTTTCCCTTTTCTGAAACCGGGAATCTGGATTGTAGCTATTTTTTTTGCAACTTCGGATTGAATAAGTGGTGAGGCTTCTTCAGGGCTTAATGTAACTTCCAGTTGATGTTCAGCAGTGGATAACTGATTGACTTTATTTTCCAAACTAACCTCTGTTTAAGAAATGAAGTGCGAAAAGGGGGACTCGAACCCCCACGGATCTCTCCACTAGATCCTAAGTCTAGCGCGTCTACCAATTTCGCCATTTTCGCTTTAAATTAGCTTGCAAATATACTAAAAAGGGGACTAAGAAAAAAGGTAGAGGGGTGGTGCCGGTTCAGGTGTTAAACCAAATTGCGGTTTCGGCAAGGTCTACATTTCCACCGGAGAGGATCAATCCCGTTTTGGTACCTTTGAAGTCATCAGGTGATTTGAGGACTGCTGCAAACACTGTGGCGGAACTGGGTTCAACCACTATCTTTAGTCGCTCCCAAAGCAGGCGCATTGCCGAAATTATCTCATTGTCACTTACAGTGATCACCTTTTTCACGAGTTGACGGATGATCGGGAAGTTATTGTTTCCAAGGGAAGTAAGGAGGCCGTCGGCAATGGTGTCCGGGTTAACAGAAGGCACGATGTGCCCTTCATTCATTGACCGCCAGGCGTCATCCGCTCCTGCAGGTTCCGCGGCGAATACGGCAACATTTTCACCGAAATAAAAAGATGAGAGGGCCGTGCCTGAAAGGAGACCGCCTCCTCCGACGGGGGCAATAATGGCATTTATTCCGGGGATGTCTTCGATCAGTTCCTTGGCGACGGTTGCCTGTCCGGCTATAATTCTTGCGTCATCATACGGTGGAATAAATGCTGCACCTGTCTCCCCGATCACCCGGGCGAGAGTGTCCTCCCTTGCTTTGAGATTCGGCTCACAAAATGTGATCCTGCCTCCAAAAGCCTTCACTGAGGCGACTTTGATCTTTTTCGAGTTCGAAGGCATTACCACGTACGCGGAGGTGCCAAGCGTTTTACCTGCAAGGCTTAGAGCTGTGGCGTGATTACCTGAAGAGTGGGTGGCAATTCCGTTTTTCAGTTCATCGGGGCTAAGTGACAGAGAGGCGTTGAACGCGCCCCTTGCTTTGAAGGCTCCACCCCGCTGCATGTTCTCACACTTGAAGAAGAGCTCACAACCCGCGAGTTCGTTCAGACTACGGGAGGTCATAACCGGAGTGCGGTGGATGTAGGGCTTAATTCTCGCGTGAGCTTCCAGAATTTTCGATTCCGGGATCAGATCAGTCATTAATCGACTATCTTCCTGATATCTTTGTCACGACCGAAAACCACAAGAACATCATTGGCTTCCAGTATCGTGGTAGCCGTAGGAACACCGTAGATGATCTGTTTTGTCTCTTTAGTGTCACCCACCATAGTGGTAACATTCCGCTTGATGGTTATCAGATTAACGTTGTAGCGTATCCTGAGATCAAGCTCCTGAAGGCTTTTGCCAATAAATGCCGAAGGCGTCCGGAGGTGAACAATGTTGTAGTCTTCACCGAGCGGGGTTGTTTCCATTACTTCCTGACTTGTGATCAGACTTACGATCTGCTTGGCTATTTGCAGTTCGGGGATCAGAACCTGATGAACACCAAGTGTTTTAAGAATCTTTTCCTGAAGTGCCGATGATGCTCTGGCAACAACCTTTTTAACATGGAGCTGGAGCAGCAGAACGGATGTCAGTACGGTGTTTTCGAACTTGTCAGGACCAATGGCAACGATCGCTGAGTCTACACTAGCGTCAATACCGAGGCTGATCAATGCTTTCTCATCGGTTGAATCGGCACGTACAGCCGATGTTACGTGGTCTTTAATATCATTCACGGCCTCCTCGTTGAGATCAATAGCCATCACTTCCGCGCCCGATTTTCCGAGTGATTGAGCGATGCTGAAGCCAAGATCACCAAGTCCGATGATCACAATTTTCTTTTTCAATTCATTTCCTCAATTATAACATTGCGATATTGTCATTTGGATAGGAGTAGCGACTGCTGTCGCGCTCCCGGATAAAACTAAAGATGATGGTCATCGGGCCGATCCTGCCGATGTACATCAAGAGTATATCAACCACTTTTCCAAAATCTGTAAGATTTGGTGAAAGGTTTTTAGAGAGTCCAACGGTGCCCGCAGCACTGAATGCTTCGAACATTAAATCGACAAATTTAACTCCCTGTTCCGAGATGCTCATCAGAAATACGCCGAGCAAAATGTAGAGCACAGAAAGCCAGAATATCATGAAAGCGAGATTGATAATATCCGTGGGGATGGTTCTTCGCTGCAACCTGAGGTCGCGCGTGCTGTTTCTGTACATCAACACGGAGAGAAATACAATGGTAAAAGTTGTGGTTTTTATACCACCGCCGGTTCCACCGGGAGATGCTCCCACGAACATTAGAAAGCAATAGAAGAAGGTTGTAGGGTCAGTGAATGCTGAAATATCAACAGAGTTGAAACCTGCCGTTCTGGCGGATACTGCCTGGAAATAGGCGTGAAAAAGTGCCGGACCGGTTTCCATCCCTTTAAGTGAGGCGTTGAGTTCGAGAATGTAAGTACCAAGGGTTCCTCCAACGATCATGATGAAGGTGGTGACCAGCACAATTTTCACCTGAAGCGGCATGTTCAACCGGGCGAAAAGGGGATCACGATTCACCCGTAGATAGGTTGGAACGCCCAGAAGCGTTGTAAACCCTATACCTCCGAGAATGATCAGAAGGCTTACGGTTGTGACGAATAAATAATTGTGTTGCGCTATCGGATTCGCAAGATTCGAAGGATAGATTGAAAATCCCGCGTTGCAGAATCCTGAAATAGCGTGAAAGAAACTTGAAAACAGGGCCTCGCCGGTCTCGTTGGGATAATAATCCTTGATCGAGTAAAAAATAAAACCGGCACCGATGGTCTCGAGCGTGAATGTAAGAATGACGAGGCTTGAGAGGACTTTACCGATGGCACCCACGTTATCTTCGTGCATCATTTCACGCAGGATAAACTTTTCTTTCAGGCCAAGACCTCCGGAGAGGAAGAGAGCGAAGAAAGTGGTGAATGTCATTAAGCCGAGTCCGCCGATCTGGAACAGTGACATGATAACCACTTGCCCAAACCTTGTAAAATCTTTAGCAGTATCGAGCACCACGAGGCCCGTCACGCAAACCGCGCTGGTTGAGGTGAAGAGGGCATCAACAAACCTGACCCCACCGGGGATGAAGGAAGCCGCCGGAAGCATAAGAAGGAACGCGCCTGTAAGAATTGTCACGGCGAAACTTAGCATGAAAAGGCGGGCAGGGTGAATCTTCGATTCCAAAACCTTCTGGTTGTATCTTACGGCACCAAGCACGATCCCAATCACAATGTATATCTGCGCGAGCACCACGTAGAGGAACGTAATGTTCTTGATATTGAGTGATGAACCCAGATTCTGGATCAGACTCACGCTAAAAAGCGTAAGCAAAGTTTCCACTAACAGAAACAGGATAACAATGAACTCGAAAGCGTGAGCCCTTAAAAATGCCCACTTGTTCTCGGCAAAACTGAAATTCACAAGTTGGTAGAAAACAAATATTGCCACCACCCCGATCGAAAGGATATTAATGATCCCTTCCTCAACAAAGTTGAGTTGGAATCCATGCTCCAGAATGATGGTAATAAAACCAATCGCGGCGGAAAAAACAAGAAAAATACGCAGCCACCTTAGGAGGCGGTCCCTCCCGGTTTTCTTCTCAAGCACCATTTATATCCATCTCACTTCTGTAAGGTCTTAATTTTTTCAGCACCGACTGGTTCATCGAGTCATAAAGCTCATCAATATAAGCCGAGTCATAAAGAAACATGTTTACTCTTACGGTGAATTTACTGTTAAGAAAATCAACATTTTTGATAAACACTTCCGGTTCACTGTTCACATAAAGGAAGGGGTTTGAAACAGCAGCGTCTTTAAGTATTCTGATGATCGCAGGGTGATCGTAGGTGGAGGGGAAGTCGAAATCGAGTGACACCAATTCCTCCTTTTTACCCCTGCTCACGTTTTCGAACGAATTTTCGATAAAATATGAATTGGGAATGAAAATGGCAGAACCCTCATCATTGAAAATAGTGATGTTTTTCCAACCTATCTCTTTCACAAATCCTTTAGCGATCGAGGTTTTGATATAATCATCGATGCTGAACATGTTACCGGAGAGGATGAAAAGCCTGCCGAGAATATTTCTGATGAGTGAGAGGGAAGCAACCCCGGTGATCACTGATAGAAGTATCAGAATAAAGATCATCAAAACTTGCGTCTGCACGAAAACGAGCCTCAGTATCAGGAAAATCGCCAGAAACCAGATGACCCAGTTGATCAGAGGGAGCAACCGCTTCCAGCCCTGATTGAACTCTTTCCGAGTCCCGTTGTGCCTTCTGATCGAAGAGAGCGTGGCCGAAAGAGCGGATGCCATAAGCACTATGAATACAATGAGCGCGATCTTTGGAAAGCCGATTTGCCTGAAAGGGTTCAACGAATTCAAAACATCGTTGAATGAGGTGATGCCGTTTGATGTCGAGTCAATCAGAATAAACGCCGGTTCCTGCTTTGTAGCGTGTGAATCAACCGTTGCCGGCACCTTCACAGTATCGATACGGACGACCGTGTCTATCCGGATAAGAGTATCAATATGCCGGAGGGTATCACGTTTCACGACGGAATCAACGTTGGTGGTCTGCTGTGAAAAGACCGGCAAATGAAGCAATACCCACACAATTGAGAATAAAACTATTTTTCCGGTTCGCATGGCAACATATTTCTTCTGATCAATTCACGTTCGATCGATTTGAACTTGAATTTGTTCGTGTAATAGTAGTCGTGACTTTTTGTCAACTCACCAATCCGTAAAAGATTCATTGAGAAAAGTTTGTTCAGCAGTTCTCCGGCCTCTTTTTCAGAAGTGTTCAGGCAGGCTGCAAGCTGGCTTCTCTTCAGTCCACCATGAAGTATCACCGCGTGAAGTGCCGTGATTGACTTCAGGTCGAGGAAAGAGAGATCGATGTAGGGGAACGGCTGATAAGTTTGAATTGTCAGCGTGTTCTCCTCAATCTTAAGGATCGAGTTCAGCCAGTAGTTCATACCCGCCACGATATTTCCCCCGGCATAAGTGGTGAGCCTTTCGAAGTAAATTCTACTAAGGTAAAACTGTTCATCCTCCATTTGGAAGGAGCCGAGGAATTTTTTCCGAAGGAGGTAAAGGTCATCCTTTGAGAATTTAAAATTAAATCCGGCGGTTTCCTGTCGCTTAAGGATGATATCCTTCATTTTAGAACGGTTCAAGTCTTCAAGTGATAGTTTAAAGTTGAAGAGGGTATCAGCCCTGAAATTGGTTCTGATGAACTGCCAGGCTATGCTTTGCACCGAGGCTATCCAAATGACATTCGTGTTTGTCATCGAGATGATGTGGAGCATGGCGCTCAGCGCGCCAAATCCGTCAACAGTCCGGAGGAACAGCTTGTGGAGGTTTATCAGCAGAACAAACTTGTTTCTGAACCTTTCGTTCAGATCCAGGATAATTGAATCGATCGTTTTTAGCTCATTGTAACCCATTGCCTGTGAGAGCACCTGCCGGAGTTCATCCACGGTGGATATCCTTTCGAGGAAATCAAATTCAATAAAATCACCAGGGCGGAAGAGTTCCTTTTTGATAAAATAGATATACGAGGTTTTTCCTGAGCCCGGCGCGCCTGTTATCAGAATTGAAGCCGGAAGGTGAGCGCGGAACCGCTGTTGAGCCTCTGTAACCAACTTGCGGAGGTCTTGCTCGCCTTTGAAGAATTCGGACGATTCAAGTGAAGTGCCGTCGAATAACCGCCGGTAGATAAAAGGAAGTCTGTCGAGAATTTCCTTGGTTCTGAACAGGTCTTCCTTGTATGACTCGGGTAATTTACCTGAAAATATTTTAAGTCGCTCGAGAAGCCTGCTTGAGAGGGGGATGAGCAATTTCTTCATTAAAAACCTGCCAAATTGGGCTGTTTTATGGAAGAAATAGTGAATATTTACCCTCATGAACTTCGATGAGGATGAGAAATATCCTGAAAGCTTACGTGAAACTTCAGTTTTGCCCGGTTCCTCTTTGTGCGAAAGTGAGATCAAAGTCTTCACTTCCTTTATCGCAGTTGCAGTTTTAACCGCCACCTGGCTGTTGATCGAGAGCTCAAGTTTGTCGTTATTGTTCTCGATCTCGCGCAATCTGGTTATAAAATTCTCATTAAGCGCGGATATAATATCCTTCGCGCCGTCAAGATCACCGGGATCCTCCTCAAGCCTTTTTACAATCGAATCTATATAATAAATCACGCTTGACTCAAGATTTCTGAACTCTTTAAGCGAGGTTTCCACGTAATTTACGAGAAATTCATTCACATCGCCGATCTCGCGCGGGAACTTTGAAAGGAGGAAATTCTGCGTGATCTTGCTGACCTTGTAGTTCTTGATCTGAATGAACTGAGGTGTTCGTTCAGGCAGGTTAAGATCCGATTCATCAAGAAGTTCCGCTTCATCGGGAAGTGCCGCTGAAAGGGATTTGATACCATTGATAACGGTATCGAGGAATGTACGGAGCTTTCTGCTTCTTGAAGCTCTTTCAAGCTCCCTGACCACGAGTGTCAGATCAGGTATGCTCTGTGATATTCTGAAATTATCGGAATAAGATTTCAGTCCGTCATACCCAGCGGGTATCCGTTCGGTGAGGTCGGTGGTGAAATGCCGCAACTGATCAGCGATCTTCGGGCAGCCCGTTCTGATCCTGTCACTGATCTCATCAGCCAGATTAAGAAGTGCCCTGTCGAGGAAGTTGTTCAGCTGTATCTCGAAGCGGTATATGTAAAGCTCTTTTTGAATTAGACCGATGATACCATGATAGTAAATCACCCAGTGTCTGAGGGAGTCGATCAAGGTCTCTTTCTGTTTCTGCGCAGTCTCAAGGGCATTGAACAGATCTAGATCGTTACTCCGCCGCTCAACTCTGATAACCTCACCAAGGTGTTTCAGGAACGAGTTATAAGGTGATGCGAACGCGTAGGTTAGTCTTTTTTCAATCTGTTCCACATTGGCGGTCTGCTCGTTGATATAGACATCCAACTCATTGAAGAACATCTCTTTCAGTTCTTCATACCGCATAAAAAACACAGTTACAAACCCGAGACTGCTTTTTTCCTGTCCAACGATGGTGATCATCTCATCGAGGTATGAGATAAAGTTCTTGTGAATGGCTTTTAATTTACGATAGAGATTCAGTCTGTCGGCGCCTACGAGGTTGACTGTCTCAAGTATCTCGCCGGTTGAGGCCGCGTTCAGGTAATACCGTGCCATACTTCGCAGGTCGACCTCGACCGAAACGCTGCTTTTTCTCCTGACAAGTTTAGAGTAAAGGCATTGAGCCTTCAGATAGAGGAGATAGAACTTAAAATCGATGGGCTTCCCTTTAAGTTTCGCGATCCCGGTAATAACGCCGAGCTGGTGTGTATCAGGGATATCTTCACTCAATGTGGAAAGTTCACTCAACAGATTTCGGGCGAGGGAATCGTAATCAGCGAATTTTCTTTCGGTAAGTTTTCTCTCTTCGAGGTGGTGGAGCATCGCCTCGGTCTGGTTGATCCGGAGGTTTTGAAGTGTGGCTTTAACCGCGCGAGGGTCTTTACCTGACATTATGATGCTCTCAATTGAGAGGAACATGTTTCTGTAAAGTGCCACGGTTTCTTCAAGGAGTTCTTGCGACTCAAGATTTCTTTTCGCGATAAAGGAATCCCTGAAATTGCTTAGCAATCCGATGATCCGGAAGTAGAGATCGAAGAGAATTTTATTTAGCTGTTTATCCTCGAATTGCGGCTCTGAAAAGACGATCCGGTACTCTTTTTCCGCTTTTACCGGGGTATCCTCAGGAACCACGATCACCGGTTCGTCGACGGGATTTGTAAGGGAGGATGCTTCCTGCCCCTTTTTCTGGAATATCAGAGCAAGTCTGAAGATAACCGGTCCAAGTATCAAGTTCAGAAGCATCATGTCATAAATCACAGGCGCAATCACTTCCGAAACCACCGGAACCTGCCCGGCAATGATCTGCAAAAAGCCGAGGGTCAGAATCCCGGTTGAAATAAAACCCGACCAGCCGTATTTCACTATCGAATTATCGAGTGAAAGAATTCTCCATGTTAACCTTACAGGGATGATCACCGCGATAATTCTGATAACGAACAATACCGCTGCAAGAGGCAGGGCCTGTGAAATGGTATCGATCTGCAGTGACGCTCCCGCGAGCGCGAAGAAAATGATATAGACAGGGAGCGATAGGTTGGAAACCGGTTTGTCAAGCTCTGAAGTGTCCGTGAAATTAACAGCCACCGAGCCTGCAACAACAAAGAGAAGCAACGTCTCAAAATGAAGAAGGATGGAGGCGTAGCTTCCGAATACTATCAGGCAGACAATGAAAAAGGTGATCTCACGCTTTACATACTTCAGGTAAAACACTACTATCGCGCCAAGTACTCCGCCCGCGAGCATTGTCAGTGCCAATTCGGAAAGAAGAACTTTCAGATTTCCTGACCCGGCATTGTTACCGGAGGGGAGCAATCCGGTATTGATAAAATAAACCGCGAAAGCGAGCAGGAGGATATTGAAAATGTCTTTCAGAACCGCTGTGCCGAGGGTGAGATCCACGAGTGGATTATCCACGTTCAACTCGTCGGCAACTGCCATGGTCAACTCAATTGAAGTGCCCATTGAAATAACCGAAACCAATAGTCCCGCGGCGATCAGCATTTCATAAGAAGGCTGTGTCCCCATGAGTAAGGGAAACAGAAGAAATACACTTGAAGTGACGAGAATGAAAACCGTAAAAAACTTGGTGATCAGTATCAGAAGCGCGGGTTTCAGAAGTGCTTTGATATGGTCATATTTAAGGTGTAATCCTGCCGCCAGGGCGATGACCGCGAGAGCGATATTGTTAACAGGCTCGAGATTGGCAATTACCCTCTCATTAATGAGATTCAGATTAAGCGGCTCGAAAAGCAGCGCCGTGGGCAATCCGAAAATTGCGCCTCCGGCAAGGTATCCAAGAACTTTTGGAAGCCGGACCAGCGTAAAGAGTTCACCGAGGGTAAACGAAGCGAGGATCATGAACCCGAGAATAGCGAGAGTCTTGGGGTAAGCAAGATTTCCCGGCGTGCCAACATGGGTGGCGAGCAACATAAGACCGAGCAAAAGGGCTATAACAAACAGTTTCCTTGCCACTGCTATCATTCTATCTCTCCCGACTCAATTAAGAATTTCCGGGTGAACCGGGATGAAGAGAATGAGAAAACTATAACCACCACAAATACAGTATTCATAACGAAGGGGAGGAGAAGATTGTTGAATACAGTGGCATAATTTATCAGCATCGAAAAGACGAGTATATCGTTAAGAAGGAAAACACCGGACTGCCCCGGGTGCACACATTCCTTGTCGAATGCGGCCGCGAAACTGATCTTGTGAGTAACAAATTTGGAAAAGAGTTTTATTGCCGGGAACGCCAAGGCGGCAACCCAGACCAGCCAGTCGGATGGGAGCACCCAGATGATGCCCGCGAATATCACTGTAACCGCGGAGAGAGGGGGTATCATACCATGCAGGGCGGCCACTATTCCTGATCTCATACCAGAGATATTGCCCAGAAATATTCCGAGTATAAAGCAGAGGAAAAGCGGAGAGAGTCCCAAATAATATGCCACTCCACTTCCGAGGAGGGTTATACCAAGAACACCGGCAATGATCTTGTGTTCGTCGTTCTCCCTGCCGATGAAAATAATAAAAAGGATACCAAGCGCTACTGAAATACCGATGCTCAGCGTTACAAATTCAGTGGCGGTCAGGCTTAATTCAGGTCTGTTCAGAATGTGGTAGACCGGGAAACCAATACCGAAGACAAGTATCGCGAGTGAGCCCGAAATACCAGCGGCGGAAGCCATGGCAGAGGTTAATTTCCCCTTGAGTTCATATTTTGATCGTAGAACATTTATTATTCGAGGAGATGAAATTCCGGTCATAATGCCGGTGAAGAACGCGGCGAAGATGATCTGTTCAAGCGGAGCCACATCCCTGAATAAATAATATGCGAGAATAAAAGCGGCGCTGCCCGAAATAACAAGCCCAAGAAAGAGGTCATAGATCGCAATTCTGAAGTGTTCCCGGTTGGAGCGGAGGAGGTCGACGATGTTAAATCTCATTCCCCAGTAGAGGCCGAGAAATCCTGTAACGCCGCTTATAACGGGGTCAAGCTTCGTAAGAATATCAGAATTTATAGGGAAAGGGGGTAAAAAAGTTGTGATTCCGGTAAGAAGACCATACAGCGCCGGACTGAGAAGCACTCCAAGGAGGAGGTACTCGATGCCGGTGGGAATATAATTCCGGTCAGAAATTTTCCTTACAAAGAAACCCGTACCAAGGTAGCCGGACAGGAGGATAAGGAGAAAGAATGAGATAGTTTCCATCAGAAAAGTTTAATTCAAACCTTGAAACATACTAAATTAAACGTTTATAATTATCAGGCCTTCACAACACAGAGGGTTATATCATCACTCTGTTTAGTACCTTTCGCGTGAAGTTTCACATCCCCGATAATGCGGTCTTTCATTTCAGTCGCTGTGAGATCTTTGGATTCTGAGACAATTTTAACAAGCCGGTTGTCGGAGTAAATATTCAAATCGCTATCCATCGCTTCGATCACTCCGTCGGAGAAAAAAACGAGAACATCCCCGGGCTCCAGCAGGGTTGATTCTTCCTTATAGGCAACCGGAAGAACACCGAGGAATATCCCACCCTGTTTCAGTCTTATAACCTCTCCGGTGGAGGCTTTTAGCAGTATGGGGTCGTTATGCCCGGCATTTACGCAGTGGAGCCTCATCGATCGCAAGTCGATGATGCCGGTCCAGGCAGTCACAAACTTTTCGGAAGTGGTGGTCTCACAGAGCACGGAGTTCATTGTATCTGTTATTGCCGCCGCGCCCGAGAGGTTTCCTCCCAGTTTGATCATGGTATGAAGAGTCGCGTCAAGTGTGGAGACAAGCAGGGCGGCCGGGATTCCCTTGCCGGAAACATCCGCCACCATAAGCAGGCATAGATCATCGTTCAGTTTTCTAATCGAGTAATAGTCTCCACCGACCTCTTCAGCAGGAATGAGGCTCGCGGCCAGATCGAGCCCGGGGAATGATGGCAGAACATCAGGCAGGAGGCGCTGCTGAATTTTCTGCGCCATTTCCAGCTCCTGTTTAAGTGCCTCACTTTTTACTTTTGTTTCTAGCAGCAGGGCGTTCTCGATCGCCACGGCGCATTGACCGGCGAGTGTTTCTATTAGCTGGATATCTTCAACAACGAACGGAGTACCGTCTTTCTTGTTGATAACAGAGAGAACTCCATACAGTGTATCATTTTTGAGGATCGGGGCGCAAACCATGCTTTTGGTCCGGAAACCGGACATTTTGTCGTAGGCAGGATTAAACCGGGAGTCACCGTAACAATCATCCACAAGTTGGGCAACCCTGTGTTTCGCCACCCATCCGGCGATTCCGGTGCCGATCTCCAATGGCTGGTCTTTGATCCGTGCCTCTTCAGCTTCCGCCAGCACATGGAAGTGGAGTTTGTTGTCAACCGGGCTGTACAGCATGAAGGAGCTTTTCTCCGCGTTCAGCACAGATCTTCCTGATATCATTATCTCATCCAGCAGTTCGTTCAATGATTTATTCTCTAATATCTTAAGGGATATCCGGTGGAGAAACTTCATGCGCGAGATAAAGTACTCTGTAAGATTCTCGGCCTGTACACGTTTTTTAATATTGTAGATATGTGTCCAGAAAGCTCGCTTCAGATCTTGCAGATCATCTTCTGCCGCGGATGGATCGAGGCAGAAATCGATCAGTCCGGAGTTGAAAAGCCCGGTTGTCTCCTCGGAGTAGTAAGAATCACCGGCAATAACAATAAATGAGCCAGGGGAAAGTTGCCGGAGTTTGAGGAAGTGCCCGCTATCGGTCGAGTTCGAGGTGATAACTATAGCCTCTGGGGTGAGGCGCGCCACTTCCCTGTGAAGGTCGTTTCGTGGGATGATCGAAACAGAGCCACCCGGGGCAAGAGCTTCACATAGATCTTCAGGCATAAGTGCTGCCGGACTAAAAACTATTTTCATACCAATGAGTAAAATAATCTATTTTTGTAACTCTTAAAACAGTTTTTATCAGATTCAGCGAACTCTTTTCATTAAAATAGATTTATGCGCATACCTGCCCGGCAATTAATCCTGATAATATTTTCGCTTGTTTTGTCAATACCTGTGACGCGCGCGCAGCAAAGCAAAAAAGTGATCAACGCGGTGCATATTAATACCGCGCCTGTGGTTGACGGTATTGGGGATGACGGAGTTTGGAAGTCGATTCCCGGTGACTCGAGCTTCCTTCAGCTTGATCCCGATCCGGGGAATAGCCCCGCCTTCAGCACTGTTGTGAGGGTGGCTTACACGGAAGATGATCTCTATATTCTCTTCACATGTTACGATCCTGAACCGGATAATATAATAGCCCGTGAAATGAAATATGATGGCTACACTTCCGGTGATGATAACGTGAAATTGATAATAGATACATTCGGCGATGAGCGTAACGCGTACTGGCTGGCTACAAATCCGCTTGGAGTGAAGAATGACGCGCTTGTGGCAGGGAGAAGTTATGAGGAGTTCAATGAGGACTGGGACATGATCTGGGATGTCGCTTCCTCGACAGGGCCTGAAGGCTGGACTGCTGAGATCAGGATACCATTTGCCTCGCTTAAATTCCCTGAGTCGCCTGAACAGATGTGGGGCATTAATTTTCTCCGGGGGATAAGAAGAATAAATCAGGATGTGATATGGTCTGGCGCCGTGGCGAACGGAAATTTTTTCGATCTCACCCGGGCCGGAAGATTGACAGGAATTAAAGGAATCAAACGGGGAAATCCCGTCTATGTGGTGCCTTTCGTGAATGGCGGTATAGAGGATATCAACAAGGTAAAGGACTCAAAATTTAAAGCCGGTCTTGACGTTAAATATGGTATTTCCGACGCCTTTAACATGGATCTGACCATAAACACTGATTTTGCGCAAGTCGAGACCGATATATCAGAGATAAATCTTACCCGGTTTCCTTTGTTTCTGCCTGAGAAAAGGGACTTCTTCCTTGAAGGGAACAAATTATTTTCATTTGATCTCGCGAGTGACAACACCGCATATTACTCACGGGTTATAGGTATAGACAGGGGAGTGGGAATTCCAATAGTCGGAGGCCTGAAACTAACAGGTTCCACGGGGAGATTGGAAGCCGGAATACTTTCCGTGCAGACCGAAGGAACGGCAAAGAAGAGCACTACCAACTATCTGGTTTCAAGGGCGAAGTACCGTATACTTGACAATTCATACGCAGGTTTCATTTTTAGTAACGTGCAGTCGGTAGAAGGATTCAACAGGCTTGCCGGAGTTGATCTCGGATTTAACTTCAATAATTTTCTTGGTGACAAGAATTTACTGATAACATCAAAGATCGCGGGCACATTTGAGGGATCAAACAGTGGTGACAAACTGGCAGGTGGAATCGGGGTTGAATATCCGAATGATCTGATAAATCTTTCAACTTCATACGGTTTTACAGGATTGAACTTCAGGCCCGGTACAGGATTTGTATCGCGATCGGGCGGAAATGAATTTACTCTCGCGGGATCGGTCTCACCCAGGTTGAATAATGGATGGATGCGGAGGATTTCTTTCGTGCCTGTGGATTTTGAACTGTTCCACGAACCGGGAGGGAGGGTTGTTTCATATCAATATGTGATGTCACCATTGGGAATAGTGTTTGAATCAAGTGACAAGCTGAACTTCTACTACCGGAAAGAATTTGACAGTCCACAAGAGGATTTCACGATCTTCAAAAACACCTTGATCAGAAAAGGCGACTATCACAGTAACCTTTTGGCAGCAGAGTTCATAACGAGTTACAGCCGTCCCGTTTATGGTGAGATCGAGGCTGCTTATGGAGATTTTTACGGCGGGAAAAGATTTGAGGTTGAGGGGGTTGCGAATATTGCATACTCCGGTAATTTTGGGTTGACCATCGGTTACCGCTATAACGATATTTCGCTCGATAACTCTACATTTCAGACGAATGAGATCTATTCAAGATTCAAGTATACGTTGAATGTGAACACTGCCTCATTTTTACTTGTACAGTGGAATAATGAACTTGAAGAGCTGAATTTCAATTTTAAAGTTAATTACAAACCATCACCGGGTAGTGATATTTATTTGGTTGTTAACAAGATACTTGAAACCTCAGGTGGACTGAGATCAAGGGATCTTGTGGTTATTCTAAAAGTTTCCTGGATGTTTATAATCTGATGAATCATCACCATTCACATTCACACGGGCACCACTACCATCACCATCACGATCATGTAGGTGATGGAGGTGTATCGGAAGGAATACAGTCGGCATTCTGGCTTAACCTTATATTCGCTGTCATAGAGATCGCGGGTGGTATTCTGACAAACTCTTACGCGATCTTGTCGGATGCTTTCCATGATCTGGGAGATACTGCGGCAATCGGGCTTTCTTTCGTTCTCGAAAAGGTTTCCCTTAAGAAGCGTGACAGAAATTTCAGTTATGGTTATAAACGCGTATCGCTCCTCGCGGGGCTGCTAAGCACCATTATCCTGCTTACCGGAAGCCTGTTCATTATCTATGGAGCGGTTAACCGGTTGCTCCAGCCGGGCGAGGTTAACTCCGCCGGAATGTTTCTCATCGCGATTCTCGGGGTGGCAGCAAATGGAGCAGCGTTTTTCAAACTGAAGGGGGAAGACAAAGCGAACGCCAAGGCTGTCAGGCTGCACCTCCTTGAAGACGTGCTGGGATGGGTTGCAGTAATTGCAGGGTCGGTAATAATCTATTTTACCGGATTCACCTGGATAGATCCGCTTCTCTCGCTTCTGATCTCGGTCTATATTTTGTACAATGCTGCTATGAATCTGGGCAGTTTTACGAAGATTTTCCTTCAAGGCATCCCGACAGGGCTCGATGAAGAAAAACTTGTAAAGAAGCTCGGCTCAATCAAAGGGGTTGAATCTTTACATGATCTCCACATCTGGTCGATGGACGGAAGTTACAACATCATGTCGGTGCATCTTGTTGTAAAGGAAGAACTTGGCAGGGAAGAAACACTGCGCATCAGAACTGCCGCGAGGGAAGTGGCGAGAAATTTTGGAGTATCGCACGATACCATAGAAATTGGCTATTGTAATGAGGATTGCGAATTTATTAACTGTTGAGTCTTGCTGAAAGTTGAAAAATTTCATTCTTTTGCAACTTCTTTTATAAAAATTCTCTTTACACATTATATGTAAATAAAGATTAGACGAAAAATTTCAACCGAACCGGAACAATGATAAAGAACCTGGTAATTGTAGAATCTCCTGCTAAAGCATCCACAATCGAAAAATTTCTGGGAAAAGATTTCACCGTGACCTCGAGTTACGGTCACATCAGAGACCTTGCAAAAAAGGATATGGGTATTGATACCGCGAATGATTTCATGCCTAAATATGAAGTGCCGGCTGACAAGAAAAAGAAGGTGACAGAACTTAAAAAGATGGCAGCCGAGGCTGAAACAGTGTGGCTTGCCACTGACGAGGACCGCGAAGGTGAAGCCATATCATGGCACCTGAAAGAGGCGCTGCACATCCCTTCTTCGAAGATCAAGCGAATAGTTTTTCATGAGATTACCAAGCCAGCGATACTTGAAGCGGTACAAAACCCCCGGACTATTGATGATAATCTTGTTGACGCGCAGCAGTCGCGAAGGATACTCGACAGGCTCGTGGGTTTCGAACTCTCACCCGTTCTCTGGAAAAAAGTCAGACCTTCGCTCTCGGCCGGCAGGGTGCAGTCTGTGGCAGTTAGATTGATAGTTGAGAGGGAGAAGGAGATAATCGATTTCGTCTCCCGGGACTATTTTAACGTCTCCGGAATTTTCAGAGTTGAATCGGGGAACAAGAAGGAAGTGCTTCTCAGGGCAGACCTCGACAAGAAGTTCGATGATGAGCCGTCTGCAACAGGCTTCTTAAAAGATTGCATTGGCGCGACATTTTCAGTTTCCGATCTTGAGAAGAAGGAGTTGAAAAAATCGCCAGCTCCTCCTTTCACCACATCCACGCTGCAGCAGGAAGCCGCCCGGAAATTGAGGTTCTCTGTTTCGAAAACGATGAGGATCGCTCAAAACCTTTACGAGGCAGGCCACATTACCTACATGAGAACCGATTCGGTTAATCTTTCCGATTTTGCTCTCGCGAGTGCAAAGGAGACGATCACTGAGAATTTTGGGAGTGATTACCACCACTTCAGAAAGTATAAAACAAAATCTGCCAACGCCCAGGAAGCTCACGAGGCGATCAGGCCCACATACTTCAATAACAGAAAGATATCAACCCTCTCGAGGGATGAGGCGGTACTTTACGATCTGATATGGAAAAGAGCGCTTGCTTCTCAAATGAGTGATGCCCGTATCGAAAAAACCACTGTTGATATAGCTGTTTCCACTTCGCCGCACAAGTTTATCGCCACGGGCGAAGTGATACTCTTTGACGGATTCCTAAAACTCTATATTGAGTCGAGGGATGATGAAGAGACAGATGAAGAAGCTGTGGCTATACTTCCACCCCTCGCGGTGGGTCAGCCTTTGAAGATGAAAGAGATCACCGCCACACAGAGATTCACGCGCCCATCAGCACGTTACACTGAGGCGGCACTCGTAAAAAAACTTGAGGAACTTGGTATCGGTAGACCTTCAACCTATGCCCCGATCATTTCCACGATTCAGGACAGGGGTTATGTCGTAAAAGAGGAGAGAGAGGGTAAGTCGCGTAATTACTTGAAGTTAACCCTGAACGATTCGGGCCGGATATCAACGGAGGAAAAGACCGAGATCACCGGAGCGGACAAAGGAAAACTTTTCCCTACTGACATCGCCTTCATCGTGAATGATTTTCTGGTGAAATATTTCCCGAACATTCTTGACTTCAAATTCACAGCCAAGATCGAAAAACAGCTTGATGACATAGCCAAAGGTGAGATGGAGCGGGCTGAAATGCTTAAGAAATTCTATCAGCCATTCCATAAAACCGTAAATGATACCATTGCCACCAGCGAAAGGGCAACCGGTAGCAGGGAACTTGGGAAAGATCCCGCGTCAGGGCTTGATGTAATTGTAAGAATGGCGAAATACGGACCTGTTGCTCAGATCTACAATCCGGATGATCCCGAAGTAAAACCGAAACTCGCCTCCCTTAAGAAAGGGCAGCGGATCGACACGCTTAGTTTGGAAGAGGCGCTCGACCTCTTCAGGCTACCAAGAATAGCCGGTGAATATGAAGGACATGAATTGGTAGTCGCGGAAGGAAGATTCGGACCGTACGTGAAGCACATGTCGAAGTTCTATTCGATCCCCAAAAACATCGATCCGTTAAACATCACCGAAGAAGAATGTATCGAACTGATAAATGCCAAGAACGATGCTGAAGCCGCCAGAAACATCAAGAGTTTCATTGAAGATCCTTCAGTAAAGGTGTTGAACGGACGATTCGGTCCCTACATAACAAATGGCAAAGTGAACGCGAAGATCCCAAAAGGGAAGGAGCCGAAAGAGATCACCTTTGAAGAAGCACTTCAATATATTGATGAAGCATCGAAGAAGGAACCGGCAAAAAGAAAGCGCAAATAGAGAAAAAGAAAAAAAATTTTGCGGAAGGCTTGCATGAAATCGGGATTATACCTATATTTGTAGACCAAATTATTGATGTTCTGCGGGAGTAGCTCAGTTGGTAGAGCGCAACCTTGCCAAGGTTGATGTCGCGGGTTCAAGTCCCGTCTCCCGCTCTAAATAAAAAATCCACGCGAGTGGATTTTTTAGTTTAAGGGTGTTTCTTTATGGCGCTGTACCCAAGTGGCTTAAGGGGAAGGTCTGCAAAACCTTTATTCGTCGGTTCGAATCCGACCGGCGCCTCCAAGGAGCTGTCAGAAAAGTTGTTCTCAATTATGGTTCTTTATAGCCTGGATTAATTGACGACTTTTTTGGCAGCTTTTTTATTTTATTTCTGATCAAACCTGAAAATATCAGTGATGTACGCTTCGGCAAAAAGAAACCTCGTACTAAAGCTCTCCGAAAACGGAATAACAGATAAAGCAGTTCTTGATGCTTTCCTTAAATGTGAAAGACATCGCTTCATTCCGGAAGCAATGGCACATTTCGCGTATGAAGACACTGCCCTCCATATTGGCTACGGCCAGACCATCTCACAACCCACAACAGTGGCTTTCATGACTCAGGCGGCAAAAGTACGTAAAGGTGACAAAGTGCTTGAAGTGGGCACTGGTTCCGGTTTTCAGGCAGCAATACTCTCGACAATGGGGGCGAAGGTCTTTTCGATAGAAAGGGAGTATGATCTTCACATCGTTGCACGGGACAGGTTTGACCGGCTTGGTTACCCCGTTTACACCCGTTGGGGTGATGGTTCCATCGGATGGAACGAATATGCCCCTTATGATGCCATACTTGTCACTGCCGGTTCACCGTCAGTTCCGGAACCGCTAAAGAAACAGCTCGCGGTTGGCGGCAGACTGATAATACCCGTGGGTGAGAAAGAATCACAGAAAATGAAGATCATTCAGAGAACCGGGGAGAGCGACTACACATCTGAAGAGATTCCTCATTTCGCCTTTGTGCCCCTTCTTGGAAAAGAAGGATGGAAAAAGAAGTAATTGTAATTACGGGTCCCACCGCGAGCGGAAAGACCGCGCTCGCGATAGAAGTGGCGGCGTTGCTCGGTAGCGAGATCATCTCGGCCGATAGCAGGCAGGTATTCCGTTATCTTGACATTGGCACCGCGAAACCTGACAAATCTCAGCTCGCGGCCGTACCCCACCATTTTATCGATATCAGATTTCCCGACGAAGAGTACAATATCTCCATGTTTGAGAAGGAAGCCGGTGATGTGATGGCCCGTTTGCATGCCGCGGGGAAAATACCGGTTGTGGCGGGTGGCTCGGGACTTTACATAAAAGCATTGGTTGACGGATTGTTCGAGGGCCCTTCAAAGAACGAAGCACTCAGAGAAGAACTCCGGCAATTAAGGGAGAGGGAGGGAAACGAGAAACTTTTCGCGATACTTCAGGAGAAAGACCCTATTAGCTCGGCGAAAATGACCCCGGGACACTGGAAAAGAGTGATCAGGGCACTTGAAGTGCTGGAAACCACCGGTGAACCGATCTGGAAGCACCACCTCGCCCAATCGCGAAACGAAGATGTTATTTTCCATCAGTTTTGGATCGAAGGTGACAGGGCTGAGCTTTATAATTCGATCGAAAAACGGGTGGATAAGATGCTTGAGCTTGGACTTGAGGATGAGACGGCAAAGTTGCTTCAAATGGGGTACGATCCGGCACTCAATTCGCTGAATACAGTAGGTTATAAGGAGATGATTAGCTATATTTGTGGTGATATCTCCATCGATAGATGTGTCGAACTTATCAAGCGAAACACGCGTCGTTATGCCAAGCGGCAGTTAACCTGGATAAGGGGAGACAAGAGGATCATGCCGTTAAAAAAGGGGGAGAACCTGTCCCCTGAATTCATCATAAATTCTGTTCTTAACCGGAAGATCAATTAATGAAAGAAAAGATTAGAATTGCATCCGGACAAGGTTTCTGGGGTGACCTGATTGAGGCTCCCTATTGGCAGGTGACATCAGGCGAGATAGATTATCTCGTAATGGATTACCTTGCCGAAGTGACCATGTCGATACTTCAAAAGCAGAAAAATAAAGACTCCAAACTCGGATACGCCAGGGATATCCCTCCGTTGATGAGGCGGATACTTCCGGTCTGCAAGGAGAAAGGGATCAAGGTTATTACGAATGGTGGTGGAGTCAACCCTGGCGCTTGTGCTGAAGCCATCGCGGCGGTTGCCGCGGAGCTCGGGATCAGTGGCCTAAAGATCGCCGTGATCGAAGGTGACAACATCAAAGACAGAATTGATGAGTTGATTGCCTCGGGCGCGAAGCTCGCGAACATGGAAACAGGTGAACCTGTTACACTCGTTAAAGACAAGCTCCTGAGCGCGAATGTCTATTTCGGCGCGTTCCCGATAGTTGAAGCCCTGCAACAGGGTGCTGATATCGTTATTACAGGCCGTACTACAGATACCGGACTTACACTGGCGCCGATGATCCATGAATTTGGATGGGAAAGGGAAGATTTTGACAAAATGGCAGTGGGAACTGTCGCGGGACATATCCTGGAATGCGGGGCACAGGCCACAGGTGGTAACTTCCTCGGTGACTGGGAATCGATAGAAAACATGGAAAAGCCGGGATTTCCGATAGCGGAAGCATATCCTTCCGGTGAAGTTGTTATCACCAAACATGAATCGCTCGGTGGAGCGGTGACAATTGAGACGGTTTCAGAACAATTGCTCTATGAGATAGGCGACCCCGCGGAGTACATAACCCCGGATTGCGTGGCTGATTTCACGACAATTCAGCTCTCTAACGATGGTAAAGACCGGGTAAGAATGTCGGGAGTTAAAGGTAAACCGTACTCACCATTTTATAAGGTTTCCTGCTCCTATGAGTATGGTTACTCATCGGTTGCCACCCTTACATACAGTTGGCCCCAGGCACTCGCAAAAGGGAAAGCTGCCGACCGTATTTTAAGGAAGAGACTTGAAGCCCTTGGATGCACGTTTGAGGAGTTCAGAACTGAGTTTGTCGGTTACAACGCCTGTCACGGTGCCGCCGCGAAAGAGATTGATGAGGATCAGATCAACGAGATCATGGTCAGATTTGCTGTAAGGGGACAGGACAGGGCCTCCATAGAAAGATTCGGACAGGAGATCGCGCCGCTTATACTGACAGGTCCACCCGCTGTTACCGGATTCGCCGGCGGACGCCCCAAACCGAGTTCCGTGGTAGCATATTGGCCCGCGCTGATCAGAAAAGAACTGGTGATTCCCATCGTTAAAGTTTTGGAGATATGACATGAAGATCAGACTTAAGGAAATAGCTCACGGTAGAAGCGGTGACAAGGGAGATGCCGCTAATGTTGGAATTATCGCTTATGATGATGAAGGTTACGACATAATTAAAAAGCACCTCACAAAAGAGCGTGTGAAAGAATATTTTGAAGGCGTTTGCCTCGGCGAAGTGGAAAGGTACGAACTTCCAAATCTGAGGGCACTGAACTTCATACTTCACAATACTCTTGGTGGTGGTGGCACGGTTTCGTTGAAACTCGACGCGCAGGGTAAAACCCTAGCTGCCGCGCTTCTGCGAATGGAAATTGAATTATAAACGGAGAAAAGAATGTTTGAAGAAGAAATAAGGACACATAAAGAACTTTCAGTCAGGGTCACCAATCTACGGAGTTATCTTTAAGTTAGCCGCGAAACAAGAGCGTGTTGACGAGATAAAAAAGATCAGTGAGGAAGGGGATTTCTGGAGCGACCAGAGAAGGGCGCAGGCCCTGCTTCAGGAGAGCAAAAAACTCTCCTCTTGGATCGAACTTTGGGACGCGCTCGACAAGGAAGCCAAATCTGTTGGCGAACTGATCGAGATGGCTGCCGAAGCCGAAGATGAATCACTCTCCGGTGATATCACCACGGAAATTGAAAACCTTGCAAAAAGTATTGAGCAGGTTGAACTTAAGAACATGCTCTCAGGTGAGGAAGACGGGAACAACTGTATCATAACAGTTCACTCAGGGGCTGGCGGCACTGAGGCTCAGGACTGGGCAGACATGCTTCTGAGGATGTACCTTCGTTATTGCGACGAGAACGGCTTGAAGGCAACAATTGTTGACATTCTTGATGGTGACGGTGCCGGTATTAAAAGCGCGGAAATTGAAGTTGAAGGAGATTTCGCCTATGGTTACATGAAAGCCGAGGCGGGAGTTCACCGTTTGGTAAGGATATCACCATTCGACTCACAGCAGAGGAGGCACACTTCATTCGCCGCCATTTCGGTTATTCCGGAGATTGATGACAACATCCTGATAGATATCAACCCTGCTGATCTGAGGATCGATACCTACCGATCAGGTGGCAAAGGCGGCCAGAACGTTAACAAGGTGGAGACAGCGGTCAGAATTACTCACGTGCCTACCGGTGTTGTGGCCGCGTGCCAGAGTGAAAGATCTCAGATACAGAACAAGACAAGGGCGATGAAGTTGCTCAAGTCAAAATTGTATCAGATCGAGAAGGAAAAACAAAGTGCAGCCAAAAACGAAGTTGAGAAGAACAAGATGAAGATCGAGTGGGGAAGCCAGATCAGAAGCTATGTTTTTCACCCCTATAACATGGTTAAAGACCACAGAACGGATGTCGAAACATCAGACACTCAGGGTGTTATGAATGGTGACATCAATAAATTTATAAAAGCTTATCTGTTAAAATTCTCATCCAACTAAAGGAAGTACGATGAAGATATTTAAAGCCGGTGATGTAATTACGCGTGAGCATGCTCAGGACAAGGAATTGTTCATCCTGGTTAGTGGAAGGATCGGTGTATACAAAGAAGATGTAAAAGTTACCGAGTTCTCTGAAAAGGGAATGGTTATCGGGGAAATGAGCATCATTCTCGACGGTCCCCGTACGGCAACCCTGATAGCTGAAGAAGAATCAGTGGTTCTGAATCTGAATCTGCCGATGGAAAAACTGATCGAGAAATACCCCGATCTTGTGAAGAAGATGCTGGTTAACCTTGCTGAGAGGCTTCAGGTACTCACCAACGAGTACTATTGCCTGGCAAAAGGTATAACTACCGATGAGATCAAATCCCGCGAATAGGTTATAAATAAAAACCCCGTGGAGGTTGATCTTACTTCCACGGGCGTTTGTAGATCAATTTGTTCAGAACTATTGGGGAGCGTCAGCAGTGTATTTTGTCTGAAGCTCCTGATTTGATTCGATCATGTCTTCGATGTTGCTGATTCCCGCGATTCTCTCAGCGAGGGATTTGCCGTCAAGTTTGTGGTACTGAAGCACTTCGAGTGGCGTACCGCATTCAGGATATTCATCGAGTCCGAGTTTGATGAAAGTTCTTGAACCAAGATCGTGGTTGTTCACGAGTGTGTTCAGTATCCTGTCGCCAAGTCCGCCGTAATTTGAGTGATCCTCAAGCACGAAAATGTTGTTAAAATCCATTACAAGCTGTCCGATCCACGCGGCATCCACGTGATTTAGCCAGGGCATGTTAACCACTTTCAGTCCGAACTCAATCTTTTCGAGGTAATCGGCTGCCACAAGGGCTTCATGGAGCATTACAGGACCATAAGCGAAAAGAACGGCATCATTTCCTTTTGTAAGAACCGTGCCTTTCCCTTTCTCGAACTTATAATCCGCGGGGAGGGTGATGGTCTCGGGGGAGGGTCCGATATTCAACCGGATCACACAAACCTGATCTTCGGAATTGATGGCATATTCAGTTACGAGTCTGGTCTCATGCGCGTTACATGGCTGCATGATAGTGACATTGGGCAGCGCGCCGAAAAGTGAAATATCACGCACACTTTGGTGTGATTTACCCGGGCCCGCGGGTATCATCCCGGAGAAGTGGCAGGTGTAAACTATTTTCCGTTTTTCGGTCGAATTGTTGTATATCTGCTCATTTGCCCTGGCTGAAAGAAAGCTACCGAATGTGTTCACCACAGGGATGAGTCCCATCCGCGCCAGGCCGCCGGCCATTGAAACCATATCCTGCTCGGCAATACCATTCTCAATGAAACGGCCGGGATAGGTATTTTCGAATTTTCTCAGTTTGCAGTCGGCGGAGAGATCACCATCGAGAACCACAAATTTTTCATTTGTTTTGGCAAGCTCTACGAGGGTTTCGCCGTAAGCGTCGGTGACGAATTCCTTCGTGGTTTTTGAGGCCGGGGCACTTTCGACGTCAAATACCGGAAGCTCGATTGGATCAAGACCGAGTTCCGCGGCAAGTTTCTCGATCTTATCCTTTAGCTCTCTCAAGCCCGCCTTAAAGGTTGTGTCGTCAGGCGCGCCCGAGTGCCATTTGTAGAATGCTTTGCCCGTTTCGGGATCGGCAACCGGGGCTTCCATGAAGCTGATTCCCTTACCTTTGATGGTATCGGCTATGATCATCTTTGGCTTGTCATTCACCGTATCGAGCCGTGCAATGGTTTCGTGAAGCTTTTGGAAATCGTGGCCATCAATCCGTTCAACGTGCCAGCCGAAAGCGCTGATCTTTTCAGAGAGGTCTTCGATATTGTTAACGTCTTTAACCAGCATGTCTGTCTGGTACTTGTTGTGGTCGATAATGGCTGTAACATTATTAACCTTCTGGTGAGCGGTTGCTTGGAGCGATTCGTATATCTGCCCTTCCTGGAACTCTCCGTCACCGGTCAGAACAAACACTTTCCCTTCTGATCCGAGATAGTGTTTGGCCCAAGCCATCCCTTTTGCTTTGGATATCCCCATTCCAAGTGAACCGGTGGAGGCTTCAACCCCGGGGATTCTCACTTCGGGGTGCCCATCGAGGCCGTTTAGTCTGCGTAGCATAAGAGCTTGTTCTTCCTCAAGTACTCCGAGAGCATAAAGAAGCGAATAGAAACCCGGTACGTCATGTCCCTTGGATGAAAAGTAGATATCCCGGTCGGTGGAATCGAGCCCCACTTCTAATATATTTAGTTTTCTTAAGTAGAGGTAAGTAATGATATCCGCCGCGGAAAAACTGCTGCCGAGGTGGCCAGAACCGGCCTTCTTTACCATAATGAAGGTGTTATACCTGCACATATCAGCGAAGAGCTGAAGATCCTTGAAGTCGTCTCGCCTCAAAGCCCTGACGCGGTCAAATTCTGACCGCGGAATTAAGCTGAACATTTATTCTCCATTTGAATTGAAGATTTAGAATCGATAAAAATTACAATTTTCAAGCATCTAAGTTAACTAAAACCATCTGTAAAACGGTGTGAACAGTTTGTTAACTTTTTCAGGGGAACATAAACCACCCCCGAAAGTATAAGCAGATAGAATTAAAACGGAGAATTAAAATGAAAAAGATATTTACAAGCTTCCTGGTATTTCTTCTCTTGACCACCGCGCTGTTGCCCAACGCGATGGACAAGAAAAAAAACGTCAAGAAGATCAATCTCGCGATACTGTTAGACACCAGCAACAGCATGGATGGACTCATCAATCAGGCACGCCAGGAACTTTGGCGCATAGTAAATGAAATGGCGGCGATATCTAAAGACCTCCCCGATACAAAGCTTGAGATGAGCATTTCACTTTTTGAATATGGAAACGACGGTCTCGCCCCGGCAAGCCAATATATCCGGATGGTTGACTCACTAAGCCAGGATCTCGACAAGGTTTCAGAGCATCTCTTTGGTCTGGTTACCAACGGCGGGGCTGAATATTGTGGCGCGGTGATCGATCAGGCTTTGCAAAAATTGAGCTGGGAGCGCGGTGAAGATGCTGTTAATGTAATAATTATCGCGGGAAACGAACCTTTCAATCAGGGGATAGTCGACTATAAAATGGTATGCAAGAAAGCGGCCGCCCTTGGCATCAAGGTTAACGCGATATATTGTGGCAATCCTGATAACGAAGAAGCTAAATCATGGAAAGACGGCGCTTTCCTCGGAAAGGGAACCTTCATGTTTATCGATCAGAACCTCGTGGCGGACGCGCGCCCCACGCCTTACGACTCGGTTATGATCCAACTCAACAATGAATTGAACGGTACATATCTTTACTTCTCAAAGTCGGGTAAAGAAGCCAAATTGAGGCAGCAGAAGGAAGATACCAACGCTTTGATGGCAGCACCGAGCGCGGCAGTTGAAAGAGCGGGAGCAAAGGCAACCGAGTTTTACAACAATTCAACCTGGGATCTTGTGGATGCATCCAAAGAGGAGGGCTTCAGCCTTCAGAATATTAAAAGCTCTGATCTGCCTGAAGAACTGAAAGGGATGACCGAAGATCAGATCAAATCGCTCATCGGCAAATATGACTCAGAGAGGGAAAAGATTAAATCAGAGATAAAGAAGTATGAGAAATTACGCAACGAATATCTTGCTCTGGCCGACAAGGATGCAGGTAAAAAGACATTCGGTAATGTGATGATACAGTCGATCAAAACGGAACTTGGACTAAAATGAAGACTTTTTTCAAGCTGATGATCCTGATGATATTAGCCGTACCCGAAATATTCGGTGACGGCTTTATCATCATTCCCGACCCGCCAATGCCTCACCCAAGGCCCGGCTGGCGCGACCCGTTCCCGCTCGAGGTTAAGTACCACGATGTAAAAGTGAACATTGATGGCTTGATAGCCAGAACCAAAATTGATCAAGTCTTCTACAACCCTCTGGATCAGAGGCTTGAAGGGCAGTACATCTTCCCGATCCCCGAAGGGGCGATAATCACAGGATTTAAGATGTACGTGAACGGTAAAGAGTACAAGGCCGAACTGCTCGACGCGGAACAGGCAAAAAAACTTTATCAGGATATCGTTGCGAAAAGCAAGGATCCGGCCCTTTTAGAGTATACCGGACGGAACATTTACACCTTAAAGATATTCCCGATAGAACCGCGATCGGAACGGAAGATTGAGATCGAGTACCTTCAGAACCTCGATTATGACAATGGAGTCGTCAGGTATCTCTACCCGCTGAACACCGAAAAATTCTCATCAAAACCGTTAGATAAAGTGTCGATAACCACTGATATCAAGTCGAAGAACCGGATACTGAGTATCTATTCGCCGACACACGAAACCAAATCAGCGCGAATCGACGACAACCACTTCACAGCCACTTATGAAGAAAAAAGCGTGAAACCTGATAAAGACTACCTTCTCGTGATCAACACCACTCAAAAGGGAAGTGTAGCCGACCTTATGGTTTGGGCGGGAGATGACGGCAAGGAGTTCTTCCTGCTGACATTCTCACCTGATGACAAGGAATTTGTCACTGAATACATTCCGAAAG
The DNA here is from genome assembly GCA_964625575.1 of uncultured Ignavibacteriaceae bacterium. Taxonomy (GTDB): domain Bacteria; phylum Bacteroidota; class Ignavibacteria; order Ignavibacteriales; family Ignavibacteriaceae; genus UTCHB3. The sequence goes on along the minus strand of CAZVBQ010000001.1, from coordinate 293,932 downwards.
ATGTTGTGTTCGTGCTCGATGTATCAGGAAGCATGGCTGGAGAGAAACTTGAAGCCGCGCAACAGGCTTTGGTTTACTGCATCAGCCGTTTGAAGGATAATGACAACTTCCAAGTGATCAAGTTTGGAACCCAGGCCGAGAAGGTGTTCACTTCTCTGAAGAAAGCTGACGTGAACGCGAAGAAGGATGCCGAAGCCAAGGTAAAGAAATTTGAAGCGATAGGCGGTACAAATATAGAAGAGGCTCTGAAGCTCGCGCTCTCTGAGAAGGCAACAGAAGGAAGGCCTTATTATGTGGTATTCATCACCGACGGTAAACCTACCATAGGTGAGCGGGATGAAGCCAGACTTGCCGACAAACTTGATACAACACTGATCAAAGGAAAAAGGATATTCACTTTTGGTGTCGGTTACGATATTAATATCCACCTTCTTGACAAGATTGCAATGAAGACCGGTGGTATCAGGAATTACTCACCACCGAACAGTGAAGTTGAAGTGAACATAAGCAGTTTCTTCAGCAAAATTGAGGCACCTGTTTTAACTGATGTCACTATTACGGGCTCGGCCGGACTTGTGTTGAAGCTGACCTATCCCAATGAAAAGGTTGATATTTACAAGGGAAGTCTGGTAACCTACACAGGCCTCTACGAAGGAAGTGGCAGCATCATGATCTCGGGCATCAGAAGTGGCAAGAAGTTCAATTTTAATGTTCCATTCTCATCGAAGCCGGGTGGGGATAACCAGTTCATTCCTGTTATCTGGGCGATGAGAAGGGTTGGGCACTTGCTCGACCTGCTCCGTCTAAACGGTGAAAGCAAGGAGCTTAAAGATGAAATAATCACACTCTCGAAAAAGTATGGACTTATAACCCCGTACACGGCTTTTTTGATACTGGAGGATGAACAATTAAGCGGCAACCAACGGCCACCCCTCTCTCCAAATCTCAAAGACGCGGGTGGATTCAAAGATGTGGAACCGTCTGTGTTCAAAGGTGACTACGAAAATCTCCAGACCAAGGAAGGGAAGGGAGGTACCACCGCGAGTGAACAGGTCAGGGATTACGCCGGTGCTGACCAGTTGAACTACAGGGATGTTCAGAAGCAGAATACAGGTCAGGGGACTGACAAATTTGCCGGGCAGCCGGAGATACAGGATGCCGGAGGCAGGGCGTTCTACAAGAATTCAGGCTACTGGGTTGATTCCTACATCGAATATCAAAAGAACGATGGCGTGAAAAAAGTGGAATTCGGTTCTGATGAATACTTTAAACTCGCGTTCAAAGACAAGTCGATAGCTCAGATATTTTCGCTGGGAAGAAATGTAAGATTTGTTTATTCAAGTGAAATAATCGAAGTGATAAATTAACAATAAACCATTAAATAATTGCAGCAACCGGCAGTGTGAAAGTGAACGTGCTTCCTACTGCCGGTTCGCTTATCACACTCAGTTCACCCCCCTGTTTTTCAACCAATTCTTTCACGAGAATGAGACCAAGGCCTGTTCCTTTTTCATGATCAGTGCCTTGCGACGAATGAAAAACATCGTTTCTGAAGAGTTTGCTTATGGTTTCCTCATTCATACCGGTGCCGTGATCGGTTACATTCACGGCTACCGTTCTTTCCGTGGCATCAACAGTAACCTCGACCTTAGAACCGCGGAATGAAAATTTGATCGCGTTGGTGATAAGGTTGCGAAGAATCAGGTCGAGCGCGTAATCATCCGCCATAACGAAGCAGTCATCGGGAACATCTGTTACTATCTCGATACTTTTTCCAAAAGCGAGATCGCGGAGCAAACTCTTGTTCCGCTCCACAGCCCCGGTAAGATGAAGCAGTCCCGGTTTAACGGCGAGCCTGCCCGACTGAGAGCGGCTCCACGCGAGGAGGTTCTCCAGCAGATCATACGTGCTTCGAGCGGTGTGATCTATCCTGTTAATGAAATCATTTATCTCATCCACCTGCATGTTCTCAAGGTCTTCAACCAGGAGGCGCGAGAATCCCATTATGGTGGAGAAAGGGTTTTTCAGATCATGAGAGATGATCGAGAACATTTTATCCTTGGTTGCGTTCAGTTCTCTCAGTTCTGTCAACAGATTTTCAAGCACTAAATTTTTTTCTTCAACCAATTCCTGACTTCTTAGCAATTCTTCATTCCGTTTTTTCAGCTCCACAGTCCGGTCTGTAACAATTGCTTCTAACCGGAGATTCTCTTTCCTCAGTTTTTCTGCATAGAGCATGGATGATGTATAGACAACGAAGAATGCCAAAAGCACGTATGAAAGAAGTGCCCACCACTTCTTGTACCAGGGAGGTACTATTGAAAAATCGACACGGGAGACATTGCTCCATTGAGAGTGTGCCGATGGTTTTACTCTTATCTCAATCGACCGTGTACCCACGGGCAGATCGCTGAGTGATAAAGTGTTGCCACCATTCAGATTTTGCCACACTGAATCCTGATCCAGCCTGTACATGATCAAAGTGGACTTTACGGGGAAATAAAAACTGAACACTTCAAGCAGCCAGTTGTTGTCTTCCGGTATCTCTATCTGATAAGCCTGCTGCACCACGGTCGAGTTTAGCTTATGATTCTTGAGAATAAGCAGGGGGGGAGCAGCGACTTCTGAAACAAAATTTTTCCTCATTATCACCACCCCTTCGGCAGTGCCCACCCACAACACGCCCCTGGGGTCGATGGTGATCGTACGGGTACCAATGGTTTTACTGGGTAAACCGGATATCACATCGAATTGCGAAACGCCTTGTCCGTCGTATCCAAAAAGACCGTTCTGGGTACCGATCCAGATATCCCCTGTGTTGTTGTCAGTGGAAATTGATCTGGCGTTCACAAACTGAAGTGATGCCTCAAGAAGTGTTGCCTTTGTGTCGCTGATCTCGAACACTCCTTTGTTGGTGGCCAATATTGGCATGCCGGTCTTACTGAAATCAATGTCATTCACAGTAAGCTCCTTGCCATCAAGCAGGGGTGATTGGGGGGTAATAGTGGTGAACTTCCCGCTTTTACTGGTAAACTTTAAAAGCTCGAGCCCGCGGGAGGTTCCGGCAACGTAAAGATCACCATTATCACTCATGTAAATTGTGGAAAAAGAGGCTATGCCTGAAAAACCGACATCGTACTTCTCAATGGTACCATCAGGTTTAAGATTCAGAATTTCCTTCGCGCCTTCCTCGATCATCCAAAGGTCGTCATTATGGCCATAACCTATATACTTGATGAATTTTCCACGGATTCCGGGGGCAATTTCAGTGGTTACCCCTGCATCGCTGATGTGGATCAGTTGACCGTTCGAAAGGGAAGCCATTACCCCGTTCTTGAAACGGGCAATGGTCAGTATGACATTTCCCGGTGATTTCAGTACCAATTCATAACTGAATCCTTCAGGTCGCGGAGCAACAAGGTATAGGGAATTACCGTCAGAAACGTATGTCTTGTCATCTTTCAGTGTGACGATATCCTGAATGTAATGCTTAATGACACCGGGAAGCACAGGCTCGAAGAGTTTTTTTGTCAGTAGTATGATACCACTTTCGGAAGAGAGCCACAATTCGGAGTTCCTGCCGAAATAGATCGCGTTAAATTTAATCTTGCCCGGTTCATCATGAACAATGATCTTGGGTGAGCTCTCACCGGGCTTGAACGAAAAGATTCCGTCATCCCACGTCGCGGCATAAACGACATTTTCACTCGTTTGAAATGAGGAGATACTCTTACCCGATATGATACTCTTTACAGCGGTTACAGCCGGATTTCCGTTTCGGGCGATTTTAAGATCGATTGAAGTGATGCCAGTGTTGTTACCTGCCAGGAACTTATTTTTGCCGAGGTAAACAATGGCTGTGATGTTCTGAAGGTCTTTTATCACGGCGAACCGGTAAAATTGATCTTTCTGCCGGTCATATTGGTAAACCCCGCCATTGTGAGTGACGAGGATCAGATCACCTGATTCAAGCTCGAAGAAATAATGCGCCCGCAGGAAGTTAAACGAATATTCAGCCCGGGGAAGGAGGAACCTCTTGAAATTACCGTTCTTCAGTCTGACGATCGTGCCCTGTTCGGCGATAAAAATTGTGCTGTCAGCGGTTTCGTAGACGTTTTTAGGGAACCAGACCTTGCCGGGCGCCATCTCCCGGGAACCCTGCAAGAGAGTTTTGATCCTCGCGGTATCCATCATGGGAGTGATCTCGAACAGTCCCAGGTCAGAAGCGAGAAGGAGATTACCGTTCCTTCTTTTAATGAGCTGTTTCGCGAATGCTATTCCGGGAGTTGAAGTGTATGGAGTAAAGGAGTAGCCATCGAACCTGCTCAGCCCGGCATCAGTGCCCACCCAAATAAATCCAAGATTATCCTGGCAGATCGTTTTTGTAAGCTCGATCGTCAATCCTTCATCAAGACCAAATTTATGGACTTCAAACCTCTGCGCGAACGCGGGATGGAAAAATCCGAGAAAAATGGTGAGAAGGATCAGTTTTTTCACGTCACCTTATCCTGTTCAGTCCGTTCAAGGCAGCCACACGGTATGCTTCTGCCATGGTCGGGTAGTTAAAGGTTGTGTTAATAAAATACATCAGTGAATTGGCTTCACCTTTCTGAACCATGATCGCCTGTCCGATGTGGATGATCTCGCTGGCGTTAGTGCCGAAGCAGTGTATGCCGAGAATCTCAAGGGTCTCCCTGTGAAAGAGAATTTTCAGCATACCGGTTTTATGCCCGGTGATTTGGGCCCTCGCGAGGTGGCGGAAAAACGAGTGACCAACTTCATAGGGAATCTTCTCCTGAGTGAGTTCCCGTTCGGTTTTACCGATCGAACTTATCTCCGGGATGGTGTAGATACCGGTGGGGATGAAACTGAGCAACTGGTTCTCACACTTTCCTTCAATTATATGAGTGGCGGCAAATCTTCCCTGGTCATAAGCGGCGGACGCCAATGAAGGGAAACCACAGACATCACCAACCGCGTATATGTGGGGGAGCACTGTCTGATGCTTGCTGTTAATGGCTATCGAGCCACGTGAGTCTGTGCTGATGCCCAACATTTCAAGATTTAGAGTGTTTGAGTTTCCGGTGCGGCCTTGTGCCCAAAGCAGCACATCGGCATGGATCACCTTATTTGATTCGAGATGTATCGCTACTGAATCTTCAGAGGGTACCACTTTTGTATACTCTTCCTTGTTCCTGATGAGCACACCATTCTCCCTCAAGTGGTATGAGAGGGCATCACTAATTTCGTCATCGAGGAAAGTGAGGAGCCGGTCACGCGTGTTTATCAGATTTACCTTGATTGAGAGACCCCTGAATATCGAAGCATATTCGCAGCCGATCACACCTGCTCCATAAATAGCAATTGAGCGGAAATTAACCGGGGTGGTAAGAATTGTGTCACTGTCAAGAATTCTGGGATGATTGAAATCGACATCACCGGGGTGGTATGGACGTGACCCCGTGGCGATAATGAAAAATTCTGCCGTGTAACGCTCGAATCCGCCATTCATCAACTCAATGTCAATTGTGTGATCATCGTGGAATTTTGCCCAGCCGTTTATTACATCAACATAATTTCTTTTGTAGAACCCGTATCTTAGTTCAACCTGTTGATCCACAACCCGGCGGGTGCCCTGCAGCACTTCCTGATAGCTGACCCCCATTGATTTTCCGGTTTCGGCGATCCTTTGGATCTCCTGTCTTAAACTTTTGCTCGGGATCGTGCCTGTATGAGTACAACTGCCTCCCACCCTGGGAAAGGAATCAACAATGGCAACCCTTTTGCCGGCTTTCACCATTTTCATTGCAGCTCCCTCGCCTCCGGGACCGCTGCCTATTACTATACAATCGTAGTCATAAATCATTCGTGTATACAATTCGTTTGCTAAGGAATTTCTTTATTTTTGTAGATTAATATAATTAATAGTTGTTTTTATTTTCTGTGTTTAAGATTTGATCAAGATATTTTCCGCATGATTTTCCGTCTTTTATTAATTATTTTACTATTTACCCTCTCACTTGATGCTCAGCGCAAGGAATTCAGAGGTGTAAAACTGACGGATATCGACAGTCAGGTGCTTTACTCTGAGAAAAACATCTCTGAGGCAATGGATTTTCTCGCTTCACTGAACGTGAACGCGGTGATACCCGTGGTTTGGAACGGGGGGTATACCCAATACCCGAGCAGGGTTATGGATTCATTGTTTTCTAAGCCAGTTGATCCAGCTTTCTCCGGACGTGACCCCCTTGAAACAGTGGTAATAGAAGCCAGAAGAGTTGGAATAGAAGTCTATCCGTGGTTCGAGTATGGTTTTTCATCGTGGTACTCGGGTGGAACTCCTCCCTATGGCGGTCATATTCTCCAAAAATATCCCGTGTGGGCGGCGAGAGACCTCAACGGGGATATCTGCGTAAAAAACGGTTTCGACTGGATGTCGGGAATAAACCCGGATGTTCAGAATTTCATTATCGGTCTTACAATGGAAGTGCTGCGCAAGTATGATGTCGACGGCATTGAGTATTCCGACCGTATGCCCGCTCTTCCTCTTCAGTGCGGATACGACTCGACCACCGTGGCGCTTTACAGGCTTGACCACAATGGAGCGGATCCACCGGCGAATTTCTATGATATCGCGTGGAAAAGATGGCGTGCTGACAGACTTAACTCTTTTTACCAAAGGGTGAGGGACAGTGTGAAGGCACTTGATAGCAGGATATTCGTTGCCTCTTCACCGAGTGTCTACCCGTGGGCTTACGATGAATATTTGCAGGATTCGAAGACGTGGGTTAATTCGGGAATCGTGGATCAATTCCTGCCGCAACTCTATAGATACAACATTTCAGATTACATGTATGAGTTGAATAACTCACTTTCGCAAATCGATCCCGCGAAGAAAGAAATAACCTTCGCCGGGGTGCTTATGAACGTGGGGAGTTATGTGATCCCGCAGGACTTCCTGCTTCAGTCATTACAGGCAAACAGAAGTGCCGGAGTAATGGGTGAAGGATTCTTCTTCTTTGAGGGTTTGAAGGAGAATAATTCTGAACTTGCCGGTGTGCTTCGTTCCGGATTTTACTCGCAACCGGCTGAAATGCCGGGGAGGGCTTTTAACCGCCGTCCAGCTGGATTGGTGATCAACGAGGATTCCACGAACGTGCACCCGTCAGGGCCATGGGAAAATCTCCCTGTTCCGGGCTTCCGTGGAGGGATCAAGCGGGTGGCTTCAGGAGAACCTGCCACGATAGAATATTTTATGGATGTACCGGCCACCGCTTGGTATGATCTGTATGTGTATTTAATTCCAAGTTTTTCATTCGCGCCGGCGGTTGGATATACCGTTAGCGGTAACTCCGGTGACTCCGTGATTTTAGTAAGTCAACAAAATCCGGGTAAACAGGGATGGTACAACCTCGGCAGCTTTCAACTTCAATCCGGATACAATAAAGTGGTTTCACTTTCGAACGCCGGAGTGCCGGCAGGCAAATATATAATGGCAGACGCCGCGATGGCGTTGCTGAACAGGCGACTTTCACCCGGTGTAGTGATAACAGGAACAGAGCAAGAATTGGCGACCAAACCCGAAAACTTCACCATAAGTGTTTCAGGCTACCCAAACCCCTTCAATCCCTCGATTGAATTACGTTATTCCATCAATGAAAGCTCAAGAGTTAACTTGTTGTTTTATAATTCATTAGGTCAGCTCGTCCAAACTGTGGAGCAAGGCGAAATGCCGGCAGGAACGCACACTTACAGGTGGGAGCCGAAAGGTCTCGGAAGTGGCGCGTATTTTGTCAGAGTGGCCACCGGGCAAGGTGAAGGACATTTCAAAATGCTGCTTGTAAAGTAATTTTTATGAATCTAAACAGTAACGGAAGAAATTAAGAATGGATGATATTCGCGGACAGATAAACCGTCTCGATGATGAATTGTTGAATTTACTCGCCAAAAGGCGGGAATTGAGCACCGAGGTGATCAAGAGAAAAGATATTGACGGCCTTCCACTCAGGGACAAGGCAAGAGAAAAATCGCTTCTTCAGAACCTGATAGCATCAGGTAAAAAACTCGGGCTTGAACCTACTTATGTAACCAAGGTGTTCCACGAAATAATAGAAGACTCTGTAAGGCTACAGCAAACTTACCTGCACAAACTGGGTGACGGTTCTTCAACTCAGCGGGGCACTGTCAGGGTGGCCATCCAGGGGATTGAGGGTTCATTCAGCTCACTCGCGGCAAAACGCTTCTTCGCAAACAGGGAGTATGATCTCACTTTTGTTGGGAAAATGACATTTGAGGAGGTCGTTAAAGCGATTGAAGACCATGAGGCTGACTACGCCATGCTCCCTGTGGAAAACACCACTTCGGGAAATATCAACGACGTTTACGATGCCCTTATCAAATCCTCGGTCTCAATAATCGGGGAGGAGAAACTCAGGGTAAAACAAAATTTAATTGGCATCTCAGACGTTGACCCGCTCACAATAAGAAAAGTTTTCGCGCATCCGCAGGCCGCCGCGCAATGCAGCCGCTTTCTGGAAACACTTCCAAACGCTACTATAGAAAATGTGAGCGATACCGCCCTCTCAGTAAAAAAAATTAGAGAAGAGGGGAACCTTGAGTATGCAGCCATCGCGAGTGAGGAAGCTGCTGAATCGTTTGGAATGACCGTGATCAAGGAAGATATCGCGAACCGTAAGGAAAATTATACCAGATTCTTGATCGCCACGAAGAAACCGGTTATAGTTGACCAGCGTATTCCTGCCAAAACCTCGATCGTTATCGCCACCTCACAGAAACCCGGCGCGCTCGTTGAAGCCCTTATGGTTTTCAACAAGTATGGAGTTAACATGAGCAAGATACAGTCACGCCCCGTGCCGGGTAACCCGTGGGAAGAGATGTTCTACATCGATTTCGAGGGGAACATTGAGGATGATAAGGTAAGTATCATGCTTGATGAGTTGGGAAAGAACTCAAGATATTTCAAAATTTTTGGAAGTTATCCCGCGAATGACATTGATAAAACGAATGTTGATGTCGGAAAAATTCCCGGGACCATGACTGATGAGTCTGAGCTTGAGACCGGAAGACTTGAAGTGTTCGAACCAAAACCTGCCACGAAAAGAAGGAGCTCTCCCTATAAACTTGCCGGCCGGGACTACAAATCCGAAGACACAGTGATCCGGGTTAAAGATGTACTGATAGGGGGCGATAACTTCGTTGTTATCGGGGGTCCGTGCTCTGTTGAGTCAAAAGAGCAGATATTTCAGTGCGCCAGGGAGTTGAAGCAGACAAATGGTCACATCCTGCGAGGTGGATGTTTCAAACCCAGGACCAATCCTTACGCGTTCATGGGGCTTGGTTACGAAGGGCTCGGTTACCTGACTGAAGCCGGTAAAGTTTACGATCTGCCCGTTATCACCGAGGTGCTCTCGATCAATCAGGTTGAGGAAGTTGCAAAATATTCTGATATTCTCCAGATCGGAGCGAGAAACATGCAGAATTTTTCACTTCTTATTGAGGTCGGTAAAACGCACAGACCGGTGCTCCTTAAGCGTGGGTTGATGTCATCGATAGAAGAACTTTTAAGTGCCGCCGAGTACATTCTGGCGCAGGGTAACCGTCAGGTGATCCTGTGCGAAAGAGGAATCAGGACATTTGAAACTGCAACCCGCAACACGCTTGACCTGAGTGCCATTCCGGTACTTAAAGAGCTGACACACTTGCCGGTTATAGTTGATCCTTCACACGCGGTAGGTCACCGCGATAAGGTGATACCTTTGGCAAAAGCATCAAAGGTGGTCGGAGCTCACGGGATCATGGTTGAATTCCATCCAGACCCTGACAGAGCCCTCAGCGATGCCATGCAGTCGATGAGTTTCCGGCAGTTCGATCAAATGATGGATGAACTGGCGAAGATCTAAAACTTGATGTGAATTAAATTGGATGCGCAAATGTTATCCTGATAAAAAACGGATAACATTTGCACTATATTGAAGTTAAAGACCTCAACAAGGCTTTTCACGAAGGCACCATTTCCCACAATGTGATCAGTAACCTGAACCTTTCAATTAACGAAGGTGAACTGGTCATTCTTCTCGGAAGAAGCGGCTCGGGGAAGTCGACACTTCTCAATCTTTTAAGCGGAATCGACACCCCTGACAGCGGGAAGATTTTCATCGATTCCACCGAACTAACCGCTCTTAAAGAACCTCACAGGACAATTTTCCGCAGAAAAAACGCCGGTTTTGTATTCCAGTTTTTCAACCTGATACCGACCCTGACAGTAATGGAGAATCTGAAACTTGCGCTTGAACTGACGGATAAACGTGGAAAAGAGGATATGGAGCGTGCTGAGTTCCTATTGAATGAGGTGGGGCTTTCAGGCAGGGCGGATACATTTCCTGATCTTCTCTCCGGAGGTGAGCAGCAAAGGGTTGCCATCGCCAGGGCACTGGTTCATGATCCGAAACTGATACTTGCTGATGAACCCACCGGAAATCTTGATTATCAAACCGCTGACAAGGTAATAGAACTTCTGGATAACCTGGTGAAAAAAGCGGGTAAAACGATGGTAATGGCCACCCACAGCCGCGACCTGCTTGGAATCGCTGATAGAATAATTGAGTTCAAGGGTAGGGATACCATTATCTCAGGAGCACGGGCAAATTGATACCTCTCTTTCAGAAGGCCGGTCTGCGGTTTTTATTTACCCACCCTTGGCAAACCGGTCTTTCCGTTTTAGGTATAGCTTTGGGAGTGGGAATCATATTATCAATAGACATCGCCAACGAGAGCTCCACCAGGGCATTCGATATTTCGATGGAAACCGTCACCGGAAAAGCATCGCATCGTATTGAATCGAAATCGGGCGATATTTCGATCAGGCATCTTGCCGCGTTGCGACTTCTTGGTTTGGATGCCACTGCACCCGTTATCGAACAAAACGTCAAGATAAAGGGGAAGGAGCAGATCACAGCCACTTTCCTTGGGCTTGATCCATTCTCTGAGTCAGGTTTCAGGGATTTTATCGATATCAAGAAAGAAAACTCCGGCGATCTTCTCCCGCGGCTTCTTGATTCAAGGAACAGTGTGTTTGTTCCCGCTTCGTTCGCAAAATTCGCGTCAATCCGTAGTGGTGACAGCCTCGAGATCGAGTGGCAGGGTAAATCATTTGTTGTTTATGTGGCAGCCATCCTACCCGGGAATAACGGGGAGGCGGGAAGTGTCGACCAGTTCATGATATCAGATATTGAAACAGCAAGAGTGCTTTTTAACACGGGGGACAAAGTTTCGTATATTGATCTTATTCTTGATTCAGGCTACACTTCCGCGGTGCACAAATATCTTGAGGCAAACCGGGATATTGAACTTAAGTCGACCACGAGAACAAACGACACCGCGAGATCGATGACTGAAGCGTTCAGACTCAATCTGAACGCCATGAGCATGCTCGGGCTCGTAGTCGGGCTTTTCCTGATCAACCGGTGCCCTGGCAACCGAGACGTTCGCCTATAAATGGGGCTTAAGTCAGGGAGACACGGTTGAGATCGCCACTCCCGCGGGTAACCGGAGATTCAAGATATCAGCAATCTATTACGATTATTCATCAGAAACTGGACATATAGCCATAGAGCACCGTGTTTTTAAAACGATCTGGAAAAATGATAAAATTTCAGGGATCGGGGTGTATCTCAAACCCGGGACCAACTTGCTACAGGTGAAAAACGAAATAAAGAAGTTTTTCCCCGGAATGAACGCGATTTTGATGAGATCGAACAAGGAACTCAGGGATTATTCGGTCAACATTTTTGATCGCACATTTATAGTGGCAGGGCTGCTTCATATTCTTTCAGTTGTGGTTGCCTTCATCGGAATATTAAGCGCCATGATGTCCATTCAACTTGAAAAAGGGAAGGAAATGGCAATTTTACGGGCGACGGGGCTCACGGGTTCCCAGATGTTCGGCATGATCACAGCCCAAACTACAACAATGGGCATACTGGCCGCGATAATTGCCATCCCTTTGGGGCTTGTGCTTGCTTACTGCCTTATATTTGTGATAAATTTACGCTCTTTCGGATGGACCATGAACATGATTATCGATCATGTGGTGCTCTTGCAGGCGATAATTATCTCTGTTCTGGCCGCGGTTATTGCCGGGCTGTATCCCGCATATAAAATGTCGAAAACATCTCCGGCGATGGCACTGAGGGAGGAATAATGAGATTACTACTCATTTCATTGGGCGCGCTAATTCTTCTTTCTGGTGCCGTGGTTTTGATAATGACCGGTGAAGTTAGAGAGGAGGAAACCACCGGAATTACTGTATCCTCGGTTATGTCGGGCGCGGAAAATGGATTTAACAAAGCCGATTCTGTAATAGAGTTCAGATTCCCGCGTGATCATTTCGCTCACCCCGCATATAGAACAGAATGGTGGTATTTCACCGGTAATCTTTTCACGCGTGAAGGAAGAAGGTTCGGCTATCAGGTTACGATCTTCAGAAACGGGATCTACCCCGTGGTTACGGAGGATACGACCGGTTTTTCAGCTTCCGCGGTTTATTCCGCGCATATCGGGGTCAGTGACATTTCCTCGGGAAAATTTTACTCGTTTGAGAGTTTCGCGAGGGGCGCGAACGGTCTCGCGGGAAGCAAGATTGACAGTTCAACTGTCTTCGCTGGGAGCGTGGTTTTGAAATATGATTTTTCAAGAGATCCTGCCATGCCCGTAATGAAAATATCAGCGAAAAAGAAGGGCCTGGAGCTTGAACTTGAACTCCTGCCAAGCAAGCCCGCGGTACTTCAGGGGAACAAAGGGTTGAGCGCTAAATCGAACAAACCGGGAAATGCATCCTACTATTATTCTTACACCCGGTTGGCAACCAAAGCCGTGTTTAGAACGGGTGGTGAAAAAAATGAGCTGAAAGGTGACTCATGGATGGACCGGGAGTGGTCAACCAGCGCGCTTGATGAAGATCAAAAAGGTTGGGACTGGTTCGCGTTGCAACTTGATGATAACACTGAGCTGATGTATTTCAGGCTGCGTGATGCTAAGGGGAATACCAATTTTCAGAAGGGGAGCCTGGTTTATGCCGACGGATCATACAGGGTGTTGCGTGATGGGGATTTGAAACTGTCAACTCTGGATTTCAACACAGTTAACAGCACAAAGTATCCTGCCTCATGGAAGATCGAGGTTATTCCGTTAAACACAATATTTGGGGTGAAGACGACAATGAAAAAACAGGAGCACCGGTTCTCGATCCGTTATTACGAGGGCGCCATCGACGTGGAAAAGGTTTCCAACGGTTCAAAAATAGCAGGGAAGGGCTATGTTGAGCTTACGGGATACTCCGGTGAGTGATCAAAATAGAATATCATCAATGTCCTTTTTGGCAATGAACAAGGTGGTTCCGTCCGCTGTCCTTAATTCAAGAGCCTTTGCCGTCATATCCACAATTGTTAGATCAAGTTTTTCACCCGATTTCACTTCAAATTTAGATGAAAGACCGGCATCCTTGTAAAGCACCGCACCGGGTTTTGGTCTGCACAACAGATCCTTTTTCGCAAGAGTGTTTTTTTCGGTGGTCGGATCTGTTATAGTGCTGATCGTGATATTGCCGAAAGAAAAAGAGCTTTTCTCTCCGAATACAACAGAGATGGTGGGCTTGAACTGTTCATAATCGAGGTCGGTGAACCCGTTCTTGTTTTTTGCAAGTATAACTTCTTTTCCGTTAATTCTGACCGAGATGGTCGAGTAGAGGGCTGAAACTTCAAGGTTAAACTCACCATCGCCTACAGAAACTTCACCGCGAGCGATCTCTTTATCATTGAATACTTTTTCAATCACTCCGGCGGGTTCCACATTCTTAGTCTGGCCTGACGCTTCAATATTGTAATTAAAACTTTTCATTTCGCTCAGCACAAGCAGCTCGTCTGAGTTGCTTTCTGAAGCCGCGGATTTTTCAACCAACCTGGCATGGCTTTGTGTGATTATCAGGTAAAAATGGTTAAAAGCTATTCCAAACACCGATCCGGGCCCACCTTTGATCCTTACATTTTCAACATTCAACTTAAAAGAAAAGAATCCGCTTGTGTTAAGAAAACCACTGTTGTCGGGGATCAGAATGGAGGCAACCCTGCTTTCCGGGGCTGACTCACTTGAAGCGGGTTCAAACTTTGCCGCGTATGAGCCATCTTCAAGTTTTCTCAATTTTCTGGTGAAAGCCTTGATTGATGAGTTAAGTGTAAATTCACCTCCGTTAGCGGAGTAATCAACAAGAGGCATAAGATCACTGTTCGATTTGCCCAGGGCATAGTCGAACAGGGTGGCCATTGCAGATGGCACAATAGTGTCAGGTTTTGATGGAGCTGTACCTCCCTTGTAAAATTCAGTGAGAACCGCTCTTTTCATTTCGATCTTTTTATCGATCCCTGTTACAGCGTTGTCGAATGAGAGCCATGTGCCACCCACGGATAGCGCGACAGCGAGAAACGCGAGTGAGCCGACCAGCTTCAAATTCTGCGAAAGTGAGAGGAGCATCAACATAAATGAAAATATCGAGAGATATGGAAATATTTGATACAAGAAGAAAGAGATTCCGGGCATCAGACTCATATACCACCTGGTTTTTTCATCCAATACGAGATCAATTCCATACGCGGAAATAGTGTACCCAACACCGGCAATTATCAAGAGGTTGATGAGGATCGTCTGCCATCTGATGTCGATTCTGAGAACATCGTTCAGTTGGGTATGTATCGTTTTCGAGGTTTCTTCCCCGATCTTCTCGATTTCCACATCCTGATCATGCTGAAGATGATCCATGAATAATTTAAACACCTTGCCTGTCGACCTTAATCCCATTTTCTTGAAAACGAAAATGTGCTGCTGTTTGATCTCTGTGGCGAAAGGGAGTTCTTCACCCAGCGACTTAAAATAGCGGGTGAGGGAATACCTGTATGAGTAAACCATTTTATACCGGCCCGGCTCGGTTTCTTCTATCCTGGCGATGGCAATTTCACACTCAACTTTATCTTCCAGTATCTCGAAAACCAGATCCTTGTAACTTTTTCCCTTGATTTCACCGAATCCATTCCAAGCGAGGAATTTATACATGTCATAGAAATGGAATTCGTCACTCAGCACTTCCGGATGTTGAGCGAGATAAAATGCGAAATCCTCGATCTTCTGTATCTTTGTTCCTTCAAAAGACCGGAAGAACTTTTGAGGGATAAACTCATGGAAAAGACGCGCCCACTCGGCCGGATTGATCTGAAATGATCTGCCTGAGAATGAGTCGACAAAGCTTGCAGGATTAACTGATAGAATCGAAAGTGCCCTCTCTTGAATCTGTTTAAGGGCGGTGTATTTTACGGGGTCTGATTCTGAAAGTTCGTTACAGGCGACCAGGAACCGGAAAAGTTCAAATCTTAGATCATGGTCTTTAAAGTAGAAATGATTATGCTCAAGGTTTCTGAAGAACAGCGCAACGGTTTGATCAATGCTTTGGAGATCAGTCAGGTCGAAATCGATATCGTTCAGGATGATGTGCTGCGATGGAAGAAGGTGACGCAGAATGATCTCAATGAAATACTCAGCTTGGATACTATGATACCTGATGAATCTTTTCTTCAAGCCGGCTATGTCTTTAACGCCCTCAAGGTTATTGAACCAATCGGTTAATGCCTTCAAGTTCGCAGGAATCCTGATATATGTGAGAAATCTTTCAGCCTGGTTCCTGAGAAACTCTACGAGATCGCCGATATTGTGAAATTTCTCATCGCCAAGGGCGTCGCGGAGGATAAAAAATGTCCCGTAATAAAGTGGAACAACCTTCTGCCCGGCGATCAGATCGTCAATTTCGGCAGCTGAAAAACGGTTCAGTTCTTCATGAAGTGTTAACCCCTCAATAATTGTGTTAACTTCATACAATTCTGTTTTATAATCGATCAAGGGTTTGAGTTCTTCCCCGTTACGCAGCAATTCCGAATAGATATGCTCACTGAAGGTTTCAGGGTAGAAAAGCCGCAGGAGAATCATTCCGAGAGAATAGTAGTCACTGGTTTCAGAGTAAAGCCCGTCGGCAATCTCAGGAGAATAAAAGAATCTCCCAAGGTTCGTCCGACTGAATGGCGATTTCTCCACCACCGGATATTTGCTTTTCATCAAAGCGTGTCCGTACCCCACGAGAACAATTTTGGGATTCTGCCCGGGTGCCACAAAAAAGTTGCAGATGTGGAGATAAGGGAGAAAAATGTCATTCTCGTGAAGGGTCTCCAACAGGTTTTTGATCTGGGGCAGAAAACTCTTCTTCACCGCTGCGGGAGACATGTCCACGTTTACCAAGGGAATGAGATCAGAGTGCATTTCATAGATCTCATAACAAAACTTGAAACCGTATTTTTTTATTCCCGTGGCAAACTCGACCGGCGTGGCGAGGGAGTAATGATGCATTTCCTGAAGAACGCCATGAACGACCGGTTTTGGTTCGCAGGATGGATTTTTGAATTTGAAGAGGAATTTAATAAGAAACTTCTCATTGGCAGGGTTTGAGGCCTTATAGTAAAAGCCATCAGGTATGATCGAAAGATCATAACAAGATTCGGTTATCTTGTAGCTAACTCCTGAAAGTACAACCACATCACCCGGTTCAAGATAGGGGAGTTCGGTAATAACATACTGTTCATCCAGATATCTGGCTATTAGATCATGTGACATCTACAAGCTCTTCAGGTTAAGTGCGCGGTACCAGTTCAGAATAATAACGAAGATAAGTAAAATAACGTCTCTCTTGCCGGAAAATGTGGATAACTTTTATCTACTAAATATTCGAGGCCTGATACTCTTGATTAAAGTAAGCGCAATTTAACAAAAAAAAATGAAAACCGCCCCTTTTTACTGATTTCCGGTCGTATTGAAGTGATAAAGTGTAAAAAATTTCGACAAAAAGATGAAAATGATTTGATTATATCACCCGGTTGTGCTAACTAAGTTATCAACAAAAATGTGGATAAGTTGTTGATAAACAGGGGCAAAAAGTTAAAAAGCGGTTAATCCTTCTAAAAATGAAGAAGAGCCCCGGCAATACTCACCGGGGCTCTTCAGCTTTACAATTGAACTTTCAGCGTGATCTTTTCTTCACCCCGGGTAACAACCACATCGACGAGGTCACCCTTCTTCAGCTCTCCGAGTCTTTCCATGTACTCGTAAAGATCTTTCACAGGTTTTCCGTTTATTTCGATTATGATATCTCCCTTTTGCATTCCTGCTTTGTCGGCAGGTCTTCCCGGAATGACGTTTTCCGCTCTTACCCCTTGAATGTCGCTTGCCGCCATGTCAGGCATGATCCCCAGCGAGATCTTGTAGGTCGGGGCATCCTTTGGTTTCTCCTTTGGACCTGCAAGCTGGAATACGGGAGGAGTATCTGTGTTCGCGACATCGAAAGCTATCTCATATGCAAGATCACCGACTTGAACAGCACCATCCACATTGATCTTATCGAAGTCATCAAATGGCGTGTGGTAATCTTCATGAACTCCGGTGAAGAAGAACAAGACAGGTATATCTTTAGAGTAGAATGAGGCATGGTCAGAGGGGCCGTAACCTTCAGGCGATTTCTTGATATCAAGCCCGCTTTTTTCCACGAACTTGTCAAAGTATTTATTGAAGTCAACTGCCGTGCCGGTTCCGCCGAGACTCAACACTTTTGTTTTGGCATCGAGCCTGCCCACCATGTCGAGGTTCAGCATCAATTTGATCTTCTTAAGGTCTACAGGCGGATTTTCAACGAAGTACCGGGAGCCAAGCAATCCCATTTCTTCCGCTCCGAAAGCGACGAATATCACGCTTCTTTTAAGCTTCTCTTTGTTTGCGGCCAGTTTTTCAAAAATTTCAATAACCGTTGACGTGCCGGAGGCATTATCATCCGCGCCGTTATGAATGGCGATCGTGTCAGGTCTTCTGGAGCCTGAGCCGGGGCCACCCCATCCCAAGTGGTCGAAATGGGCGCCAACAACTATGTATTCATCCTTTAGCACCGGATCGTTTCCGTCAAGCATCGCTACCACATTAAGTGTTTTCTTTTTTGCGCGGGTTACTTCCGGAGAGCCGGTCACATTTGATTTGGTATCAAGGGTTATCACCGATTTAATATCCTTGAGCAATGCCTGCTCTAGCTCTTCAATGGTCTTGCCTGTGGGCTTGAGGATCATATTGGCTACACTTCGTGTAACACTGATGGAGGGGAGACCCGCATCCGGTTCACCGGAACCCTGGGAAGGGTTGATAAGGTTGTCGTTTTTATCAAATTCGACACCATTAACGAATATCACGCCTGCAGCGCCGTTGTCTTTCGCGGTGATGATCTTCTTGCGAAGGGAAGAATGTTTCTCATAAAGGTCGGCCGGTTTTGCATCCTGGGGAGCTCCCCGGAGGATGAGAACCCACTTGCCTTTCACATCAGAAGGGAAATTGTTGATCGTAATTTCCTTCTCATTAATTGAAAAACCATAACCGGCAAATACAACGCCTGCCGAAACCTGTCCGTTCGAGGAAATTGAGAGGGGGGTGAAATCTTTGTCGAAAGAAAGTGCTTTGCCATCAATAGAGAAGGAGCTCTTATCGCTTATCACGGTTCCACCTGTAACTTCAAAGTACTGAAAACCAGTGTCGAACAGAAACCTGGCGCCTTTCCCTTCGAGGGACTTCCTGATATAGTTCGCGGCAATCAGGTCTTTTCCGGTGCCCGGAGCCCGTCCCTCAAGCTCATCGGATGAAAGATATTTTATATGCTCCGCTACTTCCTCCTTCGTGATGAGGGGAGAATCAGGGCTTTGGGCCTGGACAAAAAGCGAGAAAACGAGTGAAAATAACAGGATTCGGTACATTAAGCGTCCTCCGGTGGTGAAATATTCTTGTCCCTGATCTCTTCGATCAACGACGGAAATGAGTTTAGATTCTTATTAATAAGTTCAATATCAAAACTGTTAGCCGCAAAATTAAGTTCATCAGCAAAACCCAGTAAAACCCCCACTCCTGAAAATTCATGAAGTGCCCTTACTTCACCTGCGAAAGCAATAACATCACTCATGAGCCTGCTTTTAACAGCACTTGTATAAAGTGGATAGACTGACAGAGCGATCCTCGCATTCAGGTCATCCACGGTCACACCATCTTTCAAACGGTAAACGTCTTCACGCTCCGGAGCATTACTCTTCTCAAATTCACTCCGGGAAGGCAACTCACCGAGGAGGGAATTAGTGAGATTTATGATATTGTAAATGTCAACCGGTTTAATGATGTATCCCTCAAAAAATGGAAGGAACTTTGAGTCGATCTCCTCCTTGAGCGCGGATGCGGTAATCGCGACAACGTGAGTATTTTCAAGTTCCTTATCTTCACGGATCAATTTAGCAGCGTGGTTGCCGTCAAGCACCGGCATCCGGAGATCCATAAAAACGAGGTCGGGTTTATGTGTTTTTGCCGACAGGTATGCTTCTTCTCCGTTCGCGGCGAAAAATATCTTGCTACCGGTTGGAATAAAAAGTTCAGCCAGCATTTCACGATTGGTTTTAACGTCATCCGCGATAAGTATCTTTTTACCGGAGAAGGTGAAAAACGGCTTGTTTATCGCTGCCAATTCCGGAACCTTCTCACGCACGGAGGAGGCTGAGACATCATGAATGATGACGCAGAATTTTGATCCCTGCCCGGGTACACTCTCAACGGAAATGGTGCCACCCATCATCTCAACCAAACGTTTGGTGATCGAAAGCCCCAGCCCCGTTCCACCGTAATTTCGGTCAGAACCGTGAGTGTGCTGCTTGAATGAGTCAAAGATTTCATTCTGAAATTCATGTGGAATACCAATACCGGTATCTTCAACCGAGAGAAGCAGGTCGATCTTGCTCTTGTCAGACAGCTTGAACCGGTTTTCAACTTTCAATGTTATTTTTCCGCTGTCAGTGAATTTAACGGCATTTCCTATCAGATTGAAAAGAATCTGCCGGGTTCTCACTTCGTCGAGTATCAGAACGGGCGGCACGTCATCTGAGATCAGTAACTCGAAAATGATCAATTTCTCCTGGATCTTCGATGCAAAAATATTCTTTATCTCCTCTATAAAAGCCCTTAGATCGAGTGGGGCAGGGTGGAGGTCGAGTTTACCGGCTTCTATTTTTGAAAGATCAAGAATGTCATTGATAAGCGTGAGCAGGTTCTTTCCACCCCCTTTGATCGATTCCACGTAATGGTTCAACTTCGGATCATCAACATTCAGCGCGAGGAGGTTTGTAAATCCCAGGATCGCGTTCAGAGGGGTTCTTATCTCATGGCTCATGTTCGCAAGGAACTCGGATTTAAGACGCGAAGCTTCAAGCGCCCTTTCTTCAGATGCAATGAGTTTCTTCTCCGTTTTTATCCTTTCATCTATCTCACACTGCAGTTTCTTAACCGCGTCTGAGAGTTCAGCGGTTCTTTCCTCGATCTTCTGTTCAAGGAGAGTGTTAATGTCTTTCAACCGCTGCTCATATTTCTTCCGTGCCGTAACATTCACTATCACATTCAGTACCGCGAGTTCACGCTGGTAAAAAATTTGGGAGCCCCGGATCTCGCCCGTGATCCTGTCGCCATGTTTGGTGATCAGCTCAATTTCATACGGTTCGATCTCTTCGCCCGAAAGTCTTCTTCGCGTGTTCTCTTCAACCACGGAGTGGAATTCGCTTGAAACGAACTCAAATACATTTCTTCCGATAACCTCATCGGTTTCGTATCCCAGCACATCGTGAATGGCTTCGTTCACAAGGAAAATCTTCTGGTTGCGGTGAAGGATAACAAAATCGGGGAGTTTAGCCACAAGCTCTTTGTAGAGCTCTTCAGATTCCTTGATCAACGCGTTTGAAGTAGCGAGTTCATTTACAGCGAATTCGAGTGACTCCACCATTTCGTTGAATGATTCACTAAGCTTCCCCGTTTCATCACCACTTTTAATATCAGATCTCACTTTCAGATCGCCCGATGAAACCTTTCCGAAAGATTCAACCAATTTGGTTACAGGATCAGAGATGATCTTGCCGATAAAAAGTGAACCCAGAAATCCGAATAGCACAAAGAAAGCCGAGACGATCAGACCATAAATCTGGACGTTGACCAACTGGTCATTGGCATATTTGAGTGAATAGGCGATAAAAAGGTTGCCGCTCTTCTTTTTCCCTTTCTCGATCGCGACCCGTAGAAAATATACCGAATCGGTAAAAACCCTGTCTTTGTTCTCGTGGATCTGCCTAAAACCATATAACCTGGCTGTTTCCGTGTTTACACCCGTAACGGGTACTCCGGTGCTGTCGGTTACAACGAGGTAGATTACATCCTTGTTCTGTGATGCGAGTTTAAGAACAGAAAACACCTGATCTTTAAGTTCAAGATCCGTGGCTGCCTTCACACCATGAGCCGTCATCCTGGCGAAAGAGTTCACACCTTTGAAAACTTCCTCGTAGGTTCTTTTCTGGGAAGTTGAAACCATGATAACAAAGAGGATAGTGGTAAGCACGACAAACAGCAAAGTGATCATCAGAGAAAGCTTCATTCTGATGGACAATCCGGAGGTGATAAATCTCCTGGTCAGGTGCTTTGAAATCGAAAACCCTTTACTCTGTTTCACTTCCGCTCACCGGTAAAACTCTCAAGCTGGATGAAATGGGAGGTGAACACGATCCTGTAACCACCTTCTTTTATCCGGCTTATAACTTTTGAATAGATGGTCTCGATTCCTTTATGATCTCCCTTGGGTAACAGCTTCATTTTCAGATTGGAGAACGCCTTCAGTTCGCCATCAAAATCGAGTATGGCGCCTGAAACCGACATGCCGTTCAGGATACCATGCTGAATTGTCCTGTCAGACTCGGATTCCTCCATCACTTCAAACGTGGTTTCCACATTGTCTATCGTTTCCATTGAAGGCGGGGGCTGCTGCTCAAGATTGACATTGAACTTTCCCGAGATCGAGATAATATCAAACAGGTGTACGGGTTGTCTCACTCCTTTTGGATTGACTTTGTAAACATCCCTTACGGTAATTTCACCTGATACAAGGTTAACCGTTTGCTCAGAAACAAGGGTTTGGAATCCGACAGTGAAGCTCTCTATTCTCGCTGTAAGATTCACATTTCTACCTACCACTCCATACTTCAATCGTTTCGCGGAGCCGATATTGCCAACAATTACCTCACCCGAGTTTATACCCACACCCATCTGAACTTCAGGAAGATCGAGCTCCTTTAATTCCCGGTTCAGATGGATCACTTCGTTCTGCATCGCGAGGGCGCAGGCAATCGCCCTGTCGGCATGATCCGGTTTTTCAAGAGGAGCACCGAAGATTACAAGAAGTGCATCACCCAGCACTTCATCTATCGTACCCTCAAACGAGATAATTATTCCCGTCATTCTTCCGATGAAAAGATTGAGGAGTTGCAGGGTTCTGGCAGGGGAGAGGGTATCAGCAGATGAGGAGAAACCGCGCAGGTCCGCCATCAGTATCGAAACAGTTCTCACTTCACCACCCGGTTTTATTTTGGCAGGATCTTCAAGAATGTTTTCAACTATTTCTTCAGAGAGGTAAGTACCGAATACCGAAGTGATGAACCGGTTCTTTTTTTCCAGTTCCGCGATTTTCTCTTCAAGTTCAGTCTGCAAAGCTCTTATCTTCAATTGGCTTTTTACACGCGCCAGCACCTCCTCACTCTCAAACGGCTTGGTAATAAAATCGACTGCTCCGGCTTGAAAACCGGTTATTTTATCCTGAAGTTCGTTCAGCGCGGTCATGAATATCACCGGGATCTGTGCTGTTGAGGGGTCTGCCTTCAATATTTTACAAGTTTCAAATCCATCCATACCGGGCATCATTACATCGAGCAGGATGAGATCAATGGGGTTCATTTTCGCGAGGTGTATGGCATCCTGTCCGTTGGAGGCGAAGGTTACATCAAGGTTTTCATGGAACAAGAGGCTTCCCAAAACCTGTATGTTCTTCGGCACATCATCTACGATGAGTATCTTGAAACGATACCTGTTTTCGGGCGGTTGATTTGACATTTGGACTGTGTTACTTAGATTTGAATATTAAAAAATTAAACTTAACCATTTCAAAAGAATAAAAAAAAGAGAGAATGATGGCCAAAAGGGCTGTGGTGCTTGTAAGCGGTGGGCTGGATTCGACAACAGTGGCTGCCGTTGCTAAAAGTGAAGGATATGACATTTACTGTCTCAGTTTCAATTATGGACAAAGACATCAGCAGGAATTGATCTCGGCAAAAAAAGTGGCGGAGCATTTCGGCGCGAAAGACCACCTTGTAATTGATATTGACCTTAAAGTTATCGGTGGGTCGGCATTGACTTCGAATATCGAAGTGCCGAAGCACAGGGAAGAGAGCGAAATGAGCAAGGAGATCCCTGTGACCTATGTGCCTGCCAGAAACACTATATTTCTTTCGTACGCGCTGGCTTACGCGGAAGTGTTGGAGGCCAATGATATTTTCATCGGCGTTAACGCCATTGATTACAGCGGTTATCCCGACTGCAGGCCCGAGTATATTGCCTCCTTTGAGAGAATGGCAAATCTTGCTACGAAAGTAGGAGTTGAAGGTATTACCCACCTTAAAATTCATTCCCCGCTACAGGATCTTAGCAAGAAGGGGATAATAGAGCTTGGCCTAAAATTCGGGGTTGACTATTCAATCACGCACTCATGCTATGATCCGGCTCCGGATGGGAGGTCATGCGGAGAGTGTGACAGTTGCCTGTTGCGCAAGCACGGCTTTGAGCAGGCCGGGGTTCCCGATCCGATAGAATATGTGGTATAAATAAAAAAATGGTATGAATAAAAAAAGGCTTGCCGCAACCGGCAAGCCTTTTTTGTATCAATTGATCTGACTACTTAAGAAGGGTCATCTTGATATTTTTAACGAAGTTACCGGCATTGATGCGGGCAAAATAGATACCTGAAGCATGTGAAGCCGCGTTCCAGATAACTTCATGATTTCCGGCACCTTTAACACCTGAAACAAGGTTCTCAACGAGGTTACCTGAAGCATCGAAGATGCTCAGTTCAACCTGTGTTTCCTGTGGAAGTGAGAACTGAATTCTGGTGGAAGGGTTGAATGGATTCGGGTAGTTCTGGTTCATTGAGAAAGAAGCAGGGAGTGTGTTCTCAACTTCGATCACCTTTGAATATTCAAATCTTCCGTCCATGTCGATCTGACGAAGTCTGTAGTAGGTTTTTGCTGTCAGAGAGATCTGATCAGTAAAACTGTATACCTGACGTTCGGTGGTGGTACCGTGACCTTTAATAAAACCAAGAGTTGAGAAGGAGACATTGTCTGAGCTTCTTTCAACTTCGAAACCGTAGTTGTTCATTTCGGTGGCTGTTTCCCAAACGAGATTAACTTCGTTCTGAGAAACATTTGCCGCGAAAGAAGCAAGCTCTACAGGAACAGGAGGGGCAACCTGACCGTTGAATTTGTAGATACCGCCAACTGTGGCACTGGTGTTGAAAGCGCCTGCCCAACCTGTTGTGTTGTCAAAGAAGGCAACCGCGAGGTGCTGCAGACCAACCTGTGATGTGTAGTCAGTCCATGTGTTTCCATTGTCAACAGAGTATGAACATCCGGTGAAGCCGGTTGCTGAACCCGTTGAAACCCATGCGTTAAGAGTTCCGGGAACGTAGCAGAAATCAGCATCATAAAAATTGCCTGAAGCAACGATAGGTGACCATGTAGCGCCGCCATCGGTGGTTCTGTAATAGAGAGGTGTTGTTGCAACAACATCAATTATGATACCGTTGTTCACATCTTTCATCTTGATCTTGAACTGATTGCCTGATGCTATAGGTGTTGTCGAAGCAGTCCAGGTTGCACCTTTATCGGTGGTTTTGATGATTCTGCCTTTGTTGGTAGTGAACCAAAGGGTGTTGCCTACGGCACTGTAATATCCAACAACGCCATATTCATCAGAGGCGACAGGAGCAGGAATGTTTGCTGAAGGAACACGGTTCCAGTTTGTACCACCATCGGAAGTGGTGTAAAGTTCCCAATATCCGCCGTTTGGGTCGCCCATGCAGAAACCTTCGTTCTGGTTAAAGAAATGAAGAACGTTCGGGAAACCGGCAGGGCCGGCAAATGTAGCTGTCGTCTGGTGAGTCCATGTGGCTCCGCCATCGGTTGTTTTAAGAATTCTTCCACCACCCGCGGTAGCGTTGAAAACCGGCATGTAGGCTGTGTTCGCGCTGGTCGCGAAGATCATGGAAGAACCCCAGCCACTTGTGTATCCGGTAGGTACACCGGGTGTCCAGGTGGCACCACCATTGGTGGTTCTTGTGAACTCGGTGATGTAGGTTGTGGTTGAAGTACCGTTGTAGGCAGCAGCCCATACATTATTGTTATCAACAACAGAAAGGTAGTTGATACCTCTTGAGGCTGTTGTGAATCCGGTTGCCTGAAGGGTCCAGGTTCCGTCTTCTGTATGTTTAACGGTTGAAACCTTTCCTACCGTTTTGGGGTTTTTGATGTTTGTTGCCTCAGCCGTGGTAATTGCCACGACGAGAAAAAGCGACAAGAAAAAAGTTGTGACTTTATTCATGGATCACTCCTGTTTTGATGAGATGATTGTGACTCCTCTGTATCGAGAGAGTTATTAGAGTTAACACCTCAATTTACGACAAATTTTTGGTTTTAACAATGATTAAATGTTAAAAAATGGTTTAAAATGAGCAAGGCTGCTTCGAGAAGCAGCCTTGACTTGGGATATAAAAGGGAGTTTATTTGAATTGGAGATACGCGGGACGACTTATCTTTTGACTGTTAACAGGTGCAATTTGTCGCGAAAAACCGGTTGAAAAAGCGGTTCTCGAATACCAGGTCGCGCTTTCAGTTGCGTTTTCGATTCCGGTCTGATATTCTTCCTCATAACCTGTTTCGGGTTCCTCAGATTGCCCGTAAATGTTGCCGCCATGATTGTCATAAACGGTATATGAAGTTAGTGTTCTTATATTTTCCGCGTCCATGATAACGGTTTTTCTTCTCGATAACATAGTGGCTGCTACAAAACTGAAACCCATTGTGAAGAGGGCTACGAATCCGACTATTATATACGTTGCGCTAAGCATCTTGTTCTCCGTTTGGAATTCATCTTAATTACAATGTAAACATAAAGTTGAACCGGAGGCAATATTAAAGTATTCGATGAAACCTTCCGGTGCCGGGTCAAGTGGGGTTTTAGCACGACAAATGGGAGGGGGCACAGCGAATGTTTCAAGTTATTTTGTTGCTTAATGGTTAAATTTAGCTTTATGAAATATCAAAATTTTAAAATATTGACTGTTTTTTCACTTTCGACAATTGCTGCTTTTCTATTTGGCTGGAACGCGATACTGAACGGGTCCGGCGCGATGATCAACGATGCATCGATCTGGAATGGTTACAAGTTAAGTCCCGGCCATCTATTTAACGGGGAAAGGGAATATGACGTATTACGATATAATATCTCTCTTAAGCTGGAACCTGCCGTGAAGAGGATCGAAAGCGAAGTGGAGATCACGCTTGTTCCTGGCGCTAACTTGAGTGAACTTGAACTCGATCTTTCCTCTGACTTGACGGTATCCGCCATTAAAATGCGCGACAAAGCGATTAACTTTACCCGTTCTGCTGATATACTTAAATTGTCTTCAAAGTTTAAGAAAAATGACACCGTGACAATTTCAGTGGCTTACTGCGGTGATCCATCTAAAAAGAAAAATTTTTTCTTCGGCAAGATTAACAAGATAGACCTGATCTACACGCTGAACGAACCCGAGAACGCACGTGACTGGCTCGCGTGTAATGATACACCATCAGACAAGGCATTGGTGAACTTCTCGATAACAACCGACACTACTTTGACATCGGTTTCGATCGGGAGGCTTGATTCCACTGTGACCAATTCCGGAACCGGCGAAAGAACCACTTATTGGAGTTCGGCAGTTCCCGTTCCAACTTATCTGATAACGTTTTACAGTTCCCGGTACCTTACTGGCGAGAATACATATATAAGCAGTGTATCAGGCAAGAGTCTTCCGTTATATATATATGGTCTTCCTTGGCAACGCGTCAAGTTCGCGGGGATACTCGAGGATCATAAGGCATTTCTCAGCGTATTTGAAAAATATTTTGGTGAATATCCATTTCCCAATGAGAAATATGGAATTGCCGCGTTCCTCTGGCAATATGGCGCCATGGAGTACCCCACGGTCTCCGGTTTTGGGAGTCGACTCATCGATGATTATCCCGCGCAGCAGACGATATTTGTTCACGAACTCGCTCACCATTGGTTTGGAAATTCTGTTTCACCGAAAACCTGGGGTGATATCTGGCTGAACGAAGGCTTCGCCTCGTTTTGTGAATGGTTATATCTGGAAGAACAGGGGAAGAAAGAAAACCGCGATCTCATTTCCAAGACACTTGGATACGCGAAGGAGCCCAATTCACTAAAGGGCGCCCTACAGGATCCTGATGACATATTTTCAGCCCGGGTATATATCAAGGGGGCGTGGGTTTTAAGAATGTTGAGGAAAGAGCTCGGGGATGAACAGTTTTTTAAGGCGATGAGGGAGTATTATAATACTTTCAAGTACCGGAACGCTTCAACAGAAGACCTTAAAAATGTCTTTGAAAAAGTCTCCGGAAGGGATTTCGGAGTGTTCTTCGACCAATGGGTCTATTCGGGCGAAGGCATCATTTCCCTAAAATACGGCGAGATTCAGAGTGTAAAAAGGAATGGCAAGTACATCGTGAGCGTTAAAGTCGAACAGGTGCAACAAGAAATTCGCGCGTATAACTTCATCCTCGAGATATTGTTTTCCGGGGAAGGCAAGGTTGAGCGGAAGCAGACCAGAGTTACCCGGAAGGAGCAAACCCTGGAATTTGAACTTGACTTCAAACCGGAAAAGTACGAGCTTGATCCGGATAATTTTCTACTCTTCAGGAAGGCCAATGATAAAGCAAACTGACAAGGTGAAGAAAAACTACGACAGGATATATTTTATCTCCGACCTCCATCTTGGAACAGGTTCGCCTCAGTCAGACCGTCAGCGTGAGTCGATTCTTGTCGATTTCCTTTCAACCCTTAAGAAAGGTTCCGCGCTTGTTATCGCCGGTGACCTGTTCGATTATTGGTTCGAATTCCGTCAGGTATACCAAAGAGGTTTTTTCCGGACACTGAACGCGATTTATGAGTGCACAGCGAGGGGAGTCGAAGTTCATTATCTGATCGGCAATCACGATTTTTTTCACAGGGATTTCTTCTCGAAAGAGCTTGGCGTGAACCTTGTTGAAGATTTTATCGTCTTCGAGTGTAATGGTGTTTCCCTGTTCGCCGCGCATGGCGATGGTTACGTTAAAAACGACAGGGGATACAGGATACTGAAAGCAGTTTTAAGAAATAAAACCGTTCAGTTCTTCTATGGTCTGATCCATCCCGATCTCGGGCTTTGGATCGCGAGATCAACAAGCAAGGGCTCACGGCACTATACAACCCAAAAAGACTACGGAAAAGTGGACGGTTTGGTGGAAGCGGCAGCGCAGAAAGTTAAAGAGGGATACGATTTTGTTATATTTGGGCACTCACATAAAAGAAAATTTGTTGAGGTTGCAGGTGGTCACTACGTAAACCTCGGCTCTTGGCTCGATAAACCCTGTTATGGCTTACTGGAAAATAAAGATTTTACGATCACGGATCTGAATTAATGGCATTGAAATACAAACTACCTTCATTTAAAAACAAAAAACAGAAATACCTTGTAATAGCCGGTGGCATAGCCGTCTTCATGATATTTTTCTTCGTGATATTCTGGCTGAAGATAAAGGCCGGGCTGCCGGAAATCGAGGAACTTGAGAATCCCAAGTTCTATCTCGCGAGCAAGGTCTTTGATACCAACGGCGAGCTGCTGGGGCACTTTTATGTTGAGAACAGGGTGGAGATACAGTACTCCGATCTTCCAAAGAACCTGATAGAAGCATTGGTATCCACTGAAGACAA
The DNA here is from genome assembly GCA_964625575.1 of uncultured Ignavibacteriaceae bacterium. GTDB lineage: Bacteria > Bacteroidota > Ignavibacteria > Ignavibacteriales > Ignavibacteriaceae > UTCHB3. Next base: position 264,868 of record CAZVBQ010000001.1, on the reverse strand, counting down.
AAAGTTCTTCGATCACTGGGGGGTTGACGTTGACCGCATTGTGAAATCCGCTGTTAAAACCATCTTTTTCCGGAAGCCCCAGGGCGCGAGTACCCTTACCCAGCAGTTGGCGCGGAATCTTTACAAGTTCAAGGAACTAGATGAAAGTTCATCCGAGCTCGCGATGCGAAAGGTGAGGGAGTGGATAACCGCGGTTCAGATCGAACGATCGTTTTCGAAAACCGAAATACTCACAATGTACCTTAATTTTAACTATTTCGGAAGGCGTTCATACGGCATCGAAAGCGCGGCAAGGAATTACTTCGGAATCTCCGCCAAGGATCTGACCCCGGAGAAATCGGCATTATTGGTCGCGCTTCTTAAATCACCCACATACTTCGACCCTATTCGCTACCCGGAGCGATCACTTACGAGAAGAAATGTTGTTCTTCACAACATGCTGGAAGACGGTTTTCTGACGCAGGAAGAATATGACCGTTATTCCGCCACTAAAATCGAACTGAAGCGGGAAAAAAAGGAAGTGCTGGTTAACAAAGCACCTTACTTTCTAGAGTATGTTAAGAATGAGATGATACAGGGAGAAAAAGTATCGGGTGTGGATGTACTCACTGCAGGGCTCAACATCTACACCACACTTGACCTTGAGATGCAGAATATTGCTAATAAAGCTGTGATCAGCAATGTCGGACGCCTTCAGCGCGGATTCGACGGTTACTGGAGCTGGGCCGGCCGGCAAAAACTTCTCGACGACATCGTTGACAAAGCCATCAAAAACGACGAAGAGTATCAGATACTTGTAACGAAGGAAGAGAAGGAAGCCTACTACAAAGAGCTTAAGAAGAACAAGAGATTTATCGACTCGGTGAAATACCAGGCCACCCGTGTTCAGGCAGCGTTCGTGGCTCTTGAGGTGGGAACAGGGCACATCCTCGCCATGGTTGGCGGTACCGACACCACCCGTGGATTCGGACTGAATCACGTCACGCAGATAAGGCGACAGCCTGGATCGACCTTCAAAGCCATTCTTTATGCTTCGGCGATCGAGAAGGAGAACATCTATCCCCAGTTCAGAGTGTCAAACGAGCCTCTGAAGGGGAAATATTCGCCAAAGAACTCTGATGGCTCTTCCGGCGGTGTTTTCCCGATCAGGGAAGGTCTCGCCCGTTCGGTGAACATCATGGCTGTCAGAATGATAAAAGACGGATACGTGAAGATTCCCGAAATACGTGAAGTTTCAGAGAAGATGGGAATTCGCACACCGATAGCCGACGATGCCACGGTCGCGCTGGGTTCATCCGAGGTGATTCCTTTGGAACTTGCCGGTGCTTTTTCGGTTTTTCCTAACAAAGGTATTTACGTCGCTCCCAACTGGTTCAAGAAGATTTCCGACCGCGACGGCGGGGAAATGGTGCCGTTCACTCCTTCGAAGTGGAGGGCGATTTCTGAAGAAACTTCTGTAATGATGATCAGCATGCTAGAGGATGTGGTTAAAAGCGGAACAGCAGCCTCGCTTAGAGCCAAGTTTGAATATCCTGCCGCGGGAAAGACGGGAACCACACAAAACTTTACCGATGCCTGGTTTGCCGGCTTCACACCAAGAATTGTTGCAATTGTATGGATCGGTTTCGATGACGCCAGAATCAAGTATCCCGGTGGTTACGGTGGTACAGCAGCCTTGCCAATCTGGGGTGATTTCATGGCGAGTGTTTACCGGGCTAAAAAATATCCGAAGGAGGAGTTTCCTGTCTCAGCACCGAATCTGATCAAGATCGATTTTTGTGCCTCCGGTGGACCGGGTTTCCTCGCCAAGGCGGGTCCGGGTTGCCCCGTGGCTAACGATTATGTTCTCGCGAGCGAGGCTTCAGCGATTCCGGTCTGTGAAAAAACACATGTTGGCGACGGAAACAGCAAAAAAGCCGACACTTCCGGAAGCGAATGGTGACGGAAGTTTGTGGATTTCAAAAAAATCGTTAAATTTGCAGTCTAAATTTATTTAGGCCCGGGTGGCGAAATTGGTAGACGCGCTAGATTCAGGTTCTAGTGCCGGTTCCGGCATGCAGGTTCGATTCCTGTCTCGGGCACAACCCCCTTCTAAAAACCTTCAAAACAAGCCAAAAACGCAGTTTTTGAAATGCTTGTTACAAATCTGTTACAAAATTTAAGCTGTATCGAGCGTGATTTGGTTATTTTTGCGGAGTCAAAACCGTAAACAAACAGTCGGAAAAACGGATGCGCGGACAATCGTATCAGCACTTGGAACGCCAACGGGCAGCTTACCGGATCATATCTAAAGAGCTGGAGGCGTTCAAAGATATCTTGTTGATGGTGTGTGAGAAATCAGGACTGGACGCTGACGAGCTGAAGGGCACTTGGATCAGGATTGGTTATTACCAGTTGATCGCTGAAGGTTATCCACCGAAAGAGGCGAAGTTTGAGCTGGCAGACCGGCACTTCTGCAGTGTCAAGACTGTTGAGCGACACCTCTACCGGATTGTGATCAAGAAAAAAGCCCGGGCGTAAACACTTCTTTTATGGCGATGATTGTCGTTAACTCTTTAAAATGAAAAACCCCTCCGCGAAGAGGGGTTTTTTGTTAAGCGAACCACAGCCCGGGTTCTGATCTCCCGGGGGAGGTTTCACCGGGCGGATAAACGGCGAACTGTAATTCAACCTGAAGTGCCGCAAGGTCTGACCACTGGAAGATCTGCGACTTAAGGCAGAAGTAGACCAGCGTGGGAACCTGGTTGCCAAATTTTCCGAAGATGGCGACGCTTCCGGACGACGGATCGTGAAGGTAAACCGATTGATCACCGGCAGGGATGGCGAACGCCACTTCCAGATTGATACCGTATTTCCGGTTGAGGAACTGGCGAACCTTCAAAGTTGAAAGCCCGGGGAGATGTGTTTTGAAATGCGTGTTTTGTGACATTGGAACCTCTGTTTTAGTTTGTAAATGACCCGCCCGCAAGAAAAGGCGATATTTCCCCGCAAAAAAATAGTTTTTTTTCGCCCGAAGGGATCCGGGAGCAACGCAGGGTAAAAAAGAAGTGACCTGTAGCGAAGCGAAAGGTTGCTTTTTTTTATCCCTAGCGAGGCGACCCTTAATATATTTGATCTGGCGAAAAAAAACGCCCGTACCGACCAACTCGCCTTTTACGCGGGCGGGATGTCTCGACGGGCGTTAACAGATACACGTTCCAATCATGTGCAATTTACTAAACGGGATGTATATCCAACAAATCCCTAAGGCTACACTTCGGCGACATTTCCCCGAATAAAGGCTACAATTCCCCAAAAAACCTGATAATATCGCCAAAAATCTGCTTTATTTCCTCGAAAAACAAGCTTTAATTCCCCAAAAAATGCCCAAAAGATTTTATCTAAATAACTTCAAGGAGTCTTCGCCCGCAACCGTCAGGTTGCGGATCAAGAATCGCCCCGCCGCTTGTCGGCGGGGTGAGCCTTGAAGAGGGGTGGGTGGTCGGGGGAGGACTGCGAAACAACCGGATGTAAGTAGAAAATAAGTGGTGTGCCCGTCTCGCGTTTCCAGGGGGGTGCCGGATGTCCACTTAGCGACCAAAGCACCAAGCTTTTTAAAGCACCCAAGTGAGCGGTGGCATTCCGGCAAGGGTGTGCCTGTGTGCGTGGCCACTTAGCGACCATACCGCCAGACTTTCAATAGCACGAATGTAAGCGGTGGCACGCACCGGAGCACCCGTCCCCCCTGGAACGAGGGAGCACCACGACTATGGGTAGAATGCCGGTTGTTGAGCGGTGGGCATACCTTCTCCGGCTCTCGCCGATCCGCTTTGTTGGGAATCCGTTCATACCGGTTTCAATGTTTGCCTTTAGAGATAATGCAAGCGGAGCCGTGTGTTGCCCTTCGTTAAACTCCCGCACTGATTGTGCACTTTCCCGGGGGAGCCTGCGGAGGAGGGAAGTGTGCAATGTGTGCGGAGCCTTCCGGGGCAACACAGCGGAGCGGGGATCGCCTGTGTTGAGCGTTCTCACGCTTAGCCTTGTCAAGATATGCCTCGACGCTCTGAACGTGCCCTATACCCCCTGATCTTCATCCGGAAGGGGCACGAACGCCGGCATTGGGAAAGGGGCACCAAGGACAGTGAGTAAGCACCCAAGCCCCTGCCGCGCGCGAAGTCTGTTTTGCTTACCTCATTTGACAGGGTTACAAAGTGCGCGGCGGGGATGTACTCCTGATCAGTTGGCACCAAGGCCGACTCCCGGCACTCCCGCCCCCGCGCGCGCGCGACCGATGGAAGAATGTTCAAGCCGGTTATTGATTGAGCACGGTGCGCGGGGGATGTCATTTGCTCTTGAATCCCTCCCTGGATATTATTTGTTCGTTCCGTTTAACTTCTTTGGTCAGGTCTCTTCCGCCGAGCTCGATACGCGGTTGTACGATGACCGGTCGTGTTCCGATCATACGTCTGTCAATCGTGTTTGCCTCTACTGCTGAGATCAATCTTTGCAAAAGCTTTGCTTCTTCACCCACGTTACCCGTGGGTGTCACTCTGACCCGTTCGCCACTTTGGACGAGCATAGGGTATGAGTCGTTAGGGAATCCGGAAGGGACAATGAAGTCACCACCGGAGGCAAACTTTTTGATTCCAGTCCAAGAGTTAAGATAACCCCCGCCTGATCCTTTTTCTGGATCGGATAAACCGAGGAAAGAGCCGAGGTTTATGCCGGCGAATCCGAAGATACCGGCGATTGTATTCAGCACCAGCCATTGCCCGATCAATGCGGTGGTTTTTTGGATCATTGAATTAATCATGCCTCCCCATATCTTTTCCATCTCGGAAGCCTCGGAAGAAAACCGGATCTTGAGTTGTCCCAAGCTGTCTCCAATTGATTTTGACATTGATTCAAAGGCAGTCTGACCTGTTCGGGAAGATTCGATAAAGTACTTAAAGAGTTCTTCCCTGTTCCAGTTGTCATATTTGGGCATTGGAATATCCGGGACAAATTGTAGAAGTCCGGGATTGGCGGGATCCCAAATCCGGTCAGGATTTGGATTCGTAGGTGATGGCGGTACCGTCCAGTTATCTGAAGGTTTGTTACGTTTAACTGTTTCCTCGGCCCATTTGGTGAGAAATTTCTCCCGTTCCTTATCGAGTGATTTCAAGTTCTCGAAAAGGAAAGAAGCAATATCGAACGACGCACCGAGAACGGTTTGCAGTTGTTCCGCTTCAGCTTGCAGCAAGTTGACGCGATAATCGTAGTAGTCTTTGGCGTGAAACTTCATTGTATCGTAGTATGAGGCGGTGAGTGCTGCCGATTCCTTCCGGATCTGCTTTTCATATTCGGCAATTTGTTTGAGGGCGCCTATGTAGATTGCCGGAACTTTTGAGACGTCCTCCAGGAGGCTCATGTCAAGCCCGGGTTTGAACATGAGTTGATCAAAATTCATGCTACTGAGATAATCTTTGAGCATTTTGATTTTAAGAGTAGCGTCACTTATAGTCGAATCCATGTAGGTGACCGCAAGTTTGAACTGGGTTTCAGAAGTTCCAAAGAAGTTCCTGAATAGTGTCGGGAGGAACTTTATCCTGTCGCTGATCTTGTCTGTTAGCTTGGTGAAGTTTCGCTCGAGTTCGAGAGCTCCCTGGGAGAGGGAGCTCTTAATCTGGTCCATGGTTTCAGTTGTTTTGTCCCGGGTGATCAGGTCAACGTAGAGTGTGCCGACTGACTCGCCTCTATCCATTGTTCGCCTCCGTTTCGATTTTCTCAGCTTCGTTGATCAGGGTGATGATGTGGTTCATCTCTTGGATTGAGAGAGCTCTTACGAGAGACTGGATCGATACGAGGCGGGATATCCTTAACCGCCTGAGGAAACGGTACCAGGGGAGATGATCGAGATTCCGTTTCAGTGAACAATGAACAATGTAGGTGAAGAGTGATGCGGGCCACTCTTGCGCGGATTCGCGTTTGGCGAGCTCCTGCGCTGACAGGACGTCGAACGCCGTGCGTGGATAGATATTCAGTTGGGTTCGTTTGATGGTGATTGTTTCCATTGAGTTACCTTGGTTAGTTTATTACAAAAATATCAATAAAGGGTGGTTGGAGGAATTTCCTTCAGACCGTGTTTTGCCAAGTCGGAGCGTTTCGCGAAGAGTACGGGTTTCCCGGGCTCTTTAGAGAAGATTCCAAAGTCTGAGTAAGCTGCCTGACCTTTGTGGACAAGTATATCCCTGTCAAGCCCTGAAAAGAGTGGGATGACAGGTTTATCGATCTTGAAAAGGGCGATCGCGGGCGGTTTGCCCGTGAAGGTTGCTGAACGAATGACAGAGGTTACCAGATCGGTAAACTCCTGATCTGTGAGCCGGTTGTCGTCGACCACCTCGGCCAAATCCTTCCGCCAGTAGTGCAGATCAATGCCCGTGAAATCGAAATGAGCTCGAAGTCTAGCTAGTTGTTCAGCGAATGTTTGAGACGAACATGGGTTACCGGAAGAGAGAATAGTGAGTTCTTTCGAGTCGAAATCTATTTTAACAGAATCATTACGAATAGCGGGTAGATTCTGATTTGAAGCTTTCGAAGAATTCTTTATCACTTGGTTGACCGCTTGAGAAATTGGTTGTGGTGTCATAATTTGACCTGCTGTTGATTATTAGAAGAATCTTGTTGAATTGTGTATCAAGGTATTTTGGAGCCATATTACGGTTGAGCCATGCCTCTTCCTTGACAGAAATGCAAAGGGCTTGTTGGACGAACCATTCAAATGCGGCGAGCGCTCCGGCGGTATCGAGTTTGGCATTTTGCTTTTGTTCCGCCTCCTCAACTATGTATTTTGCAGCTTTGAGAAGGTGAGCGAGATCTTGTTTAAGCGAGCTTGGACGGTAAGCGATTCCTTTGATCTGGAGGTACTGTTTTGAAAAGATATCGAACAGTTTTTGGGGATACCCATCTTTAGGAGAAGTATCAAGATCAGGAGGGGAGGCGGGGGCTTGTGGACGGAGTCCACTACCCTTACTTTGATTTACTTTTCTTTTACTTTCCTTTACTTTACTTTGTGGAGTTTTTGTGTCATTTGGTACAGATGAACCGGGGTTAATGTTGCAATAACCGGGGTAAATGTTAACATCAATGGGGGTTACTGTAAAATTATCAGGTAAATCCTGAAAACCACGGAGCCAGAACTCTTGACATATTTCAACTGCTTTCCTACGTCCGGCGGCATCAACGAACCGTTTTTGAATGCCGTTGCTTGTGAGTATTTCGAAGCTTTCATAAAGCTGCTTGTTGAAGATATTGCGGTTAACAGCCGCCCGGATGATCTCTTTAACCAGCGCGGGTTTGGTGCCATCGGCGAGACTACGGGCGAGCAACGCTATTTCGTCATCTGAGCATTTGTAGAAATAACCGTTCGCGTAAATTTTACAGAAAAGCCTGATGACAATGTTTTCACCTAACGATTGAAACTCGGAACTGAGTAGTTGGATTTTGTCGTCGTTGAAAAAATCGACATCAAAGGGGAAGTATTGCAAGCCTTCTTTAACAGGGCGAGCCATAAACAATAACCTCGTTTAAGAGGGCGGGGAACCATCACGGGGGAGCTTTGCAAAGAGGGGGATAAAATGCCTATATTTGCGCGCCCAAATGCCTGAATTCACCGTCCTCAAAGTGAATTAAAAGAAGGTTAGCCTGCCCCGGCTAACCTTCAACTATTTTAAACAGGGAGTTGGGGTTTCTGCTTTGCCTTGAGAGCTTCGAGAATGTCGGACTTAAGGAAAAAGGGTTTGGAATTGTCACCAAGATAGCGGGGTGTTATAAAACCTTTTTGGATCCATTTAAACAAACCGGAGCGAGTGACGTGAAGCAAGTCGCAAGCTTGCTGATATGTAAGAAGATCATCTTCCGGTTTTGAGTTTTCAGGATCGTTGCTGAATGATGTTTTAGCCGCGAGTGATTCAGCCACGGCGTTGGTGATGATACGGGTGATCTGAGTGACATCAACCAGTATGAGCGTGTTAGCGGGTGTTGTTAGAGACATTTGTTTACTCCGGTGTTTTAAGGAATAATTGCGTTAAAAGATGGAGTAAAATTAATATCCGGACGCTACGAGGGGTATAGCAAACAATGCCTTGAAAATAGCAAAAACAGGCAGGGAGATAGCAGATCAGATTTTTGACTTTGTCACAGTAGACTCGTTGTTGAAGAATGAAATATAATCGTAGAGTGTTTTGGCAGGAATTTGTTTCCCATCTTGAAGAACGAACATCAAAGAAAACAGCCGGCAGATCTCTGACCGGTTGTTGTTCTCGATCGAGCCGTTATCGATCAGGGAATGAATATGTGAAGCGAGCTCGCGCGCGCTTTTCTTCCAAACGATAGTTTGGGAAGAAACTGAAAGCCTTTCATATACCCTGAGGTTGAATTTGGTGAGTTGGCGTTCGATCAGTTCAACGGTGAGTCCTTGGGATTTGAGTTGTTTCAGCAGCCTGTTTTCGATCTCCGCGAGAGAGCGCACAAAACCGGGGGACAAATGGTCAAAAGGAGAGTTGACCAGTATAGAGGAAGAAATATCCCTGACGATGAACAGTTGCTCGAGTGGGTGCAAGTTTTTAAGCAGCTTATTCAAGGTTTTGACACCCTGTTCAAAGTTACTGATGAGTAATTCTTCGAGATCATCGAAGAATTGAGCCTGAGGATATGGCAGGGGAGCGTCGCCGCCGTTTTCGATATCAATCTTAAGCAGTTGATCAAAATGCCTTCCCATCACTTTTGACCTTTCGAATTTTTCTTTACCGGATCGATAAGCAGAAGATCACCCGTCAGGGTGATTTCCAGCGGTTTGATCTCGAGTGA
>CAZVBQ010000001.1:0-255942 GCA_964625575.1 uncultured Ignavibacteriaceae bacterium | reverse complement strand
CGATAAGCAGAAGATCACCCGTCAGGGTGATTTCCAGCGGTTTGATCTCGAGTGAGGTTGATAACCGGTGAACGACCTGTTTCAGGTTGTTTTCGAGCTGTGAAGCGAGCGGATCTTGCGTCGGTGCTTTTCTTTTCGGTTTCATGTCAGTTACCTTTCAGGTTGATGATTGGTTTGGATTCTGATACTTCCCATGCCTTGGCATACTCGTTCTGGACCATGGTGTCAGTGATCTGCAGGTACTTCTTCATCATGGCATAAGTGGTATGACCGGTTATCTTCATGATGGCTTCGGGGTTCATGCCGGCTTCGATCGAAAGGGTGATGAAAGTGCGGCGGGCGGTGTGGGTGGTGATCAGCATGTATTTGGGGAGGATTGATTCGGTACGCTGTGAACCGGTAAATTTGACTGTACGGGTGGGGGAGTTCAAACCTGCCTGATAACAAAGGATTTTCAGGTATTCGTTAAGCCGCTGGTTGGTGATCCGGGGAAGGGTGTTGGCGTGATCGCGGTATTTGGCGATGATATCGAGCGCCTTCTTGTTCAGGGGTATGGTGAGCCCTGCTTGCGTCTTCTGCGTGATGACAGACCACGCGTTGCCTTGGATGTCGTTAAACTTGAGGTTCTGGACGTCTGAGAATCGCGCGCCTGTGTAGCAGGCGAAAAGGAAAAGATCTTTCACCTTCTGCAGGGTGTCAGCAGACACAACGCGAATGGAAAAAGCGGGGGCGTTGGTGGAGGGGGAGAAGCTGACCGGTACCAGCGCCTCGAGTTCTTCAAGTTCGGTGCGGTTCAGGAAGATTACATCTGCCCGGGTGGTGTTGAATCTGACTTTGTATTGTTGAAAGGTTTGATTTTTATTGAGTTCCCGTTCCACAGACCATTTGAGGAAAGATTTCAGGTCGGTGATGTGTTTGGAAATGGTGCTGTTGGTCAGGTTTTTTGAGAGCATGTAATTGACCAGGCTGTCAAAAAAGAGGAAGTTGAGCCCTTCAAAGGTGATCTTCTTCCCTGAAGCCTGTTCAAAACTTGTCAGGATGTTGCGGACGTTAATGTATTTTTTGATTGTGTTCTTTGCTATGACCGGTTTTCGAAGTGAAATGAACTGATCATAAGCCTCAAAGAAGGAGAGGGAGTTCTTCGGCTGGATAGCCTGCATGAACCGGGAGGCAACGTGATCTTCAGAGGCTTCAAAGTTCGCTTGCCTGATTTCCCTGTAGATCGTGAACAGCCGGTCGTAGAGGGCGTTCAGGAACTCGTTCAGTGAGGCGGATCCTTTACCTGTGGCGCGCTGTTTACGGTTGTCCCAGTGGGCGGGGGTGATCTCCTGCCCGGTGTTCAAAATAATGCGCTCTTTCCCGACAAAGATATGAGCGTAGATTCTTTTTCGCTCTTTGAGTACTGACTTGTTTAGCCAAAATTTTACTCTCATTTTTCTTCCTGTTACATATCTGTTACAAAAAAATGGAATTACAAGACAATATACGGAAATATTGGTAAATAGAAAAGTGCGAAAACACGCCAAAAATAAAACATTTTGGGGAATTAGGGGGTATCAGGAAATATAACGGGTATTCCTGTCTCGGGCACTCATTAAAAGCTGAAGTTTCTTCAGCTTTTTTTTGTTTTTTTTTGTAAACCCTTGATTATGTCCTGAATAGTTGTTAGGTTATAACAGTGAGTATAAAATAATTTGAAGGTACTCATACAGGAGCTTTTGAAGCTAAAGAGATCAGTAAACCAAACATTATCAGGAGTATCCGAAATGGAATCCGCATATGGAAAAAACCAGCATCTGACCGGACAGATGTTTGATTTTAATAATGCCGCTGAAAAACTGGCTAAATTTCAGAGTACGCAGGTTGACGCTGAAAAAATAAAGAAAGCATTCAACTATGCCCGAAATGTGAAAGAGAATGCAGAGTACCTCCTAAAACTGCTTTATGAAAAAGAACTTCTGGAGAGCATACTTGCCGGTAAGAATAAATTCTGCATCCACGTCGCCGGACACAATATCGATGTGTTTTTCAGGGAAGGTATGAATGATCAGCATTTGTTCATAATAAAAGACATGCTGAGAGTGATAGAAGAAAATCTTAAGTCAGAGGTTGAAGAGTTTGTAACAAAAGCGGACACAAAATAGCGCGCTGTTATTCTATTTTTAAGAACGGTTCTTCCAACCCCGGATCGAAGGGTGGGATGAACCGTTTTTTAATTTTATTGAGGTTATATGAGTGAGATCATGGATGGATATTCGATCGCGTTGAAGCTTGCCAAAGAGCATTATGAAAATTTTCCTGTGGTATCTTTCTTTGTTCCTAAAGAGCTTCGAAATGATGTGGCGATAATTTATTGGTTCTCGCGTACTGCCGACGATATTGCCGATGAGGGGGATTCCACTCCCGGCGAACGTCTCGAATCCCTTGAGAGGTTTGAGGCACGTTTCAGGGATACACTTAACTCACGCTTCCAAAACAGTCTCGACCAAGCGCTGCACCAAACCATTAGAGGCAGGACCCTTGATGAGAACCTCTTCCTTGACCTTCTGTCAGCTTTCAGACAGGATATAACAGTTAACCGGTATGATGACTTTAATTCATTGCTCGATTATTGCAGGCGTTCTGCAAACCCCGTGGGAAGACTTATTCTGCAACTCAATGGGTATCATGACACTGAAAGAGCCCTTCTATCTGATAAAATATGCACTTCTCTCCAATTAATTAACTTTTATCAGGATCTAAAGATTGACTTTTTGCGGAACAGATTATATATTCCGATCGAGGAAATTATTTCTTCCGGACTTGATGAAAGATTAATGACCTTCCGGGAGAAGAACAACCAGTTGAATGAGCTGGTGAGGATGCAGTTGGAGCGGGCGGTAAACCTGATGGAACAGGGGAAACCTCTGGCCGGCATGCTGAAAGGCAGGTTGAAGATTCAGATCGCTGCCACGTGTGAAGGTGGTCTTGCAATCGCGGAAAAAATAAAAGATTCGGGCTATACGAGTTACCTTGCAAGACCCCGACTCGGCAAGTTTGACTATTTTAATTTATTCATAAAATCAATATTCTGATGTCACTCGAACAGGCAAAAGAGATATCTAAAAAGAGCAAAAGCAGTTTTTATTACGCGTTCAACTTGTTACCCGCTCCGAAGCGGGACGCGATGACGACAGTCTACGCCTTCTGCAGGGAGACCGATGACATAGTTGACGAAGGTGATTCATCTTTCTCTGAAAAGGAAACTGTTCTTACAAATTGGAGACGGGAACTGGAGCTCGCCTTCCACGATGATTCACATTCCTCTCTGATGAACCGCGTTGCCTCAACTATCAAGCAATTCAACATACCTGCTGAACCATTCTTCGAGCTGATCAAAGGAATGGAAATGGACCTTACCATCAGACGCTATCAAACATTTGAACAGTTGAAGCTGTACTGCTACAGAGTGGCTTCAACGGTTGGTTTGATGTGCATCGAAATATTCGGGTACAAACACAAGAGCGCGGTTGAGTTCGCTGAAAATCTCGGAATAGCCCTTCAACTGACAAACATTCTACGTGACATTAAAAAAGATGCTGAAAAAGACAGGATATACCTTCCTTTGGAAGACCTGAGAAAGTTCGGATACAGCGAAAACGAGCTGATGAATTCAGTTTACAATGAGAATTTCATAAGATTGATGGAGTTTCAGGTTACCCGGGCTTTGGAATATTTCAACAAGGCAACCGCTGCACTTAACCGTGAAGACAAGGGCAACATGTTCGCGGCAAGGGCCATGCAGCATATCTATTTCAGGATATTGAAGAACATCATCCGTGAAAAATATGACATCTACCACAAGGATGTGAACATCTCCAAGGTGCAGAAGGTTGGGATCTCCCTCGGGGTCTGGGCTAAATACCGTCTCGTTTACGGATGACCCATGGAAGTGTAGTTGTAGTTGGTGCGGGCCTCTCCGGTCTCGCGGCAGCCGTGAGAATTATTTCCTCCGGTAAAAAAGTTATACTGCTGGAAGCCTCTAAAAAAGGGGGCGGCAGGGCGTATTCATTTTCTCATTCATTCTCTGATACTCCACATAAAGAATTCGCCCTCGACAATGGTCAGCACATCATGCTCGGCAGTTACCATGAAACTTTCCACTTCCTTGAAAGCACCGGTGCGAAACACCTTTTGAATAAACAGAAGCGGATGGAAGTGAACATGGTTGACAGGCAGGGGAGACACTTCACCCTGCGATCAGGCAATCTTCCTTATCCGTTTGACCTGCTCCAAGCCCTGTTGGGGTTTGATCATCTCTCTCTTTCGCAAAAATTGAGCGCGATAGCTTTCGTTACCAAACTTCGTTTCGTGAATCCTGCAAAACTGATGAATATCACGGTCTCTGACTGGTTAAAATCAGAGGGACAGACGGGCGAGCTCTTTACCGGAATCTGGGACATTCTTTGCACGGGTGCGATGAATACATCAGTGGAGAAGGCTTCGGCTGGTGTGTTCGCTCATATCCTGAAGGTCATATTTCTTGAAGGGAAGGATAACGCGAAGATTGTTGTGCCGCGGGTAGATCTAAGCGCTTTATTTGTCGAAAAAGCAGTGAAATTTATAGAGGAAAGAGGAAGCGAAGTCAGGTTCAGTGAACCGGTTACCGCGGTTGAAACCTCCGGCGGGAGGATTGCCTCAGTTCTCACCCGTGGGGGACGGATTGAAAACCCCAAGGCACTAATATTCGCGATACCGGCCCACGCGCTCGGAAAAATTGACGGAATTGTAGGCCTTGTCCCTGAAATAGCCGGTTATGACATGAAATATTCGTCGATCACCTCGTTTCACCTCCGGATCAAGGATACTCAGATCCCACGCGATTTTATTGCACTGATCGATTCCCCGGTTCAATGGGTTTTCAATCATGGAGATTATATCTCCACTGTAACAAGCGCCTCGACAGATTGGGACAGCATGAAGGAAGAGGATATCCTCTCTCTGATAAAGTCGGAATTGAAAACTTATCTTGGGATCGAGGAGAGCCGAATCACTTCACACAAAATGATCAAAGAGAAACGCGCCACCTTTGTTTGTGGAGGGGAAAACCTCAGGCACAGACCAGGCACCTCAACCGGTATTAAAAATCTTTTTCTTGCCGGTGACTGGACAGATACCGGACTTCCCGCGACCATTGAAGGCGCGGTTCAAAGCGGACACAAGGCTGCCGATGCTGTTCTGAGACTCTCCCTGGTTTAATGCGCGTCCAACCAGTTAGGTCCGTAACCTGATTCCACAACCACCGGAACATTGAGTGGAAGTGCCGACTCCATAAGCCTTTTAATTAAAGGAGTTACGGTTTCCAGTTCATCCTTCGGCGCGTCAAAAAGCAGCTCATCGTGCACCTGAAGTATCATTTTAGTTCTGTAATTTCCTTCTTTCAGCGCCCTGTCGACGTTTATCATCGCGAGTTTTATCATATCGGCAGCAGTTCCCTGAATAGGCATGTTTATCGCAACCCTCTCTTCAAATTGCTTCACAGCGAAGTTCTTACTGTTGATGTTCGGCAGGTAGCGTCTTCTTCCTGTAAGGGTTTCAGCATAACCTTTTTCCCTCGCGTGGGCGATAGAATTGTCCATGAATTCTTTTACCCGGCTGAAAGTACCAAAGTAAGTATCGATGATCTCTTTGGCGTGGTTCTGTGCGATACCGAGGCGGATCTTCAGACCGAAGGCACCAATTCCATAGAGGATTCCGAAATTGACTTCTTTTGCTTTACGTCGCATGTCCGCGGTAACTTCAGAAGGATCAACCCGGAAAACAAGCGCGGCCGTGCTCCTGTGGATATCCTCACCGTTTATGAAAGCTTTGGTCAGGTATTCGTCACCGCAGATCGATGCCATTATTCGTAGTTCGATCTGAGAATAGTCGAGGCTTAAAATTACATTTTCAGGTGAAGACGCGATAAAAGCCTTCCTGATCTCCTTGCCCATATCGGTTCTTATGGGGATGTTTTGCAGGTTGGGATCGTTCGATGAGAGTCGACCTGTTGATGCCACGGTTTGGTTGAATGAGGTATGAACCTTACCGGTTACAGGTTCAATAAGTGTCGGCAGTGAGTCAGCGTAGGTTGATTTAAGCTTGGAAAGCTGCCTGAAATTGAGGATAAGTTCGATGATCTCGTGCTCACCTTTGAGCGACTCGAGTGTCTGGGCATCGGTTGAATAACCGGTTTTTGTTTTCTTTCCTGCAGTAAGCTGGAGTTTATCGTACAGAATTTTTTGAAGCTGCAAAGGCGAATTGATGTTGAACTCCTCTCCGGCGACGGAATAAATCTGTCTCGCAGTTTCCATCATCATCAACTCAAGATCCTGTGAGAGCTGCCGCAGCATGCCGCTATCTATCTTCACGCCGTTGCGTTCAATATCCTCCAGCACTTCCACGAGTGGGAACTCGATTTCGTATGCAAGTCTCTCAAGTCCGTCTTCTTCAAGCTTTTGTTTCAATTTCTTGTAAAGCCTAAGTGTTACATCAGCATCCTCACAGGCATAATTGGCAAGGGCTTTAAGGTCAACATCGAACATGCGGGAAGGGTCTTTTTTCTGACCTATCAGCGATGAAAGCGGTATCGGCTTGTAGTTGAGCCATGTTTCAGAGAGGTCATCCATTCCGTGCTTTTTATCGGGATCGATTACGTATGATGCCACCATGGTATCGAAGTAGAATCCCTTCACAGGGATACCTGCCGTACGAAGTATGGCGATATCATACTTACCGTTTTGGCAGATCTTTCGCTTCCAGGGATCGGCGAACAAGGGAGTGAAAATCCGTTTGAACTCTGAAAGGGGGAGTCGCTCCTGCGCGGGGGGAGAGAACATATCCTGTTGAACAGTCTCAGGCTCAATGGCCACAAAAAATGCCTGACCTTCCTTTACCGCGAAGGATGCTCCGGCTATTCGCGCGCGAAAGATATTAAGTGAATCAGTCTCAGTATCGAAAACAAATTCATCGTGTTTTGCTATGAGTTCCGCGACTTTTTCAGCCTCTTTTGAACCGGTAACGAGGATATAATCAACCTTTTCCGGATCGAACTCATGGGGGCCCGTTTCAGTTTCTTCAATCTTTTCAGACTGAGCGGCAAACATACCGGGCTCATCAGCTGAATAGTTGAAATATTTGCAGGTTTTCGCCCAGACCGTGCGTTGCTCAAGCTCCTTGAACAGACGGTCAAGTCTCTGGAAATCGACATTGCCTATCGTGGCTTTGGCAGGATCGAACTCAAGTTCTACAAACCTGTCTATCGTCGCCAACTCCTTTGACATAAAAGCGTTATCACGGTTCGCCTCAAGTTTGGAGCGTATAGAATTTGAAGCGATTTCAGCAAGGTTCTCATACAATTTTTCAATTGAACCAAACTGTTGGATAAGTGGAAGGGCTGTTTTTTCTCCAATTCCCTTTACACCCGGAATATTGTCGCTTGAGTCACCGATCAGCGCGAGATAATCGATCATTTTTGAAGGTTCAAAACCCAGTTTTTGCTCTGCCGAAGCGGGATCGAATATCTCAAAATCCTCACCTTTAATACCGGGTCTCACCAGAAACGCGTTTATTGTCACCAATTGGAAATAGTCTTTATCGGGCGAAACCATGTAAACCTGATAGCCATCTTCTTCAGCAATTCGCGCGACTGTTCCCACTATATCATCCGCTTCAATCTTGGGAATCATGAGCACGGGGATTGACATTGCGTCGAGAATTTCCCGGATCCTGCCTATCTGAGGCACTAATTCCTCCGGCATTTCCTCGCGGTGAGCCTTGTATTGCTCATATTTTTCAGCGCGGAGGGTCTTCTCCTTCGAGTCATATGCGACGATCACGGAATCGGGCTTGATCTCTTCAAGGTATCTGAAGAGCTGGTTAAAGAATCCGAAGATGGCCGAAGTCGGCTCACCTGATCTGGTTTTCAAAGGGCGCGTGATAAAGGCGAAGTAGGCCTTGTAGGCTATCGCCATTGCATCGATAAGGACAATTTTTTTCATTCTAATTTACTTTTTCTGAATTCTTTCTGTTTCTGTATTTAATATAGTAGTAGAAGGGGAGTCCACTCAATATAAGCAGCACCCCCATCATGGCGTTTTCGGTGTCCGAGACCAGCGTGTTAACAAGGAACAGGAATGAGAATACCACGAACAACGCCGGCAGCACAGGATACCCCCACATCTTGTAGGGACGTGGTATATCGGGCATTTTCCTTCTTAAAACGAATATACCAGCCGCCCCGAGCATGTAAAATAACCAGGCAGCGAAAATTACGTAGTCACTGATCGTATCAAAAGAACCCGAGAGCACCAGCACTGCCGACCAAATACCCTGAACGAGCAGGGAGATGTGAGGCGTGGCGAATTTCGGGTGAACCTTACCGAGGCTTTCGAAGAACATCCCGGCTCGTGACATGGCAAATTGAACCCTCGCGGTCGAGAGTATGCTTCCGTTCAGTGCACCGAATGTTGAGATAATAACTGCGATGGAAATTAGTGATCCGCCCGCGATACCAAATATCTTTTCTGCCGCGGTACGGGCAACCAGATCCGATTTCCGCATCTCATCGATTGGTAAAACGTAAAGAAAGGCCATATTGATAAAGACATACACTGCTATCACGATCAGTGTTCCGTAGATAAGTGCCAAAGGAACATTCCGCTGAGGATTCTTAACTTCACCACTGACGAATGTAACGTTGTTCCAGCCGTCGTATGCCCAAAAAGCACCTGCAAGAGCCAAACCGAACAGGGAAATTATGTTGGAAGCATTCTCCGTCGGCATTGAAAACCCGTTACTGAAATTAGCCATATTTCCGTCACCAAGCATGAATATCAGAGCTGACAGGGCAAGAATTGAGCCAATTTTAACGAACGTTACAACGGTTTGAACAACGCCTCCGAAGAAGACACCGATGTAGTTCACTCCCGTGATGAAGAATGTGACAATTATCGCTATCGACTTGGTGCCAAAGTCCGCGAAAGGTTTTATCATACCAACGAAAGGCATGTAGACCTGGAAATTTGCCCAAGTATCTGAAAGCCCTCCGATGTGCAGGTAAGAGTTGAGGTATTCCGCAAATACATAGGCGATCGCTGCCTGACTACCTGTTTGGATAACGGAGAGAATTGACCACCCATACATGTAAGCGGTAAAGTCGCCGTACATCTCCCTAAAGTAGATGTACTGCCCTCCGGTGGCATCTATCATGCCAGCGATTTCCGCGTTTATGAGAGCTCCAACGAGTGTAATAAGTCCGGCCGCGATCCAGACGATAATAAGTAGCTCCGGTGACATAAGCTGATCAGCCATTGTAGCAGGTTTGCGGAAAATACCTGAACCGATCATCGAACCGGCAACGATCATGGTGGCACCCGTAAGAGTAAGTTTTCTTAACAGATCACCTTTGGTGTTTTTATTCATTCGATTTAGGGGAGAGTGGATAAAATGATTATATATTTTCAGGGAAATGTGTATTTTTCAAATTTGATCGTTTTAAGTTTCAATAATAGTGATTATTTTTGTTTTTTAAAGAATTCACTCTGAAAAAAAGTCAGGTTACACCGGTTTAATGAAGTTAAAACTCCCAGCCCTCCACACGCAAATACTGATAGCGTTGATATTTGGTGCCTTGTTTGGCGCTTTTTTTAATGTTGATGAAGACGCTTTCGTTGTTTCTCATTTGGCAAACAAGGAAGCAGTTGAAAGCGAAGTGTCCGTTTGGAGTTCAGTGGTAATGCTGAAAGTCTCAAAGGACGGAAAACCAACCGACACTTTAATGTTCAAACCAGGCGAGAAACCCAAGCTGATCAGCATGTTCAAACAGGCTAAAAAAGAGGGTTCACAGATTGAGCTGAAGGTTAAATCCCCGGACAAGCTTGAGACATCGTTCAGTTCGGTCAAAGTTATCCGCAACCCGAAAACGCCCGCTACCTGGATAAAATGGCTCGGTGATATTTTTATCAGGTTACTGAATCTTGTAGCAGTTCCGCTTGTGCTGGCCAGTCTTATAGCAGGCGCGGCGAGTCTTGGAGACATAAGAAAATTTGCGAGAATCGGCACAAAAACTCTGACTTATTTCCTTACTACAACCGCTTTCGCGGTTGTAATTGGCCTGGTTTTGGCAAATACCATTCAACCGGGTGAGCGGATGGATAAAGCCACAAAAGAGAATCTTTTGATGACATACTCGGGTGACACCAAGGATAGAATCTCAACTGAACTTGAATTTGACGCGATAAACATGATAGTGGAGATGGTACCCAGGAATCCGTTCGCGGCTCTTTCTCAGGGTGAAATGCTTCAGATAGTGTTTTTTGCTGTATTTTTTGGAATGATACTGACTGTAGCGAATCAGGAAAAATCGAAAATAATTCTGGATTTCTTCGACGCCTTAAGCGAGATCATGATAAAAATGATTGATATCATAATGAAATTCGCGCCGATTGGCGTATTCGCGCTGATAGCCGCGACGGTTTCAGAATTTGGTTTCAACATACTCGAGACCCTTTTCTGGTACGCCCTTACAATCGTGATCGGTTTATTTCTGCATACTGTAGGAACATATGCCGCCATGGTCAAGATATTTTCAAACATGAGCCTGAAAAAGTTTTTCAGCGGCTTGCGTCCAATGCAGATTGTTGCGTTCACAACAAGTTCATCGGCAGCCACACTTCCCGTTAACATGGAGTGTTGTCAGGAGAATCTGGGTGTATCCAAATCGATCACAAGTTTCGTGCTTCCGTTGGGAGCTACTATTAACATGGACGGAACGGCGCTTTATCAGGGCGTGGCAACAGTTTTTATCGCTCAGGTTTACGGGATGGATCTGAGCCTCGCGCAACAGATAACCGTGGTGTTTATGGCGGTACTCGCTTCGATCGGAACCGCCCCGGTACCGGGAGTTGGAATAATAATGCTTATTATCATACTAAAATCAGTAGGTGTACCTGAACAGGGCATAGCACTCATACTGGGAATCGACAGGATACTTGACATGTGCCGTACGGTAACCAACGTAACCGGAGACGCGGCAGGAGCTGTTATTGTAGCACATAGTGAAAGAGAATTAACCGAAACTAATCAAGGAGTCACCATATAGAATGAGTGGTACTAACGAAAGATGGGCTTCAAGGATCGGTCTGATCCTTGCAGTTGCAGGTAACGCCGTTGGCCTCGGCAACTTCCTGAGATTCCCCGCGCAGGCAATAAATAATGGCGGCGGGGCGTTTATTATTCCTTATCTCGTTTCACTTGTGGTAATGGGAATCCCATTGCTCTGGGTCGAGTGGGCGATAGGCCGTCACGGCGGTCAGTTTGGGCATCACTCGACGCCCGGGATGCTTGATGTACTGGGAAGGTCGAAACTGTTGAAGTATTTCGGCGTCTTCGGTATATTTACAAATCTTGTGGTAGCCGCGTACTACTGTTATATTGAATCGTGGACGCTTGCCTACACATTTTTTTCACTTTTTGATGTGTTCAATGGAATGAACCAGCAGGAAGTGATCCAGTATTTCAAGTCGTATCTCGGAGTTGGTGATAGTTTCCTGAATTTTTCACCAGTTGCTATCTTTTTCTTCATCGTTACTCTCGGATTAAACCTTTGGATACTTTCACGTGGAATCAGCGCCGGGATAGAAAAGGCGAGTAAGATACTAATGCCACTGCTGATCCTCTTCGGAATTTTTCTTGCGGTAAGGGCACTAACCCTCGAAGCTGGAGAGAATGGTGCCGTTGAGAACGCGATCGCGGGATTGAATTTCCTCTGGACCCCTCAGTTTGATTCACTCGCCAACCCGAAAGTGTGGCTCGCGGCAGCCGGGCAGGTATTCTTCACACTCTCTGTGGGGATGGGCTCTATTCACTGCTACGCCGCTTACTTGAGGAAAAACGATGATGTGGCGCTTAATGCCGCTTCCGCGGGTTTCATGAATGAGTTTGTGGAGGTGGTGCTTGGCGGTTCGATTGTGATCCCGATCGCGGTTGCCTACCTTGGACTGGCTTCCCTTTCTGCTTTTAGTGGATTTGGAATGTCTTTCATGACACTTCCGATGCTTTTTGAGAACTGGGGACCTTTCCTTTCAACTCTCGGTGGTATAGCCTGGTTCGGACTTCTTTTCTTTGCCGGAATAACCAGTTCTATCGCGATGGGACAACCGGTGATGGCTTTTCTTCAGGATTCATTCAAGTTCACCCGGGTTGGTTCCACTTGGGCGTTTGGAGTGGCGGTTTTTATTTTGGGCCTGCCTACCATCCTGTTGTATGATCATGGAGCGTTTGATGAGTTCGACTTCTGGGCAGGTACTTTTTCATTGGTTTTATTCGCGCTGGCTGAGTCGGTCATCTTTCTCTGGATATTCGGTATCGATAACGCTTGGGCAGAGATAAACAAAGGCGCCGACATTAAAATACCGGTTATCTTCAAGTATATACTCAAATATGTCACCCCGACCTTCATCTTGATAGTTTTCCTTGGATCACTTGTTCAACCCATGGGCGGGAACTGGGCAGCAGCTGTATCAGGACTTTTTAACGGTCATGGATGGAGTTTTGATCCTGGAAGCGTTATTGGCACCCTGTTGCACATTGGAGTGGATGACCCCGAGAAGATCATGGTAATGAATCTGACACGTTTATTACTGCTCTCGGTTCTTGTAGTTGTTGGTGTTTCGATTGCGTACGCGTGGAAAATAAAATTCGCGCAAGAAAAAATCAAGGAGGCTAACTGATGGATGCTCCCGCGCTTATAACGTTGATCTGTGCCTGGTCGGTGATAATTTTCTTCACTGTCTATTTTATGGCGAAAGCGTTGCGAACACAGCATAACCACAACGTGGAAGATTAGGAAAAGCAGGCTGTTTGAAGAGCAGGCTTTGAGTATTCAGAAATGAATTTCGAAGCCTGCTTTTATTTTTTATCTTTGCAGATGAAGTTTAACAAAATACCGCTTTTTTAACCATTACAAACGGAGATCAAATGGCTAACAAACTGGGTATAAGAGGCTATGATTATGTCGAATTTTTCGTGGGAACCGCGAAAATTTGGGCGTATTGGTTCTCTAAAACCACCGGGATGAAAATAAACGCTTATTCCGGGCCAGAAACCGGGGTAAAAGACAAAGTCTCATACCTCCTCGAAAAGAACAACCTCAGGATACTCGTATCTTCTCCTGTCAAACCTGAAAATTACGACATGTACCACTTCCTCCAGCGTCATGGCGACGGTGTGAAGCGGTGGACGCTGAACGTTAATGATGTCGAATACGCTTACAATCATGCCGTTAGTAATGGTGCAATTTCGACCATAAGACCTCATGCTGTAAAAGATGAAAACGGTATTTTCGTTGAAGCCGCCATAAAACTTTACGACGACGCGGAGATAATGTTTGTTAATCACGATGAATACAAGGGCCTGTTCCGTCCGGGATTTGGCGAACCCGTGACCCATTTTGAAGTGGAGTCGCATGAAACGGGGCTGAAGATCATCGACCATATTGTAGGTAACGTCCGCGAGAATGAGATGAACTTCTGGGTCGATTACATGAATGCCAGCCTTAGTTTTGAAACCTTTGTTGACTTCAAACCGGGCGATATCGGAACGCAATACTCCGCGCTGCTTTCAAAAGTGGTACGGTCTGAAGACAGTGTTATTCGCAACCCCGTGAATGAGCCTTACAAGGGTCTGAAAAAATCGCAGATCGAGGAATATATCGAAGAGTTCTGCGGTACAGGCATCCAGCATATCGCTCTGAGAACCGACAACATCATCGAAACAATAGCAGCGATGCGCAAGAACGGGATCGAATTCCTCTCTTCACCCCCTGACACTTACTATCAGATGTTAAAAGACCGTGACATTAAAGTAGAAGAGGATATTGATGAACTTAAGGAGCACGGAATTCTTCTCGATCCCGAAAGCAACGGCTACCTCCTTCAGATATTCACAAAACCGGTAGGTGACCGTCCTACCTTCTTCTTTGAAGTGATACAGAGGAGGGGCGGAAGTGAAGGTTTTGGTAAAGGTAACTTCCAGGCACTGTTTGAAGCTATTGAACGCGACCAGGCCGCCCGCGGAAACTTTTGACCGGACGAGGAGACTTTAATGCCATTTTACTTTAAACTCGGTGAGTTGCCTCCAAGAAGGCACATAACATTTTACAAACCCGACGGCAAATCCCTTTACCGTGAAGAATTATTCAGCACAAGGGGATTTTCAGGAGTGTACTCAAACAAGTACCACTTCCATATTCCACCTCAGGTGACGAAGATTAATGAGATACACCCGTTCAATGTGAAGGACTGGGATGATGCCCCCGTTCAGTATTATCACTTTGTCACGGGGAGAAAGATCACACCCGGAAATATTCTGACTGCCCGTCAGTCGTTCATGCGAAACAGCGGCTGCAATATTTCAACCGCTCATGTGACTGAAGAGGCTGATTTCTTCTACAAGAACTCTCAGATGTCTGAACTGATCTTCATTCACCACGGAAGCGGTAAAATGTACTCGGAGTACGGGGTGATTCCATTCAACCAGTGGGACTATCTTATAATCCCAAAAGGCACGGTGTATCAGTTGAAGTTTGATTCTTATGATAATGTCAAACTCCTTATAATTGAATCACCTACACCGTTTGAGATACCACGCCACTTCAGGAATGAGTACGGACAGTTGAACGAGGACGCGCCTTATTACGAGCGTGATTTCAGACCACCGTCATACCTTGAACCTCACTTCGAAGAAGGTGATTTCAAGATGATCGTGAATCTTAACGGCAGACACTTCGAATACATGGTGCCACACCACCCGTTCGATGTGGTTGGTTGGGACGGCTTCCTTTATCCGTATGCATTTAATATCAAAGATTACGCCCCGAAGGTTGGGAGACTTCATCTTCCGCCACCGGTGCATCTCCTTTTCTGGACACAAAATTTCGTGGTATGTAATTTCTGTCCAAGATTGTTCGATTTTGACCCTCAGGCGATACCGGCTCCATATTTCCATACCAATATCGACAGTGACGAAGTGATTTACTATGTCGATGGCGACTTCATGTCACGCAAGGCAATTAGTGAGGGTTCTGTGACACTCCACCCAATGGGGATTCCACACGGGCCTCAGCCGGGTAAAACGGAAGCTTCCATTGGAGCGAAAGAGACGTTTGAGTATGCCATAATGGTGGATACATACGCGCCTCTTAAATTAACTGAAAACGTGAAAGATACACTGATCGAAGGATACGAAAACTCCTGGCTTGAGGTGTAGAACCGGAAAATAAAATGATAAAGTTACCAAAACATATCGAGGAGCTTACCCCTTACAAGGCCGGGAAGCCGATCGAGGAACTTGCCCGCGAGAAAGGTTTAACGAAGATCGTTAAACTTGCCTCAAACGAGAATCCGTTGGGGCCCTCACCAAGAGCGATCGAAGCAATAAAGAACACCCTTGGTGAACTCCACAGATACACCGATCCGAAGTGTTATGAACTGACTAAAAAACTATCGGAATATTACGAAGTGCCACAGGAGCGGATTATAGCCGCGAGTGGCTCTGACGCGATACTTCAATATATCATCAGCACTGTTTGTCATGGTGATGACGAAGTGATAACATCGGAAGGTACCTTTATTGGTTGGTATGTGAATGCCGACAAGTACAATATCAAATGTGTAAAAACATTATTGAGCGATTACACCTATGATCTTGAAGCTATTCTTGCATCAATAACGCCAAAGACCAAGGTCATTTATCTGGCAAATCCGAACAATCCAACCGGAACAATGTTCACCAAGTCTCAGTTTGAAGAGTTCATGAGACAAGTGCCGGCATCAATTCTGGTTGTTCTCGATGAAGCTTACACACTTTACGCCCGGGAATATCCTGATTATCCGGACGGGTTAAAGTATGAAATGCCAAATCTTATGGTTCTGCGGACGTTCTCCAAAGATTACGGTCTCGCTGGTTTAAGAATTGGCGCGGGGTTTGGTGATCCAAGACTCATTCATGCCCTTTTTAAGGTAAAACTGCCTTTCGAGCCTAACATGCTTGCACAGGCAGGCGCTATTGCGGCGCTTGGCGATGTTGAATTTCTAAAGAAGACAGCGGAACTTAACCGCTGGTCACTTAACCGTTTCAGAGAAGTCTTCGATGCGCTTGGAATCAGTTACACCCGCTCAGTCGGTAATTTTCTGATGCTGATCTTTCCTGATGAGGAGTTTGCCCTGCGGTTCAATAACGACTGTCTTGAACGGGGGCTTATCCTGAGACATACAGGATCTTTCGGAGTGGCGAATGGAGTAAGGATAAATTCAGGCACTGAAGAAGAAACTGAATTTGCCATCAAGGTGATCACTGATGTGATGGAACAGATCAAGGCACATGTCTGAAATCATTATTTAATTTTGAACTGAAATCGAGGAAATAAATGAAATTCGTCAGTTATCTTAGGGATTCAAAGTTCAGGGCCGGACTTTTGGTAAACGATGTGGTGGTTGATATCGAAGAAGCGTCAAGCTCATCCGGTAAACAGCTCCCCTCAACAATGAAGGAACTGCTTGATATCTGGGTGGATGCAGGATCTATCTTTGAGATAATAGTGAAGAATTTTCGCGCCGGAAATATCGCCGGTCTTCCGGTGGAAGACTTGATCATTGGGCCACCGGTACCAAACCCCACGTCATGCCGTGACGGTTATGCTTTCAGGCAGCACGTCGCCACCGCGAGAAGAAACAGGGGAGTGCCGATGATCCCTGAATTCGATCAGTATCCCGTGTTCTATTTTACCAATCACAATGCGATTTATGGTGGAGGGGATCTGATAGTGGAGGCAGACCACCTTCAGAAACTCGATTTTGAGCTTGAGGCAGCTGTTGTGATCGGCAGGCATGGAAGAAATATTCGCTCTTACGAGGCTGATAACTACATTGCCGGCTACATGATAATGAATGATTTTTCGGCACGTGTCCTCCAGATGGAGGAGATGCTGTTCAATCTTGGTCCTGCCAAAGGGAAGGATTTCGCGACCGCGATCGGGCCTTGGCTGGTAACACCTGATGAACTTGAAGAAAAGAAAATTTCAACCCCTTACGGTGACAGATTCGATCTTGGCATGAGGGCATTCCACAACGGGATGCAAATTTCATCCGGTAATCTAAAGGATATGGACTGGACTTTCGCTGAGCTTATTGAGAGGGCTTCCTACGGAGTTGATCTTTACCCGGGTGATATCATTGGCTCAGGTACTGTTGGAACAGGGTGTTACCTTGAACTTAACGGCACCGCTGCACTTGAGGCAAAAGAAAAAGGAGAGGAATTCTCTCCGGTCTGGTTGCGTGAGGGTGATGACATCGTTCTTGAAATCGACGGGCTTGGGATACTGAAGAACACGATCCGGAGGGCCGTGGATGACTACAGCATCCTGGCCAGAAAGAAAATGCCCGTTTAGTTGCCTGCTGATTTGGTCAGATGATCGACGAAATTCTCGCATCCGGCAGGGAGGTTATGATCCATGCCTCTTTTAGAACTGTTAGAGAGTATGGCGGTTTTGTTGATCCGCTCGATTTTTGTGAGGTGCTCGCCGGGAAACGCGGGAATGACCGGACACTTGTGATTCCGGTATTCACTTACAGTTTCGTCAACCGGCGGAAGGCCACCATCCCTTTTAACCGGGAGACATCACATGCTTTAACAGGAATTGTCGCCGAAACCTTCAGGCAGTTGCCAGGGGTTTTCAGAACTTCATCGCCAACACATTCATTCACCTTGTTGGGTGGAACTGATACAATATCTGAATGCAATAATCCAATCTCGCCATTAGGTGCCGGGTCCGTGCCTGATATCCTCTTCAGAAGGGGATTAACGGGAATCGCGCTGGTGGGTTGCGGGTTCGAATCGCTTTCCATGCTTCATTATTTTGAAAGTTTATGCGGATTGCCTTATTTGACGACAAATTGCTGGGACTACATGGGAGTGGAGCCACTGGCGATCTCAACGGATGGGGTGTATCCGGTGATAGAGTTGCCCGGTTGCTCAAGAGGTTTCGTTAAATTTGAGAAACATCTGCTTGAAACAGGTTACCTCAAAAGTCTTTCGGAGAGATTCAAATTTTATCTTATAGATCCTTACTCGCTGTTGGGACAATTCCGGTTGTTTACCGGGAACGACCCACTCGCGCTGCTGTGCGATACGGGCTGTCCGGCTTGTGGTCGCAGACGAGAGGTTGAATCGAATAAAATTATTAAACGGAGAAATTAATGCTCAGAAAATTACCACTACTGGTGATTGCAATACTGTTCCAGATGAACGCGCAAAATACATACTTTGATTTCGCGAGTCTTGCCAGAAAAGACAGTTTCTATAAGGAAATGAAACTTAAAATGGTTGAGTCGATGAAACCGGCCAATTTCAGAAATGCCGATGTAATGGCAAATGGATTGTGGGCGGCTGAACTTACCAAAGACCGTGATACCGCGTTTCTCGCTCTCTACTTTAAACTTCTGGACTCGATAGAAACCTTCCAGCCTGACATGCAACGCAGGATTTTACAGGCAGGTTTTTCGTTGTGGAAAGGGGTACATCCTGATCCCGTTCTTTCATTTGCTCAAACAACGGAAGACCCCAAGCTTTACGCGATGTCTGTTAACTATCTTGTTAAAACAAAACTTGACGCAAGCTATTTCCGCGATCTGACACTTTCACGCTTTCCATCGAAACTTGAACATCCGATTTTGGCAGCGTTGCTTGGCAATCTTGATATCTGGATCAACGGAAGACCCTCACTTCCACCATTAAAAGATCTGCTTGAGTTCAAGAAAGATTCTACAGTTTTCAGGATGTACTTTTTTGTCAGGAATGACAGGGCTCATTCGGGCAGAATTGTTTTCAGAAAACCATCTGGTGAGTTTCTCCGTGACTCGTCAGGGAAGGTGCTGACACTTCCTTACTTCGCGATGGCATTGCCAAACATGCCGGGATATATAACGAACGGCAATTCACCGCAAGGGTGCTTTTCAGTCGCGGGGGTTTACAATTCACCTGCCAAACTGATCGGTCCAACTCCAAGGATCAGGCTCTTCATGCCTTCCGAGACTGACAACAAGACATTTTACAATAACTACAAGTTGACGGGTAAAAACGATCGCGAGCTGTATCTTTCGCTCTTTCCGGAATCGTGGCAGAATTACTTCCCGGTAATGGAGACATATTACGCCGGAAAAGCGGGAAGAAATGATATCGTAATGCATGGCACCACAGTCGATCAAAGATATTACACTAAAGAGGTCTTTTATCCTAATGTACCAACTCACGGCTGTTTAAGCGGTATTGAGAAGTGGGACGATAAGGGTTACCTTGTTTTCAGCGATCAGCAACAGTTGATAAATATCTACAACAAGCTTGAAAATCCGAAAGGTTTTATCTACCTGATTGAGATTGACAATAAAGATGCCGATGTGTCGCAGGAGGAAGTTGACCAGATATTTGTGAACGCGGGTTTGGGTACCAAATGATCAACACCAAGATTTTGATGTCAGTATCCGCGGTCACCCTTGGGGCTTTTGGGTTCCTCTCCTCATTCTTTTCCAATGAGCTGTTGGTTCACACGAAGATAGAGCCGACGCAGTCGGCTGATCTTTTCATCCAGATGATGGCTGCCCTTTATATGGGTTTCGCGATCATGAATTGGATGCAGAGGGAAGCGAGAATTGGTGGGATTTACAACAGGCCTATCGTCATGGGTAATTTTTTCCACTTCGTCATCACCACTTTCGCTCTTGGGAAAGTGCTCATAACTAAACCTCATCTTCCCGGAATGTGGATTTTAACAGGGATATATTTCCTCTACGCGGTCGCTTTTGGGTTGGTATTGTTCACACATCCGAAGAACAAAGAGTAGTAAAATAACCTCACAGTGAGGTGGGGAAGATCACGATCATGAAGATATGATCAAGTTTCGCTAAGTTGTAACATCACTTTTTTCAAAGTTACGGCATGGCGGAAGTATGAAAGTTGTTCACACGCTGTATCCATGCAAATAAACAAATCATTTCAGGTTTATGAAGTGACCACTGGTCAGTGGACGTACCGGTTCTCCCGGAATTTGGGCATAAGCAGGATAAATCATGACTACTCATTCCTTCCCCCGAATCCGGGAATATCTTTCGTCGAATGGAATGTTTATGAAATGAAATATTTAAAACCTGACGGCAATTATTTTCATTTTAAGACCCCGGTTGACTTTTCTCTGACTTACAAGAGTATCGATACTTCGGTGACATCTCCGAAAATGTATTTAAGAGTTGTTGCCAATCACGCTTATACCGGCCTTTATTCTTTGGCAATCGATTTTTGGGAAAGCCTGACAGCAAATTTTCTGTATCATAAGCCGGGATTCGATACCATTCATGCGACATTGCAGGTACCCCGGGAATCTAAAGAAATTTTCGGTGGAACAATTCCTCTGGACTCCGTGTTAATTCTAAGAGGATACATCCCGGAGGTGTATTTCAAACTTTCAGATAGAAGTCCAGGTCCTAACGTGATCAGAGTACCGGAAACCGGAACTTACTCAATTGAATACAGAGTTGAAGGGAGCGATTTCTACTCCGTTACCCCCGGATATGTTAACTATTATCAGAAATATATGCTTTCTCCCACCTTGAATGATACGATCTATGCAGGTGAGGCAGTACATCAATTTCTCAACGATACGATCATAAATTCAAAGCAGTACAAGAGAGAAGTACTCTTTGGCGACACCCTGTATTTTGTACCTGATGTTTCCGGTAGAAGAGCTGCCTTCTACCGTTTGCTTCCAGGAGGATCCCTCTCACTGACCGGTACTGATGATCTCAATTTCTCAACCGGTGGGTCCGGAAAACTTCATTACTTCACGACCGGCACAGGAATGTTATTTGCCGGTTACAGCGTCGATACACTCGCCGGGGTTTCAAGCAGACTTTACTCGTTACGGGGGGATATTAATGTGGATGAGGAATTAGTGTTCAAAGCCGGTACAGGTCCGGTACTGTTGACAAGATATGAATCTGAGACTTATGGTTATCCTGCCAAGGTTATTTACCGCCTCTCCAGGGTTGTTTATGATGGACATGAGTATATAGTCACATCTCCGGAAACTTCACCGAATCCTGTACTACCGGAGTCGATCAGTATAAGCGATAACTTCCCAAATCCTTTCAACCCTTCCACCCGGGTAAAGATACTAACAGGGAGTGAAGTGGTTCTCTCATTCACACTTTATAGAAGCGAAGGGGAAAGGATATCTTCTTTTACGAAGTATTATCCCTCCGCCGGGGAATACATTGAAGAGTTCAACCTGACCGGCCAATCAAGTGGAGTATTGTTCCTCACTATATCTGGAAATGGGAAACCTGTAAAAGTTCTTAAACTGCTCTTTCTTAAGTAGTTGTATCAAGCCATACACTTAAAAATCCAACCCACGATTATCGCAAAAAAAAAGCTGCCCGAATGAGCAGCTTTTTTTGTACGTATTTGATACTAAACGAGATACGTGAGTTGCAGGGTTCCGTCTTTAACAAGGGAACCGGCGGAAATGAAGTTGTTCTCAACCTGAGAACCGTTCAAGTAGAGTCCGGTTGATTCTCCGGAACCTGCTCGCTTTACGGTTAGATCAAGTTCGCAACCTCTGAATTTCCTTTTTGCTTTGAAGCCATCCCAGAAAGAGGGGAGTACGGGGTCGATAGTTATTCCGCTGATCTCAGGCTTGAAGCCAAAAATGTGGTCCATACCGATCCTTAACATCCAGACTGCTGTACCGGTAAGCCATGAGTGGCTTGCCTGTCCTTCAGTTGGGTGGTCGGGACTGGTGATATACTCAGCGAATACGTAAGGCTCCACTTCATAAATGTCGCTTCTCTCTGAAGAATTCGCGGGCAGCATTCTTTTGTAGATATCCACAGCGGAATCGATATCACCCACAACTATCGAAGCAAGAACGAACCATGATGAAGCGTGATTGAAAATGGCGCCATTCTCTTTTTTACCCGGTACACACCTGCTTATCAGACCAGTGTTCTCTTCAACCTTGGTATAAGAGGGCCAGCAGATCTGAATTCCATTCGGTCTGAGAAGATGTTTTTTCACCGATTCAAGACATGCTTTCGCGCGGTCTTCAGGAGCCATTCCGGAGATGATAGCCCATGACTGGGCGTTAATGAATATCTTGCCCTGTTCACTTTTGTGCGTGCCAAGGGGCTCCATGAAATCGTTGAACGCGCGGATATACCACTCACCATCCCATGCAACTTCATTGATCAGTTTTTCCATCTTCACGAACGCTTCGCTCCATGCTTTGATCCTTGCCTGATCATTCATAAGACCAAGGAGGGGAAGTGTCTTTTTGATCACGTATCCGAGGAAGAAAGCTCCCCAAATGGTTTCACCCTTTCCGCGGGGACCAACTTTGTCGAGAGTGTCGTTCCAGTCACCATTCATGATCTTTGGCAGCCCTCTTTCACTCACGGCAGAGATAGCGAAATCAAGCGCGCGGGCTGTGTGTTCATAAACCGTTGCCTCGCCTTCGTCATAGAATTTCACCACTTCGTCAAGGATTGAAAGGTCGCCCGTCTCATTCAGATACTCTGTAATACCGAAAGGAATCCAGAGGGGAGTGTCGGAGTGATTTGTCTTCTCGCCCCATTCGGTGATCTTGAAGAAGTTGTGAAGTGTTGATCCATCGTTGAACTGATATTTCAGGGCGTTGAGAATTCTGGCTTTTACTCTGCCCGGTTCGGGCAAGAGCATTCCGAGAATATCCTGGAACTGATCACGGATTCCGTTACCAAAAAGCAAACCACCGTGATAATATCCCGAGTTACGCGCCATATCAAATGTCACCGCGGCCTGGTACTGGTTCCATACGTTCATCGAAGCATTCAATTTCTCATCAGAAGTTTCCACGCTAAAGTGTGAAAGGTAGCCTGTCCAATAATCCTTCACTTCACCGAATAAACTGTCAAGGCGGGAAACATCTTTCAGGTTAACCCAGTCGAGTTCTTTGTACTTGAACGAAGTGTCTTCGTCATTCTTGGGAGCCACACCCATAATTATAGCAAAATCAACCGATTCGCCCGGTTTCAAAGTGATCTTGTTCTGAAGTGCGACAACGGGATCACCAGCGGTGATCTCACTATTGAACATTTCACCTCTCTCGACAGCTTCAGGATTGGCTTCAGAGCGCCATCTTCCGATAAATTTATCGAGGCTACCATCAAAGCCGGTGACGGGTAGAGTTGAAGTGAAGAGGAGATGATATTTCCAGTCAAGATTTGGCTGCTCAACGCTCACTTTTTTGTTCAGCACCCAGTATCTGCGGGTCGCGACGAGTGTGTCGTTAGTTTTATCAAAATGAATATCAGTGAAGTGCTTGTCATTCGGCTGATTGATGATGTCGTTCAAGGCGTTACCCATCATCAGTTCCGCGAAAGAATACACTTCAAGTTCCTTCACTTCGTCAGTCAGGTTCTGTAGCGAAATCCGCCAGACCTCCGCGTTGCTTTCGCGGGGGACAAAGTATGTTATCATACCACTCAGACCAAGGAATTTGGTCTTTATCGAAGTGTAACCCTGACCGTGACGGCATTCATATTCATCATAATGCTTGTCTATTGTGGGAGCCCAACTGAGCGATCTGTACTCACCTGTTTTAGAATCTTTCACCATTACGTATCTTCCGGGTCTGTCCCAGGGGAGGCAATTGTAGCGCATTCTGGTGAGCCGGTTATCACGGGGTGTTTCGAGGAACGAAAAACCTCCGCCTGTATGTGAGATCAGGCCGGCGAAGTCCTTGTTCCATATATAGTTAAACCATGGTCGTGGAGTCCGTGGATCGGTGATCACGTATTCACGATGGTCATCAGTAAAATATCCGTATTTATTCTTTATCATTTCACTTCTGGTTTAATATTTGATAAGATAGGTTTTCAGTTTCTTGGCACCGATTTTCACATTCAGTTCATTCGGAACCTGTAAGTTCTTGTTCTCAATTATCTCCTCTTCAAGGGTGGTGCGCATAACCTGCTTTGGAGGAACACCGAATACAACTTTTCCGGCGATTCCTTCTTCAGTCGGGTTATATACCCTGAGGATAAATTCACCATCTTCTTCAGACTCTGCCTTCTTGAAACAACTGAAAATGAGGTTTTCAGGCTCGATCGAAATGAAAGAGAAATTTGAAGGCATCGTCCCTTTCGCTGTTGAAGAGAGAACGGCCGAAAGGGGGAGATTGTACTTCAAGGCTTCAGGATAAACTTCACCTTCGGTCCAGTCACCCTTGAACGGGTAGAAAGCCAGCTCGAACGATTGTTTGCCCAGGCACTGCGAGCCCTTCATATCCGAGTAATCCTCGACCGAACTTGGCGCGATGATATAGTTGAATGAGCGCAGCAGTGTGATAGCGATCGTGTTTTGTATATCAGGCAACACTTCATACTCCTTAAGCCCGCGAGAGAAGATCGCGGCACCATTTCTACCGTCGGAAACCGCCATGAACTGGTGCATCGGGAAGTCGTACATCGGTTGCTCGATCCAGTTCGAAGTGTCTGGACGTTCAACTGTTCTTTCAACCACATCAAACTGGCCTTCACCATAGTGGGTCTTGATCTTCAAACCGGTCGGGAAAAGTAGTCTTAAGCGGTGGCTTTCAGCTTTGTTGTTTACCTCAGCCTTTATATCCACACGCTTTGAGCCTTTCGCCAGGGTAACATAAATCTTAACCGGCACCACAGTAAAATCAGGGTTTCTGCTGTGCCTCTGAGAAAGGTCAGAGGGGAGTGAGAGGTATTGCCTGATCATCACAGTGGCAGAATGAGATGAATTCTCTACCAATTTAACCTTTGCCTTTGATTCATCAGTTGTGACGTATGGTGGGAGTGGTTTGTTAACCCACGCGTGGCCGGCTTCGCCTTCATCGTAAAGACCACCAAGATTATTGTAGTAAAATCCGGTTTCCTTGTGGAAGACGTTGAAGGTACCGTTATCGTTGAAGGTTACCTGAAGATGCTCGTTGTCAAGTTTTGTCTTTTTCTTTTTGCCCGAGGCGATAAAATCAGCTTCAGCGGGCAAAAATGAGTCAGGCACAATCGCGAAAGAAGTGTAACCAAGCGGCGCGATACCGGTAAGTGAGGCAAGCACTTCGTAGCGTTTTGTTTTAAGGTACATTGGCCTGTTGATCATCTGCTCGAGAACAGGTTCAACATCGTAACTTTCAAGAATTGAGAGGGAAATGCTTTCACCGGCTTCATTTACAAGTTTAAGTGAGCCGGAATCCGCTTTCTCGGGTACATCTATCATGAGCCGCATGGTTTCATTCCGGCTGTAGGAAGCCGGATTAAACACCGTAACGAACTGAGGATAGTCGGGATGAGCGTATTGGGCGAGATTCCCTGTGTGGTCGATGTTTCTGATGATGTACTTACACGCGCGTTCAAATACACCTGTTGCAATTTCCTCAACCTGTTTGTAACGCGACATCATGTCTTCGTGGATGGAATCAAGTGAACAGCCGCCGATCGAGTCGTGTGCTGAATTCTGCACAAGATAGTTCCACGCGAGATCGAGGTACTTGTTTTTAATATCGTGACCCAGTATTCCTGAAAAGGCGTTGAAGGGCTCAGCATAGAATTGGAGGTGATTCTCCACTTCGAAATTCCTCTGCTTCAGAAACATTCTCGCGCTGGTGGTGTAACCATACATGTTGCCGCTTCGAGCGTCAAACTGCGCGCTTCTTCGTTCACCGGTTACGTAAGCTGCTTTCTCCTCGTCAAATGTTTCGGCGAGGGCTGCGGCGTAATCTTCAAGCGTGGAGTGGATAACGTTTATGCCGGGGAATTCTTTTTTAATGTCCTCAAGAATCTTCACCGTTTTTTCATTCGGGCCTGAAGAATCATGCCCTTCCATCCAGATCACGTGGGGAGTGGTGAAGTCATCTGCCTGTTTGTTAACAATGTCTTCAACCGCGGCTCTTACATTCTCACTGTAGTAGTGGTCAGGGTACTCAGCCATGAAGAAATCCTCTTTATAGAGACGTTCATCTGCAAAATGGAAGAGTATACCCCCTTTGTTCCAGGGATGCTCGACATCGTAGGGAGTTTCATTGTGGATCACCGGACGGTAAATGTAGAAATAGAAGTTATATCTCGGCATGGTCGAGAAGCGTGATGACATGGCAGTTGTACCGTCAGCACCTTCCCAGATGAACTCGGCTTTAGGTGACTCAAGCGAATTGATGCCGCGGTAAAACATTATCAGTTCGATACCGAACTCCTTGTATATCTGCGGCAACTGCGAGATCTGTCCCCACGAGAACGGGGAGTAGCCGATCTTCGAAACTCCACCGTGGTTCTTGCATATTTTGTGACCAATAAGCAGGTTTCTGATAAGATTTTCACCTCCCACCTGGAACTGCTCCGGAAGAATGAACCAAGGGCCGATCAAAAGACGCTTTTCTTCAACCAGTTTAATAAAGCGCTCTTTCATGTGAGGCTTAACTTCGAGGTAGTCGGTGATTACAATCGACTGGCTGTCAAGGTGAAAAGCTTTATAATCAGGATTTCCTTCGAGAATCTCGATGACCTTGTCGATCATATCGACAAGCATCTGACGGTTCCGCTGGAAGGGGAATCGCCATTCGCGGTCCCAATGGGTGTTGGAAATTAGATGAAAAACCTTGTTTTTTAGATGATCTTCAAACTTCGACATAAAATTTCATATTTGATTGAAAAAGAGGTGTTTCTTAAAAATTACTTCGGGTATTCCGTGTCCGGCCACATAAGACGCGGCGCTAAGATTGTGCCCTGAAGTCTGCGCGAATGGAACCGCGACAGCAAGCCCGATACCGGCGGCACGGATGGCAAGATTTCCGCTCTCGGAATCTTCAAATCCGATCACCCGGTCGAAACGCTCAACCGGTACAGCGAGTTTATGTAGTGCCATTGAATAGAGGTCACGGAAAGGTTTGAGGCGGATCTCGCTCGAATCCGTAGCGGTTATAACCGCGTCATAAAATTTGTTGTGGTCACTGAAAAGGGCCATGAGTTCATCGAGCTCATCACCGGTCAGCCCGGTATTCTGCAACTCCTCACGGAAAACCTTGAAAACCTGAGCCAATACAATATCAGCTTCATACCTGATCGAGGAGGTTACAACCGCAATTCTAACAGGATTTTGCCCGAATTTTGCGGCGAGGTGCTGAAGAAAACCGAGTTCCATATCGATATCGGCAGTATCATCGTGCAGGTATTTAAGGTGAGAGAGTATATACTCCTTCAGCCTGAGAACCTTGCCTTTAAGCTTCCCTTTTAGCAATAAAAGCAGGAGGAGAGCTCCGGGCATTGGTTCAATCAAGTGCCTCCCTTTTGGGAGGTTTAGTTCTTCAATAACTTTCTCAGCCTTACCCTCGAGGATCAAGGCGAGGATCTCGTGATAGCGGGCGTAATAGATATCAATCGCGGCACGCACCACTTCAGTCTCGGTTTCAATTCTGAAATCGTTAAAATGCTGATTTATTAAAGAATTCACCTCCGGGCATTGCTCAAAATTGTAGCTGCCAGAGTTTATCACAATTTCCAACTCTGCCGCGAACTGCAATTTGTTCAAACCCAGCGAAGCAAGATTATTTTTCACTTCCGTAATCCGGTTGGGGTCTTTTCCGAAGCAGAGGGTTCTGACTGCCGATTTTATGAAAGCGCGCTTTAACTCATCGATAATTATATCGTCCCTGTAGGTTTTAATCAGATACTCAACATGCTTGGTTGTGCTGTTTCCGATTATATGAGGGTAGTCACGGTGCTCGTCGAGTCCTTCCCAGACATCTTTTGACAACCTCCCGGTGATCTGTCTTACCATGTACTCGAGGGAATGAATGCAGAGCACCTCGGTTGTGGTGGTTGTACCATCCATATCCATCACCACGGCTTCCAAGCCGGAGACTGATGTTGTTTTTTTCGCGAGCGGCACGACTTCAAATTTTGGGAAGATGTAGCCGGGGTTTTCAATGAGCGCGAACTCATCGCTCAAGCCATTCATTAGAAAAGGCACTTCGGCCTTATCGATATATTTTATTGCCATTATCCACTGTTTCTTTTCTCAATTAATAATTTCATACCGGCATCCAGAATTAACCTTGGTTCACCTTCATTTTCCCCCTCCGCGTAAAACCGGAGAAGTGGTTCCGTTTCAGAACTTCTGATGAGAAGCCAGCGGGATTCACCATCCAGACGTAGTTTAAGTCCGTTTATCACCCCTGTAGCGGAATAAAATTCAGATGATCCGGTAACTTTATAACCTGCCACTTCTTCAGGAATTGCCGCAAAAAGGCGGGGGAGCAGCTCCATTCTATCGTCTTCTTCATAATGGTGGTCGATCCTGTCATAGTGGATCGTGCCAAACTCCTTGCGCTTCTCTGCCACAAGTTCACTGAGTTTTGTGAAAGGGGAGTCGCCGAGCATTTCAAGCATGATCATGGCGAAGAGAATCCCGTCACGCTCAGGAATGTGACTTGTCAAACCGAATCCGCCGCTCTCTTCGAATCCCATTGCAACACCTCCGGCAAGCATTTCCTCGGTTATGTACTTAAAACCCACCTGCACTTCGCGGATCTTCCTGTTACCAAGTTTTAATTTGAAAAGTTTATCGGTTACTGAAACAGTTTTAACAACATCACCGTCATAGAGTCCCGAATTTACGAGGTGGTCGGTCAGGAGCAGGATGGTTTCTTGCGCGCTTAACCATTCACCATTGTCAAGAACGAACGCGACCCGATCAGAATCGCCGTCTGTGGCGATACCGAAAGCGAAATCGCCTTTTATGATCTCTTCTTTAAGTGGAGCGAGGTTTTTATCGATCGGCTCAGGACTTCTGCCGTTAAACTCTGCATCAGGCTCGCCATAAATAGTGACTGTGTCTATCTTTTGCCTTGAGAGTATTTCTTCAATCAACCGGCCACCGGCGCCACCCATCGAGTCTACGAGAATCTTCAAGCCTTTTTTGCGGGCCGGCTTAAAGTCGATCTTCTCGGAAATTGAAGTGATGTAATCGCTAATGAGATTTCGTTCACTGAAACTGTCAGCGGTCTGAACAAGATTGTATTCTATTCGTGATTCGACCTTTTTTGTGTCCTGAGTCAGAAAAGGTCCGCCATACTCACCTTTGAATTTCACTCCACTGTATTTGGAAGGGTTGTGACTCGCGGTGATCATAACACCCGCGTTGTAGCCACCCGTCTTCACAGACCATGAGAGAACGGGAGTGGGTACAACCCTGTCACTAAGTACCACCCTTATCCGGTTACCCGCGAGAACCCGGGCGAACAGAGCCGCGTACTGTTTTGAGTTTCTCCTGCCATCGAATCCAATTACCACCGAAGGTGATATAATTTTATGAACCGACTCCAGAAGGTGATCAGCAAACGCTTGCGCGATTATCGCTATTGACTTGTTTGTAACATCAACATCAATAATTCCCCGCCAGCCGTCTGTGCCAAAAACTATTTTCGATGGTTCTGATGACATATGTACCTACTTTGAAACAATCATTTTAATGGCGCGGGTACTTGCTCCGGCGTTCAGTTTGAAAATGTAAACACCTGAAGAAAGGTGAGACGCGTCAAATCTTACAGAGTGTTGCCCTTGGGTCATCTCGCCATTTATCAGTACCGCCACTTCACTTCCCATGATGTCGTATACTGTGCCTTTCACGAATCCGGTGAAGGGGAGGTTGAATTTTATTACCGTTTCAGGGTTGAGCGGGTTCGGGAAGTTCTGCTGCAAGCTGAATTCAGACGGAGATATCTGATCATTTTCGGTTCCTGTGAAGGTACCATTGAACTGAAGGTTGTCAAAAAATACTTCACCATAGCGGTCGGCCCCTGAAACCTGCTGAACCATAAATCCCTTGAATTGTTTACCACCCGCGGAATTATCAACAGGAACGTTCACGAACTTCCAGCCATAATTGTTGAGCAACCCGAGGTCTATCATCTCTTCAGAGGTACCTTGTACGAGGGCATAAAGGTGGTTGTTGTTGAGCTGTGAGAATATCCAGACGCCAACACTTGAGGTTCCATTAGGCAGGGCATGCCCTGTGGATTTTCTGATCACCACACTTCCACCATCGGCGGCTGTGAAGCCGAAAGTCAGTTTACCTGAGAAGATACCACCACGTTTTCTCTCGGAAGAGATCGAAAATCCGGTTAATAATGTGTCGACACCCGTGGTTCCTGTTGCAGTCAACGTGTTACCCCACGTTGTATAGCCCTCAAATCTGTCAACCACTGTTCCCTCCACGAATGAAACCACAGGCACGTGGAAGTCGAAAAGTCTGTCTTCACCCAGTCTGTTCCCTGATTTGTCGCTAATCGCGGAAGCAAGACGGAGTGTATAGAAACGTCCTTCAGGCAATAGCGCTGTTGATTTGAAAGTGAGAACGCATTTGGTTCCATCCCACGAATAGGTCACCGGAGAAAGTGAAATATTACCGCCGGATCCATCAACCAATGTTAT
The DNA here is from genome assembly GCA_964625575.1 of uncultured Ignavibacteriaceae bacterium. Classification (GTDB taxonomy): domain Bacteria; phylum Bacteroidota; class Ignavibacteria; order Ignavibacteriales; family Ignavibacteriaceae; genus UTCHB3. The sequence goes on along the minus strand of CAZVBQ010000001.1, from coordinate 225,388 downwards.
ATTCTGATCGTAGTTCGTGACTTCCTCGTCAAAAACTATCATCATTTCCGCGTAAGTGCTTATGTCTTCACCTTGTGGGAAGAGCTTTACTATCTTCGGCGCGAAATTATCAGGCTCCGCTGTTGTGAAGGTCAGATAATACGGATCGCCTGCCACTCCGTTACCGTCACCATCCAAAGGTGTACCGTGAATATTCTTCGCGGTAGAGTCGATCTTCAAGGTATACTGTGTACTTGGGCTCCACAACCCTGCCGGTGTGATCACCATGGATGTGGCAGAAGGGAAGCTCACTGTAAAAGTATCCGCAGGGGAGATTGAGATGGCATTTCTCACAGAGGTGGTGTCCATCTGTAAATTGAAAGTTATCTGGATCGGGGCATATACTTTAACACCTGAAGTGCCTCCTGCGGGAGTGGCAGAAACCACCTTGGGCGCGAGAGACTGGATGAGGGAAAGCACATCCATCCTGATGTTTGCGAGGTCGTTGTTAAAGAAGGCATCGCCGGGGCACTCAGTGGTACAGCCAACCCTGTGTCCGGTAATATTGTTTATCGTCAATCCTGAAGTAGGGTGATAGGAAACTCCGAGTGGATTGATACCCCTCTGGTCTGCTTTCCAGGCCAGAATCTTTGACAGTGATGTAAGAAGTGCTGCCGGTGGCGAAACCGAGGTATAGGTTCCAAGCATGCACACTCCCATTGTACCACTGTTGTAACCGCAGAAGTGCGCGCCAACAACGTTGTCACCACCACCACGACCTTCATAAATAACACCATTCGGGGCGATCAAGTAGTTATAACCAACATCGCACCAGCCATTAGTTACCGTGTGCAACTGATAGATCGAACGAAGCACGGCCGCCCAGTCGGATGAGCTGTTACTGCCCGCGGAGTGATGAACAATAAGATGTGTAACTGTGGTGGATGAGTTACCACAATTGGTATTCTGGCCGATCGGGCAACCCCATCCGGTTCTACTCACCACCGGTGGTTTCGGATAGGTATCTTCCGGTGATTGGGTGATCTCAGGCTCAACAGGAATCGATTTACCGGGATTGATCAATACCACTTCCACACTTCTGATCACTGCCCCGGGTCTGTTGGCTTTCACGACAACTTGATAATTTTTTGCACCCGCGTCCGCGAAGAAAAGTTGCGAGACGAGCATCGCGCGGGAAGAAACAGGATCGGCATCCTCGTCAGGAACGAGTTCCCCGGCGACACCATCGACGACAAGAGTGAAAGAAAGGTCGCTTCCACCGCTAAAACTTCCTTTCACACTTACCGCCATTGCGATGAATGGTGCATTCTCCGTTTTTGGAAAGTTTATTAATCCCGATTGAATTTTCGCGCCGGCCTGATCAACAATCAATCCTTCACCCGCGCTGAAGGAGGAAAAACCATTTCCCTCTAATTGGGCAAGTGGAATGTCTTTACGAAATTCGACGATCTTCGGTTGGGAAAACTGTGGAAACAAAGAAAAAGAGAACAGTAAAATTACAACAAGTGTACGCATGGATTGCCTGAAGAAAAAATGAATAAATCAACCCTAAATCTACAACCATTGAACTACATTTTAGCAGTATAAATTACTCATTTTGCATGATTTGTACAAAAATCTGAAAACGTTGTTAAAACCCTGATTTTGATTAGTTTTTCAGATCATTATTTGAAAAATCCCCGGAGATGAACAGATGAAAAAAACGTTATTATTGCTTGTGTTTTTCTTTTCAATAAATTCGATGGCTCAGCAACAGTTTTTCGATTTGGGTGATCTAAAACTGGTTTCCGGTGAAATACTGAAGGATTCTAAAATTGGCTATCGTACATTCGGAAAAATGAATCAGGAAAAATCGAATGTTGTTGCTTACCTCAGTTGGTATGCCGGTTCGTCGGAAGATATGACAGGAGCCCTTGGACGTGATAAATTTATCGATACCAACAAGTATTTTACGATTTTGATTGATGCCCTCGGAAACGGGGTTTCAACCTCACCCACAAGCTATGCAAAAGGATTGAAATTCCCGGATATTACCATCGAAGACATGGTGAACAGCCAGTATTTGCTCTTTACAAGGCATTTCAGTCTGACCGGTGTACACGCTCTTATTGGAGGTTCGATGGGGGGTATGCAGGTGTACCAGTGGATGGTTTCTTATCCCGGTTTTGCCCGGAAATACTTGCCTTATGTAGGCACTCCGGTTCAGAGCAGTGTTAACCAACTTTTGTTTGAATCTTCAATTCAAACCCTTGGGCTCATAGAAAAATACGGGATTCCTGACTCGGTGGCCAACCGGATATTTGACATGAATTTCTATCTCTTCGCGAGAACTTCCTCACAGGTTGACACTAATTTCACACCGTGGGAATACAAGGATCTACTCGGCAAGTTCACAGGAAAGACCGCGGCACGTTTTCCGTCTTCGAACAGGATCGCGCAGATGAAAGCGATGGTGAACCATGATATCACTAAAAAATTTGGTGGTAGTCTTGAAGAAGCGGCAAAAGCCGTTAAAGGTGAGGTTTTTATAATAGTTTCGGCAACTGACCAATTGATCTTGCCATACCAGTCGATCAGATTCGCTCAGATACTCAAATGCGGGCTTTTATTGCTTCACAACGATTGTGGTCATCTTGCTCCAGGTTGTGAAATGAAAATGGTTTCGAACGCGATTTCAGGATTTCTCGGGAATTAAAGCCGGTTTATTTCCTTAGGAAAGGAACAAACCTTACTTTCATTGCTTCACGTCTCTCAATCTTTCCATTAACCTTTTGAAGGATGACGAGCGACTGAATGGTACCTGATCCACCGAGCGGTATAATCATTCTGCCCCCTTCTTTTAGTTGGTCGATCAATGGCTGAGGAACATCCTCGGGGGCTGCCGTTACGATGATTGCATCAAAGGGGGCGTATTCTTTCCACCCGAAGAAACCGTCTCCGGCTTTTACCTTTACGTTCTTGTAACCGAGTGAATCAAGCAACCGGGCGGCTTTTCCGGCGAGTTCGTCAAAATACTCGATGGTGTAAACTTCCTTGACAATTTCAGCGAGAACGGCAGCCTGGTAGCCGGATCCTGTTCCAATTTCGAGAACCTTCATATCAGGTCTGGGATCGACCGCTTCGGTCATGTATGCAACTATATAAGGTTGCGAGATGGTTTGGTTCAAACCAATATCGAGTGTCCCATCGGCGTAGGCGTACAGACGGTAGCGTTCCGGTACAAAGAGGTGACGTTTTACTTTACGCATCGCCAGCAATACGAGACTATCGGATATTCCGCGTGCCTGTATCTGCTCCTGAACCATCGAGTCGCGCTTGCCGTAAAATTCATCTTTCATACCGGTCGTGTCCTTCGATGCCTTGCCTTTTGGATTCCCGTTGTTTCCTGGATCGCTGAAGTGGAGGAGCGCTAAAGCCCCTGCCGCGATCAGCAATGGGATAAGCAGGAGGTATCTTGCGGTGGATCTTCTCATAGAATTCATATTGTGACAGGTAAAAATAAAAAAAGTTTCGCTATTTACGATCAATCCATAACATTGGCATCACTTATTGTTTCTTTTTAAATCTCTATACGTTATTTTTACAGCTGAAATGTAAGCGTTTACATTAAAGATGAGGAACTCATGGCAGAGGTCAAATTAACCAATATATCTAAAGTTTATGATGGCGGAAACAAGGTTGTTCACTCGGTGAGCCTTGACATTAAGGACAGGGAATTTATTGTTCTGGTCGGACCCTCCGGCTGTGGCAAAACCACAACTCTCAGAATGATCGCGGGTCTCGAAGAGATCAGCGGTGGAGAGCTTTTCATCGATGGCAGGAAAGTGAACGACCTTCCTCCCAAGGAGAGAGACATCGCCATGGTATTCCAAAACTATGCTCTCTATCCGCACCTCAGTGTCAGAGACAACATGGCATTCGGGTTGAAATTAAGGAAGATGGACAAAAAAGAGATTGAGGAGAGGGTGCGCGATGCAGCCCGTATCCTCGAACTTGAAGACTATCTTGATCGCAAACCGAAAGCCCTTTCCGGTGGCCAAAGGCAAAGGGTTGCAGTTGGAAGGGCAATTGTACGTAAACCGAAAGTGTTTCTGTTCGACGAGCCTTTAAGTAATCTTGACGCTAAATTGCGCGTGCAAATGAGGGCAGAAATATCTAGACTTCATAAACAACTTGATGCCACCATGATATACGTTACCCACGACCAGGTGGAGGCTATGACGATGGGTGACCGCATCTGCGTTCTTAATGGAGGGTATATTCAGCAGTTCGATGAACCCATGAACCTTTATGAGCGTCCGGCAAATAAATTTGTCGCGGGATTTATAGGGTCTCCTTCGATGAACTTTATCCCCGGCACCATTTCGAAAAAACTTAATTACACTTTCACGGGTAACGGACAGAATCTGAAGATCGAATTTGACAGGAACCAACACGAAAGCAAACTCGATACCGTGAAGGAGGTGATCGCGGGGATAAGACCTGAAAGTTTCAGGCTTTGGTCACGGGTGGAAAAGCACGGAATCAATGTGATTGACGTTGAGCTCGACCTTGTGGAACTGATGGGAAATGAAGAATATCTTCACTTCAACCTGGAAGGTATGAAATGTGTAGCCAGGGTTTCTACGGGTGTGAGGTTTAAATCAGGCGAAAAGGTGAAACTGGAATTCGAGACCTCCAGAGTACACCTTTTCGACTTAAAAACTGAGCGGAACCTGCTTATTTGATCATTTGAAAACGAAGCCGAGAGGCCCGTCTTTCTTGATCACCTGTTTAAAGTTCTCAAATGGAATTGTGATCTCGGTCGGACCGTACGCGTAGGGCGCGATCTCGTAAGAATTGTAGAAAAAAGTTATAGATTTTTCATCCACGATGAAGTTGGTGTTAAGCGTGAAACCGTTTTCACCAAACCAGAACCCTGCTTCGGTGAGGTCTTTTCCTACCAGATCATTCTGCTTCCGGAATATCTCCTCTGCCTGTGCTGTAAGCAGTTTTTCACCACCGGAAACGATCAGGTCTGACAACTCGAGTTTCTTCTCCGTTTCAACAGAGTAGTTGTAATAAGTGACGTAGCCCAGGCCATGAGCTCCACCGGCGTAGTCCCAACCATTTTCAATCAGCGAAATGATCTTTCCACCGGTCACCCGCACAGAAATATTGTGCTCATGCGACCAGTATGCACCGAAATCGTCCTCTGACTCCCATGCTTTATACGTGGCGATCATGCTGTCCACGGCACCGGCGACAGTACCTGTTCCCACTTGCAGGATGTTTTTTATTTCAAAATTAAGTGTCTGAGCGAGTGAACCATTCGGACCGTCCTCTTTGAATTCGGGCCAAGAGACTGAGATAACGAAAGCGCTGTCCCTTTTATATTGCTCACTGCTATAAACTTTATTCAATTCCCTTGTAATGTATTCTGGAGTCTGAGCGTGTAAGAGCGCGAATACCGGGAGAAAAAATACGAATAAAACTATCTTCATCAATCAGTTCCTTTTATTGTGATCAGTTGGTAAATTGTCCAAGGAGCCCTTTTTTAGAGACAAGTGATTTTATCTCCTTCCATGGAATCAGAAGTTCAGTTGTTCCACAAGCGTAACAAGTGATCTCATACTCATTATAGAAAAACAGGATACCTTCTTTAGTGAAAAGGAAGTTATCGTTCAAGTGAAACTTGTTGCCATCGAACCAATACTCACCTTCGAGGCTTTGACCGGGTGCCAAACCTTTAAGTTTTCTGAAAATTTTCTCACCGGTCGCGGTCAAGGTTTTGTCATAATTCTTGTTCAACACATCCTTGAGGGTTAATTTCGTCTGTTTTTTGAGATCGAAGTTCTTGTAATATACCCAGGAGCCACCATGAGCTCCTCCGGTGAACTGGTACCCGGAGTAGGTGAGGGTCCCCACGCCATTAACGGGGGAATTATACTCGATCTTCTTCTCGATAAACCAAGGAATCGAGAGCCCGCCCTGTTCTGTGTCCTTCAAATAATCCCTGTAATTCGCGAGGTTGTTTTCATAATCACTCTTTCCCTTTGCCTCAGGATCAAGGTATAGTGAAGTAACGGTTTTATTCAGAAATTTAGCTAAAACCGGATTCTTACCGGACTCATCAAATTTTGGATATTCGAGAATATAAGTAAAAAGCGTATCCTTGGGCGAAGCGGGATTGGTGTAAACCTTGTTTACTTTAACAACTTCAAACTTCAAAGCGTCCTGAGCAAAAATGGCAGACGCGAACAGAATAAGTGACAATAAATATGTTTTCATAAAAATCCTTTTTTTTTAGTTTATATCGAATTGGCAGAAAAAAGTTTCACCACTATTCTTCGATGAGATAACCTTCAGCGATATCGGAAGTGATGTTATTAAGAAAACGCGTCGGTTTAGAAAAGGTGACACCCATCTCGCGATCGAATACTTTCATGGGGTAGGTTATGTAGAGATTCTGCTTTGCCCGGGTCGACGCAACATACATCAGCCTTCGCTCCTCTTCAAGCCCTTCGGCCGTTTCAATCGACCTTATGGAAGGGAAAAAGCCATCGATGGCGTGCATTATAAACACCGAGTGCCACTCGAGCCCCTTCGCGGAGTGAATGGTGCTAAGGGTGAGCTTTTCATCTTCCTTGTCAGGACTGTCGAGGTCTGAAATTGAATCGAGAGGTGGCTCAATCGCCATATCCGAAAGGAAGTCTTCAAGACGGTCATACTTTTCAGTTATGTTCAACAAGGTGTCAATATCTTTTGACCGCTTGTTAAAATCATCATAAAGATCTGTGAAAAGAGGGTAGTAGTAATTTACAACGCTTTGCGTTTTTTCTGTCGGGGATTCCTCTTTTACATAGAGTTTTCTCATCACTTCAAGCAGTTTGAGGCATTTTGACGCGAAAATTGACTCAGCCGACGCGCTAGCCTGTTTGGTAATACCGGCTTTACCTGATGATATCTCTTCGAGTATCTTTCTGGCTGTTTTGGGTCCTATACCCGGGTGCATCATCAGTATTCGGTACCAGCTAACGAGATCGAGGGGGTTCAACAGCACACGTAAAAACGCAAGAATATCCTTTATATGAGCGGCTTCGACAAACTTGATCCCACCGATCTTAACGAAAGGAATGTTGGCTTTAGTCAGCTCAATTTCAAGATCGAAGGAAAAAAATGACGACCTGAAAAGTACCGCGATGTCAGAGAGTTTTACACCTTCCTCACGGAGTTCGAGAATCCGCTGAACAATATACCTGCTCTGCATGTTCTCGTTCTCGGATGCAATAACAGAGGGGAGTTCACCATCGGGACGGTACGAATACAGTGTCTTCTCGTACTTCCACACCGCGGCATCCTGGATCTTGTTGGCAAACGTCAGTATCTGTGGCGTGCTGCGGTAATTCTCTTCAAGCTTAATTAAAGTTGTTCCCGGGAACATTTCAGGGAATTGCATGATATTCCTGAAGTTGGCCCCTCTGAACGAATAGATTGATTGAAGATCGTCACCCACCACCATGATATTTTTGTTGGTTTGAGTCAAGGCTTCCACCAATTCCGCTTGGAGGTGATTGGTATCCTGATACTCATCCACCATCACAAAATTGATCGAATCAAGTATCCTCTTCGCGGTGGGGGAATATTCGAAGAAGAAATCGCGGAGGTAGATCAAAAGATCATCAAAATCGAGAAGGTTGTTCTTTTTCTTGTACGCAGTGTAAGCCACATGGATTTCATTGATCTTCTCGATGTGACGCATGAAATGGGGGAATTCTTCATCGACTATCTCGTCGAGGTGCCTTCCTGTATTTACGCTCAGTGAAAATATCTTGAAAAGGGTCTGCTTGTTTGGAAACCTGACTTTCTCTTCAACCAGACTTAATTCAGACCTGATGAGGTTAACCACATCCTCGGAATCGCCTTGATCAAGAATCGTGAAATTTGGCTCAAGATGTGCGGCGATGGCATACTTCCGGAGGATCATATTAGCAAATGAGTGGAAAGTGCCACCCTGAATTTTTGTACAACGTTTATCGAGCAGCAATTCCGCGCGGTGCATCATCTCATTAGCGGCTTTGCGGGTAAACGTCAAGAGCAAAATGGAAGAGGGATCGTAACCTATTTCGATCAATCTTGCCACCCGGTAAACCAAAGTGCGGGTTTTTCCCGAACCTGCTCCGGCAATAATAAGGTAACTTCCTTCTTCAGCGCGCGCTGCTTCATACTGCGCGGGATTCAGGGAATTAACATAGTCTATGGCAAATTTTGACTCGTCATAATTCTTGATCAGCCGGTTTGGAGTGGTTAAATCCCTTAATTTTATTGTTTTCAGGCTCTTTTCCAATTTGCTCCGCGTCTTTTTAATATTTCACTCATTATCACAGCGTCCCTGAAAGTTTCACGGTTTTTCAACTTGTCGATCAGTCCGCGGCTCCTGCTGTAAGTCGCCTGGGCATCCGCGGCAGCGTGTTCGCGTACGAGAGCCTTTGCCTCTGTCTGCTCAAACTGACGGCTTAATTCCTCCAGGCTCAAAGGTTCAACGGACTGTGAAGGAACCTCTTCATACATCATGGAATAGATCGACTCAATTGATTGATCCGGCTTTATAAGCGGTTCTTTCGATTTGTACTTCTGATAGCGAAGTTGTTCAACTGTTTCCTCAAAAGGTTGGTAGTCTGACTCTTTCTCCGGATCCTTCGCCTTGGAAGTATAGGCCGGCTTGCTCTCAGGCCGGGGAGTTGAGCCCCGGCCAAAAAGAGCCTCAAGCTCTGCGTACGCGTCACTCGATCCGGCTGTTTCAGTATGAGTCTGAGTACTTGTATAAGTTGTGTATTCTTTCGGAGCAGATCTTTGCGGTGCCTTCTCAGGCCGGGGCTGCCGTTCAGGAACCCTTGGCAGTGGCTGCTCCTTTTCTTTCTTCTTCATGCTGCTTACAACTGAGATTATGAAGAAGATGATGAATACGATTATCTCAAAAATGTTATCCATCGTTTAGCTTGCTGGTTTTGACTTTGAATCGTCCGGCTTCGCAATGGCTTCTCTCATGCTGGTATCGGCTTGGACATTTTTCAGATTGTAATAGTCCATGATACCAAGATTGCCCGATCTGAATGCTTCAGCGATTGCTTTTGGCACTTCAGCTTCCGCCTCAATAACTTTGGCTTTTTGTCTTGCAACTTCGGCGTTCATTTCCTGTTCAAGCGCGACGGCAGCAGCCCTGCGCTCTTCAGCTCTTGCCCGGGCGATTTGAAGATCTGCCTGTGCCTGATCTGCCTGAAGTTTGGCACCGATGTTAGCGCCTACATCAACGTCGGCGATATCAATGGAAAGTATTTCAAACGCGGTACCGCTATCGAGGCCTTTACTTAGCACAACTTTCGAAATTGAATCGGGATTTTCAAGCACGTGTTTGTGACTTTCGGATGAGCCAATAGTCGAAACAATACCCTCACCCACCCTCGCGAGAATTGTAGCCTCGCCGGCACCTCCGACGAGTCTGTCGATATTGGTGCGCACAGTGATTCTTGCAACCGCTTTAAGCTGGATGCCATCCTTGGCCATCGCCGCCACCAAAGGGGTCTCGATAACTTTTGGGTTAACTGACATTTTTACCGCGTCAAGAACGTCACGACCCGCGAGATCGATCGCTGTGGCACGCTCAAAAGTCAGATCAAGCTGTGCTTTATCCGCTGAAATAAGGGCGTTTACCACTTTATCGACATTTCCACCGGCGAGAAGGTGGGCTTCAAGCTTTGGTATCTCCACTGCTATGCCTGCCTTTGTCGCGGTGATATTCGCTCTGACAATCACATGCGGGTTTATCTTTCTGAGTCGCATACCGACCAGATCTTTGAATATTTTGACCTTCACTCCCGATGAGAGAGCCGTGATCCAAAGTCCTACGGGGACAAAATAGAGAAAAAACATTAAGAAAATCACCGCCCCCACGATGAAGAAGATTGAAAAGCCGGTTACAATTTGATCTGGCATTTTTGCTCCGATAAGATTTATTAAATAATCTTTAAAAGATACTAAAAATCACTCACATAAGAGAGGACAATTTATTTTGAGAACAATTTCCGGATTTGATTTGTTTAACAAGTGTACGACTGGATCGAAAGTTTCCGGTCACGATTTTCTGATTGAATTCTACCTGAATTGTATAAAAAATGAAGATTGTCTATATTCGATTAACAAAAAAAATAAAAACTTAGGACGACAAAATGGATGGAAGTTTTTCGGACAGACTGCAGGACGTGATAAGGCTCAGCAGAGAAGAGGCTGTAAGACTTGGGCACGACTATATTGGCACGGAGCATTTGCTGCTCGGCTTGATCAGAGAAGGCCAAGGAGTGGCTGTCCGTATCTTAAAGAATCTTGACATTGACCTGCTTGAACTCAAAAAGGTTATCGAAGATTCATTGAGATCTAGTGGAGGAACTCTCACGATCGGAAACCTGCCCCTGACCAAACAGGCAGAAAAGATTTTGAAAATAACACAGATCGAAGCCAAGATATACAAGGCTGATGTGATCGGCACCGAGCATCTCCTCCTTTCACTTCTGAGGGATGAGGACACGCTTGCCACACAGATTTTAATGCAGTTCGGGCTCTCGTATGAAGCTGCCAAAAGTGAGCTAAATACCTTGCTTTCGAGCAGGGAGCAAAATGCCGATAAAGGAAGTGGTGCTTCCAGCCCGCTCCCTCCTCCACAAGGGAAGAAGCAGGAAAAAACAAAAACCCCCGTACTCGATAATTTTGGACGCGATCTCACGAAGCTTGCGTTAGAGGATAAACTTGATCCCGTGATCGGCAGGGAGATCGAGATCGAACGTGTCGCGCAGATCCTCAGCAGAAGAAAAAAGAATAATCCCGTGCTTATCGGTGAACCGGGAGTGGGTAAAACCGCCATTGCTGAAGGTTTGGCGATCAGAATTATTGAAAAGAAAGTCCCGAGAATCCTTCAAGATAAAAGGGTCGTAACCCTTGACCTCGCGGGACTTGTAGCCGGAACCAAATACCGCGGTCAGTTTGAAGAAAGAATGAAAGCGCTTCTCACAGAGCTTGAAAAAGCGAAAGAGGTTATAATCTTCATCGATGAACTTCACACCATAGTTGGTGCCGGCGGAGCTTCAGGTTCGCTTGACGCTTCAAACATGTTCAAACCCGCCCTCGCGAGAGGTGACTTCCAGTGTATCGGGGCTACAACGCTGGATGAGTACAGAAAATATATCGAAACTGATGGTGCCCTCGACAGAAGATTCCAGAAGGTTATGGTTGAACCACCCAGCTACGACGATACAATCCAGATTCTTGAGAACATCAAAATCAAGTATGAAGAGCACCACAGGGTGAAATATTCAACTCCGGCAATCGAATCAGCCGTTAAAATGAGTATACGTTACATTACCGACCGCCACCTCCCCGACAAGGCAATTGATGTAATTGATGAGGCAGGCAGCCGTGTACACATGCGGAATTACGAAGTGCCGGCTGAAATACTCAAAATGGAAGAAGAAGTTGAGAACGTTCGCAAACAGAAGGCCGCAGTGGTAAAACAACAGGATTACGAAGAAGCGGCACGTCTGCGGGATACCGAGAGAACCCTTCTTGCCGAACTTGATCTCGCGAAAGAGGATTGGGAGCTTAAATCGAAAGAAAATGTATTTGATGTTACCGAGGAAGACATTGCCACTGTTGTCGCGATGATGACCGGGATCCCTGTAACGAGGGTTGCTCAAACCGAGTCAGAAAAGCTTCTGAATATGGAAGAGGCTCTGAAAGCGAGCATCATTGGTCAGGATGAACCTATCAAGAAGTTGACCAAGGCTATCAGAAGGGCGAGAGCCGGACTGAAGAACCCTGACAGACCGATCGGAAGTTTCATTTTCCTCGGACCCACCGGCGTCGGAAAAACAGAACTTTGTAAAGTGCTTGCAAAATATCTCTTTGACAGTGAGGATGCCCTAATCAAAATTGATATGAGCGAGTATATGGAGAAGTTCGCGGTCAGCAGACTTGTTGGAGCGCCTCCGGGATATGTCGGTTACGAAGAGGGTGGTCAGCTTACTGAAAAAGTAAGAAGAAAGCCTTATTCTGTGGTGCTTTTCGATGAGATCGAGAAAGCTCACCCCGATATTTTCTCGCTACTCCTTCAGGTTCTTGATGAAGGCAGGTTAACGGATAGCCTCGGCAGAAAAGTTGATTTTAAGAATACTATCATAATTATGACCTCGAACATTGGTATTCGCGATATCAGAACCACCGGATCTTTCGGCTTCAACGCGGATGGTCAGAAGGATCAGTATGACAGCATGAAGAGCGTTATAGATGATGCCGTGAAAAAACTTTTCAGTCCCGAATTCCTCAACAGGCTTGATGATCAAATCGTTTTCAGAAATCTTGACAAGGAAGACATCATCAAGATAATTGATGTTGAGATCAAGGACCTTATGAAGAATATCCATGATAACAAACTTGAACTTGTTATCGAGGATTCAGCAAAGAGTTTCCTCGCTGATAAAGGTTTTGATCCAAAATTTGGGGCAAGGCCTTTGAAGAGAGCCATTCAGAACTACATCGAGGATCCCCTCAGTGAAGAGATCCTGAGAGGTTCGTTCAAGGAAGGAACCAGAATTGTTGCCCGCCACTTGGAGAACAACGACTTCCTGGTTTTTATGGACGAAAGTTCACTCGAAGTTGGATCTGACCTGAATGTATAATTTACCGGGCTGCTCAAAAGGCAGCCCTTTTTTGTAGTTGTTTCTCAACCGGAGGAGAAGATGTTGAAATTAAATGACGAACTGGTATCGAACGAGTTGAAAGGCTTGAGTGGTTGGTCCCGCGAAGGGGATTCGATCACCAAAAATTATCAGTTCAAGGATTTTACGGAAGTGGTTACTGCCGTGAACAAGATTGCCGAACTGGCTGAAGACCAAAATCATCACCCTGACATTCTGATGTATGGATGGAATAAACTGAGAATTACCACTTCCACCCATGACGCGAATGGTATTACGGGGCGCGATTTCAAATTGGCCTCCGCGATCGACAGATTCATTAAGTTACCGGAGTAACCCTAAGTTTTTAGCCGAAAAAAAAGAGTAAAAATCAGTAAATTTGCCGATTATTAACAAATTGGTAAATCATGCAAGTTCTACGATCTTTACTCTTTTCATTTTTCTTTCTCGTTGTGAACATCAACGCTCAGACAGAGTTTGAGAAGTACTTTGAAAACAAAACCCTCCGCCTCGACTACATTCACGCGGGAAACAAGACCGAAGACTACATCTACTACAGTTCGCTGATAGAAGAGCCTCATTGGGGCGGTCCGGTGAAAAATCTGATTGATCCCTTCAATTTTGGCAAATACAAGGCTGAAGTTTATGACGCTCAGTCGGGTAAACTCATCTATACAAAACACTATTCAACCCTCTTTTCCGAGTGGCAGACCACGAATGAGTCCCTGACTTTGAACAAGGCCTTCGAAGAGAGTGTGGTTATGCCTTTCCCTAAAGCACCGGTGAAGCTTACTATCTCGACGAGACAAAAAGATCAGTCGTTCGTAAAGAAATTTGAAATGACGATAGACCCGAAAAACTACTTTATCAAGAAAGACCGTGATCATGTCTATCCCTCCTTCAGGGTTGTAAACAACGGTGATCCGGGCGAAAAGGTGGATATCGTGATCATCCCTGAAGGATACACCGCGAAAGAGATGGATCAGTTCAAGAAAGACTGTAACCGCTTCGCGCAATATCTCTTCAATGCCTCGCCATACAAAGAGAATAAAACCTCATTCAATATCTGGGGTATTGAGGCCCCTTCGCAGCAGTCGGGTACCGATATTCCTGCCGAAAAAATATACGTGAACACCGCCGCCGGTACTTCATTCTATACTTTTGATGAAGAGCGCTATCTTATGACAGAGGAATACAATACGGTTCGTGACCTCGCGGCAAATGCTCCGTACGATCAAATTTACATCCTCGTTAACAGCGACAAATATGGAGGCGGCGCGATTTACAATTACTACGCGACCTGCGTGAATTTCAACATATATTCTGAATATGTGTTTGTTCACGAGTTTGGGCACGCTTTCGCTTTCCTCGCGGATGAGTATTATACAAGTTCGACCGCATACAACGATTTTTATCCGCTCGGTTTCGAGCCGCTCGAGCCAAATATCACCACATTGGTTGATTTCGACTCAAAATGGAAAGACCTTGTTAAAGAGGATACTCCAATTCCGACCCCTGCCATAAAAGAGTTTGAAAAGAAGCTCGGCGCTTTTGAGGGCGGTGGATATGTTGCTAAAGGAGTTTACAGACCGAAACAGGATTGCTCAATGAATTCGATATCAGTGGACAATTTCTGCACTGTTTGTAAACGCGCCATTCAGCGAATGATCGACTATTACACGGGAAAATAAATGTTTTACTCGGTAGACCCTTCGACGGGCAAAACCATCTCCGAATGGAATCCCATGGATTCCGGTGAGATAACAGACCTGATTGAAAAGGTTGAACTTGCTTTCAGAGATTACAGAAAAACATCGTTCATTGAGAGGAAAGAGTGGTTGTTGGCAACCGCAACTGCTCTTAGAAACAAGAAGAAATACCTTGCTGAATTGATGGCACGTGAGATGGGTAAACCTTTGCCGCAAGGGGAGGGGGAGATCGAGAAATCGGCGTGGGTTTGTGAATATTACGCTGAAAATGGTGAAACTTTTTTGGCTCCTGAGCGGATCAAAACCGATGCTTCGGAGAGTTTTATCGCGTACCGGCCACTTGGAGTGATATTGGCGGTGATGCCCTGGAATTTCCCGTTCTGGCAGGTTTTCAGATTCGCGGCTCCCGCGCTGATGGCAGGTAACTGTGGACTTTTGAAGCATTCTCCCAACGTCACGGGATGCGCGATTGAGATCGAAAAAATATTGCGGGAAGCCGGATTTCCTGAAAATGTATTTAAAACAGTTATTGCTGATCTACCTGAAGTGGAAGCAATTATCAGAAATGACAAAATAGCCGCCGTTACCCTAACCGGAAGCACCCGGGCGGGCAGTGCAGTGGCTGCCATCGCTGGAAGTGAGATTAAAAAATGCGTTCTCGAACTGGGAGGCAGTGATCCCTACATTGTAACTGACACGGCGGTCATCAAGTCAGCTGCTCAGGCTTGCATCACCGGAAGGTTTCTGAACGCCGGGCAGAGTTGTATTGCCGCGAAAAGGGTGTTGGTGTTTGAGAAAGTTTATGAGGAATTCAAATCGGAATTTCTAAAACTCGCTTCCGGGTTGAAGGTTGGTGATCCGTTCGAGCAGGGGACCTTCATTGGCCCTATGGCAAGGAATGACCTGCGGAAAGCACTTCATAACCAGGTTTTAGCCTCTGTAAATCAAGGAGCTAAAATTCTTATAGGTGGCGATATTCCAGGTGGGCCCGGTTTCTATTACCCTGTAACCGTTCTTGAGGAGGCCGCGGATGATTCACCGGTTTGCACGGAGGAAGTGTTCGGACCTGTTGCCGTACTGATCAAAGTGCGTGACTTGGAGGAGGCACTTCAGATCGCCAATTCAACAGAGTATGGACTTGGTGCCGCGATCTTCACTTCAGACCGTTCACTCGGAAGAAATGTCGCTCTTGAATCACTCGAAGCGGGCTCTTGTTTTGTGAACGGATTCGTGAGAAGTGATCCCAGGCTCCCATTCGGTGGTATCAAAAAATCAGGCTTCGGCAGGGAGCTTTCGCTGCATGGAATACGGGAGTTTGTGAATACAAAGACCGTTTATATCGCGTAAGAAGTTATAACATTTCCATATCCCGCTGTCGTGCTTCTGACAGCGGGATATTTGGATCATTCCTAAAGTTTTCGTTTGCCCACCTCTCTATAAAATCTTAACTTTAAAGTTATATTTTTCAAAAAAATGCACATCAATTTACAGGAGATCAAATGCCCGGATACAGCGGTGTAGACTATTTTAATATCGATACGCTATTGTCAGATGAAGAAAAGATGGTAAGGGATATGGTCAGGGATTTTGTTGAGGACAACATCATCCCAGTCATTGAAAAGAACTATAGAGAGGGTACCTTCCCAATGGATCTGATCCCTAAAATGGGAGAGATAGGACTGTTCGGCGCTAACCTTCCATCGCAATATGGCGGTTCCGACATGAACAATGTCGCCTACGGTCTTGTGATGCAGGAACTCGAAAGAGGAGACAGCGGAGTAAGAAGCTTTGTTTCCGTTCAGAGCGCCCTTGTGATGTACCCGATTTACACCTTTGGAAGTGAAGAGCAAAGATTAAAATGGCTACCCAAACTTGCTAAAGGCGAGGTTATCGGTTGCTTCGGACTCACAGAGCCCGATTTCGGTTCAAACCCCGGAGGCATGGTAACCAAAGCTGAGAAAACAGAAGGTGGTTACATACTTAACGGTGCCAAAATGTGGATCACTAACGGAACCCTCGCTGATGTTGCTGTTGTCTGGGCTAAACTTGACGGTAAAGTTGCAGGATTCCTGGTTGAAAAAGGAATGAAAGGTTTCACCGCTCCTGAAATGAAAGGCAAACATTCACTTCGCGCGTCTGTGACATCAGAACTCGTTTTTGATTCAGTCTTCATTCCTGAAGAGAACAGACTGCCAAAAGCTGAAGGACTTAAAGCACCATTAATGTGCCTCAATCAGGCACGATATGGAATTGCCTGGGGCGTTGTTGGCTCGGCAATGGCATGCTATGACTCATCTCTCAACTACGCAAAATCACGTGTTCAATTCTCAAAACCAATCGCCGGTTATCAGATGACTCAGGAAAAACTTGTTTATATGGTTACCGAGATAACCAAAGCCCAGTTGATGAATCTCCAACTTGGACGGTTGAAGGACTCAGGTGAACTCAGGTTCCAGCATGTTTCAATGGCGAAACGCAACAATTGCGAAATTGCCCTTTCAATTGCCAGAATGGCAAGGGGAATTCATGGTGCCAACGGTATCCTGGATGAGTACCCGGTGATGAGGCACGCCAACAACCTCGAATCGGTTATCACTTATGAAGGAACACATGAAATGCACACGCTGATCGTCGGTGAAGACATCACCGGCATGCCTGCATTCAACTAAAAAGAAAATGAAATGAATAACGATAAGTTTGCCTACGAAGGCATAACCTTTGATGATGTTCTGATCCTGCCGGCAAAATCGGCAGTACTTCCGAAACAGGTTAATCTCAGCGCCAAACTGACGAGGGGGATATCGCTTAATATTCCTTTCCTTTCAGCAGCGATGGATACGGTTACTGAGAGCAGACTCGCGGTGGCAATCGCGAGAGAAGGCGGCATCGGGATACTTCACAAGAACATGTCGATCGATCAACAAGCCGAAGAGGCGGACAAAGTAAAGCGTTCGGAGAGCGGAATGATCCAGGACCCCGTAACGCTTACCGCAGATAAAAAAGCCGGCGACGCGTTTGAAATGATGCGGAAATACTCGGTTTCGGGGATTCCTATTGTTGATTCAACCGGCAAACTTATCGGTATTCTCACCAACCGTGACCTGCGATTCGTAAAAGATACCACCCTTGGTGTGAGTGAGCTTATGACTAAACACAACCTTGTTACGGCCGAAGTTGGTACAACACTCGAACATGCCGAGGAACTGCTCCACAAGCACAGGATCGAGAAACTCCCTGTGGTCGACAAAGACGGCTATCTTAAAGGTCTTATTACATTCAAGGACATTCAGAAGAAAAAGCACTATCCGAACGCCTGCAAAGATGATAAGGGGCGTCTTAGAGTCGGTGCCGCTGTCGGGGTGAGCGCTGATACTTTTGAGAGGATCGATAAACTCGTCAAGGCCGGGGTTGACGTCATTGTAATCGACACCGCTCACGGACACTCAATGGGAGTGATCGAAACCATCAAATCCGTCAGGGTCAAGTATCCCGGGATTCAGTTAATTGCCGGAAATATTGCCACCTATGAGGCGGCATTGGAGCTTTACAACGCCGGAGTTGACGCGGTTAAAGTGGGTATTGGTCCCGGTTCGATCTGCACGACAAGGGTGATTGCCGGTATCGGTGTACCTCAGATCAGCGCGATTATGGAAGTCTATCGTGCATTAAAAGATAAAGGAATACCGATAATTGCTGATGGAGGTATCAAGTATTCCGGTGATGTTGCCAAAGCGATTGCCGCGGGTGCTGATACCGTTATGATCGGCGGACTCTTCGCGGGAACCGATGAAAGTCCTGGCGAGAAAGTGTTATATGACGGAAGAAGCTTTAAGGTTTACCGTGGGATGGGATCGCTCGACGCGATGAAGAAGGGAAGTGGTGACCGCTACTTCCAGGATCCCGAAACCGAGGTAAATAAACTCGTTCCGGAAGGAGTGGAGGGAATGGTACCTTATAAAGGTCCACTCGCTGACACTATATTTCAACTGACAGGTGGACTTAGAGCGTCAATGGGTTACGCGGGTGCAACGACTATTGAAGAACTGAAAACAAACAGCAGGTTTGTAAAAATAACCGCCGCTTCACTTAAAGAGAGTCACCCTCACGATATTATTGTGACGAAGGAAGCTCCCAACTACCAAAAATTATGATTCACAATTTCCTGACACCGCGTTTCCATTTCCTTTTCGACCTTCTACACGGGGAGGAACTGGAGATGATAATTCTTAGTGATCAGGATTCAATACGGTTCTTCACCGACTTCAAGTCTTCCAACGCCTTCCTTGTTGTTTTTAGAAAACACATTTATGTTGTAACCGATCCAAGATACGCTGGTGATCTATGGGCAAGCGATCACAGGTTGGTGAGAAAGATCGTAAAAGATCCACTGGCACTTGTGATCCAACAATTGGAGCGTATCGGTGGGGCATTCGGCCATGACTCATCATTCCCACCGGGCGCGCGGGAGCAAACGCGCCACATCATTACTTCCGGGCGCGATTTGACTTCGCGGATTGAAAGTTTCATTTCGGTCGCCGACAAAGAGACTTTGAAGCGATTCAGTAAAGCAGCCTCATTAACCGAAAAAATTGAAAAGAAACTTCCCCAATTATTAAAAGAGGGGATCAAAGAGTTCAAACTCAGGGCCGAGATCAGTTATCTTATCCACTCTGCCGGATGTGAGGAAGCATTTACTCCAATCGTAAGTTTTGGTGAGAATACCGCGCGGATCCATACTGAACCAACAAACAAAAAGCTTAAAGCAGAAATGCCGATTCTGATCGATTTTGGGGTCAGATATCAGGGGGTTTCAACCGACATCACCCGCTCGTTCTGGTTTGGAGATTCGCCGGACACTGAGTACCAAAATGTGCGAAAAGCGGTAAAAAAAGCTCTTAAAGTTGCAGAAAATGAAATTGCCAATTTGGTTGAGTGCTCAAAACCGGGAGAGAGCGCCTTACACACTTTGGTTGCTCTTCATGCTGAACCTTCCGAATGCCTGCCGCATGCTCTGGGGCATGGCTTGGGATACAAGGTTCATCAATTTCCCAGAATATCCGGCAATTCCGGACATACTTTTCAAACCGGGCAGATAATTACCCTTGAACCCGGGATCTACGTCCCCGATAAGTTCGGGGTACGGATCGAACACGATTATTTAGTCACCGAAAAAGGTGTCACAAAACTTATCTGAAGAATGTATAAAGCCTTAATTTTTGCATATTATTTCCCCCCAAAAGGACTGAGCGGGGTACAGAGGACTACAAAGTTTGTAAAATTCCTTCCCGGATTCAATTGGGCACCCACTGTTATAACCACGGGTGACATCGCTTACTTCGCGCACGATCACTCATTGCTTAACGACCTGAAAGATGAAAATATCAGAGTGGTGAGGGTCAGTGGCAAGGAGATCAACTCGATCCTCAAGAAAAAGGGGACAGTTAAAATGCCGCGCGAGATCTTCAGGAAAATGTACGCTTACGTCAGTGCCTGGTTGAACATCACCGACAATAAAAGATCCTGGGCAAAAAAAGCGTACAAGGAAGCGAAAAAACTTTGCAGTGAAGAGAATTTTGATGTTATCTTTGTTACCGGGCCTCCTTTCACTTCATTCGAAGCTGCGATAAAGATCGGCGATGAATTCCATATTCCTGTCTTTGTCGATTACCGTGATCTCTGGTACGGCAATCAGTTCGCCATTTATCCAACACCCTGGCACCGTCTGAAGGTGAAGCGTGAAGAGGATGCAGCTCTCAGGAAAGTTGACAAGGTGATTGTCACAAACCGAAGGTTGAAGGAACGGATGATGAAGAATTATCCATTTCTCACTCACAAAAAAATGCTGATCATCCCGCACGGATACGATTCAACAGATGTTTCTCTGGCAAAGGCAGGGGCCGTAAAACTTACCAAAAAGATGGTGATCACTTATTCCGGAATTTTCTATGAATTTATTACGCCAAAGTACTTTCTGAGGGCATTCAAACAGTTGCTGAAGGAAAATCCGGAAGTGGCGGTGAACATTGAACTGCACTTCATCGGATTCCTCAGGATCGAAAACCGAAGGCTTATAAGAAGGTACAACCTTCAGAATTTTGTGGTTGAACACAGCTACATGGAGCACATAGAGGCATTGAAAAAAGTAATGGCGAGCGACCTCCTTTGGTTCATGGTCGGCAAGGGAAGAAATGCTGACACGATCTCAAGCAGCAAGATGTATGAGTATTTCGGCACGAAAAAGCCGATACTTGCTTGCCTGCCCGAGGGCGCGCTCCGTTCGCACTTGCAGGAATATGGCGCCTCATACATCTCTGACCCCTACGATGTAAAGACAATTAAAGCAAACATTTTGAGAGCTTACAATGATTTTGCCTCAGGCCGTCAACCCGTTCCCGATGATGAGTTTGTCGCGAAGTTTGACAGACGGTTGTTAACGGGTCAACTGGCAACAGAATTTCAGTTTTTCCTTAAGGTGCATTGATGAAAATCGCGATAATCGGAAGTGGCGGACGTGAACATGCTCTGGGGTATTCGATTAAAAAGTCACCCCTTTGTGAGAAAATACTTTTTATCCCGGGTAACGGTGGAACCGTTGCACTCGGTGAGAATATCGATCTTGATCTTAAAGACCACCAGGCGGTGGCATCCTTTCTGCTGAACGATGCGATTGATCTGGTTGTGATCGGTCCTGAAATTCCGATAGTTGACGGACTTGGAGATCACCTTCGTGAGCAAGGACTTAAAGTTTTCGCTCCCACAAAGAAAGCCGCGCGGGTTGAGTCGGAAAAGACTTATGCCAAAATGATAATGACAAAACACGGCATTCCAACCGCGGATTACCGGGAATTTTCATCCTCGGAATTTGATGAAGCACTCGAATATCTTAGGAATGGAAAATTTCCGGTGGTTCTGAAAGCAGACGGACTTGCAGCCGGTAAAGGGGTGGTTATCGCCTCCGGGTTTAATGAGGCTGAAACAGCCCTTCGTGAGATAATGGTTGCCAAAGTCTTTGGTGATTCAGGTGACAAGGTTGTCATAGAAGAGTTCATGGAGGGTGAGGAAGCATCAATATTTTCAATAACTGATGGCACAAACTTTGTCTGCCTTCCCGCCGCGCAGGATCATAAAAGAGCCGGGGACGGGGATACGGGGCCTAACACCGGAGGAATGGGGGCTTATGCACCGGCTCCAGTGGTCACACCTGAGTTGCAGTTATCGATTGAAGAAAAGGTGATAAAACCATTTCTGAGAGCATTGCGGGAAGAAAATAATCCATTTTCGGGATGCCTTTATGCCGGACTGATGATAACGGCCGACGGTCCCAAAGTTGTGGAATTCAATTGCCGTTTCGGAGATCCCGAGACACAAGCGGTACTTCCGGTGGTACAAGGGGATGTATTGAAATTGCTCTATTCAGTTGCTTCAGGTGAGCTGGATCGATCTGCCGTTTCCGGAGTTAACGGAGCTGCCGTTTGTCTGGTCGCGGCCTCGGGAGGATATCCCGGCAGTTTCGAAAAAGGTTTTGTTGTCAGCGGACTTGAGCAAGTCCCCGGTGACACACTGGTTTTTCATGCCGGCACTTCCGTGCATGACGGTGAGATAGTAACCTCGGGAGGAAGGGTATTGGGAGTAACAGGAGTGAGCGCGAAAGGCGACATCTCCGAAGCTGTGGTAAAGGCCTATGAAGGCATGAAGGGAATAAATTTCAAGAATATTTATTTCCGGAACGACATAGCTCACAGGGCGCTAAGAAATAATGAACCAATGTGAAAATTTTCATTTGGAAATTTGCCTTTTGTTGAAATGTTGTGTAGTTTAATATCTCAAATAATTATTTTTCTATATGAAAAATGATCGTTTAACGGATACATACTCAATTATGATAATGGAGGCAAAAAATGGCTGATGCAGGCTTCAACGCTTTTGCGATGGCTCAGGCTCAATTTGATAAAGTAGCAGATCTTCTTGAACTCGATGAATCGACACGTGATCTGTTAAGAAACCCTTTAAGAGAATATCATTTCAGTATTCCAGTAAGAATGGACGACGGAAGCCGTAGGGTTTTCCGTGGTTTCAGGTGTCAGCACAATGACGCCAGAGGCCCTGCCAAAGGTGGAATCCGTTTCCACCCCCAGGAGACAGTTGATACTGTCCGC
The DNA here is from genome assembly GCA_964625575.1 of uncultured Ignavibacteriaceae bacterium. GTDB lineage: Bacteria > Bacteroidota > Ignavibacteria > Ignavibacteriales > Ignavibacteriaceae > UTCHB3. Next base: position 202,801 of record CAZVBQ010000001.1, on the reverse strand, counting down.
GCCCTTTCAATGTGGATGACATGGAAATGCGCCGTTGTTGATATCCCGCTCGGCGGCGGTAAAGGCGGCGTTATCTGTAACCCTCACAACCTCAGCATGAGAGAGCAAGAAGCCATTTGCCGTGGTTGGGTTAGACAAATTGCAAGAAATGTTGGTCCTATTCAAGACGTACCGGCTCCCGACGTAATGACAAACCCTCAGCACATGCTTTGGATGCTTGATGAGTTTGAAACGATCCATGGCGGTAAATACCCCGGATTCATTACCGGAAAACCTGTTGGTATGGGTGGTTCACTCGGAAGAACAGAAGCAACCGGTTACGGTGTTATCTTCACTCTCCGTGAAGCTCTTAAACTTAAAGGTGTCGATCCTAAGGATACCTGCGCCAGCGTTCAAGGCTTCGGAAATGTTGCGCAATACGCGATAAAACTTTACACCCAGCTTGGTGGCAAGGTTGTATGTGTTTCGAGTTGGGACGAAGAAGATCAGGCTTCATACACGTTCAGAAGACTCTCCGGTATCGACCTTCAAGAACTCCTCGGCATCACAAACAAGTTCGGTGGTATCAATAAAGACAAAGCCAAAGAGCTTGGTTATGAAGTTCTCCCGGGTGAAAAATGGATTGAGCAGGATGTAGACATTCTGATCCCTGCCGCTCTCGAGAACCAGATCAGAGAAGACAATGTTGTCAAGATCAGTCCTAAAGTTAAATTTGTAGTTGAAGGTGCCAATGGACCTACAACTCCGGCTGCTGACAAGTACTTTGAACAGAAAGGCATTTTTGTTGTTCCTGACTTCCTCGCCAACGCCGGTGGAGTTACCTGTAGCTACTTTGAGCAGGTACAGGGCAACATGAACTACTTCTGGGACAAAGAAGAAGTGCTTTCAAAGCTTGATTCGAAAATGACATCAGCATTCCACGCTGTCTACGATACTTCCGCGAAGAAGAAGATCTACATGAGGGATGCAGCTTATGTTATCGCGGTCAGCAGGGTCGTACAGGCTTGCCACGATAGAGGCTGGTGCTGATAACACCACCTGAATTAAAGAGAACTGCCGCCCTGATTAGTCTAATTGGGGCGGCGTTTTTATTTTTAAACAGTCGATTACCAAAATTAGGATTTAGATGTCAAAACCTGAACAGACCCCAAAACCAACAACTGTACTGGAAGAAAGAATAAAAGAACTTTCTTTTTTGCACGAACTTGAAGAACTGTTGCATGATCAGACACTGATGAAAGAAGATGTCTTTCTGATCGTGATCAAAAGGATGCGTGCTGCCTGGCAGTTTCCCGATATATGTGAGGTGCGTCTGAGGTACAGGGACAAAACCTTTGAGACAGGTGGTTATATCGAAGACATGCCTGTGCTCAGTCACGATCTCGTTGCAGGTGAGAAGATAGTTGGCGATATTCAGGTTACCTATATCAAGGAGGTCGCCCCGGCTGATATCGGTCCGTTCCTGAAACAGGAAAAACGTTTACTTGAAACTGTGGCTTACCGTCTTGGTGATTTTATTTTCAATCACCGGCTAAGGAAAAAACTTGACCGTAAGCGGGTGGAAGAGGCTGTGACGGATAAGACCGAGTGGCGGATAGTGATCGACATGATAAGAAAGACCGATCCGGCGTTGTTCATGCGTCTCTTGCGGAAAATGCTTCATCAATTGAACTGGAAGGGGATTGAGGAAGCGGAAGTGCTGCTCAAAGAGATGAGCATCGATCTGAAAGGTGAGGAAGAAAGGGGCACGGAAGATGAGAACCGCCCACTTCAGAAAAGAATAATTAACGATTATGACAGCTATATTTCCTCAATTCTTAAACTTACGAGTGAGAATTTCACCGAGGAGGAGATACTTTGGCGTGTTCAGAAGTGGATACAAAATGACAATACAAGTTCGCTCATAAAGGTGTTGGAGTCTCAGGATTCATCGCTCGCAGATATTTCAGATGCCATAAGAAGATTTTACCACATGGCGCCGGAAAAGATTGAACTCTCACCGGCTACGGTTAAAGGGCTGAGGGTTTCCCTTCTGCGAAGGTTTTTAACAGATGATCTCGATTTTATTCAGATCGCGAAAGATTATGTAAAACTTACCGACTTCCACAAGTTGATCGATAAAATGATCTTCCTGCCAGGGAGTCACGGTAAATTGGGCGGTAAAAGTTCCGGTGTCTTTCTTGCTCATAATATCCTCAAGGCCAGCGTAAACAACGCGGAACTGCCGTTCGAAGTGAAGATCCCCAAAACCTGGTATCTGACCTCTGACTGCGTGATGCAGTTTATCCAGTACAATAACCTCGAAGAGGTTTACGAACACAAATATCGCGACCTGGAAGAGATCAGGGTTGAGTACCCTCAGGTTCTTCAGTTATTCAAAGACAGTCAGTTTCCACCCGACATGCTCAAAGGGCTTTCGGTTGCGCTTGACGATTTTGGAAACAGCCCTATCATTGTCAGAAGCTCCAGCCTTCTCGAAGATCAAGTGGGTTCCGCCTTTTCAGGCAAGTACAAAAGTCTTTTCCTCGCCAATCAAGGATCCAAACCTGAGAGGTTAAGCGCGCTGATGGATGCAATCGCCGAGGTTTATGCCTCAACTTTTGGACCTGACCCCATTGAGTACAGAACTGAAAGAGGACTCATCGACTTCCACGAAGAGATGGGTATTATGATAATGGAAGTGGTGGGAAACCGGGTTGGCGACTATTATTTCCCCGCGTTTGCCGGTGTGGCGTTCAGCAACAATGAGTTTCGCTGGTCACCGAGGATCAACCGCGAAGACGGTCTCGTCAGGCTTGTTCCGGGACTCGGTACACGCGCGGTTGACCGTGTAAGTGATGACTATCCCATTCTGATTGCTCCCGGTCAGCCGAATCTTAGGGTCAACGTTACACTTCAGGAGTCGATAAGATATTCGCCAAAGAAGATCGATCTTATTAATCTGAAAACAAATCAATTTCAGACGCTTGATCTTGAAACCCTGATCCGGGAAGTGGGTACTGATTATCCGCAGATCAACAATATTGTTTCAGTTATTTCAAACGGAATGCTTCGTCCGCCGAATCCGCTGCAGGTTGATTATCAGGAAGATGAATTTGTGGTCACTTTCGAAGGAATGTTGAACAAGACGCACTTCCTGCCTAAAATGCACACGATGCTCCAGATTCTCCAGAACAAGTTTGGCGTGCCTGTAGATGTTGAGTTCGCGAGTGACGGCAAGGATTTTTACCTGCTGCAGTGCCGCCCGCAAAGTTATACCAAGCAGAACACGGCGGATGCGATCCCGAAAAATGTACCTGCCGACCGGGTGGTATTTTCAGCAACCAAGCACATTTCAAACGGCAGGGTTCCACCTCTCCGGTTCATCGTTTATGTTGATCCTGATGGATATGACGCATTGTCATCGAAGGAGGAAATGCTGGATGTCGCGACGATAATTGGCAAACTTAACAAGATGTTACCGCGGAAGAAGTTCCTTCTGATGGGTCCTGGAAGATGGGGCAGCCGTGGCGACATCAAACTGGGTGTGAGTGTCACTTATTCACAGATCAACAACTGCTCAATGCTCATCGAGATTTCGAAGAAGAAGGGTAATTATAAACCTGACTTGAGTTTCGGTACCCACTTCTTCCAGGATCTTGTGGAGTCATCAATCCGATATCTGCCCCTCTTCCTGGATGAGGAACACTCTTCATTTAATGAACGCTTCATTAAAGAATCGAGTAATTTGCTCGTAGACATGCTTCCTGAATATGCTCACCTCAGAAATGTGGTATATGTTACAGATATCTGGGATGAATTTGAAGGGGGAACACTCAAGGTTTTGATGAATGCCGAAGAGGAAATGGCGCTTGCCTTGATAATGCCCGAAGGGTACTCGGAAACAGAGGAACACAGTGAACAACCCGCCCATACATTCAAGGAACTCGGTGAAAACATCAAATATAACCGTACAGCTAAATTCATTGAACGGCTCTCCGCCCGGTTGAACAAGGATAAATTTGGCGTGGAATCAATTTTTTATCTTCCGCCGGTTCACGCGATGGAAGCGGATATGATGAGACCTGTGTTGCTGGTAAAATCCGCTGTTAAAGGGGAATTATTACATCAATTAAGGCAACACCTTGATGTTTGGAATGACTGCCTGAATGTGGTTGAGTACAGGAACGAAGAGAATGAAATAGAGAGGGTGTTCGACTACCTGATCACCGAGGATATCGAGGGCTATCTGAGAGAATATTCAGAAGCGGGTACATATCTGGTTAATCAGTTGTACCCGCCTGAAAAGATTGATTTTCTGGGTTAGTGCTTAGAGGCTTTTGATAAACTTAACGAGTCTCTCAAGCACTTCCGGTTCAATTGTGATCTCACTTTTTGCGTATTCACTCATTCCACCGGTTTTAACCTTTTGGAACAGGTGATTGAGCGATTCCATTACTTCGAGTTCGTACCTGACCCCCGTTTTTGCGAGAGCCGCTTTGATGGGAGGGATCGACTGGGTCGGGGGCACCTGTAGGTCTTTACTTCCCCAAAGACCGAGTACCGGAACCCTTACCTTTTCCCAATAAGGTACCGGTTCAAGCGTAAGGAACTGGATGAACCACGGAGTGGTGAAAGCGAAGAGACCACGTTTATCAAATTGTTCTTTCTTCATCAACCTCTCTTTTTCTTCCGGTGAGAACCGCGTGAAAAATGCCTTGTAAGCAGAGTCTATACTTTTCGCCGCCATCTTCGGATTTGCAAGCACCGCGTCCATGCAGGTTTTTGAAAGTTCGATCAAAGTGGAAAGGTCGGTTGTATCTTCACTTTCCGCCGCGGCAAGAAGGTAAGACTGCTTTAGAATGATCTCCTTCCCGTTAACACCTGTTCCCGCGAGTGAGACTATAAACCGGGTTCCGGTGTTAGTGGTTGCCACGATAGGAGCTATCAAACCTCCTTCACTGTGACCGATGAGGCCCACTTTCGATGTATCCACAAACGGCAGAGTACGAAGAAAGTCGATTGCCGCGGAAGCATCACCCGCAAAGTCAAGCGTTGTTCCTGCTTGAAAGTTACCGGTGGATTTAGCGAAACCCCTGTCATCGTACCGGAGGGCCACAATTCCATTTTTAGCCAACCAGTCTGCTATCACCAAGAATGGCTTATGCCCCACAAGTTCTTCATTCCTGTTTTGGGGACCGGAACCCGTCACCAGAATTACCGCGGGGTATTTGCCTTTAGTATCGGGGGCGGTTATCGTCGCGGCGAGTTTAACGTCTGCCTGTTTATTAAAAAATACTGTATCCGTCGAGTAATAGGGAAATGGTGGCTCTATAACTTGTATGCGTTTCACGGAAACATAGTCGGGTTTTGGGAAGAGCGTGAGAGGCATCGATCTGCCGCTTTGAGTATACACTCCGTTAACTGAATCGATTGATCCGTAAACCTTTCCCCGGTAGGCTATTTTCATCGACTCGAGGGTTATCAGCAGGCTGTCCTGTTCGAAAACAGCTGAAGTAAGCTTCAAACCGTATGAAAACTGAGCCGGTACATCAAATGTGCTTTCCTTCTCATTTAGAAGAAAGATCAGTTCCAGTTTCTTTCCACCCACATCAAGAAAACCTGAGAGTGTTTGAGCGGTTAGCGCTGAACTTACGACCAGGAGGAGTAACAGGGTGGTAAACAAAGTTCTTTTCATTAAATCTCTTTTCTTTTTACTTCAACATTTGCTTTTGCTTCGAAAGCTTTGATCATGGCAGAGTAATCCTCTTTGCCGTGACCGAGAGCGATTGAGTCACTGATAACACTTGCGATAGCTTCAGACACATCTGAGCGGCAGCCAAGCGTGGCACATGATTCAGTCATGTAACGGGTATCTTTGAGCAGATTTTCAACCGTGAAACGTGGAATGAAATTCCTGTCAAGGATATTGTTGCCTTTGAACTGAATTGTCGGGGAGTTTAACGTGGACTCAGCCAATACGCTGAGAAAGGTCGAGTTATCCACTCCGGCTTTCTCAAGGAATACCATTGCTTGCGAAAGCATTCCTATTGTACCTGCAATAATAGAATTTAAAGCGATCTTCAGGTTGCTCGATTGTGACGGGTGGTCTGATTCGATTATCAACCTTGCCAATACTTCGAAAAGCGGTCGCGCGAATTCGGTCTGTTTTTTATTACCACCGGGGAAAATCAGCAGCTGACCTTCCGTAGCCTGCGTCGTGCTGCCAAGTACTGGAGCGTGAATAAAGTGCTTGCCTTCACTCAAGTACCGTTCGAAAAGATTGGTTGAAGTGGAAGCTAGTATTGTACTACAGTCGATGTGTAGCCCTCCCGGTTTCAAACCGTGAATTATGCCTTCTTCACCGGTCGAAATTTCTTCCAGGGCGGGGGAACCGGTAACCATCGAGAAGACAACATCACAAAGTCCGGCAACCATTAGCGGTGAACCTTCGAACTCCGCTCCGAGCGCTATAAGTTCCCCGGCCTTGGCTATGCTTCTGTTGTAAACATGCAGTTTGTACCCGGCACCAATTAATCTTGCTGCCATGGGTTTACCCATAAGTCCAAGTCCGATAAATCCAATCACTGGTTTTTTCATAATTTTTCCTTACTGTTATTTACTTGTATAAAAAACGAACTTTCCTGAAGCGTCTATGTATCCTTCTTTTGTGGCACCAGTTTTTGGATCGGTTGAGCGGGCATAAGCTCTTCCGCTCACAAATTTCGTAACTTCACTGAAGCCGGTTTTGATCGTGATAGTGCCTTTGGTATCAACAAATCCGTAGTGGCTGAACCCTTCGACTATAACCGCGAGCCCGTCACCAAAGCCCGACCGGATCTCATAATAGACCCCCTTGTCAAGTGAAGGGGCAAATTTTCTTATCACTTTTCCTGTTGAAGTAACGAGCTCGAATACACTCTCATACGTTTTGCTATCGCTGTACTTTCCGGTGGAAAAACCATTCTCAAAAGTGGCGAGCTGATCATACACCGGATTGATAACCACTTTCCCGGTTTTGTCGATCGCGGCTTTCTTTCCATTCGTGCCGGTGAACGTTGCCACATCCCCGGAGAATGAGCCCGGTTCAGTCAGTGAAGTGAAATTTTCGAGAAGTTTGCCTGTTTTATCAATGAATGTCCAGCCTGAGGTGGTTCTCACGACAGCCATACCGCTGCTAAAATTCCGGGCATCCTTAAATGTTGCCTGGATGGTGATTGAACCTTTGGGATCCAGATATCCGTAAAGCCCTCCATTTCTGAATACAGAAAGACCTTCGGTGTACCAGGTTTGAAATCCGTGATCGTTAACTGTTGAATCGTTTACTATTTCACCGGTATTGGAGACCACCTTGCAGTGGGCTCTGGTAGTGGGAATTTTGGCATCCGCCGGTTTGTGAGCGACTGCCACACCGGAACCAAACCTTGAGAGGGTGAAAAAGTCAGGTTTAACAGCAAGTTTTCCAGATTTGTCAACCGCACCGAATTTACCGCCTTTGGCCAATTGCACCACCGCGAGTCCATCTGAAAAGAATGGAGCCCCAAACGAGTAATAATATGCCGGAGAGATAACCTCTTTACCGGTTGAATCGGCAAAACCCCACATTTCACCTCTTCGAAATGAAAGCATTCCTTCGTTGAAAGTGCCGGTTTCATCGCATTTTAATGTAATTTGGGAAAGGATGGGGGAAGACATAGAGATCAGAACGAAAAGAAGATGGAGGAGTTTCATAACATTCACAAAATTTAGTGGAATATGAAGTGAAAGTTAAGGCTTGTTTCCTAGACGGAAAAATACCGGGGAGGGGAGTTATTCAGGAAAAAGGAAGGGTGGCCCCGCTGAGACCACCCTGTAATATTCTACTTCTTCTCTGTCTTGCAGGTGTTGATACCGAGTGGATGGTAAGCAGGGCAAACACCCAGCGTCGCGGTAACAATCGGAACAATGCCAATAACGCCCCACCACGATTTGAAATATACGCCCGCAGCAATGATGGCAACACCAAGCACGGATCTTAAAATTCTGTCGGTTGATCCAACGTTCTTCTTCATTTGTTTCTCCGGATTAAATGAATTCTCTTACAATATGATTAAAAAAAAATAAAAAAGGATTCTGATATTGAATTGAAAACAAAGGAATCACAAAATATTCTTATTTGCCGATTGGAATGATGAAAGTAAAAGTAGAACCTTTTCCTTTTTCGCTTGTCACCGAGAATTTGCCGCCATGGAGTACCACATACTCCCTGCAGAGTATGAGACCAAGCCCGGTTCCTTTTTCTCCTTCCATGTCATTACTAAAGGCTATAAAATCATCGCTGGAAAATTGGTCGATATTCTCCTGATCTATACCTACTCCTATGTCGGTGATTGAGAAAACCTCTTCCAGTTGCTGCTCCTGAAGTTTAATGGATATTGAACCGCCCTGTAGCGTGAATTTGATAGCATTGTTAATCAGATTTCTGATGACGATTGAGCGCAAATCCCTATCGGAAACAACCTCGATTTCCGAAAGGCTATCAAGTTCCGACTTTATTTCTTGCTCAACAAAGGAGAGATCAAACACTCTGCAAATTTCATGGGTGGTACTGGAGAGATCATAACGTGCTTTATTCAACCGGGTGTCATGTCTTTGTATATTTGCCCATGCCCACAAATTCTGAATCAGGTTATAGGTGTTTCTTGATGATTCACGAATTCTGTGAAGGTGCAATTGCCTTCCTTCATCAGTCAGGGAAGTGTAGTCTTCATGATCTGTTTTTCAATTTAAGCATCTTGCAGAAGGTTAAACTTCTCCATTGGCACTTTAATGCTTGTGCCACCTCTTAAATCACCAACTTTATATCCTTGGAATGCGTGACATTTCAGGCAACTCTTTTCGGTGATGAAGGGTCGCATGTAACGCAAATACACTTTACCGTTCTCAGTCTTGAAGCCCCAATTCGCTTCTTCACCACGTCCAAAAAGCTCCAGTGCACTTCTTTCCCAGTCATCAGGCGCGTTTAGCGGCCGTATGGGGTTCAGACTCGTCAAATGGGCTGTAGTATTGGCGTTATTACAAAAATATAACATACGTGAGGCATTCCGAATAATTGATTGTAGTGGGATAGATCCACTTCTGAAATCACTACCTGTCAGACTAAAATCTGCCGATGTCGATAAAATCGCTATAAACATGGATGCCGACCAGCATATCTCTTCAAGATGGAATGAAATAGAAAAAATGTTAAAGCCGTTAGTAGAGTATTTCCCGGAGGCGCCTCAGCCTGAAGGAACACTACTCAAAACGTTTAATAATCAAGAAATAATGATCTGGCTTATGCCAAACAACGATATAAACGGCACACTTGAAGATTTTATTACCTTTTAGTACTTGGGGATGATGAGTTAATGCCCTACGTGGATAAATCCTTAACTCATATTGAAAGTGCAGGACTGAATCAATACCCGTCAATACACCGAACTAAAGCACAAATACACACTTCGCTGGCCTGGCAAAAAGAACCTGGAACGCCATTTGGACTGAGTATCACAAAAAGATATTTGTCAACAGAAGGTGAGGACTGCCAAAGATTTATCGAATGGCTGTCAAAGATATAGTAAATATTAAATTGGTGCGTTAAGGGGAGTAGTGGACCCTCCAGGACTTGAACCTGGGACCTACTGATTATGAGTCAGTTGCTCTAACCAACTGAGCTAAGGGTCCTCTGAAAAAATGTAAATCAGACTTCAAATATAACTATATTTGTGGTTTATTCAAAACAAATTTTATGAGAGAATGATTTTTAGAACGGTTTTTGGCGCCGGAATTGTCGCCGTGGCGCTGCTGGTAGCGGGATGCGGAGAGAAGAAAAACAGCCCCGTGAGTAAGGATGGCGTAAAGGTCTCCATGAGTGACTCAACCGACTATGAACTAAAGGCAGTTTTCAATAAGCAGATTCAGGCTCTGAAAGCTAAGAATCCATCGGATTATATCACCACCCTCCGGATCACCGGGCTGGACTCGATAAACGCGCTTCACTATTTTGAGTCGATCACTCAACTTTACGACCTCAATTATACCATTCGCGATTTCAAGGTCTTGAGAAATGACGGCAAGACTGCTGAGGTTGAGGTGGAGATGGAAGTGCGAAAAGTTAACGGACCGGCATTCGAGGATCATATCGCCGTGACCCGGCACATCCTGGCAAAGTCCGGGGAAGGGAAGTGGGTCATTGTGGAATCCCACGAAATGAAATTCACAAAACTTGATCACTCCAACCCAAAATAAAAGAATTTTTGGTTATTTGGCTGATTAAAGCTATATTTGTAGTCTAAATTTTTGCGTGCCGGGATGGCGGAATTGGTAGACGCACGGGACTTAAAATCCCGTGGGAGTTTCTCCCGTGCCGGTTCGACCCCGGCTCTCGGTACCATTAATTGGCGGAAAAATTTATGGGTTCTTAGCTCAGTTGGCTAGAGCGTCTGTTTGACGTACAGAAGGTCACAGGTTCGACTCCTGTAGAACCCACAACACCGGATGACGATCCGGTTTATTTTTGCGATGAATATTTTACAAACAGCTGAAAGGCAACATCCGGAATTTGATACAAGACAACAATACAAGTTCTAAAGATCCGAAGGATACCACCCGGATCAACGAGGAAATCAAAGTTCCTCAGGTACGTGTAATCGACATTGACGGCTCTGCATTGGGAGTCCTTGAAACAAGGGCGGCAATTCAGTTGGCAAGAAGTAAGGAACTTGATCTTGTAGAGATCGCGCCGAAGGCCGAACCGCCTGTCTGTAAGATCATCAACTACGGTAAGTTTAAATACGAAAAGCAGAAGCGGGAGAAAACCCAAAGAAAAAATCAAGTGGTACAAATACTCAAAGAGATAAGGTTCCATCCGAATACCGACTCTCACGATTTCGAGTTCAAGACCAAACATGCGATTAACTTCCTTGAAGAAGGGAACAAAGTTAAGGCGTCAGTAATGTTCAAAGGCCGCGAGATGGCTTATACCCAGCTCGGAGAGACGCTTTTGAACAAGTTTGTTGAGAAAATTTCAGAGATCGCTAAAGTAGAATCTCCAATTAAATTGGAGGGACGAAATATGAATGTGATAGTTGTACCGATAAAAAACAAAACCAAAAAGAAATAAATTCGGGACAGTAACATGCCAAAAATGAAATCGAACCGCGGAGCGCGGAAGACGTTCAAGGAAACCGCCTCGGGTGGTTACAAACGTAAGAAAGCTTTCAGAAGCCATATTCTTACTTCCAAGACAACAAAGAGAAAAAGACACCTGAGAAAAGGCACCATGGTGACCGATCAGGATGCTCCAAAGATCAAAAGAATGTTGCAATAGGAAGGAGAATATAAAATGCCAAGATCACAAAACAATGTAGCTTCTCACCACAGAAGAAAAAAGATCCTAAAACTTGCAAAAGGTTACTGGGGATCAAGAAAAAATGTTTACACCATTGCAAAAAACCACGTTGAGAAGGGTTTAACCCACGCTTACGTTGGCAGAAAACTGAAGAAACGCGAATACAGAAGACTCTGGATCGCAAGAATAAACGCAGCCGCGAGAATTCACGGTCTCAATTATTCTTCCTTTATTTCTGGTCTGAGCAAGAAGGGTGTAGCCATCAACCGTAAAGTGCTTGCCAACCTCGCGGCAGAAAATCCGCAGGTGTTCGCTGAACTCGCGGCTCTGGTTAAAAGCTAACATACTTTAGAAGTTTCACACCCTCTTTCTCGGAAAATCAACCGATTAAGAGGGTTTTTTTATTTAAATATCAATACTATTGCCATGCTGAACAAGATCAGTGAAACTAGAAATTCATTCACTGCCGAAGTGGTGGATGTAAAGTCTGCCAGAGAACTGGAAGACCTTAGAATCAAATACCTGAGCAGAAACGGAATTGTAGCTAATCTATTTGAAGAGTTCAAGACTGTAACCCCTGAAGAAAAAAGGGTTTTGGGTAAAGAACTTAACCTGCTGAGACAGGAACTGCAATCGAAATATGATGAGCTCAAAGAGAGTATCGAACTTGGCAGTAAAGCCGCTACTCCGAAGATTGACCTCTCGCTCCCCGGACGCGCGCCCGCGCTCGGTACCGCTCATCTGATTCCACAGACGATGTCGGAGATCATGTCGATCTTTAAAAAAATCGGTTTTTCTGTGATAACAGGTCCGGAGATCGAGTCTGACTGGAACAACTTCGGCGCGCTCAACTTTCCGGCCGATCACCCTGCTCGCGACATGCAGGACACATTCTTCGTGAACAACGACTTTGTCCTCAGAACGCACACAACTCCAGTTCAGGTAAGGATCATGGAAAAACAGGCTCCCCCCATCAGGGCAATAATGCCCGGTCGTGTTTACCGTAATGAGGCTATAAACGCCAGGAGTTACTGTATGTTCCATCAGGTTGACGGTATCTACGTCGACAAGCACGTCACATTTGCCGAACTTAAAGGCACTTTGGTACATTTCGCTAAAGAATATTATGGCAGCAGCGTTAAGTACAAGTTTCGCCCGAGCTTTTTCCCGTTCACTGAACCAAGTGCTGAGATGGACATTACATGCTTTATCTGCGGCGGTGAAGGATGCAGGGTGTGCAAACACTCCGGCTGGCTTGAGATCCTCGGCTGTGGAATGGTAGATCCAAATGTCTTCAAATCGGTCGGTTACGACCCCGAAGAGGTAACCGGTTACGCTTTTGGAATGGGTATCGAGAGGATCGCGATGCTCAAACACGACATCAACGACATTCGTCTTCTTTTTGAGAATGATGTCAGGTTCCTGAAACAATTTTGATATGGTGAAAAAGTGAAAATAGTATTAAGCTGGTTAAACGAGTATATTAACCTGAGCGACATTTCAGTTGAAAGGATCGCAAAGGAGCTGACCATGGCCGGTCTCGAGGTCGAAGGGATCACTGATTACCGTCAGGTCTACAACAATTTTATAACCGCGGAAGTGGTGGAAAAAGAAAAGCACCCGAACGCTGACAAACTTTCTGTCTGCAAGGTTAACACCGGCAGGGAAGTGCTGCAGATAGTGTGTGGTGCTCCTAATGTTGCCGCCGGACAGAAAATTGCCCTCGCGTGCGAAGGCGCAAGGATTCCTGATTCAGATTTTGTAATTAAAAGCACGAAACTGCGTGGACAGCTCTCTCAAGGGATGATCTGCTCTGAAGCTGAGTTGGGAATCTCAAACGATCACTCAGGTATTATGGTTTTACCTGCGGAAACCGTTCCGGGAATACCTCTCGCCGAAGCGATAGGTTATGACGATGTTGTGTTTGAAATTGGAATAACTCCCAACAGGCCTGACGGCCTAAGTCACATTGGAGTTGCAAGGGATCTCTCTGCTCTCCTCGCGCGTCCTTTGAAAAAGAAGGAAATCTCAATTTCACGCGACTTGGGAAAAATTGACGAGAAGGTGGCAATCGAGATCAAAGATTTTGAAAATTGCCTCCGGTATTCCGCGGTTGTGGTGAAAGACGTTACCGTTGGCGATTCTCCGGTTTGGATGAAAAACAGGCTTAAAATGGCCGGAATGAGGCCTGTTAACAACATAGTTGACATCACAAACTACATAATGCTTGAACTGGGTCAGCCCCTTCACGCGTTCGATCTTGACAACCTGAAGGGGAACAAGATCGTTGTTAAAAGATCATCCAATGGTACAAAATTCATCACCCTTGATTCTGTTGAGAGGGAATTAAAAGATTCCGTGCTGATGATTTGCGACAGTGAGAAAGAAGTGGCAATCGCCGGTATAATGGGTGGCGAGAACTCCGAGGTTAGCCATGGCACAAAAAATATTTTGATAGAGAGTGCTTATTTCAATCCAACAAGTGTGAGAAAATCCGCGAGATATCTTGGTCTATCTACAGAAGCCTCATATCGGTTTGAGAGGGGTACCAACCATGAAGGTACCATGAACGCTGCTCTAAGAGCTGCCGAACTGATGGAAAAAATTGCCGGAGGCAAGGTTCTATCCGGGGAGATCGATGTAATCTCCGAAACTCTATCAACTAAAACCGTAGAACTCCGTTATTCACGCATCGAAAAAATACTCGGTTATCCCGTTAAAGAGGAATCGGTTCGCGAAATCCTGAGAAATCTTGAATTCAGGATCATAAATGAGGATTCCGAGAAGATCACAGTGGAAGTCCCCGGTTTCAGACCTGACGTAGATCGCGAGATCGATCTCATCGAGGAAATAGCTAGAATTAACGGTTACGATAACATTCCTCCTGTAGAGAGGGTGACCTCACCCCTCGAATCCTCCGTTGATTACATGGAGACCCTGAATTCACTTCGTGAAAGAATGATCGGATTTGGCTTCAATGAGATAATGAACAACTCATTACAGCCGTTGGAAACCTCAAAAGAGACAGGTGATCCGGTGATTTTGATGAACCCATTGAACGCGGAAATGTCGGTTCTCAGAACTTCACTCATCCAGGGGGCTCTTGATACCGTGAGGAGAAACATCAATATTGGTGAAAAAGACCTCATGCTCTTTGAAACCGGTCATGTAATAAACAAGATCGGGGAGAAGTTGGAAGGTTTTGAGAACATCAGCGAGGAAAGCGCGCTTGCAATGATTCTCACCGGTAAGGCCTCAATAAAAACCTGGAACAGTGAGGAGCGCTATTTTGATATTTTCGACTTAAAAGGTTACTTGAAGTCATTGCTTGAAACTTATTTTGACACTCGTAAGTTATCATTCGTGTACAACACAGATGAAAGAGGGATTTACGAATATTCCGCCGATATATTCGCCGGGGAAGAGAAATTAGGCACCTTTGGCAGGGTAACAGACAGGTTTGCTGCCAAATATGACATAAAACAAGTTGTGTTTTGTGCCGAATTATTCGTAAATTGCATTCAGCGAAATTCGGATAAGTTGAGGAAGTATGTTCCTCTTCTTAAATATCCGAAAATTGTCCGGGACATGGCGTTCATCTTCGATGCAAGCATCAAATACAGCGACATTTCCGGGTTCATTAGGAAAAATTCTTCCTCTCTCCTCAAGAGCATTGATCTTTTCGACAGATACGAGAATGAGAAGGCTTTGGGTGAGGGCAAAGTGAGCCTGGCGTTCACTTTGGAGTTCTTTGATACAGAAAGAACCCTCACAGAAGAAGAGGTTGAAAAAGAGTTTTCCGGTTTGATAAACAAAATAACAAAACAATTCAACGCAGTTTTACGAGGAAACTGATTGAGTGACTTGACCAAGATCGATATAATGTTCAGCGACCTTGAGGCTCTTGAACGTTCGTTAAAGAGTCTTTTGGCGGATCACAATCGTGTGAGTGAAGAGCGTAATGCCCTTGAATCACGATTGACCCGGATACTTGAGGAGAACAAAAATCTCCGGAAGAGGGTCGCGGAACTTGAAGCCGAGAATGAAACCATAAAAACAGGTTCGTTCGGCGGCAGCATTTCACTCTTTGAACACATGAGTGAGCATGAGAAGGCGATCATGGCAGAAAAGATCAACAGCCTGATCCTGAAGATCAACAGGCATTTGATCAATCTTTAGATATCAACCGGCGGACATTAGAGATGAGTGAGAAAAAGAAGCTTAAAATTAAAATTTTCGATAAAGAATACTCTCTTTTAGTCGATAACGAGGATCTTGCCAAAGACCTCGCCAAGTATGTTGATCAGGTTATGGACGACACCAGACAGGAACTTCCCAACCAGCCGGTTCAAACGGTGGCTGTAATTGCTGCTCTTAACATTGCTTACGACTATTTTATTGAGAGAGACAGAAACAAAGAAATCACATCGAAAGCTTCGGAGAAGATAAAATCGTTAAAACTGCTTCTCGAAACCCACTCTACTCATAGTCCGTCTTAATTTTGCCGTACGGTCGGTTGATGTATACATAAAAGAACCATATGTAAATTCAATGGGACTTGGACTCCAAAGGCGTATTGCAGGCCTCATCCCGCTTGCGGGATCACTTCGTGTGACGGTGGAAGCAAAAAGCTCAGGGTCAATTACCCAAGATGTCATTAAAGGGTTCTTTCTTTAAATGACTCTTCCGGCCGGAACGGCTTTATACATTACGGAGACTACAATCAATGACAGATGATCTAATAATCGTCATCCTGATCTTTCTCGCCACTACCGTGGTCTTTTCCTATCTCGGTTGGTATATCAACAACCGCTTCGGGAAGAAGAGCATAGCCGCGGCTGAAGAGAAAGGGCGTGAGATAATATCCCTGGCCGAGGAGAGGGCACGACAGATAATAGCCTCTGCTGAAGAAAGAGTTGCTCAACTCCTTAAAGACGCCGAAAAAGAAGCCAATAATATCAAACGTGAAAAACTCCTCGAGGTTAAAGACGAGTGGTACAAGAAAAAAGTTGAGTTCGACAACGAATACAACTCAAAGCGGCAGAACATCCAGAATATGGAGAAGTCGCTCGCTTCACGTGAAGATCAGATAGACCGCAAGATTGAGCATGTCCGTACAAAGGAAAATGAGATCAAACGGATAGAGCAATCTGTCAGCGACAAGCAGCGATCCATCCGCCAAAAAGAAGTGGAGCTGGAAGAGCTTGAAAAAGAGCAGAACCACCGGCTCGAAAAAATAGCAAATCTTACTGCCGAAGAGGCCAAAACCATGCTTATGGAGAACATGGTGCAAGATGCCCGCCTTGAAGCTCAGAAACTGATCCGCGACATATATGAAAAAGCCAAATCTGAAGCCAAAAAAGAGGCTCAGAAAGTTGTCGTTCAGGCTATTCAGCGAACCGCGGCAGACTACGCGGTTGAATCAACTGTTTCAGTATTGAATATTCAGAGTGACGAGATCAAAGGCAGGATCATAGGCAAGGAAGGCCGTAACATCCGAGCGTTTGAAGCTGCAACGGGCGTTGATGTTATTGTGGATGACACCCCTGAAGCGGTGATTCTCTCATCATTCGATCCATTCCGGCGTGAAGTCGCCCGTGTTTCACTCGAGAAACTAATAACCGATGGCCGGATTCAGCCTGCAAGGATCGAGGAAGTGGTTGAAAAAACCAGAATTGAGCTTGAAGAAGAAATATTCAAAATAGGTGAGAACACCGTTCTCCAACTCGGCCTGCATGGAATGCACAACGAACTGATCAAACTGATCGGGCGCATGAAATACCGTTCATCATACGGTCAGAACATCCTTGAACACTCGGTTGAAGTGGCGTATCTTACAGGCATTATGGCTGCCGAACTTGGACTTGATGTGATGCTTGCCAAGAGATCCGGTTTGCTTCATGATATTGGCAAGGTTCTCGACAAGGAAGTTGAAGGACCCCACGCCCTCATCGGATACGAGCTCACGAAGAAATACCGCGAGAATCCCATAGTTTGTAACGCCGTTGGCGCTCACCATGATGACATTGAAATGGAACACCCTATAGCGGCTCTTGTACAATCGGCCGACTCCATTTCTGGTGCCCGGCCCGGCGCAAGACGTGAGCCGATCGAAGGATACGCAAAGCGGCTTGAAACACTTGAAACCATTGCCAAGTCATTCGAAGGTGTGGCTAAAACTTACGCCATCCAGGCAGGCAGGGAAGTGCGCGTTGTAGTGGAACATGAAAGGATCGATGATCTTTATGCTGACAAACTTGCATATGACATCGCGCAGAAAATTGAATCTGACATGGAATACCCGGGTCAGATCAAGGTTACAGTGATCCGTGAAGTCAGAAAATCTGCAATCGCAAAATAGGAAATACAGAGTCGGGATTACCGGAGGTATAGCCTCCGGTAAGACCCACGCCACAAACTATTTCAGAGACAAGGGATACCCGGTATTTTTCGCGGATATCCTTGCGGCTCAAATAATGAACCGTGATCCTGAAGTTATATCCTCAATCGTCACCGAGTTTGGAGAAAATTCATATTTCGATGGCCGACTCGACCGTGAATACCTCTCAAAACAAGTATTTGGCTTCCCCGAAAAAGTTGAAAAACTAAATTCAATCGTTCATCCAAAGGTGATCCGGCGATCCGCCGAGCTTTTGGATCTGTCGCTTGAGTTCAGTGATATCGTTTTTTACGAAGCGGCATTAATATTTGAAGCGGGAATGGCAGGCAGATTCGATCTGGTACTGCTTATCACCGCGAATGAAGAGGTAAGGTTAAAACGTGCTGTTTCGCGCGGTGGTCTTTCCGAGGAGGGTATCCGGAGAAGGATGATCAGCCAGATCAGCGAAGAAGAAAAAATACGGAGATCAAATTTTGTCATCGTGAATGATGGAACCCGGGAAGAATTTGAAAGTAAACTTGAAAAATTTCTCTCTTTTCTTACCGGGGGAACATTGGAACTGACACAAGGAGAACCGCGGTTTATCAAATAGCTGCACTTCCTTTTGTTAACCTCTTTCAATGTTCATAATTTTACGGTGTTAATTCAGGAGATTTTTGCAGTGTTATTGCTTAATAAACTAATTGTAGCTATCGTAAAACTGATGCCTCACGGCATGGTTTATTTTTTCGCGAAAAGGTATATCGCCGGTGAAAAACTTCAGGACGCCATAGACCTTGTTAAAACAATGAACAAAAAGGGCATCCTCGCCACGATGGATGTTCTCGGTGAGGCCATTACTACCAAAGAGCAGGCAGTGCTTGTTAAAACTGAGTGTCTCGCGGTACTGAATACAATTAATCAACACGGACTTGGTTCGAATCTTTCAATAAAACCGACTTCGCTGGGGCTTTCAATAGATCCCGAATTTGCATATCAGCAAATAAGAGAATTGGTGCAGCGGGCAAAAGAATTAAATAACTTCGTTCGTATGGATATGGAAGATTCACCGGTCACACAGTTGACCATTGATGTTTTCAAGAGGCTCCGGGCCGAGTTTGACAATGTCGGGATAGTGCTTCAAGCCTATCTAAAAAGAACGTATGATGATGTAACAGCTTTAAACAAGATAGATGCCAATTACAGACTTTGCAAAGGTATCTATATTGAGCCGGCGGAGATCGCGTTCAAAGAGAAGCAGGCAGTTCGCGACAGCTATGTTCGCTGCCTCGAAAAGATCATGAAAGACCGAAATTACGTGGGTATCGCCACCCATGATGATTATCTTGTAAAAGAAGCCTTGAGATTAAAAAAGGAATTGAAGGTACCCGATAACCGCATGGAATTTCAGATGCTTTACGGGGTTAAGGAAGACCTTCGCGACAAACTCGTAAAAGACGGCCACAAGGTCAGGATATATGTACCATTTGGTAAAGACTGGTACAAGTATTCAATCAGAAGGCTTCAGGAAAATCCGAATGTCGCGGGGCAGATTTTTACAAACTTATTTAAATTTGGTAAATGAGAATACTCGGAATAGAAACCTCGTGTGATGAGACTTCTGTTGCAATATTAGAAGGCGATGAGGTGAAGGTTAACCTCATCTCATCGCAGGATTTTCATAAACTGTATGGCGGGGTTGTTCCCGAGCTTTCAAGTCGCGCGCACCTTGAACGGGTTGTTCCGCTCACACGTGAAGCTGTAAAGAATGCCGGAATCTCAATCGAGGATATTGACGTGTTGGCAGCCACGGCAGGCCCGGGTCTTATTGGAGCTCTTCTGGTAGGATTCACGTTCGCGAAACACATGGCATGGTCACTCAAAAAGCCATTCATCCCGGTGAATCACATTGAAGGTCATATCTTTTCCGGATTTCTTATGCCGGAAAAGCCCGAATACCCTTCGTTGGTTTTAACAGTTTCCGGCGGACACACCTTGCTGACATTAGTGGAATCTGAGACTAAGATCCGTTTTCTTGGTACAACAGTGGATGATGCCGCGGGTGAAGCTTTTGACAAGGTGGCAAAATTAACGGGACTCGGTTATCCAGGTGGGCCTAAAGTTCAGAACGCTGCGGCGAAGGCTATACGAAAAGACATAGTCTTCCCGGTCGCGAATCTCAAACAGGATTTTCATTTCTCTTTTAGCGGACTTAAGACATCCGTTTTGCGGTATGTGCAGAAGAACTTTCCTGACGGGGTGGTGCCCGAAGAGGAATTGAACGAGATCGCGTTCGGATTTCAGGATTCGGTTGTAAAGGCCCTATCAAAGAATCTTGAAAAAGCCATTAAACAATTCAAACCCCGTTCCCTTAGTTTGAACGGGGGAGTTGCTGCCAACTCCGTTATCAGAAACGAGGTTACCCGGCTTGGAAACAAGTATGGTATACCGGCTGTGATCCCTGCTTTTGAATATTGTGGCGATAACGCGGCGATGATCGCGCTTCGTGGTAAACAACTTTACGACGCGGGTGAGAAATTCGGCAACGATTCCGAACCTTTCCCTGCTTTTTACTCGAACTATATTTACAGTTAGAAATGGACAAAGTGAACGAAACTCCGGCTACTACCGGTGCAAAAAAGCCCAAGGAACCATTTCTGACCAGGAAGCAGTACACCGCGGTTGGCGCAACATTCATCCTGGCTTTCGTTGTATTGATCTATCTCTTTTTCACACCTTTTTCATCGGGTGGTGATATTGTAAAAATAGGAGTTGAAGAGAAAGACTCCTTCGGCAAGGTCATTGAGAAATTGGAGGGAAAGGGGATCGTGGGCTCCCGTTTTCTGGCAAAAACAGCCGGATTTCTTCTGGGTGCAGATAAAAGGATGAAACCCGGTGTGTATAAAATTCCAAGTGAGATCAGTTACATCTCGCTCATGTCGCTGCTGGTCTCAAATGAATTCGATCCACCTCGAACACTTGAACTCTATAACGGGATCACAATTAACGGAATCGCGAACCGCTTCAGGCAGGCCGGTATCGATTCCGCCGACTGGTTCAGACGACTGCTTTTTGATTCGACAGTCGCGGCCTCATACGGTATTCCCGCTTCAAATTTTGAGGGATACCTATTGCCTCAGTCTATTAAGTTGCTCACTGTGGACTCCCCGGCGAAAGTTCTGAAACGTCTTTATGACCTCAATTCGGCAGTTTTTACCGAACAGGTACTCGAAGACATGAAGAAAACCGGATTGACAAAACATGAGATACTTACGCTGGCTTCAATAATCAGTCGCGAATCGAAATTCGCGGATGAGATGCCCCGTGTTTCGGGAGTGTATCACAACAGACTGAAGAAGAAGATGAAGTTGCAGGCTGACCCCACAGTCCAGTACGCGATTGGTGAAGCCCGCAGCAGGATCACAGGCAAAGACCTTAAAATTGACTCTCCCTACAACACGTACAAGTATGAAGGGCTGCCTCCAGGTCCCATTGGTAACCCCTCGAAAGAGGCAATTCTTGCCGCGGTTTACCCCGAAAAGCACGAATATATCTATTTTGTCTCGGACACGAAGGGGCGACACATCTTTACAAAAACCTACCAGGAGCATGCGAAGTATGCCCAGCAATATCACCAATGGCTCGACTCGTTAAATATTACCCGCTGATACTTCTGGGTTTTCTTCTTGCCGGTTGTGCGAATATGCAGGCTCCCGGCGGTGGAGAAATTGACAGAATTCCCCCGGAAGTGAAGTCGGTCAGTCCTGCTAACAGAATGACTAATTTCAAGGGAAAAGAGATAGAATTCACCTTTTCTGAGTATGTCGACAAGCGTACCTTTAAAGATGCCATATTTATTTCTCCGGCGCTTGATAAGGGGTTTGAGGTTTCGTGGACTGGCAAGACAGCGACCATCACCCTAAAAGAAGAACTTAAAAAAGATGTTACCTACAATCTGACAATTGGCACTTCAGTTACCGATATCAACAACGGTAACAACATGGCGGAGGCATATTCGTATATTTTCTCAACGGGTGACCGGATAGATCAGGGAGTGATCAAGGGGAAAATATATGATAAAGATCCGAACAAATTATATGTTTTTGCTTATTTGGTTGATGGCTCGCCTGACTCATTACTGAAAAGAAAGCCTGACTTTGTAACTCAGACGGGTCCGAGTGGTGAGTTTCTTCTTTCGGGGTTGCCTAAAGGAAAATTCAGGGTTTTCACCGTCGGGAACGCGTTTGGTGATCTTATTTACAATTTAAGCAGTGACAGGATAGGTATCTACAACAAGGATATCACTCTCGGAATTAATGACACGCTGAAAGAGCAGATGAATTTCAGGGTCACTAAATTTGATACCATTCCTCCAATACTTCAAAAAGCCGTGATGACTGACAGGAATCATATTGTGGTTTCATTTAATGAAGAAATCGCTATCAAATCAGTTGATCCGGTCAACATAAAACTTGCAGATTCATCCGGACAAACAGTTCTGACTCCTCTTCATATATATTCACCCGGTGGTAAGATGTCAGAATTGGCCATAGCGGTGAAAGGTGGGGTGAAAGCGGGCGAGATCGTGGGGCTCACTATAAATGGTGTTGCTGACAGGGCCGGAAACATCGCTTCCGGAGCGTTTACAGAATTCCCGGCCTCAGATAAGCCTGATACGATCCCGGTTTCAATTACCGGTGTTGATCCTTCCGATTTAAAAAACGTGAGTGGTAATTACCCTGAGTTCAAGATTCGCTTTGATGACGGAGTCAGTCCGGGTCAGGCGATTAATGCAATCTCTGCCTCCGATACTTCTGGAAGGATGATTCCATCGAAGGTTGAAAGGCTGGATGACGCTTTTTATTCGTTAAAAATAGAAAAGAAACTGACATCGAACAGTGAAAACCTCCTGCAAATTAAGGCGAAATATTTGGATGATGCTGCAGGGAATGTAAGAGATACAATTCTGAAAACGCCTTTTACAGTATACAATAGCGTAAATTACACCGGCTTGACAGGAACAATTGAAGGAGTGACAGGGGATTTCGTGCTCGAACTGTACGATCAGGAAAAGCCGGAGCGATACTACAAAGTAAAACCTGATTCGACCGGAAAATTTGAATTCAATGACATTCTTCCCGGCAAGTACAGGCTATGGATGTTTGAGGACGTAAAGGGTGACAAAGAATTTTTCCCGGGTTCGTTGTTTCCATTCAAACATTCTGCAAAATTCTTTGTCTACCCTTTGACGATCGAACTGATCACACGCTGGGTCACATTCGATTTTAAGTGGAATATTAATCAGTTATAAAGGTAATACTTGGAAGAAAGTTTTCTGAAACTCTCAACATCCTTGTTCAAATAATCTTTGATATCGTCGTACTTAAATCTTTTCGTGAACATTTCCCTTATCTTGTTGCTGCCGCAAACCTTGTCGAACATCTTCAACCTGTCGGGTTTGCACAATTTAAATGGGTTTTTATCAGGGTAAAGTTCATTATTAACCTGCATTACAAGAAACTGAATTGACATAAGGTTCACCTTCTCATAATCGGTGATAAAAAGCTGCACACCACCCAGATTATTTCCTTTGTGAGCTCCGTAGTAGGGCTTGAAGGTCAATGGTCTAAACAACACTCCGGGAATGTTCATTGAGTTCAGTCTTTCAGCGAATTTCAGCCCGTCTATCCACTCTGCTCCGAACATCTGGAAGGGAAGTGTATATCCCACGCCTTCTGATATAACTCCAAGTTCACCCATAATTCCGGAAGTTGTGTAGAATATCGCTGATTCCTTGTAGGGGATATGTGGCGAGGTCAGAACCCAGGGAAGACATGTCTGATCGAAAGTCATGCCGCGTTCCCAACCCTGCATTGGCACTACCTCAAGGTTGCATTTCTTACTGCCCTTCAAGTATCCTTCCTCATTCAGGAGCAGTGCGAGCTCACCAACTGTCATAGCGTGAGCATATGGAATCTTAAACTGGCTGACAAACGAAATATAGCCGTCTTCTACGATATTTCCTTCTATTTTCAAACCGCCCATCGGGTTGGGTCTGTCAAGCACAACGAACTTCACGTTATACTTCGCAGCGGCTTCCATTGCCAGTCCCATAGTTGAGATGTATGTATACGAGCGTGAGCCGATATCCTGAATATCGAAAATCAGTACATCAATGTCTTTTAGCATTTCCCCGGTAGGTTGGCTTGTTTTTCCGTACAGTGAGTAAACAGGAATTCCGGTTGATGGGTCAACATAATTTTCCACTTTGTCGCCGGCTGAAAAGTCGCCTCTTACACCATGTTCAGGTCCGAAAAGTGCTTTCAGTTTAACTCCCGGAGCCTCTGAAAGAATATCTATGGTGGTTTTCAGTTTTGAGTCAACCCCTGTGGGGTTGGTGATCAAACCAACGTTTTTCCCTTTGAGTATGTCGAATCCTCTGTTTCTCAAGACTTCTATACCTGTTAAAACCTGGGCGTTAACGGTCGAGAAAAAGAATAAAAGTGCGATGATTGAGAGAATATTTTTCAGTTTCATGGTAATTATCAGTATGGTTTGTTATAAATAATTTTTCCGCCTGAAATAGTGGTGCGGTTCAGATTTTGCGCGGTATTATATATGATCTGATCCTCATGTTGCGCGTCCAGAATTGCAATATCGGCCTTCTTACCGGGTTTAATACTTCCGGTTGAGGATGATAATCCGAGCGCGGCAGCAGAATTGATGGTGTAGGCGGCGAGAATCTCTTGAACAGTCATCTTCATTTTTCTCGCGGCGAGCGCCATGATCAAAAATATTGAATTTATATTCGATGTACCGGGATTGTAATCGGTCGCCAAAGCAACAGTTGCACCCGCGTCAAGCAGTTTTCGGGCAGGGGCGTAGTTATAGTCAAGCGTCCATGAAACTCCCGGCAACAATACCGCCACACTATTTGAGGAAGTCAGCAGGGGGATCTGATCATCCTGTAGTACTTCGAGATGATCAATACTATTGGCTCCCATTCTCAAGGCGAGTTCAAGTCCACCGGTGTTGTTGAACTGTTCAGTGTGAAGCGTGAGTTCAAATCCGAGTTCTTTGGCTTTAGTGAAAACCTGCTCCACCTCCCGTGGGGTAAACGCCGAAGTTTCACAGAAAGCATCACAGCGTTTTGCAAGTCCCTCTTTAGCGATCTCAGGAAGCAGCTGAGTTGCAAGAATATCCAGATATTTTTCCCGGTCGCCTTTGTGTTCTGGTGGTACAGTATGTGCCCCTAGAAATGTCGGAACGATTGTCACCTGTCGAAACTTTTTAACAGCATTTATCACCCTGAGCATCTTCAGTTCCGACTCATGATCGAGTCCGTAACCGCTTTTAATTTCAAGAGTTGTGACTCCCTGTGAAATAAATGAGTCAACCCTTTTAATGAGTGTGTTCAGAAGATTTAATTCGTCTGTATCTCTTACTGCTCTCATGGTACTGACAATACCGCCACCGGAAGCAGCGATATCTTCGTACGATCTTCCCTCCAGTTTCATTTTAAACTCTGTAGACCTGTCACCGGCAAACAGGGAATGAGTGTGACACTCCACGAAACCGGGGAGCACGAGTTTGCCTTTTGCATCGATCACCTTGTGAGGAGAATTCAGAAATATGCCGGAAGTGATCAGATCTTTAATTACGCCATTTTCAATAACAAGATCATGACCTTCTACCGCCGCCGGATCCGCGGCAGCACTTCCCGGTCTGCGGTCGCTTCCTTTAGAATCAAATGTGAGTACGCGCGCGGGATTTTTTATCCTTTTAAGCATGTCAGAAACTGTAAATTTTGTCTTCAACCACTCTGGCCTTGGTGTAACCGAGTTGGATGAGCTGGAACATCATCTGCCTCGCTGAGCCATTGTCGATAAAATCACCCAAGCGGAGCGAATATTTGTCTTTTTCCTTGTAGATGTAAAGAAGATCAATTCCTATTTTGATAGCCAGTTCTCTCTTGATCATAAGCGCGCCGGACTCACTGTCAACTGTTCCAAGTGAGACCCTGAAACCATCCGTGTAGAACTTAACAAGTTTTTCTGAATTGGAGTTTTTAGAATAAGTGTACCATGGGGAAGCCACAACGGCCGGAGTGACAGAAAGAGCAGGAAGATTCATATTTGTTTCCTGCGCGAGAACCGGAAGACAGGAAAGAGATGTCAGAAGTAAAATGAAATATTTGATCATGATTTTTCAGTGATATGTTTCAAAGAAAACAAATAATAAATATAAGAGATAAGTTCAAATAAGGAAAGGAAATCACCCGTAAAATCTTTTTTTTTCGTATTTTTGTGATCATCATTTTTATTCAATATGGCTGCCGGCAAAAAGTATAAAATTCTTTTCGTAACATCCGAGTTATTTCCCTTCGTAAAAACGGGGGGACTTGCCGACGTGTCTTCATCCCTTCCCCAGGAACTCACTGAACTCGGGCACGAAGTCCGCATCGTGGTTCCGCGATACGGTGCCATAGATACAAGAAAATTTAAGATCCACGATGTAGTGCGTCTCAAAAACTTCAGCCTCAAACTTGGCGAAAAAGAAGCACTCTTCTCTGTTAAGTCCTCTTTCCTCCCTGTGACCAAAAACAGGGTACAGGTATACTTCCTCGATAATGATGAATATTTTGGCAGCAGAAAAAGCCTTTATGTTGATGTGCTTAAAGGTACCTGGTACGATGACAACTACGAAAGATTCACTCTCTTTTCAAGGGGTGTGCTTGAGTTGGTTAAAAAACTGGGTTGGGCTCCTGATATAATTCACGCGAATGACTGGCAGACGGCGCTTGTACCGGCTTTTTTGAATACGATGTATAGCGAGGATGATTTTTTCGCCAAAACCAAAAGTGTGCTTACTGTGCATAATTTCCTTTACGGTGGCGAATTTTCAATAGACGCCTTCAATTCCACCGGCCTTCCTGAAGAGTTCAAAGAAAAAGAATTTATCATCCATAATGGTAAAATGAACTTCCTTAAAGCGGGTCTTCTTTTTGCTGACCATGTAAATACAGTAAGCCCCGGTTACAGGAATGAAGTATTGGAAAATTCTGAGATGTCAAATGGACTCGGCACCTATCTTGCACACAGGGGCGAGACTTTTTCCGGAGTGATAAACGGTATTGACAGGGGAGTATGGAATCCGGCGACAGATAAGTTGATTGTAAAAAACTATGATCTGAAGACACTTGAGAACAAGTATGTGAACAAGAAGAATCTTGTGGAAAGGTTTGGATTAACATACGATAATTCAATTCCATTGATAAGTGTTATCTCACGGTTATACGATTACAAAGGGATCGATCTCATAGCCGGGGCGATGCCTGAATTGATGAAGTTAAACATCCAAATGGTGTTACTCGGTACGGGAGAGATGCGGTATCAAAGCATGTTTGAAGAGAATGCCAGGAAGCATCCTTCAAAATTTGCGTGTTATCTGGGATTTAACGATGAACTCGCTCACCTTATTGAAGCCGGATCAGATTTCTACCTGATGCCCTCAAAGACCGAGCCGTGCGGACTTAATCAGATGTATTCTCAACTTTACGGAACGATTCCCATAGTCAGAAAAACAGGCGGGCTTTCCGATACTGTGAATGGAATCGGGAAAGGTAGCAGTAATCCAACAGGCATTGTGTTTGAGGAGTACTCGACCAAAGCATTGATAGATCAGATCAAAACCGCGATCGAACTCTATAAAAGGAAAGAGGAATTGCTTGCCCTCATCCGCAACGGCATGCGAAGTGATTTTAGCTGGCAACTTTCTGCAAAAAAATACACAGAACTTTATAAAAAAGTATATTCCGGTTGATGGGAATTAAAGCAATATTTCTCGACAGGGACGGCACCATTAATCATGATCCGGGATACCTGCGCGACCCGGACGATGTATTTCTTATCGAGGGAGCCGGCGCCGGTCTCAGACTCCTGAAAGACGCCGGATTTCTTCTGCTTGTTGTTTCCAACCAGTCAGGCATAGCACGCGGGTTGATCTCTGAACCGGAAGTCATTTCCGTGAATGAAAGGATCAACCAACTCCTGAAAAAGTATAGTGAAGTCTCGATCGACCATTTCTTTTACTGCCCCCATCATGAAGACTTTAGTGAACCCGCCGACTGCGGATGCAGAAAACCAGGCACGGGGATGTTCACGGATGCCTTGAAGATGTATGATATTGATATTTCATCTTCGTGGATGATAGGTGACAGCACTGCCGATATAATAGCCGCTGCAAATTTTGGGCTCAAATCAATTCTCGTCGGTACAGGTAATGGCAGGGAGCATTTTTCTGTCTTGCAAGAACAAAATAAATTGCCAAATTTTACGTGCTCAAATCTTTACGATTCCGCAAAATTGATATTAAAATTAAACTCCGGAGTTTCCGTTTGCTGAAAACCAAATTATTCCTCTTCCTCGCAGGTGCACTTTTTATTACCGGATGTTCCGACACTCCATCACCGGTGGGTGTAGATGACCTTGGAAACGACCTGCTGAAGGTCAAGGTTCTTGATTCACAAAAAGATACACTTCCACAAACATCGGTTTCTTTCAGAAGGATTTCACCACTCGGGACTGCAGCTTCCGTTCTTCTGGGAAACGCTTTGGGCGTAAAGTCTGATGTGCTGCTACAATTCAACCTGAACTTTGATGAAACAACGCAGAACGCCATAAAAAAAGACAGTATTGTGCTAACTTCCGCGCGAATCGTATTAAAGAAGATTTATGGAATTGGAGACACGCTTCAGTCATTCCCCGTAGCGATGGTGAACGGCTACAAGATTACCTCAGCATGGGATCCATTGAAGGTGAAAGCAGACTCACTCCCTCAGATCGATCTCTCGACTGATATCCTTTCGGCAAAACCGGCTCCTGATTCACTTTTTTATTTTAATGTCAGGAATGATATTGCCCTTCAGTGGATGAAAAACAGTTATGACACTGTTGCATATATGAATAACGGATTGATGCTCAGGGTTGAAACCCAAACACCTTACCTGATCGGTTTCCAGGGCTTCTCGGCCACCGGTGAGAATGCACCAAAGATCGAGTTGAATTTTAGATATCTTGCTACGAACAAAGATACCACGATAAGTTTCAGAACCCTTTCTGACGCGCACGTAATTACGGGTGCCAAACCTTCACTTCAGAATGATGAAATGATGGTGCAAAGCGGAACCGCGATTGAATCAAGAGTTTATTTTGATCTTTCCAAATTACCGTCAAACGTATTCATCAACAATGCTGAATTGATACTGACAGCTGACACTACAAAGCAGAAAATTGGTAATTCTGCTCTAAACGGTCTCCTTGTTAGCATCTTCGATGATTTTACCAACGACAGCACATTTACTGTCAATTCGCTCTATACTGCAAATCTTTACTACTCCTCCGGGAAGTACTCGGGAAATCTTACCACAGTAATGAGACAGGTATACCTCAGCAAGAAAAATTATGGTTTCCTTGTTTCAACCTCCAATCCGGTTGAAGGACTTGAGACAATAATTCTGAAAAACTCAAATGCCACTGAAGCCTTGAAGCCAAAATTGATCATAACCTACACAAAACTGGACTGATTAGATGAGAAGAATATTTTTGTTAACTCTCTTTGCAATATCTTCTGTTACCTTCGCGCAGGTAAACACAGTCTACTCCAGATTTGGCGTGGGAACTGTACTCTACGGCACCACTGCAAGGGATCTTTCATTTGGTGAGTTAGGAACAGCCATTTATGACGAAGACAGGATCAATCTGCTGAACCCTGCGTCTTACGGAAGTTTTATACTCACCAGGGCTGATTTCGGTCAGGTTCTTGAGGCGACATTTGTAAAGGATGCCACACGCAAGTCATACTATGGTGGTGGATATCTGCCGGGATTTAATGTTGGTTTTCCCATTAGTATAGATCATGGTGTCGGGCTTGTATTTGGCGCGAATAAATATTCGGACGTCAGCTATGAAGGTTCGAGAGACGCAACAATTTCTACTTCGGGGTCTTTGGTGCCATCAACTGTCAAAGAAGAATATTCCTATGACGGGGGTATTACCAAGATATTTATGGGTACTTCCTACAGATTTCCCTTCGGTTGGAACATTGGTGTCACTGCTGATTTTCTGCTTGGCCACTACGAGTACGAATCGACTGCAAAGTTTTCCTCAACCAGCGTGGTCGACGGAATTTATGCCCGTCAGCAGA
Organism: uncultured Ignavibacteriaceae bacterium; assembly: GCA_964625575.1. Taxonomy (GTDB): domain Bacteria; phylum Bacteroidota; class Ignavibacteria; order Ignavibacteriales; family Ignavibacteriaceae; genus UTCHB3. Next base: position 172,868 of record CAZVBQ010000001.1, on the reverse strand, counting down.
ATTTTAAGGGTTTCACCGCGACTTTCGGTCTCCTCTCGAATAACCTTAATGAATATTTAGGTATACCCGGATTGGAAGAGTTACGGATATCCGCCGGATACACTCTGAGTAGCACACTGAAAGGTGATTACGCTAATTTTACCGTAAACAATTTCGGATTCCACGATACACTTTCAAAAGGTGATCTTGAAACTGTGATACCTGTGAGAACATTCGCGGGAATTTCATTGAAAGTGAACCCGCGGACAAAAATATTCGCCGATTATCTTGCCCAATCCTGGGAGGATTTTTCGATGACGAGCTCAACACCTCAAACCCTTGCGAATACCTTCAAGTTAAGCGCGGGTATCGAGTATAATCCCAATTTGCGGAGCGCGACTTACACTCCTGATCTTTCTTACAGGTTGGGTGTCAGTTATGAGAAGCTGCCGTATCTGCTTTCAGGTGAATCAGCTTACAGGATCACAACAGGTGCCGGTATTTCAATACCACTTTCACCCGCAAACTACATCGACCTTGGCTTGCAATACTCATTTAACACCTCATCTTACGCGAATGTGATCAAAGACAACACACTCAGGTTTATGGTGGGCATAAGTGTTGGTGAACTTTGGTTCCTTCGAAACGATTACTGAGATTTGTGATTTTTTCTGATCGATTCCCGGTCATAGCCCTTCTGGTTTTATCGGCTTTACTGTTTTCAGTCAGTAAAGCCGATTCGCTTAAAGTGAAGTATGATCTATTTTCTGTTTATGTTGAAAAGGGAATGTATGATTCTGCCTTCGAAACCGGTTCCGAACTTTTCCGGATGCCGGAGATAAGGGAATACTCCGCATGGTTTTTCCCTAAATTCAGTGAAATTATTGCGCAAAAGCTCAATGATTCATCCTCCCGGATCACTTACGAATTTCTCAACTCGTTTTACTCTGAAGCTGAAAAGAACGATGCAGCCAACTCACTTTCGTACAAACTATACCACGCGTTTTTTCTTGACAGATACTTTAACGAAGACTTCGCAATTGTTTACTCGTTGTACCAAAGCGTGCTCGGTGCAAAACCGGAGGTTGATGAAGTCATTCTGAAACGAATATCTGAAAAAGCGGCGCTCGCTGACATCCGAGACACATCAACAATTCTATCTGTACTTGATATTCTGACATATCTGCTTGAAAAGTATCCTGAAGATACGAAGTGGGGCGAAGCGATCGCGAATCTTGCCGATACTCCAGATGAACTGTTAAAACTGCGCCTGAAGCTTCATGACCGTAATCCGGCAAGCGCGTCCAACAACTGGGCTCTTGCTTCTCTTCTGATTGAGAAGAAAAATTTTAAGGATGCGATTATTTATTTAAACAGGCTTGTATTAGAGTTCCCTGAAGTGATAAAATACTGGAAGGCACTCACATTCGCCGCGGAAAAAACCGGTGACGATGAGAAGGCTCTTGAATGTTACTTAAAGTTGATCAAACTCGATCCGTCGGTGAAAGACTACTATTTCAACGCCGCCGTGTTGTACGAAAAGAAAGATAACTTCGCCGCAGCAGCAAAATACTTCCAACGCGCATCCGGGATTGCAGGCGGGTGGGGGAAGGCACTTTTTTATGAGGGACTTGTTTACGAAAATTCCGCGCGTTCATGCGGGTCACTCGAATTTTATGATAAATGTGTCTATCAGATCGCCTATGAAAAATATCTGAACGCAATCGGGTATGAACCTGCTTTACCGGGTGTGCAAGAGAGGATAAACTCCATAGAAAAGTATCTGCCCGAGCCTGAGGAGTTTAAAAGAAACGGATTCAAATCCGGAGATCAGGTAAAGATCAAAGGAAGTTGTTATATTTGGATAGAAGAATTGTTAAAGGTACAATAAACGGAGATCATCTAACATGTACGAACATTTGAAAAACGATCCTGAAATTTTTGAAGTATTAAATCTTGAGACAAAGAGGCAGACAGAAAAACTTGAACTGATCGCTTCTGAGAATATTGTAAGTCCGGCCGTACTCGCGGCTGCCGGTTCCATACTCACCAACAAATACGCCGAGGGTTACCCGGGAAAAAGGTATTACGGCGGCTGTGAGTACGTTGACATGGCCGAGGATATCGCCAGAGAGAGATTGAAAAAACTTTTTGGCGCCGAATACGTGAACGTTCAGCCTCACAGTGGCTCACAAGCCAACATGGGTGTGTTCATGACCATTCTGAAACCTGGAGACAAAATCCTTGGTCTTAGCCTCGCGCATGGTGGTCACCTTACACACGGATCACCTGTGAACTTCTCCGGAAAAATTTACCATGCCATTGCTTATGAACTTGACCGTGAAACAGGACTCCTGAATTACGACTCGATCGAAGCGATTGCCAAGGCAGAAAACCCGAAAGTGATCATAGCCGGTGGCAGCGCTTACTCCCGTGATTGGGATTACAAACGGTTCAGGGAGATAGCTGATTCAGTTGGTGCCTTCCTGCTTTGCGATATGGCTCATCCTGCCGGACTAATATCAAAAGGACTGCTGAACAATCCTCTTGAATACTGTCACTTCGTTACTTCCACAACCCATAAGACACTTCGCGGACCCAGAGGCGGGGTGATATTAATGGGTAAGGACTTCGAAAATCCATTCGGAATCACAGTTCCTAAAACGGGACGTCCGAAAATGATGTCTGAACTGATTGACAGCACAATAATGCCCGGTATTCAGGGTGGCCCGCTGATGCACATCATCATGGCAAAGGCCGTCGCGTTTGGTGAAGCACTTCAAGACTCATTCACAGGATATGTTCATCAGATACGAGCGAATGCCCGTAAACTTGCGGACGAACTGATCAAAAGAGATTATCAGATAATCTCAAATGGTACCGACAACCATCTTATGCTTGTCGACCTGACCAACAAGAATATAAGTGGAAAGGCTGCCGAGATAGCTCTCGGAAAAGCGGGAATCACCGTGAACAAAAACATGGTCCCTTTTGATCAGAGAAGTCCTTTCGTTACCAGTGGTATCAGAATTGGCACTCCTGCTTCAACGACACGCGGAATGAAAGAAGAAGAAATGATCCGGATCGCTTCGCTGATTGATATGGCGGTTGTGAATTCTGAAAATGATGATATTCTTAGGAAAGTAAGTCTTGAGGTGAAAGAACTTTGCTCCGGATTTCCACTGTTTGCCGGGAGGTAAATGATCGCTGAAGAAACCGGCACTCTGAACACGGAAGATACACAGGAGCCAGGCGATTCCGGGGTCGAGATGACCTTTTGGGACCATCTCGACGAACTCCGCGGAAGAATACTCAAAATTCTTGCCGGTGTTGTACCGATCTGGTTCCTCTCAATTGCTTTCGCGCAGGAAATAATTAACACTGTATTGCTTTTGCCCGCGGAAGCATCAGGTGTGAAATTGCAAAACCTGAGACCGTTCGGTCAATTGATGTTAAACTTTGAGGTAAGTTTCATTGTTGCATTAATTGTGACGGTTCCATACAGCTTTTACCACATCTGGCAATTTATCGCCCCCGCGTTGCATAATAATGAGAAGAAGGCCCTTTTAAGGGCTGCATTTTTCTCGTCGTTTTGTTTCCTTGTAGGTACCGCTTTCGGATATTATGTTATGATCCCCATGACGTTGAGTTTCGCGGCCGGTTTCGGGAGTCCTGATGTAGTGAACATGTTCTCACTCGATGAGTATATGTCACTTATCTTCAGTATTCTTCTGGGCACCTCGCTGATATTCGAGCTGCCGGTACTTTCTTACCTGTTAACGAGGATCGGACTATTAACTCCCGCGTTCATGACAAAATACCGCAGACACGCTATTGTGATATTAATGATCGCGGCGGCATTTCTGTCACCGGGAACCGACCCCTTCTCAATGCTGGTACTTTCAGTGCCGCTTTTATTTTTATATGAATCCAGTATCCTGATATCGAAATGGGCAGTAAAGAAAAAATAAACATACCGGTGATGGACCGGGTATTGGCACCTGTGAAGGATGGTCTGACAGAGTTCAACCGGCACTTCAGATCTACGATGAAATCGCATGTCCGCTTGCTGGATATTGCCACTTCCTTCATCCTGAAGCAAAAAGGGAAGAAGATAAGGCCAACCCTTGTACTTCTTACAGCCGGACTTTGTGGTGGATACAATGACAGGACCTACCGCGGGGCTACCATGGTGGAATTGCTGCACACTGCCACTTTGGTGCATGATGACGTGGTTGATCAAGCCGATAAAAGAAGGGGATTTCCTTCTATAAACGCGATTTGGAAAAACAAGGCCTCGGTGTTGATCGGCGATTATCTTCTCGCCCGCGGGTTGATGCTCTCGGTGCAATCGAAAGATTATGATTTTCTTGAAACTATCACCGAGACTGTGAAAAGAATGTCGGAAGGGGAGCTTCTTCAACTTGAAAAGTCGAGGAAACTTGATATTGATGAAGAAACCTATTTCCGCGTGATATCTGATAAAACAGCGTCGCTAATAGAAACCTGTTGTTATGTTGGTGCCATGAGTGCCACAAGTGACACGGCACAAAGGGAGTCGGCAAGAAAATTTGGCAGCCTCCTCGGCATCGCTTTTCAGATAAAAGATGATATTTTAGACTATGAGGGTACGACCAAGATATTCGGCAAACCGATCGGAGGGGATATTAAAGAGAAAAAGATCACACTCCCGCTGATCTACGCGATGGACGCGGCAGGTAAGAGTGAAGCCGGAAAGATCATCAAACAGATCAAGCAGATCAAACACAAAGACAATGTTTCCTCCATCATCGATTTTGTTATCAGGTTTGGTGGACTTAAAAAAGCTCAGATCAAGGCTGAAGAACTTGCCGGTGAAGCCAAAAATTGCCTGGCGATCTTTCCGGAATCGGAGTACAAATCTTCACTTCTCTCACTTGTCGATTTCGTAGTGAACAGAAGTACCTAAGAGAAAAACCCGTTATTTAGAAAGATTTTCCCTGAAATCAAAACCTTTTACAGGCTCTCTAAGAGTAAGAACGGGGCACGGGGCTTTTCTTACCACTTTATCCGCAGTGCTTCCAAAGAGGATCTGTTCAACTCCGGTATGACCGTGGGTGGAGATTATTATAAGGTCAACATCCTCCGCTCTTGCAACCTCAATTATCTCAAGGTAAGGTTTACCGAGTTTAACCACCGGTGTCACCTTTATGTTTGAACCCACATTTTCAGAAGCAATTCTTACAAGTTCCTCTTTAGCTCTTTCATCCACTTGATAAGTGAGGGTCGGAAGTGCTATTTGGCCTATGCTTAGATCCGGAGGATATATCACCGGCTCAACCACGTAAACGAGTACGATCCCGGCATCGAACATGCCGGCAAACTCGGAGGCAAATTTTAATGCCTGAATCGAATAATCGCTGAAATCAACAGGAACAAGTACTTTCTTGAACTGTATCATCGCTTATCTCCTTGGAATTAATCGTAAATACCGGCTTCGGCAAGACGCCAGATCTTCTGGCAGGGGAATCTGTTCTCGTAAAGTGCCCTCCCAATGATCAGGGAATCAACACCCGACTCCGCGAGACTTGCCACGGCATCCAGTTCTGCTTTATTCGCCACACCACCGGAATGAGTGACCCTTCGGTCGGTCACTTCGGCGATCATTTTTGAAAGCGTGAGGTTTGGTCCTCCAAGCATGCCGTTCCTGGTAACGTCAGTTACAATAAACCGGTTCACACCTATGCCCGCGAGCTCCGATGCCAGGTCGGCAGGGTGAATGCCGGTTGCTTCTCTCCGGCCTTTTATCACCACTTCATTATCTATAACATCAATCCCCACAACCACTCTTGAGGGGCCGAATTTATCGAAAATCCTGTAAAATTCTTTTCTGTTCTGTATTACGACCGAAGCGACAACAATCCGGGAAACTCCTGCTTCAAATGCAAACTCTGCGTCTGCAATGCTCCGGATACCGCCGGTAAATTCAACCGGTATGATCACGGACGAACAAATTTCCGAGACGAGGGAATGATTTACAGAAGTATCGCCGTAAATCCCGTCAAAATCCACCAAGTGGATCATTTTCGCGTTTTCGCTTCGCCAGATCATCGCCATTTCAAGCGGATCATCACAGTACTCAGAACACCCCAGTTCGGGTATGCCTTGAACCGTCCTGACTGTCCTGCCGCTTTTTATATCAATCGATGGAATAACTAAAAGTGACATATTATCTTATGTTTCATGATGCTAAAATAACAAATATTTCTCTAATTGGGTACTCTTGGAAGATTAGATGAAAAAAAATTGCTTTTTAACACATTTTTTTTCTATTTATTTGATTTTATGCCGTTTTTGTAGCATTTTACCGTTCATGAAATATAATTTCTCTGTTGAGACTGCACGTGGCGAAAGGATAAACCTCGATCTTTATTCGGATGATCCTGATGCAGCAAGACCTTGTGTTGTGATAGTTCACGGATTTAAAGGCTTTAAGGACTGGGGGCTTTTCCCCGTCGCGGCTGCTTTTTTTGAACAGCAAAACTACCACGCGATCACATTCAATTTTTCGCACAATGGCATATCTCCGGGGACAGATATTTTTGATCAGTTGGATAAATTTGCCCAAAACACCTTCTCACGCGAAAAACAAGAGCTAAATGAGATAATTAATCGTGTTATTTCGGGAGAATTTTGTAATTTAAATGGTGATTTGTTCATTATTGGACATAGCAGGGGTGGTGGTGTCGCTCTATTGGTCGCCCCTGGGATTCCTGCGATTTCAGCCATAGCGACGTGGGCCTCAATTTCAAATGTTGACCGTTTCACCGAACGGCAGAAGAAACTGATGGTGGAAAACGGTTTTATTGAACTGCCGAACAGCAGAACCGGTCAGATGATGAGGATCAACCGGACTTTTACCGAAGATATTGAACTCAATTCAAATGATGAACTTTCAATCGAAAAAGCAATCCTGAAGATCGACAAACCGGTTCTCGTGGTTCATGGTGAAATCGACGGTACAGTTCCTGTGCAAGAAGCGCGTTTCATTTTTGAAAGATTGAAATCACCATCATCTGAAATTTTGATCGTACCCAAGTCTGATCATACATTTAAAATGTCACATCCCGCGGGGGATATCTCCACGCAATTTGAATTTATTTTAGAAAAGACTCATAATTTCTTCAGAAGTAATCAAAGAGGTTAAAATGTCGATGCAGACAAGAACTGATAGTGTTAATTCCTATATCAAATCAAAAGTTATTACACATCCATTATTTGGGATAGTGTCTTTTGCCATACTTATGGCAGTAGCTGCTCAGGTTACGATTCCAATGAAACCGGTTCCGACAACTCTTCAGTCGATGATGGTTGTACTTGCCGGCGCTGTGCTTGGCTCAAAGAAAGGATTTTATTCACAGATCGCGTACCTTGCCATGGGAATCGCCGGACTGCCGGTATTTGCCACATCACCCGATCTGGCGCCGGGTTTGGCAAGACTTTTTGGGCCAACCGGTGGATATCTTCTCGCTTTTCCCGTTGCAGCCTGGTTGACCGGCGCGATCATTGAAAAAAGATCTGACTATTTTACCTCAGTGGTTACATTTTTCGCCGCTCATGTAGTGATCCTTCTTGCGGGCGCGCTCTATCTTGATCTTTTTATAAAAGGAAGTTTTGAAACTACACTTCAACTCGGGGTGATTGTGTTTTCACTTTCCACCGTTGTAAAAGTTTTCGCCGCCTCACTTCTTTTCAGATCATTAAAGAAGTAGCAACAAGATAAAATGCCGAAGACTATTGCTTTCTCGATCGTACTGATCTCAGCTTTCATCTTTTTTGGTTTCAGCGCCAAAAGAATATTGTCTTTGTTAAAGCTTGGCAAACCTGAGAACCGGTTTGACAATATCGGTGCACGGATCAAAAATGTATTTGTGATTGCGATAGCCCAGACAAAGCTTTTCAGGGAACCTGTTGCAGGTATTGTTCATGCCCTTATCTTTTGGGGCTTTGTACTCTTCATAACCGCGGTTCTCGAATCATTCATTCAAGGTTTCGCGCATGAGTTCACCTTTGCTTTCCTCGGACCTCTTTTCAGTATGATAACGATAACCCAGGATGTGCTTGGTGTTCTGGTTGTTCTTTCCGTACTGATCTCCCTCTACAGGAGATTTATCCTTCGCGTTAAGAGGCTCGAGGTTGATAAAGAAGGGAAGATGGACGCGGCTGTGATCCTTGTTTTGATCATGCTTGTAGTGCTTTCAATGATCGGTCAGAACTCTGCTCATGTGGCAAAGCAAAATTTCGTGCTTGCTGACTGGGAGATCAGGCCTGTCACTAAACATCTGGCAACTTTTTTTGCGAGTCCCGAAGTGGCGAAGAACGCGTTCGAAGTGTTCTGGTGGATGCACGTGATCCTGGTTCTCGGATTCCTCAACTACCTGCCATATTCCAAGCACCTGCATGTGATTACTTCGATACCCAACGTCTACTTTGCAGATCCACAGGAGAAGAGGGCCCAGCTTAAGCCACTTGATCTTAATGATGAAAAAGCCGAGTACTTTGGCGTGAATGACATCGAAAAATTCACATGGAAGCAATTGCTCGACGGATTTTCTTGCACGGAATGCGGAAGATGCGAGTCAGTTTGTCCTGCCAATACTGTAGGGAAACCGCTTTCGCCACGAAAGATCATAACCGATATCAGGGACAGAACCCTTGATAAGGGACCCATTCTTCTCGGAGGTGGTGGTGACGGCGAGGTGATCGAAAGAACCCTTGTACCAAACTACACATCGGAGGCGGAACTTTGGTCGTGCACCACGTGTGCCGCCTGCGTTCAGGAATGCCCCGTAATGATCGAGCATGTGGGCTCAATCGTCGATATGAGGCGCCATTTGGTTCTGATGGAATCGAATTTCCCGCAAGAACTGAACAATACTTTCAGAAGTCTTGAAAATAATGGTTCGCCTTGGGCTTTTCCTGCCTCCGAAAGGGGAGCTTGGGCTGAAGGCCTTGGCATAAAGACAATGGCAGAAGACAGCAACACAGAGTACCTGTTTTGGGTCGGATGCGCAGGCTCTTTTGATGACAGATATAAAAAAGTTTCCAAGGCATTCGCCGGTATCATGCAGCAAGCCGGAATCGATTTCAGAATTCTCGGCAGCGAGGAACAATGCAACGGTGACACTACCCGCAGACTTGGCAATGAATACCTTGCTCAAACCTTGATGCAATCGAATATTGAAACACTCAACAACTATGGTGTTAAGAAGATTGTAACTGCTTGTCCACATTGCTACAATTCGTTAAAGAATGAATTCCCGCAGTTTGGCGGTAATTATGAGGTGAAGCATCACTCTGAAATGATCGAAGAACTTGTTTCAGCCGGTAAAGTAAAAGTTGAATCCGGTGTGACCCAAACCTCGACAACATATCACGATTCTTGTTATATTGGCAGATACAATGAAATTTATGATGCTCCGCGGAATCTTGTCGCTTCTGCAACCGGTAAACAACCAGTTGAAATGGAGAGAAGCCGTTCACGTGGTTTCTGTTGCGGTGCGGGCGGCGGAAGGATGTTTATGGAAGATTCCGAAGGTGGCAGGGTAAATCTGGAACGAAGCAAGGAGGCGGTTGAAACCGGCGCGCAAACTATCGCCACGGCTTGTCCTTTCTGTATGACGATGATGACTGATGGTGTGAAAACACTGGAAAAATCTGAAGATGTACAGGTTAAAGACATAGCCGAAATTGTATTTGAAAACTTAAACACACATCCATAAATAACATAGGAGCAATTATATGGAGAAATACAAGGAACTATTGGAAATGGTTCAGAGCATGGAACCCGATTTCCACAAATTCTACGAAAAAGGACAATCTGCTGCAGGTACAAGGATCAGAAAAAGTCTTAGCGATTTGAAAAAACGTGCTCAAGAACTTCGCGAAGATGTTCAGGATACAAAGAACTCACGTAAGCCTGAATAGTCTGAACTGAACCCAGCACAATTAGTTTAGCCACCCGGGTTGATCTCGAGTGGCTTTTTTTTTGTAAATTTGGGTTTTATTTTTACGAAATTTAATGAAGAAGAATCTCCCACTCTCTTTAATCTTCCTTGTGGTCTTCATCGACCTGTTAGGATTCGGAATTCTGATCCCGATCATACCTACATTTGCGTTCAAGGTTTTGGGGGTAAGTGAGTCGGCAATCGGAATTATTGTCGCCGCGTATTCACTGACCCAATTCATTTTCAATCCTATCTTTGGCTCACTGTCCGACAGGTTTGGAAGGCGGACCATTATCCTGGTTTCATTGCTTTTGAACGCCGCGGGTTACATCCTGTTCGCTTTCACCCATTCATTCATCATGCTTCTTGCAGCACGTGTTATCGCGGGAATTGGCGGCAGCAGCATCGGGGTTGCCCAGGCTTACATTGCTGATGTTACCACTCCTCAGGAGAGGGCAAAGGGAATGGGTCTGATCGGAGTTGCTTTCGGTCTCGGGTTTGTATTCGGTCCAATGCTCGGTGGCATCTTTTCAGGTTTTGGCTACATGGTTACCGGTTTTGCCTCGGCATCTTTTTCGGTTATTGCCTTTGTTCTGAGCATGGTTTACTTGCCTGAGTCATTAAAGAAGGGTGCTGTACCCGATGACTCATTCAGAAGAAAAAAAATATTCGATTTTATTTCATTTGGTGCCGTTTTCAAAAACAAACCATCACTGTTTGTCATCACCCTTACATTCTTTCTGACTTTCTCGATCGCAAACATCTATGGTACATTCGCCATACTCGGAAGCGGACATTTCGGGTTCACCGATTTTGATAACGGAATGTTGTTTGGTGTAATGGGGATAGTTTCCGCATTCATGCAAGGCTTCATGATGGGGCGGCTGACAAAACGGTTCACGAAGCTTCAGTTGTTACTCGTGGGTTTCGTCAGTCTGACTGTGGGTCTCGCGCTGATTCCTTTTGGCTCAACCATTGTATTAATGGGATTAATACTGGGTTTGATGTCAGTTGGAACGGGGGCTCTTCAGCCCATACTTCTAAGTTTGATTTCGCAAGTGACCTCAGAAGCCGAACAAGGAAAAGTTTTGGGGCTTAATCAGTCACTCTCTTCACTCGCCAGGGTGTTGGGCCCTTTGTGGGGAGGATTCGCGTTTCAGTATCTCGGATATCAGGTGCCGTTCTTTACAGGTGCCGTGGTGGCTCTTGCACTTTCATTCTATTGTTACAGTTCGTATAACTCGATTTTAAAGCCCAAGATAGCAAATGTTTAAAGTAGGTCCGATTGAAAAGGAAAGAGCGCTTTTACTCGCGCCAATGGAAGATGTAACCGACATTTCCTACAGACTTGTCTGCCGGGAACTCGGTGCTGATGTTGTTTACACCGAGTTTGTGAACGCCGAGGGGATAATCCGTAAGAATGAGAAAACCCACAAAAAGCTCCGTATAATAGATGAGGAGCGCCCTGTGGGCATTCAGATTTATGGCGGAAGAGTTGAAGCCATGGTTGATGCCGCAAGGATAGCTGAGGAACTCCAACCCGAGTTGATCGATATCAATGCAGGTTGTTGGGTAAAAGGGGTTGTTGCTTGTGGAGCCGGCGCGGGAATGCTTAAAGATCCAGTGACGATGCAAACTACAATAAAGGCGGTGGTTGATGCTGTACAACTCCCGGTTACGGTAAAGACCAGAATAGGTTGGGATCTCGATTCTGTGAACATTCTCGAAGTGGCGAAAAGGCTTGAAGATGTGGGTGTTAAAGCCCTGACAGTTCATTGCAGAACCAGAAGTATGGGTCACAAGGGTGATGCCGAGTGGGAATGGATAAACAAGGTTAAAGAGGTTGTTTCAATTCCGGTTGCTCTCAATGGCGGGGTGATGACGGCTGAAGATGTGGTGAAAGCTTTTAATGAAACCACTGCCGACGCGGTAATGATCGCGCGTGGTGCGATAGGCTACCCCTGGATATTCAAGGATGCAAAAAGACTTTTAGAAGGATTGCCCATACGGGATGAGATACCTTATGATGAGAGGATCAGGGTTTGTCTGCGACATCTTGAGCTTGCCACCATGGTAAAAGGTGAAAAAAGGGCAATTCTCGAGCAACGAAAATATTACTCGGGTTATCTTAAAGGTCTTAATAATGCAAGCCACATCCGCCAAGAGCTTATGAAACTCCTCGAGTTCTCACAGGTGGAAGACCTTCTCCGGGGGTATGAAAAATACCTTTCAGAGCTTGAGCAGCCTTACGCAAATTTTCAGCAAGCATGATCCGTTCAGATAACCGGGTTAGAGAGATAAAATTTGCAAAAATACTCTCTTATCTTTTCTTGCCCCCGGTTCTGAATCTCCTCTCATTTTCTTTTGTTATATCTAATTTTGAACGTGATCCGGATTCCGCCCGGATCATTTTTTTCTACACATCCCTTTTTACAGTTCTCCTTCCGGTTCTGATCTTTATTCTGTTCTTGCGGAAGGGGAAAATTGCCGATCCCGATGCCCGTATCCGTTCCGAGCGACACATCCCTTATGTTGTTTTCATTATTGTGATCTCCTCCGGATTGTTGCTGATTCCGTGGGGAAATTTTTCGGCTGAGGTTCATTCCCTTTATATTATTTATCTTTTTAATCTGATATTCTTATTTTTAGTTAACCTGTTCTGGAAAATTAGCGCTCACACAATGGGTGCCGGAGGTTTTACCGGAACCTTGATTTTCGCTACAGGTGTTTATGGCTTGGCAGGCATACCTGTAATATTGTTGCTCGCCTGGGCGAGGAAGACGCTCGACTGCCATACGCACGCGCAGTTGGCGGCCGGGGCATTGGCAGGTCTGGTAAACACACTTTTACTTTTTAATTTTTTGTGATCCTATGAACGACGACAAGATCAACCTCCTGAAAACCATTGACAGAATCACTTATCTCCTTGAGTTAAAAGGGGAGAATGTGTTCAAAATAAATGCTTTCCGCAAAGCCTACACCATAATATCAGGAATTGAAGGCGATATTTCCGAAATGTTTGAGTCGGGTAGTCTTGCGGCACTTCCGGGTATTGGCAAAGGGATTCTATCTGTGGTTGCCGATTATTTCAACATGGGCTATTCTTCGGCTCTCAGGGAACTCGAAGCAGAAATCCCGGCAGGACTTGTTGAGATAAATCAGATCAGAGGATTGGGACCCAAAAAGGCAGTGCAACTTTATTATGAGCATGAAATCACGGATGTAACGAAACTTGAGGCCTTTTGTATATCGGGCGGCATTGCGGGAGTAAAAGGTTTTACTCAGGCCGGCGCTGAAAAACTGCTTGAGAATATCAGGACATACAAGCAAAACCGCTCGCAAATCCGTCTTGACGCTGCCACAAAATTAGTTAAGGAAATAGAGTCACACCTGTCATCCATCCCCGAAATAAAGATGTTTTCTGTCACCGGTGATTACCGACGGAATATGGAAGTTATTTCACGGCTTGAATTTATTATACTAACTGATGAACCAGAAACAGTAAAGAAAGTGGTAGGTGAGCGACTCGGTATACCTGATCTTGAATTCGGTGTCGAGGCAAAATATCAGGGAGTGGCGAGTCTTATCTTTTATTGTGAAACAGATCAGACCGGTTTCTTTATCTCGTTGTATCGTTCAACAGGAAGTGAGAAGTTCATCAGTAAGTATGACCCTGATTCCGTTAAGTGGAAGGAGATCAATTCCGAGGTCGATATTTTTCAAGTGTACGGATTTCCTTACATCATACCTGAAATGCGGGAGGAAGAACTGCTGGAGAGGATTCATGACAACAGATTTGAAGGCTCCGATCTTGCACTTGATTACTTCAAAGGAAGCTTTCACTTCCATACAAATTTCTCCGACGGTGCCAACACGTTGCAGGAAATGATATCAGCAGCTGCCTCGCTTGGGTACGAGTATTTCGCGGTGTGTGATCACAGCAAGGCTTCCTTTCAGGCTAACGGACTGCGTGAAGACCGCGTCATGCTCCAAAAGGATGAGATCGCGAGAGTTGCCCGGGTTTTAGGCGTAACGATCTTCCACGGAATTGAGGCAGATATTCTGAAGGATGGCGCACTCGACTATGGTGATGAATTTCTCGAAAACTTCGACTTTGTGGTAGCCTCGATCCATTCAAGATTTTCACTTAACCGTGATGAGATGACCGCGAGAATTTTAAGGGCGATAGAGAACAGACACACAGACGTTTTGGGACATCCAAGCGGAAGAATCCTGCTGGAGCGACCAGAATTTGAAGCTGATTTTGATAAAATTATCGACGCGTGTAAAGCGAACGATGTCGCTATCGAAATTAATGCTTCACCCTACAGGCTTGATCTCGACTGGCGCAGAATTAACCGGGCAAGGGAGGCAGGTTGTAAATTCAGTATTAATCCTGACGCGCACTCCACAACTCAACTCGCGAACGTGGAATATGGTATAAGGATCGCAAGAAAAGCCGGGATGAAGAGTTCTGAAGTAATAAATTGTTACAGTCTCGAAAATTTTCACCATTTCATAAGGAAAAAATGATGGTAGATCTGAGGATTCAAAATGAAACGGCTATTCTCACACTTAGCCGTGAAGAAAAGCGAAATGCACTTTCACCATCCCTGATTCGTGAGTTTATCCGTAAATTCAAAGAGTGTGAAGATGATGAGAAGATTAAATCAATTGTGATAACGGGAGCCGGTAAAGCATTCTCTGCAGGGGCTGATCTGCAGTATCTTCAGAATATCCGTGAGAACAGCATCGGAGAGAACGATCTGGATTCATCTCTTATCACTGAACTTATCCTCACCGTTTACGAGTCTTACAAGCCAACTATTGCCGCGGTTAACGGACCCGCGATCGCCGGGGGATGCGGACTTGCCACAGCCTGTGATTTTATTATTGCCGATGCCCAAAGCGCGATGCTCGGATACAGCGAAGTGAAGATCGGATTTTTGCCAGCGATCGTTTCATTTCTTCTTCTCCGGCGGATAAGTGAGTTTAAGGCACGACAACTTTTGATCTCTGCGGAAATTCTGAACGCTGAAAGGGCTCTCCAAATCGGATTGGTGGATATCGTTTCTAATGATGCTCTGAAGGAAGCAGTTGAACTCTGTGAAAAATTGAACCGAAACTCGCCCGAAAGTATCAAACAGACCAAGCACCTCATAAGAACGATCAAGAATCTTGACCACAGGGAGGCGGTAAGGATATCACAAAAATATAATGTGATCAGCCGTACCACTGAAGAATTCAGAACCGGTATTGATAAATTTCTCAATAAATAGGAGACATTAGGATGGATCTCAAAGAACAAATCAGAAGTATCAAGGATTTCCCAAAACCGGGCATCATGTTCCGGGATATCACCACACTTCTTGAAAATCCTGCCGCGTTGAAAGACGCAGCAGATCGAATTTACCGGAACGTGAAAGACCTGGGAATAACCAAGGTGGCGGGAATTGAGTCACGGGGATTTATTCTGGGCAGTATTCTTGCCGAGCGTCTGAACGCGGGTTTTGTTTTGATCAGAAAACCCGGGAAACTCCCTTCAAAAACCATTTCAGAGTCATACGAACTTGAATACGGCACCGATTCAATTGAGATGCACATCGATTCCGTTAAACCGGGGGATGTGGTGCTCCTCCATGACGATCTACTCGCCACGGGTGGAACGGCTGAGGCAGCCGTTAAACTGATCGAGAAAGCCGGTGGAAAGGTCGCCTCAATACAGTTTCTGATCGAACTGACTTTCCTTCCAGGGCGGAGGAAACTGTCGGGGTATCATCTTGATTCACTGATCTCGTATCATGACGAGAATTAACAGCCACTGAGTGCTTTAAAATCGAAACGGCTCCCGAGGGGGAGCCGTCCGATGCAAGTAGTTTAAAGGTATATACAACTTTATATTATTTGACAAGCGAATTTAACACTTCTCTGATAATTTTGCAACCTGTCTGAAGTTCATTTTTCTGAATTGTGAGAGGTGTTCTGAACCTCACGCTTCTTTCACCGCATGAAAGCATCATAAGTTTGTTCTTCCAGCAGTGTGAAATGAAATCATTTCTGATTGCTTTATCATCGAAATCGAAAGCGCACATCAAACCTTTTCCCCTGACATTGGAAACAAGATTGGGGAATTCACGTTGCATATCATTCAGTTCAGCGAGTAGTATATCTCCCATATCTGCTGAATGCTGAACCAAACCGTCTTCATGTATAACTTCGAGTATTTTGGCAGCTCTCACCATATCAGTAAGATTTCCACCCCAGGTCGAGTTTATTCTTGAAGACACCTTGAACACGTTATCCGGCTCTTCGTTTACACGGTCGCTGACCATGATTCCACAAACCTGCATTTTCTTGCCGAAAGAAATGATGTCAGGCATTACAAAATGTTCGGAAGCCCACATTTTACCTGTCAATCCAACACCCGTCTGAACTTCGTCGAACATAAGCATGATATCATTTTCATCCGCGATTTCTCTGAGTTTCAATAGAAATTCATTTCTGAAGTGGTTGTCGCCACCTTCAGCCTGGATCGGCTCAATGATTATCACTGCAATATCATCAGGATTTGCCTTGATGGCCGCGTGGATCTGATCGATTGACTCTTGCTCTGCTTTGATAACAGCTTCGAGGTTATCCGCGAGAGGGAAGGTGATCTTGGGATTCAAGACTCTTGGCCAGTCGAATTTCGGAAACAGACTCACTTTGTTAGGATCAGTGTTTGTCAGAGACATTGTGTATCCGGTTCTACCGTGAAATGCTTCTTTAAAGTGGAGAACTTTGTGCCCTTTTTCTTCCTTGTAGCCTTTACGGAAATTCTTCCTGACTTTCCAGTCGAAGGCGACTTTCAATCCATTTTCGACTGCAACAGCACCACCTTCAACAAAGAAGAGGTATTTGAAATGTTCTGGCATAGCGTATTTGCTGATGGCGTCAACCAACTCGGCTTTGTATACAGTGTATATATCTGAGTTTGATGGTTTGTTTAAGGCTGCCCATGCAAGTTTATCCCGGAATTCAGGGTTATTGAGTTTTGGATGGTTCATCCCGAGCGCGGATGATGCAAAAAATGAGAAGAAATCAAGGTACTCGTCGCCGGTTCTCGCTTCAACCATGTGTCTGCCGTGGCTCTTTTGGATATCGAGTACAAAATCATACCCATCCGCAAGCAATCGTTTGTGCAGTACAGGAAAAACATCTTCGGCGGTTAATTTGTGTGTGCCAATAGCAACATCTGAAAGCATATAGACCTCCCGTGTGGTTTTGATGCGTTTGAAAACTGGTCAGTTAAAAAAAGTAAGCAGGGAAGGGGGTGTTTTTAGAACACGGATTCGAATTTCGAAACGAAATAACTACGCAGCAGCCTTGGGCTGAAAGGCTCGTTGTAGGTTCTGAGTGGTGGAAGTGAAAACATACTTTTCATAACTACAATATAATTATTTTAGCTCATTAGATAAAATGGTAATGTAAAAATAATTTCATTCGGACAAAAAAATGTAACAACCACTACATAATTCAAAAGCCGTTATCCATATATTTCCATGTTGAATTAAAAAAAATTCGGGAGATACAATGGAGTTCCTTAAGCAACTCGGAATAGAAGACGTAAATTACGGTGCGAGCACCGGTCGTGAATGGAAAGAATCGCAGAATGCCGGAATATTGGATATTTATAGCCCGGGATCCGGAGACAAAATTGCTTCAGTTTATCAGGCATCAGAAGCCGATTATGAAGAAATTGTGGCAAAAGCCTCAGAGGCTTTTCTCTATTGGAGGGATGTTCCCGCGCCCAAAAGAGGCGAAATCGTCAGGCAGATCGGTGAAGAGATAAGAAAATTTAAAGATCCACTCGGAAGACTTGTTTCTTATGAAATGGGCAAATCACTTCAGGAAGGGTGGGGCGAAGTTCAGGAAATGATAGATATCTGTGACTTTGCAGTTGGTTTATCACGTCAGCTTTATGGTTTGGCGATGCATTCTGAAAGAAAAGACCACAGAATGTATGAGCAATGGCACCCGCTCGGAATCGTTTGCACCATTTCCGCTTTTAACTTTCCTGTTGCCGTTTACTCATGGAACGCGATGATCGCGGCAGTGTGTGGTGATGTAAATCTCTGGAAACCAAGCTCAAAAGTACCTTTGGCAGCAATCGCGGTTCAGAAGATCATCTCCCGTGTACTTGAGGCGAATAACCTCCCCGAAGGAATTTTCAACCTTATTGTTGGCAAAGGTTCAACAGTGGGTGAGAGAATCCTCAATGACAGAAGAATTCCTTTGATCTCTCTTACCGGCTCCACAAGAGTTGGCCGTCATGCGAATTCCGTCATCGCCTCCAGATTTGGGAAAGCAATTATGGAACTTGGCGGCAACAACGCCATCATTCTTACACCGGATGCTGATCTTAATATTGCCATCCCCGCGATTGTGTTCGGTGCCGTTGGTACAGCGGGACAGAGGTGTACCTCCACACGAAGACTTATCATACATGAGAGCATATACGACAGGATCAAGGAAACCCTCGTTAAAGCTTACGGTTCACTCAAGATCGGTAACCCGCTTGATGTATCAAATCATGTAGGTCCACTTATCGATAAAGGTGCCGTGAAAGATTTCTCACACGCCCTCGAAGAGGTCAAGAAATCCGGCGGAACGATCATCTATGGTGGTGATGTGCTCTCCGGCGAAGGATATGAATCAGGGTGCTATGTGAAACCGGCGATCTGCGAAGTTGAAAATCATTTTCCGATCGTTCAGGAAGAAACTTTCGCGCCAATTCTATATTTGATCAAGTACAAAGGCGACGTTAAAGAAGCCATCAGGATTCAGAACGACGTGGTTCAGGGTCTCTCTTCTTCAATATTCTCGCTGAACATGAGAGAAACAGAAGAGTTCCTTTCCGCCCGTGGCTCCGACTGCGGTATTGCTAACGTGAACATCGGTACTTCAGGTGCTGAAATCGGTGGCGCGTTCGGTGGCGAAAAAGAAACCGGTGGCGGTCGTGAATCAGGCTCTGATGCCTGGAGAGCTTACATGAGAAGGCAGACGAATACCATAAACTTCTCTGATCAGCTCCCATTGGCTCAGGGAATTAAATTCGATATCTAACAGACAGATATAAAAGTAAAAAGGACCGGCGGCAAACCGGTCCTTTTTTTTTAACCAAATGTACGGTGGAAGATGTGATCAAGATTTTTCAGTGAATTTTGAAGATCGAAGATTTCATCCAATTTTTGAGAGGTAACCCTCTCTTTAACCTTGTCATTCTTCAGTAATTCATCTTTTAGATTAAGTGAAGTGTCGCGCCATACTCTCATCGCCGCATCCTGAACAGCAGCGTAAGACTCCTCACGTGAAAGTCCTGACTCCGTCAGCGCGAGGAGTACTTTCTGTGAAAAGATCAGTCCGCGGGTCAACTGAATGTTTTTCATCATGTTTTCGGGATAGATGATCAACTTCCAGATCAGATCGATCGATTTCTGCAGCATGTAATCAATAAGAATGGTTGCATCAGGGAAGACAACCCTCTCCACAGAGGAGTGAGAAATGTCTCGCTCATGCCAGAGTGATATATTCTCAATGCCGGGATTTACGTATGACCGCATCATCCGGGCCATACCCGTGATCCGTTCACAGACAATCGGGTTTCTCTTATGCGGCATGGCCGATGAACCCTTCTGTCCCTGACCGAAATATTCCTCCACCTCAAGAACTTCAGTTTTTTGCAAGTGTCGCACTTCAGTGGCGATCTTCTCTAGTGTTCCTGCCATAATTGCCAAAACACTGAGGTAAAAAGCGTGCCTGTCTCTTTGGATGACCTGTGTTGAAACGGGTTCGGGGCGGAGATCAAGGTGTTTGCACACGTATTCTTCAACCTCGGGTGAAAGGTGATCGAATGTTCCAACGGCACCCGATATCTTGCCGGTGGAAATTTCGAAAAGCGCGTCATTCAGGCGTTTTCTGTTCCTTCGCATTTCATCAAACCACTGCGCGAATTTGAGCCCCATAGTGGTCACTTCAGCATGTATGCCGTGAGTTCTTCCGATGCAGAGGGTGTTTTTATGTTCTTTCGCGCGAGTGGCGAGAACTTCTATGAGTTCATCAACTTTTTTCTGGATAATGTGTGTGGCCTCTTTTATCTGATATGAGAGGGCCGTGTCAAGCACGTCAGAAGAGGTCATGCCATAATGGAGATGTCTGCTCTCGGGTCCGACATTCTCGTTCACGTTGGTCAGAAAGGCTATTACATCGTGATGAGTTGTGTTTTCAATTTCATTGATCCGGTCAACAGAGAACGCGGCTTTCAGCTTAATTACTTCAAGGTCGGCCGCGGGCACCTGTCCCATCCGTACCCGGGCTTCTGTGGCGAGAATTTCCACTTTCAACCAGGTTTCATATTTAAATTGATCACTCCAAATCCTTTTCATTCCGGGGAGTGTGTATCGTTCTATCATTTTCTTCTTTCAAGTTCCATTTCAAGATTAATATTTTTTTCATCTCGCAGTACCTTAAACGTGACAGTCTGTCCTGTTCTGAATTCCTGGAGCGAGCCTAACAGAGTGTTTCTGTTACTGATCTTGTAATCTTCAACTGCCATAATAACGTCTCCGTTCTTGAAGCCGCTCTTGTCAGCGGGGGAATTTTTCATTACACTGTTTACAATCACTCCACGGGAATTGGGCAATTTGAAGTAGGCTGCAATTTTTTCGTCGATATCCTGCACACCCAGTCCGGTGAAGAAATTCCTGTCAATTTCTCCTTTTGCCTTCAATTCATCCACGATCCTTTTAACCTTGTTCACAGGGATCGCGAAACCGAGCCCAATACTTCCTTTTCCGCTGCCTGTCGAGTAAATAATTGTGTTTATTCCAATAACATCACCAACCGAATTTACGAGTGGTCCACCTGAATTACCGCCATTGATCGCGGCATCGGTCTGGATCATTTTAAGATAGAACCTGTCTTCAACCGGTTCGAGGTTCATGTTCACAGCCGAGATAACGCCTACCGTCACAGTGGGCTTATCGTTCACATCGAAAAGACCGAACGGGTTACCGAGAGCAATCGACCACTCACCGATCATTATATCATCAGAATCTCCAAGTTTCAAGTAGGGAAGATTCTTTTCTTCGATCTTGAGAAGGCAAATATCGGAGACCCTGTCGGTTCCGATGATTTTGGCCTCGAAATGTCGCCCGTCTGTGAGTGTTACTGTAACTTTCTTGGCATTTCCCGCCACGTGATCGTTCGTAAGAATGTAACCATCACCGGAGATAAGGAAGCCGGAACCCAGTCCCTTCACTTCTTGAGAGTAACTCTGATCCCCAAAAAACTGCTGGAAGAAGGGATCGTTGAAGAAAGGATTGAAGAACGGGTTGTTAACCTGACGAACTTCGATAACATTTATCCCGACTATGGCAGGTGATATCCTTGCAACGGTCTTCGTGATCACGTTTTCCCTGTCTTTTGAGACGGACTCACTGTTCTCATAAATACTCTTCCCAGCGGAATTATCACCTTTGAGAAGGAACAACCCCGAGGAGAACAGAACAATAAAAATTAAAGCTGATCCGGCCAGTTTGTTTCTCATTTACGGCACCTCATTTGTAAATAAAACAATGCAATATTCAAAGATAATCAATCAAAAATAAAATGAGTTAAACCTAAAATTGGCACTTTTCTTGAAGTTGAAAAACCCACTCTTGATAATGAGAAAAGAGGATCGCAAGCAATTACCGTGCCAACCATTAACTGTTTCTAATTTGTCGAATAATTTAAACGGTATGGTTTTTGCTGCAAAAGTACAAATCCAAAAGGAATTTGATATGGCAAATCATTTATTAGAAAATTATCCCAAAAACGACAGAAGCATACTTATACCGCTCCTTCAGGATATCCAGGATGAAAACGGATACCTTCCTGAAGAGATTCTAAAGGAAGCTGCCGAACACATCGGTATCCCCCTGAGCTCGATCTACGGAGTAGCAACTTTTTATAATCAATTCCGGTTACTTCCCCTCGGAAAGAATATTGTCCGTGTATGCAGAGGAACCGCGTGCCATGTAAAAAATTCTGCTAACATACTCTTTGGCCTTGAAACAGCATTAAATATTAAAGCCGGGCAGACAACCCGGGATAAAAATTTCACACTTGAAGTTGTCAGTTGTATTGGCGCTTGCTCAATTGCTCCGGTGGTCTGTATTAACGATGACTACTATGGCAGAATCACTGTGAAAGAGATCGACAAGATACTCAAGAAGTATCAGGCTCCTCAGGCGAAGGGCAGTACAAAGAAGGAAGAGGAGGTTTCCTGATGAAAACTTTCATTGAAAAATGTTGCAGTGAGTGCTGGCATTCCCCGGAAAACCAGTGCAAGCATTTCATTCAGTGCTGCACTGAAGGACCCCTCTGCCACCAGAGTGAAGAGTGTACCGCCAGAATCAAACAGCTGAACGCGAAACTTCTATTTAAAGAGCACGGAACCCCGGTTATCTTCATTGGAGCGGGTACATGCGGTCTTGCCGCCGGCGCGGCAAAAGTGGAAGAAGCCATTAAGGCCGAACTTGCCAAACTCAACATCGAAGCAGAGATAGTAAGAACAGGCTGCATCGGTTACTGCGCGAAGGAACCGATAGTTGATATCAAAATGCCGAACGGTGAGAGAATCGCGTACTCGGAAGTAACACCTAAACTTGTCCCAAAATTGGTTCAGGCAACTCTTGTTGATGGCGGAATTCTCGAATCGAATCTGCTCGGAAGCCATGAACCAAAATCGGCAGTTTGCTCATCTTTACATGATGATCCGTTCTTTAAATATCAGAAGAAGATCGTTCTTAAGAATTGCGGAGTTATCAACCCCGACTCTATAGATACCTACATTGCCACAGGTGGTTTCAAGGGACTGAATAAAGTTCTTAAACTTTTGTCAAGTGAAGATGTCGTAAAAGAAATTTTAGCTTCAGGACTCAGAGGCCGGGGTGGCGCTGGATTCCCGACCGGCAAGAAGTGGGAACTGGCGCTCAAGCAAAAATCAGAAACCAAGTATATCATCTGTAATGCTGACGAAGGTGATCCGGGTGCTTTTATGGACAGATCAGTTCTTGAAAGTGACCCCTACAAGCTTATCGAAGGTATGATGATAGCAGCTTACGCTATCGGTGCCAATTCCGGATACATCTATTGCAGGGCTGAATACCCGCTTGCCATCAGCAGACTTACTCACTGTATCAGTGAGTGTGAAAAATATGGATTGCTCGGCGAGAATATCCTCGACAGCAAATTCAATTTCAAATTGAAAATTAAAAAGGGAGCCGGTGCATTCGTTTGCGGAGAAGAGACTGCTCTTATCGCATCGATCGAAGGTAAAAGAGGAATGCCCAAGCCCAGACCACCTTTCCCGGTTGTTTCCGGACTCTGGGGCAAACCAACTGTTATTAATAACGTTGAGACGCTCGCGAATGTGTCTTCAATATTAAATAATGGTGCCGAATGGTTCTCAAGTGTGGGAACTGAAAAGAGCAAGGGCACAAAGGTTTTCGCCCTCTCAGGAAAAATCGTTAATACCGGTCTCGTTGAGATCCCGATGGGTATCACCCTCGAAGATGTGGTCTTTAAGATCGGTGGCGGCATACCTTACAACAAAAAGTTCAAAGCGGTTCAGATTGGTGGTCCTTCCGGCGGATGTCTCCCAATGAGTGTCATGAAAACACAAGTTGACTACGAATCACTCAAAGAAGTGGGTGCCATGATGGGTTCCGGCGGATTTGTTGTTATGGATGAAGATACCTGTATGGTCGACATCGCCAGATTCTTCCTCAATTTTATCAAAGATGAGTCATGCGGAAAATGCGTTCCATGCCGTGAAGGTACAAAGAGAATGCTCGAAATTATCGAGAGGATTCCGGTCGCGTACGATGAAAAAGTTGACAAGACAAATCAACTCGCCCGTTTCAAAGGAATGGTAGCACTGAAGAGACTTGCTGATGTAATAAAAGACACTTCCCTCTGCGGACTTGGGCAATCGGCACCAAATCCCATTCTCTCCGGACTTCAATACTTCAAAGAGGAGTATGAAGAGCATCTCTTTGAGAGGAAATGCCGCTCCGGTGTTTGCAAGGAACTGCTTACATTCAGTATTGACAACACTATCTGCTCCGGCTGTGGTCTCTGTAAGAAAAAATGCCCGAATGATGCAATTGTTGGTCAGAAGGGTGAGGGACACTTCATCATGCAGGAAAAATGTATCCAGTGTGGTATGTGTCTTGAGACATGCAGATTCTGTGCAATAAATGTGAATTGATGAGGAACTTGAGATGGTAGAACTAACAATAAATAACTTAAAAGTTAAAGCGGAAGAAGGGATGACAATCCTTGATGCCGCCAAATCGGTAGGAATATCGATACCGACATTGTGTCATATGAAGAATCTCTCTCCAACGGGCGCGTGCAGAATGTGCGTGGTTGAGGTTGAGGGACAAAGAAACCTGCTGCCTTCATGCGCCTTCCCCGTTTCCGAAGGAATGGTAATAGATACCAATTCTCCGAGGGTAAGACGCGCGAGGAAAACCATTGTTGAGCTCCTCGTTGAGAATCACCCGCAGGACTGCCTCATCTGCGTGCGTAACAAAAACTGTGAACTTCAGGATCTTGCCGAAAGATACTCTGTACGGGAACACAGGTTTGCCGGTGAGAAGAGAAAACACGTGGTTGATGTTTCAAGTGCATCACTTGAGCGTGACCCTGCGAAGTGTATCCTTTGCGGCAGATGCGCCCGTGTATGTAACGAAGTGCAGAAAGTGGGTGCCATCGATTTTGCCGGCAGGGGATTCGGCAGCATCGTTACAACCCCTTACAACAAGGGACTTAACGTGAGCGACTGTATCCTGTGCGGTCAGTGTATAATTCAGTGTCCTACGGCTGCACTGCGTGAAAGAAGCTCTACAAAGATCGTCTCGACAGCTCTTGGTAACAAGAACAAATATGTTATCGCGCAAATAGCCCCGGCGGTCAGGGCAACTCTCGGCGAAGAGTTTCACATGCCGGCGGGAACCGATGTAACCGGTAAGCTTGTCAGCGGACTCAGGCGACTTGGCTTCAAGAAAGTGTTCGATACAAATTTCGCCGCTGATCTTACGATCCTTGAAGAGGCGAATGAACTCATCCACCGGGTGACAAGTGGTGAACCACTTCCGATGTTCACAAGTTGCTGCCCCGGCTGGGTAAAATTTGCTGAGATGAACTACCCGGGAATCCTGCCGCATATTTCAAGCTGCAAGTCACCACATGAAATGGAAGGCGCGGTACTTAAAAGCTATTACGCCAAGAAAATGGGATTGAATCCGCGTGATATATTCGTGGTTTCCATCATGCCTTGCACGGTGAAAAAGTTTGAATCGGAAAGACCCGAACTTGCTCATGAGGCACTTCATGATGTGGATTCGGTTCTTACAACAAGGGAACTCGTAAGATTCTTTAACATGGCGGGAATTGATTTTTCTGATCTTCCTGATGAAGAATTTGACAACCCACTTGGAGAATCAACCGGAGCCGCGGCCATTTTCGGCACCAGCGGTGGAGTTATGGAGGCAGCCATTCGAACGGCATATTTCAATCTGACCGGAGAAAATCTTGAGAGCCTTGAAGTTGACTCGATCCGTGGCATGGACGGGGTTAAGTCGGCCTCACTTAAGATTGGTGATCTGGAGGTTAATGTTGCCGTGGTTAACGGCATCGGCAACGTCAGACCGGTTATTGAAGATGTGCTTGCCGGAAAATCAAACTATCATTTCATCGAAGTGATGGCCTGTCCCGGTGGTTGCATCAACGGTGGTGGTCAGCCGATCCATCAAAATCTTGATAACGTAATGAAGCGTGTGAAAGCACTATACGAAATCGACAAACAAAGTGTCAAACGCCGCTCGCATGATAACGAGGCAGTCAAGACTCTGTACAAAGAGTTCCTTAAAGAGCCCGGAAGCCATACAGCGCACGAATTGTTACACACTACTTATCACGTAAGGAGCGGGAATTAAATCGGACTATTTAGGCTGATATAACTAAAAAATTGATTATCATTAGTATTGATTTTTTAGTTTTTTTGACCTTCCGGAACCGGAAGATGATTACGGAAAATGCCTGATACGATTGTTACCGATTCGAAACTGATCTGTTATCACTGCGGTGAAACCTGTGTCGACGACTCAGTTTCAAAAGATGATAAATATTTCTGTTGTGAAGGATGTAAGCTGGTTTACGAGGTACTCGAAGAGAATAACCTCTGTACTTATTACAACCTGAATACAACACCCGGGTCTTCAAAAAAAGAGAAACAGACCGGAAAGCGGTTTGATTACCTTGATGATCCCGAAATTTCTGAAAAGCTGATCGAATTTAAAAACGATCAGCTTTTCAAACTTGCTTTTTTTATACCCTCCATCCATTGCAGTTCCTGTATCTGGTTGCTCGAGAACCTTTATAAAGTTGATGAACGGATTGTGGAATCCCGCGTCGATTTTCCCGCGAAGAAGGTTTTTATTAAAGCCAAGCCTTCAATCAAAATCAGTGAAATTGTTTCAATTCTCGATGCCATCGGGTATGAACCACGCTTGAGCCTTGATGAACTTGAACAAAAAGACACCAAATCATTTAACAAGTCGCTTTATCTGAAGCTGGGTATCGCCGGGTTTTCTTTCGGCAACATAATGATGCTCAGTTTTCCCGAATATCTGTCTGTGAACGATACCGTAATCGATTCGCTCGGGTATTTTATCAATGCCATTTCAATCGCGTTATCATTGCCTGTTCTTTTCTACAGCAGTTCCGACTATTTTATATCGGCTTGGAAAGGGATAAAGCAAAGATATATTAACATCGATTTTCCCCTCTCGCTCGGAATTGTAGCTTTGTGGGGGAGAAGTGTTTACGAAATAGCCATAGGGTCGGGCCAGAGTTACATGGACTCCTTCGCCGGCCTTATCTTTTTCCTTCTGATCGGAAAGGTTTTTCAGAACAAGACATACGAATATTTCAATTTCGAGAGAAACTACAAATCCTACTTTCCAATATCGATAACCCGGCGGGCGAAAGACGGTACTGAGGAGGTTATCCCTCTTTCAAGAATTAAAATTAAAGACCGGATATTGGTAAGGAATAATGAGATCATACCTGCTGACTCAATATTACTCGAGGGGACAGGTAACATCGACTACAGCTTTGTCACCGGTGAGACGATTCCACAGTACCGTGGAAGGGGAGAGAAAGTATTTGCGGGTGGCAAACAAATTGGTGGCGTGATTGAACTTGAAATTATAAAGGAAGTCTCACAAAGTTACCTCACACGCCTTTGGAACGATTTTATCGTTTCTAAAAATCGAGAAAACGGGCTCATAAAATTTTCAAATTTAGTAAGCAAGTACTTTACACTGGCAATTTTACTCCTCGCAACGTTAGGTGCAGTTTTGTGGTATCACGCCGGAGTGGCACAGATGCTGGCTATAATTACATCGGTTTTAATAGTTGCTTGCCCTTGCGCGCTGGCATTATCCGCCCCTTTTGCCCTTGGAAACACACTTAGGGTGTTCGGGAGGAATCAATTTTACCTTAAAAGTGTAAATGTTGTTGAAGATCTCAGCCACATTAACGCGATCGTTTTTGATAAAACCGGTACCCTGACAGAGAATCAGGAAGTTGGCATAATTTTTGCTGGAGATGATTTGTCGGCTGATGAGAGCGCGCTCATCAGATCGGCGTTCAAAAATTCTTTACACCCCTTAAGCAAAATTATTTACCGGTCACTCTCTGAATTCGCTGAACCCGCGGTTGAGAGTTTCAACGAGTATTCCGGAAAAGGCGGCACGGCATTTGTTAAAGGTCATGAGGTTAAATTTGGCTCCGCTTCGTTCGTGAATAGTGGAACTGTAAAAGGGCAGCCGGATGAGCAGGGCGCTGCCGGTAGCCGGGTTTATGTATCCATTGACGGGATCATGAAGGGATGGTTCAGGGTTAAAAACAAGTACCGTGACGGGATCGAGGAAGTTGTTATGGCATCCGGTTCATCCGGTGATGTCTACATTCTCTCAGGTGACAATGACAGCGAAAGAGACACTCTTTCCCGGTACGCGGATCCTGATAAGGTCCTTTTCAATTGCACCCCCGGAGATAAAATGAATTTTATTGAAAAAATTCAGTCATCAGGTAAAAATGTGCTAATGATCGGGGATGGACTTAATGATGCCGCGGCTTTGAGCAAAGCGGATGTCGGGATTTCACTTTCAGATGATCTTATGAATTTTACTCCGGCGAGTGACTCACTGCTTCACGGCAGTTCACTAAAATTACTTCCTGCATTTGTCAGACAGTCACGTTCAACAATGAATATAGTAAAAGCAAGTTTTGTCATCTCAACCATATATAACATCATCGGGCTTACAGTCGCTTTATCAGGTGAATTGTCTCCATTGTTCGCGGCAATTCTGATGCCGGTAAGTTCGATCACCGTGGTTATTTTTACCACCGTGGGGACCATGCTAACCGCTAAAAGTCACGGACTTAAAGTATGAGCGTGTTCTTTGTATTAATAGGTGCGAGCCTGCTGGTGGCTATCGGGTTCTTAGTAGCCTTTTTGTGGGCGGTAAAGTCGGGACAAATGGATGACAGGGTGACCCCATCTGTCAGAATGCTCTTCGATGACGAGCCAAAGAATTTAAAAAATCACAACAATGTTTCTTCACAATTAACTGATCAGGAGAAAAAGGAGCTCAATTAATGCAAGTTGAAAGATTCAGTTACGACAATAAGATAGTCAAATACTTTGCTATCGCTACATCCATCTGGGGTGTTGTGGGCATGCTGGTTGGACTTCTTATAGCATTGCAGTTGTTCATTCCGGCGCTCAGCCTGAATCTGCCTTGGCTTACCTTCGGCAGAATAAGACCCCTGCATACTAACGCCGTTATCTTTGCCTTTGTGGGCAATGGTATTTTCATGGGCGTTTATTATTCTCTTCAGCGCCTGCTGAAAGCCAGAATGTTCAACGACATTCTCAGTTACGCCCATTTTTGGGGTTGGCAGTTGATAATTGTTTTGGCTGCGGTAACACTTCCTTTAGGTTTAACTTCCAGTAAAGAATACGCGGAGCTTGAATGGCCAATTGATATACTGATTGCTGTTGTATGGGTTATTTTTGGCGTTAACATGATTGGTACGATCATCAAAAGACGCGAAAAGCACATGTACGTTGCCATCTGGTTTTACATAGCTACTTTTGTTACCGTTGCTGTGCTCCATATTGTGAATTCATTTGAGATACCGGTAACCTTTTTTAAGAGCTATTCGCTTTACGCCGGTGTTCAGGATGCCCTTGTG
Source organism: uncultured Ignavibacteriaceae bacterium (assembly GCA_964625575.1). Classification (GTDB taxonomy): domain Bacteria; phylum Bacteroidota; class Ignavibacteria; order Ignavibacteriales; family Ignavibacteriaceae; genus UTCHB3. The sequence continues at coordinate 143,544 of CAZVBQ010000001.1, read as the reverse complement.
CAGTGGTGGTACGGTCATAACGCCGTGGCATTCTTCCTGACCACTCCTTATCTCGGTTTGATGTATTATTTCATGCCGAAAGCCGCAAATAGACCTGTATATTCGTACCGGCTTTCGATCATTCACTTCTGGGCCCTTATTTTCCTTTATATTTGGGCTGGCCCGCACCACCTTCTTTACAGCGCGCTTCCTGATTGGGCACAGTCACTCGGAACAGTATTCTCAATAATGCTGATAGCTCCTTCTTGGGGTGGTATGATCAACGGTCTTCTTACATTAAGAGGCGCGTGGGACAAAGTTAGAGAAGAACCGGTGTTGAAGTTCATGGTGGTTGCCATAACCGCTTATGGTATGTCAACCTTTGAGGGGCCGATGCTTTCGCTTAAGAATCTTAACGCGCTGGCTCACTTCACTGACTGGATCATCGCGCACGTGCATATCGGTGCCCTTGGATGGAACGGATTCCTCACCTTTGGTATTCTTTATTACCTCGTTCCGAAACTCTGGAGAACAGAGCTTTATTCGAAGAAACTCGCGAACTGGCACTTCTGGCTCGGTTTCCTTGGTATAGTGTTCTATGCCGCATCTATGTATTGGAGCGCTCTTACCCAGGGTCTGATGTGGAAACAGTTCACACCCCAGGGAATCCTGCAATATCCGAACTTCCTTGAGACAACGATCCAAATCATACCGATGTACATTATCCGTTCGTTTGGTGGATTTCTTTACTTCATTAGCTTGTTTATCATGATCTATAACCTCGTGAAAACTGCCAAACAAGGAAGCTTTGCCAACGAAGAAGCTGCTGAAGCCCCTGCAATGGAGAAGACACCTGAGAAATTTGACAGGAAAAAAGCTCACACATGGATCGAGAGCCGTCCCGTTCAGTTCACGTTACTCGCAACGGTTGCAATTCTTATCGGTGGAGTAATTGAATTCCTGCCGACATTTCTTATTAAATCGAATATCCCTACTATCGCGTCTGTGAAACCTTACACTCCGCTGGAGCTTGAAGGTCGCGACCTTTATATCCGCGAGGGCTGTAACGCTTGCCACAGTCAGCTCGTTCGTCCTTTCAGGTCGGAAACTGAGAGATATGGAGAGTATTCCAAAGCGGGTGAGTATGTTTACGATCATCCGTTCTTATGGGGTTCGAAAAGAACCGGCCCCGACCTTCACAGAGAAGGTGGCAAGTACCCCAATCTGTGGCACTATCATCACATGATCGACCCCAGGAGCATGTCTCCAGGATCAATTATGCCTCCATACCCGTGGCTGGAAACCAACGTACTTGACGTATCTAACACACCTGCCAAGATCACCGCGTTACGCAGGATCGGCGTTCCTTATCCTGATGGATTCGAAGAGACCGCCGTGAAGAATCTTGAGGCACAGGCAAAAGAGATCGCGCTCGACCTCCAGAAGAGCGGTGCAGCCATTGATGCTGACAAGGAACTGGTTGCTTTGATCGCGTACCTGCAAAGACTTGGTAAAGACATTAAAGCTGTTCCAACGGCTCCTGCCAAATAGGTATGCGATGAAACAGGATGTTCTTTCGTCAGTTGAAGGCTTAACAATATTTCCGGTCATCGGACTGGTTATCTTTGTGGTATTTTTCGCTTTCGTGATCTATCACGTAATGAAGTTACCCAAAGAGAAAGTTGATGAGATCAATAAAATTCCATTGGATGAATAGATATTTAGAGGATAAAATGCTCGATAAAATCAAAAGAAAATTTAATGAACCGGGATCGGGGAGTAAAATGTCCCCTTCAGCATTGCTGATGGCATTTCTCCTGTTAACCGGCCCGGTGTGGGCCGCGGAAGGAACCGGATTTGATGCTGAAACATACATCAATACCGGATTTCTGATCTTCCTGATCTTTGTGATCGTTATGACGATCGTGTTCCTCATCGGCCACAACAAGACCGCGGAACAGGAAAAAGAGATGGTCAAGAAAATTGATCATATGATAAATGATGCCAAACCCGTTGAAGAAGAGCATGAACTGCTGCTCGAACACAACTACGACGGCATCCGTGAGCTGGATAATAATCTTCCACCATGGTGGAAGTATATGTTCTATCTTACTATCATCTTCAGCGTTGTTTACATGGGTTACTATCATGTGCTGAACGGACCTTCCTCTGCAAAGGAGTATGAGACTGAAGTGCGTGAAGCCCAGTTGGCTCTTGCTGCCACACAGGGAAATCAGCCCGTAAACGCCGATAATGTGAAATTACTCACAGACGCGGCATCGCTTGCAAAAGGTAAAGAGATATTTACTAAAAACTGCGCCTCCTGTCATGGTACAAAAGGTGAAGGAATGGTTGGACCAAACCTGACTGACGATTACTGGATCCATGGTGGCGGCGTTAAGGATATCTATCTTGTTATGGTGAACGGCGTGCTTGCAAAAGGTATGCCCTCTTGGAAGGCACAATTCAGTCCTCAAGACCTCGAAGCTGTTGCAAGTTTTGTGAAGAGTCTTCACGGAACAAATCCACCGAACGCGAAGGAAAAACAGGGAGACCTGTACAAGGAAGAGGCAGCAGCCGACTCTTCCAAAAAAGCCGAAGCTCCAAAAGACAGTGTGAAGGCTAAAAAGTAATATTTTATTGTTTTGATTTGATGTAATGGTTATAATGCTATGAAAGAAGAAGAGATTATCGATCAGTCGTTTCGTGATTCGATAGGTACGATTAAAAGAGACGGAAAAAGAAACTGGATAAACCCGAAAAAACCAAGTGGGTGGTACTACAACGCGAGAACCGTGGTAAGTGTCATTCTCCTCGCGATACTGTTTGGTTTACCATTCATTGAAGTTCACGGGCAACCACTGTTTCTGTTCAACGTGTTCGAACGGAAGTTCATAATTTTTGGAATATTCTTTGGACCTTATGACTTCCACATATTTCTTCTTTCTTTCATAGCACTTATTGTGTTTGTGATCCTTTTTACCGCGATTTACGGCAGGATATTCTGCGGTTGGATCTGTCCCCAGACGGTTTTTATGGAACTAGTGTTCAGAAAGATCGAATATTGGATAGATGGTGATTACAGGGATCAAAGAAAACTGCGAGCCGCCCCCTGGACAGGAAAGAAAATATTCAAGAGGGTCTTCAAGCATGCCATTTTTCTTGGAATAGCTTACTTGATTGCACATACCTTCATGGCTTACCTTGTCGGCCTCAATGAAGTGAGGGATATAGTTACTTCATCTCCTTCAGAGAGACCGGGTGGTTTCATCGCAATGAATGTTTTTACCGGGCTTTTCTTCTTCGTTTTTTCGTGGTTCCGCGAACAAGCCTGTTTGATTGTTTGTCCTTACGGAAGACTTCAGGGTGTTCTTCTCGATCAAAATTCGCTGGCAGTCACTTACGATTTTGTGAGAGGTGAACCTCGCGGAAAGATCAACAGGGCTGAAGATAGAACCACAGGAGACTGTGTCGACTGTAAACTCTGCGTGGATGTTTGTCCCACCGGAATTGACATCAGGAACGGCATACAGATGGAGTGCGTTAACTGCACGGCCTGCATGGATGCCTGCGATGAAGTGATGACAAAAGTGAAACGGCCCAAAGGTTTGATTCGTCTTGATTCATTGAATGGTGTTCAGACAGGTAAAAAATTCAGTTTTTCATGGCGCGTGGGTATCTACACGACAGTTCTCCTTATCCTCGTTTCTGTTATTTCGATATTGATGGCGAACAGGAAAGACGTGGAGGTAAATATTTTGAGAACCCCCGGAATGCTTTATCAGGAACAACCCGGAAACAAAATCAGCAACCTCTATAACTTTCATGTGATCAATAAAACATTTCACGACATGAGGATTGAACTGAAGGTTAAGGGTTTACCCGGTGAGATAAAAGTATTGGGAAGCAAACCGGACGTGAAACAGCTCGAAGTTTATGAGGGCAGGTTCATGTTATTGGTTGATCAGAAAGAGATAAAAACACTTAACACTAAAATTGAGATATCGGTTTTGGAAGACGGGAAAGAGATAGAGACCATTAAAACCTCCTTCCTTGGCAAGTTTGAGGAAAAGAAATGAAAAAACTGAATTGGGGCCACTGGATCGCCATCGGGCTTGGTGTATTTCTGGTATTGAATGTAATTGTTGTGATTTTTACCTTTAGTCAAGATGTCGAGCTCGTAACTGATAATTACTATGAGAAGGAACTCAAATACGAAGATGAGCTTTCCCGGATGAACCGTGCCCTCTCACTGCCTGATTCATTAAAACTCTCTTTGACCGGTTATGAACTGAATGTGCAGTATCCGGCCTCACTTCTCAAAAACAAGATCAAAGGTTCTGTTCATCTCTACAGGCCGGATCACAGTAAATCTGACTATAATGTTGATATCAAACTGGATGAGTCAGGTCAGCAGGTTATTAACATGGCCGGGAAGACACCCGGAAAGTGGAAGGTTCTTATCTCGTTGAACGATGGCGAACACGATTATTTATTTAAAGACGTGATATTTCTGCAATGACAATGTTTTTATTCTCGGGATTCATGCTCGGGTTCGTAGGCAGTCTGCATTGTGTCGGAATGTGCGGACCGATAATACTCGCGATCAGCGCCGGTCATCACACCATGATCAAAATGGTTTTGCAGAGGGTATTTTACCATGTCGGCAGGGCGCTAACTTACGCTTTAATGGGCGCGTTATTCGGCCTGTTGGGTACGCACATAAAGCTCTCAGGAATGCAGCAAGGAACCACGATCGTTATCGGTGCCCTGATAGTGATCTGGATTCTTCTCCCCCAAAAAATCAAAACGAAATTTTCCAAATCAGGTGTAATCAAGAAATATAACGATCAGATCAAACAATTACTCTCACGCGTTGTCAGATCAGGTGACTCAAAACCCTTTTTCGTGATCGGACTTGTTAACGGGTTCCTGCCGTGCGGTCTGGTTTACGCGGGACTCGCTGCCGCGGTTTCATCAGGTTCGGCACTTGATGGCGCGCTCTACATGTTCCTGTTCGGCTTGGGTACCATTCCGGCGCTTTTTGCCTTTTCATTCCTCCCACAATTGCGACAGTTCCTGCCAAAGGTTAACACCAGAAAACTGATCCCTGCACTTGCATTCGTGCTTGGAATAATTTTCATCCTTAGGGGATTAAACCTTGGCATACCTTTCGTCAGTCCAAAATTCGAAGATCATAAGAAAACAGAGCAGTTCAGCCAGCCCGACTGCTGCCATTAGTTGCATCATTTTGGTATCGAAATTAACCCGTGATTGGTTAATTTTAGGGCTGTTATTCCTTAAATTTTGGACTTATGAAACCGAAAACCATTCTTTGGGTGGACGATGAGATCGAACTCCTCCGTTCACATGTGATATTCCTGACAGAAAAAGGATACAATGTTCTTACCGTAACCAACGGTATCGACGCTCTTGAAACCATTGAAGAGTCAGAAGTTGATCTTGTCTTCCTTGATGAGATGATGCCCGGTATGGGTGGGCTTGAAGTATTGTCAAGGATCAAAGACAAAAACTCAAATATTCCCGTTGTAATGGTCACCAAGAACGAAGAAGAGTCGGTCATGGTTGATGCCATCGGTAGTAAAATTGACGATTACCTGACAAAACCTGTTAATCCAAGTCAGGTGCTTCTTGTATGCAAGAAGATTCTTGAGAGAAAAAAAATCTCCACCGAGTACGTCGCCAAAGATTACCTGCAAGACTTTAACCAGATATCATTCCTGCTGATGAACGACCCCGATCATCAAGACTGGATCGAGATCTATCTGAAGCTCGTTAACTGGGATATTGAACTTGACGCGCATCCTGAGATCGGTTTAAGACAAACTCTCAACGACCAAAAGAAGGAATGCAATAAAGAGTTCTGCCGGTACGTTGAAAAACACTACAAGAACTGGGTTCACACCAAAAACAAGGTTGACAGACCCGCGCTCACTGTTGACATTGTTAACGATTATGTCCTGCCATCGCTTCAGGAAGATAACACCCCTGTCTTTTTCTTTGTAATAGATTGCCTGCGGTACGATCAGTGGCTCGTTATGGAAAAGCTGCTCACTGATGACTTTAAGATAGACAAAACTTTTTATTACGGAATTCTTCCTTCCGCCACATCCTATTCTCGAAACGCTTTGTTCGCCGGGCTTTATCCATCGGAGATCGAACAGTACTACCCCGATCTATGGTACGGGAATGACGAAGATGAAAATTCGATGAACAAGTATGAAAAGGATCTACTGCAGCTCCAGCTTGAAAGAAAGAAAATCCGTTTGCGTAACGAACTGAAATTCGTTAAGGTTATCGATCCTGAGTACGGCAGAAATTTTGAACATAATATCAAATCGTACAAAAACACCCATCTAACCGCTGTGGTTATTAACTTCCTCGATATGATCGCTCATGGCCGGTCAGATTCAGACCTGCTTAAAGAGATAGCCCCGGATGAACCTGCATACAGGTCGCTGACAAACAGCTGGTTCTCACACTCTTATTTGATCTCCACATTCAAAGCTATAGCTGCTATGGGGAAAGCCAAGGTTGTGATCACTACCGATCATGGAAGCATCAGGGCACTGCGCGGTGCTAAAGTGCTGGGCGACAGGGAAGCATCCTCCAATCTCCGGTTCAAATATGGCAGGAATCTTAAGGTTGACGACAAACACGCTGTATTCATCAAAGATCCGGCTGACTATAAACTTCCGAGAAGGGGAGTGACAGTGAACTATATTATCGCGAAAGAGGATTATTACTTTGTATATCCCACTGACTACCACAAGTATCTGAGTTATTACAAGGATACTTTCCAGCATGGCGGGATTTCGCTTGAAGAAATGATCATTCCGGTAATAACAATGGAGCCTAAATGACAGGAAAATGGAGCATAAACTCTGAAAAAGAGATGACTGAACTCGCGCATAAATTTTACAATTCGATCCGCCCAGGAATAGTGATTACACTTAACGGAAATCTGGGCGCGGGGAAAACATTCTTTGTAAAGGCTTTTAGCAAAGCCGCCGGTGCGCCATCTTCATCCAGCCCCACTTTTGCCATCGTAAATTCTTACACGGGTGAATACACAATTTACCATTTTGATTTTTACCGTATCCGTAATTCCGCTGAACTTCGTGATATCGGCATAGAAGAATATCTTTCTGATCCTGACGCGGTATCATTTATTGAGTGGGCAGATCTTTTTCCGGATGTGCTACCCAAGCACCGTTTGAACATCCGGTTTGAAGAAACAGGCACCACAAGCAGGGAGGTTGTAATTGAATCACTCTGATAAGCCGGTTTTAGCGCTTGAAACCACCGGATCGCTTTGCAGCGTCGCGATCTATCTGAGCGATAAGAAAAACCTTTCACTCTCGCTTAACATGGAGAAGGCACATTCAAGAAAAATCCTTACTCTTGTCGATTCCGCTTTAACAACTTTTGGCATCACCGCTGGTGATCTTGAGGGAGTATGTGTCTCTGAGGGACCCGGTTCATTCACCGGTTTGCGTTTAGGATTTGCTGCCGCAAAGGGAATCGCGTTCGGACACACATTCGGGATAATGAAAGTTCCCACATTTCAGGCCTTGGCGTTTGAACTTTCTTCAAACATGCCCGCCGGAACCAAGGGATTGATCGTTACAAAAGCTGCCCTCGAAGAGTCTTATACATATGGCTTCGTGGCAGATGAGGATGGTTTTTCCGAAATTATACCCCTTGGCCTCACAGAAAATGAAAAGTTGGATCAAATGATCCAAACCGGTGGGTACGACAAGGTATATTCCAATATCCACATTCCCGGCAAAAAAACGACCGAAAAATCTTCCCCTGATGCCCTATGGATTGCAAAATATGCGGCAAAAAAACTTAAATTTGCATTCGATCACGAAATTGATTTTATAGAACCAAATTATTTCAAGAACTTTACTGTGAAAGTTAAATAATATGCACAGATTTTTGCTTTTTGTATTATTAACTGTTTTTACCGTTTCAGCCCAGTTTCAGGGACCAAAAATTTATTCACCGATGGTAAAATTTGATTTTGGTACCGTGGAGCAGGGTGAGTTGGTCAAGCACAAGTTTATAGTGGTGAATAATGGTGATACCACACTCGTGATCGATCGCGTGGTCTCATCTTGTGGATGCACTGCCGCTGAACCTGAAAAAACCAAACTCGGGCCAAACGAAACGACATCAATATCGGTTGAGTTCAACAGCGCGAACAGGGAAGGTGATCAGATCAAGACGATCAGCGTTCTTTCCAACGATCAGAACAACCCCCTGTTTCAGTTCACCCTTACAGGTAAAGTTATTCCGAAGCCAAAAAAAGAACTTGAGGGTGCCAAGATCAAATTTGATAAATCCCAACACGACTTCGGGATAATCAAGGAAGGCACTGTAGTTGAATACACGTTCAAGTTTTCAAATATTGGTAAAAAAGATCTCGAGATAAAAGACGTAAGATCTTCATGCGGATGCACCGTGGCGACCCCAAACAAAAAGGTTTTTAAATCGGGTGAATCCGGTGAACTGAAAGTCGCTTTCGACTCAAAGAACCGTTCAGGTAGAACCAGCAGGACAGTTACCCTGGTAACCAACGATGAAGTTGAAGAATACTACACACTAACAATTTACGCTGAGATAACTAAGTAGGTAACCGGTCATGGCATGGTTTAAAAGAAAAAAAGACAACATAGCCCCTGAAACTTCTCCAAAGGAGAATATCCCTGACGGGTTATGGGAGAAGTGTCCCGATTGTGGCGAAATTATGCATAAAAAGCAGCTTGAAAACAATTTTTGGACCTGTATTAAATGTAACAATCACTTCAGAATAGGAAGCGCGGAATATTTCTCAATTCTTCTGGATGAAGGTTCATTCAAGGAATACGACAAAAAGATGCGCTCGGCTGATCCATTGAAATTTGAGGATACCAAGAAGTATACCCAAAGGATTGAGAGCACTATCAAGTCAACCGGGTTGCAGGATGCCGTAAGAACCGGAATGGGTAAGATCTATGGCAAGGAAGTAGTTATCGGGTGTATGGACTTCAAATTTATTGGTGGTTCAATGGGATCGGTGGTTGGTGAAAAACTTGCAAGAGCAGCTCATCGCGCGCTTAAAAACAAGGTGCCATTTATCATCATCAGTTCCAGCGGCGGTGCCAGGATGATGGAAGGCGCGCTTTCTCTGATGCAGATGGCGAAAACAAGCGCAAGACTGGCTCAACTCGCGGATGCAAAAATTCCATATATATCAATTCTGACAGACCCCACCACGGGCGGTACAACAGCAAGTTATGCAATGTTGGGCGATGTAATTATTGCAGAACCGAATGCATTGATCGGTTTCGCGGGTCCCAGAGTAATAAAGCAGACGATCGGAAAGGATCTTCCGGCAGGTTTTCAGCGCTCTGAATTTGTGCAGGATCATGGTTTTGTGGATGTGATATCTCACAGAAAAGAGTTGAAATCAACGATCAATCTTACTCTTGATTTTCTTCAGACGACGAGGTAGTTATCAAAACAATCTTCTCAGCCTGTGAGATGCAGACAATTTCGCGGGAGATCATCAGGTCAGGCAAGTCAATTGGATTCGTTCCCACAATGGGATATCTTCACGCGGGACATCTATCTCTGGTTAAAGCCGCGAAGGGTGAGAACGATGTGACTGTCGTTTCGATATTTGTGAATCCCACGCAGTTTGGGCCGAATGAAGATCTTTCAAAGTACCCGCGGGATATTAAAAGGGATGAATCCCTGCTTTCAAATGAGGATGTTGATTACGTCTTTTATCCAACGGAAGGCGAGATATATCCGGAAGGATATCAAACGTTCGTAAGTCAGGAAAAGATTTCAACTGTATTGGAAGGCGAGTTTAGACCCACTCATTTCAGAGGGGTGACAACAATCGTTTCGATACTTTTCAATATTGTTCAACCTGATCGGGCCTATTTTGGGCAGAAGGATGCCCAGCAGTGCGCGGTTCTGAAAAGAATGGTTTCAGATCTCCGTTTTCCCCTCGAAATGAAGATATGTCCGATTGTCCGGGAGGAGGATGGTTTGGCAATGAGTTCGAGGAATGTATACCTGAATCCGGTCGAGAGGAAGGAAGCTCTGGTTCTCTCAAGGGCTTTGAGGTTCGCGAAGAAAATGGTCAGGGAAGGGGAGAATTCAACAGAGAAAATAATATCTTCGACTGTAAATCTTTTCGATGAAGTGCCATCTGCATCACTCAACTATTTTACCATCGTAGATGTCCGGACTTTTCTCCCTGTTCAAGAACTGATCAAGGGAAATGATTATTTTATCCTCGTCGCCTGCAAGATCGGGAAGACGAGACTCATCGACAATCTTCTTTTAACCGTTTAGCATATCGGGGCTAACGCATTATAAAAAAACACGTTAGCCCCAATTGTTTAATCGTCCATCAACTGTGTGTCAGGATGTAAGTTACTTGCTTCGATGTCTTTGAAGTAATTAACAGTACCAACCTTTAATTCAATTGTTGAAGCTTCATCGCAGACAATCGTGCTCTTTGGATGTAACTGCAGCGCGCTTACAGTCCACATGTGATTCACACCTTCTTCAACCACTTTGGCAAGGGCTCTGGCCTTCGCGTGTCCGCTGATGATAACCACCACTTCCTCTGCATCCAATACAGTTTTAACTCCAACCGTCAGAGCGGTTCTTGGAACCTTGTCAACGTCATTGTCGAAGAATCTGGAATTCGCGATTATAGTATCCTGTGTGAGTGTTTTAACACGTGTGAGTGAGCCGAGAGAGGATGCGGGTTCGTTGAAGGCAATATGTCCATCCGGGCCAATTCCACCGAGGAACAGATTTATACCACCCGCGAGTTTGATCTTGTCCTCATAAAATCTGCACTCTTCTTCAAGATCGGGCGCGTTTCCGTTCAGGATATTAATATTTTCAGGATCAATATCAATATGATTGAAAAAATTGCTGTACATAAAATAATGATAGCTCTGCGGGTGATCTTCAGAGAGACCCACATACTCATCCATATTGAATGTGACCACATTCTTGAATGAGACATATCCTTTCTTGTTCAGTTCGATCAACTTTTTGTACATCCCGAGAGGTGATGAACCCGTCGGCAGACCAAGAACAAATTTTCGCTTGCTATTCGGTGCAAATTCTTTGATCCGTGAGGCAACATAGTGTGCCACCCACTCAGATATCTTGTCGTAATCCGGTTGTATTATAAGTCGCATATTTGACTCCTGTATTTAATCTTCGTTTTCCTGTTCACATCCGACCGGAATTTCCGGCGGAACCATAACAACCTCTTCCCGGAGCATAAAAACCTGACCGGGGTTCATCCCTTTCCGTTTTCCCACATATTTTTTCTGCGTATACGCCACCGGCACAAGTTTAGAATTTTTCGCTTTACTGTAAAAAGCAGCAATTTGAGCCACTTTTTTTATAATTTCCTTGGGTGGTTTCTCTTTACCGCTATATCTGAGAACCGTATGCGATCCGGAGGATCCACGGGCGTGGAACCAATAGTCAGATTGTTTGGCAACTTTAAGTGTCAGGGTGTCGTTGCTCTCACTATCCTTGCCAACCAAAACCTCCCACTTTGCGTCAAGTACAAACTTTCTGATTCTTGCATAGTTCGGGTATGATCTGGTTTCTGACTGGTTGGTCTTGAACTGTTTACCGGTTTCTTTTAATTGATCAGCATCCATATTTTCAAATAAATTTAACTTTGTTTTCAAATCTACAATTTTTTGACGTGTTTCCGAAAGTGATGTCCTGGCATTCTCAAATTTGAGCTTTTCGCCCCGTGCCTTCCTGAAATACCTGTCGATGTTTTGGTTGATAGTCAGATCAATCTTTAACGGAATGGTTATTTTCCGGTCATTATCGAAAATATCCACAACTTCCGCGACTTCGGTGCCTTTCGGTATGTTTTGCATGTTGATCATTAGCAGGTTCGCTACATTATCGTAATAATGGCTCTTGTCTTCAGAGTCGAGGATTTCCATCAGACTAATCTCCTTCCGGCAGTAAAATTCAAGATCCCGTTTCACACCCGCGAGAACCCTTTTTCTGAGGTTCGAAGTAGCGGTTTGCTTCCGGGAGACCGCCACGAATTCCTGCAAAGCAGCTACAACGCTTGTGTGAACTGAAACCGTCTCCACATCATTGTGGAACGAGTCGGGGCGCATGTGAATTGAGCCGGTAACAGGGTCTTTTACCAAAAATAATTTACCGGACAGAACAGAGTCTACCACCGGTGAGATAACATCAAAATAGTTCGAAGTGGCGCGTGCCTTGATCTCCCTGACCACATCCTTGCCTAAAAATGGCATTTCCCGGAATGGCTCAGAGGAGTTTCGAGCGATTTCGACAATTTTATCCATAACCGGATCTTCCGGATCCAGGAATGTAAATCGGGGATCAATGAGAGTGGAGACATCAACATTGCTTTTCTTGACTGTCGCAGGTTCCGGGCTTCCTGTCTGAAAGAAGAAAATGTTGGAATCCTTCCCCCTAAGTGAAATAAGTAAATAACCGGCCTCGAGGAGGAGCATGATGTTTCTTTCACCGAATGAGATCTTGATATCAACAATTCGTTGAGGAAGCACTTCCTTGAAAAAATAGATGAGATTTTTCCCGGCCGGTCTGAAATATTTTCTCTGCAGAAGGTAAGGGGAGTGGGCAACCGATGAAAACTCGAGCACCAAATTCTCAGATGAATTGTAGCTCTCACCAACGGTAATGTGGAAAATATCCTTCTCCTGCGAATGGATGGAGATCAGAAATTTACCTTTTAGCTCCGGCTTAATTTCTCTGCACAGACGGAATAGTATGAGATAACTGTTATACATATGATACAAAAAAGGCTGCCCGGTGAGAGCAGCCTTAAACTTTCTGCTTTATTTTAATTATGCTGCGAAATAACCCTTCTCAACCACTTCATCATGAGGAAGATCGCGAGTGCCGCGATTCCTGCCGCGATAAAGTTGATCAGGAAGAAATATACCTTGTTGTCGAAGCTCGTCCAAAGACCGGAGATAACACCTGATAGCTTATTTCCGATCGAAGTGGAGAGAAACCAGCCACCCATCATCAAAGCAGTAAATCTCGGTGGAGAAACTTTTGAGACCAATGAGAGCCCCATCGGACTCAAGCAAAGCTCACCGATCGTGATGACGAAATATGTTCCGACCAGCCATGCGGCTGAGCTTTTAACGCTTCCGTTATTTGAAAAGATCACCGCGGAGATCATTACAATTGTGGAGAGGGCTGTAATAAACAATCCCCATCCAATTTTTCCGGCTGTGGATGGTTCCTTCCCCCTACGACGTAGCATTGTGAAAAACGATACCACAACTGGTGTCATAAAGACCACCCAGAATGGATTTATCGACTGGAATATCTCGGTCGAGAGTACCACGTACGGCTCATTTCCCGGGATACTGTTCCTCATTTCCGGAGTCATGTTGGCGAAATAGCTTCCTTCACCTTTGGTGATCTTCGCGCCTGTGGTATCCATGAAGTGATCGATTTTTTCTTCAGACGTGGTTTTGTATTTAATTTCACCGGGTTTGTTGCCTGCCGAGATAAGGGCAACAGGCACTTCTATGGAACTGCCATTTTTCTCGATAATGAGCACATCTTTGAATTTTTCTTCAGTCAGGCCGAGAGGTGAAACGACACTCTCAACAACGGCCGGAAGCTGCCTGTTGGTATAATCTCGTGCCCAAACTGTCAAGGCGGCACCATTCTGGTGGAAAATAGCCCAGAAGACTATAACAACACCAAAAATGGAAAGAAGCGCGGCGATTGAGTCTTTATCCTCCTTTGCTGCCCTGAACCAAAGGCTGAAATAGAAAATAACAATCGGAATTGAGGCGAAGATGAAAGCGTCTGTTGAAGGTGAACCGAACAACGGTTTCCCAAGGAGCATACCCGGGAGGAGGTATCCAAGGATCGCAGTGAGAACGGCAGGCACGAATACATAAAGGGAGATCGACATAAGTGAAGCATCGCCTTCCTGGGCGGGCTTTTTAATGTCCGCCTGCTTAATATGCTTCAATCCGGAGATGAACCAGAGTACACCGATTATCATGCCAACACCGGCCCCGGCAAAGGCAAATCCCCATCCAAACTCATTTCGGAGATACGCCGCAACAAAGTTACATACAAAGGCGCCAATATTTATGCCCATGTAAAAAATATTGTAACCTGTATCTTTAAGTATCTTGTACTTCTCTTCAGAGTAGAGGTTTCCGACGAGGGTTGAAATGTTGGGTTTGAAAAATCCATTTCCAAAAATCACAAGGAAGAGGGAAGGCCAAAGGAAAGTATCGCCGGGTATGGCGAGTCCAAAGTATCCAAGAGCCATCAAAAGCCCACCGATCACAATTGATCTGATATAACCAAGCACCCGGTCGGCAAGCAAACCTCCCAAGAAGGGAGTGAGATAAACCAGGGCAATGTAAGTGCCGTATACATCGGAAGCTTTCTCATTGGAGTAGCCCAATCCTTTGGGTGCAAAATCGGTCATGTAAAGGAAGAAGATTCCCAACATGAGATAGTATCCAAATCTCTCCCACAATTCAGTGAAGAACAGGACGGGCAGTCCTTTGGGGTGCTCTTTAAACATATGATTCCTTTTGATTAATGAGGATTATCTGTTAGTGAAGTGAAACGATCCAAAAGTGAAAATTGTTGAATTGCAAGTTACGAAACTGCTCCAATTTCTGTAATTCATTTTTTTATGATAAATTTATGTTTTAAATGTAAAAATTCCTCAAACGCGCTCGAATGAAGAAAACCCAGAAGATCACCATTTTACTCCGCGCCTCTTATGTTGTTCTCGGACTATTTATCACCATATTCGCATTGGATAAGATCATAATGCCAATGTATGTTTCAGGTGATGAAGTGAAGGTTCCCAACGTGGTCGGTTTAGAAAAAGAACGGGCATTTGAAGTACTCGATTCAGTCGGACTCTCATATTCGATCAAAAATACGATTGAAGTTAATGATCCCGCGAAGGATGGTAAAATACTTCAACAGAAGCCCTCAAACAGCAAAATTGTAAAAGAAGGGAGAGTCATTCTCCTTTGGGTGGGGAGTTACCGTGGCCAAGGGGTTAACGACAACAGGGCTACCGTCGAGGTTCCGGATGTTGTAGGAAAGACTTACTCCGAAGCAGAGCAAATATTGCTCGCGTCCAACCTTAACCTTAGACTTATTAACAAAGTTGACGAACCCGATCAGGACGCGATCGTTCTCGAGCAGAGCCGTCCGCCCGGTGAGAAAGTGACCGAGGGTTCTTCAATCTGGATCAGACTCGATATGCCCGGTGGTGCCGTGGTTGATACACTTGAGGGTGTGACGAAAGAGGAGGATCAGGTAGCCGATATCGACATGGTTACAATGCCCGGACTGACAAAACTTTCCAAACAGGAAGCTATAAAACAGTTGACAGATCTTGGCCTTAAAGTTGGTACCATTACCGAAGTGGTCTCTCCTGATCACCTTCCAGGATCAGTGATCAGCCAAAGCATTAGCGCCGGGATCAAGGTTAAAAAGGGAGAGGTGGTCGATCTTCAGGTTTCAGCATCCTCCTCAGATGAAGAGGTTATCCAATGACGAAACTTCTCGCTCCATCTTTACTTTCCGCTGACTTTACCGATCTGCGAGGTCAGATTTCACTCGTGGAGTCAGCAGGGGCCGGTCTCATCCACTGCGATGTGATGGACGGCAGGTTTGTTCCCAATATCACCTTTGGCAGTCTTATTGTTGAAGCCGCGAGAAGGGTGACGGAACTACCTCTTGACCTTCATCTTATGATTGAAGACCCGCAACTACATATTGATGATTTTATTAAAGCAGGCGCGAATTTTATCACTGTTCATGAAGAGGCGGTGATTCACCTTGACCGTTTGATCAGCAGGATAAAAGAGTCAGGTGTAAAAGCGGGGGTCGCGATTAATCCGTCCACTCCCGTCGACTCTCTTAGTGAAGTACTCGGGATCGTGGATCTTGTTCTTGTGATGTCGGTAAACCCGGGATTTGGTGGACAGAGGTTCATACCCAATTCTCTAAAAAAGATTAAAAAACTTGCTGAGATCAGGCGATTGAACGGATACAATTTTCTGATCGAAGTTGATGGTGGAGTAAATCTGGCGAATGCCGCCGAAATTGCTTCCGCTGGATGTGATATCCTTGTAGCCGGCTCGGCTGTGTTCAACACACAGGATATCAAGTCCACGGTTGGTAAATTTATTGAGATCCTAAATAAACGAGGTTGATTTGAAACTTGCACTTATTGGCGGAGATATTATCACTCCGTTTCGAATAGTAAAAAATGGTACGATTGTGATGCAGGACGGTATGATATCAGATATCGGTAAAGCATCCGACGTAAAGATCCCTGATGAATGCGAAGTGATAGATGTCAGTGGAAATATTGTCACACCCGGTTTTGTCGATCTTCTGGTTCACGGAGGCGGTGGCCGGGGTTTTGCTGATGAAGACCCCACAAGCATTCAGGTGGTGGCTGACTATTTCTTAAGACACGGTTCTACCACAGTTCTGGCTTCGCTTTATGCCAAACCCACTGAGCAGTTGCTTGCGGATCTAAGACGTGTGGCCGATTACATCATCGCCAATCCTGAATCGAATATCACCGGTATCCACATGGAAGGTCCGTACCTTAATCCCGTGCTCAAGGGTGCCATGAATGAAGATTATCTCTGGAAGCCTACAGTGGAGTCTTGGGAGGCAATGTGGGAAGCTTCAAGAGGTCTTATCAAAATAATGACCATCGCCCCGGAGCTTGAAGGAGCCCTGCAAGTGATGAGGGCAGCCGCGTTGAGAGGCGTGGTGCTTTCAATTGGCCATTCTACTGCCAACTATGAACAAATAGAATTGGCTATCGACCATGGTGCTGCTCACGTTACCCACATGTTCAATGCCATGACACCACTTCACCATAGAAATCCGGGTGTTGTCCTCGGCGCCATGCTCAGGAATGAACTCAAGATCGAGCTGATAGCAGATACACTTCATGTTCACCCCGCGGTTATGGAGTTACTTTTGAAACTGAAAGGTTCAAACGGTATAATTCTTATTACCGACTCAATCCGCGCGGGCGGCATGCACGAAGGCGAGTATGAGTTTGCTGATCAAAAGATCTACATGAAAGGCAGTAAAGCCTATCTGCCTGACGGTACTCTCGCGGGTTCAACACTCACCCTGAACAGGGCGATAAAGAACATGATTAAAAAGGCAAATGCCAAAATAACTGAATCAGTGAGAATGGCCTCCCTGAACGGGGCGAAAGTTCTCAACATTGAAGACAGAAAAGGCATTCTCGCGGTCGGTAAAGACGCTGATATAGTCGTAATGAATGACGAATTTGAAGTGGAAATGACGATCCACCGCGGTGCAGTTAAATATAAAAGAAGTCTCGCGTAAGAGCTGATTTGTCGAAGAGACTTAAAATAGCGGGCATAATAAATGTAACGCCCGATTCATTTTCAGATGGAGGCCGCTTTGGTTCAGTAGACGAGGCGGCCGATTCTGCATTGGCAATGATTAAGTCAGGTGTCGACATTATTGATGTTGGTGGTGAATCAACCCGCCCGGGTGCTGAGCCTGTTTCGCTTGAAGAAGAAATTGAACGTACCATTCCTGTAATTGAATCCATCCTCAAGAAAGACCCGCTCGCTGTTATCTCGATTGACACCTACAAAGGAAGCGTCGCCGAAGCCGCGGTCAGGGCAGGGGCAACTATAGTTAACGACATCAGTGGCGGCACATTCGATCCTTACATGTGGGAAGTTGTTGCGAAGTACAGCCCACAGTATATTATGATGCACACTACTGGACGTCCTGGTGAAATGCAGCAAAAAACTGATTACACTGACGTGGTTCATGAAGTCCTCGACTGGTTACTTGACAGGGCTGAGCAGGCAGAAAAAGCGGGGATCGGTAACATTATTATAGACCCGGGAATCGGCTTTGGTAAAACAGCCCTGCAAAATGTTGAGCTGCTGGCCGGAATAAATGAATTCACAGTTCACGGATACCCTGTAATGGTCGGACTTTCCCGGAAATCATTTATGGGAAAACTTTTAGGATACGAGACCTCGGAACGGGATGTACCGGGAGCGTATTACGAATTTTTCACTGCCCTTCATGGTGTGGATATCATCAGAACGCACAACACCAAAAATGCTTTGATCTACCGGGAAATTCTGGAGAGCCTGCATGTTTGATCTGTTTCAGTTTGGATTTGTAACAGTCCGCTTCCTCGATCTCCTCGATATTGTGATCGTGGCGGTGATAATTTACAATATTTACAAACTGTTGAGGGGGACGATTGCAAGTCAAATACTGTTCGGACTTGTTGCCATCCTCGTGCTTTTCCTCATCGCCCAGGTAATGAACCTCAAGGCTCTGAGCATCATCCTGAAAGTAATTTCAGATATATGGCTTATTGCTTTTATCATACTTTTCCAGCCTGAGATCAGGCGTTTTTTAGCTTCTTTCGCCACAAATCCCGTTTTCAGTATCTTTAAACGTGAGAAGGATGCACCCGGTCTCGTTGAGATTTTAACAAATGCCACAATTTCACTATCCGGAGTGGGGCATGGCGCTCTGATAGTTATTGAAAGAAACAATGATCTCAGGCAACTTATAGAGAGTGGAACCACAGTTGATGCCAAGGTTTCCTCAATGCTGCTTAGATCCATTTTTGTGCCCGGATCACCACTTCATGATGGAGCGGTGGTGGTAAGGGATGACAGAATTGTAGCCGCGAGATGCTCCATCCCTTTCTCGAAGGAAGAACATTTCAACATGGAAGGCACCGGAATGCGGCATAAAGCCGGAGTAACCCATTCCGCTGAGTATGACTCAATTGTAATTATTGTGTCTGAAGAAACCAGAACGATATCCGTGGCAGAGCACGGAAACCTGACACGAGGCCTTACCAGAGAGTCACTGACCAACTTGTTGAAGAGAACTCTCGTCAAGGATGAAGCCAAATCCAAATTTCCACTTCTTGATAAATTCTTCAAGAAGTAATGACCTGCTGCGTGATAATTCCCTTCTTTAATGAGCGGCCATTCATTCGACAAGTGGTTTCCGGTTGCATACTGCACGCGCTAAAGGTAATAGCAGTGGACGACGGGTCGACCGACGGAGGCGCCTCAGAGATTTCCGGAATTGAAGGGGTTGAAGTCATCGTGCATCCATACAATCGCGGGAAAGGTGCGGCGCTAAGAACAGGATTTGAAGTGGCGATCCGGGATAGATTCGACATGGTTATCACGCTTGATGGCGACCTTCAACACCCTCCGGAAAAATTACCTGATTTCATTGCAGCTATTTCGGAGAATGATCTTGTAATAGGAAAAAGAAACTTCACTATTGGTGTCATGCCACCTCACCGGATACTCAGTAATTTGATTTCAACCGGACTCCTTGAGTTGAAGACCGGTACACGGTTTAAGGACAGTCAGTCGGGATACCGTGCATTCAGAGCGGACCTGCTGAAAAAAATACTCCCCCGTGAGACAGGATATGTAGCTGAAACAGAAATGTTGATCAAAGCTTCCCGTTTGCGGGCAAAAGTTGGCTGGGTTGACATACCGGCAATTTATGGGGAAGAAAAAAGTAAAATGAAAAATATCGAAACAACAATTAAATTTGTGATGCAAATCCTTAAACCTTTGAGAGAGTACTAAAATGCAACTGAAATATTTTGGTCACTCAGCCTTTTCTCTCACCACGAATGACAGACTGAGAATTCTCATAGATCCTTTTCTTACAGGAAACCCGCTTTCTCCTGTTAAGGGAAGCGAAGTGGAGGCGGATTACATAATTCTGACTCACGCGCACGGCGATCATGTTGGTGATACGGTTGAAATCGCAAAAAGATGTGGTTCTACAGTGATCTGCAACTTTGAACTTGGAAACATCCTTGCATCAGAAGGAGTGAAGGTTCATCATATGCACATAGGAGGTGGCTACAATTTTAACTTTGGTAGAGTGAAATTCACTATTGCCCACCATGGATCTGCTTATCATGACGGCAGATATGGAGGTGTAGCCGCGGGAATCATCATTTCATGCGGGGGAATGACGATCTACCATGCCGGCGATACGGCTCTGTTCTACGATATGAAGTTGATAGGTGAAATCAACAAAATTGACTACATGCTCCTCCCGATTGGTGATAATTACACCATGGGTATTGATGACGCGGTGATCGCAGTTGAATTTGTTAACCCAACGGTGGCTATTCCAATGCACTACAACACATTTCCTGCAATTGAAAATGATCCATTCGAATTCAGCAGGAAACTGGAATCGGTTCACAAGAAATGCAGAATAATGTCATTTGGTGAAGAGATAGAAGTTTAGTTAAAAACGTAATTTCCGGAATTTTATAGATATATGCATGGTAAAGTAATATCCGTGGCGAATCAGAAAGGTGGTGTTGGTAAAACAACTACTGCCATCAACCTTTCTGCTTCGCTCGCGGTGGCAGAAAAAAAGATTCTTGTAATCGACATCGACCCACAAGGTAATTCCTCCTCGGGTCTAAGCTTTCAAAATTCACAGCCATCGATCTATGATCTTTTGGTTGGAACAGCACCATTCCCGGAGACCATAGTCAGGGAGGTGATCCCTTATCTTGATCTCATCCCGGCAACGATTGATCTTGTTGGCGCGGAGGTTGAACTTCTGGAGATGAACAACAGAGAGTTTATCCTTAAAGAGAGGATAGAAGAAGCGAGATCCAAATACGATTTTATTCTGATCGATTGTCCGCCCACACTGGGTATTTTAACCCTGAATGCCCTTGTTGCAAGTGATTCCGTGCTTATCCCTGTTCAGTGCGAATACTTCGCTCTTGAAGGTCTTGGTCAACTACTGAAAACAATTAAACTTGTCAAAGACAGATTCAACAAAATTCTGACTATCGAAGGTGTGATACTCACAATGTATGATGCCCGCTTAAAACTTTCGGAGCAAGTGGCGGAAGAAGTCAGGAAATATTTCGAAGATAAAGTTTATAATACAAAAATACACAGGAACGTCAGGGTCTCAGAAGCACCAAGTTTCGGGAAGCCTGTTTTGATGTACGACGCCCTCTCTACCGGCGCAAAAAATTACCTCGACCTCGCTCAGGAATTTCTGGGAAGGAACAAGAAGAAATAATGGCTAAATCAAAAACCGGCTTAGGGCGGGGACTTGAAGCCCTCATGGGTTCAAAATATGAAGAAAATTCCGGTTCACAACCGGAAGTTGTCAGTGTACCCACTTCCGCTGATTCCATCGTGCGATTGTCTGTTCTCAGCATTAAACCCAATCCCTTTCAGCCCAGAACAAATTTTGACAGGGAAGCTCTTGAAGAGCTTAAACAATCAATTCAGGCGAATGGATTGATTCAACCAGTTACCGTCAGGTCTACCGGTGACGGCTATTTCGAGCTTATATCCGGTGAAAGAAGGTTAAGGGCCTTCCGTGAACTTGGCTTTGCCGAGATACCCGCGTACGTTATGGAGGTCACCTCTGATGAAGTGATGCTCGCCATGGCGCTAATCGAAAATATCCAGCGGGAGCGGCTCAATCCGGTAGAGGAGGGCCTCGCGTACAAAAGATTGATGGAAGAGTGCGAACTCACCCAGGAAGAAATTGCCGAGAGAGTGGGGAAGAGCAGGTCGACCATCGCCAACTCCATTCGACTGCTTAAACTTCCGGAAAAGATAAGGACTGCCCTGATCCAGGATGAGATAACGGTAGGACACGCGAGGGCACTGATTAACCTTCCCTCTGAGAATCTTCAGTTAAGTGCTTATGATAAAACAGTTAAAGACGGGCTTTCTGTAAGAAAGGTTGAGGAGCTCGTAAAAAAACTCTCAAAACCTTCGAGCCAATCACATCACCACAAACCGGTTGAAAAGCCGAAACAAAAGTCTTCTGCCGTTTTAAGCTCGATTGAGGATTATCTTAGAAGGTTGCTGGCAACAAAAGTAACTTGTTCACAGAAAGGTGACGGAACGGGTGATATAGTTGTGGAATTTTACTCAAATGATGAGCTCGAAAGACTCATTGAACTTTTTGAATTGATTGAAAAACACCATTCCTAAAATCATACTCTTCATAGTTTTTTTACAGGCTATGGTTTTTTCACAGGAGCTCAATCCGGTTGATTCTGCTTCTCAGGTTCCAGGAGCACGCCCTTCCGGAATAACCATGGACACCGTAAATGATCAATCCGGATACATCCCCACGAAGGATGCGGGAACTGCTTTGCTGAAGAGCGCGATACTTCCGGGATGGGGCCAGTATTACAACGAATCCTACTGGAAGATACCCGTTTTCTGGGGTATTATTGGATGGTGTGCGTACAATTACGTCGCGAACAATAACAATTATAAAGACTATCAAAGCCTCTACATTAATTCGGGCTTTTCAATTGAGAGTTACAGAAGGCTTCGCGACTACTACCGCGATCAAAGAGACCTTTTCGTTATTTACCTCGGAATCACCTACCTTGCCAATCTGCTTGATGCTTATGTGGATGCCAATCTGTTCGATTTTAATGTTTCGGAAGACGCGTTCACGGGGAGCAGGATGCTGAACCTCCGTTACAAGTTTTAGCAATAATGAAAGAGCAGCTTGTTAAATGTCCCCGGTGCGGGACAGAGAACTCAAGATTCGCGTATGAGTGCATAAATTGCGGCAATTTTTTAAGAGATAAAGTTGCCAATATCGATCTTTTTGCGACTCTCTCCGGGCTTGTAGATGAGCCGGGCGTCACCTTCGACAGAATAATTTTCTCCGAAAACAAAAACTTCACATCTTTTTTCTATGTATTTGGGTTACTTAAATTCTTTTTTCTGAGTTACCTGATATCGTATCATTTTCTGGGTCTTGAGGTCAGAAACGTCCTTCTGATCTACTCGCAGTTCCTTTTGGTATTGCTCGTTATATTGTTACTTCCATACGTCATTTTCAGAAACCGGCGGAAGTTACTCTGGAGGGATGTGGCGGCTGCTCTGAGTTATTCAATGGCTCCCTTGGCGATTTCCTCATTGTTGATGATATTCCTTGAATTTATAATTTATGGTGAATTTCTATTCAACAGGAACCCTTCGCCGGCAGACTTCAAACAATTTTTCGGAGTTCTGTTCATGATTTTTGAGAGTGGCTTTTTTATCTGGACTATGTTTTTGTTCGGCGTGCTTACCTCCAGGGTTGCAAGAGACAGATCATCAGTGGTGATTCTTCCTGTTTTTCTTACAGGGCTTATATTTTTGGTTAACATGGCTGTGGTAAATCTGCTTTCAGCCGAAAATCTTGGTATCAAATGAACTACAATACTGACGTTCTGGTAATTGGCAGTGGAATTGCCGGTCTTTACAGCGCGATTAAAATTTCTGAATTTGCCTCCGTTATCCTTGTGACAAAGAAGGAAAAAAGCGAGTCGAACACGAACTACGCGCAGGGTGGTATAGCCTCGGTACTTGATCCACATGATTCTTTCGAAAATCATATCAAAGATACTTTGATCGCGGGCGCGGGTCTATGCAACGAGCGTACCGTGGAAATACTGGTTAAAGAAGGTCCCTCGCAGATCCACGAACTAATAGAGATCGGAACCGGATTCACAACCAAAAACGGTGTGCTTGATCTCGCGAAGGAAGGCGGACATTCTTTCAGCAGGATAGTTCACGCGAAAGATCTGACCGGTCGTGAAGTTGAAAGGGCCCTGATTGAAAAAGCAAGCAATTCCCCAAATATTCAGATTATCGAAAATGCGCTTTCAATAGATCTTATTACCGAACACAACGTCAAAAATCTGAAAAATCAACCTATTTCAAGCCGTCATTGCTGGGGAGCGTATGTTTTGCGGAATGAAACCGGCAAGGTTGAGAAGATCATTTCACGCGCGACAGTTTTGGCAACCGGTGGCATTGGGCAGGTTTACATGCACACCACCAACCCTCCCATCGCGACGGGGGATGGATTCGCGATGGCATACCGTGCCGGGGCGAAGCTGGGGAATATGGAGTTCATCCAATTCCACCCGACTTCTTTTTACGATCCGAAACCCGGTACCAAATCAACCCATTCATTCCTGATCTCCGAAGCAGTAAGGGGATATGGTGGAATTCTCCGGAATCTATCCGGGGAGGCATTCATGCCAAACTACGATTCGAGAAAAGACCTTGCTCCAAGGGATATAGTTGCCCGCGCGATAGATTCTGAAATGAAAAGACGGGGAGATGATTATGTGCTCCTTGATATCACTCACAAACCAGTCGCTGAATCGATCGATCATTTCCCGAACATCTACAGAAATTGTCTCGAAAAGGGGATTGACATAACAAAAGAGATGATCCCCGTTGTACCCGCGGCACATTATATTTGCGGGGGAGTGCTGGTCGATGAATTTTCGCGAACATCCCTTTCCGGACTGTATGCCGTGGGGGAGGTGTCGATGACCGGTGTCCACGGAGCGAACAGACTGGCCAGCAATTCACTTCTTGAAGCCTTGGTGTTTGCTCAAAGAGCTGCAACAAGCATAAAGAATGAAATGTCGGGATTCCCCGTTTGTCACGAACCAATTCCTGATTGGGATGATTCCGGAACGCTTTCCGCCGATGAAAAGATACTAATTTCACACGGTTTCAGGGAGCTAAAGCAACTTATGTCAGATTACGTCGGCATAGTCAGATCAGACCTCCGTCTTGATTTTGCCTCCAGGAGAATCCAGCTACTCTATACCGAGATCGAGGATTTTTATAAAAAAACGAAAGTTTTCGACTCACTGATCGAACTTCGCAACCTTGTCACGTCAGGTTATCTGATTGTAAAGTCGGCATTGTTGCGGAAAGAGAGCAGGGGGCTGCACTTCACCCTTGACTATCCCGTTTATGACCCTTCTCAGCCTTCAAATGATACGATAATTCAGAATACCTATCAGAAATCTTAACGGTTATTTGATAGAGTTCAGATAGCGCAGGATGAGTCCGTATCGCAAACCGGTCACAGAAACGTATGTGGAAGATAGACCGAGATAGGTGAGAACAGTCGAGAGAATAATCGCACCGGCCGCCATCAGGTCTTCTCTTCCGTTTATTATTCTACCGTATTTAATGTAATCAGTAAACGGGAGATCGATAAATCCTTCGAGAATACGCTCTATACTTTTTACTGTTAATTCTTGTTGGTGCAACTTGTCTGCTTGAAATTCTGTTAGACCTTTGCTTATTGAGAGGAGCGTGGTGGGCGTACCGGCAATTGAGATCGCCATGCCTGATATTCCTCCCAAAGTGGTTAATTCGTTGAAATAATCAGAACAAAATGACTTTATCTCATTTAAGTTTGAAGCGGTTAACATTTCCCGATCAATGAAATTCTCACGGAGAGTGACCACACCGGTGGAAAAACTTTTTTGAAAGAGAAGTTCTGAGCCCTTTTTACAGGTGATCTCAGTGCTGCCGCCTCCAATGTCGATCACGGCGATTGCTTTGCTCGTGTCGAAATCGGCCGTTGCTCCCAGAAATGAACATTCAGCCTCCGTCTCGCCATCAATTATTTCCAATTCGATCCCTGACGCCTCCTTCGCTCTCCGCACAACTTCTTCTCTGTTTTTGGCAATTCTGAACACGTTTGTACCGCACGCAATTATTTTATCAACGCCATGGTTACGTGCCTCTTCAGCGTAGTTTGAGTAAATCTCACACAACAGCCTGATTTTTTCCTCTTTGATCTCTCCCGACTGAAAAACGCCTTCTCCCATTCTGGGCATCAAATGGAATTCTTTTATAACATGCAGCTTGCCGGTGGGCAATATATCCGCAATTAGCATCAGTACGGTATTGGTTCCGGTATCGATTGAAGCAATTTTCATCTATTTTTCTTATTTTGTGATAGTATAATATCTAAATTATTGTAGATACGTAATTTATTAACTTTTCCTGAAGTACCGGTTCACAAAAACCCTGTAAATGAAGATAAAAGAGAAAGAACTTGAATCTCTCGTTAACGATCTGAAAGATCTCGCGTTCCAACTCGGCGCGACAGTCCGGTTTGAGAAGGGAGATTTCAAGGGTGGCTACTGTATTCTGAAAGATTCAAAAGTGATCGTCATCAACAAAAATGCCTCTGAGCAGAGGCGCGCGAACATACTTGCTTCAGCGCTTAAGGAACTTGGTGTCGATTCGATATATGTCGCCCCCAAGATCAGGGAATTTATCGATTCAATGGCAGAGGGAAAATGAAAATAGCAGTGATTAATGGCGCGAACCTGAATTTGCTCGGGGAACGTGACCCTTCGAAATATGGCTCTATAACCCTCGATGGAATAAAAAAATTGCTTGAATCTTCATTTCCTGCTATCGATTTTCAGTTCTTTCAAAGCAATGTTGAAGGTGAGATCGTAGATTTTTTGCAGAGCATACGAAATTCAGGATATCACGTCGTGATTAACCCGGGTGGCTACGCTCACAGTTCAGTCGTGATAAGGGACGCGCTGGAGCTGGTTAAAGGTATTAAAATTGAAGTGCATCTGTCACAATTGGCGAACCGGGAAGAATTCAGGCAAAAGCTCATCACTGCAACTGCGTGCGATGGCTACATCTCAGGTTTCCGTGAGTCGGGTTACCTCGCGGCAGTTTATTTGATCTGTGAGATCGTTGAAAAGGAACAAAAATGATTAAAGCTGTAATTTTCGACCTTGATAATACATTGGTTGATTTCATGAGAATGAAGCGACTTTCGATAGAGGCTGCCCTGACAGCGATGATTGACGCGGGACTGGAAATGGATCTGGCCACAGCATCCGCTGCCATTGACAATATTTACAAGGAGCAGGGGATTGAGTATCAGCAGGTCTTTGACCTCTTCCTTACAAAGCAGCTTGGGCGGATAGATCATAAAATTTTAAGTTCAGGAATTGTAGCATACAGGAAGGCCCGTGAGGCCAACCTGATTCCATATCCTCATGTTTACTCAAGTCTGAACCAGTTACTTAAAATGGGGATCAAACTTGGAATACTCTCCGATGCTCCAAGCAAGGAAGCATGGTTGAGGCTGGCTTATTTGAATTTTCATCACATTTTTGATGAGGTGGTAACTTTTGATGAAACCGGTGAACGCAAACCGAGTCCGGTTCCTTTTAAGGCGATACTGAAGAAACTTGGTGTTGAAGCCAATGAAGCGATCATGGTGGGTGACTGGGCGGAGCGTGATATAGTGGGAGCAGCTAATCTTGGAATAAAAACTGCTTTCGCAAAATATGGTGACACTTTTAACACCCCATTCCATAATGCCGACTATGAACTTGGTGATTTTTCCGAGATAATCGATATTATTTTGAAAGAAAACAAATAAGAGGTCAGCTTTACTTTGCAGATTCTGACTATTTTCATAAATTTACAGTCTAAATTTTTGCGGTTCTGATGAAAGATTTCAACATCAAGAAGCTTTACTACTCGATTAGTGAAGTCAGTAAAATAACCGATGTGGAACAATATGTTCTCAGATTTTGGGAAAACGTCTTCGAACAATTGAGACCGCAAAAGAACAGGGCCGGCAACAGGATATATACCAATAAAGAGATCGAGTTGATCCTTTTTATAAAAGGCCTGTTACGTGACCAGAAATATACTATAGAAGGCGCCAAAAAGGTACTGAACGAGCAGTTCAAAGGGAAGCTTCCAACTATTGAAGACCTTAAAAAAGAGGAAATTCAATTCAGGGATGATGAGCTTCCGGAAGAGAACAGTGATATCGATTCAGAGTTTGAGATCCCTGAAGTAAAATCAGAATTACACAAGGATCTTATTGAGATAAAAACCTTTTTGGAACTGCTCAAGAGCAAACTTTAAGATCGGAACGTGGCGCAGCCCGGTAGCGCACTACTTTGGGGTAGTAGGGGTCGCGGGTTCAAATCCCGCCGTTCCGACCACTTTTTCACCCTTCCTTTTTCCTTTTATTCCTCCCCCTAAATTGGTAAATTTGCTATCCCCAAATAATTTTACACCCAATGGAAATCACTGTTAGTAGAGTCAAATGTTTTTGCGGCATCTTCGGTATTTGTAATCACCCGGGTGCTTCAACAATGGTTTATTATGGACTTCACGCCCTTCAACACCGGGGGCAGGAAGCAAGCGGCATTGTAAGCCATGACGTTGAATCCGGGAAGGATGTGTTCCGGATACTGAAGGGAGAAGGTCTGGTATCAGAGGTATTCTCCGATTTTGAGCTTTGGAGACCACAACTTCCGGGAAGCGCGGCAATCGGGCACAACCGTTACTCTACCACGGGCTCATCCAACTCAAGAAAAAATATTCAGCCTTTCCTCGTAAACTATCACTCAGGTAATCTTGCTGTAGCGCACAACGGAAACCTGACAAACGATAAAGAACTGAGGGAGCGGCTCGTGGCTGAAGGATCGATTTTTCAAACTACTTCCGACAGTGAAGTCTTCCTCCATCTGATAGCCAAAAGCAAACAAAAAGATCAACGTGACCAGATTGTTGAGGCACTCGGATTTGTCAAAGGTGCTTTTTCGGTTTTGATATTAACCGACCGCTACTTCGTTATCGCCCGTGATAACAACGGCTTCCGCCCACTCTCCCTTGGAAAACTTGGTGATTCATGGGTGGCCGCTTCCGAAACCTGTGCTTTCGATATCATTTCAGCAGAATATGTGAGGGATGTCGAACCGGGTGAAGTAATATTTATTCCTCTGGAAGGGGATGATCGCGCACCGGAATCGAGACGGATCAAGGAGGCAGTTCCTCAAAAGAAACAGTGCATCTTCGAGTATATCTACTTTTCACGTCCCGACAGCATGATCTTTGGTCATAGTGTTGATAAGATCCGGAGGAGGCTCGGCAAGATTCTCGCCCGGAATTTCCCGGTTAATCACTCTGATCCCAATGAAAAAGTTATTGTTATCAGTGTCCCCGACAGCTCAAATACCGCGGCTCTCGGGTACGCAAATGAACTGGAAAAAATGGGAATAAAAGCAAAGTTTGAGATCGGACTTTTAAGGTCCCATTACATCGGCAGAACTTTTATTGAACCGGGACAGGAAAACAGGGAACTCAGGGTAAAGATCAAGTTCAATCCTGTAAAAGGTGTTCTGAAGGATAAAGTTGTGGTTGTGATCGACGATTCAATAGTGAGAGGTACCACTTCCAAACAGCTTATCAGTCTGATAAGGGAAGCAGGGCCAAAGGAGATACACCTCCGGATTTCATCACCTCCAATCATGCACTCATGTTATTACGGCATGGATTTCCCTTCGAGAGAAGAACTCATAGCATTTCAAATGCAGGGAGACACAGAGAAAATAAGAGAGTACGTTGGAGTCGATTCGCTCGAATATCTTAAGATCGAACATCTTCATGAAGCAGTAAGGGATGACGATCCAGGCACCTATTGCACAGCGTGTTTTTCAGGAAATTACCCGGTTAAAGTTGATTTTAATTTCACCAAGGAGCACTATGAGGTTTAGCCCCTTCTCCCTTCTTCTTTTTATATTCTTGTCTTTTTCGGTCAGTTCACAGAACCTTGTTTTTATTAAGTACACTGAAAATGTGAAACCGGATGAGATACGCGGGAGGTTAAGAGCCTCACTTGACAGGCTCGCGGCATCCGATGCTCCATTTTCATCTGATCAATACAGGATACTGCCTTTCGCCAAAGGGTTGGCTTCCAATATTCCTGAGTTAAACAGGATAGTGGCTCTGCGCGTGCCTGATACTGAAAGCGAAACATTTATCGAAAGGGAATTGTCAAAAGAAGATGGTATTGAATACGTGCAACCTGGTGTTCGTTATCAAATTAACAGTCTGCCAAACGACAGTCTGACAGGGCAACAATGGGCACTCTCCAAAATAGGCGCGTTTGAAGCCTGGCAGATCACTGAAGGCGCTGACAGTGTCGTTGTAAGCATTATCGACACCGGAATTGATTACCTCCACCCCGATCTTAAAAACAAAATATACCTGAATCCGGGTGAATCAGGTCTTGACCAGCAGGGGAGAGACAAACGGACTAATGGCATCGATGATGACAATAACGGATTTGTAGATGACTATCAGGGTTGGGACTTTACTGACAGAACCGGTTTCCCCTTCGACACCACGGGCGGAGATTATCTCGGCTGGGATAATGATCCCATGGACGAAAACCTCTACTCGCACGGCACTGCCGTGGCAGGTATTATAGCTGCTGAAACAAACAACGGCACCGGAATAGCCGCTGTTGCTCCAAAGATCAGAGTTTTGAATCTCAGGGCTTTCGATCCACAAGGTTATGGCGAAGAAGATGACGTGGCCGCTGCAGTATTATACTCGGTTCTTATGGGTGCCCGGGTTATAAACATGAGCTTTGGTGATTACTCATACTCTCATGTTTTGCGGGATGTTGTCAGATACGCTTACTCAAAGAACGTGGTTCTGGTGGCGAGCTCCGGAAATTCAAATTCTCCCGATCCCCACTATCCCTCGGGTTACAGCGAGGTAATTTCGGTTGGTAATTCAACTCAGGAAGATTACGTCGCGGGGTCATCAAACTACGGTTCAACCCTCGATCTGGTGGCACCGGGAACACTTATTAAAACCACTTCACGGAATTGGTCGTATACCGATTTCAACGGCACTTCTGCAGCCGCGCCATTTGTATCGGCAACGGCGGCCTTGATCCTTTCAAGCAAATGGTTCACCAATGAGGAAGTGAAGCAGATCATTAAATCAACCGCTGATGACATCGGGAACAAAGGTTGGGATATTCGTTCAGGCGCTGGCCGTTTGAATCTTACAAGAGCGTTAAAAGTACTGGCTCCTTCGGTGATAAAATTCAACTATCCGCTTCAGGATCAGTCAACTTCACTCGACACGCTTAAAGTCAACGCGACAATTCTCTCGTCTTACTTCAGATCATTCAGTCTTGAGTACGGAACGGGACTTAATCCAACTTCCTGGACCGTGCTTTTGAACGGTGAACAGAACCAGGTAGCGAACAAAGACATCTACTCATTGGTGATAAAGAGTTTACCCGACACGGTTTACACATTAAGACTTAAAGTAGTGCAAGCAAATGACTTCACCGCGGAAGAGAGAGTAAACTTCAGAATAAAAAGATCGGGCACCAAGGGTGAGTTGATCTCATTGCTTCCCGCCTACTATGGCGATAAGCCGACTTTTTTGGCTGCCACATACACCGTGGATCCTGCGGTTGTAAAAATGTACTACAAACTTTCTTCTGAAACCGAATACAGTTATGTCACACTCGACGGATTCTCAACCAATACCGGCTTCGTGAAACAGTTGCATTACGGGTTTATTCCTAAATCCAGGATTGTGCCATCGGAACAATATGATGTTTATTTTGAAGTGGTTAATGAAGGCGGGTTCACGTCAACAATTTTTGACTCTACCGGAAGAGTATTCACTCTCAATAGTGGTGATCTGTTCAGAACTTGGGAGAAAACTCAAAAATCGTACACTCTGCCGTCGGGTTACATATTTGACAAGTCGGTTTCACTTCCCGCGGGGAAAAAGGGTGTACTGCTGAGAGAACTGATGACACCGGAAACAACTTCAATATTCAGATTTGATAATAATGCATTCTCAAAGGCGGCAGGCGATACGCTTCAACGCAAGATCGCGAAGGATTATGGTGATTTCAACAGGGATGGAACCAATGAACTTCTCTCGCTTTGGGGATATTCAGCACATATTCACAAGCAAACGGCGGGTGTTCCACCATTTGAACTTGTGAGATCAGCAGATACCTCATTCTTTTGGCCCATCGGGGTATTTGACCTTGATAAAGACAACCGTAATGAGTTATTGGCTGTAAAAAACGATACCACCATAGTGGTTTACAGTGTGAACAGTGACCTTTCACTGACGTACAAAACCAGATTTTACAACAATTCAGGTATGGGTTTTGGCGGAAACGTGTTCAATTCACCTTTTGTTATTGTAAAAGACATTGATAACGACGGAAAGAATGAGATAGTATTTACCGATTCCGATGGTGATATCGTCGTGATGAAGGTGAATTCGATCAATGATATTAAAACCGACAAGATCGTCAGAACCGGATATCTTTCCTCTTCTTCCTTCATCAGTTCAGGAGATTTTAACGGCGACGGAAAAGAAGACATTGCTATTCTCTTACAGGCAGTTCCTGATGTTGATGTGGCGCCCTATAACAGGTTGATAATATTCAATTTTTCCGGGAACAACCTGAATGTCAGTTATGATAACGCGTTTGTTGACCCCGCGGTTGAATTCCGCTCGACTTTCCAGCGTGCATCCAATGCTCTCAAATTTTTCGATCTAGATGGCGATGGAAGGCAGGAGTTGCTCCTCTTTACATACCCATACGCTTATATCGTCAAGAGTCAGGGAATCGGCGGGGAAGTGGTCTCTTATGATGAGAATGTAAATACCAACGCGATACTTATAGATGATTTCGACAATAACGGCGTGCCTGAGATTGCTTACCCATACGGAAATTTAATAAAATTTTACGAGTTTAATCAGACGCGCGCGTTTGTACCATCAGTATTATCCGCTTATAGTGTGGACCCCGCGAAAATTGTGATCAAATTCCAGGGGACTTCGTCAAAATATTACATCTATAGAGGGACAACTGATTCCACAGTGACGTTACACGACTCGGTCTCTGCCCAAAGTTACACTGATCTTAATGTTGCGCTTGATACTGATTATTTTTACAGGATAGAGGGCCTTACTTCTTCGTTCAGGGCGAAAACCAATATTTTCAAAGTGCGTCACCACACCCCGGCAAAGTTCATAACGGCAAGTGTCCGCTCGAACAACTCTGTGGAAATCAAGTTCACCTCCGAAATGAGGAAGGAAATTGACGATCCTGCCGGAATGTACCTGATCAAAGGCTCGCGAAAAGTACCATTGTCTTCTTACTCACCTTCAGGTGAGAGCAGTTTCCAGTTGACTTTTGGGGAAGACCTCCTTTCAGGTACAAACAGAATCGTTCTAAAGGGAATGGTTGATGCCTATGGTTCACCAGTGGTTCCTGACACTGCCGTGGTTGATTATACTCCCTCAAACAACACGGCGCAATTCTTTGTTGAGAGTTTCCGTATTATCGATAATTACACGGTCAGTATCACTTTTAATCTCGAACCTGACCCTGTGAGCGCGGTACAACTTGCAAATTATCAATTTGCACCCGAAAACAGGGCCACTTCAGCCTCGGTTTCTCCCGGTGATCCACGAACCGTGGTAATCAGTCTTAGGGGCGCGCGACCTGTCGGTGCTCTTGGCAGGGAATACACACTTACAATTTCCGGAGTGAGATCATCCCCGGCCACGGGAAGTGTAGCAATCAACCAGAACGCGGGCGCCACACTCGTTCTCACGGCAACTGCCGGAAATCTGGATGAAATGTACGTGTATCCCAGTCCGGCAGAACGTTCAAAGCACCGTTCTCTCACATTCGCTAATCTGCCCCGGAATGTTGATATTATCATATTCAATCTTGACGGAAAACGGATCGCCGAATTGACAGAAAACGACGGTAACGGCGGTGTGGAGTGGAATATGAAAGATTTCGACGGACAGGAAGTTCCATCCGGGGTCTATATTTATCACGCGGCAATGACTGACGGCAATAAATCAGAAGTTTCAGTGAAAACCGGTAAATTGGTTGTGGTAAATTGATGTTAGGTATCGAGCAAAAGCATTTTTTCCAGGTCTCAAACCTTTTAAGCCTTTTCCGGCTCGTTGGTGCCATCCCGCTATTTTGGCTCCTTTATGATGAAACCATCCTAAGCAAACCGTATGTGCTTGTACTCGTTTTACTGCTAAGTATTTCGGATTTTTTTGATGGTTATTTGGCGAGGAAGTTGAATCAGGTTTCGGAATTGGGGAAGATCCTGGATCCGCTGGCGGACAAGGTGCTCGTTATACTGGTCGCGCTGGCATTCTTTTTTGCGGGCATACTCGATAAAACACTCTTCTTGATAATAGTTTTGCGCGATCTGATGATCATACTGCCGGGCATTTTTCTAAGTAAATACTTTGGAAGCGTTCCGGCCTCTGACAAGATCGGGAAATGGACTTTCACCTTCATCGGCACCTACCTCATACTGATCTATGTCGGAGCTAACAGGGAGAGTCTGCCGATGCATGTTTACTACTATGGGTTGATCGCGCTAATAGTGACATCGTACATAAACTACGCCATTAGGGCAATAAAAACAATAAAGAACAGAACATGAGCTTTTTTAAGAATTTTGATTTTGGAAAATTAAAAGATGGTCTTACCAAGACCAGAGACAAGATATTCAATAAGATATCAGAAACCGTTACCGGCAAAGCGGTTATTGATGAGATAACCCTGGAGGAAATGGAGGAAATTCTTATCACATCCGACATCGGGTACGATCTTGCCATGAAAATTGTGGAAGCGGTCAGAAAAAGATTAAAATCTGAAAAAGACCGTTCAGGTGAGAATGTACTCGCCATCGTGAAAGAAGTTCTCGAGGATGAGCTTGCTCACTCAATTTCATCCAAGGAATACAGTCCCGATGTTGATTCACATAAACCCTTTGTCATTCTGATCGTGGGCGTAAATGGTGCCGGAAAAACAACGACTATCGGAAAACTTGCCCACAATTTTAAGATGTCAGGTTGGAAAGTTGTGGTTGGTGCCGCGGATACTTTCAGGGCGGCCGCGAATGAGCAGCTCGAAATATGGGCAGAGCGTGCCGGGGTTCCGATAATTTCGAAACATCAGGGTGCCGATCCTTCCTCGGTGGCATATGAAACCATTGAAGAAGCTATACGAATAAATGCCGATGTGGTGATGATTGATACCGCGGGAAGGTTACACACCAAGGTGAACCTGATGGAAGAATTGAAGAAAATTAAAACGGTTATTTCTAAAAAGCTTCCTTATGCCCCGAATGAAATCTTTCTTGTAATTGATGGAACAACCGGACAAAACGCGATCAAGCAAGGCCAGGAGTTCTCAAAGGTCACCGAACTTTCCGGTTTGATAGTGACCAAACTCGATGGCACAGCCAAGGGAGGGGTTATCTTCCAGATCTGTCGTGAGTTAAACGTGCCCGTAAGGTATATTGGTGTCGGAGAGGGGATCGAAGACCTTCAAAACTTTGACCCGGAAATGTATGTAGAAGCCATTTTTACCAAATGACGGGCGCGTCAGGGTTGGAGAAGCACCTTTTAATAAACCCCTTTTCAGGAAACGGAAAAGGGAAGAAATTCGCGGGATTAATAAGTAGTTCACCTCTCTTGAACGGACTATCCGTGGTTACGCCCTCGTCACTGGAGGAATCACACAAGATTGTAAACGAATTGAATCGTGATTTTATACATCTGATAGTCGCCGGTGGTGATGGCACTTTCAATACAGTTCTGAATCAGGTTTACCCTCCATACAGATTTACGATTTCGTTTGTTCCGGCGGGCTCCGGAAATGACCTCACCCGGTTCCTGGGTATTCCATCAAATCCTGTCGAAGCACTCAGATCGGCATTAAACGCTTCTGAGATGCAGATGCTCGATATCTGGGAGCTTAAAATTACCACCATGGATGGGCAAACAACGCGGAAAAAGTTCGTCAACACCTCCGGCGTGGGTTTTGATGCATATGTTGGTACTTTGAAGCAGAAAAAGAAAATTCTATCCGGCATCACAGTCTACATTATCTCACTCATCCAAGCTCTCATGAGCTATAAACCGGTTGGTTATACAATTTCAATCAATGGCGAGCACTTCAGAGAAGGTAACGCGATGTTTATCACCACGGGAAATGGTGCCTTCTCCGGCGGTGGGTTTATGCTCTCTCCTCAGGCTAAAACTGATGACTCACTGGCGGATATTTGTATTGTTGAAGATATGCCATTCAACAAAATACTTGTGAATCTGCCCAAGGCTATTGCAGGTAAACACCTCGGAGTTAAAGAAGTAACCTATTTCAAGGCTGACAACTACCGGCTAATGCTTGATGAACCGGCATTTATTCATCTCGATGGGGAAGTGACTGAGAAACTTGTAACCGGGGTCGAACTGACATTATCAACTCACAAATTGAAGGTTTTGATCTGACAGTAACGGATCAATACAGGTAAAGTAATGAAAAAAATATCCCTTCTTATTCTACTGATCATTTCATTAACTGTTTCGAGCCATTTCGCGCAAAATTCACTTGATTCAATTCCTAAACACCGTTCCGTGGTTGAGGGAAAATTAAAGAACGGGTTGAAGTACTTCATTCTGCCAAACAAGCTCCCTCAAAACAAGGTTGAATTACGATTGGCCCTCCTCTCAGGATCACTGAATGAAAGGGAGGAGCAAAGGGGACTTGCCCATTTTACAGAGCACATGCTCTTCAATGGAACAAAAAATTTCCCCGGGAACAAGGTGATCGATTTCCTCGAATTGCTCGGAATGAAATTCGGACCTGAAATAAATGCCTACACGTCAACGGAAGAAACAGTCTATATGCTTACAGTTCCGGCTGACAGGCCGGGCATTCTTGATTCCGCGTTTCTGGTGCTCTCCGATTGGGCAGTGAACGCTTCTTTTGACTCGCTTGAGATAGAAAAGGAGAGGGGTGTGGTGCTCGAAGAGATGCGGATGGGCAAGGGAGCGACAGGAAGAATCCGCGATAAACAGTTTCCCGTGCTCTTTCACAACTCACGATTTGCAGAAAGATTGCCGATCGGCCTCGAGGATGTTATTAAGAATTTCAAACATAAAGAGCTTTTAGACTATTATCATGAATGGTACAAACCGGAACTGATGGCGGTTGTGGTGGTTGGTGATATTAATCCCGCGGATGCTGAAGCAGGTATTAAAAGACATTTCGAGTCGATCCCACCGGCAACAATTCCAAAATCCAGGGTTATTTATGATGTACCCGACCATAAAGAGAGGATCTATTCGATAGTTCCTGATCCCGAGGTAACCACGAGTAATATAGTGATAGTTCACAAGATGCCAGTCTTAAAAGCTAATACTGTAAGTGAGTACAGGGCCGGTATAATTCATCAATTGATCGGCGTGATGCTGAATGAACGGATGTTTGACCTCTCCAAAAATTCTGCGACACCATTTCTAAATGCCGGTGGCTATTCCACAACATTGTCGTATAACAAAGGTGGATTTGTGTTTTACGCTACAGCGAAAGAAAACATGATCGATTCCACTTTTTTCAGCCTGCTCGTTGCCGGCGAGAAAATGAAAAGATACGGCTTCACGAAAGCAGAATTTGACCGGGCTTTATCAGCGTTGAACGCGAGAATGGAGAATTTCATTAAAGAGAAGGATAATCAGTACTCGGCAGATATAACAAACGCTCTTTTGGATCAATTCATAAATGACGCGGTTTATACAGATATTCAGATGGGTTATGCCATCTACAACCAGTTGCTTCCCGGAATTTCACTGGAGGAAGTGAACAAAACCGCGTCAGGGGTCGTGAGTGACTCGAATCTCGTTATTCTCATTTCATATCCCGAAAAAGAGGGGATAAATAATCCCAAAAAGGAAGAACTTGATGGTATGTTCGGGAAGATCGCCCGTTTGGAAATCCCTAATGAAAACAAAAGTGAAGCTGATCTTCCACTTCTCTCGAAGGAACCTGTCCCGGGTGAAATAAAAAGTGAAGCGGATCTTGGTGCTTTTGACATCAAGGTTTTGACACTCGGAAACGGTGCCAAGGTTTATCTGAAGAAAACGAACCTGCAACAGGACGAGATAATGTTTTACGGATTCAGCCAGGGAGGATTATCTTTGGTTGATGAAAAAGATCTCGTATCCGCAAAATATGCAACTGAGATTATTCAGGAA
This sequence comes from uncultured Ignavibacteriaceae bacterium, assembly GCA_964625575.1. Lineage (GTDB taxonomy): Bacteria > Bacteroidota > Ignavibacteria > Ignavibacteriales > Ignavibacteriaceae > UTCHB3. The sequence continues at coordinate 105,655 of CAZVBQ010000001.1, read as the reverse complement.
TCAGGCCTCGGTGAACTGGATCTGGTGACCCTTTCTAAGAAACTCTCCGGCAAAATGGTATCCATCGGCACCGATATAGGCGGGATAACCGAAACGGTTTCAGGTTCAAGTTCCGTTAAGGATCTAGAAGACATGTTCCGGTTGATCTACCTGATCTTCACCGCTCCCGGATATGACAGTGTTGCCACAACCGTATACATCGAGAAATTGAAGAATTATCTTGTCAATGACGGCATGAGCCCTGAAAGCATCTTTTACGATTCTCTCGTTGTAGCCCTTTACAACCGGCATCCACGGATGAAACCGATGAGTATAGACCAAATGCCTCAACTGGACGCCCAAAAGGCTTTTAAGATATTTAAGGAGCGATTCAATTCAGCATCCGATTTTAATTTCATTATCGTCGGCAATTTTGATGATACGACTATCAGAGAGTTTATAAAAAAATATCTCGCTTCGCAGCCGGCCGTGACCAGGGAGAAGTGGGTCGACAGGGGAGTGCGCTACAATCCTGCACCCGGACTCAAAGTTATCAGGAAAGGGCTGGAAAACAAGGCAACTGTTTATCTTGGTTACAATGGCAGTTTTGAGTGGAACAGAGAGAATGCGATAGTGATGAACATGTTACAGAAAATTCTTGACATAAAGCTAAATGATGCCATCCGGGAAGAACTTGGAGGAAGTTACTCGATTTCGGCATCGGTAAATTATGTTAAGTATCCTGTTCCGGAATACAGTTACTCCATCTACTTTAATTGTGATCCCTCTCGATATGAAGAACTCAAAAACAGGGTATGGAGCGTTATCGATACCTTGCGCCGGTTCTATTCAGACGGGACGACGCTGCAGAAGGCCCGTGAAATATCACTGAAAGAACGGGAGGATATATTCCAGAAGAATGGAAGTATATTAAATCTGATCGGTTCATACATATTAAATGATTCAGATCTGAAAACATTTAAGGACGGTGAGAAGATCATAAAGGATCTGACTGTCGAGGATATTCGCAAAGGATTTGAAAAATTCTTTGACAAGAATTTCGGAATGGAATTTTATCTGCTGCCTGAGAAGAAATAAGGATTTGAAACCGGAGTGAGCATCAATTCACTCCGGTATTTGTTTATAAAGGGGAGTTACAGATCAAAAAAACAGGTCATTCTCGCGAACCCGTTACTTAACATAATATACATTATATGACATTTGTGAAGTTACAGGAAAATATCAGGATGCCAGATCCATATCTCTTTCCGCAAGAAACAGTTCGTTCTGATATACTCTTAATATTTTCTGTTTCGAAACAATCCCCTTAAAATTCATACCTGAATCATAAACAGGAAGATATTCCATATCCACTGTTTCCATTATCTTCAACGCGTTGTCTGCATTATCTTCGTCGCTGATCTTTGGGAATCGCTTTTTCATCAGATCTCCCGCGATAAGAAAGTCGATCACAGATTCAGTCTCCCGGTCGAACATGAATTTCCGTAAATCCTGATAAGATACAACCCCCTTGATTGAACCGGTCTTGTCAGCCACCAAAAGTGTTTCGTAGCTGGAGTTCCTTAGCTTCTCGATCACGGAATGAAAGGTATCTGATTCTCTGATGAATTCTCCAAGTTCTTCGACAACAGTCGACACTTTCATCGATTTGAGCAGGGATGTTTTTCTGCCGTAAATATCAAGCCCGACACCTTTGTTTCCCAATCTTATAGTATACAGTGATCCTTTGAGGATGGCCCTTGAAATCAGTGTTGAAATGATGATGGTCAACATCAGAGGTAAAATGATCTTGTAGTTATTGGTCATCTCAAATACCATAATAAGCGCGGTAAGCGACGCGTGAGTTGTACCTGCAACAACCGCTCCCATTCCTACCAAGGCATAAGCTCCCGGTGGCGCGGCTATTTCCGGGAACCAGATGTTTGCCAATTGTCCCACGGCACCGCCAAGCATCGCGCCCGTGAAGAGGCTCGGCGCGAATGAACCACCATGTCCGCCTGAACCGATAGTAAGTGCTGTTGCCAGCGGCTTCAACATGAAAAGCAGGATCATCAGTTCAAGGGTGTTCTGATTGTAAAGTGACTTGTCAACCGACTGCTGGGTAAATCCATAAATCCCGGGCATGAAAAGTCCTATCACGCCCACCATAAGTCCGCCAAGAGCGGGTTTTACCCAGCCTGGTAGCTTGATCCCACTGAAGAAATCATCAAAATAAAACATAACTTTTACGAAATATACAGCGAGCAGCCCTGCAAAAATCCCGAGAGTTATATAAATCAGAAATTCGTAATTGCTCTTCAGTTCGTAAAGTGGTATTTGAAATGCCGGCTCAGCACCGATAATTCCCCTCGAAATTACAGTGGCGAATACCGATGACACTATTATCGGACCCAGAGACTTCGAGTTGAAGGTTCTTAGAATGATCTCCATTGTAAATATCGCGCCACCTAATGGAGCGTTGAAGGCGGCAGAAAGTCCGGCAGCGGCACCACATCCAACCAGAATTTTTAGTCTGTCAGAAGAGAGGTTTAGAACCTGCCCGAACCATGAACCGATCGCCGCGCCAATCTGAACAATAGGGCCCTCTTTTCCACCGGCGCCACCTGTTCCGATACTTATTGCGGTTTGCGCGGTTTTCAGAATGGCAACATTACGGTGAATGATGCCACCTTTGGTTGCAACAGCAAGAATTACACTCGGTATCCCCTCCCCTTTTTTACCTTTTTCAAAGATGTGGGCGAGAATTCCGACCAATAGCCCCCCGAATGCCGGAACCAGAATCACATATACAATGCCGGTGAAACTTGTCGGGTAAAATGTCTCGAATCCAGGTACGATCGTGGGAGGAAGGAAATAAAAAATTTCGCTTATAATGTGGATTGAATAATGGAAGAAAACGGCGCCAAAACCGCACAATACGCCGGTTATGGCGCCTAAAATAAGGGTATACCCATCCTGAGTCAGATCAAGATTGTTTGATCTTACAGGAATCTTTAACGCGTAGTACTTTAATATCGCAGAAAGTGACCGGAAAAAACCGGCCTGCCTTGGATCAGTACTTATAGAAACCCTCTCCTGACTTTCTTCCGAGTTTACCTGCGGCGACCATCTTCTTTAGAAGTGGACACGGCCTGTATTTAGTATCGTTAAAGCCGTTGCAAAGTACTTCCATAATAGCGAGACAAACATCAAGCCCTATGAAATCAGCAAGCGTCAGAGGTCCCATGGGATGAGCCATGCCGAGCTTCATGACAGAATCGATGTCCTCCTTGCTGGCGACACCTTCCATTAACGCGAAGATCGCCTCATTGATCATCGGCATCAGAATCCTGTTCGAGATGAAGCCGGGATAATCTTGAACCTCAACAGGAACCTTGTCAAGTCTCAGTGTGATATCCTTTATCAGATCATAGGTTTCGTCACTCGTTGAGTATCCCCGGATGATCTCCACCAGTTTCATCACTGGCACCGGGTTCATAAAGTGCATACCGATGAACTTGTCGGCCCTGCTCTTTGGAGCAAGCTCTGTGATCGAAATGGAAGAAGTGTTGGAAGCAAGAATGGAACCGGGTTTAAGTATTCCGTCTAACGTCTTAAAAATAGATAACTTGACTTCTTTATTCTCGAATACAGCTTCAATCACAAGATCGGTGTCCGGGTCGATATTCTCAACTCCAATGGTTGTACCGATTTTACCGAGCGCTGAGCCTTTCAGGTCTTCCGTAATGGTACCCTTTTTAACCATCCTTTCGAGGCTCGAGGAAATATTTCCAATGGCCCTGTCAACCAATTCCTGTTTCGTTTCGATCAGAGTGACATCAAAACCACTTGTGGCAAAAACGGTGACAATTCCGTTTCCCATGGTGCCACCACCAATTACGGCTACTTTTTTTACATCCATATTGATCTCCGGAAAATTTACTGATATTTTTTAACGATCAAGGCAGAGGCTTCGCCACCACCAATACAGAGGGTTGCAAGACCATAAGTGGAGCCGCGTCTTAGCATCTCATGGATGAGAGTGGCTACAATTCTTGCTCCGCTTGCGCCGATCGGATGGCCAAGAGCAATCGCGCCACCGTTAACGTTCGTATTTTCGTGAGTAATACCGGTAAGTTTGTTCACGGCAAGTGATACAACCGCGAATGCTTCGTTGATCTCGAAAAGGTCAATATCTTTTACTGTCAGTCCGGCTTTTTTCAATACCTTATGGATCGCGTCAGCAGGGGCAATTGTGAAATCCACAGGTGCCTTCGCTGCTGAACTCTGGGCGACGATCTCGACGAGTGGTGTAAATCCGAGTTCAAGTGCCTTTTCTTCAGACATTACGAGAACCGCGGCCGCGCCATCATTCAGATTGCTGGCGTTTGCGGCCGTAACAACACCTTCTTTATCGAAAACAGGGCGAAGTGTCGGGATTTTGGCGAAGTTGGTCTTTTCGGGGTCTTCATCCTTGTCTATGACGGTCTCCCCCGCCTTCGTTTTCAGCACGACGGGAACCATTTCAGCCGCAAACTTCCCTTCCTTCTGTGCAATCTGAGCCCTTGTATAAGACTCAATCGCGAAACTGTCAAGTTCTTCCCTGGTGATCGTCATGTTCTTCGCGCAGATCTCCGCGCAATTTCCCATGTGAATATTGTTATATACATCCATCAAACCATCCCTCAATACAGAATCAACGATCTCACCGTGTCCGTACTTGAAGCCGTTTCTTGCTTTCGGGAGCAGGTAAGGTGCATTTGACATCGATTCCATACCACCTGCTATTACAACCTCGGCATCACCGGCGAGAATTGCCTGCTGAGCAAGCATTATGGCTTTCAGTCCGCTACCGCACATTTTATTAAGTGTCATGGTCTCTACGGTCTCAGGGAGACCGGCGTAGATTGCAGCCTGCCTCGCTGGAGCCTGGCCCTGACCAGCCATGAGAACATTTCCGAAGATCACTTCATCCACGTTTTTGGGGTCAATACCGGATTCTTCAAGAACTGCCTTAATAGCGTAACTGCCGAGTTGTGCGGCAGTAAATGATGCCAAAACGCCACCAAATGATCCGATCGGGGTTCTTTTAGCGTGTGTAATCACTACTTTTTTCATTTTAATGCCTTTCATTTTATAAAAAGTTTTTCATCAGCAACTTCACTTTGAATGAGTGAAGCGATCAAAAACATGATGTTGTAGCCGGCAATGTTCATATTAACATTGTTGTTCTCAACATAGTAAAGTATTTTTTCAATTGAATCAATAACCCTTGTCGGGTCGAGATCCTTGTATCTCACAGCAAATTTTTCAAAAGTTTCAATATGTTCTGCGAAAAACAGGTTTTCTTTTATTCCTGCCAAATAACGTTTGAAATCTTCAAACCAATACAGAACCAAACTAAAGAACAGCCGGAAGAGCTCACTGTCATTTTCAGTGATAATATCCTTCAATTCGGCGTGAGCTGATTTCAGCTTCCCCGCAAGGGCATTCCGGAGGAAAGAGACTATCGATTCTTTCCTCTCAAACAAATTTTTGTCTTTTAAATACAGGGCTTTTGCCACTGAACCACCGGAAATCCTGCCAAGCACATCCGCCTCCGGCAACTCGAGATCAAAGTAATTTATGAGCACCGAGGTGACATCTTCCGGGCTGAGAGGCCTGAACTCGAGTGGCCAGCACCTCGATCGTATGGTTTCTCTAAGCTGTGAAGGTTCGGAGGTTGTCAAAATAAAAACGAATCCGGGCGGTGGTTCTTCGAGGTTTTTTAACAGTGAGTTCTGAGCAGGTTCATTCATCAAGTGCGCCTGCGATACAAGCACAACCCTGTACTCAAGATTGTCGTAAGAAAGAGAAAGGTACTTGCTTAATGACCTGATCGAAGATATCTTGATATCATTAGCGCGGGGAATTTTGATCGAGTGGTAAGGATTTGACTCTTTCTTGCTGAATTGTTCTTGAATCACCTCAATTTCTGCCTGTGGCAGTTTATCATAAGGTCCATCATCCGAGGTCTCATTTTTTCCGACCGGTAAAGGGCAGATCAATCTGATCAGTGGTTCCTGAAGCTTGTCCGGGGGAAGGAGATTTGATTGGGCAAAAGTTTGGGACTGATTAAGCATATTCGCGAAACGGATGGCAATATAGTCTTTCCCCACTCCCGCGGGACCCGTAAATAGAAGAGCCTGCGGAATTTTTCGATTCGCAAGGAATCCGGACAAGATCTCCTTTACAGGATCTTGTCCGTAAATTCCGTCAAAATAATTTAACATTCCTTGATGTAACTTCTGTCAATACTCATCAGCATTGAAAAAGAAGTCATCATCTGTAGGGTAGTCAGGCCAGATATCTTCAATCGATTCATACGGCTCTTCGGAGTCTTCGAGTTCTTTAAGATTTTCGATCACTTCGAGAGGAGCTCCAATCCTTTCGGCGTAATCGATCAGCTCTTCTTTTGATGCCGGCCAAGGAGCATCTTCAAGATATGAAGCAAGTTCTAATGTCCAGATCATGGAATTGTCCCTATTTTGTTATTTTTTTCGTTTCTTTTCAAAAAATGTTTTGTCACCGTCAAAAAAGAAGTCAGCCGGGTTGAGGTGTTCCCCATTGTAGATGACTTCATAGTGGAGGTGAGGTCCGGTTGAAAGACCGGTGCTCCCAACGAGGGCTAATCTGTCTCCCCTGCTTATTCTGTCCCCTTTCGAAACAAGTATTTTGGAACAGTGCCCGTAAAGGGTTTTATATCCCGTTCCGTGGTCTATGATAACACAGAGACCATATCCACCGAAAACTTCTGCTTTTTCAACCACACCGTCTGCCGTGGCAATTATCTCCTGACCCGCGACTGAACCCATATCAAGCCCGGTATGGAACTGTGCCTGTCCCGTGATCGGATTTTTACGGGGTCCAAAACTGGTTCTGTTGAATGGCGCGTCCAATGGCATGATAGATGGTATGCCGCGAAGATAGCTCGTCTTGTCCATGAAAGCCGATGATATTTCCTTGTTAAGTTTCGACTGAATATCGATGTTTTTCTCAAGGAGTTTCAAAGTGGCTGACACGTCATCAAGAGTGCCACCTGAAGCAGCAGCCTGATCCAGAGTGGCAAGCGAACCTTCGATGGAAAAGAATCCGTCATCGAGCCTTGGTAGATCGGCTATATCCCTGATCTCGTTGTTCATGCTGATCACGGTTGCCAGTCTGCCGTTAACCCTTAATATTTCTTCCTTTAAATCAGCCAGTTCCTTTTTTAGTTTGCCGTTTTCTTCCGTGAGTGCCCTGTTCTTATCGCTATCGGGTAGCGCGTTGGCGAAAAATCCCGAAGTAAAAAGAATGACAGAGGCCAATAAAAAGAAAGTAAGAACGACAGTTGAAATTGATTTGAATGGCGGCAACTTTACAGACCGTACCTTCAATTCCCGTCGTGAAATGAAGAGGTACCGGTTCAGGAAATTTGTCATCAGATCGAATGACCGTATTTGTGGAAAAATTTAAAAATCAAACAACAAAACTAACAAAATGAGATTACTATGCAAAACAAAAGCTTACTCAAAATCGTGTTCAAAGTAATCAATCCCCCGCGATGGATTTTCATCTCCCTCGGTCTGGCGGAGCTTACGTTCAAGTCGCTCTCTGAATACTTTTGCGCTGTCGTAACCATAGTGTTTCAGCAGGTAGTTCAATGCTATCACTTCCGTGATTACAGTTATGTTTTTCCCCGGAACTATCGGCAAGCGTATGTATGGCAACTCGACATCCATGATCGTTGTGGTGTCGGTATCAAGTCCGGTTCTTGTGTATTCAGTTCCTGGATCCCAGATCTCGAGATTTACCACCACTTCGATTCTCTTTTGGTATCTGATCGCTCTGATTCCAAACATTCGCTCGACATTGATGAGCCCCAGACCTCTGATCTCCATGAAATGTTTGGAAATGTCGGTTCCTGAACCCATCAAAATCCCCTCCCCTTTTCTTGTGGCTATAACCACGTCGTCAGCCACGAGCCTGTGACCGCGTTCAATAAGATCGAGTGCCACCTCACTCTTGCCCACACCGGACTGCCCGGTGAAAATAATTCCCACTCCGTACACATCAACAAGTGAAGCGTGAAGCGATGCCTGCGGAAGAAACTGATCGTCGAGAAAATCACTGATGAAAAAACTCAACCGGGTGGTTGAATCAGGAGAACCAAAGACCCCGACATCATATTTTTCAGCGAGTTCGATCATCTCGGGGAAGGGAACCGTTCCATTTGTGATTATAATGCATGGAAGGTCAAAGCTGAAGAGGCGTTCAATCGCGGTCCTTCTCTGCTCTGTGTCAAGTGATGAGAGGTATCTGATCTCGGTATTCCCGAACACCTGAATTCTTGAGTAAGAGAATAAATCAACAAACCCGGCCAATGCGAGGCCGGGTCTGTGTAAATTAGGTTCTTTTATTTTTCTGTTAAAGCCACATTTACCTGAAAAGTTTACAATTTTGAACTTATCAGCAGTTCTAGTATAGAAGAATTCAACTGTAATGAATTGTTTGTTGATCAGTTCCAAGTATTATAACTCCAGGTCGCCTTTCTTGTCTGCTTCTCTCTTTGTTTTTCTTTTATGTATCTGTTTCTGGATCTTTTCCACTGCCGATTTAACTGCTTTATGATACTCGTCAGAAGTGTCTTTTGCCGTTAAAACTGTACCTGGGAGTTTAGCAATCAACTCTACTTCCTTGATACTGTCGTGAACGTTCTGATAACTCAGAACCACTTCGACATCAAGGATCTCGTCAGAAAACCTCTGCAGATGGAGAACTTCTTCCTTGATCAGGCTTTTCAGAGTCTCTCTGGCGGTAAATTTTCTTGCTGTTATCTGGATATTCATGGTACCTCCCGATATTATGATTTTGGGTGTGCTTTTTTGTATATCCCTTTCAACCGTTCGATGCTGACATGAGTGTATATTTGTGTGGTTGAAAGGTTTTCATGTCCTAAAATTTCTTTGATGGCGAGCAGATCCGCGCCGTTGTCCAACATGTGTGTTGCCGAACTGTGTCTCAACACGTGTGGACTTTTTTTCCTTATGTCAGTGGTGCTTGAAAGCAGTTTTCTCACAAGTCTGTATACATACTGCTGGTTAACCCTCCTGCCGTTCGCGTTGATCAGGAAAACGGGATCAACCGGAAAACCATTTCTGAGATCCTTGTACTGCTGAAGAACTGTAAGCGATTTCTTCCCAACCGGAACAATGCGGGTTTTTGAACCCTTACCGGTTACTCTCAAGCTACCGTGTGAAAGATCTATATCCCCTGTTCTCACAGAGCACACTTCCGAGACACGCAATGAACATCCGTAGAGCAGTTCAAGTATTGCCGCGTGAAGAAACACTTTGTATTTATTCCCGGCTGAATCCTTGGCCAGATCAGCAGTGTGGTTAAACTCCTGCTCGGATACGATATCCGGCAGTTTACGCTGAAATTTGGGATTTTTTATGTCTCTGACGTAGTTGTAGTCGATTACTTCAGTCTCAACAAGATAATCGAAAAACACGCGGAGTGAGGTCATCTTTCTCGCTATGGTTGACCGGTCGAATTCACACGAATTCAAGTGAACAAGATACCGTTTAACGAGTTTGATCGTAATCTTCCCGGGATCGCTCACATTCGTCTCTTCACAGAACGAAATGAAACCGTCCAGATCATTCTTATATGCCGTTATAGTGTTTCGCGAACTGTTTCTTCCGCTCTCGTGGAGCATTAAAAATTCATCGCGAAACCGGTGCAGATCGCCTGTCACAAAAACTCAGAAAGTTACTTTATTATATAAGAAATAATTTGGGATAAAGCAATTCAACAAGTTTGTCCTCCTCATTTTTCATGACCTTTTGCTTCTCCTCATCTGTATCATCGAAGCCGATAAGATGGAGGATTCCATGAACAATAAGTCTAAGTAACTCACTTTCAACTGTCACACCAAATTCTTCCGCGTTCTCTGCCGCCACTTCGCTGCAGATTATCAATTCACCATCAATAATGCCATCTTCACTTCGATCATATTCGAAAGTAATAATATCTGTCGGATAGTCGTGATGCAGATGCTCTTTATTGATTTCATGGATGATATCTTTGGTGACGAAAGATATCTCCAGATATGAAAATTTACATTCCTTTATTTTGGAAACTTCGCTTACTATCGACTTGACGAGAGTTTTCGTCAAGCTTGGCTGTGAGTGAATTTCGACATCAATATTTTTCATTTCAATTCCATTTTTTGATGATTGAAAATCGATTTTTCACTTTCTTTTGCAATCTCAAAATAATGATAAGCACTTTTCTCGAAATAAGCAAGTTCTTTCTCACTTAATTCGCGAATTAATTTTGCCGGTGTGCCGGCATACATAAATCCTGACTTTATCACCGTGCCGGGAGTCACAACTGATCCCGCGGCAACGAGTGAATACCTCTCAACCAGGGCACCATCGAGTATCACGGCACCAATTCCTATGAGGGAAAAGTCTTCGATCGTGCAGGCATGAAGGTTCGCGTTGTGCCCTACAGTGACGTGGTCGCCTATGATCAGCGGGAAATTATCACTGTTCACATGCAGCACCGAACCATCCTGAATGTTGGTAAACCTACCGATTTTAACGTGGTTAATGTCGGCTCTTATCACCGAATTATACCATACCGAGGAATTGTCGCCGATCTGAACATCCCCTATCAATCTGACACCATCAGCTATGAAGACGTTTTCACCTAATACCGGGAATTTATCATTATAGGGGTAAATTGAGTGTTTTTTCATTTGGTAAATGTCCTAATTCTGTGCAAGTTTCGCTATTGAGGCTGCTTCACTCATAAGTGACACCGCTTTGTTTACAGTTTCGTCGCTCGTCATGTATACGTAATAAAATCCCTGTTGTTGCCATAGATACCTTGCGATCTCGGCTTTTATTCTGACCGAAAGTACATCTCCATCGGTTATCTCTCCGGTAGTACCGAATCTTTCCGCAAAATTTCTGAAGAAAATCTCATCAGCGGGTAAAAAACTGAAATTCTTACCAAAATCTTCCACAGTCTTGTATTTCTTCCTGATCCCTTCTCCGTTTTGCTCAAACCAGGCAAGCGAAACCTGTGAATAATAATTGCTACGAAACAGAGCGAGAGTACCTTTAGAATTCTCATATTTGCCGGCTTTGTAGTCGGGTGTAATACCTCCCCCACCCAGCAATTTTCTCTTCGCGGGAGTGTGAAATACCGGAAGATCTTTAACCGGGGTGTCACCAATCACTCCGAGAGAATCTTCTTCTTCTTCACGGTGCGCAACCTCGTCATAGTACTTCATCTTGTCGTCATAATTTCGTTGAATGGAACGACCGAGAGGAGTATAATATTTCGCGATTGTAAGTCTGACGGCAGATCCGTCAGAAAGTTCTATCTGTTGCTGGACAAGTCCTTTTCCGAAACTTCTTTCACCGATTACGAGACCTCTGTCCCAGTCTTGAATCGCGCCCGCGAGTATCTCTGAGGCTGATGCACTTGATCTGTTTATAAGAATAACAAGAGGCATTTTCTCAAAAACAAATGTTTGCTCAGCTTTCAGTACGTCGTTCGCTTGTGAAATTCTTCCTTTTGTGGAAACAATCACTTTGGATCCATCAAGGAAGAAATCCGCTATTTTAACCGCTTCCTGAAGGTACCCTCCCGGATTGTTCCGGAGATCGAGAACCACCTGAGTCATCCCCTTTGCTCGAAGAGAATTCAGCATGTCAAGCACTTCGGATGAGGTTTTTTCGCCGAATCTGACAATATTAAGGTAACCGGTTTTGTTGTCAAGCATAAACCCGGCCGTCACTGATTTTACGGGAATCTTTCCCCTCTTGATCATTAGTGATTTCAGGTCTTTTGTGCCATACCTGACAACGGATATTTTAACCGCCGTCCCCTCCCTGCCTTTAATTTTCTTTCTTATCTTGTCCGTATCCATTTTTACAGCGGAAGTGCCATCGATCATCACAATCTTGTCGCCCGGCATCAAACCTGCCTTCTCACTTGGCCCACCGGCCATTACACTTACCACGTTTACGGTGTCGCTGATCATCTGAAATTCGATTCCAATACCCTCGAACTCCCCTTTCATTTCCTCTTCATTACTGCTAACTTCATCCTTGGTGAGGTAGATACTGTGTGGATCAAGGCCCGAGAGCAAGCCCTCAATTGCCATTCTGCTGAGAGAAGAGTCTTCAACGTCATCCACATAGGCACCTTTCACAAGATCGTAGACTTCATCGATCTTGTTCTTGCTACCGAGCGACCCGAACCCCGCTCCGCCGGAAACGCGGTCATAAATCATGACAAGTGAAAGGGCTAAAATCAGAAAAAGTAATGCTTTAACTACTTTGTTATCCATGTTTTCTTAAATCTATCTGACTTGCTTCCACTTGTTGGAAACAGATCTTTTACGAAAATAAACAGAAGTGGCGTTAAGAGTCCACAGCGCCGTAACTTTAAAATAACCATACTCACGAAATCTTCGTGGTGATTCAAAAACTTTTATAGCTCTTGTGTATTTAACTTTTCCAAGGCGGATGAGCTTATTGAAGAGATCAAAATCCTCGCCCGCGGGGAGGGAATCATCAAATCCACCGGCTTTGAAAAATGCTTCTCTCTTTACAATGATACATTCTCCTCTGCCCATCCCCACTCCGAGCAGATTGAGCAAGCGAAAATAGTGATTATAGAACGTGTGGAAGAGTCTGTCAATGGTAGTTTCTTCATCCGGGAAAGTCTCCACCCACGCCGCCATGGCGATCAATTCCGGTTCACGCTCAAATTTACGTGCTATTTTATTGAGAAGCCCACCGGTTTCATCAAACATAATATCAGCATTGCAAAATACCAGAATGTCCCCGCTTGATCTCGCGGCACCTGCATTCCTGCCCGAAGCAATATTGTTGATCTCTTCTTTACTTGCGTCAACAAAATGGTCTGCATTCTTGCGCGCGATTGCAACACTACCGTCGCTGCTTCCCCCGTCAGCCACGATCAATTCAATACTGAATTGCCCCCGGTTGCTACGGATTTCCATAATATTCTGGATGAAGGCGGGAAGCAGTTTCTCTTCATTAAGAACAGGGACAATAAAAGAAAAAGAGGTAACTTCCATTAAAACGCGAATCCGAAGAATGCCACGCCGTTGGTTATCCTGATTGCGGGCATGGGGAACTTGATGTATCCGAGTGAATTTTTTACCATCTGCCAAAAACTACCATACAGTGGTATTTTTTCATAGTCGATATCCAAGGCAATAAAAATATCCGATTTTCCCCCTCCTCTGCCGTCGAGGTCACGGACACCATACCCCACACTCAACATGAGGAAATCGGGCCAAATTTTCTTAAAACCTTCTCCGAATAGATTGTGCACTCTCATCGAAAGCCAGAATTTCTGACCCTCATAGTCATCAACCATGATGATCTTTTGTCCCTGATTGTGCCCTTCTTTCCCAAGTTTTACAGGCCAGTAGCTAAACCTGGGCTGAAAATTATAAAGAACGGGATAATAGTATTGCAGAACGGGGTAAGCAGCCCCCGCGAGATCACTGATAGCGTCCCCGGTACTGAACCCCCAATCCTGGGCGAAGCCATCGTATACTTCCACATAAAGCTGGAACAGAAGCGCGGCAGCCGATGACCACCAGATACCGGTTCCGTAATCAACCTTCGCGGCTTCAAACCCGATCGAGAAAGCATGGGCGAGAATTACCGGTGAGTAGAAATGCCCCAATTTATCCACTGAAAGGGCATAATCCCAATCCTCGATGATCCTGAATTTTCCGGTTCTTCCACTCCACCAGGCATTGCTCTGATAAAAATGGATTGCCGCGATACTTCCAAGATAGGCGGTCCCCATCCCTCCGAGTAGCAGGTAGTCGGGTTTTGGGAACTCAATTTTGCAGTTAACCTGTGGGAGGTCAGGGAGTGAATCATAGCTTCGATGAAGCGTGAAAGTTTCAGGATCGGGCATCAACAGACCCTTGCCGCTGTCACTTTGCGGCAAGAGTCTGATTACTGTAATACAAAGAAATAAAAACAGATACTTTCTGAACACTACTTCAATGGTTTCATGGTTGGGAAGAGGATCACGTCTCTGATCGATGGCTGATTGGCGAGAAGCATCACAAGCCGGTCGATTCCGACACCAAGCCCCGCGGTTGGTGGCATGCCGTACTCAAGAGCGCGGACGAAATCTTCATCGATCACTTGCGCCTCATCGTCACCCTGTTCACGCTGCTTAAGCTGATCTTCAAATCTGGAACGCTGATCAATCGGATCGTTTAACTCACTGAAAGCGTTGCATATCTCCCTTCCGAGAACGAAGCCTTCAAATCTTTCAACCAGTCCTTCTTTTTCCCTGTGTTTTTTAGCCAAAGGAGAAGTGACCACGGGATAGTCGATTACGAATGTTGGTTGAACCAACTCGTGCTGTGTGGTTATTTCAAAAAGTTCGTCGATGATCTTTCCACGGCTCTGTAATTTTTTGGTATCTATTCCGTGTTTTTTAGCAACATCCAACACTTCATCGTCACTCGCGGTCAGGAAATCAACTCCGGTTTTCTCTCTAAGTGAGTCAACCATTGAAACCCTTCTCCACGGTCCTTTGAAGTTGATCATAGTACCGTCTATCTCAAATTCGGTTGTGCCGTAAACGAAATTGCAGATGTGTTCGACCATTTCTTCGACGAACGACATCATCCATTCGTAGTCACGATATGCCACATACACTTCCATCATCGTGAATTCAGGATTGTGGGTTTTATCCATTCCCTCGTTACGGAAGTCTTTTGAAATTTCATAAACACCGTCAAAACCACCAACGATCAACCTTTTAAGATATAACTCGTCGGCTATCCTGAGATAGAGTGGAATATCAAGCGCGTTGTGGTGAGTGATAAAGGGTCTGGCCGAAGCGCCGCCATAAATCGTCTGAAGTGCCGGGGTTTCAACTTCGAGGATCCCTTTTGAATCGAGAAATGACCTCATTGATGAAATTATTTTCGATCTGGTAACAAAAACATTTTTAACTTCAGGGTTAAGGATCAGATCAAGGTAACGCTGGCGATAGCGCAGTTCTTTATCGGAGAACTGATCATACACAACCCGGTTTCCCTCATCGTCGATGAGCTCTTTGGGAACAGGGATGGGACGGATCGATTTAGTTAATAATTTAAGATCCGTGGCATGTACAGAGATCTCACCTGTCCTCGTCCGGAAAACATACCCCTCAATACCTATGATATCGCCGATATCATAAAGTTTGAAGTTCTCGTACTGTTCCGGAATGTCATCCCTTTTCAAGTAGATCTGGATCTTACCTGACCTGTCCTGAATATGGGCGAACGATGCCTTACCCATTCTTCTGATGGTCACAATTCTGCCGGCAATTGATACTTCCCTTTTTGAGTCTTCAACGTAATTTTCAATAATGTCCTTTGAGTCAGCATTTACGTTGAAACTGTAAGCGAATGGTTCAACACCTTTGCTTTTAAGTTCTTCAAGCTCTTCAAGGCGTCTCTTCATCAGTGAGTTAAGATCTTCATTTAACTGGAGATTTTCCAATTTATTCCTCTATTTCTTTCTTTTCAAAATACTTAATCTGTTACAAATCTTATCAATTACCGTGTCGATAAATGAATACGGCACAAGGTAGTTGTTTGCCATGAACACAACTATCAAGGTTTCATTATCGGCGGTCTTTATATAACCCGCGAGACTTCTTACATTTTCATTCAAACCGGGCTTTGCCCTGAGATTGTTCGCGGCACTTCCATCCAATAACCTGTCAGCCATCGAACCATCCCTGCCTGCAACAGGAAGTGAATTATAAAAGGCTGAGAAATCATCGGAGCGATACAGATACCGCAACAGTTTGGCGAATATTTCGGCGGAAGTCAAGTTTAAAAGACTCAAACCGCTGCCATCCACGATACGGAGGGAGTTTGGACTTACACCGGCCCTCTCCAACCAGTCATTCTCAACTTTCAAACCGTTATCAACTGTTCCCAATCCCTTGTCAACCAAGCCCATCGTCTTCAAAATCTGCTCGGCATAAAAGTTATGGCTGTTCTTGTTGCAAATTTTCACAATCTCTGAGAATGGTCTCGATTTGTGTCTGAAGAGAAGTGTTGTGCCATCAAGCGTTATTTGATCTGGCATCCTCGAAGCGAGTTTGATTCTCCCTTTGATCCTGATACCCCGTCTATGAAAAACTTCTTTCAGGTTTTGAAGGAAAAATTCAACCGGATCGTCAACTGAAAGACTTCGGGTTATCGATTTGTCACGCAGGCTGATCCTGCCTGAAAGTTTTATCACATTTGATCCCGGAACCCTTGATACTTCAACATAAGATGCCGAATCTCTAGTGACAGTGGCAATATCATTCAGCACGGTGATATATCGGGTGTCGGGGCTAAGTTCAATGTTTGCCAATTCGCCTGTTGTGCCAGGAGTAATAAAAACGTCAACGGAATTATCGTTGAAAGCCAGGGAAGACGGTGCGGCCGAGAACCACTCCACTAAATGATTCCATTGCCATCCTTCACCCGGTATTGCCTGATCAAATAGCACATCATAGCCGATCAAGTCACCCGCTACGCCGGTCACGCCGAGCTCGAGCAGCCTGTCTGCCCAAGCGTTAAAAACTGAATACACTTCCCTGTCGGTGAATTTGCCCGAGATTGTGGGATCACCGGCGCCTACCACGATCAGATCACCTTTGAGCTGGTCATTCTCGATCGTACCTGTGGCTCTGATCTGAGTTTCATAGGTATAGTCAGAACCAAGGTAATTTAACGCGGCGGCAGTTGTTATAAGTTTCACCAAAGAGGCTGAATTCATCAGCTTGTTCTCGTTCCGTTTGTAGAGAACTTCACCTGAGTTGACCGCCTGAACAACAACGCCCCAATTGGCACCTGAAAGATTTGGATCGTTTAAAATACCATCAATTGTCTGCCATATCTCTTTCGAGCCGGCAGTCCAGTATTTTGAGGATATCTTGGAAGTATCCTTCTGACCGACAGCTTCTCCGGAAACCAGAAAAATTAAAAGTACACTAACCGCGAGTGTATTTCGAGAGTACATTCTGGATCTCTTGCCGGCTGATATTTCTCCATGCTCCGGGCTTAAGCCCGTCGACTGTAAAACCCGCGAACTCACTCCTGTTCAATTTATCCACGAAATAACCGAGTTTTCTAAACATTCTTTTAACAAAAAGATTTCTTCCTTCCGTGCACTGCACAGTGAGAAGTTTTGGATTTTTCCGGTCAGGAATCACAGATGAGAATTTCCCTTTGACCCCATCAAGCGAAATTCCTTTAAGAAGAGGTTCCAGATGCGCGTGATCGAATGGTTTGTCAATCTTCACTTCGTAAGTCCGCTGAACTTTATTCGATGGGTGCAGCATCACATTAGCGAAATCACCGTCATTGCTGAGCAACAGTACCCCGGTGGTATCATAGTCGAGCCGGCCTACGGGGAAGATCCTTTTACCCGTTCTCACAAGATCAATCACCGTGGGACGGTTTTTGTCATCAGAAACGGATGTAATATAACCCGCGGGCTTATTAAGGAGAATATAAACCTTATCCTCCGACCTGATCACTTCACCGTCAAGCGAAACTTCATCCACTCCGGGATCGATAAGATGAGAAAGAGAGACAATAGTTTGCCCATTAACATCTACACGCCCCTCAAGAATATACTCCTCGGCTTTTCGTCTGCTCGCTATGCCCGACATGGCAAGGTATTTATTAATTCTAATTTTCGTTGTCATCTTTAAGTTCCAGTTCTATCGTTTCTTCCACGGCCTGCATCAACAGTTTCCGTTTTTGTTCGAGAAAATCCTCGTCCTGCATTAGTTCGTCAATTTCTCTCGGTTTGGGAAGATCCGTTATTCTGTTCAGACCAAAATATTTGAGGAAATCATCTGTCGTACCGTAAAGGAGGGGCCGGCCAACCGTTTCTGCGCGTCCTACGATCGTTATCAATCTTTTATCAAGGAGGGTGCTCAAAATATAATCCGAATTCACTCCTCTGATCGCCTCGATATCGGGTTTGGTGATCGGCTGCTTATAGGCTATGATCGAGAGTGTCTCAAGTGAAGCCTGTGAAAGCCTTCTTTTGATTTTTTCAGAGTTCAGGTAACCCAGGTATTTACCAAGCTCAGGCTTTGTCGCGAATACAAATCCACCCGAGATGCGGACAATCTTGAACGGGTAATACGATGGTTCGTAGCGCTGATTGATCACATCCACTGCCAACTCAACGTCCTCCGGTGTCACAGCCACTGATTCCCCGTCGATCGCCTGAATAGCCCTCGAGAGTTCTGCCGAATTTATAGGGTCTTCCGAAGCAAAGATCAAGCCCTCGATCACGGGCAAATAAATTTCGTCAATCATTATTTATCGAGTAGACTACGAAGTCGTTAAAATTTTCGGATTCCATAATGCCAATAAGCTGCATTCTCACCATTTCCAGCAATGCAATAAATGTGTACACTATCTGTATCTTCATTTTTAAGCCCGTCACCAAACGGGTAAAAACTATTTCACGATCGATCTCAAGCTTTTTCCGGATGAAATCCATCTGCTCCTCAATGGTTACAGGCATCCTTTTGATTTGATGAACAGGCTCAGGTTTAAGATTCGACATTATTTTCTGAAATGCCCGGGCAAGATCGAAGACAGTGATGTTTTTGAGCAGCAGGCCTGTATCGTCAAAGGCCGATCTTTCATCGAGGTTAAAATTACCCCGGTAGAAGATCTTTCTCTGCTCAGTCTCGAAAAACGAGAACTCCTCCGCCATTTCCTTGTATCTTTTGTATTCAAGAAGTTGCTGCACCAGTTCAGCCCTGGGGTCGATCTCTTCCCCATGCTCATTAATTTCCTTAGGCAGGAGCATCCTGACCTTAATGTGCATCAGGGTGGAGGCCAAGAGGATGAAGTCACCGGCTTGCTCGAGATCAAGTATCTTGATCATTTCGAGGTATTTAAGGTATTCGGTGGTTATGTACGATATGGGGATGTCATAGATGTCAAGCTCATCACGTTTAATGAAGAAGAGAAGAAGATCAAGAGGACCTTCAAAAGTGTTGAGCTTTATCTTGAACATTTACCCCAGATTCATGCTGTTTCTGACCGCGGTCATGGTTTCGTGCGCCACAATTTTTGCAGCTTTTTCTCCGGCATCGATCACATCCAAAACGAGTGAGCGATCGTTCTCATATCGTTTTCTTCTCTCAAGCACGGGTTCAAGAAACGCTGATATTTTTGAAGAGCAGTTCAATTTGCAATCAACACATCCCAAAGCACCGCTTCGGCAGTTTGTCTCTATCTCCTCCACTTCGGAAGGATTGAATTTCTTGTGATATGAGAATACCACGCATACTTCCGGGCGTCCCGGATCATTTTTCCGTACCTTCTGAACGTCGGTTACAGCTTTTCTAAGTTTCTGCTTTACTGTATCTGGGCCATCAGAAAGCAGAATGGTATTTCCAAGAGATTTGCTCATTTTGGCTTCACCATCAAGACCCGCGAGTCTTGAGAATACAGTAAGCAGAGGCTCGGGTTCAGGGAACACTTCGCTGTATTGATTGTTGAAACGTCTTGCTAACTCACGGGTGATCTCCACATGCGGCACCTGGTCTTCTCCCACGGGCACTACTTCACTCTTGTAGATCAGGATGTCAGCTGCCTGCAATACCGGGTAGCCAAGATGGCCATAAACTATCTGCTGGATGTTGAGATCCCGCACCTGATCCTTCAGGGAAGGGTTCCTCTCCAGACGGTTCGCCGTGATAAGCATTGAAAAAATCAGAAACAGCTCAGCGTGCTCCTTCACCTGGGACTGTCTGAACATTTTAACCCTCTCGGGGTCAAGCCCGACAGCGAGCCAGTCAATCACCATATCTATGGTATCGTCGTAAATATTGGAAGAATCCAGATTGGTGGTCAGGACGTGGTAATCAGCGATTAGATGGTAGTTTTCGTATTCATCCTGCAATTTAACCCAGTTTTCGAGAGCACCTGTGTAGTGACCAATATGGAGCTTTCCCGTTGGGCGCATCCCGCTTAATATTCTTTTTTTTGTCATCATAAATTGGAATTAATGGAATAAATATGGTTTCCAGCGATTATCTAAAAAGCCAACTGTAAATTTAATAAAAAACAAGTTATTGGGCACATAAGGCTGGAAAAGGAGCGGCATGCCGGCTTCATGAGGGGTACGGTCCCCCTTCTTGCTGTTACACTTCGGACAAGCGGAAATCAGGTTCTCCCAGGTGTCTGCACCACCTCTTGATCTGGGTATAATATGGTCGATGGTCAGCGACAGATCGGCCCTGCCGCAATAGGCACATTTGTGCGAGTCTCTTCTAAGAATATTTTTTCGGGTCAATATAACCTGCCGGTAAGGGATGTGCACATATTTACGCAGACGGATAACAACGGGATACGGAAAACTTCTGGTGACCGAATGGATCAGTTTCTCTTCATCAACCAATACAGGATCGGCTTTTCCGAGATAAATCATATCGAAGGCCCGCTTTACATTACAAACAGAAAGGGGCTCATAGCTCTGGTTCAGAACCAGAACGAAGTTGTTAAAAAGCGGTGAGTGATGTTTTTGATAGCTGAATTGACCATCTCCAATCTTTTATATAGCTAACAAAATATAACCGGGATTGGTTTAACCGGTAACTTTCTCGGCAATGGCTGTAGCTACAGCATAATTATTTGAATGACTCAACGAAACGTGTACCACAATTCCTTCGGAACGGATTTTAGATAATTTTGGCAACTCCTCAAGCTGAGGGGCGCCATCTTCATCATTTTTTACGGAAATATCCTTCCACGCTATGGTTTCGTCAAACTTCATCACAGATTTATAAACCGCTTCTTTTACGGCAAATCTTGCCGCGTAGCGACGGTATTTGTCTGCTTTTGTTGAGCAATAATCGATTTCCGTTTGTGTGTATATCTTGTTAAGGAATTTCTCGCCATATGTCTCGATCGACTTCTGAATACGGTCTATCTCTATAATATCAACTCCGGTTCCGACGATCATTTGCTTCCATCCCCTTTCGCCATTCCATACCCGCGTCTGTCTGAAGCTCCGGAAACTTTATGCGTTGCCGGATCAATCTTAATAGCCTCTATCAACCCGAGGTATGGAATCTCATTTACGGAGTGCCCCATAAGTTCAAGTTCTCTCAGTCCTTCTACTGAAAGCACACCGTTTTCAACCGAAATTTGATCGGGATACCATTGGTGGTGGATCCTTGGCGCGTCAACCGCAGTCCGGATATCCATTCCAAAGTCAATAGTGTTAAGAATAACCTGAAGTACCGATGTGATGATTGTAGAACCGCCGGGAGAGCCAACAATCAAAAATGGCTTATCGTCTTTAAGAATAATAGTCGGGGTCATTGAACTCAGCATTCTCTTCCCGGGTTCAATCGAGTTGGCTTCACTTCCCAGAAGTCCGAACTGATTTGGCACGCCCGGTTTAGCCGAAAAATCATCCATTTCATTGTTCAGGAAGAAACCGGCACCTTCAACCACCACTTTAGAGCCATACCCGGAATTTATTGTAGTGGTTACACTTACGGCATTTCCCTTGCTGTCAAGTACAGAATAATGAGTGGTCTCAAGACTTTCAGAAAAGGACTTTAAACCCGGTTTAACTTCCGTTGAAGGGGTGGCATGTTTGCCGATTTGCGAGAAGAGATGCGTGGCATATTTCTTGGAGAGTAACTTTCCCATTGGCACATTGAAGAAATCAGGATCACCAAGATACTCTGATCTATCCGCATACACCCTTCTCATTGCCTCTGTGAGATAATGGACATATTCAGGTGAATTGTGCTCCATTTTTGCCAGATCACAATTCTCGAGAATATTCAACAGTTGAATCAATGCCACACCTCCCGAGCTCGGGGGTGCCATCGAGATCACTTTGTATCCGCGATAACTCCCTGTTACGGGCGCGCGCTCAACACTTTTATAGTTCGCGAGATCCTCACCGGTGACCAAACCATTTTCTGATTTCATTTGATTGACTATGAGTTCCGCGGTCTTTCCTTTATAAAATCCGTCCTTCCCTTCGCTGATAACCCTTTCAAGTGTCGCCGCAAGATCGGGCTGCTTGAATAGTACACCTGGCGCGAATGGCATACCATTCTCCGTGAAAAGCCTTGCGGTGGAAGGGTACTTTTTGAAACTTCTGATATATTTATGAAATGAAGCTGCTGTTGAAACGGGCAAATGAAAACCCTCCCGCGCGAGTTTTAATGCCGGCGATATCACCTTCTCACGGGACATGGTTCCGTACTTTTCGAGGGCATCCAACATTCCGGATACACTTCCGGGAACTCCGGCGGAGAGAATACCTTCCTGTGCGAGTGAATCAATGAAATTCCCGTCACTGTCCAGGAACATGTCACGTGAAGCGCGAGCCGGGGCCTTCTCCCTGTAGTCAAATGTCGTTTCTTGTCCGTCGGCACTTCTAATGACCATGAATCCGCCACCTCCGATGTTTCCGGCCACGGGGTAAGTGACCGCGAGGGCAAATCCGACCGCCACCGCTGCATCAATCGCGTTCCCACCTTCACGAAGTATTTCCACACCGACATTGGTAGCGAGTGAATCAGCAGAAACAACCATTCCTTCGGAAAGTGAACTGTCGGCCGGTACTGGAAGCCGTCCATATGGGAACGCAGTGAAAAATAATATAACAACGAAGAAAGCGGTTTTAGAAAAGTTTGATATTCGCTTTGACATTCAATCCTTCATTATTAAGCTGCTTCTTAACCAGGCTGAGCAGATCTTTAGCTTCTTTTATTGTGCTCCGCAGGTCATTATAGGCAGTTTCATCATACAAGAGTTTACCGAAATTGTTTTTCCCTCCGGTTGTTTCATCAATAATACCGTCAAGTTTCGAGATCAAGCGGTCAGACTGTTTCAAAAGTTTGTTCAGGGATGCAATTGATGCTGTAACCGAGTCTTGATTCTCTTTAAGGAATTTTGATGCCGCGAGCGTGAGAGTGTCCGCGTTTGATGTTAGTCTGATTCCGTTTTTCACGAGAACA
The DNA here is from genome assembly GCA_964625575.1 of uncultured Ignavibacteriaceae bacterium. Taxonomy (GTDB): domain Bacteria; phylum Bacteroidota; class Ignavibacteria; order Ignavibacteriales; family Ignavibacteriaceae; genus UTCHB3. Next base: position 82,552 of record CAZVBQ010000001.1, on the reverse strand, counting down.
TCTATTTGTTCACGCTGACTTCCCAACATTTCTCTAAGCTCGGCGGCGAGTTCAGCAAGATTACCGATCCCTTTTTTCATATCCCTCTTGATCTGCTCATCCTGAAGGTATGAATTTATCGCCACAAGCGCGGTGTCGATCCGTGAAAGGATCAATGGGATATTCCCGCTCATTCCTCCCACAAAACTCATAACCTCTGGCACGTCGTATTGAAACTCACCGGTCTGCATTTCAGCCATGTCAATAAATTCATTGCCGCTCGCGGTTTTTATCTCTATTTTCTTACCGCCCATCAGATCAAGCATGGTCACATAGAATTTTGATCCTTTCGGAATCCGGACGTCATTATCCAGCAACACTTCAACCACCACAGCGGATCCATCGACGCTGATAGATTCAACAAAACCCTTCCTGACACCGTTCATCGTAACATTATCACCGACTTCGAGTCCGGAAACATTCTGAAACTTCACCCTGACTTTATTCTCAGTTCCACTAAGAGAAATGTTTTTTGCCCATCCGATCACCCATATAAGCAGGATGATTCCAAGCACAACTGTTATACCGACTCTGATTTCGGTTTTTCTCTGTTCGTTCATGTTAAAGGATCAGTTTCCATTGTTTTCATTTAAATTCTTCTGTTCGAATATGATAATGTCTTCCGAGAGTTTGATCAGTTTATCGTACTCTGTTTTGCTTAAAACACTGTCAAAAGCGCTTTTGCCAAGTTCCCGCATAAAATTCTCCGCCTTCGAAAGGTTTATCGAGCTGTTATTCGTTTCATTTTTGAAGGAAGTTATCAGGCTGTCAACATGTTGTTTCAGCCTCACACTCTCGGTGTTGACTTTGAATTTCGTCATTTCTTCAGGAAGTTTCGCGAATGCTTCCTTCACTAATTTATCCTTCAAAGGCTCAACTATCCATTGCTTCCCTTTTTCGGATACCAGATAAATAATGGCTCCCAAAGCGATTGTACCGATAACAAGTGTTTTAACAAAACAACCCGCTCTCATTTAGTTCTTCCTTACAATTATCTGCCTGAGCCGGTTCCGCTCCACACTCGCCACTTTAAAGTTTGCGGGTCCTATGTCGATAACAAACCCTGTACCCGGGATTTTTCCCGCTTTTTCAAATATCAGTCCGCTGATGGTTTGGATGTCGGGAGAAATATCACCGAACTCAATCCCAAGCAGTTCTTCAAGCTCACCTATGGTCAACTCACCACTAACAAGATAGGAGTCAGCATCAAGAGAAGTGATGGAGGGCTCTTCTTTGTCGTACTCGTCCCTGATATCCCCCAAGATCTCTTCCAGGATGTCTTCAAGCGTGATGAGTCCGGATGTGCCGCCATATTCATCAATAACAATCGCCATATGGAGTTTTTTCTCTTGGAACTCCTGCATCAGCTCACTTATAAGTTTGGTTTCAGGTACGAACATGGCGGGTTTTGCCAGTTTCGCGGGAGTGAATTTCCCCCTGCTTCGCAGAAATTTATTCTTTATCAAAGAGAGAAGGTCTTTGGCATACAATATCCCTGAAATCTGATCCAGGTCTTCTTTATAAACCGGAATTCTGCTGTGTCCGGCGCTCAGAATTAATTCCGCGATCTCCTCAAGACTTGCAGTCACAGGTATAGCAACGATATCCACCCTTGGGCGCATCACCTGCTTTACAGATACGTTGGTATACGAGACCAGCCCTTTGATGATCTCGTGCTCTTTCTCTGCCAGAGTACCGGCCTTATGACCAAGATCCGCTAATTGTGAAATTTCTTCCTGATCGATTGCTGACCGGTTCCGGTTCAATTTCAACCGTCCAAAAGATACATTAATAAACTCGTTGATCAGTTCGGACGCAGGGTACAGAAAAAGACTGACCCAATATAGAGGGATCAGAGTTATCCTGAGAAAACCAACCGGATTATGGGTCGCCACCACTTTGGGTGTGATCTCGCCTAATATCAGAACCAGTATTGTTACTGTCGCGATCTGGAGTGTTAGTGCCCGCTCAACATCCACAGCGTACTTTTGAGCTAGAGAAACCGTGATTGCGACGCTTAAGATAGAGGCAAGTGTGTTAACTAGATTGTTTCCCAAAAGAATGGTTACAAGCAGCTTTTTAGGATTGTCGATAAGAAAGAGGGTATATCGCAACAAGAGGGGGTTCTTGTGGAATCCCCTCTTCAATAATGCTCTGTCAGTACCGAATAGTGCCACCTCGGATCCGCTGAACATTGCGGATAACACGAAGCAAAGAACCAATCCTGAGAATAATATAAGCTCTGTTGACAATCAGAAATCCAATATGTTAAAAAGGAAGATCATCATCAGAATTACCCTGCGCGGAGGGAGCTTCTGTTGAAACCGGCTGCGAGGGGGTAAACTGATTAGGATCAATCGCGGAATTGTCATTATCCTGCTTTTTATCAACCAGGAGAATTCTTTCAGCCACAATTTCATAAACGCGGCCAGGTGTATTGTCCTGCTTGGTGTAGTCCCTGATCTGGATTCTACCCTCAACATAAGCCCTAACACCCTTCTTGAGACCTTCCCGTGTCCAATCGCTTAAATTAAAGGCAACTATGTTGTGCCATGTCGACTCATTAACCCAATTTCCGTCTTTCCCCTTGCTTGAACGGCTTGTAGCAAGAGTGAACGATGTGATGGCGATACTGTTATCATTTGAATATCTTGTTTCGGGATCTTTTCCGAGATGACCTATAAGCATTACTTTGTTAAGTGATAGTGCCACTTTTTCCTCCAATAAGTTAAATTAATCATGATGTTAAATTTAAAATAAAAAAAGCGAATAACCATAAGAGTTATTCGCTTTTTGAGCAAATGTAATCGTTTTACTTGTTCAGGATCAGCTTTATGTTTTTAACTTTCGCGCCCTGGGTCAAGCGAGCGAAATAAACACCTGATGTGAAGTTTGAAGCATCAAAATTAACAGTGTGAACACTGCCCTTTTCAACATTGCTGTTGAAGAGTTCAGCAACAACTTCACCTGTCACGTTGTATACTTTAAGAACTGCCAAACCACTTTCAGCAACGCTGAATTTGATTGAAGTTGAAGGATTGAAAGGATTCGGATAGTTCTGGAACAGATTGAAATCAGCTACTACGCTGTTATCAACTTCAACTGCTTTTGAGTAAGCAAATGTACCGTCAAAATCATACTGTTTCAGTCTGTAATAGAATGTTCCGTTCTCAGCAACTTTATCAGTGTAGTTGTAAGAAGTGGTCGAGGTGGTAGTACCTTTACCTGAAACGAACGCTACAGTGTTGAAGTTAACATTGTCACTGCTTCTTTCAATCTCAAAACCACGGTTGTTGGTTTCGGTCGCTGTTGTCCACGCGAGATCAACAACACCATTGTTTGCGGAGGCAACGAATGATGTCAACTCAACAGGAACTACATTAAGAACCCATGATGTGGCAACTCTGATGTTGTCAACAACGTATCTCTGAGCAGCGTTGTACTGTCTTAAAGCTACAGCTCCGGGTGATATATCGCCACCGGTTGTGCTCTTTGGTCCGGCAGTAGGAACTGCAGGTTCAGTTGAGAAATTATCACCTGATTTGAATACATAAAGGCTTACAGAGTCATCAGCAGCGGCTTCAACTTTGTACTTTACGACTACGAGATAAGTGCTGTCAAGGTTGTATGAACCAACTGAGAATACTGTATCGGCGTTTCCTGAGAAGCTAATACCGAGTCTGTAGTTTGCGCCTTCAGGTTTTGCCCATACTCTTGCTCTGAAATCAAAAGTGTTGAATGGGTTTCTTCCCAAGTGGAAGAAATAACCTGTTACAGGAAGAGCAGTAACTTTCAGGAGGAATGAAGCATAAACCGATCCGGCACTAACTGAATCGAAAGTTTTGTTAACATCCTGACCGTTGTTGGTAACCAACGCGGCATTTCCACCGGTAACGATGTATCCTGGGAATTCAAGACCGGGGGCGCCGATAAGAATATTGGCTGTACCCCATCCACTATGGCCAGCCCAACCACCGTGAGCGGTGAGTGAATCACCTGCGGGATAATCAAAATTTTCGGTTAAAAGCTGCGAAAATGACTGGGTTGACATTGCAGCGAAAAGAAGCACGAAGAGAGTAAGGAATCTCTTTTTCACTTTTACCTCGTATTTAATTGAGAAATTGTTAACAGCAAAATTAACGAATAATTTGTAAACTGAAAGTTAATAAATTATAAACAATCATATACAGCAAGGGCTGCCTTTTCAGACAGCCCTTGGCTATAAATATTGGATCTACTTAAGAAGAGTGAGTTTTCTCGTTACAACCGAATTCCCCTGTGTCAATCTATAGAAATAGACACCTGAAGTAAGGTTGCTCGCGTTGAAATGGAGATTGTATTTCTGACCCGGTTTAGCGTTTTCATTGAACAATGTAGCCACAGCTTCACCACTTACTGAATAAACTGTAAGGTTCGCGACTCCTTCCCTGTCAACACTGAATGAAATTGTTGTCGAGGGATTGAACGGGTTCGGATAGTTCTGGGCGAGCATGAAAACGGCAGGTACAGAAGAGCTTTCAACTTTCACTATATTGCTGTAAGTAAATGAGCCATCGAAATCAACTTGTTTCAGTCTGTAGTATACCACCGAAGCACCCGCGTTCGCGTCAACAAAATTGTAACGGTTGATGAGGGCTGAGGTGCCTCTTCCTAAAACAAATCCGGCTTCGCTGAAGTTAACGCCATCAAGACTCTTCTCAATCGCGAATCCCCTGTTGTTAAGTTCGGAAGCTGTTGTCCAGTCAAGCACCACTTCATTGCCGTTTCTGACAGCGTTGAATGATACCAGTTCAACAGGCAGTGAGTTGAATGCAGTGAAATAAGGTCCACCAGCGAGGGTTCCAAAATCCGGATTGAATCCAACGTTTCCACCGGTTATGTTGCCCGGCAATGAAAGATCAGAGAAATAAGCGGTATTCGAAACTATGAATGCAGCCATCTGAATGTTGCCGTTGAAGCCGATATTGTTGAGTTCTGATCTTGGAATACGGATCTCGAAACCTCTGCCTTTATCATAAGCGGAATCGAGAGCAAATCTTATCGAGTTTGCAGTAAAAATTCCGGCTGTTGAAGGACCATTTGTGCCTGAGCCGGCGTTATATGTTGATCCGATATACTGACCGGTTTTATTGCCACCGAAATATTTTGCAGCATCAAGATAGGCAACTGAATCATTGCCACCAGCGTTGATAACGAAAGCCATATCAACCTCGAAACCCATCTTCCAGTTTGGATTGGTCGCGTCACCGAAAAGATGACCGCCACCGGGTACTCCACCGAGTGATGTTCCGGCAGGAGCTCCGGCGATGTTATCAAAATTAAGAAGAAGCACCATGCCATTGGAACCGGTTCTGTCAAGCTTCGACTGAACGGCTACGTAAACATAGTTTGAGTCGTAGGCATATCCGAGTTTTTTCAATTCCATCGCGGCACCGAAGCCCTGATTCTGGTTCTGTTTGTTCGCCACCCAGGTGTAGCCTTCGTTAAATCTTCCGTTTATAAAGAACGGGAAGTCCATTGTGTAGGAAGCAATACCGTTATTGGTACCGAGCACAAAAATATCAACTTTTTGGTCGGGTCGTACATACACGCTAATATCGCCTGTTCCATTCGCATTGGCGTTCGCGCCGAGTGGAGTGGAAACGACATATGATCTGGCATTAGCAGGATTATCACTTACCTGTACAACTCTGAAGTTCTCGTTGCCGGCACCAAACTGGTAGGTAACCAGATAGAACAATCCGTTGGCTTCAAATCCTCTTACAGTGGTAGAACCGGTTGCAACAACTGAACCGGGGATGGTTCCATAGACCTGTCCCAGCATATTGTAAGCTACAATATTCTTACCTGAACTGTTTGTGATAACGCCCTCTATGGCTCCCTGACCGTTGATGATCGGGTAGGTTGACGGACCGCCGCCAAAAGAGTTTGCCGGAAGCTGAATCGAATCCTGAAGTTCAAATGTGTTACCGTTATCAGTTGTCTTTAAGATAAATACCATGTTTCTGGTTGCATCCGGGAACATGAATTTAGCACTGTTATCGCTGTTCTTTCCAAAATAAGTGATGTTATCACCCATTCTGGTACCTGTGACAGGTGCCGTGTATTGGAACGCAACAACAGGGGCTGATGTGGAGTTGTCCCACCTGTAGATTTTAAAGGGGGATGCATTAGAAGTAACAAGATTGCATCCATAAACTTTAGCATCAGTGTGCGAAGCTTCAGCATCGTTGAGCGCGAAGGTTCCACCGGTTACACCGGTCATGTCGTAGTTAGTCACTTCGGCTCCGGTCTGACCATTGAGGGCTTTCAGAACTACTCCGCCATTTCTGACCACAACAAAAAACTGCTGGGTAAAAGCTGAGTAAGCACAGCCTCTTTCTGTATTTGCGGTACCAAACCATGCAGGAAGATTCGTACCACCACTGGTGAACGACCAGTTAGTGGTGAGCTGGGCATTTAACTGCCCGGCGAAGAGAATAATTGTAAAAATTAGTACTGCTTTACGCATACTAACCTCCCGAAGTTAATTAAAGAAGAACTATATCTCAATTGTTAAAATGAAAGCATCAGAAAACTCTTTTTGAGCACGAAGTTTAGCTCTCAGTTCCTCAGCTTCCTGGCGAGAATCACGTGGTTTTAACCGTACCACATATAAAGAAGTTCGCTTATCGAAACTTACAAAAATTTCTTCATTTATTTTACTCTTTACTGATGCCCGAAATTTCTTTGCTTTCTCAAATGTGCTGTAAGCACCGATTTGAACAACATAAAAATAGGATTTTGGCACTTCAACCTTGTTGTCGACCGTTGGAGTTGTTTCCACCGATTTTATGGTATCAATCTGATTTTCTGAGACCGGTTTTTCATCTTTCTTCTCCTCCTCCACTGTTGAACATGAAGCGAGAAAAAACGAAGTGATAAATAGTATCGAGAGAACTGTTAAGTATTTGAGTGATACTTCAACCGGTTTCAATGCCAAAATCCTGTCAAATTGTTAGAATAAAATATGTTTAAAAGTGTCCGGAGTGTAATCAGGTTTTACAATTCCATTTGGCTGACCTTTGAATATCAGACTTCCGGGAATTGAAGAAACATTAACAAGCGGAATCTTCGCGTTATACTTGTTATTGATGGCGGTGATGAACGCATTTGCAACAAGTCCATGCGCCTGACTTGTCGGGTGAACTCCATCAAGACTGAAGAGATTACCTGTGACAAAAACAGGAGTGAAGGTCACACCATCAACTTTGTAACCACTGCCGGTCGCGTACGCGATCGCGATCTGCTGCAGAAGTGCATGCGCATCAACATAAGCAAAATCTTTTGCGGTGGCAGCCGACTGAATTACCGTGTTGTACTGAGCGATAACACTCTTCACGGTAACGATTTCAGCTGAATCAAGAATGAAGCGATTGCTCACAGGGTTCGCCTTTGACAATCCTTTTCCCGCGGCGAGTTCTGCCTGAGCAGTAAGAGTAAGGAGGTTCGAGGTTAACGACATCGGAATTGTGTCTCCCGTACCTTTCACACCCCAAATGGCATTCACACCCTGCTGACGGAGCTGGCCACCAACCGTGGTGAAATAAGCAGCAACAGTTACATCAAGTATGTTGGCAACTGCCACAGGCACGCCGAGACTCTTTAAACTGTCCATCGCCTGATTGTAGAGCGCGGTAAAAGTGGCGACCGGTGTGTATGGAACTGTACCGCCAGCGGCCGCGTGTCCAAGGATATCGTTTGAGCCGAGCCAGAAAGTAACAAAAGTTGGCTGCTGAGCTTTCAACTGCTGCCACTGGGTTAACTTGCTGCCACCGGTGTTTCTGAGAACGATATTGAACATCGGATTCGGGCTTCCTCCGAACACTGCTGAAAAGCAGCTAAGTGAGTCGTAGGCGTTAAGGAAATCATAGATCAATGCTCCCGGTACACCAAGGTTGTTGTATGGCTTTGGGTAGGTGGAGTTTAGAAGCGCGCCAGTATTTGGATTTGTGTAAGTGGCGAACGGGGAAACTGAAAGAACTTCAATTCTTCCTTTTGTTCCTGGCTCCCCGATGTTTGGGAAAGCAAATGTGGTACCGGTTTGCTGAGCAATAAGCGCGGCATATGAGTATTTCTGAGCGGACTCATAAAGTGAACCGGACTGATAACCGGCGGTGAGGCTGTTTCCAACCGCAACGTATCTGGTGAAATTCGCGGTACCTGTGTTGGGCGCTGCCGGAGCAGAAAGATCTGATCTGTCCTGGCATCCTGTAAAAAGAATTACAGAGAGCGCGAAAAATGAGATTAGACTAAAAAACTTTTTCATGTATTCGGTTCCTCTAATTAAAATTTATAGTTAAATGTTAATGAAAAGAGGTTCGCGTAAGAATTGTAGGTACCGTTCATAGGAGCAAATCCGGAACCGGCATAGCTCTCACCCGAGTCTGTGATGGTTCTTTCCACGAACCTGAGGAACAGATACGCCAGATCGATGCTGATCGCGTCAGTTATCCTGTAACCCAATCCGGCCGAGAAACCGAGTCTGTCAGCATCCGGAAGTGTGGGATCAAGTTTCTTGTCATCAACCGGGTTCTTGTCATAAAGGAATCCGGCACGGAGATCAAGATTTTTTGAATATTTGTATTCAGCTCCAACTCTCGCGATCCAGACATCTTTGTAGAGTCTTTCTGACGAAGATAGAACCTGATCGTTCGAAGCATATTTCACTGTCAGGTAATCGTAGCTTGACCACCATACATACTGGAAGTCTGCTGTCAGAACGAAAGAAGGAGTGAATTTGTAAGCGATACCGCCTGTAAGCTGTGCAGGTGTGGTAAGGTCAGCTTTGATCGGGGCATTTGGAAGACTCGCTGAAAGCTGTGAAGGTCCTGTGGTGACAACATCACCCTCAAAAGAATGCTTAACCTGGCTTCTGTAGCTTACACCAACAGAAAGAGCCTGGGTCGGCTTCCAAAGAGCGCCAAGAACAAAACCAAAAGCTGATTTTGCAGTTCCTTTTAGGTCGACATATGCTTCACCATTAAATGGAGCAAGTTTCTGCTTTTTTGAGATTTCCACGTCAGCATAATTATACTGGAATCCCGCGGAAAGACTCAGGTTATCAAGAAGTTTGTAAGCGGCAACCGCGTGAAATGCAAATACTCTTACTTCGGTCTTGATCGCCATAAAACGTCCCACCCAGTTCTCATCCCAGTCAGTTCCCAGACCAAAAGGATTGTTCAGCGCGAAACCGACTACAAGTTTGTCGGAAAGCTGGTGGGAAAGATAGAAATGGACGGGTGTAAACAGTTTGCTGTTCACTTTTGTTTCATCAATTGCAGGTGCAGGGCCTCTGAACGCGGCGCTGGGCGCGATTAGTGCGGTTCCGGCAGCTACGTTAGTGCCATTGATGAAGGCCAAACCGGCCGGATTAAAATAACACGCTGAGAGATCGTTTGCCAAACCCGCAAACGCGCCTCCCATCGCCATCGCTTTGGCTCCATGCTCATTGAGCTGGAATCCACTCGCGAACAAATTTCCTCCAATTATCAGAGAAAACAGAAAAGAAAAGAAACATTTTTTCACAGTGCCTCCGGAAAAATAGTTTTTGATTAACCGATTAGGAATAACTTTGCTCCTTTCTCAACAGCAGAACGCTCTGATACGTATATCTCCCGTATCGTGCCGCTAAAGGGGGATTTGATGTCATTCTCCATTTTCATTGCTTCAAGTATCATTATTGATTCACCTTGAGCAACCTCATCCCCGGCATTCTTCTTAAGACTAAGAACCATCCCGGGCATAGGCGATCGAATCAATGAATGGTGGTTTTTCTGCTTTACGTTGGAGAGCACTTGGCGGGCTTTTTGCTCCAGATTTGTCCGGACCGCGGTTTCAACATACCTGCCGTCTATTAGCAATAGATGGCTGTTCTTTTCTCCAGAAACCCTGTTTACTCTGAATACCCTGTTATTTATCCTGAGAATGTAATAGTATTCGTTTATCTCTTCCAAGTGGTACGAATACTCCCGGTCACCTATTAGAACAGTACCGGGACCGGTGAATTTTACGGACTTTTCCTTGCCGTTTGAGTCTACGAAATAGTCCGGGATCATGCTTCTGTGTACCAATTATTATCTTCTAAAACCTCGTTTAGTCTGACACTGTTTGAACTGTCGCGAGACCTGTCTCTGATAACAGCAGCGAATATGGCCGCCGCGTCTTCAAGGTCTTCACACAGGCATTCCCTCCATTTGCCCGGAACCAAGGGTAAAAATTCCTTATCTATCAAATTTATGGAATATTTCCCACTCAAAAAAGAATCATTGTTCAATAACCACAATAAAACAGACAAATTTGTCTGCACTCCTGTGATTGAGTATGAAGCAAGAGCCATTTTCATTCTTTGAATTGCTGCCTCACGGTCAGCACCATGAACGATCACCTTGCTTAACATCGGGTCATAAAACATCGAAACTTCTGAACCTGCTTCAATTCCCTCGTCAACACGCACTCCGGGGCCGGTCGGCAACCGGTGAAATGTAATCTTACCGGTTGAGGGGAGGAAGTTATTATCAGGGTCTTCTGCATATACCCTGCACTCAATTGAATGACCGTTTATTTTCAGATCTTTTTGAGTGAAAGAAAGTTTTTCACCGGCTGCTATTTTAATTTGCTCTTTCACTAGATCGAGACCTGAGATCAGTTCCGTAACCGGGTGCTCAACCTGCAATCTTGTGTTCATCTCTAGGAAATAAAAGTTTTTTCTGTCATCCATCAAAAATTCGATTGTGCCGGCGTTGTAGTAACCGCATGCCTTGGCTGCCTGAATTGCAGTTGTGGTGATCTTGTTTCTGGTGGTCTGGTCCATTACAGGTGAAGGTGATTCCTCAATTATTTTTTGATGCCTTCTCTGAACCGAGCATTCGCGTTCAAACACGTGGACATAGTTACCATGTTTATCACCCAGGATCTGCACTTCGATGTGCTTCGGATTCTCAATAAACTTTTCAATGTAAACCGCGCTGTCGCCAAAGGCCGAGAGTGCTTCCCGTTTTGCCGAAAAATATGCGTCTTCCATTTCCGCGGCAGAGTAAACTTTTTTCATCCCCTTGCCACCACCCCCGGCTGAAGCTTTTAACAGAACAGGATATCCAATGTTGGAGGCAAATGCTGTCGCTTCTTCAATCGACTCAACCGGCTCAGTGGTTCCGGGAACAAAAGGGACGCCATGCTGTTGCATGATTTGCCTGGCACCCGTCTTGCTGCCCATCATTTCCACGGATTTGGCTGAGGGCCCGATAAATGTTATGCCGGCAGCCTCAACGGCCGAGATAAAATGCGCCCGTTCGGAAAGAAAACCGTACCCCGGGTGTATCGCATCCGCGCCTGAAAGTTTTGCAACCTCGAGTATCTTTTCAATATTCAGATACGTCTCAGCGGCTGAGGTTCCCCGCAGATGGTAAGATTCATCCGCGTATTTAATGTGAAGTGAATTGATGTCGGCGTCAGAATAAACCGCGACTGTTTGTATCCCCAGTTCTCTCGCACCACGGATGATCCGCAGAGCAATTTCACCCCGGTTCACGATGAGTATCTTGTTGAAATACATTGTTTACTCCGAAAATTCCACGATAGTTACACCCTCACCCCCCATTTCAACAGGGGCATAGTAAAAATTATTCACTTTTGGGTTGTGTTTAAGAAGGTCATGAACCACTTTCTTTAAAGCCCCGGTACCTTTACCGTGCAGAATCTCAACACGGTTCAGATTGGAAATGTAGGCATCTATTAAGAACTTCTCAACCCTTCCCTCAATATCCCCCGCTCTCTCTCCCCTGATATCCAGTCTGTAGCCTACATCCGACTTTACTTCCATCGAGCTTGCCCTGCGTTGCTCCTTACGGATCGATTTATTTGAAATCTTTTGACATTCTTCAGTTTTCAACGAGATCTTCAAGGGGCCTGCGGCAAGCACAAGTGTTCTTCCATCCGGCGACATTTCAATAACTTCTCCATAGGTTTCAGAACCCCGTAATTTAACGGTATCGCCTATTTTAACAGGTGAGGTATCCTCTTCGGGCTCAATTGGCGTGGCAACCTTTACATTGTCAAGTTTCTGCTTCAAAGAGTTGATCTTCTTTTCCGCGTTGCCTGTGGAAACCTTGGAAGCCTGAGACTCTTTGATCTCCTTAATTACTTTCTGAACCTCCCTGTTCGCTTCTTCAATGAAGACGGAAGCTCTTTCTTTCGCTTCCCGGAGGATCTTGCTTTTCTCTTTGTCAAGCTCGCGCACCTTTTTTTCATAGAGATTAGCGAGTCCGGTCAGCCGGGTATTTTCTTTTTCGAAATGTTGCAGTTTTTTCATCAGTTCCTGCTCACGTTGCTCAACTTCGAGTAGAATTTTTTCGAGACCGGCACTTATGTCCTGAACAAATCCTGACGCGGTACCTATAAAATCGGGACTGAAACCCAACCTTACCAAAATATCAAACGCATAGCTTGAGCCGGGAATCCCCTGCCTGAACTGATAGGTGGGCCTGAGTTCTTCGGTGTCAAAACTCATCGACGCATTGTAAAAACCTTCAAACTCGGAGGCGAGCGCCTTAAGAGCAGAGAGATGAGTGGTAGTGAAGACAAGGCTTCCCGCTTCGTGAAGTTTTATGAGAATCGCCCTCGAGATCGCGGCTCCCGAGTCAGGATCAGTGCCGGTACCGATCTCATCAATCAGAACGAGACTCTTCTCCCCGGCTTGAGAAATGATATTTTTTATGTTTGAAAGATGCGAACTGAAAGTACTCAGATCATCATCAATCGACTGCGAATCGCCTATATCCACTAAAATATCATCAAAAACATGCAGATTTGTATCAGGCCCCGCGGGTATATGAATTCCCGACTGCGCCATCAGCGCGAGCAAACCAATACTTTTTATCAGAACTGTCTTTCCACCAGCGTTTGGTCCTGTAATAATTACCGTGTGGCCCTGACCAACTTTCAGATTAAAAGGTACCGTCCCCCTCATCCCATGTTTCTGAATCAGAAGTGGATGCCTGCCGCCATATATCTCAATCGGCTGTGAGACATCAAAAGTTGGAAAAGAACCCATTACCTCTATCGAGTAATTTGCCCTCGCGAATATCGAATCGAGCCGGGTAACAGTCTCATAACTTAGAAGAAGTTCATCATAACTTGATCTGATCCTTAAGGTCACTTCTTTTAGAATGCGCTCTATCTCCCTTTTTTCAGAGAAGTTAAGGGAAACAATATCATTATTCAGGTTAAGTGTTTCCTCAGGCTCAATATAGACCGTCTGACCTGTCGATGACTCGGAGTGGATTATACCCTTGATCTGACGTTTATATTCAACCTTAACGGGAACCACAAGCCGCCCATCCCGGAGTGTCAAGTAGTTCTCCCGGGTAATATCTTTTTCTGTCAGATCTTTCACGATACGGCTGACATACCGCCGCAATTCCTCCGACTTCTCCCGTATTTCCCTTCGGATGCTTTGCAGTGTCTTGCTTGCTGTATCTTTTATTTCGCCGGATGGATCAAAAATGGTGGAGATGTAGCGTTCAAAAAGCTTGTCTTCAAACAGAAAATTACCCAGTTCGCCAACCACAGGGGCTATATCCCTGTTATTCTTTAAGTATTGCTTAAGATTTGTAGAACAGATGGTCAATTCAAAAATATTAAAGACAGCTTTCGCTGTGAGTACTGCCCCATCCACTTTTGTGAGGTGAAGGTCTTTCAAAATGTCGTTAAGAGCAGCAACAGGCGGATATCCACGCTCATTTATCAGGTCTTTCGCTTCAGAAACAGATTTTCCTTCATAAAGTATCGCGGTCTCACTTCTCAGTGGTTCAAGAGAATTGACAATCTCTTTACCTCCTTGAGTGTAGCAATACTTGGTTATCTGCGCAAGAACTTTGTGGAATTCCAGTTTCTCTTTATTGAACATCTGTCTCCGGATAATAATGTGTTATCTCTTGGTACTGTTCACGTCTTTGTTCTTTCCTGTTGGAAGAATAGCGTCGATCAACGACGGTAAGACACTTTTTACAGAGGAGTAAAAGATTGATTTTTTGGTTGTTTCTTCCGCCGGAAATGAAAGTTTGGAGGCGGCAAAAAATATCGCGCTGAGGAAAATTACAATTTGGATCGTACCGGCAACACCACCAATGAGCTTGTTAACGAGGTGATTAACCTTGTCATGTATTTTAGTTGCTTTCACAATTACTGCCGTAAGCACCTGAAAAAAAATAAAAATGGTGACTCCTCCAATGATCCCGGCAGAACCATCGGCAACACCCAGTAATTTTTTATACACTGATCCCATTTCACCGGCAAATTTGATTGCGAGAAAAATGCCAAGAAAAAAACCGACGACATCAAAAACTTTTTTAATGAAGCCTTCCTTGTAGCCGAGATAGAAAGAGGCAAGTGTGAGTAATACAACTAAGATATCGATCCAGTTCAAGGCAGTTAACCCCGCAGAAATTCTTCCACTGCTTTTTTTATCAAGCCTCCATCAGCCTTGCCTTTAAGCTCTTTCATTACCGCGGGCATTAACTTGCTGAATTCGCCACCTTTCATTATAGAGTTTGCAGCAGCAATTTCTGAAACCTTTGCCGTGATTTCTTCAGCCGTAAGTTGTTTTGGTAGAAACTCTGATATTATCGCGAGCTCTTTCTCCTCTTTGTCAGCAAGGTCGGTTCTTCCAGCGCCCCTGTAAATATCCATGGCTTCTTTTCTTTTCTTGGCCATCGAATTCAGAAGATTTTGCTCATCGGCTTCGTTTTGCAATTCGCCTTTACCGCTTTTTTCATATTCTAGAATGCCGGCGCGGATCGAACGGATGGTTTCGAGGCGAAGTTTATCGCCACTCTTCATCGCTTGCTTCAATTCTTCATTGATCTTAACTTTCAGACTCATTTTTCATCCTGTTTACTTTTTGATGAAATGTAATTAACTCTCAAACACTTTGCCTTTCTGAGTTCGAGCTGTACCTGCTCAACAAGTGACATTGGAACATTTTTGTCAACTCGTAACTGCACAACCACGTTGTTCATCCGGGCTCTGATAACTTCAAACTTCTCCCTGATGTTCTCCACTCCAACCACCATATCGTTTACCTGAATTCTACCGTCCCTTCCAATATACAGCCAGGCATTTAGCCTGCGGTTGTCAAATTTTTCGGAAGTGGTGGCTTCGGGAAGGTCATACTTTACCTTGACATCTATTTCTTTAAGTACAGTGGAGACCATAAAGAACAAAAGCAGTATAAAAATAATATCGGGCATTGAAGCAAGGGGGATCCCTGGCTTGGAATCTTTTCTCTTCCGGTTACCCGCAAAACTAATCATAATTCTTCAATTCACCTACAGTGATAAGAACCGGGACCTTGGCAGAAATGGTGATTTTTTCCTCTTCTGAGAGGGTTTTGAAGGGTTTTCCGAATTCCTTGCGCGCGATCTCGTCCTGTATCACCCTGTAACCACGTTTTATCTGATCAAGAGCTGTAATGTATTTACTGTAAGGTACGTCACCCGAATAAAGCAGCAAAGTAACAGGCTTTTCATCATCTGAGAGCCCCGCCGCTTCCCTGGCTTTCGATGAAACCACAGAGAAGATATCATCAGGTGAGGCGGTGGCGCCATTCAGGGTAATTCCATTGGAAAAGATTTTTATCTCGGTCACCCGTTTCTTTTCGACCTGAGCCGGGGCTTCCTGCGGGTTGTACTCAGGGAGGGATAAACTTATACCGGTATCAATATCAATTGTTGCAGCCACAATAAAGAAGATCAGAAGAAGAAAAGCAATGTCAGACATTGAAGCAAGCGGGACATCGGGAAGTCCTTTTCTTCTGCGTCTGATCAGACTCATTTAAATTTCGCGATTCTTGTTCTTTATTGAATAGAGGCTGTCGATCAATTGAACCGAGCTTACTTCCATATCGGAGATCAGGTCATCAATCCTTGATATAAAAAAGTTGTAGAAAACCTGAAGTATCATAGCAACCACGAGACCGAAAAGTGTAGTGATAAGTGCTTTGGCAATACCTCCGGCAACGATTGCCGGCGAAATTTGATTTGCCTCTTTGATCGCCTCGAAGGCTTCAATCATTCCCTGTACGGTTCCCGTAAACCCGAGCATAGGGGCGAGAGCTATACAGAGCGAAATCCAGATCATTCTTTTCTCAAGAAATCCGGTTTCAATGCTTCCGTAGGTCATGATTGCTTTTTCCACCGACTCTAAACCTTCATCGAACCTTTGAAGTCCCGCGTGAAAAATGGAAGAAACAGAACCGGGATTTTGTTCGCAGATCTTTTTTGCCCCTTCCACTCCATTCGACTCGATCTCTTTTTTGACTTGGTCAACGAACGTACGGGTATTGATCTTCGACTTCCGCAATGTGTATATCCGCTCAAAGCTTAACACCAATCCCACGATAAAGGCGATAAGGATCGGGTGCATAAACTCGCCACCGTCAATGTACATCGAAGCCAAAGAATTCATAGCTGGTCTCTAAAGTTAGTCAGAATCAGGAACCGGAAAACGGTGTTTCAGTTTGAAAACGTTACCGGAAATAAAATTGTAGTTTTCAAATATAGAAAGGATAAATCTTGCAGTTTCAGCCGGTTTTATCAGAGAATCTATCAACTCCGGTTCAATCCAATCGCGGTTCTGAGGCGTGTCCAGGATGTAAGGGGCAATAGCATTAACGCTTAGATTTATTTCCCTTCCCTCATCAGCACCGGATTCCACGAGGTAAGAAAGAGCCGCTTTTGATGCTCCATACGCTGCTCTGCCACCCTCACCTGAAAATGCAGAAAAAGCCGAGGTAAACATCGCTGAACCACCCGAACACAGGGCAACCTTACGCTTGAATTCAGCAAGTATATTAAAATTCGAAGTGTAATTCATTGAAACCATCCGGGCAATGTCTGCCGGAGAGGTTTCCTCGATTTGTTTTCCACCGAAAAATCCTCCGATGGTACTAAAAAGGAAAAGAAGCTTGCCCTGCATGGATTCCACAACACTCATCGCCTTGATCACATTTTCAGCGATTGAAAGGTCGCCCGTATTTATCCGGATCTCTTTATCGTCAGTATGTTCTTCCGCGTTTATATCAAAAAGATAGAGACGGTCGAACCCTGCTGTACGGAAAACTTCTGCAACTTTCGATCCGAGAGCACCGTTACATCCGAAGAGCAAAGCTTCTTTTCTGATCATCTACTGCATTCCGGCGTTGGCTTCGTCTTTCTCGCCCGAACCGGAGAGTGCCACATTACCTTCTTTAATATGCTTGTAGAGCATGTCATTCTCAATAATGTAGTGGAATCTCTTTGTAAACTCGTCGAGTGAAATACCGCAAGTCGCCGCAAATTTGGCAAGTTCATGCGGATCCTCGAAGTCGGAGCTGCTCAGTCTGAGCATGTATCTTCTGGCGATCAAGAATGACTCATTTGAGGGATCAACCATTCTTACCTTTGTTTTCTTCGTCTTCGGATCGAGAATATCCTTGAAGAAAAGCGGAACGAATTTACCACCCTGAATTGAAACCATCGCGGCATTTCCGCCATTTAAAATGAATTGTGCTGCTGAGTAACCGAGGTCTCTCGTGTACTCCATGTCAAAAGGAATCGGGTCAGCACATCTTAATTCATAGCCGATGTTTTTCGCGACAATAGTCACTTTATGGCCAAATTCTTTAAGCCGGTCTTGAACTTTGGCTTTAAGGATCTCACCAAGGTTAACTTCTGCTATCCTGATGTTATCATGAGCATCCCTTTCAACCTCTCCCAGAGCTAGCAGCTCTTTGGGGTCAAGGTGCTCAACCAGGCCTTCAGCAAGAATTGCCACGCCATCCATTTTGCCGTAACTTATACGTTTTATTATCGCGCCGACCAGAATATCAATTATATGATCGAGTTTTATTGTCTCGGTCGGAAATTCTTCCGGTATTAGTGTGAGTGTCGCACCGGCGGCTTTCCCTATTCCGAGGGCAAGGTGGCCGGCTTTACGGCCCATGGTAACAACGAAATACCACCTTGAAGTGGTTTGAGCATCAACCATGAGGTTTTTAACAATTTCCACACCAATGTGTCTGGCGGTTTGAAAACCGAAAGTTGGAATTCCATGTGGAAGATCAAGATCGTTGTCGATTGTCTTCGGAACGTGAACAACACGGATCCTTCCGGCAGCCATCTCTTCAACCTTCATTGCGGAATATGCAGTATCGTCACCTCCAATAGTAATGAGTTTATCTACATTAAGCCTCAGAAGTGAAGTTACAGTGTTCTCGAGATGCTTTTTATTTTTTGTGGGATTGGCTCTTGATATACCAATAAATGAACCTCCACGGAAGTGAATGCGGCTTACTTCATCAATTGTAAGAGAGTGGCAATGACCAATCTCACCTTCCATTATCCATTGGAAGCCATCTTTTATTCCAATTACTTCTATACCTTCAACAGCCGCCCTGATCGTGGCGCTGCTGATAACACTGTTGATTCCGGGAGCCGGTCCGCCACCAACCAAGATTGCAAGTTTTTTTGGCGCTATCATTTTAAGTCCTTATGGTTATTTAGCACTTCATTTGTTTAGTATGACTTTGACCACCTCGTAGTATCCGGCTTGCCCGATAGTTACAAAATAAACACCACTTGCCAACCCGTTGGAGTTGATGCTTGTTTCATAAGAACCGGGAGATTTATCTGCTCTATCTAAAACTCTTACCAACTCTCCCGAACTGCTGAAAACCTTGATCTCCGTTTGGCCTTCAGCGGGAATGTCGTAAGAAACTTTGAACTCTCCATTGAATGGATTAGGATAACTTTTTATGTTAAAAGACTTTATGGACTTTTTTTTTAAGCCGGTTTCATCATTTTCATGAACCGACGTGGCTGTTGGCGAAAGCCGCCTGTTAAGTACGACCATCACGGCATCCGCGCTTAGCAATTTGCCTGTTGAAAGTCCTTCATTCGAAAGTCTTACCACATTTCTGCGACCAGCCTTAAGATAATGATCTCCGATCTTGTACCATCTTCTCAGATTCACATCGTTCTGGTTAATGAGATAAGTCGTGCTATTACCGGATGAATCGATCACGCCATACTTTGCGGAGTCAGTTCTGTTCACGGCGGTAACGTTAAATGCGTAAACCTCATAAAATCCATCAACAGGTACATCGACAAAATAATTCACAGAAGCCTGTGTTGAATTATCAGCGTAAAAAGATGGCCCGTTAAATCCGAAAACCGTGCTTTGAGTCCAGGTACCGGTTCTGACCGCGTTAGCTTGGTCGCCGATCTCTACTATCTTGTAGAACTCCCTCCACGTGGCTGACGAATGAGGCGGGTAGTTTGGAGTCTGATATATATTTTGTTTTATGTAGGGAAAAACCGGACCAAGGTCACTAAAGTACCAAATGGCATTACCTTTG
Organism: uncultured Ignavibacteriaceae bacterium; assembly: GCA_964625575.1. Lineage (GTDB taxonomy): Bacteria > Bacteroidota > Ignavibacteria > Ignavibacteriales > Ignavibacteriaceae > UTCHB3. The sequence continues at coordinate 63,081 of CAZVBQ010000001.1, read as the reverse complement.
AATCCCTTTGTTTTCGTAACATTAACGAAGTTGGAAATTTCCTGGTTCGTAATGCTGGTTCCACTGGGAGAAATAGCAAAAGCGGGATAAACCTTGTTCTTATCCGGAACCAGCTGTAAAATATAGTCGAGAATCGCGCCGAATGAGAATGATGAGCCGACATACGACTGCACTTGAACATTATCAACTGAACCGTCCCGGAGCCAACCAACCCAGTCCTGGCAGAAATTCACATATGAAGTGTAACTGCCTGAAGCATAAAGCGATGGCGCATTCGAAATATTCACATGTGGGTTGATTGTCTTGATCGAATCTTTCACCCGGACCATGAACTGATTAAGGTTGTTGGCTCTCCATCTGATCCAACTGGTATCTGCATAATTTACCGGTGGAGGATTCCCGTTATTTTCAGCACGGTAAAGGCTGTCGGTATATGCATCATAGCCATACTGCGTGCTCGAGTATCTGATCCTGTCGAGTTCGATACCATCGACATCATAATTTCTTGCGATCTCGGTGCACATGGCAATAAGAAAATTCTGCACTTCAGGTTTGGTGTGGATCATCCAATAGAAATTTGATCCGTCCATCTCTCCACCATCCTGCTTCTTTGCCACCCAGTCAGGGTGTAAGTTGAAGACGGGGCCTTTTCCTCCGGGTGGTTGATTACCTGTCCAACCGCCGACAAATCCATACTCAAACCATGCCTCAACGTGCAGACCTCTTTTATGGCCTTCAGCAATTGCCTCTGCAAGCACATCCCTGCCCTGAAATGTAGGATCAATATAGACACCGGTCTCACGGAAAAAGACATCGCTTTTCCAAAGTGGGTAGCCACGGCTCCAAACGTTAACGAATACCGTGTTGAAGTTGTTCGCGGCCAGACTGTCCATTGCTTTTGCAAGCACATCTTTTGAAGAGAGACTGTTTCTGGCGAGCCATGTTCCCCGGAACTCTTGTGCAAAGAGTCCGGAATGAAGAAAAACAACCAACAGGAATAAGAAAACTTTTTTCAATATCAATTCTGCACTTTCAATTTGGCAAATTTTAACATAAGTTGTTTCATGTTGTTTCCGTCGAATACAACGGTTACTTTCTGATTGTCACCGGTTCCAACAACTGAGAGAACCTTTCCAAGTCCGAACTGTTCATGAAAAACCCTGCTGCCAACTTTGATAAGGGTCTTTTGGTGTTCCCAATCAACATAACCGATCGACTGGAATTTCTGAATAATTTTCTCTTTTTTTGTCTTTCTGCCTTTACGGTTCTGGCTTGCGTCTTCCTCTTTCAGAAGCGCGGGAGAAATCTCATTTATAAAGAGCGATCTGTTCTCATATGCGACTTCACCGAACCTGTATCTTGCTCTCGCGTGTGAGAGATAAACCTTTTTCTTAGCTCTGGTAACCGCCACATAAAAGAGTCGTCTTTCTTCTTCGGTGGTTGCCTCCGGGGCAAATTTGGTGGAGAGTGGAAATAGCTGTTCCTCAAGTCCGGAAACAAAAATTACGGGGAACTCCATACCTTTAGCGCTGTGAACCGTCATCAATTTGATCGAATTGTCAGACTCATCGATGCCGTCCAGATCCGTCATCAAAGTAACGATCCTGAGATACTCTTCAATTGATGCGTCGGGATATTTTGTTGAGAATTCAGAGATGCTCTTCAGGAAGTCATTCAGATTGTCGATTTTATCGAGTGATTCATGAGTTGTCTCCTCATTGAAAAGCCTTTGAAGCTCAAGTTCAGCTACCATGGCATGAGTAAGTTCTCCAACCGAAAGTTTGTCGCGGAGAACGATGTATTTATCAAGAAGTATCTTGAAATTCTTTACGTTCTTCTGAATTCTCTCTTTAATGTCAATTACCTCGAAAACACGACCCATGGTTTCGAAGAGAGTGACCTCGTGTTTCTTGGAGAAAGCGATCATTCTTTTGATCGTGGTCATGCCGATTCCCCTCTGAGGGAAATTCATAATCCTTAAAAGGCTCTCCTCATCTTTAGGATTTATGATCACTTTAAGATAGGCGATGAGATCTTTAATTTCTCTTCTCTTGTAAAACTCAATGCCGCCGTAAATTTTGAACGGGAGTCCTTCTTCTACAAAAACATCCTCGAAGGCCCTGCACTGGTTATTCGTCCTGTAAAGAACGGCAAAATCGCAGTATGAATATTTGTTGTCAGCAATTTCATCTTTGATGAACTTCGCCAATTGATAAGCTTCATCCTTCTCATCCGAGCATTTGATCAGTGAGAGGTGCTCCCCTTCCTCGGCTTTGGAAACGAGCTTTTTGTCGATAAAACTTTCATTCCGGGCTATAATTTCCGAAGCAGCTTTAAGAATGGTTGATGTCGATCTGAAATTCTGATCGAGCTGGAACTGCTTTACCCGTGAAAAATCTTCTTTTAAAAGGTGAATATTCGCGTTTTTCGCGCCTCTCCAGCTATAAATTGATTGTGAATCATCACCAAGGGCGCAGATCTTTCCACCTTTGGAACAAAGGAGTTTTATTATCTCATACTGGGCGGTGCTGGTTTCCTGAAACTCATCGAACAGAAAATAATCGAATTTTTTCTTGTATTTGTTAAAGGCTTTTTTGTTGTTCTGGAGCAGGTCGAGTGTTTTTAAGGTCAGATCCTCAAAATCCATTGCGTCGTTTTCGAATATCTTCCGCTGATATTCCAGGTAAACCTTGATGAATTTTTCTTCTATCGAAGAACGGTCTTCCTTCTTCTGAAGATCTTCCGGAAATACCATGGTATTTTTCAGAAAACTTATTCTCCGGGTGACATTTCGCGGGACGAGTGCTTCACTGCTTATATTGAAATCGGTGAGAATGTTCGTTACCAACGACTCTGAATCTTCAGTGTCATAAATCGAAAAACTGGTGGAGTGACCAAGTGCTTTGGCTTCAACACGAAGTATCTTTGCAAAAACGGACTGGAAAGTACCCACCCATGGGAACTCAATATCTGATTTCCCAAGCAGTTCCATTACTTTCCGTTTAAGTTCGGTTGCTGCCTTGTTCGTAAATGTAGCGCATAAAATAGTCTCCGGATCCACTCCCTGTTCGAGCAGATGCGCCAATTTATATGTTAGAACCCTGGTTTTGCCGGTCCCGGGCCCGGCAATTACAACATGTGGCCCGTTATTATATTCAACAATTGCTTTTTGTTGCGGATTGAGAGTATCAAGTAAAGCCATACCACCTTTTCGATTTTTTGAATCACAAATATACGAAAAATTTTACTTCAGGACAGGTGAAATCTTTTACCGCAACGCCGGGTTACCACACAATCAAAAAGAAGGCCACCGTTTCCGGTGGCCTTATAACTCTATGTTCTAAAAGATGTTATGACTAAAGTACAACAGGGTTATACTTCTTTGAAGTCGGCATCCTCAACATTCTTTTCTTTTTGCGCGTTCTCCTGTCCACCGGGGGTTCCCTGGTTGAAGTTAGCGCCCATTCCGGGGTCGGCGGCACCCTGCTGAGGAGCCATGTTCTGGTATAACGCCTGAAGGGATTTCTGGAACTGGTCGATAGCCGATTTGATCTGATCAACATTCTCAGTCTTTACAGCATCTTCAACCTTTGATATCTCAGCATCCATCTTGCTCTTCAGTTCGGGAGTGATCTTCTCTTTGTTCTCATCCATCATCTTCTTAGCCTGGAATACGAGGTTCTCGGCAGTGTTTTTGGATTCCACCAATTCCCTCTTCTTCTTATCCTCGGCGGCATGCTCCTGAGCATTGCGCTTCATCTTTTCGATCTCATCCTGACTAAGTCCACCCGATCCGGTGATCTTTATTGACTGTTCCTTGCCGGTGTTCTTGTCTTTTGCCGACACATGAAGAATACCATTTGCGTCGATGTCAAAGCTGACTTCGATCTGTGGTACACCACGCGGGGCAGGTGGAATGCCATCAAGGTCAAATTTACCGAGTGACCGGTTATCGCTCGCCATTGGGCGCTCACCCTGAAGAACATGAATGGTAACTGAGGGCTGGTTGTCGGCAGCAGTCGAGAATATCTCCGTCTTTTTGGTCGGAATTGTCGTGTTTGCCTGGATCATCGTGGTCATTACACCACCAAGGGTCTCAATACCGAGCGAAAGGGGTGTAACATCAAGAAGCAATACATCTTTAACGTCACCGCTCAATACACCACCCTGGATTGAGGCACCAACCGCAACCACTTCGTCTGGGTTAACGCCCTTGTGTGGTTCTTTACCGAATAGCTGCTTTACGAGTTCTTGAACTGCCGGCACTCTGGTGGAACCACCGACGAGTATCACCTCGTTTATTTCGCTTTTTGAAACGCCGGCATCTTTGATCGCTTGTTCGCACGGGATTCTTGTGCGCTCGATCAGGTCACCGACAAGACTCTCGAACTTTGCTCTGGAGATTGTCTGTACCAGGTGTTTCGGTCCATCCTGTGTGGCAGTGATGAACGGAAGGTTAACGTCAGTAGAAAGCGATGATGAAAGTTCGATCTTTGCTTTCTCGGCAGCTTCCTTAAGCCTCTGAAGAGCCATGGCATCACTTCTAAGATCGATTCCTTCTTCTTTTTTGAACTCGTCAGCGAGGAAATCGATCAGTCTCTGATCGAAATCGTCACCACCAAGGTGGGTGTCACCGTTGGTTGATTTAACTTCGAACACGCCATCACCGATCGTAAGGATCGAAATATCAAATGTACCACCACCGAGATCGTACACTGCGACTGTTTCTTCTTTACCTTTTTTATCAAGTCCGTAAGCAAGTGCTGCCGCGGTTGGTTCATTGATGATCCTGCGAACTTTTAGTCCGGCAATCTCACCAGCGTCTTTTGTTGCCTGCCGCTGAGCATCGTTAAAATATGCAGGTACTGTAATTACAGCCTCTGTCACTTCCTGACCGAGGTAATCTTCGGCTGTCTTCTTCATTTTCTGAAGAATCATCGCGCTGATCTCTTGCGGTGAATAAAGTTTACTGTCAATATCCACTCTCGCGGTTCTATCTTCACCAGCTACAACCGCGTAGGGCACTTTGTGAGTCTCGTCAACTACTTCATCAACTCTCCTGCCCATGAATCTCTTGATCGAGAATATGGTTTTCTTGGGGTTGGTTATCGCTTGCCTTTTGGCGGCCTGACCGACAAGGCGATCACCTGTTTTTGAAAATGCCACTACTGATGGTGTGGTACGTGTACCTTCCGCGTTTGGTATAACAACGGGCTCATTACCTTCCATAACCGATACGCATGAGTTGGTGGTACCAAGATCTATTCCTATGATCTTTCCCATTTCTGCTCTCCTTTTCGTAAATTGTTTTTCAAATCTGTTTTTTTCTAAACTGGTTAAATAGCAGCAAAAACCATACCATAATGTTTTTGGGCAATAAAAGGAATATTTTAACTTAAACCTGATATTATTTGTCAACCTGCGTGTCATTTTGACATAGCACATGACATGAAGAGAATTTATGCTTTCGATTGAAGAATTTGATATTAAACTGGAAACCGAGCTGATCGGTCGCAATTTTACGTTCCTTGAAGAAGTTGACTCCACCAACCGGTACGCTCTTGACCCATCCAACGGCATTAAAACGGACGGAAGTGTGGTATTCGCAGAATTTCAAACCGCGGGCAGGGGCCGGCTTGACCGCCAATGGGTTTCAAGCAAGGAACAGAATCTTACATTCACCATATTGCTTGATCTTTCGTATAGAAAAATCCCCCACCCGCAGTTGCTTAACTTTGTGGCTTCTCTTGCCGTGGCAAGATCCATAGAAAATCTTCACATGGTAAAAACAAACCTGAAATGGCCCAACGATGTACTGATCGGCACTAAAAAGATAGCAGGTATCCTTTGTGAATCTGTTTCACAAGGCTCACGGATATCAAGGGTTGCTGTGGGAATAGGTATGAACGTGAATCAGCACAATTTCGCTCAACACTACATCATTGAGCCGACCTCGTTGAGGATCGAACTGAAACAATATGTTTCCAGAGAAAAACTTCTCGCTGAAATTTTGAATAATTTCGAATTCACGCTGACCAAACTTGAGAACAATCCTGATCAAGTGATTTCTGACTGGAAACAGTTCTGCAAAATGATCGGCGACAAGATTACAGTTAAAGCCGGCGATCATGAATATATAGGCACTTTTGATGATGTCACATCAGAAGGTCACCTCGTTTTAATCGACAACATGGAAGACAGGCATGTCATCTCATTCGGGGATGTTTCCGCGATATGAAAGTAATTACTGTCGATATCGGCAATTCAAAGATCAAAACCGGTGAGTTCTACAATTCTGAGCTCATCAGAACCTTGGTGATCGAAGACCCGCTTGATATAAAGCCCCTTATTTATGGCAGTCAGATAGATGTGGTTGTTTCTTCTGTTGTACCCAAACAAACTTCTTTGCTTGAAGGCATACTCAGAAATCAGCCGAATACATCTTTTTATCTAATTGACCACTCGCTTGATTTTGGCTTTAACATCTCCTATTCTCCGGTTACCACACTTGGGCTTGACAGATTAAGTTCCATCGCCGGAGCGAAGCATCTGCTCGAGATAGACAACATGCTTCATGATCACGACTACGTTATAACATTTGATTTTGGTACCGCCACCACTGTTAATGTTCTTCAGACGGGCAAACCTTCCCTCTTTACGGGAGGAATGATAGCTCCGGGTCTTAAGATTATGAACTCGGCTCTGAATCAGTATACTGCAAAACTACCCTTGATAGATCACTTCAATACAGGCAGTTTTCTTGGTAATTCAACCGAAAACGCTATTCGTTCAGGTATCCTGAACTCTACAATCGGACTCGTTGAGAGGGTGTATGCCCATTTTACGAACATCGCGGAGGATATTAAAATTTTCGTGACCGGTGGTTATGCCCCACAGTTGATGCCACATTTGCAGATCCCGTTTCAACATGAGCCATTTCTTAACCTGATAGGAATTTATTCGGTTTATTACCGCAATAAAAAATAACATTTGTCAGTTTACTCTACAAATGTTAGATTTGTAGTCTAAATATGAAAATTTATGCACCCGTAGCTCAATTGGATAGAGCGTTTGACTACGGATCAAAAGGTTGAGGGTTCGACTCCTTCCGGGTGTACGATTCAAGTCCGTTGGCTCTCCGCTTCCGGACTTTTTTATTTTTAAACTTCACACGATCATTTTTTATTCGTAAATTTGAGCTTGGTTTCCAACTTTTCAAAAATTTAAAATCCGATGATCTTCTCCGAAAATGACTACAGATTCATGTACGCGGCGCTTCAGGAAGCTCAACAGGCCTTCGATGAAGATGAAGTACCCGTAGGTTGCGTAATCGTTCATGAAGACAAGATCATTGGCCGTGGTTACAACCAAAACCTGCGGTTGAATGATCCCACTGCACACGCGGAGATGATCGCCATCACCGCGGCTGCCAATCACCTCGGAGCATCAAGACTTGAAGAGTGCACCATCTATTGCACGCTTGAACCTTGTTTAATGTGCACCGGCGCGATATTGCATTCAAGAATCAACCGGTTAATTTTCGCCGCGTTTGATCCAAAGTACGGCTGCTGCGGTTCCGTTTGCAATCACGCGGAAGATGGGAAATTTAATCATACCCTCGAGGTGTTTTCCGGACTGATGGAGAGTGAAAGTACATTTCTTCTCCGCACTTTTTTTGGAAAGTTAAGGAATTGATTTTATTTTGTTAGTTTTGCTGACAATATTTTCAGTCTTTTGACAGAGATACAACAAGGAAGATCATGTATTTAATTTTATTCGGTGCCCCGGGAGCCGGGAAAGGGACTCAAGCCAAGATCATAAGCCAGCGTTACGGTTTTGAACATATCTCAACCGGTGACATGTTGCGTGAATCTGTAAAGAAAGGGACCCCCCTCGGTTTGAAGGCGCAAGAGATCATGTCCAGCGGACAGCTTCTCCCTGATGATATCATGATCGCTATCATCAAAGAGAAACTTTCCGAGCCACAATTGCGCGATGGCTTTATTCTTGATGGCTTCCCCCGAACTGTTTCCCAGGCCGCGGCCTTGGAGAAATTGCTCGCGGAACTCAAGTATGATAATGGTGCAATTCTTGTCTTTGAAGTGGATGAAGAAGAATTAGTGAATCGTCTTGCCAAAAGACGCGCCTGCAAGGTTTGTAACAACATTTTCAGCAATAATGAGATTGCCGATCTGATTAATTGTCCCACTTGTGGTGCCTCATACTCATTCTATCAACGTCCGGATGATGATGAATCCGTAATTCGGAAAAGGCTTAAAATTTTCCGTGACACGACACTTCCGGTGGTAAATTACTATGTAGGAACCGCCGCGCTCCACAGGATCAACGGTTTAAGGCCTATTAATGAAGTTTCTCAGCAGATAGTTGAGATAGTTGAAGGGCTTAAGACAAAAGCAGGAGTGTTATAGTTTTCTTCAGGCTGTCTAAAATGGACAGCCTTTTTTTATGTTTTTATTCTTACCTGACTCACTTTCCCATTTTCCAAACGCAAGATTTTACCGGCCGGATCAATAAGATCATAATTGTGTGTCGCCAGCAAGACAGCAGTTCCCTTCAGATTGATCTCTCTGAAAATTGAAATTATCTCTTCCGAAGTCTGTGGATCCAGATTACCGGTGGGCTCATCCGCTATTACAAGCAACGGCTCGTTAACTATTGCCCTGCCGATCGCGGTGCGTTGCTGCTCACCACCGGAGAGTGTACCGGGATAAGCATTTTTAAGGTGAAGTATTCCGAGTTCTTTCAGAACCGACTCAACCCTGTTCCTTATCTTGCCAGAGGGATGGTTATTAATTTCCAGAATGTAGGCCAGGTTTTGATAAACAGTCCGGTCACTAAGGAGTTTGAAATCCTGGAATACTATCCCAAGCTTCTGACGTAAAGCGGAAATTGTTTTCGCGTTACTGTTTGAAGATGAATAACCGGCAACCACCACTTCCCCGGTACCCGGGACAAGATTGAAATAACACAATTGTAAAAGGGTTGACTTTCCGCAGCCACTTTTCCCTACCAGATACACAAATTCGTTCTGACCGATCTCAAAATTACAATTATCCAGTACCTTATGAGAGGGATAAGAAAAATCAACTGAATTAAACTTAAGAACCATTCTTTTTCCTTGTAATATACTGGATCCGGTAAGTACTCTCAGTCACCGCGTCGTAACTGAATGAATCATACTTGGCGACCACTTCCAAACCGGAAGAAGAAAGAGTCATCTCTATCTCATCTTCAGTGTAGATGTACTCACGATTCTCTTCAGAAGTGGCGGGGTTCCCTGCTTCAGTGATCATAAATCTGTTGAAATGGATACGTGTCGACTCATCATAAGCTGATGCCTGACTATACTTCAGGTTTCCGGATGATCTTGTTTTACTGTATGTGGAGAGATAAGCTTTTGAGTTTTCCTCTGTCACAATATCAAAAAGGAAATATCCCCCTGTACTGAGCACTCTTGAAACCTCTCTGAAATTGGCTCCCAGTTTTGTCAGATCCGGGAGGTGATTCACACTGTCAAAACATGATATTATCAGATCAAAATCGCCCTTGAATGGCAGTTCGGTCATATCGCAGCAAACTTTAGGATACGCGGAAGATGCCTGATCGAGCATATTGTACGAAATATCAGTGAGAATACCATTCGGTGGACTGATTTTCAAATGTGGAAACAATCGTCCTGTACCAGAGGCGAGTTCAAGAACCCTGGCGGTTTTAATTTTGTAGAGCTTGATGAGTTTGACGATGTATCTCGCCCACCCCGTGTAGTCAACGTGTCTGACAAGATCGTTATAGATCAGGGAGATCTTTTTGTAACTGTCATTTCCCATATATAAAACGGCGGTTGGCACACACACGGTGTCCCCAGTCAATTGCTTCGATCATTGAAGTGAAGTCAGCCCTGTTCTGCCATGCTATATCATAAGCAGTGCCATGATCGGGTGACGTTCTGATTATATCGAGACCCGCAGTAAAGTTAACCCCTGATCCGGCCGTGAGCAACTTGAAAGGGATCAAACCCTGGTCGTGATAAAGGGCTAGAAACAGATCAAAGTTCAGTTGTTGTTTTCTGGCAAAAAATGCGTCGGGAGGGAAAGGTCCTTTCACGGTGTTCGAAAATTCCTCGATAACGGGCGTGATCACCTCATTCTCTTCACCTCCAAGCAATCCGTTTTCACCGGCATGAGGATTCAACCCCAACACTGCAATATCAGGTTGATTTATGCTGAAATCCACCCTGAGACTCTCGATAACTGTCTTCAAACACTTCCGGAGTGACTCTTTAGTGATGGAATTGCTGACACTGCTCAAGGGAATGTGAATTGTGGCCAAAGCACATTTAATTTGCTCCGAGAGGAACATCATGACGAAATCTTCCGATCCCGACCAGCTTGCAAGAAGCTCGGTGTGTCCGGGAAAATTAACTCCGGCAAGCCTGAAAGCGTACTTGGAAATGGGTGCTGTAACTAAAAACGAATCCCTGTCAGCGGCCGTGATCCGGAACCCGGTATCAAGGGCACGAAACGCGGCTTCCCCTGACTGTTCGGTCGGGATACCGGGTTCAAGATTAAATTCGCCGATATCCTCGATCTTCACACGGGGGTTGCCTGCAAGGTCGATGCCTGTGCCGGCTGAGATCTCATCGTATACATTGCCCGGAATGACAAGTTTGAAATTGAGATCCGAAAGTTCTACCGACCTTTGAATCGCCTTCAGAGCGATCTCGGGTCCGATGCCGTTTATATCACCACAGGTCATTACGCCTGTCATACGTCTGAGCATCAGCTATTCATCATGGTGAGGAATTCTTTGTTGTTTTTGGTGCCACGCATTTTGTCGAGCATCTCTTCCATCGCCTCAACAGGCGTGAAATCACTGAGATATTTTCTAAGAATGTAAATCCTCTGAAGTTCGTCTTCTTTAAGGAGCATCTCTTCACGACGTGTACCGGAACGGTTTATATCGATCGCGGGGAAGATTCTTCTGTCGCTGAGGTCACGGTCAAGCACTATTTCCATGTTACCTGTTCCTTTGAACTCTTCAAAGATTACATCATCCATTCTCGAACCTGTATCGATTAGGGCGGTGGCAATAATGGTTAATGAACCACCATCCTCGGTGTTACGGGCGGCACCAAAGAATCTTTTTGGTTTGTGAAGGGCGTTCGAATCAAGACCACCAGAGAGGATCTTTCCGGAATGCGGTACCACAAGGTTATGGGCGCGTCCCAAACGTGTAATTGAGTCAAGAAGAATTACGACGTCATGCTTGGCTTCAACAAGTCTTTTTGCTTTTTCAATCACCATATCAGCAACCTGCACGTGACGCTCTGCCGGCTCATCAAACGTTGAGCTGACCACTTCGGCGTTCACGCTACGCTCCATATCGGTAACTTCTTCCGGGCGCTCATCGATCAGCAGAATGATCAACTTCACTTCCGGATGATTTCTGGTTATCGAATTGGCGATCTTCTGTAAAAGAACCGTTTTACCACTTTTTGGAGGTGAAACGATAAGACCTCTCTGCCCTTTTCCGATAGGGGTGAGCATATCCATTATCCTCATCGACCATTCTCCGGGAGCCGACTCAAGTGTCAGTTTTTTTGTGGGATAAACCGGGATCAGGTTATCAAACAAGGTTCTTTCCCTTATTTCCGCGGGATCCATACCGTTGACCGCTTCAACTCTTAAGAGAGCGAAGAATCTCTCCCCTTCTTTTGGAGGTCTGACCTGGCCGCTTACGTAGTCACCGGTTCTAAGGAAGAATTTTTTAATCTGTGAGGGTGATATATAGATGTCGTCGGGGGATGGAAGGTAGTTGTAGGCGGAGGAGCGTAAGAAACCGTATCCATCCGGCAAGACTTCCAACACACCTTTTGAAAATGTGAGACCGTCTTTGGCGGTCTGTGCTTCGAGGATCTTAAAGATCAACTCCTGTTTTCTTAAATCGGTGAAGCCTGAAATTTTTAGCTCTTTAGCTATCTCGTTCAGCTCAACGATCTTTTTAGATTTCAGTTCTGAAATGTCCATTTGGTTACCTTTATTTTAAACTTAAATATTGTTGCTGTAATACTTTTTTTCAAAAACACTCATTGCTTCAGCCACCAGATACATGCTGCCGTAAACGACAAGGCATTCATCTTCTGACGCGCTTAAAAATTTCCTTATAAACTGCCTGACATCCTTTGTTTCCTGATGATTAATCCCATGTTCGTTTGCCAGTGCAACCAGCTCTTCAAGCCTCAAAGCCCTTTCGTTGTTTTTCAGCTCATACAGATAAATAACATCGAAGTGCTTGCTGCTTTCAAGGAGCATGTTCCCTGCTGACTTGTCGTTCAGACACGAAAAAAGCAAATATTTCCTCTTGTATTTTTTCCGGTCTTTCACGAATTCCTTAAGGAAAGTCTCAACACCTTCAGAATTGTGTGCCGAGTCGAGAATTATTACGGGCTTGTCGTGAACTTTCTCAAATCTCCCCTGAATCCCGCTATTTATAGAGACATGCCGTATCCCCTTTAGAATCTTGCCCGCGTCTGAAAAGTGAAGAACCTTGTTTACTGCCAGTATCGCGAGTGAAGCGTTGAGTTGCTGATAAACACCTCTAAGGGGAGTTTCAAGATTGTCAAAATAAAGCTCACTCGAATAGAACTCAAAAGCCTCTTTTCTCCTGTTGATGTACTCTTCCAGAAAATAGCATTTCGAACCCTTTTCAGCGGCTATCTGCATCAGTCTGCCTTTTGCTTCACTTGGCATCGCGCCTAAAAACACGGGTCGTCCCTTTTTTATTATCCCGCCTTTTGCATCGGCTATCAATTCAAGACTTTCACCGAGAATATTGGTGTGTTCCAGCGAGATCGAAGTAATTATTGAAGCAAGCGGATCTATAACATTTGTCGAGTCATAAGTACCCCCGAGCCCGGTCTCGATTACCGCGTAATCAACACCTTGATCATGGAAATATTTGAATGCCAGAGCAGTGGTCACTTCAAAAAAAGTGATCCCGGAATTCACGATCGCATCCTCATACTGCATCATGAACTCAACCACATATTTATCAGGAATTTGCTGACCGTTTATTCTGATCCTTTCATTATACCGGATAAAATGAGGGGAGGTGTAAAGGCCGGTTTTAAAGCCCGCTTCGGTAAGGATGCTCGCTATAAAGGAAGAAGTGCTTCCTTTACCGTTTGAACCGGCAATGTGAAAGCATTTTAATTTTTTATGCGGATCGCCTAAAAGAGACAGAAACTCAATGGTTTTTTCAAGACCAAGTTTCACTCCCCTGTTGTGAAGACTAAAGAGCAGGTCTAAATAGTGGTCGATCTTTTGTTCAACTGAGGTCATATGATGCTGTTAGTGAGCTGATCTTTTGAATGTTTGATTCAATGCAAAATTGCTTGAGTTCCTCTGCAATTCTGCCCGCAGCGTCTGGTTCTACAAAATTTAGTGTGCCTATCTGGATCGCGGACGCGCCCGCGATCATGAACTCCACGACATCCTCCCAGGAGGAAATACCGCCGATACCGATAACAGGAATGTCGCACTTTCTACTGATTTCAAGTACCTTGGCAAGGGCAACAGGTTTGATCGCGGGACCTGAGAGTCCTCCGGTTATATTGTGGATTTTCGGTTTTCTGGTTCGAATGTCGAATGCCGTTCCTATTAAAGTATTTATTGCTGAAACCGCGTCAGCACCATTATCCCCTGCTACACGAGCGAACTCCGCTATATTCGAGGTATTGGGAGACAGCTTTATGATCACCGGTTTATCAGCTGCCCTTTTTACGCGCGAGGTTATCTCAGCGACATATCTTATATCATTCCCGAATATGAGCCCCCCCTCCTTAACATTTGGACAGGAGACATTAATCTCAAAAGCTTTAACCGTTTCATTTCCATTTAGAATTCTGACGCATTCAACATATTCTTCGACACTTGAAGCGGCTATGTTGCAGATCACGGCTGTGTTAAACTCTGCCAGGAATGGCAATTTTTCACTGATAAATTCTTCAATGCCCACATTCGCGAGTCCGATGGCGTTGAGCATTCCGGATGGTGTTTCCGTGATCCTCCCGGGTGGATTCCCTTTCCGGGGCTTCAAACTTATCGACTTGGTAACGATGCCGCCGATCTTGTTCAGATCGATGAAATTGGATATTTCATATCCATATCCTACAGTACCAGATGCCAAAAGCACCGGATTTTTAAGTTTTAGTCCGCCAACATTTACCGCCAGATCGGGATTCATCAGATAGCCACTTCCCTCGCGTTAAAAACCGGGCCGTCTTTACAGATCAGAAGATATCGCCCGTCATCCACACTTTTCTCAACAGGGCAGCCCTGGCATATTCCGAAACCACAAGCCATCGCGCTTTCGGTGGAAATTTCACCGTCTATCCCCTCATTTTCAAGGAGCTGTTTCACTGACCTGAGCATTGCATTCGGCCCACAAGCGTAAACCTTTGTTTTCAGGTTCCGGTACTCACCAAGCTCCGATCTGAAATAATCAACCACGTTTCCCTTAAAACCAGCAGAACCATCATCTGTTGCAATTCGGGGTTCGTTTAAACCATAAGTAATAACTTCTCTCCCGGTTTTACCACCGGAGTAGGTTATCAATTTTTTATACGCGAGTTTCCGTGTTAAAAGTGGAAATGGTGCCGCTCCGATACCACCGGCCAGAATAATATGCAGGTCATATTCATCATCAATATTAAAACCATTTCCCAATGGTGCAATCAGATCGAGTAAGTCTCCCGGCTTTTTCCCGCAAAGTTGCGCCGTTCCCTCACCGTGTATCGCTATCATAAAAGATACTTCGTCACCCTCGACATCACTGATAGAAAAGGGGCGTCTGAGGAGAGGGTACATGCCGTCACTTACCCTGATATTGGCAAACTGTCCGGGTTTGAAACTTTTTGCCAATTCCGCAGAGTGACACTTCAGTAAAAAGACACGTTCCTCAATCTGTTTGAGCGCGGTTAAAGTAACTTTTGATATAATCAAATTAGTGCCCGTGAAAAATCTTTACGGGTGGTATAAGGAAAAGAATCATTTATTGTATTAAGGAGCAGTTCCCGGGGATAATCAAGACTGGAATAATTTGGAAATCAAAAATAATAAAAAATGCATTCCCTGTCAAATATAAAAAGACTGACGGTTCTTATCCACCTACGACCGGAAATTAAGCTCTTCCATTTTGGATATTTTGTCGAGACGTGTCTGGTGCCGGTCGCCGAGAAAATTTGAACTTAGCCAAGCGTCGATTATTGATTTCACTGTTTCCTCGCCGATGGCTTTTGCCCCAAGTGCCAATACATTCGCGTTATTGTGTTCTCTCGCGCTTCTGGCAGTAAATTCATTGAAACAATTGGCAGCTCTGATACCTTTAAATTTATTCGCGGTAATGGCAGATGGGTTCCCTGTAGCGTCAACAACTATTCCAAAATGATTCTCACCCTTCTGAACCGATTTCGCCACTGCTTTAGCGAAATCGGGGTAATCACAACTGTCAGCGGAGAATGATCCGGCATCAGTAACGGATATCCCTTTCAACTGAAGGAACCCGGTGATGACCTTCCGCAATTGATAACCTGTGTGGTCACCGCCGATGATCACTTTTAGACCGGTAAACCCGGGTTTTTGTTCAGGTTTTTTCTCTTCGGCAACGCTCTCACCGATAGTGATTCCGAGTTGCTTGATACGGTCCAAAGCCAGCGGCGTATAAACATGGTCTTTTCCGGATGGGAGGTTTCTTTCTCCCCTCTTGTAGGCTGCTATAACCTGATCTTCGGTGACAAGTTTTTTCATTAAAGGAGGTCGTTCTTGTTGTTGTGCTTAAGATAATCGACGATCTGTTTTACTTCCTGTGCCTGGTCACGCCTGCAAACGAGAAGCGAATCTTCGGTATTGATAATTATAAGATTATCCACTCCGATCACGGAAGTAAATTTATTCGGAGAGTAAATATAAGAATCATGCGTCATTGAAGTAAACACCTCTCCCACACCTGCATTTCCCTTCTCATCCTTTTCACTGAGGTGATAAACTTCCTCCCAGCTTCCGACATCACTCCAGTCAAATGAGGCTTTGATCAGATAAACGCGATGTGATTTCTCCATTATGCCGTAATCTATCGAAATACCTTTTATCTGGCTGTATGCCCTTTCAAGAGCTTCATCAAAATCAGGAGTTCCAACCGACGCGGAGAGCTCATTCATCCTCATCGAAAGTTCAGGGAGAAAAATGGCTATTTCTTCCAGGATGACAGAGGCCTTCCAAATGAACATTCCGCTGTTCCACATAAAATCCCCCGATTCCAGGAAACGTACCGCGGTTGCATAGTTCGGTTTTTCTGCAAATGTTGCCACCTTGAATACTCCAGACTCCTCATGCGATGTGTCAATCTGGATATATCCGTACCCTGTTTCAGGCCTTGTGGGCGGAATTCCGAGTGTCACAAGCCCTTCCTGCCCGGAGGCGAAATTTGCCGCCTTTTGCAGATCAGCTTGAAAGCTTGCCACATCATTAATGAGGTGATCAGCGGGAAGAACGAAACAGACAGCTTCGGGATCCCTTTCGGCTACTATCATCGCGCTCAAGGCGACGCATGCGGCAGTATTTCTTCCGTAAGGCTCGGCGATTATATTTTCTTTCGGAAGTGAAGGTAACTCCCTGGCAATTTCTTCAGCCTGTAGACGGTTGGTGACCACAATTACCCTTTCAGGAGGCACCAGACTCTCGATCCTTGAAACTGTTTTGCTTATCAGTGACTGCTCATCAAAAAGATTCAGCAATTGTTTCGGTTTTCTTTCCCTGCTTCGGGGCCAAAAACGTGAACCAACACCACCAGCCATTATAATCGCGTAAATATTCATTTTTTGTCCTTTTTATAAACTTTGAGTGTTTCAGTAAATATCTGGTTCCGCAGGTTGTACTCTGAAATATCGTGTTTCAGTCCTCTGACCTCACTTACTATTACGATCATCGCTGCCCTGAAGAGTTCGATCACATCGCGGGAGACGTGCATCTCTTTATTATATATGTATCGCAGGGCAAGGGCGATGTTTTCATAAGCCGGCAAGAGCTCATTTAATCCATTTTTTTTACAAAATTTAACTCTTTCCGAAAAGATATCGGAAAATTTGAATACCTCACTGCTTCTGAAATCTTCCTTGCTCATTCGCCTGATCAATTCTTCGAGCTCTTTGATGGGACCATAAAGGAAATCCCTCTCCCTTTCAATAAGGACGCGTTTCACGTTCTCTGAAGGTTCAGAATGAACAAGCGGAAGTTCAGGTTCGACAACCGGATCTATTTTTAATGATCTTCTTTTGCCCGGAGGTGAGTATACCACGGGTGAGCCCTCATTAGTCTGATCCAACTCGATCTTGATATGAATATTAGGATATTCAGCTTTGTAATCCTTGATTGTTTCAACTCTCTCGAGTATCTTGCGTATGGTCGACTGGTTTACATTAAGCAGCAGAAAATCGAGGTCGGTTACCAGGTAATTACAGTGTTCAAGAAATTTTTCGGAGAACTTCTTGTAATCAATCTTTTCAAAATTCAAATAATTGTTGATATCCTGAAGTCTAATGGCTAGCCTGGAGGTTTCAGTGATCCTTTTTAGAATGGCGATATCTTCCCCAAGATTTTCCCGCTTGCTTATCCACTCTTCAAGCCGGTGGAGCACTTCCACTTTTTCGGGGTTCAACCTGAGTTTTTTTGTCGCCTCTGTCAGGGCGCTGATCATGTAATTCTTAACAAAATCCATTATTCAAACCTGTATATATCCTCGGCACCCGCGAAGAGAATCCACATGTAATTTCGTATGGAATTGTCTCAAGCACCCGGCACCAGTTCCAACCGTCGCATCCTGAAAGAAAATCATCTGATAGCAATACCACCTCTGTTCCCGGCGGATGATGATCATCCCCAAGATCAGCCATTATCCTGTCCATGGTGATAGTGCCGGCTTGAGGGTATGTCTTGTTTCCGATCTGAACAGGGATTTTGTTCTGAAGGGCACGGCGAACACCATCGGCATAACCTACAGGTATAGAAGCGATGTTTGTCTCAGCCTGGGTCGTGTACCTTAATCCATAACTGACATTTTCACCCTCGCGAAAACGTCTGACTGTTCCAATTTCGCTTCTTAGACTCATTACCGGCTTTAAACCTTCCTCAATTGATCTTTCACGGTTCTTATAATACCCATAAAGTGATATTCCCGCCCTGACCGCGCTGTAATGCGTGCGTGGATGATCGAAAATACCACCGGAATTTGCTGCATGCACCATACCGGTTTCCACTCCTGCATCATTAAGAACGCGAAGCACGTTTTCAAACCTCTCTGCTTGCAGGAATGTGTAATTTGGATCATCTTCATCCGACGTGGCGAAGTGCGTATATATACCTTTAATACCCGGGTTTTTTATTTTTTTTAATTCTTCGACGAGAAGCTCCACTTCATAGTGCTTCACTCCCAGTCTTCCCATACCTGTGTCTATTTTAACGTGATAATCGATGGTTTGCCCCGGATCGAGTTCGTGGAGTTCAATCAACTGTTCAATTGAACTGATGGTGGCGGTTATTTTATAACGGTGCAATTCATCCATGAACCTGCTATTAAAAGGCTCAAAGATCAGAATGGAAATGCCGGGGAAAGTTTTGCGAAGATTGATGACTTCTTCAACAGTTGCGACAGCGTACATTACCGGAGGGTGATCTAAATTGTTGAGTTTTTCTACTATCCTTACGGCACCGTGCCCGTACGCGTCGGCCTTAACAACTGCTATCACTTCACTTCCGGTTGCACGGGATCTGATCTTCTGATAATTGTTGGCGAGGTTGTCCAGGTTAATCAGGGCTTTGGTTGGTCTTATCTGCATAAAATTTTATATCTACTGTACAATAATACTTATTTGGAGTCAGACTTTAAAAACGGGATTCCACGAAATTTTTTTTTAACAAGATATTTTATTCTGAATATTTTTAGTAATTTAGTAAAACAGATTATTAATATTTCCATGTTACTAGAATCTGTTATCAATAACAAAGTCATTTTGTTGAAACAAGTAAGATATCTTATGTCATACGATCTTCAATATATTGTTGCATTTATACTGGTTTCCATTCTTTTCAGCATAGTCGCGATTACGACCGCCTGGTTGCTCCGCCCCAACCGCCCTACCTTTGAAAAACAACAGGTTTACGAATGCGGTGAGGAAACCCAGGGCGTACCATACATTAAATACAATGTAAGGTTTTATGTCGTTGCGCTTCTATATCTCGTTTTCGGGGTGGAATTGGTGCTTGTGATCCCATGGATCGCTGCTTACACGGGTTATGGCCTTTTCGGGTTGTTGCTCGGTCTCTTCTTCCTTATCGTTCTCGGTGTCGGCATCGTCTACGAATGGAGGAAAGGTGATCTCGACTGGTTCACTTACGAGGATGTGGTCGCCAACCAAAAAGTTAAAATACCTTCCCAATCGCTCTCACCTGTAAAAGAGGAGGTTGAATAATGGGAGTTTTAGATAAAGAATTTCTGCAGGACAACATTGTTATTACAAATCTCGACGCGATGCTCCGCTGGGCACGTGTTGCCTCGGTTTGGCAGACAACATTCGGTCTTGCATGCTGCGCTATCGAAATGATGGCGACTTCTGCTTCCCACTACGATTTTGACCGGTTCGGTCTTATCCCCCGTCCAAGCCCGCGCCAATCTGATCTTATAATAATATCAGGCACGGTTACATTGAAAATGGCGACAAGGATCAAAAGGATCTATGAACAGATGCCTGATCCCAAGTACGTAATTTCGATGGGCAGTTGTTCCAACTGCGGTGGTCCATACTGGGAACACGGATATCATGTACTTAAAGGTGTTGACAGGGTGATTCCTGTCGACGTTTATGTCCCCGGATGCCCACCAAGACCTGAGGCCCTTCTCGAAGGTTTACTCAAACTGAAGGAAAAGATCGCTAACGAATCACTCATTAAGTCGGCTTGAGATCATGAAATCATTCGAAGAAATTTTCGCGATACTACAAAGCAAGTTTGAGGGAGAAGAAAACATTACCGCCCATAAAGAAGGCGCGGAAGATGTTCTGCAAGTAGCCCCCCAACTTATTAAAGATGTTTCAACCTTTTTGATATCTGAACCTGAACTGAACTTCGACTCATTGATCCTCCTGACCGGAGTTGATGATGAGAATGGAGAAAAAACAACTCTGGAAGACGGTTCGTTCGAGATCAAGGGTGGAACCCTCAGTGTTTATTACCACCTCGAATCAACCACGCTCAAGCATAAACTTATTATTCGCGTTTCGGTTCCCCGTGAAGAACCAACGTGCCCATCTGTTGCTCTCGTATGGAGATGCGCCGATTGGCACGAACGTGAAGCTTATGACCTGATCGGGATAGTTTTCGAGGGGCACCCCGAGTTGAAAAGAATTCTCATGCCTTACGACTGGGAGTTCGGTTACCCGCTCAGGAAAGACTATAAAAACCCTGAATTTTATAACGGTATGAAAGTCCCTTATTAATTAGCCATGACGAACAAGATAGAAAGCACGCTTAAAACTGACGAAATGGTCCTTAATATGGGACCGCAACATCCGTCGACACACGGAGTGCTTCGTGTTGAATTAAAACTCGACGGTGAAAAAATCCTGAAGGCAGAGTCGCACATCGGCTATCTGCACAGGTGCTTTGAGAAACATTGTGAAGCGATGACCTACCCCCAGATCATCCCATACGTTGACAGAATGGATTACCTCGCCTCAATGTACAATGAGTTCGGGTATGTATTGGCAGTGGAAAAACTCCTTAAAATTGAGATCCCGGAAAGAGTTGAGTATATCCGTGTGATAATGGGTGAATTGCAAAGAATTGCATCACACCTTGTCGCCCTCGGTACCTTCGGTCTTGATACCGGAGCTTTCACCCCGTTCCTCTACACTTTCCGCGACAGGGAAAAAATTCTCAACCTGTTTGAGATCACCTGTGGTGCACGTCTGCTCTACAATTACATCTGGGTTGGCGGTGTCTCACACGATCTTCACCCTGATTTTCTACGACTCACCAAAGAGTTTATAGATTACTTCAGACCAAAAGTTGTAGAGTTGAACAACCTTCTTTCTTACAATAAAATCTTTATTGAAAGAACCGCCAATCTCGGAGTTCTTCCTCCTGATCTCGCCATAAATTATGGCGTTTCTGGTCCAAGCCTCAGAGGATCGGGTGTGAAATGGGATATTCGTAAGAATGACCCTTACTCGATCTATGACAGATTCGATTTCGATATTCCTGTGGGCCAGGGTCTCGCCGGAACGACGGGCGACTGCTGGGACCGCTATTTCGTGCGTATCCTGGAGATCGAGCAGAGTTTGCGAATTCTCGAGCAGGCAATTGCTCAGAT
This sequence comes from uncultured Ignavibacteriaceae bacterium, assembly GCA_964625575.1. Classification (GTDB taxonomy): domain Bacteria; phylum Bacteroidota; class Ignavibacteria; order Ignavibacteriales; family Ignavibacteriaceae; genus UTCHB3. The sequence goes on along the minus strand of CAZVBQ010000001.1, from coordinate 41,640 downwards.
CCCTGAAGGTGATGTAACAGCAGCAATTCCCAAGAGGGTTAAACCCGCTGAAGGAATTTCCTATGCCAGGGTTGAAAATCCTAAAGGCGAGCTCGGTTACTTCATTATTTCAAAAGGCGGTTTACAACCTGCCAGAGTGAAAGTCAGACCTCCATCTTTCGTTAACCTTAGCGTCTTTTCCGAGATAGCAAAGGGGCACATGGTGGCTGACGTGGTCGCGATTCTTGGCAGTCTTGATATTGTTTTAGGAGAAATCGACAGATGATGCAAGTCTTTGATCTAACTAACTTTCTTATTATACTCCTCTACGCGGTGGTTCCACTCGCGTTCATGGTTCCTTTTGCACTTATGGCGGTGTTTTTTGAAAGAAAAATATCTGCCTGGATACAAAACAGGATCGGACCGAACAGAACCGGCTATTGGGGATTACTTCAGACCACAGCTGATATTCTGAAACTGATGCAGAAAGAAGATATTGTAGCAAATGGAGCCGACAAAAAGCTCTTTTTCATTGCTCCAATGGTTGTCTTTCTCGGAAGCTACGCCGCTTACGCCGCGCTTCCCTTCTCTTCCGTTTATATTGGAATAGACATCGACCTCGGACTTCTTTTCATGGTTGCCATTTCTGGTTTCGTTGTTGCCGGTATCATATTTGCCGGCTGGGCATCGGATAATAAATATTCGATCATGGGATCAATGCGGTCGGCCTCACAGCTGATCAGCTATGAAATACCGACGCTCTTCGTTATCCTCTCGGTGTTCGCTGTTACGCAGCAGCTTAACTTGAAAGAGATCAGTGAAATGCAAACCTCCAACATCTTCAATTGGGGAATATTCGGTTTTGCCGGACTCGGTTTCAAAAGGATCTTTTTGATCCCCGCCCTGCTGATCCTTATGGTAATTCTATTCATAAGCACGCTGGCAGAGACAAACAGAACCCCTTTTGATCTTCCGGAAGCTGAATCTGAACTTGTCGCAGGTTTTCACACTGAATATAGCGGTATGAAATTCGCTCTCTTTTTCCTCTCTGAATACGCAAACATGTTTGCTGTTTCAGCCCTTGTGGCTTCCCTTTTCCTCGGTGGTTATCAGTCGCCCTTCGGTTACCTTGGTAACCTTTTAGGATTAAAGTGGCTGGTTCCTGTTGAACAGGCATTCTGGTTCCTCTCGAAAGGACTTATCCTCGTGGGAGTTCAGATGTGGATGAGATGGTCACTCCCGAGACTCCGAATCGATCAGCTGATGAAAGTATGCTGGAAATACCTTATACCCATCGGCTTTATCTGTTTTATTTACATAACGATAGTAATGTTTATATAGTTATGATGAACGCAATATCCACTTACTTAAACGATATAAGAACCGCCGTGGTTACCACGCTGGTTGGCATGAAGATCACATGGAAAAACATGTTCTATGAGACCGTGACCATCCAGTATCCGGAAGAGAAACCAATTCTGCCGGAAAGAACCAGAAACCGGCTATATGTTAACATGGACGATTGTATCGGTTGCGATCAATGCGCCAGGGCTTGCCCTGTCAGTTGCATCACTATCGATACGGTTAAATCTGTTCCGGGTGAAGACCTTGGCAAGACGAGTAACGGCAAGAAAAAAATGCTTTGGGTTACCAAATTCGACATTGATTTCGCTAAGTGCTGCTACTGCCAGCTCTGCGTTTTCCCCTGCCCGACCGATTGCATCTACATGACAGACGTATACGAATTCTCTGAATTTGACCGTAATTCACTGATTTACAACTTTGCGACCCTGACTCCTGAAGAATCCGCTCAGAAGATCGAAAACTTCAGAATTCATTCAGAGAGCAAAGCCAAACCTGAACAACCCAAACCGGCAGGTGAATGATGGAATTATTTGATCTTTTCTTCTACATATTTGCGGCAATAATTGTTGTCGCGGGTGCCGTAACGGTCTTGAACAAAAACCTGATATATTCTGCTTTCGCCCTGTTAGTGCTTCTAAGCGGGGTGGCGGTTATGTTCTTTCTGTTAGGTGCCGAGTTCCTTGCGATGGTTCAGATACTGATCTATGTCGGAGGTATTATGATACTGGTTGTTTTTGGTATCATGCTTACCGGACAAGTAAAATCAGTACCGGTAAGGGAAAACTTTGTTTTTCTGCTGATCGCCTCAGTGGTATCAGGATTGCTTTGCGGTCTGCTTGTTACCGGTATCACTTCGAAACCTGCTCAGATATTAAGCGAGGCAATTCAATCGACTTCAGTAAAGTCGCTCGGTAATCTTCTGATCGCTAAATATTACTTAATCTTTGGCATACTTGGAGTCCTGCTTTTGGTTATCCTGATTGCAGCTGCCGGTATGGCAAGAAACAACAGAGAATAGTTATGGTTGGACTTAATCATTTTCTTGTGCTTTCTTCATTTCTTTTTTGTCTTGGGCTTTTCGGCGTGGTGACAAGGAAGAACGCAATCACCGTTCTGATGGGTCTCGAGATGATCCTGAACGCCGCTTCACTGAATTTCGTCGCGATCTCTCGTTACGTTGCTCACGCTGCTGATGGACAGGTGATCTCTCTTTTTATAATAGTTCTCGCCGCTTCAGAAGCGGCTATTGCCCTCGCGATAGTTCTGAACCTTTACGAGAACTTTTATAATGTTAACATTGATGAAATTAATACTCTAAAAGAATAGCTAATGAATACACAGCTCACAATCTTTCAGGTACTCATAATCCTCTTGCCGCTGTTTGGCTTTGTGTTAGCCATTCTGGCGCCCAAGCAGATGAAAAAAATGTATGTTGCCGAAGTTGGCATCATGTTTGTTTCATTGCTTCTGGCAGGAATACTGTTTTTCACCAAGATACTGAACTATCCTGAAGAGTTGATCAGATCGAGCTTCACTCTTTTCTCATTGCCACTCGGCGGAGAGAATTTTGAGTTTCTCGTCGATCTTACGATGGATAACATGACCGTCACACTTCTGTTCATGGTCACCCTGATCAGTTTCCTTGTGCATTTCTTCTCACTTGAGTACATGCACGATGAGCCCCTTAAGAACCGGTATTTTGGTTATCTTGGCCTCTTCACATTCTCAATGCTCGGGCTGGTCAGCACCGGTAGCATTATGTTCATCTATATTTGTTGGGAACTTGTAGGTCTGTCTTCATACCTGCTGATCGGTTTCTGGGGATATAAAGATGAAGCGGCATCCGCGTGCAGTAAGGCTTTCATCACCAACAGGGTTGGCGATTTCGGCTTCTTCCTCGGCATTCTGATGCTTTTCATTACTTACAGAAGTTTCGACCTTTTCTACATCTTTGCTGAAGTAGCCAAGGGTCACTATCCTTACGGAAGCGAATTGTGGCTTACGATCACCGGACTTCTTTTGTTTGCCGGCGCGATGGGTAAATCAGCTCAATTTCCACTTCACGTTTGGTTACCTGACGCGATGGCCGGTCCAACACCTGTGAGTGCCCTGATTCACGCTGCCACTATGGTCGCGGCGGGTGTTTACATGATCGTAAGGCTCTTCCCGATCTTTACTGAAGGTGCTTTCCTGACTATAGGTCTGATCGGTGGGTTCTCCGCTCTCATGGCTGCTACCATCGCTCTGACTCAACTTGATATCAAGAAGATTCTGGCTTACTCCACAGTAAGTCAACTCGGTTTGATGGTACTCGCGGTTGGCGTCGGTGCTTATCAGGCGGCCATTATCCATCTTATGTTCCACGCCTTCTTCAAGGCGGGTCTCTTCCTTGGCTCTGGATCGATAATACACGCGACCCACTCACAGGATATCATGGATATGGGTGGTCTCAGAAAGAAGATGCCTGTCACCTTTTACACCACACTGATCTACTCACTCGCGCTTGTAGGATTCCCGTTAACGATAGGCTTCCTGAGCAAGGAAATGATACTGACATCATCACTTGTGCTTGGGAATATTTCAGGGAATTACATTTATTTTGTGTTCGTGGTACTGACAAGTACTCTTACTTCCTTCTATATTTTTAGATACGTATTCCTGATATTCTTCGGTGAACCAAGAAATCATCATGCTTACGAACACGCTCATGATTTCAATATTTTTATCAAACTCCCGCTCATAGTTCTGGCGGCTCTCTGTTTCTTCTTCTTCTTCACATTCAACCCGATGACAATTCACGGTTCGTATGTGACAGAAATGCTTTTCAGGTTGCCTAAAATTCTCCTGCCACAGGATGTTACTTTCGGCTTCCTATCGAGCGTCGCGAAGGAAACGATCTACACGGAAGAGTACCTGCACAGCATGCACTCATCAGAGCTGGTCGCCATGCTTACTTCTGCAACCATTATAATTGCCGGTATCGGAACTGCCTGGTTCATGTATATGAAAAAGGGACTCGTACCAAAAGTACCGGAGGGTTTCCTTGGCAAGCTCTACATCTTCTCACAAAGAAAGTGGTTTATCGACGAACTCTATGATGTAACGGTTATCAAAGGCACATACACGCTCGCTGCTATAATGAGCTGGATCGACAAGAATGTTGTTGACGGTCTCGTTAATCTTGGTGCCCGTATCACGATGATCCTTGGCAGATTTGGAGCCGGATTCGACAAATACGTGGTCGATGGTCTCGTTAATCTTGTCGCTTGGATAAACGGAGTGCTAAGCATGTTTGTCAGAAAATTCCAGACCGGTAAGGTTCAGACCTACGTCACCCTTGCCATGGTATTTATCGTAATTTTTGTAATGTATATTTTTTCTAACTAAAGAAACCGGAAGAATATAAAATGTCACAATTCCCGTATCTTTCAGTATTGACCTTCTTACCCCTGATTGCAGCGCTCGGTCTTATTTTCGTGCCTGCCGAAAAGAAGAACACTATCAGATACACTGCACTTTTCGTGGTTATCGTACAGATCATTCTGACTGCCCTTGTCTGGTTGGGTTTCAACTACAGTCTGGCAGGAATAAATAAAATAGAAGGTTATCAATTTATTGAGAAGTTCACATGGATCTACATGACAGGACTTCCGATCTTTGATACCTTTAAAGTCGATTATTTCCTCGCCATTGATGGCCTTAGCCTTCCAATGGTGATACTGAGTACAATAATAGCTTTCATTGCAACCATTTCTTCATGGAACATTGAAGACTCAACCCATAAACCAAACTCGAGCAAAGGATACTTTATCCTTCTACTCATACTTAATACCGGTACACTGGGTGTTTTCGTTGCGCTTGATTTCTTCATGTTCTACATCTTCTGGGAACTGGTGCTCCTCCCAATGTACTTCCTTATAGGAGTATGGGGTGGTCCACGCAGAGAATACGCGGCAATCAAGTTCTTTATTTATACGCTGGCAGGTTCTGTATTGATTCTTCTCGCGATCATCGGTCTCTATCTGAGCGTGACGGAAACTTCCGGTACCGCGAAGATACACACCTTCAACATGCTTGCAATGATGGACAAAACCAACTTCACAAAAGATGGTATAATGTCACTTCTTAATCCGGACAATTTCAGATTCCTGGCATTCCTGGGACTGTTTATCGGATTCGCGATCAAGATTCCCCTGTTCCCGTTCCATACATGGCTTCCTGACGCGCACGTGGAAGCTCCGACACCTATCTCCGTGATCCTTGCCGGTGTGCTCCTTAAAATGGGTGGTTATGCTATTCTCAGGATCATCTATCCGATCTTCCCTGAGCAGGTTCAGGAATGGTCATACTGGATCGCGTTCCTCGGAATGATCAACATTGTCTACGGTGCCTTCTGCGCGCTTGGGCAAAAAGACTTCAAGAAGCTTATCGCTTACTCATCCGTCTCGCACATGGGTTTTGTGGTGCTTGGAATTGCGGCATTCAACGAATTTGGACTTGCCGGTGGTGTCCTTCAAATGTTCAATCACGGTACTGTTACTGCCATGCTCTTCTTGATCGTGGGCGTTGTTTATGAGAGAACACACAAAAGAGGGCTCGACGATTTCGGCGGACTCGCTTCACAGGTTCCAATGTACACCGGAGTTGTTACTCTCGCCTTCTTTGCTGCCTTCGGCCTTCCCGGCTTAAGTTCATTCGTTTCCGAACTTATGATCTTTATCGGCGCCTTCAGCTCCGATGCCATAAGAGTTCTGACGGTTGTTTCCGCGATCGGTATCGTTATGGGCGCGGTTTACATGCTTCGTGCCCTTCAGAAAATATTCCTTGGTCAGATAAAAGACGAGCACAAATCACTTCAGGATCTCACTGTCAGAGAATACATAATGTTCGTTCCACTTGGAATTATCGTTATCATCTTTGGAATTTATCCGACACCGATGCTTGACATCATGAACAAAACCATTAGCAACCTTCTTGCTGCAATTAAGTAACCAGGACGGAAAGTAAAATGGATACGATTAATCAGTTGAATTTTCTGGCAACCCTGGTCCCGGAATATATCATAATCCTCTTCCTGATGGTGATAGTCTTCATGGATATCAGCAAAGAGGAGTACGCGGCCAAAATACCTTTGGTCGCGATGACCGGTCTTCTGTTGGCACTTCTTTCAAATGTTCTTTTCACTGCCGACCTTTACGGAACTGAGAAGATATTGAATCCGAACGCCATATTTGTCAACGACGGTTTTGCCTTCATCTTCAAGTTCTTGATCCTGGCGTCTTCACTTATCATGGTTTATTTTTTCAGACACGATCTGGAAATAAACGAGTACAAAACGAGGAGAGGAGAGTTTTATGTACTCTTCTACTCAATGGTGTTAGGGATGATGCTGCTCGCCTCCGCGAGCGATCTGATTGCGGCTTATGTTGCTCTTGAAGTGCTGTCACTCCCTTCATATATTGCCGCCGGATTCCTTAAAACAGATAAAAGAAGCAGCGAGGCATCGCTTAAGTATCTTCTGTTTGGTTCGGTTGCATCCGGAGTAATGCTTTTTGGTATCTCACTCCTGTATCTCGTGGTCGGTTCAACCTCTTTTGGCGCGATTGTGGGTCTTGGGAACGTAATGCCGTTCGATGTTTTAACGATTCTTGCGATAATATTCATCATCGGTGGATTCGGTTATAAGATTTCGATGGTGCCTTTCCATTTCTGGGCTCCCGATGTTTTTGAAGGTTCCCCCGTTTCGGTCACTACATTCTTGTCGGTCTCTTCCAAGATCGCGGGAGTGGCTGTGCTCGTCAGATTCATGGTTGCTTCAATGGCCCCGGAAATGAAAAACACCGAGTTACTTGGAGTCGGCTTCAACCTTAATACCCTGCTGGTCTTCCTTTCTATCATGACAATGACGGTAGGCAATTTGACAGCAATATTCCAGAACAATATTAAAAGACTCCTCGCTTACTCAAGTATTGGCCACATTGGATTCATTGTTGCCGCGCTTGCGGCAAACAGTCAAAACGGTCTGATTGCGATCAGCAGTTATTTGATAGTATACACATTGATGAATTTTGGCGCATTTCTTGTGGTTTTGCTGCTTAAGATCCGTACCGGTTCTGAAGATATCCGTGACTACAAAGGGCTTGGCTACAAACTGCCTTTCCTCTCAGTGATGCTTGTGATATTCCTCGTTTCGCTTGCAGGTTTACCCCCCACAGCAGGATTCTGGGCAAAGTTCTATGTTTTCACCGCCCTGATGGAATCTCATCTATATCTTCTTGCTTTCGCTGCAATTTTCAACACAGTGATCGCGGTTTTTTACTACTTCAGAATTCTCAAGGTTCTCTTCTTCGAAAAAAGTGACACACCTGAAATGTTGCCTGTTCTTTCAGGAGGAAATAAAACCGTGCTACTGGCGCTTGGATTACCACTGCTCATCCTTGGTATTTACTTCTCCCCTGTGATAAATTTCGCGCGGGAGACTTTGAAAATAGCAGGATTTTAGATATTTTCGAGGTAGATGAATAAAGAAAAGTTTATCTACCTCGATAACAACTCCACCACCCGGCTTGATCCCGCGGTCTTCGAAGCCATGGCTCCATTTTTTTTGGAATACTATGGCAACAGTTCCTCTCCACATTCATGCGGAATTGCAGCCGCGGCTGCCGTAGAAATTGCCAGACGAAAAATCGCCTCGATTTTCGCGATTAACGATGGTGAGGTTTTGTTTGCCCCTTCTTCAACTGTCTCGATCAATGTGGCAATCACTGGCACCGCGATCTCCGGTTATCCCGGAAAGGATCATTTGATCACTCAGGCCACTGAGCACCCGGCAGTTTTAGTAACGATGAGATACCTGAGAACTCTCGGTTTTAACATCACGATCCTTCCGGTCGATTGCAAGGGACTGATTGATCCTGACCAATTACGTGATTCGATCACTGATAAAACCGTGCTTGTTTCTTTGATGGCGGCAAATAATGAGATCGGCGCTCTTCAGCCTCTGCGGATAGCCGGGGAAATATGCAAAGAGCGGGATGTTCTGTTCCATTCGGATGTCACTCAGGCAGCCGGAAGGTATGATCTGAATGCAGAAGAGCTGAATCTTGACCTTGTTTCCGGGGGTGGACACAAGATTCACGGGCCCAAGGGGATCGGTTATCTCGCGGTACGAAATAAACGTCTATTAAGCAAGATCAGTCCCCTTTATCATGGAGGCGGACAGGAAGCCGCGTTGTTTCCCGGAACTTTAAACGTCCCGTTGATTGTTGGATTAAGTAGGGCTCTTGAGATAGCCACAGTTAACAGGGAATCCGAATCCGATCATCTATCGCGTCTTTCTCTTCTTTTTAGAGAGAATTTAGAATCGGAAGGGATCGACTTCAAACTGAACGGACCGGACGAAAGGCTTGTCAATAATCTGAGTCTTGTCTTCCGCGGGATTAAGTCATCGCATGTTATAACCAGTATCAAGACAGTTGCTTTTTCGGCAGGGTCTGCATGCTCAGCAGGAACCGAAAGTCATGTTCTCAAGGCAATAGGTCTTAAAGGTGAAGAGATTAACTCCACTTTACGATTCGGCTTCAGCAGATTCAACACAGTTGAAGAAGTAAACGAAGCTTCTTTGATCTTTGCAAATTTTATTAAATCCAAGAGATGAAAATGAACGAAGCATACAACCTGTTGATCCAGGAAAAAGAGAAATTTCTACACTTTTTTAAGCACAGATTCCCCGTTTTCCACAACTCAAACGTATTTTACAGGGATATTGAGTATACAGTAAGATACTATTTGGAATCCAGAAATATGAAGCTAAAGGCCGGAGATCTTATCAAGATAACCGCTGATCTAATAAAATATTTCGAAGGGGCCGGTGTATTCGTATATATGAGCCCTAAAACGTGGATGGTAAACTATCCAGAATTTTCAACAACACCCCCGGTTGTGAACAGTGAAGCCGGAGTTACAAACTAAAGCCAGGACTTAGTATGAGCATCAATCAAGTTGACCAGGAAATATTGATTACTGAAAAAGCAGCCAAACAGATTTTAAAGATCATGGAGGAGAATTCCGTTTCTCCGGGGAGCGGGCTCCGTGTTGGTGTTAAAGGCGGTGGTTGTTCCGGTCTTTCGTACACAATGAACTTTGCTGAAAGCGCTAATGATGCAGACACAGTAATTGAAGACAAGGGTGTAAGACTCTTTGTTGATCCCAAAAGCCTTTTTTATCTCATGGGTACTCAACTTGACTTTTCAGACGGTTTGAACGGTAAGGGTTTTACATTTGACAACCCTAATGCCGCGAAAACCTGCGGTTGCGGTCAATCATTCGGAGTCTAAATGAAAAGAAGAAATTTTCTTACCGCGCTGGGTGTACTCTCGGCAGCCGCTACAGTTAAACCTGTTAGTAACACAATTGAAAAGTTCAATCAATTAAATTTAACAAGGAGCAATTCCACAATGTCAAAATTTGAATTACCAAAACTGCCTTACAGCTACGATGCTCTCGAGCCAGTCATAGATAAAATGACAATGGAGATACATCACACAAAGCACCATCAGGCTTACGTAACCAACCTTAACAATGCCGTCACAGGTACTGAACTGGAAGGTAAATCCCTCGAGGAACTGATGGCCAATATTTCGAAACTTCCCGTTGCAGTCAGAAACAACGGCGGTGGTCACTATAATCACTCCCTTTTCTGGAATCTTATGAAACAGGGCGGAAGCACTCCTTCAGGCGCGCTGCTTGAGGCTATTAATTCCACCTTCAATTCTGTTGATGAATTCAAAGAGAAGTTCAACGCTGCCGCAATGACAAGATTTGGCTCAGGCTGGGCGTGGCTCGTGGTTTCGGGTGGCAAGCTTGTTATTTCCTCGACACCAAATCAGGATAATCCACTCATGGATGTGGCTGACGTTAAGGGCACTCCCCTTCTCGGTCTCGACGTATGGGAGCATGCCTACTATCTGAAATATCAGAACAGAAGAAATGAATATGTCGGCAATTGGTGGAACGTCGTCAATTGGGACGAAGTTGCCAAAAGATTCGCTGAAGCAAAATAATTTTACGGTCCCGGTTGTCATCCAACCGGGGCCCAACAATTCCCTTATATTATGATCCCTATCTTTCCCCTCTCGTTGGTTGTTTATCCCGGTTCACGATACCCGCTGCACATTTTTGAAGAACGGTATCGCAATATGGTTCGTTACTCGATGAAGCTCGATGAACCATTCGGAATAATTGTCTTAAATGATAACTCTCTTGGCAGAATTGGTACAAAAGTAAAAGTTGAATCGGTTACCAAAAACTATCCTGATGGAAGTTTTGATATCATTGTCAAAGGTGAAGAGCGGTTCCTGCTTAAAACAGTTCAGGAGAACATAATTGGCTACTTTGAAGCTGAAGTTGATCAATACTCTGATCTTATAACCGGCAACTACAAGGAACTTGAAGGAGCCGCGTTAGAAGTGTTTGGCGAAGTGATCGAGAAAGCAGGTGTGAAGCTTGAAGATAACTTTTACATCAATCTTGAAGAGACCAGGAATAAATCGTTCAAGATCGCGGAAAAAGCCGGTTTAACTCTTGAACAACAACAGACTTTGATCACTCTTCAAAATGAAGGTGAACGACTTGATTTCCTGATTGAACATCTGCAAAAGATGTCAGTGGAACTCGATAAACGGGAGAGTATGAAACACATAATGGAACGGGACGGATATATTAATTAAAACAAAAAATCCCGGTCGCGAGACCGGGATTTTTTTATAATGCTAATTTGAGCTTCATTCTGTTTAGTGCCCTTTGAAGAGCCGCTTCGGCTCTCGCGACATCCACTTCGGGATTGCCTTTGTCACTGATCCTTTTCCTGGCCCTGTCAGCAGCTTTTTCAGCTCTGACAAGATCAATATCATTCACGTTTTCTATTGATCTTACAAGGATCAACACCTTGTTCTTGAGAACTTCAGCAACACCGTTTGAAACGGCGAAAACGCTTTCACCCTCTTTTTCGGTACGCAGTTTCATCCTGCCCACCTCAAGGGTGCTGATAAGTGGAGCGTGATCATGAAGGATCTGAAACTCGCCCACCGTTCCGGGTAAAGTAACCGAAAGTACATTCCCTTCGTACACTTTCTTGGAAGGTGTAAGTATTTCCAGATAGAACTCTTTCATTATTTGCTCATCTCTTTAGCTTTTTCGAACGCTTCTTCGATCTTTCCAACATACATGAATGCCTGCTCGGGAAGGTCATCACATTCACCATCGAGGATCGCCTTGAAACCCGCGATAGTGTCTTTCAGTTCAACATACTTACCTTTGTAACCTGTGAACTGCTCTGCCACGTGGAATGGCTGGCTAAGGAATCTCTGGATGCGGCGTGCTCTTCTTACAACGATCTTGTCTTCGTCAGAGAGCTCGTCCATACCGAGAATGTTGATGATATCCTGAAGGTCTTTGTACTGCTGGAGGTTTTCTTTAACCCTCTTAGCCACTGAGTAGTGTTCTTCGCCCACAATCTCAGGAGTTAATATTCTTGATGTTGAATCAAGAGGATCAACGGCGGGATAGATACCCAACTCGGATATCTGACGGCTAAGTACTGTGGTGGCATCAAGGTGAGAGAATGCTGCAGCCGGAGCCGGATCGGTCAAGTCATCCGCTGGAACGTAAATCGCCTGTACTGAGGTGATAGAGCCTTTATCAGTGGAAGTGATCCTCTCCTGGAGGGCACCCATCTCTGTGGCAAGACTTGGCTGATAACCTACCGCTGAGGGCATACGACCGAGAAGCGCTGACACTTCGGAACCTGCCTGTGTAAAACGGAAAATATTGTCTATGAAGAGCAGAACGTCTTTGCCTTCTTCATCTCTAAAATACTCTGCAAGTGACAGACCTGTAAGTCCTACACGGAGTCTCGCTCCGGGGGGTTCATTCATCTGACCAAAAACAAGACCGGTTTTATTGATAACGCCTGACTCACTCATTTCGAGGTAAAGATCGTTTCCTTCCCTTGTTCTCTCACCCACACCTGCGAATACAGAATAACCGCCGTGGTGAGTGGCAATGTTGTTGATGAGTTCAAGAATAACTACAGTTTTGCCTACACCCGCACCACCGAAAAGACCGGTCTTGCCACCCTTTGAGTAAGGTTCAAGAAGGTCGATAACTTTAATACCCGTCTCAAGCATCTCTGTACCCGTCGAGAGGGTCTTAAATTCAGGAGCGGGTCTGTGGATGGGATAGTATTTGTCAGTATCAATTGGACCCTTGCCATCGATTGGTTGACCAATAACATTGATCAGTCTGCCAAGAGTATTTGGTCCGACAGGGACCATGATCGGCTTGCCTGTGTCAAAACAGGTCATGCCTCTAACGAGACCATCGGTGGTATCCATGGCAACAGCTCTTACTTTATCTTCTCCAAGGTGCTGCTGAACTTCAACCACTAATTCTTCACCGTTTTCACGGGGTATTTTAACTGCGTTTAATATGCCTGGCAGGTTGTTACTCTCAAACTGAATGTCAACCACCGGGCCAATAACCTGAACAATTTTGCCTTGAAGCGCCATTTTCTTCCTTATTTTTTAAAACTCAAGCTACAAATTTACTATTTTTTTAGCTCTTTATCAATCTGTAAATAGCAACCTAAAGAGCACTTAACGCGACGTCAAGTATCGGTTGAGAGACGGAATCTGACAATTTTTCCGTTTGTCTTGTCAACCACATAAAGAATCTTGTCGTAATGCGCGACACCTGCAGGTTTAACAAAATTTTGCGCCCCGCCCAGCTTCTGAAGAATACCACCAAACTGGTTGAACCGGTAGACGGAATCCTTGGCTATGTCAGCAACATAAATGTTCCCTGAGCGGTCGATTGTCACATCAGATGGCTCTGTGAACTTGTTGATCTGCATAAGATCAGACCCTCCCTGCGGTGAAAGCTTCAATTCATATTGTTCGCCAAGTGAAGTTACCACAAAGGTAAGCCACTGTACCCTGAAACTGTTGTCACCTTTCAGGGTGAGGATGAAATCAATGTTTCTTTTATCAAATCCAACCAGCGAAGAGATTCCATTCGCCGATAGAATACCGGTTCCGTTCGGATCAATCACCGGCAGACGACCGATCAATGAATCCCGGCCCGCGGGTGTTTTCTGGAATGATAAAATTGAATTGTCGGGATCAACAACACTTGTGTTGTTTGGGCCGGTTCTGCTGATATAGAACGAATTGTTGTAGAAAACAGAAACTCCCGTATAGCTGATCCTCAAATCGGAAGCCGAAACACCGGTTCCGGGTCTTGGAAGTATTCTGGTCACAGGAGCCAAAGCAAGGTTATGACCACCGGCAACCATGTCAACCTTGTAAACCGCGCTCGCGGAGGTGGCGACATTGTTAACGACCGTGTCAAACTTTGCGACCACAATAAGGTTTAACTGATAATCCTGCTCAACTTTAACCGGATTTGAAAGGGTTAAAGTGCTTAAAACGTCACCATTCTGATTCAGCATGACCACCCTGTTGTTGTCGGTATCGGTCACGTAAATGAAATAGTCTTTACCGATGATTATGTCGGTAGGATTATTGAATCCACCCCACTCAGGAGTAAGTTTCACGTAAACAGTGTCACCGCCCACGTTGCCGCCCGTTTTCTGGGAATCAAATACACTGAGATCAAACTTCTCGCCGCATCCGGAGAAGAACAAAAGTGATAATATTGAAAGGAATCCAAGTCTTTTCATGTTATATCCCCAGAATTATCGAAAGTCTGTGAACGGCGCCCAATCTCTCAAAATTAACGAGAGCATAATCAAATGTGAACCTTGCCATTGAAATGGGCAGATTCAAGCCGGCACCAAAACTGTAATTTTGCTCTTCTACATTTATCTTATAGCCACCTCTCAGCAGGAATGAAAGTCCTGTTGCTGGCTCTTTAAATGTATATTCAGCACCAAGTGACACGTTCTCACTGTTGTCATTCGGATGATTCAACTGAATCGAAGTGGTAACTTTGTGATTTTCCGATTCATAAGGTTCGAAGGCAAAACCCAATCTGAACATTGTTGGAGGTGAAAACTCCTGCCAATTGGAATTTTTGCGGCCACCCACGAGAACAACGTCACCATCAGGCGCGAGCTGATTTCCGAAATTTGAGAAAGCCACGGCGAAACGGGTTGAGCCAAGACCTGTCCAGTAATATGTACCGAAATCAAGAAGCACGCCCCTCATTTTAAGTTTATCAAGGGTTTCTTCCATGTATTTTACGGTGGCACCGAAGCTGAACTTGTCTGTCATTTTTCTGGAATAACTCAGAGAAACTGCCAAATCGGAAAAGGTGAAATATTCACCGGTACCAAAGGGGGCAAATTCAGTGGTGACTTTCATGTCACCCGCGGAAAGCATTGTAAGAGATACACCAACCGCGTCGTCAGGTGTAATATGGTATACACCCCCGGCAAAGTTGTGTTTAACATCAACCAGCCAACTGTTGTGTGAAAAGATCACCTGGTTGTCGCCGAATTGTACGAGCGCCGCGGGGTTCCAGTATAACGCGCTCGCGTCATTGGAGACCGCCACGAAAGCGTCACCCATGGCTGAAGCCCTGCCGCCTACTCCGATCTTGAGGAATTGAGCGGCAGAAATGCCGGCTCGTTGCCCTCCCAACACAGGAAAGAGCTGTCCAAATGACTGACCGGTTATCAATATTGCAAAGAGAAATAGAATTTTTTTCATTTTAGAACTTAAAGCTTACACCAAGTTTAACGTTGCGTCTGGTTAAATATCTTGCAGGATTGTATGGATACGGGTTAATTGGGGCCTGAAGATCAGGATACAGCGGATCATTCCATGATCCTGGTGTAGCATCACCGTATTCATATGCCTTACCTGTCGCCGGATTAATAATAGCCGAATTTTTAGTGTCAAGGATGTTGTTCACTTCAAGGAACACGCTGAAACGGAAGTTACCGATTTTAACATACTTTTCGAAGTTGGCATCTATATAGAACCAGTTATCACCGATTGCAGTATAGCGTTCACCTTTTACAAACTCATACTGGGGTCTTCCGTCGGTTTCATAACTTCCGGTGAAAACTGCCGGTGTGTAACGCTTACCGGACTGGTAAAAGAACCTAAGATTAAGATTGTAGTCGTCGAGAATTCCATTTCCGAAACCAAAAAGTGCTTCGCCGGGAGCAACATAAAAATTAGTTGTCAGAGTAGCTGTAATCGGTCTGTCCCAAGCCATATACTGTTCTTTTATAGACTCTTCCAGAGTTCCTTGAGCGATCAGGACACCTTCATCAGAGGATGAACTTTTGCCGGTAACTTCAGAATAAGAGAATACGGCATTGGCTCTGAACCATTTCCCTATTCTTTTCTGATATTCAAACTCAAGTCCGCGGGAACGGGCATAGTCAGCGTTTACATATGTTGTGAACCTCTGAGTGGCAAATCTTGGACTGGATATCTTTGCGGTTCTGGTACTGATATAGTCAAAAATATCTTTATAGTACGCTGTAACAGTAAGAACGTCATCATCAGTAAACTGTGACTTAACACCAAGCTCGTAGGCTACGGTTGTTTCAGGTTTCAGGTTTGGATTGCCGAATCTCTGGAACGAAGACTGCGAATTGTACGGATCAAGTTTCGCGTACACGAACTGCGGTTTTGGCCATTTACTGAAGTGACCATACGAGAAGAACAAAGTCTGTGAATTGGTGATCGGGTGCGAGATACCGAGCCTTGGGCTAAGTCTTGCCTTGAAGTACCGGTCGCCGAAGAACTTATAACTGTCTTCATAGTAATTCGCGCGAACCTCGTCAGGAATTGTTATAACATCAGGGTTTTTCACCGCGTCATCAACATATTTTCCCGGGAACCAAAAATCGAATCTTAAACCAAAATTCAGGATCATACCGCCAAAGTTCACGTTGTCCTGGGCGTACATCGCGCCTATCATCGGGTGCACTTTGTAAATATCGTTGTTCAATCCGAGAGCGCCTACCCATGGCTGGTAAATATCAACAACCTGCATTTCCTGAAACTGAAGCTTGAAACCTGCCTTGAACTTGTTCTTTTCATCAAAGAAACTGGTAAGGTCACCTGTGATCGAGAGCTCGTCCAGATAATGGTCATGCCATGTATAGGGGTTACCCACATCCCAAAAGCCGTCACCTGGGATCACTCCAACCGTGTCTCGGCCGAGGTTGTAATATTCAACCGGGAAGTTCGGAATGTCTTTTGGCTGCCGGTACTGGGTCCAGTCCTTGCCATTCGCGTCAGTTCTTAGATTGGTCAGGAATTTACCGATTTTGACTTCGTAAAATGTTTTAGTGTTGAGCGTGTGAGTGACGCTGAGAGTGTTGAAAATATTCTTGTGAGTGAACACATTCGCGTTGTCAAGAATATTCTGGAATTCATACTGATAACCGGGACTTGGCTCAACATACTCAAGATTTGACTGCAATGACTGTGAGTTCTGGTTGATCGACACAGACTGGTTAAACGAGTATGATATCTTGAATGTTGGAGTTACTTTGTAGGTTAATTTCGCGAGTCCATATAAACTGTTCTCGAGTTTTGGAGCGTATTTCGTTCCAAAAAAAGTGGAGGAATTAAGCGCGGAAATCTTCGGTTTGTAATAACCTTGTGTTATGCCATTGGAGAAACCGAGGTAAAGATTCGAAAAGAATGAAACTTCTCCGGGTATCTCAACTCCAAGCGCGGGCAATAGATATTTTGTAATAGGTTCAGGACCTGAAAGACTGATCTCCATGATGTCTATATTGAAAACGTGAGGATCAGATTCCGAGGCGATATTATCCGTTTTGTAGGAGAGGAAGCCATTGTACCGTTGTACACTCCCCTCTTTTGTTTTTACGTTTACAACACCTGAAGTTGCCTGGCCAAACTCAGCATTGAATCCACCGGTAATAACTTCAACCTCTTCGAGTGAATTGGCACTGATTTGAAGACCAAAACCGGTTCCCGCAAGCGGATCCTGTACAGAAACACCATCGAGAAGGAACGCGTTTTCATAAGATCTGCCTCCTCTGATGTGGATGGCGTTATCATTCGAGACAACACCCGCCTGTTGAGCAATAACGTCGGTAACGTTCTCAACAACCGCCAATTCAATATCTTCGCTTGAAACGGTTTTCTTGCTTTGAGTTTCCTCAACATCAACCAAAGGTTTGTCACCTATGATCACCACATCCTGTGTAAGTGTAAGTGAGGTCTCTTCAAGTTTAACGTCAAGCGGGGTTTTTGCGTTGGCTGTAACCTTCGTTCCGGTTAACTGCACGGTTTTGTAACCGATGAAAGAGATTTCAACAGTATACGAACCAGGTGCCACATTTTTGATCAGAAAATTCCCGTCAACATCCGTGGCAGCACCGTAATAGGTACCTTTTAAGATCACGTTAACACCCGGAAGAGGAGTGTCGTTCTTTTTATCAACGATCTTTCCACCAATGCTGCCGTTCTGCGCGTAAACAGTAAATACAGATAACAGAAGAAAAAGTGATATCAATTGTTTCATTCGTGCACCATGCTTCATATCGAAATTCCAAACTCATCGAAAAGCACTTTCTCAAAGAGTTGGCTGACATTTGAGTTGCCATTAAGCTTGTTCAGAGGCAACCCGATGAAAAATAAATTCTTATTGCCATTGATGAAACCCACGTATCCCTGTATCTGGTTGCCCGAAGCACGATAAATTCTTCTTGCAAGAGTTGTGTTTGGGAATAAACCAAAATTACCCAGAACCGTCGTCGAGGTTTTTAGAATGGGATATCCGTTGTTAGCAGGATTGCCTGAATCAACAGTAAACTCAACACCTGCTGGCAAAACTGAAACAAGATTGGATATTGAGTCAACAGGTAGAAACTCTTTAAGCGCTAAAATATCCGGAGCAGGGTTCCTTGGAAACTGCATCGACATTAATATCTTTCCTCCATTGGCAAGATATTTGTCAACCACGTTCTGAGCTGCCTGCAACGAGGGATTATTATCAGCGTACCAAACTACATAGTTAAACAACTTAATAGTAAGGTAGAAATTGTAACTGAAAAACGGAATCTGTTTTCCGGCAATGTTGAGAGTGTCAAACTTGCCGGCCAGGGTTCCGCCACGAATAGTGGAGAGTTGGTTGTTATAAAATGCCGTGGCGTCATCTGATGTTGTATAATCATCAATCAACAACATCTTGCCAATCGGCTTTCTGACAAACCATGTTTTATTTGTTCCCGGCATTTCAATGAATGGAGTTTTCGCCCCTGAAATATCTACAGCCTGGACAAATACCTTGTTAAAACCATTTAGAACCATCCCCTTTAATTTAACAGGGAAAATATTGAATTCAGCTCCATCTATCAATATTTCTGTCTCGGGATTGGCTGATTGGAAATCACGGACACGCAGTGTCACCAACCTCGTTGAACCTCTAAGTTCAACTATGTTTGCTGTATTGGTGGTGTCGTTCAGCACTATGTTGATCTTCTGGATTGACTCATCACCATCCAGATCTGAAGCCTTCCATTTGAAGGTCATCACCGGTAATGAAGAAGACGGAACCACCGTAAGGGTATCCCACTCGATCTTCGGAGGAGTGTTTTTTATCGGGAATTTAAGATCGGCCGGTGTGGGGTCGATCAATCCGATATCATAAAACTTTTCGCCCGGGTCATAAACGCCATTTTTATTTGCATCAATGAAAGGTTCGGCACCGTAATTGATTCCGTTTTGCACAATACTGTTGTCGTACACACCATTACCGGAGTTGTCAACTGCACTCACAAGGAAATCATATGTAGTATCAGCAGCACCTATCTGAAGGGCAAACAAACTGTCATTTTTGGTTGTAAATGACCAGTTTCTTTTGTCCCAAGTAAAATAATAGCCTGTCACAAGGCCATCAGGATCATCACCCCACCAGTGAACAGAAATTCTGCTGGGCTGCTGGGCAATGTTAGAGTCAGGATACAGAAACAAGTGTGTATCCGGAGGAAGGTTTGTAACCTTTGCTCCGGTAAGATTATCCGTACAGGAATAAAGACCGAAGACAAGGGGTAATGAAAATAAAAATAATAAAATCTTTTTGTGGAGCTGCATAAAAAATCCAAAGGAGGCTCTTCAACAGAGCCTCCTTTAAGTTAAGGAAATTACTTCATCAAAATCATTTTCTTCACGGATGAATTAACACCCGCGTCGATCTTGTACAGGTAAACACCGGAAGGAAGAGCCGATGCGTTAAAATAAACTTTATAGTTACCTGCCTCTTTGTACTCACTGATGAGTGTCTGAACTTTCCTTCCAAGTACATCAAATATCTCAAGTTTAACATTCTCACCTTTCGGTAGGCTGAACTCGATGGCAGTTGATGGATTGAATGGGTTCGGATAGTTCTGTTTCATGGCAAACTCTGCAGGAACCACTTCGTTTTCAACACCGGTGGTGTATCCGACAAAATCGTCATCCTTGCGAGGGGTGAGTTTGTAGTTTGAGAACGAGAAGTAAAGGACACCGGTAAGTGATGAGAATCTCGCGAGTGAATCTACCTGGATACCTGTAAGGTTAGGTTCCCAGTTGTTGTGATACTGATGATTTCCATCCTGAAGTTCGACACGTGTCGCGCCAGAGTTATCATCAACAAGCATTTCACCAAAGTTTCCTGTCAAGTCAGCATTTGTTCTGGTGATAACAGGGTTTGTATACTTGATCAGAACGCTTTCGTACTTTTCAGCGTCAACAACACCGCCTGCTTTCGCGCCAATGGTACCGGTTGTTACAGGAATTGCTGCCGGAAGCGGATTGTTGGTTGAATTCACAACAATGGCTGTAACTGAATCAAGGCAGGTTACGTTGAAATCTTCGTAAACCTTGCCACTAACAGTTACATTATCACCTCGCTTGAGGTTCAGAGCGTCAAATCCCTTGATCCATATACCTGACCAAGGAGTTGCACCGTTCTGCATATACACTCTTAAAGCGGTAGTACCAAAGCCCGGTATATCAGAAGTGTCGGCGGTAACAACACCGGTCAAAGTAACCCTGTAGTTGTTTAACGCGCTGAAACCTGATCCATACGGGCTGTACTGAACATCCTGAATGGTAAGCGGCCTGTTAAGAACAGGATAAAACCATCTGTTACGTGAGGTGTCAGCAGGGTTCATGGTTACTCTGTTCTCGTTATCCTGAGCCCAGAAGAAATAGTCAACCACGGCTGAATCCTGAGCAACCCCCGGAATGGTGGCAACAAAAGTGTTTGTATCAGCAGGGGTTCTGGTAAGAGCCAATTCGTTGTATCCACCCATGTTGACTCTGTAGAAGATCTTGGCTGAGGTGATATACCCATCAAGATCGATCATCCTTGAAGAAACTTCAAGAGGAACATTCGATGCAACATATGCATTGTTTCTGGTAATGCTTGAGATGGTCGGTGGTGTGGCACCAACTTTCATGTCACCGGGATAGAGAGGAACTATATAGTAACCATCAGCTCTTGTGTGAACAACGCCTCTAATATACTCAAGAAATGTTCCATCCGCGGGAGCATCGTAATCAGTAAGACCTGTAAGTCTGTGGGTTCTTTTTGTAAAGTAGCCCGACTGATCATACATTGTCATGTAGTTGCCATTACCATCATTAAATCTGAAAACACCCGAGGTGCTGTTTCTGTCGCTGGTAAGTACGTTTCTGATAACAACATACATACCTTCGTATTTTTCACCATCAGGTTTTAATACACCGTTTTCCATGAACACCGACATTGGAAGTTCGATTGGATCAGGTCTTTTGGCTGCCTGTGACACGAACTGAACAGGTGTTGGTGGATTTACAAGCAGATTTGCCTGAATGGTATTACCTGAGAAGACGGAAATTACAGCGGTGAACTCCCAAACCTGCGCGGTATCAACAAGATCAAATCCCGTATTTTGATTTACTCCGGTTGTATCATTCTGAATAACAGTGATTCCGCCAAATTGCTGGCCTGCTGGATCCTGTACATAGGCATACCAACGGCCACCGGCTGCGATGATCCTTCTTCTGTCAGTTGTGGGATCAACTACGGGGCGAACGAGAACGAGGCCCTGAAGTCTGACTGTATCACCGAGGTAGTCAGAATACTCTGTCCCTGGTGAAAGAAGCGAATCGGGTGTTGCTGTTAATTGCTGGATTGTCAGAAGAGGGTAATTCTGAGAGAATCCGACACCCATCAGCAAAAATGAGAAAAGAATGAGATATCTTTTCATTTTTGTTCCTTATTTATTTGATAACTAAAAACTTGCCTTTTTTAATTGTACCTGTATCAAGATCCTTAACGGTAAAAAGATACAAACCTGAAGCTATAGCCTGATCACCATCGGAGATCAGATCCCATGCGTGTTCCCCGCCTGACATTTTCTGTGTTCCTCCCGGAGAAAAGTTCTGAAACCAGCGAAGTTCACTGCCATTGCTGCCACCATCATGCTCGAGTTTCTTGATAACATCACCTGCAAGTGTGTAGATCACTATTTCTGAACGCGCGGGAAGGTTATAGAAGTAAATTTTTCTCAAGCGCTCGAATGAACCATCCCAGTAAGCATTGGCATAGTATGGATTCGGATAAACACCAATCTCAACATCCTCGCGGGAAACAGGAAGTGTACCCGGAATCACTCTGTGCACATTGAATAGATAACTCGATTCAAGACTTTCAATTTTGTTGATCGGATCGCCTTTGTCGAACGCGGACACGTTGAAGAGATACTGCCATCCGTTAAGGAGGTTTTCAACCTCAAATTTGTACCAGTATTCTGTGGGGTCACCTTCAAAAGTTACCGGCTGTGGAAGTGAAACATAGTTGAATCCGGTATTGAAAAAAAGTGAGTTGCCCGTGCTGTCGAACTCTGCCATTTTTACAAGAGCTTGCGCGTCTGTGGCGTTGTTCTGGAAATCGAATCCGGCATTCGATCTGTAGATTCTGTATCCTTCAAAATCTTTCACGCCTGAGATGGGGTCAATGCTGTTTTCGGCTGATTTGTCCCAGTAAATTGTCACTTTACCGTTTTGAGGAATTGCCACAACACGCGGTGATGAAGGTGGAGCCGGCAGGATGTATCTGTCTAATATCCCGTTACCATTAAGATCCTCACCGGGATCGAGAACACCGTTCCGGTTTTTATCTTCGCCACTATACGCGCGCATCGCCCAATCAGCGTTAGCGATCAAATTCTTCCTTTGAATGTCAAGATCAAGCGCGGCGGGATCATCACCATATTTCTTTGCCGCGACGATGGCAAAAACCACATTTATCGAATCACCAGGGGCAATCTTTTTGAAACCTCCCGCGGAGAGAAGCAGTGATCTGTTGGTTGGAGTTTTTAATGTGGCAGGATTTACACCATATTTATAACGCGCGCTGGCTCCGAAGTAGCCGAGCATTTTGTTATATCTTTCCTGATCGGTTTGCGGTGCAAAGAACAACGGATCAGATGTATTTCTGAACTGCCAGTTCACATAATTCACGCTATCGTAAGGGGTATCTGCACCGAGGAACTGCACACCGATGTAACTGTCGGTAAATCCCGGATCACCGTTTGAGTCAAACTCGTAGGCTACTTTGATCGAATCCATATACCCGTTTCCACCCTTGTTGAAGAATGCCGACCCTCCGGGTGAAGTCACTTTGGTGTTTCTTACAACCGCGTCGGTCCACATTCCAACATAGACACTGTCAAGGTATTTGTTGGAAACGTTTTTAATTGTATAATTGAAAATTACAAAGAAGTCAGCGAAGGGAAAGTTCCAGGCATATGTCTCAAGGTGTACACCCAACCCCAAAGGATTGTGCTCTTGAATAGGCTCGCCGTTTTCCCAAACCATATTTGTGTCCGTAAAATCCATCACGAAATCTTGATGCGAAACCGCTTCAGGTTTATAGTATCTTGAAGTCAGAAGAGAGGAGCGCTCAACAACCCTGGAATCCTTGCTGTTGGTGAACTCAAAACCGCCACCTCTGGCAGAAACCGACGCGGCATCAACAGCTCCCGTGGTCACGAAAGGCCCGGATTTACCTGTGCCAAGTGAATCGTTGCTGATGAATCCGCCGACATAAAGCCCGCCGTCAAAAATATGCTCGATACCACTTCCCTTTGGATACTCGCAAGAAGGTTGCTGAGGCCAAAGTGCAAACCCGTGACCATAAGTACCAAAATTGGTGATGGTTATTCCAATGTTGCCTATTGAGGTATATTTGGAGTTGTCATCTTTTCGGAAGGCGTTTAGAGACGGTATTTCCTGCTGAGCAAGCAGTGTGAATTGTAGGGCGAAAACAAGTAGAAAGAGTTTTTTGGTGTTCATCTGAAAAATAAAAAAATGAGACTTTAAATAAAACGAATTGTATCTTCTAAAAAAACATTCAGTGTGAACAAATCGTTAATTATCAACTGTGACCATTCGCGCCTGCTTGTCGGCATGATATGAACTGCGAACCAACGGGGCTGATTCAACGATCCTGAAGCCCATTTTCAGTCCTTCTTCCTTGTAGTAGTTGAACTCTTCAGGGGTTACATACCTATGCACCGGCAGGTGCTTTACTGTCGGTTGAAGGTACTGTCCAATTGTCAGAATATCGCAGTTGTGACCAACAAGATCACGCATTAATTCGATCACTTCCTCGGTGGTCTCACCAATTCCCACCATTATTCCGCTCTTGGTCTTTAATCCCCTGTCATGAAACCATTTAATGACATCAAGACTTCTTTGGTATTTTGCCTGCGGTCTGACGGCGTGGTACAAACTTGGCACTGTTTCAAGGTTGTGATTGAGGATATCCGGCGGATTCTTCATTATGGTTTCAAACGCAGGTTCATAACCTTTAAAATCCGGGATAAGGATCTCTATAGTGCAGCCGGGGGTGGTTTCCCTGATAAGCCTTACTGTCTCAGCGAAAATTCCGGAACCACCATCAATAAGTTCATCCCGGTTAACAGAGGTTATTACCACATGTCGCAATTGAAGGTTCGCGACCGCGTCTGCAACTCTTCTGGGTTCGTCAAGATCAAGTTCAGTTGGTAAACCAACTTTTATGTTGCAGAACCCACAGCTTCTGGTGCAGGTGTCACCAAGTATCATGAATGTGGCTGTCCTGTGGTTCCAGCACTCAGCGAGATTAGGGCATTTCGCTTCTTCACAAACCGTGTTAAGTTTATTGTTCCGCATCAGGTTCTTTACATCAACGTAATTCTTCCCTGTGGGAAGTTTCACCTTTAGCCACTCGGGTCTTTTCCCTGCCAGCGATCTGGCATCCGCCACTTTCGAGGCGAAATCTCGCTGGTGTTTATTTATCGTTTTTCGTTCCAATTCGGTCGTCTCTGTTAATAGATTAGTTTTTCGTCAAAATTTTCGAGGTTCTCCCTGACTGATTTCAGGAACAACCCGCCGAGCATACCATCAACAAGTCTGTGATCATGCGAAAGTGTCAGATACATCATCGGCTTGATGGCTATTGTATCGATGCCGTCAACTTCAACAACAACGGGTCTTTTTACCACCGCGCCAACACCAAGTATCGCCACTTCAGGCTGATTGATTATCGGAGTACCGAACAAGGTTCCGAACACTCCGTAATTGGTGATTGAAAAAGTGCCGTTTGTGATATCATCGGGTGTCAATTTTTTATTTCTCGCTCTGAGAGCAACATCATTGATCGATTTCGCGAGTCCGACGATGTTCTTTTCTTGAGCATTTTTAATGTTCGGAACTATCAAACCATTGGGCTGCACGGCAACCGCGATACCGAGATTCACAAATTTCTTGGTAACGATGTTGTCACCCTCGATCATAGAGTTAACGAGAGGATATTCCCTTAAAGCGCGTATTACCGCATGGGAGATAAATGCCATGTATGTAAGTTTTACACCTTCGCTCTTCTCAATCGACTCTTTGTTCGCCTGGATATATCTATGGATCCTGCTCATGTCAACTTCAGCAAGACCTGTAACATGAACGGAAGTGTCTCTGCTGTTCACCATGTGCGCCATGATCTTCCGGCGGATGTTATCCATTGGTGTTACTTCCACATCGCCGGTGCTGAAAGTGAATTGTGGCTTCGGCTGTGCCGCAACCGGGGCAGGAGCGGATTGCGCCACTCTTGGCGCGGATTGCACCGCGGCGGGCTTCGAGCGGTTCGAGATGAACTCAAGCACATCGTTCTTGGTCACTCTTCCACCCACACCGGTTCCCCGCATCGATTCAAGCTCTTTTACAGAAACTCCCTCTTTTCTGGCAATGTTCATTACTAAAGGTGAGAAAAACTTGTCAGAAGTTCCTTCTTCAACCGGAGCAGGAGCAGCATTTCTGGCAACCATGTCGTGCATCGCAACCGGTTCTTCTGCTTTAGGTGAGACTGTTTCAACAGGTGTTGCCGCAGGAGCAGTGATCGCTGAACCTGAACCGGCCAACCTTGCGACGATGGTTCCCACAGAAACTGTTTCCTGTTCTTTCACGAGAATTTCCGCGACGACGCCGTCGGCAGGAGATGTAACTTCAGTATCAACCTTGTCGGTGCTGATCTCAAAAAATGTTTCATCCAGCTTTACGGGTTCACCAACCTTTTTGTGCCACTTTATTATGGTTCCTTCCATAACGGATTCTCCCATCTTGGGCATCGGAATGTCAACGAATGAACCGGAGTTGTTGTTTTCGGCGGTTTGTGAGGTTTCAACAACCAGAGCCGGCTCAACGGTTTCAGGTACTGTGAGTTTGGTTGGAACGGGCACCACTTCCGCTCCCTCGGCTGCGAGTCTGGCAACCACCACACCAACGGCAACGGTCTCCTGTTCGTTTACTAAAACTTCGCTTAAAATTCCGGCTTCGGGCGATGGAATTTCAGTATCCACCTTATCGGTACTAATCTCAAAGATGATCTCATCTTTTTTTACGGTATCACCCGGTTTTTTATGCCATTTAATAATGGTTCCCTCAGTAACGCTTTCGCCCATTTTGGGCATAACAATGTCGATGTTCATGAAAAATCCTCGTATTAGTATTTTGCCAATTCTTTTATCGCCTGATAGACACCTTCCCTTGAAGGAAGAACTGCATCTTCAAGTACGGGGCTGTAAGGAATATGCGAGTCCTTCGCCGCGTAACGTCTGACGGGACCGTCCAGATGCTCGAAACAGTCGGATGAAATCCTCGCGGCAATCTCGGCTCCGAATCCCGCGGTAAGAGTATCCTCGTGGATGACTATGGCTTTTCCGGTATTCCTGACTGAATCAAATATCGTTTGTGAGTCAAGAGGTACAATGGTTCTGATATCTATTACTTCAACAATGATACCTTCCTCTTCGAGCCTCTTGGCTGCAAAAACCGCCTCCCAAACCAAAGCACCCCAAGTCACCACCGTAAGGTCGTTCCCTTTTCTTACGATCCGGGCCTTGCCGAAAGGTACAAGATAATTTTCGTCCGGTTCGGGAGCCATCGCGAATGACTGTCTGTAAAGCCCTTTGTGCTCACAAAAGATAACCGGATCGTCGATACGCATCGCGGTTTTAAGAAGTCCTTTCGCGTCCGCCGCGTTCGAGGGATATGCGATGAACAGACCCGGCACGTGAGCAAAGATCGACTCAATATTCTGACTGTGATAAACACCGCCATGAATGTATCCGCCAACGGCAACCCTGGTTACCACGGGCGCGGGCCACTCATTATTTGAACGGTATCTGTACGTCGCGGTCTCATTCTTCAACTGCATGAACGCGGGCCAGATATAATCACCGAATTGTATCTCAACCACCGGTTTCATTCCGGCGAGAGCCATTCCTGTGGCAACCCCCGCTATACTTGCTTCGGCAAGCGGGCTGTTAAAAACTCTTCTATTCCCGTATTTGGTTGAGAGCCCTCTTGTCGCGGTGAACACGCCGCCTTTTTTATCGGCTATATCCTCTCCGAATACATATATTTTGTCATTTACAGACATTTCTTCACTGATAGCGTGATTGATTGCATCAACCATTACGATGTTCTGCCCGTTCGGAGCGCTCGCCTCGTATGGCAGTGATTCACGAAGTCCGCTTTCGTCAAAAACAAATTTTGTCGCTGTCGCGGGATCGGGTGCCTTTTCAGCGTTAGCCTCGTCAACGGCTTTATTAATAGAGGCGTCAACTTCATTCCTGATCTGTTCGAGCTCCGCTTCGTTGAAGATTCCGGCAACCAACACATCGTGACCAAATCTGAATATGGGATCATTACGCTGATCTTCCTTCAACTCATCTTCTGAACGGTATTTTTTATGGTCGTCAGATGAGGAATGTGAGTGAAGTCTTACGGTATCTGCTTCAATTAGTGCAGGGCCGTTCCCCGATTTTATATGCTCCACGGCGGCTTTGACAACATTGTACGACTCAAAAAAGTTTGTGCCATCAACCTTGAATCTTTTGAGGTTTGCATAACCAGCCATCATTTCGGAGATGCTGTTACCCGCGCCCCCACTTTGGCTGGAGACATGGACAGAAATTGCATATTTATTATTCTGAATGCAGAAAAGAACGGGAAGTTTCTCCCTTGAGGCCCAGTTCACCGCTTCATGAAACTCTCCCTGACTTGTGGTTCCTTCCCCGGAACTTACGTAGGAAATGTTGTTTATTCCCTGTCTCTCAGACGCGAGAGCGGTACCGACCGCCTGAAGGAACTGGGTGCCCGTCGGACTCGATTGGGTAGGAACCAGGTTCGGTCTTTTTACGCCAAAGTGACAAGGCATTTGCCTGCCACCACACGCGGGATCATCAGCCTTCCCAAAACAGGCGAGAAAGAAATCCTTGGTTGACATACCCGACATTAATGTGAGGGTAAGATCTCTGTAATATGGGAAAATCCAATCTTTTGTGGAATCGAGAAGCAGTCCAAGAGCCGACTGAATTGCTTCATGCCCCGCGCCCGCAATATGAAAGAAGGTCTTACCTTGTCGAAGCAGGTTCATAGCCTTGTTGTCTATCTGGCGGGCGAGGTACATATACCTGTACACCATTGCAAGGGTCTGTTTGTCAAGGTTTGTCAAAGTGTTGCCACTGCCTGATCTGGCATTTTTCTTAGGTGGTTTTTCTTCAACGATCACTGATTTCGCCATTTCGGTCCTTGTTAATTTTCAAAATTGGTTAGTTGGTGAAGTGATTTCTCCAGGATATCATCATGCCCGAAATGAAAAGCAAAACGGTTTATTATCTTGCGTTTTATTTCGTTCATGTCGATCTCCCTGCCGAGTATTTTCGAGAGGGATGTCACATCCTTGTCTTTTATTCCGCACGGAATGATCCCGCTGAACAGATTCAGATCGGTGTTGATGTTGAAAGCAAAGCCATGCATTGTCACCCATCTGCTTATCTTGATTCCGATGGCAGCAATTTTTTCTTCATATACCCAGACTCCGGTAAAGCCGTCTTTTCTTCCGGCAGCAATTCCATAGTCAGCCAAAACATCGATCATCATTTCTTCAAGAGTTCTGAGGTAGAGATGGGAGTCGGGCTTCCATTTCTGCAGATCAATAATCGGATATCCCACTAATTGTCCGGGCCCGTGGTATGTTATGTCGCCTCCCCTGTCGATCTCGAAAACTTTTATCCCGTTTTCTTCAAGGTACCGGTCAGAACCGGTCAAATTTGCACGGTTTGCCGTTTTGCCCAAAGTGTAGGTATGAGGATGCTCCAGAAGAAGAAGTGTATCCTCTATTTTTCCTTCGCGCCGAAGTGAGTGAAGACGATGCTGCAGATCCCATGCCTCGCCGTAAGGCAGAAGTCCGGGATCTGCCGTAAACAGAATTTTAGATATGGATCGCCTCACCGTTTGCCATCGCCGCCGCTTCCATTACTGATTCTGAAAGTGTCGGGTGAGCGTGAACCGTCTTTATGATGGTTTCATAAGTCGCATCCAGCGATCTCGCTATTCCAAGTTCCGCGATCATCTCAGTGGCTTCTGAGCCGATAATGTGAGCACCAAGAAGTTCACCATACTTCTCATCAAAGATCAATTTCACAAATCCATCTCTCTCGCCGATCGCAAATGCCTTGCCGGAGGCCATGAACGGGAATTTGCCGATCATGAGTGAATAACCCATTTCACGGGCTTTTTCTTCGGTCAATCCAATGCTCGCCACCTGTGGCTGGCAGTAAGTACACCCGGGAATATTACCGTAATCAACAGGTACCGTGTGAATACCTTTAATTGTCTCGACACAGTGAATACCCTCGGCACTCGCTACATGCGCGAGCCATGGTGGTCCGATAACATCACCAATGGCATAAACCCCCGGGATATTGGTGGAATAGTTGCTCTTGTCAACTTTGATGTGTCCCTTAAAAGTCTCTACTCCGAGTTGTTCAAGACCAATTCCTTCAATGTTTCCGGTAACACCTATTGCTGAAAGAACTTTCTCAGCCTTTAATTCAATGCTCTTACCGTCTTTTGTTATAACTACTTTTACCCCGTTCTTTCCGGGGGTTGCCGACTCGACTGTGGCACCTGTATAAATTTCAATCCCACGTTTCTTAAAGGTCTTCGCGAGAGCGTCAGAGACTTCCCTGTCTTCAACGGGAAGGATACGGTCGAGCATCTCTATTATTGTAACTTTTGTTCCGAGAACAGAATAAAAATAAGCGAACTCAATTCCTATCGCGCCTGCACCAACAACTATCAGGCTTGAGGGCATTTCAGGAAGCGTCATCGCTTCAGAACTTGTGATAATATCTTTCCTGTCGACTGGGATCGAAGGCACCATGCGAGGTCTTGCACCTGTGGCGATAATTATTTTATCTGCCTCAACAGTGTCGGTTTTCTCACCATTTTCTCCGAAAATATCAATCGTGTTTCTGCCTGACAGCTTCCCGAATCCACGAATCCGGTCGATCTTGTTCTTTTTGACGAGCATTTCCACGTTTTTAGAGATGCGCTCAGAAATATCGCGACTTCTCTTGATGACCTTGGAAAAATCGATGCTCACTTCTTTGAATGAAATGCCGAAATCAGCACTGTGATTTGAAAGATTATCGTAGATTTCTGCATTTTTAAGGAGGGATTTTGTAGGGATGCATCCCCAGTTCAGGCAAATTCCGCCAAGATTGTCTTTATCAATCACTACGGTCTTAAACCCCAGCTGAGCAGCCCGTATAGCCGCAACATATCCGCCGGGCCCACCACCAAGAATGGCGAGATCGTATTTCGACATTTAGATGTTCCTCGAATTTGATGTAAAGTGAATTTTAAATATACTCATTTTTAGGGAGTCAATAAAAAGGTACGGCTTGCCGGTCACTTGCGGAATCCCGTCTTGTTGGCAAGGTCTATGAAATGATCAAGTATATCGGGATTCGCGATCGCCTCCCTGTTGTCGGGCACCTCTCCTTCGAATATTCTGGAAACTGCTATCTCAACTTTCTTTCCGCTTATGGTGCGGGGAATATCGGGCACAACCATTATTCTGTGCGGCACGTGCCTCGGTGATGCCTTCTCCCTGATCAACTTTTTGATTTTTATGGTCAAATCCGGTGTTAGTTCCTCCCCGGAAGCAGTGACAATGAAGAGAAAAATCTCAACATCATCTCCGACATTAACGCCACTGACAAGTGAGTCCGCTATTTCGGGCAGTTCCTCAACTATCCTGTAAATTTCCGCGGTTCCGATTCTTACACCGCCGGGGTTAAGAGTGGCATCACTTCTTCCATACACTATAATCCCACCATTTTCAGTAATTCGTATAAAATCACCATGTCTCCACACGCCGGGGAAATGGTCAAAATATGCTTTGTGATACTTTGCGCCATCAGGATCATCCCAAAAGAAAACCGGCATCGAGGGAAATGGTGCCGTACAAACGAGTTCACCTTTCGCGTCTTCAACTGCATTACCATCTGCGTCAAAAACTTCAACTTTCATCCCAAGACCCCTGCATTGGATCTCACCTTCCACTACCGGCAGCAGTGGATTACCAAGCATAAAACATGAGACAATATCAGTTCCACCGGAGATTGATGACAATTGTACATCCTGCTTCACATGCGTGTAGACATATTCATAGTTGTGCTCCACAAGCGGTGAACCGGTTGAAAGGATCGTTCTTAACTTGCTTAAATCGTTCGATTTTCCCGGTTTTAACCCGTTTTTTTCTGAGAGACTTAAAAATTTGGGACTTGTTCCGAAGACATTAACCTCTTCATTAGAAACGAAATTCCACAAAACATCATCATCAGGATATATTACCGAACCGTCGAAAAGCACCACTGCACTCCCGGTTAGCAAACCGCTGATGAGCCAGTTCCACATCATCCAGCCCGTGGTTGTGTAATACAGCAGTTTTTCGCCGGGTTTTAGACCGGTGTGAAGATAAAGTTCTTTGAAATGCTGGAGCATAACCCCTCCGGTTCCATGCACAATGCACTTGGGTTTTCCGGTGGTTCCTGAGGAATAAAGAATATAGAGAGGATGTGAAAAATCAACATCCACCGGCTCTTCGAGTTCCGGTTGATCAGCTATCAGGTCGCCAAGGTAAATGAAGTTATCCGGAAGTGTGGCGCTCACGCGGATTTCATCACCCGAAAGATCAGAAAACGCCGGGATCAGGATCACCCTCCGAATAGAAGGAATGCCCACGACTATCTCCTTGATTTTCGAAAGGAGATCAAAAGTCTTGCCACCGTATTGGTAAGACTCTGAAGCGATCAAAACCACGGGTTCTATCTGTCCGAAACGGTCAATCACCGCGGAGGTACCAAAGTCAGGTGAGCATGACGACCAAATCGCGCCTACAGAGGAGGTAGCAAGGAATCCCGCGATTGTTTCGGGGAGGTTCGCGGAAAAAGCGGCAATTCTGTCTCCATCTTTTACTCCAAGTTCGAGAAAGGCTGAAGCGAGTTTTAGTGAAACCGAACGAAGGTCATCAGATTTGATACGTGCGACCGGAAATCCCTCTCTGCGGGATGTAATGCAGTACCCCGCCGGCAGACGCTGGAAAACGTTTTTGGCGTAACTGATCTTGATACCTTCAAACCATCTTGCACCGGGCATCTTTCTTTCAGAAAGTATCTTTAAAAGTTCACCGGAGTGGTCGAAAGCGGAAAAATGAAAGAGGTCTTCCCAGAAGCTCTCAATTTCACTGACTGAATAACGGTAAAGCTCTTCCCAGGAAGAGATTTGGAGACTCTGTCTGCTGTTTACATACTTTATGAATTGAGTGATATTGGCATTAGCAATCTGCCCGGGGGAAGGACTCCAAAGTATTTTCTCTGTCAAATAGTTTCTCCGGATTTAAATTTTACCAGCTTCAAGAGCGAGTGCCCATGCAGCCTGAAGGTTTTTCTGAGCCAGCGCCAGAACAGCTCCCCTTTCAAACATGGTCTTACGCTTGTTAGCATCGATCATCTTAATTTCAGAGGAAAGATAAAGGGCTTTGAAAACACCGGTCAAATCTTTTATCCGGAGTGAGCGGTTAAAATACTCAATAGTGTGATCTGTTGAAGCCGGTTCGCCATTAAGCATCTCATTTACAAATGCCGTAAGTTCTTCAACTGCCGGAATATTGGTTGAGTTCGCGAACGCGCCCAGATCATTTCCTGAATAGACAGTTGAACCGAGCATGAATCCCGGAAGCCGGTCGTATCCAAGGCAGTTCTTCCCTGAAGGTTTTGCCACTTCAAAAACTGCATCACCGGATGCCCTGCAATAAAAGTCAGCGCCCATCCGCGCGACAAGGTCAATTTTCTGGGGATCTATAAAACCTCCAGTAAAAATATCTTCATCAGCGTGTATCATTACCACTTCACAAATCGCGATATTGGCCGAAGCACCTCCTTCACCAATGCTTTCCATTTTTAGAAGTTTGCACTCGAGCCGGAAGGGTGATTCTTTAACTCCGTATGGTTTAACAAGTTTCGATCCGGCCTTGGTCAAGCCTGAACGGACAAACTCATCAGTTTCCGGTGAAAATTCCACCGATGCCAGACTTATCTGCTCCACCATGTCGTAGGTGACCGCGTTGATCACGCATTCACCGGTCGCCATGAGATTATTGTAGGTGTCCTTTAGTGTACCGTCTCGTCCCCTTCTTGCCGGTGAAAAGCCTAAAACAGGTGGATTCGCTCCAAAAATATTGAAAAATGAAAAAGGTGAAAGGTTCGCGGTTCCCTCCGCAGCGAGTGTGGAAGCAAGTGCAATGGGTCTGGGGGCAACTCCGCCTTGAAGCAGCCTTTGTACCTCAGGAACACTCATATTCCTGGGATCGAATGTTTTCAATCTGTAAAATCTCCGTCAATATCCGTTTCCTGCTCAATGTTTCGCAGGTAATTCTTTATCAATTGGAAAGAAAAACCTCTCAAAACTAAAAACGCAGTAAGTTTTTTGTGAATATCCCTCTTGTCTTTAAATCGCTTTTCGAGTGAAAAAAGTTTCTTATCCGCCACTATTTTAATATTCTGATCTTCCAAAGAGACGAGTTCATCACCGGCTAAAACCTGTTGAATGATTTCCTTTGATATCCCCTTCTCGATCAATCTTCCCCGGATCTTTTGAGCGCCCTCATGCCTCAGATTTAACGATTCACTTACAAGCAATTCGGCGAACTTCTTGTCGTTAAGGTAGTTAAGCGATTTCATTTTAATTATTACTTCTTCAATAACATCCTTCGGAAATCCTTTTTGAAGCAGTTTTCGCTTTAGTTCAGTTGCTGAATGTAGCCTTCTGGAGAGATAATCAAGCGCTTTATGCTCGCAACTGAATAGTTCGTTTTCCCTCTGAAGCGAAGCAATGGTTTGCTCATTTAGCTCATCCCCTTTCCTCAATCCCATTTCATAAACCAGCATTTTGGGTACGGTTAAGGGTGCTCCCGATTCGAAGTCAATTATCGCGTGGTTCTCATTCTTTAGACGAATATTCAGTATCTTGTTCATATAGATAAAAAAGGGCATCTTTCAGATGCCCTAAAATTATTCGGCTGTTACCGTCTCTTCAATCAATCCAATTTTTACTTTCACATCGTGCACAAGCCTGTTGTAGAGATCAGGCAGTTCGAGCAGTTTTTGTCTGAACTGTTCCCTTCCCTGGAACCGGTCTTCACCATAAGTGAACCAGCTACCGCCTTTTTTAATGATTCCGGTATCAACCCCAAGATCGATAAGATCGCCCGATTTGCTGATCCCCTCATTGTATAGGATATCAAATTCCACTTCCCTGAACGGCGCGGCAACTTTGCTTTTAACTATCTTGATCTTTGTTCTGTTACCCACCACGTCGTTACCTTCTTTGATCTGGGCAACACGTCGAATATCCATTCTCAACGAAGCATAAAACTTAAGCGCGTTACCGCCGGTTGTGGTTTCCGGATTTCCGAACATCACACCGATCTTGCTTCTAAGCTGGTTGGTGAATATAACCGCGGTTTTCGAGCGTGAAATGGCACCGGTCAGTTTCCTGAGCGCCTGTGACATAAGTCTTGCCTGAACAGCCATGTGTGAATCACCCATTTCACCTTCAATTTCAGCTCTTGGAACCAAAGCAGCAACTGAATCTATCACGATAACATCTATCGCGTTGGATCGTACCAGCGTGTCCGCAATCTCAAGTGCCTGCTCACCAAAATCGGGCTGCGATAACAGGAGATTTGATGTGTCAACACCAAGGCGTTTGGCATAATTTATATCAAGAGCATGTTCCGCGTCGATGAAGGCAGCAATTCCACCTGTTTTTTGTGCTTCGGCAATTACATGAAGACAGATAGTGGTTTTACCACTCGATTCAGGACCGTAAATTTCTGTTATTCTTCCTCTGGGAATTCCGCCAATACCGAGAATCCTGTCGAGCGAAAGTGCCCCGGTGGGTATCGATTCAACCTTGTTGACAATGCCGTCGCCAAGCCTCATTATCGCCCCTTTGCCAAATGTTTTCTCAATATTCGAGATCGTATCCTCGATTATCTTGTTTTTTACCTCGCGGGTATCACTCATTTCTAACTCCTAATATTTTTTAAGTGCTGTATAAACTGCCCCTGTATTTCGTAGTTCGCTCTTGAACAGGACAGCATTCTCAATTTTTGCCAGCAGATCAACAGGTTCTGCCGATTTGATTTTATCTAAAAATTCCTTCCCCGGAAACCGCTTTATCCGGCACAAAGTCAGATGCGGTACAAACTCTCTTTTTTCTCTCGCGAATCCAAATTTTTGAAGTGTTTCCTCCAGTTGTCTGACAGTGTCAACTAACTCTTCCGGAACCTCACTATTAAGAAAGAAAATGGAAGGTATCCTGTCCCTAAAGAAAAACCCAAAATTGGTAAAACGGATATCAGCACCGGCAACCGAAGAGAGAAAACCGGTGTTTTCCACTATTTCCGGTACTAATTTCTCGCCGGTGTCTCCCAGGAATTTAAGCGATACATGCAAATTCTCAGAAGGTGTGATCCTTAAACCGGAACCACCCGATACTTCCACCGCCTTGTTGTAAAGTTGATCCTTTACCCCGGGGCTGAAATCGATTGCGAAAAAAAGTCTAAGATTCAACGGGAATCCCAAGTACAAATCGCCTGATCATTTCAAGAGCCGCGTAGGTTGACCTTATCTTGTTTTCAACCCGGTTACCGCCAAAATTAAATTTCTTAACAATCGCGTTTTCGTGAGAGGCAACACCAATATACACAAGTCCAACAGGTTTTGTGGAAGTGGCGCCTTTCGGACCGAGAATTCCAGTTATGGAAACCCCGAGATCAGTGCCTGAAATTGATCTTACACCTTTTGCCATCTGCAAAGCGACCTCTTCAGATACAGAACCTTTTTCCTGTATCAGATCTTCATCAACTTGCAGAATTTCAACCTTCGCGGCGTTACTGTAGGCAATGATCCCCCGTTCAAAATACTCACTGCTGCCGGAGCAGTCGGTGATCATGTTTGAAATATTCCCGCCGGTACAAGATTCAGCCACCGCTAAAGTCATCTGTCTTTCGCGAAGCAGATTTCCGATCACCTGACTTAACTCATCCTCACCCTCACCGTATACATACCTGCCCGCGCGAAGCCTTAATTGCTGCGCCGCTGCATTGGTCTTTTCCCGGGCTTCCTCCAAAGTTGAGCCCTCTCCCGTAAGTCTTACTTTTACCCCGCCAAGATTCGGAAGGAATGCAACTTTAACATCTTTAAGAACCTCATCCACGGGGCTTAACTTGTCATAGAGAGTTGATTCGGCGATGCCGGTGGTCAAGATATTTAATCTAACTATCTGTTTCAGGTTCGTGGCAAATCTTGTTCTGATGTTCGGAAGAACAAAATTTTCCATCATCGCCTTCATTTCCCGGGGTACGCCCGGCATTACAGCTACGACTTTAGCTCCCTGCTCGATCCAAAACCCGGGTGCGGTGCCGTTAAAATTCCTGATCGGTTCACAGCATTCGGGAACCATTGCCTGATCCCTGTTGGTTGGCGTCAGTTCCCTGCCGAATTTGTTAAATCTTTCTTTTATATCCTCGAGGACATCAGGATCTTCCCTGAGCCCGCAAGAAAAGAACCTGCATATGGCTTCCCTCGTTAAGTCATCGTGCGTAGGACCCAATCCTCCCGTAACTACCACTATGTCGGATGATTCCAAGGCTTTGCCGAGATCACCGGTTATCGCTTCCATCTCATCCGAAGTTGTGATCACCTTTTTAACAGTAACACCAATATCTGCAAACTTCGCCCCAATAAACGAGGCATTGGTATTGATCGTCTGCCCTATTAAAAGTTCATCACCAATTGAAATTATCTGCGCGTTCATCATTTCTTTCTTAAAATATTGCCTTCCCTGCCTGCATAATGAGCAGTGTATAAACTCCGCTCATAATGTCATCTGCCATTACTCCGAGACCGCCTTTTAACTTTTCAAAATTCCTCGCGGGAAATGGTTTAACGATATCCATTACCCTCCAGATCAGAAATGCCGCTACAAGATAAACAACTTCTTTTGGCGCGAGGATCAGTGATATCCACATTCCGGCAAATTCGTCGATCGTTGCTTCTTTCGGGTCATCACCATAAATATGTTCAAATTTACCACAGACCCAGATGCCGTAAAAGGAGGTCAGCAGGATCAGCGGGATCAAAATCCCAAGATTCTCAACCCCGGGGATCAAATATATGAGCAGCGCTACGAAACTTCCGTAGGTTCCGGTCGGCCCCTTAAGATACCCCGTGAACATGCCGCTTCCCAAAAACTTGTGAACAGGGCTAAGCATCTTTTCTCCCCATCAGATCCTTGAACAAATGAAAATTATCTTTAATATAAATATAAGCAGAATGAACTGTTATTATGGTTACGATGATCAAACCCCAGAACACCACATCATGGATAAGCAGCATTCCAAAAAACTCCCTGACATCCGGCGGCAACACTTCGGAATTTTTGAGCAGAAACGCGATAAGAACGAAATTCAGGTAAACCATTTCAATAAAAGTCTTTACCTTGGCGTACCTGCTGGTGGGAAACGGCTTGTGTATGTGCTCGGCGTAAGAGCGGAAACCCGTCATAAATATATCGCGGGCGAGTATTATCAAAACGGGGATCAGATCGATGACACCCAGGTGCACAAGTGAGAGCATTGTACCGGCAGTTAACACCTTGTCAGCTATCGGATCCCACACTTTCCCCCAACGGGTGAAATAATTGAATTTCTTCGCTAGCCAACCGTCATACCAGTCGGTAAGCGCCGCTACCACATAAATCACCAAAGTTATCTCCTCGAAGTACCTGCCGTTGCCCAGCATAAAGAAGACCACAAAGGGGGTAAGAATGATCCGCAGAACAGTTAATTGATTGGGAAGTATCATTCAGAAAAGTTCACTGCCGGTAAGTATTGAATACGCCTCAAGATATTTGGCCGCGGTTTTATTTATGATCTCTTCGGGCAAGGCAGGCGGTGGTGGTTGCTTGTTAAAACCTATGGAAAGGAGGTAATCCCTTACAAACTGCTTGTCGTAGCTTTTCTGGGCCCTGCCGGGTTCATATGAACCGGCATCCCAAAACCGGGATGAGTCGGGTGTCATTAATTCATCCGCGATCATCAAATTTCCTTCGAGGTCGAGCGCGAACTCCATTTTGGTGTCCGCGATTATTATCCCTTTTTTCGCTGCATAGCTTGAGCCACGGAGATAAATTTCGATCGCCGCATCCCTGATCTTGCCCATAATATCTTTTCCCGCGATGTCACAGGCTTTCTCAAATGAGATGTTTTCATCGTGCGCTCCGATCTCAGCTTTGGTCGAAGGAGTGAACAATGGCTCATAGAGTTTGTCGGATTCCCTCAAGCCTGGTTTAAGAGATATACCGGAAATGGTGCCCGTCGCTTTGTAGTCACTCCACCCTGTTCCACTGATATAGCCTCTTACGATACATTCAACAGGAACTATCTTCCCTTTTTTTACAAGCATGGATCTGCCGGTAAGAACTTCATGATATTTCTGAAATTCAAGCGGGTATTCACTTGTATCATAAGAGATAAAGTGTGTCGGGAGGATATCCTTGATCATCTCGAACCAGAATCCGGATATCTTGTTCAGGACGGTCCCCTTATACGGAATTCCCTGATCCATAATTACATCAAAAGCCGAAAGCCGGTCACTTGATACAAATACAAGCGAGTCGCCCGCGTCATATATTTCGCGGACCTTACCGGAAGAAATTTTTTTCACACCGGGGAGATCCGGTTTCAAGAGGATTTGTGTCATACAGATTTTTTTAAAGTTTATCACCAAATTTAGGAAATACCGAAAAATATATCACTCCACTTTATCTTTTCATCATTTATTCGTATTTTGAATTCTCGCTTCAGTCAATTACCCAACAACGGAGTCCCTATGGATAAAATTCTACGTGCAGTCCCATTTTTAATATTTTCTTTTTTCCTTTTCCCGGCTTTCGCGCAAACCATTCCGGACTCAAATTTAGACCGGTTCCCTTTCAATGGTGAGAAATATATTCCCCCTTTTCTTCCGATTGAAGCAACTCCTGTAACTATCAACGATTTCGACAATTTCTTCCTGGGAACCGATCAGGCTGAACCACATTTTTCAATGGACCCTACCAATCCAAAGAGAATGTTCACCGCTTATAACACAAATGGCTGTTATTATACCGCCGATGGGTGGAACTGGACCAGGGTTGTCCCCTCGTTTGGTACCACGATCTGGGGTGACCCCCTGACCGCCTGGGGTAAGGACGGCGTGTTGCACTATCAGAACATGTTTGGAACCTCCAGTGCTATTCAGGGTTCAAAGAACGTCCGATCAACCGACGGAGGACAGACTTGGACAGCCGCGATCACAGGCGTTGACGGAGTCGATAAAAACTGGATGGCGATCGATCAGACATCCGGCCCGTACTCAAATTATATTTATAACACAATGACTCCCGGCTACATTCACAGAAGTACAGATGGCGGTCAGTCATTCGCGCGAGTAACCCAGCTTAACACACAGTCATTGCCGGGTATGATGACCGCTGTGGGTCCATATGTGAACGGTGCCACCGATGTTCCCGGAGGATCAGTGGTTGTTGTCACTCACTCAGGTACAAACAGTGCCGGTATTTACACTTTTTACCAGTCGACAGATGGCGGGGCCACTTTCATTCAAAAATCGGCTCAACAGTTTCCGAACTTTATCGGTACTGAAATATCCGGAAGATCCACCATACAGAATATGCGTACAAGACCTTATCCGATGATCGCGGCTGATAACAGTTACGGACCATATCGCGGCAGACTTTATCTGGTATATGCATCCAACAACCCCTCTGGCAACAATAACAAGTCTGATGTTTTCTTGCGTTACTCCACCGATTATGGTGCAACATGGTCTCCAGAAAAAGTGGTTAATGATGATGCAAATCCGCAGAATAATCACAGTTTCTTCCCCGCGATCTGGTGCGATATCACATCGGGCCGTCTCTATATAAAGTTTTATGACACCCGACTTGTTCCTACTGCCGACAGTATGGATGTTTATGCAACGTACACCGATGATGGCGGTGCAACATTCGCCCCTAATCAGAGGATATCGAACAAAACATTCAAGATCAAGATCAGCTCCGGCACAGGCGCCAATTACCAGGGTGATTACGACGCGATCCAGTCGGTAGGCAACCAGGCGTACATGACTTACACCGATTTCAGAAACGGCAACACCGGTTCGTATGGTTCTTATTTCCCTGATTACGCTATGAGGGTACTTCCGGCAAACGCTTCCGTGGCGGTAAGTAATGACAGCACGTCAATTTACGTATCCGTACCGTCGGTGAAGGCTTACACTTCCCAGGTTAAATTTACTGCTGAAGTTTCGCCCGCCCCTGTACAGGGTTCCATATCATTCAGATTTGCAGGCAAGGATTCACTCACAAGTTTCCCTGACAGTCTTAGAATGTGGATAAAAACCTCCGGCAATGTTCCCGAAGGAGTTTACACCATAATAATCACCGGAACAGGCCCACGCGGCATCCCGGTTCATAAAAGAACTGCCACGCTTAATGTCAATGGTGTTGTTCCTGTTGAACTCACATCATTTTCCGCGCAGTCCGATGGATACTCGGTTAAGCTTGACTGGAACACTGCATCCGAAACCAATAACAAAGGATTTGAAGTAGAAAGGGCTTCCGATAAACCGGGAACTCTTGAATGGAACAGAATCGCCTTTGTAAACGGAAATGGCTCCACTACCGAAGAAAAAGAGTATTCATTTACTGATAAATCAATCACTCTTCCCGGTGTTTACCACTATAGGTTAAAGCAGGTTGATTTTGATGGTCGTTTTGAATATTCCAATGTTGTTAATACAAGTGTAACCACACCGGCTACTTTTGAACTTCATCAGAACTACCCGAATCCGTTCAACCCATCAACCGTAATTTCATTTTCCCTGCCGGTTGAAAGCAAAGTAAAACTCAGCGTGTTCGATGCCGCCGGTAACCTGATCCAGACGCATGAAAAAGGGACATTGGCTGCCGGACTTCACAGTCAGGAGCTTATGATGAGCGCGATGGCATCCGGTGTCTACTTCTACTCAATCGAGGCGATCAGTCAGGATGGAGTGGCATCCTTCAGAGCAAACAAGAAAATGATGCTCGTAAAATAATATGATATTTTCCAACGGGGAGGTAAAACTCCCCGTTTTGATCAAAATATTAACTTTTTGAAAAGATTTTTTTCGAAAGGGCTTGTGTGATATTTGGAAAATCACTAAATTTAAAGTCTAAATTATAATGATTTAGGGGCAGGTAGCTCAGTCGGTAGAGCAAAGGACTGAAAATCCTTGTGTCGGCGGTT